>NZ_SWBO01000009.1 GCF_005116475.1 Pedobacter cryotolerans | reverse complement strand
TACCAATAAAAAATTTTGTGCTGCTAATCATCCTGTTATTTTTTATGTTTGTAATGTTTACCTAATTCCAACCCATCGATCCAAGTCCTTAATAATGGGTAATGCCCTAATTGTTATCTGGTCACTAAGGGAGAAAAATCGGTAGCGGATTGCATCATGCTATAGGTATAAAAACCTTGACAAAACGTTAATGTGCCGCTACCGATTAGGTAATCTTTTTAATATTTTATTCAAGGCTAAACTAATTGTAAATCCAATTAATCCATAAATAAGATACTGTTACAAATCTAAAGGACAAACACCTGCACTGCTGTCGGGTTTATATTACAAAGTTAGCGGTGCTTGGCTGGTTTTTTGCCCCTCAAAGCATCAAATAATTGGCTCGGTTAGTTTCGGCTGGTGAGACACCAGCCGATAGGAAGGTTATAATGACCATCAAATTTTGTCATTCAGAGCGCAGCGAAGACCGCGAAGCAGCTACGAAGTAAATCCCTTTCAGTAAATTCAATTAAAGAGATCCTTCCTTCGTCAGGATGACAAAACGTAGTAAAAACATCACTCCAAATGAGGCAAATAACCATTAAGTATTAAATCATCTTCATTGTTAATTGCATAATTGCAACCATTATTAATTAACACTATTCGAGTAGAAATTTCTAAAATCTGTCGGTAATAGTGGTCTGTTATAATAAACCCTTTACCATCAGTAAACTTGGAAATATGATTTTTAAGTTCATCAGCAATTAATGGCGCCAATTGCGAAAATGGTTCATCCAACAAAACATATTTGGCATCGCTATAAATAATCAATAAAGCCTCAACCAATCTTCTATTTCCGCCAGATAAATTTCCCAACATTTCGTTTAAATTGAGCTTAATCAATTCAACTTCCAATAATTGCGATTGGTAAGTTTGGGTATATAAATTTACCAAATCGCCTATCCTTAAATAGTGCGGAATGAAATATCCTTGAGGCAAATAGGCAACTTTACCTGTTAAATAAGTTTTAAAAGTCAATTCTCCATCAACTTTTAAATGCATAAAATGAGGTTTAATTTCTCCAAAAATAATCTTTAACAAAGTCGATTTTCCTGAACCATTTCTACCTAGCACACCAACTATTTCTCCAATTTTACAGTTTAAAAAAACGCTACTTAGCACTTGTCTATCTCCGTAATGGTGATTAACACTATCTATATAAAGTTCATCCATAGGTATGAAATGATGAATAGTGAAAGGAACAGGAGAAAGTCGAATGTAAAAAACAAGCCTAATAATTTGCGATAGCTAAAACCTAAATTACGGTAGTAATAAGATCGATAGGCAAAAAACAACTTCTCGATTGCCAAAGTAATTACATAAGCAATTAACTTTAATGCGATTGCAATATTATATAAGTTTATTTTATCAAATCCTTTTAGGATGAAGAGATAAGTGAGATATAAAGTTAGACTGAAATTTAATACTGCTACTAGTTTAAAATGGTGCAAGAATATAAACTTTAATCTATGTAGCATATAATTCACTAAGGAAATTGATAAGTTAAGAAGAGAAACAACATAAAAATAAGAAAATCTGTTATAAAAAGAACAGAGAATATTTTGCGATAACTAAACCTTAAGTTTCTAAAAAAATATTGTCTTTCTGGAAAAATTATCTTTTCTATCATTACCGATAAAATATATCCCATTAGCTTAAAAATTATTGAGTAGAAATAAAGATTTAATTTATCAAACCCTTTTATAAAAAATAGATAGGAAAAAAATAAGCTAACAAATAGATTAAGAGCAAATACTGCTTTAAAATGATTAAAATACAAAAACTTCAATTTGTACAGCATTTCTTGAACTATTGATTTGTGTATCACAGCGTATGATTTTAACTAATAGATTCGGCTGTTGATACACCATAGATATTACAATATAAAAAAAAACATAGGCAAATAGCAAGCTCTTATATCTTCTATGTACCTATGTGGTTAATTTAAAATGTGGTAAAACTAAACTTAAATACTAAGCACCAAAAATCTTTAAATTGTCTTATTGGTCGATGTCTCACCGACCATAAATTTCTGATAGTTTCGGCTGGTGGGACACCAGCCGATAGGCTAAAATGCCTTAAATATTAAAAACCACATAGGCACATAGTAATTCTGAAAAAGCTATGTGTCTATGTGGTAAAAAAGCCTTAAATCTTAAACTCCAAAAATCTTAATATTCATAAAGTTTTTGTTCGATTTAAATCTCAAACGTTTTTTATCGTCGAAGCTAAAATCTGTAACTTCTTTATCATCTACATAAATTTTGCTCACTTTAAATGGTACACCGATAACGTTGTAATCATAAAGTTCGTAAGTTGGTGTATATAAACCTTCTATAGTTTGCTCAATAAACAAGTTTTTGCCATCGCCTCTTACACTAAATTTCTTCTCTAAATAAATATCCTGCTCGTACGCAAACGTATCTCCATGATCTTCAAACAAGAATGAGTTTACTTCGTAATCTGCATAATAAACATTTAACCAAAGCTCGTCAATTGGTTTTTCGCCTACATATTGCATTACCGGATATTCTGGCACAACCGACCCTGCTCTAACAAATAAAGGCATATCTTCTAACTTCGCTTCAATGTTATATTCATTTTCGCCATTTAGTAATTCATGTGTCCAGAAATTGTACCATTGCCCTTTCGGTAAATAAACGGTACGAGAAGTTGCACCTTGCTCTAAAACTGGGCAAACCAATATTTTATCGCCAAATGTAAACTCATCCTGACGGAAATGGTTACTGATGTTTTCTTGCTCCAGCATCGCCAATGGCCTTAAAATAGGAAAACCATAACGGTGATGCTCCCAAAAAACCGAATAAATATAAGGCATTAAACGATACCTCAACTCAATAAACTTACGGTTAATGGAAGTAAAAGGCTCACCAAAACTCCAAGGTTCACGTACAGAAGTATCACCTGCAGAGTGAGCTCTCATAAATGGAGAAAAAGTTCCTAATTGTATCCAACGCGTAAATAACTCCCCATCTGGCTCGCCGCTAAAACCACCAATATCGGTACCGCAAAATGGCACACCCGAAATAGACATCCGTTGACATTGAATATTACCCAATTTTAAGTGCTCCCAAGTAGCCACGTTGTCGCCAGTCCAAACACATGCATAACGCTGCATACCCGAATAACCTGCCCTTGTTATGGTAAAAGGGCGTTTATTGCGCATCAATTTCTTTAAACCATCATAAGTAGAACGTACCATTTGCATACCATACACATTGTGTGCTTTACGGTGCGAACCACGGTAACCTTCGTAATTATGACGAACATCATTAGGGAAAGTACCTGCCCCAAAAACTGCAGGCTCGTTCATATCGTTCCAAAAACCTGCAACGCCTAACTCAACCAATTCTTTGTATAAACCTCCAAACCATTCTCTTACGGCTGGATTGGTAAAATCTGGAAATTGGCATCTTCCTGGCCAAACGTGGCCTTCCATAAAGTAATCATCGCTACGGCGACAAAAGAAATTTTTCTCTTTTCCTTCTTTAAATACCCAATAATTATCGTCTACTTTAATCCCTGGATCAATCATTACAACGGTTTTCATACCGATGTTCAGCAAATCTTTGATCATTTTTTTAGGATCTGGGAAATATTTTTTGTTCCATGTAAAGCAACGATAGCCATCCATATAATCGATGTCTAAGTAAATGGCATCGCAAGGAATTTGATTTGACCTAAATCCTTCTGCAACTTCTCTTACTCTACTTTCTGGATAATAGCTCCAACGGCATTGATGATATCCCAAAGCCCATTTAGGTGGTAATTTATGGGTTCCGGTTAACGTTTGGTAACGTTTTACCACATCCATCATGTGTGGGCCATGGATGTAGTAATATTGCAACTCGCCCCCATCTGCCCAAAAACTCGTTTTGTCGTTGTTCTCTCTACCAAAATCGAAATACGAACGGAACGTGTTATCAAAGAAAATACCATAACTAGCACTTTCATGAATGCCTATATAAAACGGAATGGTTCGGTACAATGGATCTTGATCCCAACCAAAAGAATAAGCATCAGTATTCCAGTTTTGGAATTTTCTGCCACGCAAATTCATATTTCCAGATTTATCGCCTAAACCAAAAAAGTTCTCTTCTGATTTGCAGTCTTTTGTAGCAAAAACATAATAACCACCAAATTCTACGTTTTCTTCCCAATGCATAGGCGAAGCATCTTCGCTCATCACCATGCCAGTAGTATTATCAGCAAAAGAAACTAAAAAATCAGCTTTGCTCACTTTACAAGTTACTGTACTAGTAGATATGGCATAATGGGTTTCGGTTTCTTCGAGCCTAAAAGTGGTAACTCGCTGGTCTACCACTGGCACTGCGTAAGAAAAATCATCCAAAAACACACCATGAGGGGCTAAACGAACTCTGATAATTTCATCGCTTACAACGCGAACTTCAACCCGGGCATTCCCATCAGAAAAATAAAATTTATTTCCTTCTTTTTTAACTCCCTTAACTTCTGTTAAATATTGTTTAACAATAGGCTTTAAATCCGTTACCGGATTATTTAAATGCTGAACTACTTCTTCAGTTGTTTCGCCAACTATTGTTTCTGCTATAATTTGCTTTTCGTCGTTATTGATATCTTCTGCCATAAATTTGTGCAACTGCCCTAATACGATTAATTTAATACTTCTCTGTCTTCCGCTTGATGCGTGATTACGTTTTTATCTGTAATCAAAAAGTTAGCCAAGCCGCCAATAATTAATGAAGCTCCTGCTAATAACATTGCATTAATTACTGCTTCTCCAAAAATTAATTGGTAAAGATAGTTTAAACCACCTGTAGCAGCAATAATTTGCGGAATTACAATAAACATATTAAAAATCCCCATATAAATCCCCATTTTTTTTGGATTTATAGCACTTGATAACATGGCATAAGGCATGGAGAGTATGCTTCCCCACGAAATACCGATTAAAATAAACGAATAAATTAATTGTTGAGGTTGATTAATAAAGTACATAGATATAAAACCTAAGCCGCCCGCAATTAAACTAAACATGTGGATATATTTCCTGTTTATGCTTCGTTTTGCGGCATAAAAGGTAAGCAATAAGGCAAATGCCATCGATGATAAACCATACATCCCCATGTAAGAACCTACTAAATCTGCGGCATCATTGTATGATTTACTTGCCGTCATAAATAAGGCTTTTGAACCCTCATCGGCCATATTAAAAGCCGTTTCTACTGGTGCAGGTGCATTAAAAACATGGGTAGTTAAGGCTGGTGTGGCCAAACTCCACATCGCAAAAAATGAGAACCAGCTAAAAAATTGTATAACACCTAATAGTTTCATGGTTTTGGGCATTTGCCCGATACTGGCAAATATCTCTTTAACACCATTAGCAAAACCTTTACTTGCTTCATTTTCTTTCTTAAATTCTTCTAAATCTTCTGGCGGATACTCTGTTGTAGTAAAAATGGTGTACAATACTGAAGCTAAAAAAACTACCCCACCAATACCAAAAGCAATTTTTACCGACATGGGCACAATGCCTGGTAAAGCCTCATTACTAACACCTAACTGATTAACTAACCAAGGCAAGTTACTCGCTACCCAAGTACCTACCCCAATAATTAAGGTTTGCATTACAAAACCATAAGAGCGTTGTGAGTCTGGCAATTTATCGGCAACCAGTGCCCTAAATGGTTCCATAGTAATATTTATAGAAGCATCTAAAACCCACAAACATCCCGCAGCAACCCATAAAACTGGCGAATTTGGCAAAAAGAAAAGCACTATTGTACTCAAAACCGCTCCTATTAAAAAGAAGGGCTTTCTTCTTCCCCAACGTGGGCTCCAAGTTCTATCGCTCATGTAACCGATAATTGGTTGCACTAACAAACCTGTTAATGGCGCAGCAATCCACAAAGCAGGTATATCATCCTGACTAGCACCTAAGGTTTGAAATATGCGAGACATAAATCCGCCTTGTAATGCAAAGCCGAATTGTATACCCAAAAAGCCGAAGCTCATGTTAAAAATACTCCAGAATGATAGTTTTGGCTTGTGAGATAGGTTGTTCATGGTTTATTTGGTTAGGTCTTCGACTACGCTCAGACTGACACTTATCGTCATCCTGAGCGTAGTAGAAGGATTTTTTATATTTTTTGTCATTCAGAACTTGTACCGATTTCACATCGGTAGCAAAGCGTAGAATCTCTAAGCTAAAACTCAATAGAGAGATCCTTCGTTGCACGCTGGATGACAGGTTTGATTAAAACTCTAATATTACCGCACTCGTTGATGGCATTTTAATTTTTATACCTTCATTCATATTTGCGGTATTAAATTTAGTATTAGATAGTAAATCGGTAAAGTTTATAGCCTTTCCTTCTAATTTAAAAGCTTGCAAAACATCTTTAGGGAATTTTACATTTAAGCTTGCTTCATTTCTATTAAAATTAGCCAACACCAAAACACGTTTATTTTCGGTATATCTTAAATAGGCATAAACTTTATCGTTAAAACCTTGTGATGATTGATTTTCCTGTAAAAGTTCGTAAAAATTACCACTAGCTATTGCTTCATTTTCATTAACCAGATTTAACAATTTACTATAAAACTGGCGAAGGCTTTTCTCTTCCTCGGTTAATTTACCTCCGTCAAAAGCACCATCATTCATCCATTTTTGGTGTTTTGGCAAACCCCAATAATCAAAAATAGAAGAGCGACTATCATCACCTCCGAAACCTTCGGCTCCTTGGGCTGGCTCACCAACTTCTTGTCCGTTATAAATCATCACTGGGCCGGAAGATAAAGTAGCCGTTACCACCATTCCAGGTACGCCGTACCAAGGATTTTGTGCAAAGTCTTTAGAAGCTATTCTGGTTTCATCGTGGTTTTCTAAAAAGCGTAACATGTGTTGCGAAAACCCATTGCTTTCTTTTTGCCATACAAAACTGATGTCTTTTACTGTTCCGTTGGCTTCATTGCACATTAAGCGTTTTATACCGTCATATAAACCAACTTTATCATACAAATAATCGAACTTTCCATTAACTAAAAAATTCTTGTATTCGTTTCTATCGTAAGCCTCGCCAATAAAAATTAAATCAGGATATTTTTTTCTCAAATCTGTAATTACCCAGCTCCAGAACTCAACAGGTACCATTTCTACCATGTCGCATCTAAAGCCATCAACTCCTTTCGTAGCCCAAAAAGCTAGAATATCTCTCATTTTGCGCCAAACTGGAGGTTGAGGAACGAAATTTTTGGTATTGTTATTTTGAACATCTAAACCATAATTTAATTTAATGGTTTCGAACCAATCATCAATACTTGGTGCATGATTAAAAACATTATTCCCAGTTGCTTTAGCAGGATATTCATCAAATTTCCCATCTTTTAATGGACTTTGAAATTCATTCCCCCCTGGGTTATAACCTTTAGGCACGACAAAATGCTGGTTTGGGATGTAATAGAAATCGTTAGTTGGCGAAAAGCTTTTAGAAGTATCATCCGTAGCACCTAAATCGGCTACATTAGTTGGTTTTTGATCAGAATGGTAGGTTCTAGCTACGTGATTAGGTATAAAATCCATCAAAACTTTTAAACCTTGTGCGTGCGTACGTTTGATTAAAGCCTCATACTCATCCATTCTATTATTCACATCAACCGCCAAATCTGGGTCAACATCATAATAATCTTTAATAGCATAAGGAGAGCCAGCTCTGCCCTTCACAATATCCGGATCATCAGATTTGATACCGAATTTGCTATAATCTGTCATGGTTGCATGTTCAATTACGCCAGTGAACCAAACATAATTTATGCCTAATTTTTTGAGTTCTTTTAAGGCCTTTTCGTTGATATCATTAAATTTTCCACTTCCATTTTCTTCAATAGAACCATAAAATTTGTTGGTAGTATTTTTATTTCCAAAATGACGAACAAAAGCTTGATAGATGACCAATTTTCGGTTTGCTATTTGCTCTGCAGTCGTTTGATTTTGATCTAACATTTGTAGCTTATTTTTTTTTACGCAAGCAGAAAAGCCACAAATTAGGCTTATCGATAATGCTATTTTAATAACGTTTTTCAACTGATTAAGAATTAATTTCTAATGTTCCATTTGCCTCTAAATGTTCATCCTTACCAAAAACATTCAGATTTAAAGCCTGTTCACTTTCATTACTTAAGCTCACTTTTTTACCATCGAATTTTACGGTAACAATAGCTTTTCTAAATCCAATTTTAAAACTGTAAGATTTCCAATTTTTTGGTAGCACAGGATGTAGACTTAACTGGTTATTTTTAACTCTCATGCCACCGAAACCTTCTACTACACTTAACCAAGTACCAGCCATTGAAGTGATGTGCAAACCATCTTCGGTATCGTTATTGTAATCATCTAAATCTAAACGAGAAGTACGCAAATAGAATTCGTAAGCTCTATCTAAATCGCCAAGTTTGGCTGCAATTATGGCATGTACGCAGGGAGATAATGAACTTTCATGAACGGTACGAGGCTCATAAAAATCATAATTACGGCGAATAGTTTCTAAATCGTAATCCTCCTCAAAAAAGTAAATTCCTTGCAAAACATCTGCTTGTTTAATAAAGCACGAACGTAAAATCCTATCCCAACTCCATTTTTGATTCAATGGTCTATCTTCTGCAGGTAAAGCTGCAACTAAAACCTGTTCCTTATCTAAATATCCATCTTGCTGTAAGAAAATGCCTAATTTTTCATCTTCTGGATAAAACATCTTTTCGATGATATCTTGCCAATGTTTTTGCTCTTCAACAAGGTTGAATTTAGTTTTAGCTACAATTTCATCTAATCGAGATCCATCATTTTGTTTAACTGTTTCAATTGCCTCAATAGTATATTTTAAACACCACGTGGCTATAGTACTGGTGTACCAGTTGTTGTTGATGTTGTTCTCGTATTCGTTAGGGCCTGTAACGCCTAACATTACATATTTTTCTTTGTCGATACTCCAATTAACACGTTGAGCCCAAAAACGAGCAATGCCAATTAATACTTCTAAACCATACTCTGCTAAGTATTTATTTTCTCCCGTATAACGGATGTAATTGAAAATTGCAAAAGCGATTGCTCCATTTCTGTGGATTTCCTCGAAAGTAATTTCCCACTCGTTATGGCACTCTTCGCCATTAATGGTAACCATTGGATATAATGCAGCTCCATTTTTAAAGCCTAATTTCTCTGCATTTTCTATCGCTTTTTCTAAATGTTTGTAACGATAAATCAACAAGTTTTCTGCTACTTGTTGCGGTGCAGTGGCCAAGTAAAAAGGCAAACAATAAGCTTCGGTATCCCAATAAGTTGAGCCACCATATTTTTCTCCTGTAAACCCTTTCGGACCAATATTTAACCTTGCGTCTTCGCCAGTATAGGTTTGGTGCAGTTGAAAAATATTAAACCTAATTGCTTGTTGCGCAGCTACATCACATTCAATAATTACATCGCCATTTTGCCATTTAGCAGCCCAAGCCGCAGCTTGTTCGGCTAACATTTGTTTAAAACCTTTTGCAACAACTTCTTTTAACTTTGAAATAGCGTTTACCTCAATCGCGTCTTTTTCATGATTTTCGGAAGATAAATTAACTGCATATTTAAAAATCGTTATGGCTTCATTTTGCTTAACATCAACTTCAAAATTTTGCGATACATATTTTTCTTTATTAGCAAAAGAAGATGATAATTCTAAATCATTTCCATCTTGAAAAATGGCGGTATAAATTGCAGAGCTTACCCAAAAAGCAGTTTTTTTAGTTTCTAAAGTTAGCAATGCAAAATCGCCTTCTTGTTTAGCGGTAATTTCATTCCAGAACTTTTCATCATAATTAGAATCCTGATTTTTCACATCGCCATCTAAACTCGATTCAACAGTAATTTTACCATCAAAATTTTGAGGTGTGATGGAATATTTAATTACACCAGCTTCATCATCAACAATGCTACAAAAGCGAATAGCTTCAACTTTAAGAATATTTCCATTTGCCAACTCAACTGTAAATTTTCTGGTAAGCGTACCCAATTTCATATCTAACACACGCGTAAATTCAGATACTTTACTGGTGTTTAAATCTAAAACTTCACCGCTAATGGTAATATTTAAACCTATCCAATTGGTAGCGTTTAGTACTTTGGCAAAATATTCTGGATAACCGTTTTTCCACCAACCTACTCTTGTTTTATCAGGATAATAAACGCCAGCAACATAGTTACCCTGCAAAGTTTCTCCGGTATAAGTCTCTTCAAAATTGGCTCTCTGCCCCATTCTTCCGTTTCCGATACTAAATATACTTTCAGATATTTTATTTAAGTGTGGGTCAAAACCTTTCTCAATAATCTGCCACTCGTTATGTTTAATGTAATTCTTCATTCTTGTTATAAATTCTCCAATTTTTCAATCGTCATTTCATTTAATCCACCAACCACTATATCCGCCTCGGTTAAAACATCGGCTTTGCCAATGCCTACCGTTTTCATGTTTCCATTTTTGGCAGCTTGTACACCTGCAATGGCATCTTCAAAAACTACGCATTCTTCTGGCAACACATTTAATTCTTTTGCACCCACCAAAAATACTTCTGGGTTTGGTTTAGATTTGGTTACCTTATTTCCATCAACCAATGCATCAAATAAGTTAATTAATCCTATTTGATTTAAAATGGTTTCAGAATTTTTGCTCGCCGAACCCAAAGCTGTTAAGTAGTTTTTTGACCTTACCAACTCCAAAAATTCTTTCGCACCTGGTAAAATTTCGTCAGGTGTCATTTTGGTAATCATATCTACATACCATGTATTTTTAAGTGTAGCCAATTCTTCCATTTCCTCCGCAGACTTGGTTACTCTACCCCAATTTAGAATAATTTTTAACGATTCTATTCTGCTTATTCCTTTTAATTCTTCGTTTTGTTCTTCAGTAAAATCAAAACCCAATTGATTGGCTAACCTGCGCCATGCCTTATAATGATACACTGCTGTATCAACTATAACGCCATCAAGATCAAAAATACACGCTTTTATTTTAGACATATTATTGTAATTCAAATATATAAGTTGTTTTGGCTGGTAATTTTAAAGTTTCAATGGCAATTTTTTCATTTGTAATGATATTTTTTGCCGATTTGCAGTTACCAATTCTTTCTTCAAAACGCTCTGTTTTTAAAACTTCTTCTTTCTCATTGCTATTCATCACCACCAATACCGTTTTCTCTTCATTGTACCTAAAATATACATAAATACCATTTTCGGGCACAAATTGCATCATTTTTCCATTTTGCAATACGCTGTTTTGCTTTCTGTAATTTGCTAAAGTTTTAACAAAGTTGAAAGCCTCATTTTCTTTTTCATTTCTTCCTGCCGGGATAAATTTATTTATTTTATCATTTGGCCAGCCACCTGGGAAATCTTCTCTCACTTTACCATCTGGATTGGCATAGTTTTTCATCAAAATTTCGGTACCGTAATACATTTGCGGTATGCCACGCAGTGATAACAATAAAATAATACCCGATTTAAATTTGTTAAAATCTTCATTCACTACCGAATAAAACCTACTGATGTCATGATTATCTAAAAACACTACATTTCTAGTTGGGTCTTTATATTGATAATCGCTCGCCAAAACTGAATACAACCTATTAACGCCATCTGTCCAACCGAATTTGCCGTTTAAAGCTTCGTTAATGGCAAAATAAGTCTGAAAATCGGTTACCGCCTGCAAGCCTGTATCAAACTTTTGGTTTGCGGTATTGCCCTCGGTAAAAAAAACCTGATTAGCAGTTCCATTTACCCAAGTTTCGCCGAAATAAGTAAAATCTGGATATTCTTTAGCAATATCCTTTGCCCATTCTGCCATGTAATCACGATCGTTATAAGCATAAGTATCTAACCTAAAACCATCTAAACCTGCATATTCTATCCACCAGATGTGGCTTTGCGTAATGTATTTTTTTACTAACGAATTTTTTTGATCTACATCTGGCATGTGCCGATCAAACCATCCATCGGTCATTATTTTTTTATCAGCCTTTGCGGCGTAAGGATCAAATAATGTTTGATCTTTATAAGTAGTGCCCGTGTATTTTGGCCATTGATGAAACCAGTCTTTTGCAGGTTGATCTTGATATAAAAAATGTTGATCGCCAATATGGTTATGTACCAAATCTTTAATCATTTTCATCCCACGTTTGTGGCATTCATCCACTAATTTTTTATATAACTCATTAGTTCCTAATCTACGATCGACTTTATAGTTTTCGGTATTAGCATAACCATGATAAGATGTTCTATTTTCATCGTTTTCTAAAACCGGATTTAGCCATAGTGCTGTAACTCCCAAATCTTGCAAATAAGGCAATTGATTAATAATGCCCTGAATATCGCCACCATGACGGAAATACATTGAATCTCTGTTAAATTTTTTATCTCTCATACCAGCAATTTGATCATTACTCACATCGCCATTGGCAAAACGATCTGGCATAATCAAATAAATAAAATCTTGATTGGTAACCCCTCTTTTTTGTTTTACCCGAGATTTAAGTTCGTATTGATAAGATAATGTTTTTTCTCCCTTTTTAACGAAATTTATCGGGAACGTTCCCGATTTTGTGGTTGAAGAAATGAGCAGGTTTACAAATAGATAATTAGAATTTTCTACTTTTTGCACATTCACTAGCTTTACGCCTGGGTAATTTAGGCTAACTGTTTTATCAGCAATGTTGTTTCCCCTTACCAATAATTGTAAAGATTGATCTTTAAAACCTACCCACCAATTCATTGGTTCAATTCTTTCTAAATCTGCCAATTGAGCAAAGGAAACCTGTATTTGGACTATAATTAATAGTATAAAAAAGATAGATTTCTTCATCATTTTATATTTGGTTGATATGACTAACGAAAGTGTAAATTTTTAATTTAAAACGCAAAGAATTAGCAAAATATAAATCAAAAAAAATGCTCCCCAGAAAATTGGAGAGCATTTTCTATATTAACAACTGTTTATGGGTTAAACGCTAATGAAACATAATACATAGCGCCAACCTCTGGGTTACCATAAGAAGTGAAATAGTATTTGTTCAAGATATTTGAACCACCAATTTTAATTACCGAATTAACTGATGGCACCTTTAAATTCACTTGAGCATCAACAGTTCCAAATGCTGGTACTTCGCCACCTGCAAATGAAGAGAACCAAGTAAATCTATCTTGCCAACGGTAATTGATGTTAAAACCAAAGTTCTTAATGATTTCGCGATTGCTCAAACCTAAATTGTAACGAATTTCTGGTGTGTTAAAATCATTGTCATATTCTGCAGGTAAATCTTGCAACTTATTGTATGATACGTTACCAGAAACTGTGTATTTACCCATCACATAATCTAAACCGAAAGCACCACCATAAGTTTTAACATTACCTGCTGCGTTAACTGGCACACCGAATTTAACAAAATTAGGTGCTGTAGGCGCACCTTGGTTTTGACGAACTACAACAGCCGTAATAAAGTCTTTGTAAGTGTTCATAAAACCATAAACATCTACCAATAATTTAGAACCTAATAAGCCTTTGTAACCTAACTCATAAGCAGTTACACTTTCAGGGCGAACGCCTCTTGCATCGAAATTATACACTACTGGTGCTCCGGTTCCTGCAACTAAATTTCTATAACTTGCTTCTGTAATTGGTCTGTTGGTTAGCAAATTGTATTTATTTAAGAATTCTGGTATACCACCAATTAGACGCTGACTACCACCACCTACAGCTAAATCTATATATTGATTTTGCGTAGTTGGGTTACGGAAACCTGTTTGAAATGAAGCCCTAATGTTGTTATTTGGAGCTACTGTCCACACACCTGTTACACGTGGCGTTAAGCGACCTTCAAAATTCTGACTTTTATCATAACGACCAGCAACTGATAATTTAAATGATTCGCCGAATTTTTTAGCTAATTGTGCAAATGCAGCATACTCATCAATATTAATTTCTCTATTTAAATCATCAAAAATAGTTCCTCCAGAATTTAAATCATATCTGCGAGCTGATGCACCAACTTGAAACTCTACCACATTATTAAATGCTCTAGAGAAGTTATACATACCTTCATAGTGATAAAGGTTAGATTTATCATCAAATTTAGCCCCGTAAACGCCTGTTGCTAAATTTGTTTGACTGATGAAGGTATCTTTAATCTGATTTGCAAAAGTTTCAAACCTTGCAGTTCCTGGTAAAGCTCTACCAGCATCTGCTGCTTGACGAGCCGCAGCATGAGCTTGTGCATCTGTTACTGCTGCATTTGAAAGCCTAGCACCTATATAATTGCCAACATATTGAGGTAACCAAGTCTGAGAAGATTTATCCTTTTCACTTACATAAGCTCCTAAAATTGATGAGATATATGAATCACCTGAACGCTCTTGCGTGGTATATCCTCTCAAATAAAAATCTTGACCTTTTAATTCTAATTTATACAAACCAATATTAAAATTACGTAAAGAGTAACGATCTGAACCAGTATACACTGATGTACCTGTACCCCAATTTGCTTGCGCTATTAACTGCACAGTTGGTGTTAGATTATAATATAAACCACCAGACATTTTTAACGATTTAGTGCCATAATCTACTAGATCAATCTCATTGTAACCAGTTCTAGTGATATCCTGACTTGGCAATAAACCTGGAGTATTAATACCTGCAAAGAATGGTCTGGTTTGAGCATTAGAAGCTAAAAAGGCATTGATTTGAGCTTGACTTGGTGTTAAACCACCTGTAAGTTGTCCGTATTGCGTTATATACCCCTGTGTACCAGCAGCCAAAACGCTGTTTGCTACTGAACGCATATTATAAGCAGTTTCATCACCATAAACGTTCACTCCATCATAATTAGGGTCTGATTGACGTGTGCCCGATTTCGGCATATTAGAGCTTCTATCAAAATTAGAATAGTTGGTTCCGAACCAATCTTTTGCTTGTAAGTAAGAAAAGGCAAACTTAGCACCAAATTTATTGTTCCAAGATTTCGCCATGCGTAAATCAAATTGTCTAAATTCTTGTACCGAAGAATTGTTATCGTTAACATGATTTACACCAACTTTAAGTTGTGCACTTACCCCTTGATATTTAAATGGATCTTTAGAAGTCATTAATAACGTACCGCTAATACCACCAGCACCGTACAAAGCCGATGAAGCTCCTGGCAATAACTCTACGATATCTACATCTAATTCTGTAATACCAACAATATTACCTACCGAGAAGTTTAAACCTGGCGCTTGGTTATCCATTCCATCAATTAACTGATTAAAACGGGTGTTACCATTGGCGTTAAAACCTCTTGTATTGTAAGATCTAAAGGTTAAACTCTGCGTACTCATCTCTACACCTTTAATATTTTGAATGGCATCATAAAAAGATGGAGCAGCAACTTCTCTTATTTGAGCTGCTCCCATACGCTCAATAGTTACTGGCGATTCTAAAATACGTTCTGGCGTTCTTGAAGCAGAAATTACCACCTCTTGACCTAAAACTACACCGTCTTCTAACTCAAAGCTTAAATTTTGTGTATTTCCAGAAACTTGTTGCTCTACCGGAGTAAAACCAACATAAGAAACAACAAGGGTAAAGGGTGTTTTTTCTGTTGTATTAAAAGAAAATTGTCCTTTTAAATCTGTAGAAGAACCTGCTGTTTTCCCTTTTATGGTTACACTAACACCAGGTAAAGGTTGTTTGGTTAGTTTGTCTGTTACAGTACCACTAACTATTATATTTTGCGCATGTACGGCAACACCAGTTACCAGCAACATCAAAAGCACAAAAATAACTTTTGTAAAGATTTTGTTCATACGTAATAATTTATATTTGTTTATTTAATATAAACTTAATACAAATTTCGCAACTAACAAATACTATTCTGCATAAAATTTAATCTACAAAATCTAATTTGATTCTCAATAAATTCATTTTTATCTTAAATTGCAACAATTGTTTAAAGTAAAAACTTAAAACACAAGCCAAACCAAAGTAATTATGTACATATATGAATAAAGTAAAAGCGCTTATTTGCATTATCATACCTATTTTATTAACCTATGCGCTAAATACAAAATTTGGCGACACCCCACCTATTGCCAAACTATTAAATCCGTTTATGGGCTTTTGGCAAAATGCTGAAAATGACATCGTTGCTTCCTCTAAAAATCTATCTTTAAAAGGTGCAAAAGATAATATTGATATCTTTTTTGATGACAAAATGATCCCGCATGTATTTGCCAAAAACGATCATGATGTGTATTATGCACAAGGTTATGTAACGGCAAAACATCGCCTCTGGCAAATGGATTTTCAAACACGTTTTGCCGCAGGCAGATTATCTGAAGTTGTTGGCGATAAAGCCATTGAAGTAGACCGCTACCAACGTAGAATGGGTATGGTTTATGGTGCCGAAAATTCTTTAAGAGGAATGATGGCTGATCCTAAATCTAGAGAAATGATTTTAGCTTACACAGCTGGCATTAATGATTATATTCATTCACTCAAAAAAGGAAAACTACCGCTAGAATACAAAATATTAGATTTTAAGCCAGAAGATTGGACACCGCTAAAGTGTGCACTTTTACTTAAACAAATGTCGGCAGTTTTAGCCATGGGTTCTGATGAATTTTACATGACGAACATTCTTAAAAAGTACGGCCCAGAAATCACTAAAGATCTGTTCCCTGATTATCCTTTTAAAGAAAGTCCGATTATCCCGGTAGGTACCAAATGGGATTTTGAGCCTTTACCTATACCACCAACGCCAAAAGGTTATACCGAAATGATGACTGGCAATATTAAAACTGCTCAAAAAATTGAAGGAATCGGCAGTAACAATTGGGCTGTAAATGGTTCGAAAACAGAAACGGGTTCACCGATTTTAGCAAACGATCCGCATTTAGATTTAACATTACCTTCTATATGGTATCAAATTCAATTACATGCGCCTGGCTTAAATTCTTACGGAGTATCATTACCGGGTGCACCTGGCATAATTATTGGCTTTAATAAGGATATTGCTTGGGGAGTTACCAACGTAGCTGCCGATGTTTTAGATTTTTATCAGATTAAATTTAAAGATAATTCCCATAACGAATATTGGTACAACAACAGTTGGAAAAAAACTACTAAACGTTTAGAAAAAATAAACATTAGAGGCGGGGCCGATGAAATTGATACCGTTTATTACACCCATCAAGGACCAGTTGTTTATTTACAAAAAGCAAAATATAGTAGAGCCAACAATGTACCTATTGGCAATGCTTTAAGGTGGATTGCTCATGATCAATCGAACGAATTGATGACTTTTTATTACCTCAACCGAGGTAAAAATTATGATGATTACAGGAAAGCCTTAACCTATTATACGGCACCAGCTCAAAACTTTATTTTCGCAAGTGCAGCAAACGATATCGCCATTACACCAAATGGTAAGTTTCCTTTGAAGTGGAAAAACCAAGGTAAATTTATTTTAGATGGCTCGGATTCGGGTAATGATTGGCAAGGTTGGATACCTGCTTCGCAAAACCCAACGGTTAAAAATCCTAAACGTAATTTTGTGAGTTCTGCTAATCAATCATCAACCGATTTAAGTTATCCTTATTACATCAACTGGGAGTTTTCTCCTTATGAGCGTGGTCAAAGAATAAATGATAAACTAGCAGCCATGACAAAAATTAATGTGGATAGCATGCGCTTGTTGCAAAGCGATTCATACAGCATTATGGCCGATGATGTATTACCACATATTTTACCATTAATTGATGCAAGCAAATTAAATGCTACTCAAAAAGAAGGTTTAAGCTATATCACAAAGTGGAATAAATATTTTGAAGCGAAAGAAATTGGTGCCAGCATTTTTGATTTGTGGACCAAAAGATTAAGTTATGACATTTGGGATGATGATTTTACCATAGCGGATGTACCAATGCGTTACCCCTCAAGAGACAGAACCATTGAGCTGATTAGAAAAGACCCTAATGCTAAATGGTTTGATAATGTTAAAACTAGTGAAACAGAAACATTGGTAGATTTAGTTAACGAATCATTTAAATTTGCTTGTGATAGTTTAGAGCGCAAATATGGCCCAATAGGTAAAAATTGGAATTGGGGCGATGTGAAAGGAACGTATATTCCACATCTTGCGATTAGAAAACCTGGCTTTAACTCAAAAAAATTATCAATCGGTGGAGCAAAAAGTACGGTAAATGCCATGAGTGAAACTAATGGTCCATCTTGGCGCATGGTTATTGAGTTAGGCAAAAACGTAAAAGGTTATGGTGTTTATCCAGGTGGGCAATCCGGCAATCCGGGTAGCAAGTTTTATGATAATATGATTGATACTTGGGCAGAAGGTAAACTTAATCAATTGTTTTTTATGCAATCTCCAGATGATCAATCGGGCAAAATAATTTCTCATTACAAAATCTCAAAAAAATAATATGGTATTCATCGTCATCATTATCGCTGCGTTTCTTTTACAAACTATTTTGCCATGGTGGATTGTTGTTATCATCAGCTTTGCTACATGTGGCATTATTGGCAAAACTGTTAAAATTGCTTTCTGGCAGCCTTTTTTAGCCATCATTTTACTATGGATTGGTGTTGCATTATTTAAAAGTTTGCCCAACCATAATGTTTTAGCAGGCAGAATGGCACAAATGCTTAGTGTAAAATACTGGCCTATTGTATTAATTGCTACAGGTTTAGTAGGCGGTTTAGCAGCTGGCATCTCGGGTTATTGTGGCTACCAGTTTAGAAAAGCAATGATAATTAAGAAAACTCCCGCACCAAAATCATAATTCTTCGTATTTTTACAGGGTGAACATTTCTGCTGATCAAATTTTTACTATAAATGATGAAGCTACTTTTAACAAAGTGGCTTTAACTGTTTTTAGACATCAAGCTGAAAACTGTGCTATTTATCAGGCTTACATCAATAATCTAAAAATTGATTTTTTAAGAATTGATCATTATACTCAAATTCCGTTTTTACCCATTAGTTTTTTTAAAAGTCATCAACTATTAAGTTCAGCTACCGAGCCTGAAATTACTTTTAGTAGTTCGGGTACTACGGGGCAAATTACCAGTAAACATTTGGTGAGCGATGTAAGTGTTTACCAAAAAAGTTATAATAAAGCTTTCGAGCTTTTTTATGGCAAGCTGGATGATTTATGCATTTTAGCTTTGCTCCCATCCTATTTAGAAAGAGAAGGATCATCATTAATCTACATGGTAGATGATTTACTAAAACAAAGCCAACACCCACAAAGTGGATATTTTTTACACGATTTGGCTCATCTCTATTCAACTTTGTTGACTTTAAAAGCCGCCAAACAAAAAACATTACTTATTGGCGTAACCTATGCTTTATTAGATTTTGTTGAGCAATTTCAAATCGATTTTCCAGAGCTGATTATAATGGAAACCGGCGGTATGAAAGGCAAAAGAAAAGAAATGGTTCGCGAAGAATTACATGAAACTTTGTGTAGTGGTTTTAGAGTAGAAAATATACATAGCGAATACGGAATGACAGAATTGCTTTCGCAAGGTTATTCTTATGGGCAAGGTATTTTTAACTGTCCACCTTGGATGAAAATATTATTGAGAGACACCTCAGATCCTTTGAGTTTGGTTAAAGGAAAGCAAAGCGGAGGAATTAATGTAATAGACTTGGCTAACTTTAATTCCTGTTCGTTTATCGCTACCCAAGATTTAGGCAAAGTTTATGAAGATGGCAGTTTTGAAGTCTTAGGAAGGTTTGACAATGCAGATGTTAGAGGTTGCAATTTGTTGGTGCAGTGATTAGTTTTTAAATCTAACATCAAATTTAAAAATCCGTTTTTCTATCAATTTAATTTTATTTGAGTGAGGGTGATTTGGATTGAAAACTAAATTATAATCTTCTTCTATAATTACAGATGGAACTTTCATTATTAAGAACTTGTTTTCTTTGATAAACTTATTCCCAATTTCTTTTAACGTTTCAACTTCACTCTCCTCTTTCCAACTTTCAGGTAAATCGCTGATATTAATAGTTAAAATACTGTCATCTGAAATTTCAAATTCGGCCAAAATAAAATCTTTATCTATGTCTTCAGGACGTAAATGAACTAAAACTTCCATAACAGCCATAGCTCTACTTTCGGCAAAGTAAACCATGGCAACACCTTTATCATTCCATCGGGCACCATACTGCTTAGAGCCAGCACCACTTAAATCTTCAATATATTTTGGAGATGAAATTCTATAAACCAACATTAGCTAAAAATTCCATGCTCTATACGACCAAGAATATCTAAAACCATAGTAAAACCAATTCTGGTATCTAATAAATTAAATGGAATTTCGCCACCCAAAGCATAATTGGGAGATTTAATCCAGCTACTAAAAGCTCTTTCGCTTCCTAAAACTTCTATGCCACGCTCGTATAAAAGTGCCAATTCAATAGCTCTATCAGCATATTCTGTTTTTACTAAGGTTTGTGGAGTGTAACGCTGTAAAGTACGTTCTGAAATATGTAATACAGATGCTACTTCTTCTATGGTTAAGGATATTCGTTTAGCTAAGGCCAATAAAGATTTTTTTGATATCCCTTTACGTGCTAGCTTAAGCAAATCAAAATCTGAAGGGTTTGCATATTGATTACCCATCATGGCTACCATAGGTGTAAAATTAGCTATGCCATAAGCTACCATAGGTTCTTCAACTTTTAGATTATCTTCGGTTTTCCTTTTCATTTCAGACAATTATACTCAAATATATACATTTTGTCTGATTTTAAAAAAATATTTTAAAAAAATCCCAAACTTCTCAGCTTGGGATTTATATTTTCTCGATAAATAAAAAATCCAAAGACTACGCTCTGGATAACATTTTTTATTTATTCTGCAATCAATAAGAAATAGTTTTTCTTTCCTTTTTGCACGATGATAAATTCATCATTTATTAAATCTTGTGTCGAATAACTCGCTAAAATTTCGGCTACTTTTGTTTTATTTACGCTCAATCCGCCACCTTGAATAGTTTTCTTAACCTCCCCTTTAGATGGGAAAACAGTTGTTTTTTCAGCTAAAAGCGTTGCGATATCAATTCCATCGGCAAGTTCTGCTTTAGATATTTTAAATTGTGGTACACCTTCAAACATTTCTAATACGCTTTTTGAATCTAATGTTTTTAAGAATTCTAATGCGCCGTTACCAAACAAAAACTCAGATGTTTTAATAGCTGTCTCTAAAGCTTCTTCAGAATGGGTTTTAATGGTAATTTCTTGAGCTAATGCTTTTTGCAAAATGCGTAAATGTGGTGCTGCATCGTGCTCTACTTCTAATGTTTCAATTTCTGATTGTGTTTTTAAGGTAAAAATTCTAATCCACTTTTTCACATCATCATCAGAAGCATTTAACCAAAATTGGTAATATTTATACGGCGAAGTTTTTTCGGGATCTAACCAAATTGCACCACTTTCTGTTTTACCAAATTTGGTTCCATCAGCTTTTTTAATCAGTTGAGTAGTTATGGCATAGGCTGTTCCTTGGTCTTTTCTTCTAATTAATTCTGTACCAGTAACAATATTCCCCCATTGATCAGAACCTCCCATTTGCACCAAACAGTTGTTATTTTTCCATAAATAATAGAAATCGTAACCTTGTATCAATTGGTAGCAAAACTCAGTAAATGACAGGCCAGAATCTCCTTCCAATCTTCTTTTCACGCTATCTTTTGCCATCATGTAGTTTACAGTAATATGCTTACCTACATCTCTAATAAATGTAAATAAGTTCATATCCTTAAACCAATCGGCATTGTTAACCATAACGGCACCATTTCCAGCATCTTCAAATTTTAAAAATTTGGCTAGCTGTTTTTTCATACCTTGTAGGTTATGCTCAATCATTTCTGGCGTTTGCAGGTTACGCTCATCAGATTTACCAGATGGATCGCCTACCATACCAGTAGCACCGCCAACTAAAGCAAATGGCTTATGACCAGCCCTTTGAAAATGAATCAAAGTCATGATTTGGGTTAAATGACCAACATGTAGCGAATCTGCTGTAGGGTCAAAACCAATGTATCCCGATGTCATGCCCTCGTTTAGTTTTTCTTCAGTATTTGGCATAATATCATGCAACATACCTCTCCAACGCAATTCTTCTACAAAATTAATCATCTCTATTATTTTAGGTGGGCAAAGATAAGAGATTAAGCTGAAAGACTAAAGCAGAAAGACCAAAGATGAAGCTCAAAGACCAAAGACTAAAGCGGAAAGACTATACACCAAAGTTTATCGCAACAACAACTTCCCAACTCAACAACTTCCCGACTTCTCAACTTCCCAACTAAAAACTATCTTTACAAAATGAATTTTCTTTCGCATTATTATTTCGAGCGCAACAACTTAAACTCTAACATGGTTATTGGAACAGTTTTGCCAGATTTTGTAAAAAATGCACAGAAAGAGCTGAACTTATATCCCCAGAAAAAGCCAGAACTTTTTATTGCCGATAAAAATTTAAATGAAATTCTTGATGGCTGGAAACGTCACTTAGCAGTTGATCAAATCTTTCATTCTTCTGATTTTTTCATTAACGAAATGGCTAAGCTTAAGCAGTTGCTTTTACCTATATTAAATGACAGTCCAGTTCGCCCATCGTTTTTAGCTCACATCGGTGTAGAGTTGGTATTAGATCATTTATTGGTGATAAATGGAAAAATAAATATCAATGCATTTTACGATCACTTAAACAACGTTGATGATAAAGTGCTAAAACTATTTTTAACTACAAGCGGAGCAGAAAATACAGACCCCTTTTTTAAGTTTTTAACCAGCTTTAAATCGAGCAGGTATTTATTGAGTTACCAAAAGTTAGAGAATATCAGTTATGCATTACAAAGAATTTGCATGCGCTTATGGACAGATCCTTTTGATGAAGAAACGGTCTCATTGTTAACCGAACAGCTAGAGGTGTATAAATTAATTTTAGAAAAGGATTATATGACTATTTTTAAAGAGATTGAAACAGAATTAAATACTAATTTTTAATATTTGTCATTGAAATTCGCCGCGGCGGAGAAGAATCTCTATTGGGATAAAATCATACCATTAGATTCCTCCTAAATCGGACAACCTTTGCAACTCCTCATAGCTATACAAACCTGAGTAATCTAAACCTGATATTAGCGAGCACGATCCCGATTTTCATCGGGAGAGTAAAGCGTTTAGCAGGACTAACATTAATCATAGTGCTGAACTTGCTTTTCAAAAAACAATAAACAAAGTTCTCACACCTCTAACTTCTCAATACTATTTTTATATTTGTTTCATGTCTATTTTTGCGGTAAAAGAACAAATGGATGCCTTGGTTGCAGAGCTAAACCAGCATACTTATAACTATTATGTTTTGGCAATGCCTACCATTGCCGATTATGAGTTTGACAAAAAACTAGAGCAGCTTGCCGAGTTAGAAAAAGCACATCCTGAGTTTGCCGACCCCAACTCTCCTACCCAGAAAGTTGGTGGCGACATCACCAAAAATTTCGTAACGGTAAAGCACAAATGGTCAATGCTTTCATTGGGCAACACCTACAACGAGCAAGATTTAAGAGATTTTGACGAACGTGTAAGAAAAGCCATAGGTGATGATTTTGAATACGTTTGCGAACTTAAATTTGATGGTTTATCGATAAGTTTAACTTATGAAAACGGTGTTCTAGTAAGAGCGGTAACCAGAGGCGATGGCACACAAGGCGATGATGTTACTAATAATATAAAAACCATACATACCATTCCGCACCACTTAAAAGGCAATGATATTCCACAGGTTTTTGAGATACGTGGCGAAGTTTTTATGCACAGAGCTGCTTTTGAACGCTTAAATAAAGAGCGTGAAGAACTAGGTGAAGTAGCTTATGCAAACCCCAGAAATTTTGCTAGCGGAACGGTTAAAATGCAAGATTCGAAAGAAGTAAAAAAGCGCCCATTAGATTGCTTTCTTTATGCGCTAAACAGCCAAAATCAATTATTTAAAACCCATTGGGAAAGTTTACAAACCGTTAAAAATTGGGGCTTTAATGTTTCTGAACATAGCAAATTAGTAAACTCAATTGATGATGTTTTAGCATTTATAGCTTATTGGGAAGAGCAGCGTTTTAAATTAAGTTATGATATTGATGGTATTGTAATTAAAGTAAATAGTTACGCACAACAGCAAGAATTGGGTTTTACAGCCAAATCTCCACGATGGGCAATTTCTTATAAATACAAAGCTGCAGAAGTACAGACAGTTTTAGAAAAAGTAACTTACCAAGTTGGCAGGACTGGTGCAGTTACTCCAGTTGCTAATTTAAAACCTGTTTTATTGGCTGGCACAACGGTTAAACGGGCAACTTTGCATAATGCAGATGAGATTTTAAGATTAGATTTACATGAAAATGATACGGTTTTTGTAGAAAAAGGCGGTGAAATTATTCCTAAAATCATCAAAGTAAATCTCAATTTAAGGAAACCTAACTCGGCTCCGATAGTATACCTTACAAATTGTCCAGAATGTGAAACGGAATTAATTAGAAAAGAAGGTGAAGTTGCTTTTTATTGCCAAAATGATGAAGGTTGCCCGCCTCAAATTGTAGGTAAAATCCAGCATTTTATTGGTCGCAAAGCGATGAATATTGATGGACTAGGTGATGAAACGATTGAAACTTTTTACCAGCGTGGTTTGGTTAAACACATTAGCGATCTGTATACTTTAAACGAAAAAGCCAATGAGTTAAAACAAATTGAGCGTTTTGGAGAACGCTCAATAGAAAATATGCTGAAAGGTATAGAAAAATCTAAAGAAATGCCTTTTGAAAAAGTGCTTTTTGGATTAGGCATTAGATATGTTGGCGAAACCGTAGCTAAAAAATTGGCAAGAGGTTTAAAAAATATAGACAACTTAATTAGTGCATCAGTTGAAGAACTCACTGCCGTTGACGAAATTGGCGGAAGAATTGCCGAAAGCATACAAGAGTATTTTAGCAAAGCTGATCATTTGCAACAAATTGTGCTTTTAAAACAAGCTGGATTACAATTTGAGGTGGTAGAAACAGAAATTTTGCTACAAAGCGACAAATTAATTGGAAAAACATTCGTAATTTCGGGCGTTTTCGAAAAGCATAGTCGCGAAGAATTGAAGACAATAATTGAAGAAAATGGCGGCAAAATTTTAAGTGGCATTTCAGCCAAGCTAGATTTCCTGGTTGCTGGTGATAACATGGGGCCATCTAAACTAGAAAAAGCTACAAAATTAAATGTGCCTTTGATAAGTGAGGATGAGCTTGAGAAAATGATTGAATGAGAGAAGGATGGAATGAGAGAAGGATTAAATGATAGAAGAATGGAATGAGAGAATAACGGAATGACAGAATAACGGAATGGGTTGGGCTATTTGTAAACATTCATTCAAAATTCAATCATTCAAAATTAAAAATTCTCTCATTTAAAAATCAATAATTAATATAAAATGAACAAATTTCACGGTACTGGTGTAGCATTAGTTACGCCTTTTAACACAGACGGATCAGTAGATTATCAGGGATTAAAAAAACTGATCAATCACTTGGTTGATGGAGGTATAGATTACCTTGTATCCTTAGGTACAACAGGCGAAACAGCCACATTAAGCAAGGATGAGAAGAAAAAGGTGTGGGATTTTACTGCTGAAATTAATGATGGTAGATTACCATTGGTTGCTGGTATAGGTGGCAATGATACATTGGTTATCGGCGATGCCATTAAAACTTTTGAAAATAACAATTATAGTGCAGTATTATCGGTTAGCCCTTATTACAGCAAACCAACCCAAGAAGGTATTTATCAGCATTACAAATATTTAAGTGAGTTAAGTGCAATGCCAATTATGTTGTATAATGTACCTGGTAGAACTGGAAGCAATATGAGTGCAGAGACTACCTGTCGTTTAGCTCATGATTTTAAAAATATCATTGCAACAAAAGAAGCATGTGGAAATTTTGAGCAGTTTAATGCCATTATGAGAGACAAACCTGAAGATTTTCTTCTAATTTCTGGAGATGATCCTATTGCGTTGCCAATGATTTCTATTGGCGCTGTTGGCGTAATTTCCGTTTTAGGAAATGCTTTGCCAAAGCAATTGTCTGATATGATTAGACTTTGTTTAAAAGGAAATTATGCGGAAGCTTTACCAGCACACCTAGGCTTATTAGAAATCACAAGGTTAATGTTTGCTGAAGGAAATCCGGCAGGTGTTAAATCGGCATTAAAGACTTTAAGTATTTGCGATGATGTGGTAAGGTTGCCATTAGTAAAAGCTTCGGCAACACTTACTGATAGTATTGCAAAACAGTTAAAAAATTTATAACCACTTCAATCAAGTTATTTAATTAAACTGCTAGAATTGATTTGATCATCACTAGATAAAACAAAAAAAGCGCCTTGGTTAATGGCGCTTTTTTTTTGTTAGACGAGAAAGCTAATTAAGCTTTATTTTTAGTTTCTTGAACCTCTAAGCGAATTGCTTGGGCTAAATTTTTTAAATCTTGCATACCTTTACGTACACGTGTACCAGCTGCGCTGTTAGCTTTGTTGTAGAATTTGTCTGCATCAGCTTCTAAAGCTGCAACAAGTGCTTTAACTTCTTCAAATTTTTTCATTTTTAAAATACTTTTTAGTTCTTTTTTAAGGTTTTGATTAATACTCTTATACTAAAGTAAGAGGATTATTTTAATAAAAAAATATTTTAAAGATAAAATAAAGTGTCAAATTGGTGTTTTTTTCCACATTTAAGTAGGTTATAAACAAGGGAATATAAAATAAAATATATTAAAACATTAATAATCAATACTTTAAATGCACTTATAAAAAAAATGCCCTCTACAGTTAAGTGAGGGCATTTTTTAAAGTTTTTTGATAAAAACCTATGTTACAGGGATTTTAGCTTCCTTATAGTATCCACTTTTCAGTTTGTCAGACACTTCACTAAATGCATCAAGCGTTGTTTGCACGTCTTCCATCGAGTGTACTGCAGTAGGAATTAACCTTAACTCAATCATGCCTTTAGGTATAACTGGGTAAACAACAATAGAACAGAAAATATTATAATTTTCACGTAAATCCATTGTTAAAGCAGTTGCTTCTAATAACTCACCTTTCAGAAAAACAGGCGTAACTACTGTATCGGTAACGCCAATATCAAAGCCCCTCTCTTTTAATCCGTTCTGTAAAGTGGTAGCTACTTTCCAAAGCTTCTCTCTTAATTCAGGAGCATTTTTTAAAAGCTCTAAACGCTTCAACAAACCAATTACCATAGGCATAGGCAATGCTTTAGCGTATGTTTGAGAACGCATATTGTACCTAAAATAAGTGGTTAACTCTTCAGTAGAGGCTACAAATGCTCCAATACCAGCCATCGATTTTGCAAAGGTTGCGAAATAAACATCAACTCCTTCAATGCAGTTTTGGGCTTCGTGAGTACCTGCACCAGTTGGCCCCATTGTACCAAAACCATGTGCATCATCAATTAACAAACGGAAATTAAATTCCTTTTTCAAATCGATGATTTCTTTTAATTTTCCTTGGGCACCCGACATTCCAAAGACACCTTCAGTAATCACTAAAATACCACCACCAGTAGTTTCAACTAGTTTAGTTGCTCTTTCTAACTGCTTGCGGCAATCTTCTACATTATTATGTTTATAAACAAAACGTTTGCCCATGTGTAAACGTAAACCATCAACTATACAAGCATGAGATTCACCATCATAAACCACCACATCATTTCTATCTACTAAAGCATCAATAATAGAAACCATGCCTTGGTAACCGAAGTTTAGCAAGAAAGAATCCGGTTTACCTACAAAAGCCGCTAATTCTTGTTCTAATTGCTCATGATATTTAGAGTTTCCAGACATCATACGAGCACCCATTGGGTATGCCATACCAAATTCTGCTGCTCCTTGCTCATCAGCCTTTCTCACCTCTGGGTGATTAGCTAAACCTAGATAATTGTTTAAGCTCCAAACTAAAAGTTTTTTACCTCTAAAATGCATGTGTGGTGCAATCTCTCCCTCCAATTTAGGAAAAGAGAAATATCCATGAGCCCATTTCTGGTGTTGTCCTATCGGACCCATGCGTTTTGCTACTTTATCGAAAATATCCAATGTTATATTGTTTTAATGTAATCTATTTTTTGCGCCAAATTTACGCTTTAAATCGCTATTTAACAAGGTGTAAATATTGTCTTTCTGCTTAAACTACAAACTGTTGACTGAACTTGGGACATGCTCCAAGCTGCGCAAGGGTCGGGTTATTCATTTCCTGCCTACCGCAAGCAGGCAATCTTTTGGTACCATCGCATTCGCTGGATAAAATGCCAAAAGGATTTCCACTGCTATCCCTCATGCAAAAAACAGCGTACCAGTTTAGGTTATTTTACAAAAAAGCCTTAACAACACATTGCTAAGGCTTTAAATTTTTATTTTATTTATTAATCAACATTATCATGTAAAAATGAATTGTTTGGTCTAATCTCAGTAGAACCATCTTCATCATTACTTAATGTAAACCTCGAAACTTGCGACTCTGAAGAATGTTGAACTTGCTGCAATTGCATTTGTTTACGTTTGTAAGCAGGTTCATTTTCTAATTCTTGCAAACCGTTAGTGGTACGCAGTTTCATACTTAAATCTTTCAGTTTTAAAATTCTTTCTTTAGATTTTTTCAACTGATCTTCAATAGAGTCATCATTTTGGTGATCATCTAAACCAACAACTTCTTCTTTTACAGGAGCAGCGTGAGTTGGTATAATCTCTTCCTCAACATCAAAATTGGCTACAGGAGTTTCAAACACAAATTCAGTTTCAGAAACTTTAACTTCAAACTCAAAGCCAGATTCTTGAGCCTCGTTAGTTTGCGTTTCTTCTTCAACCAAATGGTGCACAACTGCATTTTGATTAGTTGGCTCTTCAGCTTTTGCTGGTCTGCTTAAATTAAATAAATCACCAAATAAATCTGATTGTTGTTTCTCTTCTTGAGCTTTTAAAACAGGCTCATTGCTAATCGGTTGCGGTTTAGCTTCTATAAAAGAATTTACAGGTTCAACTGGTCTAACTAGCGGAGCTTCTTCTGGCGTTAATAAAGAAATCTTTTTAACATTTTCTTTATCTTTCGCTCTTTGCTCTGTAGTTTGAAAACCCGTTGCAATTATTGTTACTGATAAATTATCACCTAAATTCTCATCGATACAGTTACCCCAGATTAAATCTGCAGATAAACCCGCTTTATCCTGAATGTAATCTGTAATGATCGAAACTTCATCCATCGTTACTTCACGCAAGCCAGAACTGATATTTAATAAGATGTATCTAGCACCTTCAATTTCATTATCTTTTAATAATGGCGAAGCTAAGGCACCTTCTACGGCAACTAAAGCTCTGTTTTCACCATCAGCAGAGAAACTACCCATGATAGAAACACCGCTATCTTTCATTACAGTGCTTACATCTTTAAAATCAACGTTGATGTAACCAGGCACAGTAATAATCTCTGCAATACCTTTGGCAGCAGTTGTTAAAATATCATCTGCTTGGGCAAAAGCTGAACCTAAAGTTAAGTTTCCAAAAATTTCACGTAACCTATCATTAGAAATCACTAGGTAAGAATCAACATATTTCTTCAACTCTTCCATTCCATCATCAGCTTGCATTTTACGTCTTTTACCTTCAAAAGCAAAAGGAGTTGTAATGATAGCTACTGTTAAAATGCCTAATTCTTTAGCTGCCTTAGCAATGATAGGACTTGCACCAGTACCCGTACCACCACCCATACCAGCGGTAATAAAAAGCATTTTAGTGGTACTGCCCAACATTGCTTTAATGTCGTCAATATTTTCTATAGCAGAGTTTTTACCTACCTCAGGTTGTGCACCAGCACCCATACCTTCGGTTAAGCTAGCACCCAATTGTACCTTGTTCGGAATAGGACTAAACTCTAATGCTTGCGCATCAGTATTACAAATAATAAAGTCTACACCCGTAATTCCTTGACGGTACATATGGTTTACCGCATTACCTCCACCGCCTCCAACACCAATTACTTTGATGATTGACGACTTATCTTTTAACATTTCGAACTTCATATCGTTATGAATCAGTTGTTTAAAAATTGAAATTTCTGTTCATCTCCTTTTGTAATATTAACACTTTTTTAACAGGCGTTTTCCACAACTGTTAATAATGTGGAAAAATCCCGAATTGTGGAAAAATATTACGGCTTGATGTAATCCTCATCACTCACATTCATATCATCCTTGATGAATTCTGATGTTTTTTTAAGTAACTTATCAAACAAACCTCCTCCACTACGTTTTTTCTCTTTTTCTGCTTTTGGTTGCTCTACAAAAACACCCGGCTGCTTCATTTCTTCTAGCAATTCTTCAGCTTTCTGTATACCTTTTATTAATAAACCTACTGATGTTGCATACATCGGACTTTTTAAATCGTCGTAAATCGTCTTAGGCATATCTTCGTATTTAGATAAATGCTCATTCGGATAACCCACACGGCAATCTAAGCCAGTTACGTACTCAACCAATTGGTTCAAGTGCTTTAATAACGCTCCACCACCAGTAATTACTACACCACCTATCAATTTTTTCTCATAGCCAGAAGATTTAATCTCGTAATAAACATGCTCAACAATCTCTTCCATACGGGCCTGGATAACGTAAGCTAAGTTTTTTACAGAAATTTCTTTGGGCTCTCTACCACGCAAACCTGGTACACAAATAATTTCATTTTCTTTATTTTCTTCTGCCAATGCCGAACCAAAACGAGTTTTTAACAATTCTGCTTGGTTACGCATTACCGAACAACCTTCTCTAATATCTTCGGTTACACTATTACCACCAAATGGGATAACTGCCGTGTGACGAATAATGCCTTCGTGAAAAATGGCGATATCTGTAGTACCACCACCAATATCAACTAAACAAACACCAGCTTCTTTTTCTTCATCACTTAACACCGACTCAGACGATGCTAGAGGCTCCAAAATTAATTCTTGGGTTTGTAAACCAGCATTGGTTACACAACGCATGATATTTTTAACAGCCGTAACTTGGCCAGATATGATATGAAAATTAGCTTCTAAACGAACACCAGCCATACCAATTGGATCTTTAATACCCGGCTCGTTATCGATGGTAAATTCTTGTGGCAAAACATGAATAATCTCTTCGCCTGGAGGCATCACTAGTTTAAACATGTCATCAACTAATTTATCGATATCTTTTTTGCTAATTTCATTTTGCAATTCTCTACGCGTTAAAATTCCGCGGTGTTGCAAACTTTTAATATGCTGACCAGCAATACCAACGTTTACCACACGGATTTCTACGTTAGATTGGCTACTTGCCAATTCTACAGCAGCGGCAATACCTTGTACTGTTTTTTGGATATTGGAAACTACCCCACGTGTTACCCCTGCCGATTCTGCTTTCCCTATTCCTAAAACCTCAATTTTATCGTGTTGTGTTCTGCGACCCACAATTACACAAATCTTGGTTGTACCAATATCTAATCCTACTACGATTGGAGATTGAATGGTAGATTTTTCTTTGCCCATAACTTTATTATTTTGCTGAGTTTTTTATTTGTTCTTCTTGGTATCTGTTTTTTCTTTTGTTGTTGTAACCGGTTTAGTTTTACCTTTATCAGTTACAGTTTTTGCTGCATTTGTCTCACTAGTTTTAATAGCAGATTTATCTGTTGCTGGTTTAGCAGTAACAGTAGCTTTCTTAGCCGTTGGCTGCTCTGAAGCTGCTTCGGCAACTGCTTTTTTTATTTCATCTTTAATTACATCTCTAATTACCGAATCAGTAGCTTTTCTTTTAATTGTAGTACTATCAACAATGGCTGCTGCAATTGCTTCTTTTACAGCAAGTGAATCATATCTTTCGGCAACTATCTGATTGTAATATTTCAAATTAATTGTCTTGTAGGCGTTCCATCCTACTTTTGGCATTGCTTGTTTATAAAATACTAATAAGTTGTTCATTTTTGTAGCTAATGAATCTGCATTTCCTAAAATGATTCGCTGGTTACCCACTCTCGGAATTAATTCTATATCGCTCTTTTCATTTACAAAAATCTGCTCAAACTGCGCATCCCATAAAGTATCTCTTTTAGAGAATAATGCTGTTTTATAAAGGTCTTTTGCCAACGGGGTTAATAAAGTATCAACCCTACCGCTAAAACCTTCTAATATATTACCAGTAGCAACCAAAACATTGGCAGTAAAGTTTGGCGACATAGGCATTTTTAATCCTTCACTATCAATATAATAATCTTGACCGCCAGCATTAATTATTCTTAAAACTGGCTGGCGTTGCTTAATTTCTATATGAATAACTCCATTCATCTCGTTAAAAACTTTTACATAGGCGATGTATGGGTTAGCTTTAATCGTCTTTTCAATTTCATGAATATTAATAGCTTCTAAATTTCTTCCAACTAATTCTCCTTCATTAGCCTTTAAAATGGCATCAATTTCTTCTCTTTCAATAAAATTATCAGCACCTGGAATTAAAATCTCAACCTTAGTACATTTTACTTCATGTTTTTTAATACTGATAAAACTCATTAACACCACCATTCCTGCCAAGCTAATAAGCCAAGCAAAACCTTTAAAAATAGCTTTCCAGTTTATTCTTTTAAGCATTATTTAATGTTGTTTTTAATGGTTCTATTAAAGTATCAATATCTCCGGCACCAACTGTCAAAAGTAGTTCAGGTTTTTTGCTTTTGATATAGTCAACAACCAAATCTTTTCCACATATTTCTTTTTTAGCTAAAGTCATTTTATCCAGCAAAAACTGCGAATTAATCCCTTCAATTGGCAATTCTCTAGCTGGATAAATTTCTAGTAAGATTACATCATCAGCTGTGCTTAAAACTTTTGCAAATTCATCTGCAAAATCTCTAGTTCTGGTAAATAAGTGTGGCTGAAAAATTACGGTCAATTTCTTATCAGGATGCAATTGTCTAACCGCATCAAAACAAGCTTTTAACTCTTCTGGGTGATGTGCATAATCATCAATATAAATATGCTCAGCGTTGTTTACATGTTTTTCAAATCTTCGTTTTACGCCTTTAAAAGATGCTATTGCTTTTTTAATACTTTTTGGATGAATGCCCAAACTTAATGCTACACCAATTGCAGCAACAGCATTTTCTACATTATGTTTGCCTGGCATCGCCAAGTTTAAATCTTTTATGCTTGTGTAACCATCACTAAAATCGAAAACAAAGTTTCCATTTTCTACGTAAATATTACTTGCTCTTAAAGCAGCGTTATCATTTGCCGCATAAGTAATTCCATGCATTGGTAAACCTTCTTTTACAAACAATTTCCCTTCAGCTTTTAATTGATCGGCAAATAAATTAAACGACTCATGCAAATGACTTTCATCGCCGTAAATATCTAAATGATCAGCATCCATTGAAGTAATTACTGCAATATCTGGATGAAGTGTTAAAAATGAGCGATCATATTCATCAGCTTCTACAACAACCACATTATTTTTACCAAATAGCACATTACTATTGTAATTACTGGTAATACCACCTAAAAATGCTGTGCATCCAAAACCTGTATCGGTTAAAATATGAGCAATCATAGATGAAGTTGTAGTTTTACCATGCGTACCTGCAACAGCAACACAAAACATACCTTCACTAATGATGCCTAAAACCTCTGAACGTTTTTTTAAGGAGAAACCTCCGTTTAAAAAGTGATTAAGTATGACTGAGTTTTTAGGGATTGCAGGCGTGTAAACGATAAGCATATCTTCATCATTGTGCTGAAAACTTACCGGAATAGCCGCTTCTTCATCAAGATAAGAAACCAAAATTCCCTCATCTTCTAATTGAATGGTTAAGTTAGTTCTGGTTTTATCGTAACCACAAACTACCACACCACGTTTTGCAAAATAACGAGCAATAGCACTCATACCGATACCACCGATACCCACGAAATAAACTCTTTTTATTTTACTTAATTCCATTTTATTTAGATTGGAGATGTGAGATATGAGATGTGAGACGTAATGCCCAAACTCATATCTCATATCTAATGTCTCATATCTTATTTACCAATTTCAACACTTCTTCGGCAATTACCACATCTGCATCTTGATAAGCCATTTTGCTAATATTTTCGCTTAAAATTTCGCATCGTTTTTGGTTACTTAAAAGTTTTAAAGCCTCTTCAACCAATGTATCTTCTGCAGAGCGATCATTAATTAATATCGCCGCATCATTTTTCACCAATGCCATTGCATTTTTAGTCTGATGATCTTCTGCAACATTTGGCGAAGGCACCAAAATCACTGGTTTTTTAATGATACAAAGCTCTGCAATTGTACCTGCTCCTGCTCTAGAGATAATTAAATCTGCTGCTGCATAAGCTAAATCCATTTTATTTAAAAACTCTAGAATAATGATGTTTGGGTGATAGTTTAAACCAACACGTTCCAAAACGCCATTGTAATAGAATTTACCAGTCTGCCAGATCACTTGCACATCTTGTGCGATGATTTCTGCCAAGTGTTTTTCAATACTTTTATTTAAGGTACCTGCACCTAAACTACCGCCAGTAACTAAAATTGTTTTCTTTAAAGGATCTAATTTTAATAACTCCGCACCTGCGTGATGTTTTCCTTTTATGTCAACAATATTAGCCCTTACTGGATTTCCAGTTTTCAGTATTTTTTCGGCTGGAAAAAAAGCTTCCATATCATCAAAAGCCACACATATTTTAGCAGCGCCACCACCCAACATCTTATTTGTTATACCTGCATAAGAGTTTTGCTCTTGTATGAGATATGGAATACCTTTTAACTTAGCCGCATACAATAACGGACCAGAGGCATAACCGCCAACACCAACTACTGCATTTGGTTTAAAATCTTCTATCAATTTCATCGCTGTGCGAACACTTGAGATTACCTTAAAAGGCAAGCCTAAATTTTTTAAAATAGACCCTCTTTGTATTCCACTTATATTTAAACCCACAATTTTATATCCAGCTGCCGGAACTTTTTCCATCTCCATACGACCAATAGCACCAACAAAAAGGATCTCGCAATTAGGCGAAATGTTTTTGAGCGCATTGGCAATGGCAACGGCGGGGAATATATGCCCGCCTGTGCCACCTCCAGATATGATAATTTTTGGGAAATTATTCATGTTTAATTCTAATTTTTATTTTAGAAAGCCGCGTCATTGCGAGAAACGAAGCAGTCTTTCTTATTTATTTACTTACTGGATAGATTGCTTCGTCATACTTCCTCGCAAAGACGACTTTATCCTACCCCATTGCTGGTATTGTACCTACTACAACCTTTTCTTCTTTTTTGGTGCTATGTTCTTCTACATCTCGGCTTACACTTAAAATAATACCAAATGCAATACTGGTAAATATCATTGATGTGCCGCCCATACTTACTAAAGGCAACGGCACACCTGTTACTGGACCTAAGCCTACCGCCACAGCCATGTTTGCAAAAGCTTGTATAGTTAAGCTAAAGCTTAGTCCGGCGGCGAGCAAAGCACCAAAAGCCTTCGGACTTCGGACGACTATCCGCACACATCGGTATAGCAAAACCATGTAAAGCACAACTATGCCCAAACCTCCAACAGTTCCATATTCTTCGATAATAATGGCAAAAATAAAATCAGAATATGGATGCGGTAAGAAGTTTCGCTCTGTGCTATTACCGGGTCCTTTGCCAAATAATCCGCCAGTTGCCAAAGCAATTTTCGAGTGGTCTGACTGAAATGTTTTATCTGATGATTGCATTTCTGGATGCAAGAATGAGTTGATACGAGACTTGTATGTTTCTCTTCTAGGCCCCAAAAATACCACAAACATGAGCAATACTATACCACCAGCACAAACAAATGCAATTTGCTTAATACTAATACGCCCAATAATTAACAACAAAATACTAACCCCAAACAACATTAAAGCTGTTGATAAATTAGCCAATGCAATTAACACAAATACCACACAAACAGAACCCATAATTGGGATAAATGAATTTTTTACATCTTTTATATTTTCCTGCTTCTTAGTTAACATTCTTGCTAAAAAAGTAATTAAAGCAAGTTTTGCTAAATCGGAGGTTTGAAAAGTTAAACCAATAACTGGCACTTGTACCCAACGAGATGCACCATTAATTTGACTACCAAAAATAAGTGTGTAAAATAGCAGAGGTATCGTTACAATCATCAATACTTTAGAAATTCCGGCATAATATTTATAATCTAACAAGTGAGCAATGTAAATCATGCCAATGCCCATTAAAACAAAAATGATGTGTTTAAATAGCAAATACTTTTCTACTGCAACACCTTTTTTGTAGGCAATAGCACCTGTTGCACTATAAACCGCCATAATAGAAATCATAGATAGCATGATGATAATTAGCCAGATCCATCGGTCTCCTTTGGTACGTTCTAAGGTTTTTTGCACCCAAGATAATTGTCGGTTTAAAACACCACCTTCTTCGCTATTGCGTTCTCCCAAATGTGTATTTGCGCTGTACATAGCTTATAATTCTTTAACTGCCGCTTTAAATTGATTACCTCTATCTTCATAATTTTTAAACAAATCGAAACTAGCACAAGCAGGTGATAGCAATACGGTGTTGCCCTTTTTAGCTAAATGATAAGCAACTTGAACAGCTTCATTTGCCGAAAAAGTGTTTACAATAATTTCAACATCATCTTCAAAAGCTTCGTGAATGCGCTTATTGTCTTTACCTAAACACACAATAGCTCTCACTTTGCTACGCACCAAATCTTTAAGCATAGCGTAATCATTACCTTTATCTACCCCACCCATAATTAAAACCACATCAGTACCTACGCTTTCTAATGCATACCATGTAGAATTTACATTGGTTGCCTTTGAGTCGTTAATGTAGGTTACATCAGAAATCTTTGCCACAAACTCTAATCTGTGTTCGATATTCTTAAAGTTCCCCATGCTTTCGCGGATGGTATTGTTACGTAACTCTAATACCTTTGCAACTATGCCCGAAGCCATAGAGTTATAGATATTGTGTTTTCCTTGTAAAGCTAACTCTGAAATTGACATGGTAAATAGGTCTTTAGGATGTGTGTTGATTTGTATATTTTCATCTGCTAAATAAGCTCCAGCTTCAATCTTTTTATGGATAGAAAATTGATATTGTTTAGCTAGTGTTTTGGTAAATTTTAATGCTTTTTGTGTTTCCTCATCATCTGCACAGTAAATGAAAACATCATTTTCGGTCTGATTTTGAACGATCCGCATTTTTGATGCAGCATAATTTTCTAATTTATAATCATAGCGATCTAAGTGATCTGGCGTAATATTTAAAAGCACGGCGATATCTGCTTTAAATTCAAACATATCATCGAGCATAAAACTCGATATCTCCAAAACATACCAATCGAAATCTGCTGTTGCTACTTGCGCTGCAAAACTCTGACCGATGTTACCCGCTAAACCGACATTTAATCCAGCATTTTTTAGGATATGATAAGTTAACAGTGATGTTGTAGACTTGCCATTAGAACCTGTGATACAAACCGTTTTTGCTTTTGTATATCGCTTTGCAAACTCAATTTCTGAGACTACAGGAATATTACTTTTAACCAATGCTTTTACAATTGGAGCAGTATTTGGTATACCCGGACTTTTAATCACCTCCGTTGCATTTAAAATCAATGCTTCGGTATGTTGTTTCTCTTCAAATGAGACATTTAATTCTTGTAATACAGTCTTATAACGATCGGCAATACCACCAAAATCTGAAACAAAAACATCATAACCCTGCTTTTGCGCCAACATTGCCGCTCCAACTCCACTTTCTCCCGCCCCCAGAATTACTATCCTTTTAGTTTCCATTAGCGTAGTTTTAAGGTTACAAAAGTGATAATGGCCAACATAATTCCGATGATCCAAAAACGCGTAACGATTTTAGCTTCGTGGTATCCTTTTTTCTGGTAATGATGATGTAAAGGCGACATCAGGAAAATTCTTCTTCCTTCACCAAAACGCTTTTTAGTGTATTTAAAATAACTAACCTGTAGTGTTACCGATAAAACTTCTACCAAGAAAACACCACATAAGATTGGAATTAACAATTCTTTGCGAATCATAATTGCAAAAACGGCGATGATACCTCCGATGGTTAAACTCCCTGTATCGCCCATAAAAATTTGAGCTGGATAAGAATTGTACCATAAGAAACCAACACAGGCCCCCACAAATGCACCAGCAAAAATAATGAGTTCGCCAGAGTTTGGAATGTACATGATATTGAGGTAGTCGGCAATTACGGTATTACCCGAAACATAAGCCAAAATACCGAGTGTAATGCCAATTATGGCCGATGTTCCTGTGGCCAAACCATCAATCCCATCTGTTAAATTTGCGCCATTTGAAACTGCTGTAACTATAGAGATTACAAAAAACATGAAAACTACTAAGGCATATTTTTCATATCCATCACCCAAAAATTTCACAACTTTAGCGTAATCAAACTCGTTATTTTTATAAAAAGGAACATTCGTTTTGGTTGATTTTACATCTTGGGTGTAATAAAAACTTTGGCCCTTTTGTCTCAAAACCATTGGCGCAGCATGTTTAGTAACTGCAGTTTCATCAACAGTTTGTCTAACTACAATATTTGGGTGATAAAACATGGTTAAACCTACAATTGTAGCCAAACCAATTTGACCAACAACTTTAAATCTGCCAGCTAAACCTTCTTTATTTTTTCTAAAAACTTTGATGTAATCATCTAAAAATCCAACAGCTCCCATCCACAATGTGGTAATGATCATTAAAATTACATATACGTTAGTCAGATTTGCAAACAACAAAGTAGGAATAAGAATACCTAATAAAATCATGATACCACCCATTGTTGGCGTACCTTGTTTTTGCATTTGACCTTCTAAACCTAAGTTTCTAACCGTTTCACCTACTTGTTTACGGTGCAAATAATCGATAATTCTACGACCATAAACGGTAGTAATAATTAGGGAAAGCACAATAGATAATGACGCTCTAAAAGTTAAGTATTGGAACAAACCCAATCCAGGAAAATCATAGTGCTTATGCAGATATTCGAATAATAAATATAACATTAGTTGATTTGGTTTAGTTGTTCGGTTAATACTTCTTTATCATCAAAATGATGTTTAACACCATTAATTTCCTGGTATTTTTCATGCCCTTTTCCAGCAACCAGAATGATATCTCCTGGGTTTGCTAGGTGACATGCTGTTTTTATTGCTTCCCTTCTATCAGCTATGCTTAATGTTTTTCGCTGATTGGTTGGAGAAACGCCTTTTTCCATTTCCGCAATAATTTCTTGAGGATTTTCGGTACGTGGGTTATCAGATGTTAAAATCACTTTATCGCTCCAATCGCAGGCTACTTGTGCCATAATCGGGCGTTTAGTTTTATCTCTATCGCCACCACAACCTAAAACAGTAATAACTTGCTCGGTTCCTTTTCTGATGTTGGCAATAGTGCTTAACACGTTCTGAACTGCATCTGGTGTGTGTGCATAATCCACAATCCCGATTACGCCACTTTTGGCAACGGTATAATCAAATCTACCTTCGGCACCTGCGAGTGTACTTAAAATGGTTAGTACAGTTAACTTATCTTGATCTAATAAAATAGCTGTTCCATAGGCTGCTAATAAATTATAAGCATTAAAAGAGCCTACCATTTTAAAGAAAACCTCGGTCTCATCAATATCCAAATGCAAACCGCTAAATTTGTTTTCAACTACCTTTGCTTTAAAATCTGCCATTTGTTTTAAGGCGTAAGATTTTTTGCTGGCTTTGGTATTTTGCAACATCACCATTCCATTTTTATCATCAGCGTTAGTTAAGGCAAAAGTTGATTTTGGCAATTGATCAAAAAATGTTTTTTTAGCTTTTAGATAACTATCGAAGGTTTTATGAAAATCTAAATGATCGTGAGTAATATTTGAGAAAATACCGCCCACAAAATTTAAACCCTCAATACGGTGTTGTACAACCGCGTGTGAGCTCACTTCCATAAAGCAATATTCACATTTGGCCTTAACCATATCGTTTAACAATGCATTTAATGCAATTGGGTTTGGCGTGGTGTGTGTTGATGGAATAATATTATCGTTAATATGGTTTTGAACAGTTGAGATTAATCCAACATTATAACCCAACTCTCTAAAAAGCTGAAAGAGCAAAGTAGCAATTGTGGTTTTGCCATTCGTACCTGTAATGCCAATCAGTTTAAGTTTTGTAGACGGATTACCGTAAAAATTACTGGCCACCTGACCTAAAGCAACTGAAGAATTTTCTACCTGTACATAGGTAACAAGATCAGTAAATTCTGCAGGCATTTCTTCACAAATAATTGCCGCAGCTCCAGCTTTTGCAGTTTGCGCAATAAACTGATGTCCATCAACCGCGGTACCTTTAATTGCAAAAAACATTGTTCCATTTTTTACCGCACGCGAATCTAAAGCCAAATCAGCAACCTCTATATCTGGTTGTCCAACTAAGCTTTTAATCGCTACTCCGTACAGTAAATCTTGTAACTTCATATTTATTATAATTTTGAATTAGAGAGTGAGAGAATGATAGAATTAGCATGTTGCAAATATTCAATCATTCAAAATTCAATCATTCAACCTTGTTTTAATTTAACTCTATCTCTACCATCAACCCTTTGCCAATTCTACTTCCCGGCAGGATGGATTGTTTAATTACTTTACCACTTCCTTTAACTCTTGCTTTTAAGCCGGCATTGCCGATTAAATACATGGCGTCTTTTAAACCCATTCCAGCAATATTTGGCATCACACCTTTTATTGGTGTATTTTCTTGGTATGCTACACCATTACTGGTATCAACAGTGTTGAAGTAATCTGATTTTGCAGCATAAAGCGCTTTAATACCAAAAGCATTATATACTTTTCGAGTTGCCTTGCTGTGCCCAGCTTTAGCAGCAGGAGCAACTGTGTTACCAATTAAATTTTCTTTAACACCGCTATACATATTTACATCACCAGCGTAAATTCTATCAGCAATTTTTCTGAAAACCGGACCAGAAACTAAAGCACCATAATATTCTCCCTTTGGATCATTAATTACCACGATTAAAGAATATTTTGGTTTCTCTGCAGGAAAATAACCTACAAAAGATGCTTGATATTGTTTTTTACCTTTGTAACCTCTATCATCATCAGCTACTTGAGCAGTACCCGTTTTACCAGCAATTTTGTAAAGCGGATTGTACACAACCTGCTTACCACTACCGTTAAGCACCACCCCTTCCAACATCGCTTTAATTTTACTCAACGTTACATCAGAACAGATTTTTTCATTGATTACTTTTGCCTTAAACTGCTCAATTGGATTACCCAACCTTCTAATTTCTTTTACAAAGATTGGCGAAACAAATTTTCCTTCGTTAGCAACCGCATTGTAAAAAGCTAACATTTTCAATGGCGTTAGCTGCATCTCATAACCATAAGCCATTTGTGGTAAAGTCATGTTCTTATTCCAGCTTTTGTTAGCCTCAATATTTTTCACCACTGGTTTAGCTTCACCAGGAATTTGTAAACCTAACATTTCATTGAAACCCCATTCGTATAAATGATTGGTAAATTTCATTGGGTTATCTTTGTAATTATCGTTGATTAACTTGGCAATTGCCGCGTTTGATGAATGCTCAAAAGCTGCTTTTACCGTAACCATCTCATCTTTAGGATGAGAATCGGTAATTCTTTTTCCAGGTATTTGGTACCAACCTGTTCTAACTAAAGTATTGGTATCTACAAATTTATCCTCTAACAACGCCATGTAAGAAGCTAATTTAAATGTAGAGCCAGGATCCTGATTACCAGCGATAGCGTAATTGAACGATTCTTTATAAATGCCTTCTTCTACCCGAGTGTAATTTGCTACAGATCTTATCTCACCAGTTGCCACTTCCATTAAAATTGCAGTTCCGTGGTGTGCTTTAGATTTTATTAAGCCCTCTTTTAAAGCATTCTGTACCAAATCTTGCATATTTATATCGATGGTTGAAATGATATCAGCGCCATCTCTAGGTGCAATTTCTGCATCGCTATTAATTGGCATCCATAAACCGCCAGCAACTCGCTGTCTCATTTGTTTACCAGTTTCTCCATCAATATAGTTTCCGTAAGCACCTTCTAAACCCACACTAATATTTGGTTTTTTATAACCAATGGTTCTAGCAGCTAAATCTTTAAATGGAAAAATTCTTTTGTTTTGTTGTTCGGCTTTTAATCCAGCAGAGTAAGCTCCCATATTGTACATTGGAAACTTTTTGATGATTTTAAGATCTTCATAAGAAACTCTACGTTTTAACAATAGCGCTCTCATTTTATCTCTTCTGGCATTCCTTAAGATCCTTGAATATTCTTTAGCTGTTTTATCTTTAAAAAATCCTGCAAATGCAGCAGCTAAAGAATCTACCTTACTGTAAAAAACTTCATCTTTTTCTATTCCACCCGCAATCATATCCATCCGTAGCTCATATTCTGGAACAGAAGTAGCCAATAAACTACCATCATTAGAATAAATATTACCACGAACAGCTTCAATCTCAAATTCTCTTACCGAAAGACTATCGGCCATTTTTACCCACTTCTCTCCTTGAACATATTGCACATGCCCCAACCTCAATAAAACAGCAACGGCAAAAAGCACAATAAGCCCGAAAGCGATGTATACCCTTAATAATATGTTTGCTCTAATGTTCATCTCTGTTGATTACTAATTTTTTTGGCGGTTCTATTAATTCTTTTAAACCTAAGGTGTCTACTTTCGCTGCCACTTCGGTTAATTTGCTCTTGAACATTAAATCAGCTTTAAATGATTTATATTCCCAATTGAGCACTTTTACTTCCTTACTTAACTTATCTATACTTCTTATATTTTTCATTGCCATGTGGCTATTGGCGATGTAAATCATTACCAAAACACATAAGAAAATGATAAAAGGCAACATATCCGTAGCCGATTCTTTAGTAACCACACCATCTACAAATAGCTTTCTAAAAAAAGCAGTAGTACTCCCCTCCTTAACTGCAGCTTTTGGCTTTGGCTCTTCCTCAACAAGATGAATTTCTTCCTCCTCTTGCTCTTCTATCCTTTTTCTAAATTGGTTATTCATAATCTTTCACCAATTCTAAGTTTCGCACTACGAGCACGACTGTTAATGCTCAATTCCTCTTCATTAGCCACAACAGCTTTTCGAGTGATCGATTTAAATGGTTTTTGCTCGTTTCCAAAAAAATCTTTCTCTACATCACCTCTAAATTTGCCTTTGGCGATGAAACTTTTTACAGGCCTATCTTCTAATGAGTGATAAGACATTACCACCAAACGACCACCTGGTTTTAAAACGGCTTCAGTTTGCTCTAAAAAACTTTCCAATACATCTATCTCCGCATTCACTTCTATTCTGAGCGCCTGAAAAACTTGCGCCATGTATTTATTTTCTTTTCCTTTCGGGATATGAGCCGCAATGATGGCCTTAAAATCGGCCAAGGTTACAATCGATTTATTTACACGAGAAGCAACAATGGTAGCTGCTAACGATTTTGCATTTTTAACTTCGCCGTAAATACCGAAAATTTTATGCAACTTATCTTCTGCATAAGTATTTAAAACTACAGCAGCGGTTAAAGGACGATGCTTATCCATCCGCATATCTAAATCAGCATCAAAACGAGTAGAGAAACCTCTGCTTGGCTCGTTAAACTGATGAGAAGAAACACCAAGATCTGCCAAAATCCCATCCACTTGTTTATAACCCAATAAACGCAAGTTATTTTTAAGAAAACCAAAGTTTTGATCTACAAATTTAAACCTCGGATCATCAATTTTATTTCTTTGCGCATCAGGATCTTGATCAAATGCAATCAGCACCCCATCTTTTCCTAAATTTTTTAAAATTTCTCTAGAATGACCTCCGCCACCAAAAGTTACATCAACATATACACCAGAGGGATTGATATTTAAACCTTCAATACACTCTTTTAACATCACTGGCACATGGTAATTATGCTCCATCTCCTATCCTCCCATTATTACCACCCATTACTTTTTGCGCTAGTGCTGCAAAATCCTCAGGCGAATCATTAAATAAATCATCATAAGCTTTCTTATCCCAAACCTCTACCCTATCTAATTGACAAGCTAAAACCACTTCAGAACCAATTTTAGCGAAATCGGTTAATGATTTAGGTATTAAAACCCTTCCAGCAGCATCTAAAGAAAGTTCGGTTGCACCGCGCTGAAACTTACGAACGAAATCCCTGTTTTCAGGCACATACATATTCAACTTCATCATCTCGGCAACAATGCCTTCCCAAACTTTTTTTGGGTAAATGATTAAATTTTGTTCAAAACCACGACTAACAATCAGTCCATCACGCTCAACATCAGGCAATTGCTTCTTCAACGAAGAAGGCACACTTAAGCGCCCTTTCGCATCCAATTTACAATCAAATTCTCCTATCAGTTGAGTCATTACGGTCTTTACACTTTTTAATGTAGTGTAAAAATAAAACACTTCTACCACTTTTTACCACTTTTTACCACAAAAAAGTTATCAACATGTAAAAACCTGTAAATTTATCCCACATTGGCACATTTTGAGTGGGGAACCTAGTGGGTTGTCATCCGATGAATAATAAATCGATAGAAAGGTTTCATCGGATGACTAAAAAGAGGTTTCGATATTTAGTCGTCCGATGACAATGGCGAATAGCACATAGTCATAGGATGACGAGTTTATGTCATCGTAAGTTTGTTGAAAGTTATTTGCAGATTGTTAAACAGAATTTAATTTTGTTTAACAAATAGATCTAACGTGGGGGGAAGGAAAAAGATTTCTGCTTGTCATTAGTCATCGATGACTTAGATTCAAGCATTTGCTTTAATCTATAATTTATGTTAAGATTACCAATAAATCATTTGTTTATGGAATTTACAGAGGGAAAGTTTTATCATCTTTATAATAGAGGCAACAACAAACAGCAAATCTTTTTTAGCGAAGAGAATTACTTATTTTTTCTAAGAAAGATTAGAACAGAAATTCTTCCATTTTGTGAGATTTTATCCTACTGTTTAATGCCTAATCACTTCCACTTTATAATTTATATTAAGGATAGGGATACGAATATCGCAAAGAAAATCGGACAAAAATCTTTAAACAAAGCGATTGCCATAGTTTTAAGGTCTTACACCAGAGCTCTTCAAAAACAAGAGTGTTTTACGGGATCACTTTTTCAACAAAAAACAAAAGCCAAAAAATTAGAAATAAATGCCAATGACACGATAAATTATTTATCAATATGCACACATTATATTCATCAGAACCCGCTAAAAGCTGGTTTAATTACGGACTTAAAAGATTGGAAATTTTCATCTTATCTTGATTACATCGGAATGAGAAATGGCAGCTTGTGTAATCAAAGTCTTTTTTACGAACATTCGGGTATTGAAAAAGATGATTTTATTAGAGAAGGTGAGCATTTGATTTCAGAAAAAATGCTCTTAGGTATTTTTTGAAACTCTAAATCAATTAAACTATAAAAACGGCTCATACTATTAATAAAATAATAGGTATTTATAATTAGGCCCCCGATGACAAAGGCAAATAGCGGGTAGTCATCGAATTACGAGTGTATTTCATCCGATGAATAATAAATCAAGGAAAGTTTCATTGGATGACTAAAAATAGGTTTCGATATTTAGTCGTCCGATGACAAAGGCAAATAGCACATAGTCATCGGATGACAGAATCTAACTTTGTATCGCTTTCACTCCTGGCAATTCTTTGCCTTCCATGTATTCTAACAAGGCACCACCACCTGTAGAAACATAGCTTACTTCATCTTCTAATCCGAATTTAGCAATTGCAGCGGCTGAATCGCCACCACCAATTAATGAGAAGGCACCATTTTTTGTAGCTGCAACAACCGCTTCAGCTATAGCTTTGGTACCTTGTTCAAAATTTGCCATTTCAAAAACACCCATTGGTCCGTTCCACAATAATGTTTTAGAATTTTTGATAGTTTCTGTAAATAATTCTACTGATTTTGTACCAATATCTAATCCCATCCAATCTGCCGGAATATGACCACTATCTACCTGATCTTTAGCAGCATCGTTATCAAACTTATCAGCTATTACGGTATCTACCGGAAGGATTAAATTCACCCCTTTTGCCTTTGCTTTATCCATTAATTCTAAACACAAAGCCATTCTATCTTCTTCTAAAAGAGAGGTGCCAATTTCTCCGCCCTGCGCTTTAGCAAAAGTATAAGCCATACCTCCACCAATAATCAGGTTGTCTACTTTGTCTAACAAACTTTCAATCAACAAAATTTTATCAGAAACTTTAGCACCACCCATAATTGCAGTAAAAGGTTTTGCTGCGCCATGGTTTACTTTTTCTGCATTTTTCAATTCCTCAGCCATTAAATAACCGAAATATTTAGCGTTAGGAAAAAATTGCGCTATTATTGTGGTTGATGCATGAGCACGATGGGCTGTACCGAAAGCATCATTTACATAAACATTTCCTAATTTCGATAATTTCTCTGCAAAAGCAACATCACCTTTTTCTTCCTGTGGATGAAAACGTAAATTCTCTAACAACAACACTTCTCCCGGAAAAAGATTTTTCGCTTGCTTTTCCGCATCAGCTCCAATACAATCTGTAGCAAATTTCACTTCTAAATCTAACATTCTAGATAAATCTCCTAAAATGTGTTTTAGCGAATATTTATCTTCTGGACCACCTTTTGGCCTACCTAAATGCGACATTAAAACTACAGAACCACCATCATTTAAAATTTTAGTGATGGTAGGCATGGCAGCTCGCATTCGTTTATCATCTGTTATGTTAAATTCTTTATCTAAAGGCACATTAAAATCTACCCTTATCAATGCTTTTTTATCTTTAAAGTTTATTTGATCGATCGTATTCATATCTTATTTAGTTTTAAAATCATTTTATAGTGAGGCCCAACCCCAGAAATTTCAAATTCATCTGAAATTATCTCGAATCCTAATTTTTCATAGAATTTAATAGCCGAACTTCTAGCATTACACCAAATATAGTCGGCGTTTGTTGTTTTAATATAATCAACAGCAAAATTTATAAGTTGTTTCCCAAATCCTTTACCTGCAAAAAGTGGGTCGGTTGCCATTCCTCGCAGTTGATAACCTAATTTATCCTCATTAATAGTATTGTTCGGAAAAAATGTTGCCACTGTGGTTATTTCATGTTCAATAGAATAGCCCAAATGAAACACACCTTCAATTTGGTCTGTATCAAAAGTACATTCTTCTAAAGGAATATCATTTCTTAATACCTTACTTCTTAACCCTAAAGTAAGCTCAAGTGGAATAAATTTAACCATTTAACAAATATTTAAGCCGATGCTTTATGCGCATTTATTTTCTCTATCAAATCTGCTAAACGATTAGAATAGCCTGATTCGTTATCGTACCAACCTACAACTTTTACCAAATCGCCCACAATGGAAGTTAACTGAGAATCAAATATACAAGAATGTGGATTATTAATAATATCAACGGAAACAATTGGGTCTTCAGTATACTCAATAATCGATTTCATTTTTATTAAAGATGCTGCTTTAAAGGCTTCGTTAATTTGATCGATCGTAGTTTTATTTTTTAAAACACAGGTAAAATCTGTTAATGAACCGTTTAAAACCGGTACACGGATACCTGCTCCACCTAATTTACCCTCTAAATGAGGAAAAATATGAGTAATTGCTTTTGCGGCACCCGTTGAGGTAGGTATAATAGATGATGAAGCCGCTCTTGCCCTTCGCAAATCTTTATGAGGCGAGTCATGTAAATTTTGATCTCCTGTCATCGAGTGAATGGTGGTGATATATCCTTCTTCAACTCCCCAATTATCATCTAAAATTTTAACCATTGGCGCCACATTGTTTGTAGTACATGAGGCATTAGATAAAATAGGTGAATTTAAATCAACATGATCATCATTAACCCCTATAACTACCATAGGGATGGATGAATCTGTAGCTGGGGCAGAGATAATTACTTGTTTTGCCCCTGCAAGAATATGCAAGTTGGCTTTGCTTCTATCTGTAAATTTACCTGTAGATTCTATCACTAGATCAACATTGAGCGCTGCCCAAGGTAATTGAAGAGGATCTTTTTCGGCGTAAACATTGATGATAAATCCATCTATAATAATTGATGTATCGGTATAAGTGATATCTCCAGGGTAAACACCATGAACAGAATCATATTTAAAAAGATGAGCAAGTGTAGCTGGAGCAGTTAAATCGTTGATGGCTACAACATTAATTTTACGTTTAAGTGCAGTACGAAGAAAGGTTCGCCCAATTCGGCCAAATCCATTTATTGCAATGTTCATGGCGTAAAATTAGCTATATTCTTTAAGAGAATGTAATAATTTAATTGTTTTTGGCTGATTAAATTTTAGCTTACAGTTATCATTTAATTATCCGAAATGTATCTAATAAAATTACATCCATTAATTTGTATTTTCGATCTCTTCTTTTGCCAATTTTATAGGTAATTATTGCATTTAAAATTACACAGATAATTATAATCACAGAAATTACAGCAAAGTTACCCCAATGTTGCATAAATAGTGAAAGTGTAATCATCACTCCACTAAAAAAACTTAAAGCAACAACAATTTGATTGGTCGTAAAACCTAACTGCTGTAGCCTATGGTGAATATGGTTTCTATCTCCTTTAAACGGAGGCATTTTATGCATTACACGAATAAAAAATATTCTTAATGAATCGAAAACTGGAACAATAATAACCGCAACTGCGATACCTGGCGCTGAGTAAAAATTAGGATCAGGAGTATTTCCAATTTTATTGATATTGATAAATTTAATAGCCAAAACTCCACAAACCAAACCAATAATTAATGAACCTGTATCGCCCATAAATATTTTTGCAGGATGATAATTAAAAACCAAAAACCCCAATATTGCCCCAAACATAGCAAAGGCTATAAAAGCGTAAGGGTAAGCATCTGCAATTGCAAAAAACACCCCAAAACATAAGGTTGATATTGCACCTAATGTGCCCGCTAAACCATCTACACCATCAATTAAATTATAAGCATTATTTACAAAAATAATTACCAATATTGAAAATAAACCACCCCACAATGGCGCAACATCCCATAAATAAAACACACCATAAAAACTAGTTAGTCTAAAATTACCAGCCACCACCAAAATGGAGGCAACAACAATTTGCAATAAAAATTTAGTAAGCGGATTTAAGCCATATAAATCGTCTTTTAAACCAAGTGCGAATAAAATAATGGAGGATGTAATTAAAAAATTGGCCTGCTTATAATCTACCATTGCAGCAAATAATAATGTAGTTATGGTAAAGCTGCAAAAAATGGCCACGCCTCCTAATCTCGAAATGTGTATTCTATGCGATTTTCGGTATCCATCGGCATTATCAAATAATCTATATTTTATGGCTGTAAATATAATAGATGGAATAACTGTGATGACTAGCAAAAAAGCCAAGCCTACAATGCCAATATAATAAATGATATAATTTTGAAAAAAGTCCACGAGACAAGCTGAGTTTCTGCCTAAAAGTATCAATAAATTTATAGAAAGTTAAATTAATTAATTTGAATGCAAAAACTGCGTTATTTTTGATATTTTTTTTAACACAATTGTTAGCAGCGGAATGGGTATTGTGTTGTGTTTTGCTGCGCTGTAATCGTTAACAAACGCTAAGTATCTTTGCTTAAACGACGAATTGCTTACTCCGCCAGTACGCATATTTACAATTAACTTATTTAAAAATAATGCTTTAATTTTAAATTTATACAGAAACCTAAGCATCAATTCATAATCGCCAGCGGTACCATAATTTAATGAATAATTACCATACTTATAAAAAAGTTCTTTTTTTAAATATAATGTTGGGTGTGCAGGCATCCAACCAACACTAAAATCTCCGATTAGATGTTGTTTTGTTCTCCATTTTCTAACAATTTGTTCTGTATTTTTTGCATTTACATAATTTAAATTGCCATATATTCCATCAGCATTTGTTTTTTTAAAGAAGGCTACAATTTCTGTTAGTATTGTTTTAGTGGCTAATGTATCATCTGCATTTAAAGCGCCAATTATATCGCCAGTTGCTAATTTTATTCCTTTATTTAGCGCATCATACATACCATTGTCTGGTTCTGAAATAAAATGATGGATTTTGTTTTGATAAGATTGGATTATTTGTACTGTTGAATCTATTGATGCACCATCAATTACAATCAATTCAATTTGAGGATAATCTTGAGCGAGGATTGATTCGATACAATCTTTAATATATTTTTCGCCATTATAAACTACCGTGATGATGCTTACTTTCATTTAATCATAATGGTACAACTTTTTTAAATTTAATTAATGTAATACCTATGGTAAAGATAAATAATAAGGGGATATAATTATCTATGGGGCAATTTACTGGGTCAATACTTGCATAAACACCTACTCTGTAGGGCCTCATCCCTATAATTTGTGGCGGACCAGCACTTATTTCGTATTGTTGATAAACGGTGCAAGTACCACCAATATCTGCTATACAGCCATAGGTAACACTTCCATCAGACCTATAACCACCTGTTTCACCAGTGGCAGTTATTGCACCCCCTACTACAGTTTGCCATTCCGTGGGGCTTCCAGCACCGTATGGAGTATAAAAAATACGATCTGAAACACCTACAACTACATGACAACCGTACACTTGCGCACGAGCGTAAGAGCAAAATACCAAGAAATTGAGGAAAACTAAATATCTTAAAATAACCTTAGGGATGATAAAAAATAACTTTTTCATAAGCTAGGATTTATCAGGTGATTGAACCTAATGAAAATCAGCGATATATCAAAAGTTTTTTTTCAATTGCATACTTAAAAGAAAAAATTTAAATTGAATGGAAATAAATTAATATAAAAAGCAAAATTAACACAAGCGCTATTCTAAAATTTAAAAGATTCTTCCAATTAAGAAACTATTTAAAGATAGGCTAACAGGTGATTGGAGGCGCTACTTTGGCTTTTTTCCATGTTGACTTTCCCACCAACAATAGCTAAATTGCTGTTTAAAACTAAAATATTAAATCATTTTTAAACAGTTTATAAATCAAGAGTTTATTTAAAATTAAGCTAACATATAAGTTGTTTTTCGCTTAAGATAAAATAAGCCAACACCAGAAATGAATGTGATTAATAATGGAATATAATCGTCAATAGGACATTGAACATATGAGAAAGTGACTTTAACACCCCAAACCCCATTTGAACCATCTATTCTACATGGAACAGTACTTTCGACTACACAATAAACATCATTTTCAAGAACTCTACCATTAAAACTGTAATTTTCATAACTTCCATTTCCATATGTAGTACCTGGAGGGTTACCAGTAAAATTACCACTTCTATTAGGGTATATATAACCTGAAGTATATAAACAACCAGTAGCAGCCAAAACTTTATCAGTATTTACTGACAATAAGATGATGGCTATTAAGCAAATTAGATTTTTTTTGAGCATGAGAATTTAGATATAATTTTATTGATAATTAAAAAATTTAATTACTATTAAAATTATATCTAATTAAGCAATTATTTTTCAAATATTGAAATTATATCAAATTTAAATTTATTACGCTTTAAAAACTCTTTAAAAGGGTAAGATGATTTTACAAATCAGTGTAAATTTTAACTCGTAGAATGCCTTGGCACCTTTAGTTCGCATCATTACGAATAATAACAATTTAATCTAACGAGATAAACAATTTCTCATTTTGCATCATCTCTGCGAAGGCTTATCAAAAGACATATAGTACATTTAAAAGCATATTTTAATAATTTGATGCTTCAAAATTAAGTGCATAGCTGTACAGGATGAAAAATAGTTGAATATATATACACAAACTAAAAGTATTTCCCTTTACAAATTAAGGTTAAATTACGATTATCTATTTGGCTAAGAGCCTATTTTCACTTTTCCTTAAACAAAGCAGGCCAAATAAAACTGTTGTAACTAGAATAACAGGAATAAAATCATCAATCGGAACATTGTTAATTGGACAAGGTACATAGGTAGCATTAACTTTTGTTGCCCAAGTAGCTCCTGTGCTGGTATTGGTAGCAGGAACTGAAATTGCTATCCAGCATTGATTTCCTCCAGTCGGCACAATAGAACCTGGACTAATTTCATCGCATTTAGTTGTCGCTAAACCATCATCATTATTATAAATTTTTATTCGCTCACCCTGATTAGTACCATTAAAGTAAACTTCGTATACATTTCCATAAAAATTAGTTGATCCTATATGTTGAAGATATATGTAGCTGCCGCTGTTGCAACCTTGAACTGTGACCGATTGAGCTTTGGTAACTGTATGATTAAATAAAAGTAGGAAAGCTAAAATTACGAGATATAATTTCATCGAAAGTGATTGAATATATAGAATTGGTTTAACCAATATTCAATTTCAAAGCCAAAGTCTGCAAAACTTTAGTTCATGTAGCATTAAGCCCAACCAATGATATTGTTTAAGAATTTAGCACAAAAAAAATAATTGTGTAAACAATTAATATGATGAGAAATGTTACGTGATGAGTAAGATTTTGCGCAACATTACTCAACTAAGAGATTTCAAGTGTAAGATTATCTATATAAGATTCATTTTACTTCTTGATAGAAAAAAACAACTAAAAACACTTATAACTAAGGCTAAGTAAGGAATATAATCATCAATTGGACAGTTTAAAATACTGTAATTAACCAATTTACCTGCTCCTGTCCAACCCAAAAAACCTATATAACATACAGTTGCTGGGAAAGTTGTATAACTTGTTACATTCGCGTATTGATCTGAAGTAGTTGAGCCAGAAGGACAATTTTCTCTAACAGCTGTAGTCCATTCATTCCATCCACTTGGTGGATTTGTATAAACATCTAATTGCTATCTCTTTGACATCCTATTACAGCTGTTGCATCTATACTGAAACATATTAAAAATAAAATACTTAATATTAAAATTTTATACATTAGTTATAAGTTTAGCAAATGATTAAACAAAAAAATAAATTACTTCTCAATCACTTTTTTTAGACAATTGAATAATGTATTTTTGAAGTTAGGATCAAACTTACAAAATTAACCCTTACTCCTTTTAAGAATATGCATAAAAAATTATCCCTATATTTTATTACTGCATTTGTATTGATATTAAGTTCTTGTGGCGCTCGTAAAGAAAGAAGTTTATTTAACGCAGCAACTGATGTTGTAACAGACACCATTAAACAGGTGTATGTGGTAAACGACCAAGGAATTGACTCTTATTACAAAATTAAAGTTAATGATTTATTAGCCATTAGAAACGTACAGAATAAAGAATGGGGTGCTACCGCATCAACAGGAGCTGGGTCTACAAGCGCAGCAAGCAGTCCAACTGGCAAAATTAATACCGTGCTTTCTTATGAAGTACAACCTGATGGCAAAGTTAATTTACCTGCAATTGGAAAAGTAGAAGTGGCGGGTTTAAGCCGCAGAGAAGCTACTGCAAAAATTGAGGGAATATACAAATCAAAATTATTACCCGATCCCATAATTGAGCTGAGTATTGTTAATTTAAAAGTAACCTTATTAGGAGAGTTTAGTAAACAGGGAAACTTTTTACTAGAAAGAGATAATACCACATTAATTGACATTATTGGCGAAGCTGGTGGCATTACTAAAACAGCCGACCCTAAAACTTTAAAAATTATTAGAGGAGACAGAAGTAAACCTGAAATTATTTATGTTAACTTAAACGATATTAATAGTTTAGCTAGTAAAAAATTAGTGCTACAAAACGACGATATCATTGTATTGCAAACTACAAAAGGTGCAGCAACTAGCGACAAATTGCAAAGCTTTAGTAACATTTTACAACCCTTGTTAGTTGTGGTTAATTTAGCAGTCTTAATCTTTACAATTTCTCGTTAATGGATACTCAAAATAATATTGAAAAAAAACCTAGTCAAAGTATTGATTTTTATAAAATTTTTAAGGTTTTTTTAAGTCGTTGGTATTGGATAGTAGGCTGCTTAATTATTTCGTTAATTATTGCGAAAATACACTTGTTTTATACCCCGCCAATGTATCAAACTGGAGCATCCTTAAAGCTTGAAGAAAGTAGTCCAAATATAGGTACCGGCAACCAAATGTCATCTCAAGTATATAATTACACCGACAAAATACAGGCTGAAAGTTTTACGATTAGAAGTAACGCAGTTGTTTTGAATGCCGTTAAAACATTAGATTATAAAATAAGCTATTATTTAAAAGGAAGAGTTAGAACTACAGAGCTTTATCCAAATGTGCCTTTTGCGATAGAAATCATTAAACAAGACACCTTAAATTTTGACAGAGCTTTATATCAAGTAACCGCTAAAGACAACCTTACATTTAGTTTATCATTAGCTGAAGGTAAAGATGAAGCCAAAAGCTATAAGTACGGCCAGCATATTAATATAGGAAATATGGTTTTCCGTATTAAAGACAAGATACCAAACAGTGGCACTTATCAGTTTAAATTTAATAGCAAAGAAGATTTTATTGGCAGGGCAATGGGAGGCTTAAATGTTGGCGAAGCTGCTCGTTTTACTAACGTGATGAGTTTAAGTCAAACAGATGCTAACCCAGATTTTGCTGCTGATGTTTTAAATGCCATTATGAAAGAATATGTTTCGTATGACATTACACAGAGAAGACGCTCTGCCAAGCAAACTGTTGATTTTATAGACAATCAATTAGGTTTTATTGATAATGAGGCAAATAAATCGGGTTCTAATTTAGCAGATTTTCAAACTAGAAATAAAATTGTCGATTTGCCTTCATCAACAGCAACAACAGTTGGAAAATTAGCTGATTTAGAAAAACAAAAATCTGATTTAAACTTGCAACTGCTATCCATCAGAAATTTAGAAGATCAAGTTAACAATAACCGCAATAAAATTGAAATTGGTTTAGATTTAGAAGGTGTGTTAACTAGCACACTAGGCCCTTTAGTTACCCAACTTAATACAATGGTTAGCAATAGAGAATTAAAGCTAAGTCAGTTTAATTCTGATTCGCAACCTATAAGAGATTTAGACAAGCAAATTGTAAATTTAAAATCTGCTATTAAAAGCAACATCAGGTCTTTAAGAGAGCGAAACCAACAAACAATTAGCTATATTAACAATCAGATTTCGGGAGTAAATAATAGCATTAGCACTATCCCTGCAAAACAACAGAACTACGTTAAATTGCAAACAAACTTTGAGGTAAATAACAAAGTGCGCTCTTATCTTTCAGAAAAAAAGTTAGAAGCAGAGATGAATGCTGCTGCAATTGTACCAGGAGCATCTATTGTAAATCCAGCTTATCCATCTTATTACGCAATTTCTCCTGTTGAAAATACGGCATACACATCTGCAGCATTTTTAGGTGTTGCAGCTGGCTTTGGTTTAATTTTACTAGTTCGTTTCTTAAATCCATACATATATGATAAAGAAACTGTAGAAGGCTTAACAAACACACCAATTATTGGTGTTATACGCAAATTCCCAGAATTTATTGATAAAGATAGCAGACAAGCACTATCATTGGCTAAACCTAAATCCGTTTTTGCAGAATCTGTACGTTCAGTTAGAACCAATTTAAGTTTTTTAGCTGCCAATAAAAAAAGTAAAACCATTTGTGTTACATCTGAAGTATCTGGAGAAGGAAAATCATTTGTAACGGTAAATTTGGCGAGTACATTAGCCTTAATTGATAAAAAAATCATATTGATAGCTGCAGATTTACGAAAATCTAAAATGCATAAAGCTTTTGGCAACAATAATAAAATCGGATTAAGTAGTTACTTATCTGGTCAATGTACTTTAGAAGAGGCAATTACTCATGATGAAATACATAGTTTAGATTTTATGCCATCTGGCCCAGTGCCACCAAACCCTTCGGAGTTATTACACACCGAAAAGATGAAAGAACTATTGGCTACACTTGCCCCATTGTATGATTATGTGTTAGTAGATACTGCTCCCGTTGGTTTAGTGTCTGATGCTATTCCTTTAATCAGGCAGTCTGATGTAAATTTATTTGTAATAAGATCTGGCAAATCTCAACTTAGAGCAGCAGCTATTCCCGAAAGGTTATCTCGTGAGTATGGCTTAAGTAATTTAGCAATTGTACTTAATGCATTTGGAGATGATGCACTACACTCTAACTACTACACCACCGATTACTCTAGAGGTGGTGGCAATAGCACCTATTATTATTCTGATTATTCTGGTTATGCTGGATCAGGATATTATGATAATGACCCTAAAAAATGGTGGGAGTTTTGGAAAAAGAAGTAGATGGGGTTGAGGTGGTTAGATGTGGAGGTGTCGAGGTGTCGAGGTCTCTATAGAGAGGAAATAACGAATAAAATTAATTAGTTGAGAAAGTCTTTATTTAAATAATATTGTTTTTTTGTCATGCTCAACAAAAACAAATCAACCCTATCACATTGATTGACAATTCGTACAAATGGTATCCTATTTACACTCGTTCTAGAGCTGAGAAAAAAACGCAAGAGGAGTTAAATAGAAAAAATATTGAAACCTATCTTCCTTTAATTAAGGTAGAAAAACAATGGAGCGATAGAAAAAAAATAACGGAAGAGCCTTTGTTAAGGTCGTATCTATTTGTTTACATCTCCTCAAAAGAATATACCGAGGTACTGATGACTTATGGCGTATCGCGGTTCATTTATTTTACTGGTAAAATTGCATCAATACCACTTAAACAAATAGCAGATTTAAAATTATTACTAGCTAATAATGCCGACTTAGAACTTGTAGAACATGAAATTTCTTTGGGCGAAAAAGTTTTAATTAAGGCTGGTCCATTTAAAGGAATTATTGCCGAATTAGTATCTTTAAAGAGCAAAAAAAGTTTAGTTTTACGATTAGAAAACCTGGGTTTTTCAATTTTAATTAAAACCTCAATGGCACATATTGAGCCACTGAAATAATAACCTATAAATTAACAAGTTACAAAAATTAACTGTGACTGAGAGGGCGAAGCTGTAGCCCAATGTCATTAAGTTATGGAACATCGCTCGTCATTGCGAGTTTCTGTTTTTCACAGAGCGAAGCAATCTTTCATGCATTTTCGCTACTAGATACCAACCTGCAGAAAAGATTGCTTTGCTGAAAGTCGGTACAGGCTGTCGCTACGCTTTCCTCGCAAGGACGACCGCTTTAAAAAGCTTAACTTAATGACCGTGAGCTGTAGCCTCTCCCCAAACCACTGCAAAGCAGCAAAGTAAACAATGTGCAGAATAGCTGGAATTATAGATAGCAATCGTAATCTTGATCAAATTCAGGCTGATGTTAAATCTATGTGCGATGCCTTGGCACATGGAGGACCAGATGACGAAGGCTTAACGGCAATAAATGAACTTACCGTATTTGGTCATCGAAGATTAGCTATTATTGATTTATCTAGTGCAGGTCATCAACCTATGATGAATGGCAACTTAACCCTAACCTACAACGGAGAAATTTATAATTATAAAGAATTAAAAGAAGAACTACTAAAACTAAATTTTACTTTTAAAACTAATACAGATACTGAAGTTATTTTAATCGGTTTTAAAGCTTGGGGAACTACCCTATTTGCAAAATTAAGGGGCATGTTTGCATTTGCATTAAATGATAGTGAAGAAAAAAAAACCTATCTGGTAAGGGATGAGATGGGGATTAAACCTCTATATTACAGCTGCAGACCTAAACTTTTAATATTTTCATCTGAAGTTAAAGCATTTAACAATACATCATATACGTTTGAGGAAAATCCAGATTGGAAAGTTTATTTTTTAGCTTTTGGTCATATTCCTCAGCCATTTACCACATTAAAAAATGTATTTGCATTACCAGGAGGTTCTTATTTAGTATGGAACCATAACACCCATCAATTTCAAATCAACTCCTATTTACCAATTACAGGCGAAATAAAAATTAATACCCAAGCAGCGGCTACTCATCAGGTTGCAGAAAAACTTAAAAATTCAGTTTCCAATCACTTAATTGCCGATGCATCTATTGGTGTATTCTTAAGTGGAGGAATTGACTCAAGTATTATTACTCTGCTTGCTAATGAAGAGGTAAAAACAAACCTAAACACACTCTCTATTAACTTTGTTGAAGAGAAATTTTCTGAGGAGAAATATCAAAAAATCATCACCAATCAAACAAGTGGTAAACATACCGCCTATCGGGTTACCGAAAAAGATTTCCAATTAAACTTTGATGAGATGTTAGCTGCTATGGACCAGCCAACTAATGATGGTATTAACTCTTGGTTTGTTACTAAATATGCTAAAGAAAATGGCTTAAAAGCAGTTTTATCTGGCATTGGTGCCGATGAAATTTTTGGAGGATATCCATCGTTTAAAAGAATGAATTTGGTGCAAAATTTAAAGAAATTACCTAAACTTTTACTCAAAATTAGCGCTAAACTCCCTTCTGAAAAGTTAAAAAGAATATACTACCTCAGTTACCAGAATCCGATAGGAGAATATTTATTTCTAAGAGGTTTTTTTACACCAAAGGCGATATCAAAAATTCTTCAAATACCAAAAATTGAAATAGATGATTTGTTAGAAAGTTTTCCGGTTGAAAAAAATATAGATCATTTAGTTGGCCAAGAACGTGCCGCTTGGTTCGAAACTAATTTGTTTATGAAAAATCAGCTTTTAAAGGACACTGATTTTATGAGCATGAGCCATGGTATTGAAGTGCGTATCCCATTCTTAGACCAGCACTTTATTGCGGCTGTGGCACAAATTAAAAAAGAGCTACTTTTTAATAAAACACCAAAAAGTTTACTCATTCATTCATTTAAAAATATATTACCTGAAGCCATTTATAATAGACCGAAAATGGGTTTTACTTTTCCTTTGCAGCAATGGTTTCTTAACAAAGAAGAAATTGTAAATGAAGATTTGTATAGCAATTTGTATGTTAAAGCGCTCATCAATAAGTTTAAAACTGGAAACATTCATTGGTCTAAAATATTTGCATTGTATCAAATAAATAAATACAATAAATAAAGAAACTTGAAGATTCTATTTTTAACATTAAACACATTTAGCCTAACTGGAGGGATAGAAAAAGTTGGCAGGGCAATTTGTAAAGTGTTAAGCGATTTGCAACAAGATAAAAAAATAACTTCGTTTAATGTTCTTTCTGTATATGATAACAAACCAGACATCAACTATGTATCAAATATAAATTTTAATGGATTTAAAGCGAATAAAATATCTTTTGCAATTTCAACGCTAAGTAAAAGCAGAGCAAATAACATTGTAATTTTAAGTCATATTAATTTACTTGTTTTTGGATGGCTCATTAAAAATTTAACATCAAAAAAGAGAATAATTTTAATAGCACATGGAATTGAGGTTTGGCATCAGCTTAAAAATTGGAAAATAAATTTCCTGCAAAAGCACTGTGAAATATGGGCTGTGAGCAATTTTACTGCAAATCAACTCATTAGACAAGGCATCTCTAAGGAGCGTATCAAAGTTTTAAACAATGGCTTAGATCCATTTTTTAGTCCTCCAAAAAATTTTGAAAAACCTACCCATCTTTTAAAAAAATATCATTTAAATACTGATCAAAATATATTATTTACGCTAACTAGAATGTCTTTTTTTGAACAATATAAAGGTTACGATCAAATAATTGCATTGATACCTCAATTGTTAACCAAATATCCAAACCTACATTATATTTTAGCTGGCAAAGCCGATGAAATGGAATTAGAAAGAATTAAAAAGCTAATTAAAAAACTAAGAATTGAACAGCAAGTAACTTTAACAGGTTTTTTACAAGATGAAGAAGTGAATGATCATTACTTATTAGCTGATGTTTTTGTGATGCCAAGTAAAGGAGAAGGTTTCGGCATTAGTTTTATAGAAGCCGCTGCCTGTGGTTGCCCGTCAATTGCTGGCAATGCTGATGGGAGTTTAGATGCTTTGTTAAATGGAGAGTTGGGTACTTTAATTGACCCATCAAGTTCTACTGAAATTGCTAAGGCAATTAATGAAAATTTGAGCGAACCAAAAACAAAAGCTCTACAAAATAAGCTGCAACAATTGTCTGTGGCTCATTTCGGATATGATCAATATAAAACAAAAGTTTTTAATCTATTATACAGCTAAATGAGCAACCAGCAACATGATTGGACGATAGAAGCAAAATCTTCGTTATTTGATTTAAAGTTAAATGAAGTTTGGGCTTACCGAGATTTATTAGGCTTATTGGTACGGCGAGATTTTGTTTCGTTTTACAAACAAACTATTCTTGGTCCATTATGGTTTTTTATTCAACCGTTATTCACAACTATTATCTTCACTTTTATTTTTGGCAATTTAGCTGGAATTTCAACAGATGGGCTTCCAAAACCCTTATTTTATATGGCAGGCATTACCGCTTGGAATTATTTCGCTGACTGTTTAACCAAAACTTCTACTGTATTTAAAGATAATGCTAATATCTTCGGCAAGGTGTATTTTCCTCGCTTAATTATGCCTTTAAGTATTGTGGTAAGTAACTTAGTAAGGTTTGGCGTACAGATGATTTTATTTATGATGATGGTGGCATATTATCACTTTGTAATAGGTGCTCAATTTAGTTTTACATGGGCAATTGCATTGTTTCCTGTAATTGTAATTTTAATGGCTTTATTAGGTTTAGGTACAGGAATGATTATCTCTGCGATGACTACCAAATACCGAGATTTAGCATTTTTGGTAACCTTTGGTGTGCAATTATTAATGTATGCTACCACAGTAATTTACCCCCTATCCACTGCTCTCGAAAAATATCCTGCTTACGCTTGGATTATCGAATACAACCCTATGACTCCTATTATCGAAACATTTAGATACGGCTTTTTAGGCGAAGGAAGCTTTGGTTGGGTAAGTCTAGGCTATACAACTGGAGTAACTTTAGCTTTATTGATTTTTGGAGTTGTAATTTTTAATAAAGTGGAACGGAATTTTGTGGATACGGTTTAACCTCACCCCCCGCCCTCTCCTTTAAGAGAGGGAGCTATCTAACTAGGAATTAAACATGTCAAACATTGCTATCAAAGTAGAAAACCTCTCTAAAGCCTACCAATTGGGTCAAATAGGTACTGGAACCATCAGTAGAGATTTAGAGCGTTGGTATGCTCGTGTACGGGGAAAAGAAGATCCTTTTTTACGCATTGGGGAAACTAATGACCGCAGCAGCAAAGGTACCAGCGATGTAGTTTGGAGTTTGAAGGATATTAACTTTGAAATTGAACAAGGTGATGCGGTGGGTATTATTGGAAGAAATGGCGCTGGCAAAAGCACACTACTTAAAATTTTAAGTAAAGTTACCGCCCCTACTACTGGTAAAATAACCGGAAAAGGTAGAATAGCCAGTTTATTAGAAGTAGGTACAGGTTTTCATCCAGAATTAAGCGGTAGAGAAAATATCTTTTTAAACGGCGCCATTTTAGGAATGCGCAAAAAGGAAATCCAGCGAAAATTAGAAGAAATTGTAGATTTCGCAGGAATTGAACGCTATCTAGATACACCTGTTAAACGCTACAGCTCTGGCATGTACGTTCGACTAGCTTTCGCCGTTGCCGCTCACTTAGAAAGTGAAATTTTAATTGTGGATGAGGTTTTAGCCGTAGGCGATGCAGAGTTTCAGAAAAAATGCTTAGGTAAAATGGGCGAAGTGAGCAAAGGCGAAGGAAGGACGGTGCTTTTTGTGAGCCATAATATGGTAAGTATTAAGCAATTATGTAATAAGGGGCTCTTATTGACAAATGGAACGGCAAGTAATTACAATGAAATACCTATCATTATTAATGACTATTTAAACCAAAACAAAAACATTTCTCGTTTAGACTTGGTTCCGGTTAAAAATCGAATTATAGACGTATTATCTATCCTACTAAAAAATTCTTATAATATAGAAACCTCAGAAATTAGTGTTTTGGAACCTTGGAGTGTTACTATATATTTTCAGGTTAATGAAGAAATTAGAGGTCTAGTTTGTGCTGTTGGCATCGTAAGCTTAACAGGAATAGCACTAAAAACTACTTGGCACGAGCCTAGCGATTTAAAAAAAGGGAAGTACGCAGTTACATTTTTTGAAGAAAACTCCCATTATGCTACAGGAACTTATCTTGTTCATGTTGGGTTATCAAAAAACAAGGAAAATATACAATTCATAGAAGATGCTATACAATTTGAAATAGTTATTGGGAATGCACAATTAAATAAAAGTAAATTAGACTATAGTGTAAACACTGGAATATTAATAGACCAGATGAAATCTACACTTAAAACGAATGATTAAAAAAATTTATCACAAGCTTAAAAATAAGCTGTTCAATCATCCAAATCTTCCTAAACATTATTTAAATGATCTTAATTTATTTAGAACCTTAGACCAAAGAAAAAGATTTGAACTAAATAATAGTGACTTATTTCCTTGTTTGAATGATAAAACAGAGAAAACAGGATTTGATGCACACTATATTTATCATCCCGCTTGGGCTGCGAGAATAGTAAAACAGATAAATCCTGAAAAGCATATTGACATCTCCTCTACCCTGCACTTTTGCTCCATCATCTCTGCTTTTACACCTACAGAATTTTACGACTACAGACCTGCGGATTTGAAGCTAAGTGGATTAATGAATGGAAAAGCTGACTTAACCCATCTCCATTTTGAAACAGGAACAATCGAATGTATATCTTGCATGCATACTATAGAACACATTGGTTTAGGTAGATATGGAGACCCTATAGATCCAGATGGAGATATTAAAGCAATATTAGAGCTAATTAGAGTCACAAAATCAGGTGGTTCAATTCTTTTTGTTACACCAGTTGGTAAACCAAAAATCATGTTTAATGCTCACCGTATATATGATCCAGCTATGATAATTGATCTATTCAATGGATGTGAAATTAATAACTTTTCTTTAGTGAAGGATGATAATGATTTTATTTTTGATGCAGCGCTTGCACTAGGTTCTGAACAAACCTATGGTTGTGGTTGTTTTTGGTTTATAAAAAAATGATAGTTATTGTAAAACTAATGGGCGGTTTAGGAAATCAAATGTTCCAATATGCCGCAGCAAGATCACTATCATCTAGAAAAATTTATTTTGACGATAGTTTTTTAAATAAAAATAATATATCATCTGAAGACTTTACAGCAAGAAGGTTTGAACTTCATATTTTCAGAAGGCTCAAGGTTAAAATATTAAATCCTTATGCTCAACGTTTACTCCTAACCAAAAACAAAAAATACGATTTTTTAAAACTCCTTTTACCAAATAGTCTAAAAAGAATATGTCATATAGATGATAGCAATATTAATGAGAATTTAAGCAAAAAACATCAAAATGAGATTTTATATATTGATGGATATTTCCAAAATCCAACATACTTTAATGAAATTAGAAAATCATTGCTAAATGAATTTGCTTTTCCAGAATTGGATGATAAGTTTACAGGACTGCTAAATGATATAGAGAATTCAAATTCAGTAGCTATTCATATCAGAAGAGGTGATTATCTTAAATCGAAGATAAATGAACATCATGGAGTTTTACCATTATCGTACTACAAAAACGCTGTAAAGATTCTCGAAGGTAAATTGATAGACCCTAAATATTTTATATTTTCAGATGATCCTAATTGGTGCAAAAACAATTTCGCTTTTCTTGCAAACAAAGAAATAGTTTCTAAAGAAAATGAGCCATGGATTGACATGTATTTAATCTCTAAATGCAAAAATCAGATTATTGCAAATAGCAGTTTTAGTTGGTGGGGAGCTTGGTTAAATCAGTTCATTAATAAAATTGTAATTGCCCCCAAAAATTGGTTTAATTCTATTGAAAGTAATATTGTTCCTAAAGAATGGATCAGCCTTTAGTTTCAATAATAATGCCTGCTTATAATGCTGAGAAATACATTAGTGAAGCTATTGAAAGTGTTATCAATCAAACTTATAACAATTGGGAGTTAATTGTTATAGATGATGGGTCTAGCGATAATACAGCTACTATAGTTAATAGCTATTATGATAAAAGAATTAAGACACTATTAGAAAGTAATGCAGGACAGTCATTACAATTGAATAAGGGAATTGCTATTGCTAAGGGAAAGTATATAGCTATTGCACACGCAGATGATATAAATCTACCTAACAGGTTAGCACTCCAAGTATCTTTTTTAGAGAAAAATGCCTCTATCGGAGTGCTTGGCTCAAAGATTAAAATTTTTAATGAAAATCATCATTATTATAATATGCTTGAGTTTCCAGAAAACTCAGATGAATGTTATCGTATGCTATTCTACGCAAACCCGATAGCACATCCAGCGGTTATGATAAGAAATGGGATTCTAATACAAACCGAAATCAGATACAATGAAAATCATAAAGCTGCAGAAGATTACAATTTATGGATAAGGCTAAGTGAGAAAACAAAAATTGCTAATTTACCAAACTGCTTAGTTCTTTATCGTACACATAAAAATCAGACATCCAACTTAAAAAAAGTTGAAGAAGAAAAGGTTGTTAATGAAAGCAGACTTCTCTTAATAGAGCAATTAACCAAGGATATATCAGAACGATCGAATTTATTATTGTTTAATTTTTTTTACGATCATAAAAAGTTAAAACATTTTGAACAATGGGAAAGCTTATTCCTAAGCTATCGACTGATTGTTGCAAAAGAATACATGACAGTAAATACAGCGAGACACTTTTTAATTTCCATCTTTTGTCGAAACCTAAAGTCAATACCTTACATAAAGAGGATAAGTCATATCATTTATAGTCCATTGATTTTTTCAATGTTTGGTTTACGATATTTTCTTAGTGTTTTTGCAAACTTATATTTTGTGCGGTCTTAATGAAACTTGTTTTTATCTCATTACTTAAAGGAAAATTATGGGGCGGCAGTGAAAATCTTTGGTTTAATACTGCACTGTTAGCGGCAAAGAAAAATTACAGCATCCTTGTAGTAATTGATGGCAATATTGATCCAAATAAAATTGAAATTTTAAAATTTTTTGGTGCAAAAGTTATTTTTTTTGAGGACCATCTAACAAATATTAAAGATAAGCTATTAAGCAGATTAGATAAAGATTATGCTGTAAAAATGCTCTCAAGACATTTAGAAACTAAAATCAACAATTTTGCTCCAGCTTTAATTATAGTCAATCAGCCTGGATGTTACGATTTAGCATTTGATAATATAACGGCAAAATTTTTAACGCAAACAAACTCCAAATTCGTTATTACATTTCATTCTTATATTGCCGATTTAGTGTTAACTGAAGAAAGTATTTTAAAGATGACTAAGCTTTGTTCTGAGGCAAAGGGGAACTATTTTGTAGCAAAAAAACAGTTTAATGTTTTACAGAAGCAACTAAATACAGAGCTCAACAACGTATTCTTTATTCAAAATCCGATAAACCTAAATAGCATAACAGATTTGTCCTACCCCGACAATGAAACCATCAAATTTGCAATGGTTAGTAGTTTAGATATTTTATGGAAAGGACAAGATATACTTTTAAATATTTTTTCGAAACCCGAATGGCAGCAAAGAAAATGGCACTTAAGCATATTTGGGGATGGGCCTGATTACGAGAAATTAAATAATTCAATTAACAAACTTAAATTAACAGAATTCATTTCTTTAAAAGGACATCATTCAGATATATCTGGTATATGGGCCACTCATCATTTGCTACTTATGCCTTCGAGAGTTGATGCTGCCCCTTCAGTACTTCTTGAAGCTATGGCTTGTGGAAGAACTGCGGTTTGTACCAATGTTGGTTTTGTAGATGAATGGATCGAAGATGGTGTAACTGGATTTATTGCGAGTAAACCTACAGAGGAAAGTTTTGAAATTAAATTAAATGAGATGTGGCAACAACGATCCAGATTAAAAGAAATAGGCCAACAAGCTAAAATGGTTTTCCTGTCGAAATACGTTCACAATGCTGATCAAGCATTTCTAGAACATTTAGAAAATAAAATTTAAATGTCTCTCAAGGGTATATCAATATTAGTATGTACATATAACGGGTCGCTTCAACTTGCTGCTACTCTTCAACATCTTTTTGCTCAAACGAATTTAACAGCAATTAATTGGGAAATTATCATCATTGACAATAATAGCAATGATGGCACCAATCTTATAATTGAGGATATTATCATCAATAATACTAATTATCAAATACGTTCCTTTTTTCAACCGAAACCTGGAAAGATAAATGCCATTAAAATGGCGGTTGAACATGCTAAATATGAATATCTTATTATCTGCGACGATGACAACTGGTTAAATAAAGATTACGCATATACTGCATTTGATTTTTTAGAAAAAAATAGAAAAATTGGTGTGATTGGAGGGAAAGGTAAGCCAGCAAATTCAGTGAGGCTACCCGAGTGGATAATACCACATTTACATAATTACGCAGCTGCTGCTCAATGGCTCTGCTCTGCCGACATTACGACAAATATAGGTAGCGTTTATGGGGCAGGAATGGTGATAAGAAAAGAAATTTACGATTTTGTTTTCGACCAAAATTGGCCATTGTATTTATCGGCAATGAGAAATGGTAAAAACTTGATGAGTGGTGAGGATACCGAAATTTGTTACATTACTAGATTATTGGGTTTCCGAATCTATTATTTAGAGAAGTTAGAATTTAGGCACAATTTTCCGCCATCAAAAATCAACGAAAAATATTTTTTGAGGTTAAACTATTTCTTTGGATACGGTGCTGCTCTTTTAACCCCTTATAATACAATCAATGAAAACAAAACATTTTTTTTCACAAAAACTTTGCTATTAGAGATTTATCGCTTAGCCAGATATGATCTTTTCGGCATTATTGGAAATTTAAATCTTGAGCGTAAGAAAAAACTTAAATATCGCCTTGGATTTATTTGTAGTTTAATTGACAACCGTCGTAAAATAAAAAGTTTAAGCAACTATCTAAAGAAAAAGTCTTCCATTGCAAGTACTTCACATCATTTCTAACAAGGATAAGAGCGGTGGCACATTAGCCGCTATGGATTTGCATAATGCCTTATTAAAACAGGGATACAAAAGTTCTGTATTATCAACCGATAGATTAGAAGGCCATTTACATGGTCGTGGTTATAGGAGGTATGGAGGTATGATTGGACATTTACAAAACATACTTATTAAAGTTGAAAATATTTTAGCCAAGCCAGGCTTAATTAATTTTCTAGATAATTTTTTGCTTGATAGCTATCTGAAAAATTTTAGAGGTGTAGTTCATATACATGTAACGCATGTAGCGCAAACCTCATTTATTTTACTTAACCATTTAGCTAAATCAAACAAAGTAATCTGGACCCTACATGACTTATGGCCATTAACTGCTAATTGTATACACCCTACCTATTGTAAGAAATGGTTAAGTGGTTGCAATAATTGCCCTAAATTAAATGAATATCCTGTATTAAAATGGGATAATACACCAAATCTTCAGCAAAAAAAACAGGCTTTTATTAGCGCACACAAGATTTTTTTTATTGCCCCTTCTAAATGGATAAAAGCTGAGGCAAAAGAATTGGTCAGAAATTTGGACTCGAGTATCACTGTTATTAAACATGGGCTAGACACCTCAGTTTTTAGACAGCAAAAAATAGAAGATATAATTCTTACAAGAGCAAAGATTAAAATTCAAGATGATGAGATTGTCGTTTTTTTCCCTCAAGCTCGTTGGGATGATGCGAAAAAAGGAAAGGATTGGTATAGTGAGCTACTAGAAAAGATGGAAAAGGCTAATTTGCTTCAAAAATTTTGCTTCATCAAAATTTACGGTGATGAAATTGAGGTTAAGGTACGTACTAATTATTTTAAGGAAATTACGCTTCCTTACGTAACGGATAAGCTTACTATGGCATCTTATTACACCGCAGCAGATGTTACAGTATCCATAAGTGAAATTGAAACTTTTGGTTTGTGTATTGCCGAAAGTCTTGCTTGTAAAACACCTGTAATTGCTAGATATGCTAATGGTGTTAATGAATTATTAGACTTTAGCACTGAAATTACAGCAGAAACATCAGGCGAACTAGCTGAGTTAATCATATCAAAAAATTGGAAAAGATTTGACTATCATAAACTTTATTCACAAAATTTTAGTTTTGAAAACTGGGCAAATAAACACATAGAATTGTATGAGTTACCCATTTGAAACATTCGGAGATAGATTTAATCCAAAACATAATGCAATAGGCTTGTTACGCCTAATTTTAGCATTGCTTGTAATTATACAACATAGTTTTGCGCTGAATGGCATTAATGACCCCCTAAGTAACATAGGCTTTATAAATTTTGGTGCAATCGGAGTTTATGGCTTTTTTATCTTGAGTGGTTTTCTTATAACAGCTAGTTGGACAAATACGCAATCAATTATTCGCTTCACTCTAAAACGTGTCATTCGTATATTTCCAGCATTTTGGATGTGCCTAATTTTAACCACTTTTTTAGGCTCATTCTTAATTTTAAAAATCAATGGTACTGAATTTACATTTCAACTGTTCAAAAGCCAGCTGGGGTACATCTCTAACAATGTGTTTTTGATTATAAATCAGCCTAGCATAGGTGGACTGACTGATACCCTTCAAGAAAAATCTTTAAACGGATCTTTATGGACTTTAGCTTATGAGTTTCTGTTTTATATGCTTTTGGGGTTTGCTGGGCTATTTGGCATTTTAAAACATAAAGCACCAACGATCTTATTAATTACCATTTACATCGTAACTTATTGGCTAAGTGACTGCAAATGCACCATCTTTTTTAAAGTGTATACATCACAGCAGGTTGCCATTTTACCCTATATGTTTGGTGTAGGTGTGATTTTTAATGTGCTACTCAATTCAATAATATATAGCAAACTTATATTCTTGGCAAGTGTATGTCTATTTATTATTGACATTTTTTATAACAAAAGCATGCCTCTCTATCCTTTTTTTTTAGCATATATACTTTTATGGCTAAGTATAAATTTACCCTTAAAAACGATAGAAAACTTCGGGGACTTCTCCTACGGTATATATATCTATCATTTTCCAATCATTCAAATTATTTTACTTACCAAATCTAATTTTACTCCGTGGATGCTAGTAATTATAACAATTATCCCTACATTTTTCTTAGCCTTTTTGAGCTGGAATTTTATAGAGAAGCCCGCATTAAGGCTCAAAATTTTATTAAATAAATCACGATGAGTATACCAAAAATTCTTATCCTTGGTGGGGGTGCAGTTGTTCAAGAATATTATTTACCAGCTTTTAAATATCTTAACTTATTAACTTCATTAACCATAATAGAACCAAATGAAGCTAATGCTAAGAAACTTTCGGCACAAAACGTGGAAGTGAAGAAAATCACCTATCAAGCTTTTTTTGATTGCAATGAGGATTGCTATGATTTTGCTATTATTACTATCCCCAATTATCTACATGCAGATGCTATCAAAAGTTGTTTAGCAAATAATATTACTACACTTTGTGAAAAACCTTTGTGTTTAGATAATGAAACTTTCGAACAGATTACTCAGCACAATGCAAACTATCAATCGAGTGTATTTGTTGCGATGGTTAGAAGGTTAATGCCATCTTTTCAAGCATTGAAAGATAGCCTTAAAAGTATTGGATCGATAAAAAAAATCATTATAGCAGACGGAAATCCTTACTCATGGCTTGCCGACAGCGAAGATATTTTTAGTAAAAAAAATGGAGGTGTTTTAGCCGACATGGGCGTGCACTATATAGATCTTTTGAAAGATCTTTTGAAAGAACCTATAACCTCAATAAGTTATAAAGACGATTTTCAAGGTGGCGTAGAGGCTAATTGCGATTACAAATTAAAGAGTAGTTCTGGAATTGATATTGAATTAAAGTTATCAAGAACGAAAGTTTTGGAAAACAAGTTTACTATTATTGGTACTAATGGAACATTATGGCTAGAAAAAGATGATTTTGAATTTGCTTATTTTCAACCTTTTGGGTTTGAACTAATTCACAAAATTAGAAAGGAAAATGCATTTACAAATAAAAATTTAGCCTATGTTTTTGAGGCTTGCTTTGTTCAGCAGATACAAAACTTGCTATTACAATCATCATCATTAGTTCCAATAGCCGAAGCAAAAAATACAACTGCATTAATTACTGAAGCATACAAACACCATCAAGAAAAGTGCTATAATGGTAACCCCGTTGATAACTATTTAATTACTGGGGGGACAGGATTTATAGGTTCTGAGCTAATACAACGTTTAATGGCCAATCCTAACAACATGGTTAAAGCTGTTGTTAGGGGCTACAGAAACTGCGCAAAAATTGGAAGATTTAATTTAACAATGCCAAAAGTTAACTTGTTAGAATATGATGCATTAAAATTGCATGTAAAAAATCAAAAATATATTGTTCACCTCGCCTATTGTTCACAAGATGATGATGCATATGAAATAAATGTTGAAGCTACTAAGAACCTTGTGAAAGTGGCATGCGAAGAAGAAGTTGAAGCCATTGTAATATTAAGTACGATGAATGTATACGGCTTTCCAGAAGGTACGGTTACAGAACAAAACAAAATTAAGCCAGCGGGAGGTATTTATGGAAAAACAAAATCAATGATGCAAAAATGGGTGTTAGATTTTGCCAAAACACAGACTAAAACTAGAATTGTTTTGTTAAACCCTACTTGCGTTTACGGACCTGATGGAAAAACTTATACCCAGCTGCCTTATACTCTTGCCCAAAATAATAGATTCTGTTTAATAGATAATGGAGAAGGATTAGCTAATGTAGTTTATATAGAAAACTTACTTGATGCAATAGAGTTAGCTTTAAAAACTGAAGGTGCGCACGCCCAAAATTTCATAATAAATGATGGAAACATCAAGTGGCGAGACTTTCTGAAGCCTTTACTAAAAGAATTTGGCAAGGATATTCCTTCTTTAAAAAAAGAAGATCTACTCAATAGAAGTTTTGAAAGCAGAAGTACGCTAAAACAGATAGGCAACTTCTTGCTTACCAATTATAGCTTCGTTGAGCTTATCAATAGACATAAAATTTTAGGTAAAGTTAAAAAGCATTCATTTAAATTATTACCCCTATTCAAAAGTAAATTAAATTATAATAGGGAGAAAATTTGGTCAAATAACCAATCTGTTCTAATTAAAGATCTTAGCCAAGAAAAATTTAATCCACCAATCTGGTTAAACGAACTTTTCGGAAATACTAAAAGCAAATTTTCTTCGAACAAAGCTCAAAACCTTTTAAATTGGAAACCTAAAATATCTATCGATGAAGGGTTAAACCTAACCGAAAAATGGCTGAAAAAAAAATAAACGATTTAGTTTCGGTAATAATACCTGCATACAATGCTGAGTTAACTATCGAAAAAACTTTGGTTTCTGTTTTTGAACAAACATATGAAAATATAGAAATCATCGTAATAAACGATGGTTCTACAGACGATACACTAAAAATTCTAAGAGCTTTTGATGAAAAAATAAAAATTATTTCTACTCCAAATCAAGGAGTTAGTAATGCCAGAACCTTGGGTACTGAAAATTCCAAAGGAGCATATATTCAGTTTTTAGATGCAGATGACTTACTTGATAAGCATAAAATAAATGTACAAATTTCCGCATTAAAACAGCACGATGCAGATATAGCATACGGTGACTGGCAAAAATTTGTAATTGAAGATGGCGAGATGAGAATTACAGAAATGATAAAGCGGAGGTTGTCGGATTCAGTAGCAGTAAATATTTTTAGTGATTTTTGGTGTCCTCCAGCTGTGCTGCTTTTTTCGAGAAAAATTATTTCTGTTATCCAATGGAATAAAAATTTACCCGTTATCCAAGATGCAAGGTACTTATTAGACGCAGCCTTATCTAATGGAATCTTTACCTACACTCCCGGAATTATGGCTAGCTATAGAATAGGCCAAAGAAATTCGCTTTCTACTAAGAATAATTTAGCATTTGTAAAAGACTGTTTTGTAAATGCACAAGAAATATATGACTATTGGAATAAGGAAAGTGCCATTAAAAAGGAAGAAAAACATGCAATTGTGAGATGTGTTCGATATTGTATAAATGAGTTTAGATATTTAGATCGTAAGTTGCAAAATAAAGCAATTGATTTTCTGCTTAAAATCTCGCCAAATTATATTCCAGAGGAAAAAGGAAGTTTGAGAATTTTGTCAAGTATTTTAGGTTACAAGAACGCAGAAAAAGTTGCCATGCTAAAAAGGAGATTGATAGGATGAAAATAGCTTTAGTTAGCGCCTATTTCTATCCATATTCTAATGGCGGTACAGAGAAATATGTACTAAATCTAGCAAAAAAATTAATAATTGAGGGAAATATTGTCAAAGTAATCACTGCATTTAAATCCGTTCAAGACGAGTTTTACTTTCAGGATTTGGAAGTTATTGTTTTGCCAGATGAGACAAGTACTGACAGAGGTATTATTACTGGGTGCACTAATCCAAGTAATCTAATCTTCTTCAAGTCCATTTTGGAAAAGGAGAATTTCGATCTAATTCATTTTCATACACTAACGCCTGCATTTAATATATTTCATTTAGAGGAAGTACATAAAAATGGTATAAAGATCCATTTTACCGCTCATGTTCCGGCAATAACCTGCATACATGGTGACTTAATGCAATTTGGAGAAACAGCTTGCCATGGGAAAATTGATAATAATTTATGCAAGGCATGTTATCTAAATAAGAAAGGTGTTCCAAGACAACTATGCAAGTTAGTAAGCAAAAGCGTCGACATTGTCGGCTGGCCAAAATCTATTTTCAATGTGGTGACCCAGAAACAGAGAGATTTACAAAAACTAAATAAATTATGTGATAAATTATATCTTTTTACAAATTGGCAAGAAAAAATCTTTTTATCAAATGGCTTTGATAGTGCTAAAATTAAAATAACAACGCAACTAATTGGAGAGGTTTTAGTTCCACAAAAAAAAGTGAACAGAAAAACAAAAACTATTGCATTTATTGGACGTATAAGTAGAGAAAAAGGCCTTCATATACTTATTAATTCATTTATTTTGTCTCATCGAAAGGATTTAAACCTTTTGATCATTGGTATTGAAAATGATGCTGAATATTTGACAACAATACAAAAGATGAGTTTATCTCATCAAAATATTTTGTGGAAGTTTAACTTAAGCAATGAAGAGGTTAGCAAATATTATAAAGACATTGATGTACTGATTATCCCATCAATTTGGTATGAGACTGGACCTTATGTGCTATATGAAGCTATTGAAAATGGTGTTTCAGTAATTGCAAATAATTTAGGTGATATGTCGATTTGGAGAGACAAAGGGTTTCAAGTGGAAGTATACAATTCTTCGAGTGAGCTTGTTAACTTATTGGAAAAAATTTAAGGTGATAGACTATTTAGATAGCAAGAATTATAAAAAAATCTTGTTACTTATTCCTTATTTTGGAGAGTGGCCAAAATATTTTGAATTGTACTTAAGTAGTTGTAGCCATAATGAATGGTTACAAATATTATTTATAACTGACCTACCCATACCAAAAAAATATCCTAACAACATAAGATTTGAGAAAAGCAGTTTAAATGAAATTTCATCATTAATTGAGGTTAAACTTAGTTTATCAGGTTTTGCGCTAAACAATGCCTACAAATTATGCGACTTCAAGCCAACTTACGGCATTATATTCGATAATTACACGATTGGTTATGAATATTGGGGTTATGGAGATATTGATCTTTTTTACGGAAATTTAGAAGAAAAAGTTAAATATGAAATCTCTAAATCTTATGATGTTATTTCAGCTCGAGAAGAAATCGTATCTGGTTCTTTCACTTTGATAAAAAACAATAATTATAATAATAACCTATTTAAAAAACTCGATCAATTTGAAAAATTAGCAAAAAGTGAACGATATGAGGGGATTGACGAAACAAGCCATAATTCAGAAATATGGTTTGGTTTAGGCAAATTGGAACTTCCAAAGTCTTGCTTTACTTATATTGTGGCAAAAGAATCAGAGTTGGGAAATATTAAATCATCTTTTAAGACTTTCATTTGTGAAAACCTACCTGCTAATAGAGTTATCAAGTTTAAAAAGGGTCAATTATATCTAGAAAACAAAACACTAGGTTACTTTCATTATGTAATGAACAAGAGAAAAATATATTTTGATTATCCGAATTGGAAGGAGATACCGGATATATTTTATATAACTGATTCTGGATTTTACAAATACCTTTGGATGGGTAAATTCTTTGGGCCAATCAAGAAATTTTTTGGGTTAACCTCTTATTACGTAAAGAAATCACCAAAAATTGTATCAAAGGTTATGAATAAACTATAATAATGAAAGTAGCAGTTTCTAATCCGTCTGTTGGTCCACATGTAAAACAAAATGTTATTGCCTATTTTGAAAGAAATAAATTACATAAATTTTTTACTACCTTTTTCTATCATCCAAGTCATAAATTTTACTCTTTATTGTCAAGAATAAAATTCATAGAAAAAGAACTGCGCAGAAGGCAATTTAGTTCTATTCCGATTAATTTCTTTGAAAACAAGCCCATTTTGGAGATTTTGCGTAGCTTATCGGCACGCCAACTAAGCGCAAAGATAACAGATTTAATATGGTATTATGCTGAACTAAAGTTTGATAAATGGGTCGCAAAAACGATATCAAAAAAGAATATCGATGCTATACATACCTATGAGCATTGTGCTTTGGAAACTCTTAAAAAGGCAAAAAAGGAAAATATTTTCGCCATTTATGAGCAAACAAGCGTTCATCATAAATTATTTAAAAAAATTATAGAAACTGAACTTATAAAATATCCAACCCTGATTACCACCTCCTTGAAATTAGCATTATATGATAAGCCTGAAAAAATAAACGCAAGAAAAGACGAGGAGATCATGCTTGCTGACATTGTCATTTGTAATTCCAGTTTTACGAAAAATTCTTTAATTATCGCTGGGGTAAGCCCAAGTAAAATTGCTGTGGTTCCTTTAGGATTTCCTGAGGTTCATCTAAATCATAAAAAGAAAAAAGATACTTTTATTTTTATGTATGCAGGAAATTTAACTTTTAATAAGGGTATTCACATTTTATTAGAAGTTTGGAATGAGCTACAATTACCATTTGACAAAGTTGAATTACACTTATATGGAGCTTACTTTTTACCAGAGAAATTAAAATTAGGTTTACCAAAAAACGTTCATTTTTTTGGTAACATTAGACATGAAGAGTTGATGGATATTTACCAAAATTCCTCTGTTTTTGTTAATCCAACTTTAGCAGATGGTTTTGGCATGGTTATTACAGAAGCAATGGCGAGTGGTTTACCTGTAATAGCTAGTAAAAATTCAGCTGCCCCCGATTTAATCATTCACGAAATTGATGGATTATTGGTAGAAGCTGGAAGCAAGGACGATTTGTTAGAAAAAATGCTTTGGAGCTACAATCATAAAGATGAATTACTTCAAATGGGATTAAAGGCTAAACTAAAAGCTCAAAACTATGGTTGGCCAGCCTACAGGAAAAAATTAATTGAAACCATAGAGAGTAAGCTAAATTAATGTCCGCAAAAATCTGTTTCATTACACCTAATCATATTTCTAGCAACCCAAGGTTAATAAAGGAGGTTAGGGCAAGCTTAGCACATGAATATGAAGTACATATAATTTTCATGCAGAACTTAGCCTATCTGAAGTTAGAAGATCAAAAAATTTTAGATCAGAATCCTAAAATCTCTTACGACATTATTAAACCTAAATTTTTCACTAAACTGCTTCATAAGTTATGCTTAGCAGTTATTAAAAAATCAGGAATTGCAAGGTATCAAGAATTCATTTATTCGAAAGCCTACTTCGAATTTCTGAAAAAAGCACAGCAGTGGAAAGCCGATATATATATAGCTCATAATCTAGCCTCACTACCTATTGCAGTAAAAGCTGCAGAAAAAAACAAAGCTAAATCAGGCTTCGACGCAGAAGATTTTCATCGAAATGAGACCTCTGATGACCTTGAAAGTTTTGACGTTAAACTCAAAACTTTTATTGAAGATAAATATTTAACTCAAGTGGATTATATTACTTGCGCTAGTCCATTAATTGCAGAAAGTTATAAAACACTTTATCCCAATTTGGATCCAATAGTTATCAATAATGTGTTCGAGTTAAAGTATCAGCCAATACTAAATAAACATGAAGGTTATGGCATAAAACTATTCTGGTTCTCTCAGACAATTGGTAGAGATAGAGGTTTAGAAGATATAATAGAGGCTGTAAAACAAATTAATAATCCATTAGTTGAATTACATTTGTTAGGTAGCATAAACAAAACCGACCTTAGATATTTTGACATTCTATCTAATTTCAAGATTAATTATCATCCACCAGTATCTGGCGTCAAAATCTTTGAATTAGCTAGTAATTTTGATGTAGGCTTGGCGCTTGAACGTAAAAAACCCTTCAATAGAAATATTTGCCTAACGAATAAAATCTTCACCTATATGATTTCTGGCCTGGCCGTAATAGCGAGCGATACATTGGCACAAAGAGCTTTCCTCGAAGAAAATCAAGAAATCGGTTTTATATACGAAACTGCTAATATCCATCAACTTCGCTCTCATATTGAAATGCTTTTGAATGAAAAAGGAAGATTGAGCGACATTAAGAGAAATGCATATCAGTTAGCGAAAACCAAATATAATTGGGAAAATGAGGCACGTTTATTTATTAACTTAGTTCGAAAAACTTTATACCATTGAAAACGGCGCTTATTATCTCTCCTTATTTTCCACCCGTTAATGCAGCAGATATGCACCGTGTAAGAATGAGTCTACCGTATTTTAAAGAATTTGGCTGGGATGTGGAAGTTGTGGTTGTAGATGAAAAATACGTAGATATGATTAAAGATCCACTATTAACATTATCTATACCAAATGATATAGTTATTCATCGTGTATCAGCATTACCTAAAAAAGTTACAAAAAAAATTGGCTTGGGTAGCATTTCACTACGCTCTATTTGGCAATATAAAAGCAAGGTTAATAAACTGCTAAAAAGTAAAAAGTATGATCTAGTTTATTTCTCTACTACACAATTTCCATTATTAATTCTCGGGGCATATTGGAAAATTAAGTTCAATGTACCTTATGTGATTGACATGCAAGATCCATGGCACACTGATTACTATCAAAACAAACCGAAAGAAGATCGTCCGCCAAAATATTGGTTTTCCTATCGGTTGAATAAATTTTTGGAGCCGTTAGCCATGAAAAATGTAGACGGTTTAATTAGCGTTTCTCAAGCCTATCTTAATGATTTAGAGAACAGATACTCTAATGTAAAAAAAATACCTAAAACAGTTATCACTTTTGGCGCATCGACTGTAGATTTTGATATTGCTAAGTTAGCCAACGACAATTTAATTTTAGACAACTCAAAAATCAAGTTCTTATACGTAGGAGTTGTTGGAAATATAATGAGAAAATCTCTTACGTTATTATTTCTAGCTTACAAGCACGGATTGATGACCAACAATAAGCTTTTTTGTAGAATCCATTTTTATTTTCTCGGCACAAGCTATGCGCCAAATGGTCTCGGTAAGGCAAGTGTTATGCCAATTGCTGATGAAATTGATGTAAATAATTATGTAACGGAACAAACTAACAGAATTCCATTCTACGCTGCAATTAAAACCCTTCAACATGCAGATGTTCTAATGATGCTTGGGTCAGATGATGCGAAATATACTGCTTCGAAAATTTATCCATACATCTTGGCAAAAAAGCCCATGATTGGCATCTTTCATCCAAAAAGTTCAGCTATTAATATTATAAAGGAATGCTCTGAAGGAAAAGTAATCCCTTTGGAGGAAATTAATGATGAGCTTATCCATAATACATATTTAGAACTAAAAGAGCTCGCTGAAAGTTATAAATTCGAAAGACAAATTAATTGGAATAATTTTAAACAATACACTGCTGAAAAAAGAGCTCAATTGCAATGTGAATTATTTAATAATGTTATAAGTGCTATCTAAATTCAAACGAACTTTTTCCTTTATTCATAACCATCCGTTAGCTAAAAAATACATTTTTAAAGCTTATAAAAAATTTTTGTTATGGCAATTACAAACTCTTTTCTTTCCTGAGAAGCTTTACGTTAAGCATTTCATAGGAAATATTAACTTTTACGCAAAAAAACAGCTTACTGGCATTACTGGCAACATCTATTGTGGTTTGCACGAATTTAATGACATGGGTTTTCTACTTCATTTCTTGCGTTCAGAAGATACCTTTTTTGATATCGGCGCAAATGTTGGCGCATATACACTATTGGCTTCTGGTTTGTGTAATTCCAAAACCATCGCATTTGAACCCATACCAACAACCTACTCCATTTTAAAAGCGAATATTGATTTGAATAAGCTGGGCAATTTGGTAACAACTGAAAACAAAGGCATCAGCAGTAAAAAAGATAAACTTTACTTTACAGTTGATGAAGACACTACCAATCATATTCTCATAAATGTTAAGGATAATCAGCATACTATTTTAGTTGAAACAGATATGTTAGATATTTATTACCTTAAAAATAAGCCAAGTTTAATTAAAATAGATGTAGAGGGATTTGAGAGAGAAGTATTAAATGGAGCTAACCTAACATTAGCAGATTTAACTTTAAAAGCCATCATAATTGAACTCAATGGAAGTGGTAGCAGATATGGATATGATGACCAAGAAATACATGATAAACTATTAAGCAATGGTTTTAAACCGCATGATTATAATCCACTAAAAAGGGAACTTGTAGAAATTACAATATTTGGAAGTCACAATACCATTTATTTAAGGGATATTGAATTTGTGACAGATAGGTTAAATAGTGCTGCTGCATTTAAAATTTTTAATCGTAGTATTTAATTGAAAAAACTAGCCATCATCATCACCCACCCTATCCAATATTATGTCCCTTTATTTCAATTATTGGCTCAAAGTTGCGAGTTAAAAGTTTTTTATACTTGGGGTAAGGAAGGTGCTAAAGCTAAATACGATCCAGATTTTAAGAAATGGATTGATTGGGATTTACCTTTATTGCAAGGTTATGAATATGAGTTTTTAGCAAATACAGCAAAAAATCCTGGTTCACATCATTTTAGTGGAATTATAAATCCAACCCTAAAACAGAAAATTAAGGATTTTGATCCAATGGCTATCTTAATTTACGGCTGGGCTTATCAAAGTCATATCTCCGCTCTTCGCTATTTTAAAGGTAAAATTCCGCTTTGGTTCAGAGGAGATTCTACTTTAATTGATGAGCGAAAGGGAATTAAAGAGATTCTGAGAGGTTTATTCTTAAAATGGGTTTACCAGCACAGCAATAAAGCTTTTTATGTTGGTTCTGCCAACAAAGCCTATTTTAAAAAATTTGGATTAAAGGAAAATCAATTAGTTTTTGCTCCCCACGCTGTAGATAATAATCGATTTGCTGAAGATAGAAGCAAAGAAGCTTTACAATTAAGACAACAACTGCAAATTTCACCTGATCAGATGTTAATTTTATTTGCAGGTAAATTAGAAGCAAAGAAAAATCCTGAATTGTTGCTTAAGGCTTTTATAAATTTGAATTTGGATGGTGTTCATTTGTTGTTTGTAGGAAATGGAGAATTGGAAAACAGTCTCAAATCTCAAATCTCAAATCTCAAATCTCAAAAGATTCATTTTATGGATTTTCAAAACCAAACACAAATGCCTGTCATTTATCAAGCTTGCGATCTATTTTGTTTACCATCACAGGGCTCCGAAGAAACTTGGGGTTTAGCTGTTAACGAAGCAATGGCTTGCAGTAAAGCTATTTTAGTTTCAGATCATGTAGGTTGTGCAGAAGATTTAGTGATTGATGGGGAGAATGGTTATATATTTGAAAGCAATAACTTAGCAAGTTTATCTGATAAGCTCAATTTAATGGTAAGTAATAAATTTACTTTAAAAGAAATGGGCAAAAAATCAGCCATTAAAATTAAAGAATGGTCTTTTACTAAACAGTGTACTGCAATTTTAAATGAATTATAAAAATAAATGAGCTCAATACATCCCTTGCGATATTTACTACTTTACATCCCATTTTTATTGGCATGGCTTATTTTAAAGCAAGCCCATGCCGCTTATATTGTTGCTTGGGCTGGGTCGTTTTATATATTTTATTTAAGCTACAGTGGTGTAATTAAGCCGCTTCCTAAAGATCATAAAATTTTTGATCAGCTCATGCGACCAATTTTTTTAATGCAATTAATATTTGCTGGTTACATGTGCTTTACAAGTATATTCTATTATATCAACGCTGTTGGATATGAATATTTTGATTATACAGGTAACAGTGTAATGTTTAAAGACGATTTATATTTGGCAATTGCAAAGTGTCAAATGTATTATGTTTTAGGCCATGCAGCGTTAGTTCATGGTATCTTAAGTCAAATGAACTATCCAGTAGAAAAAAAATATAACCTCTATACTCCATCCGTTAGTAATTTACTTTTGGGTATCTCAATAGTATGTTTACCCATTGGTTATGCTTTTGGCAAAGTCGGCGCTTTAAGTCAATTCAGTATTCAACTTACAGGGATTAGTTTTGTTGCCGGCACCATTGCCCTAGCTTTCGCTATTAGAGAACAAAAAAGAACAAACATTTTGTTGGCCGGAGCTTTATTTACAAGTAATTTAATGAATGCTTTAGTTTCGGGTTTTAAAGAACCAATAATTATTTGCGTATTGCTTTTGGGTGTATTCCTTTTACCAATATATGGAAAAAAAATAGTGCCTGTATTTAGTGTAATACTTATTGCTTTATTTTTTGTGCTGCCTACATTTATCGGTAATTTCAGAAATTTAGCGGGACAAGGACTTGAAGCCTCAGAGTTGAGAGATCAAAGTATAGATGCAGTTTTTAATACAGATGAAACAGAATTAAAAGAAGACAATTGGGAATTTTTAATTTATAGATTTTCTGAAATTGATATGTTTATCAAATACGTTAATTCTACACCTAACTACATACCATACTACAAAACTCATTTACTTAAGGATGCTGCAACCTCAATTATTCCAAGATTTTTGTGGCCAGGTAAGCCTATAATTGAAGATATGGTAATGCAAAGAGTTTACAACGCTGGTGTGGTGAGCAGGCAATCTGTAGTTTCAGCTAAACCAGCTTATATTGTAGATTGCTATTTATCTTATGGCATGATCGGAATTTTTATTGGTCTTTTTGCTTATGGCGCCATAGCTCAATGGATTGCCATCAAGGCTGAAAAATTATTTGGAAGTTATTTTATGGGCTGTGCCGTTATTTTTGCAGGTTTATTTCAAATTTTATGGAGAGGCAACAGTTTCGAGTTCTTGGTAAACTCCGTATTTTGGAGTGTAGTTACCATGTACATATTTCATTTTATTTTTAAAGCCAAAGGTATTTTAGAAGAGGCTTAATTCGCTACCCAGATTGAAAATTATACAAATTACTGCGGCATATAAACCAGCATATATTTATGGCGGGCCAACCATGTCTGTGGCAAAATTGTGTGAGTCTCTGGGGAGTTGGAAAGATGAAGAGACAGGAAGTTCAGATGTCCGAAAGTGTGATAGGTGGATTGAAAAACTAACTTTAAAGGTTTTTACAACTACGGCTAATGGTAAAAATGAACTGGAAGTTGAACCTAATCAAACTAAAATAGTTGATGGTGTTGAGGTAAGTTATTTCAGCAGAATAACGAAAGATCATACTCATTTTTCTCCTGCCTTACTTTATAATTTATTTAAGGTGCTTAGACAGGCTCAGCATGACAAAATTGGTATTATCATACACATCCATGCCTGGTGGAATTTAGTTTCTGTATTAAGTTGTGCAGTTGCTTTTTGGCACAAAATACCCGTTGTATTATCGCCCAGAGGAATGTTAACAACCTATACTCAAACCAATAGAAATTCATTAGCTAAAAACCTTATTCATAAAATAATTGGTAAAAGATTGCTTAACTATTGCCATATTCATGCTACAAGTGAGAAAGAAAAATATGATATTTTAACTCTTGTAAACCCTAAAAGCATTGTAGTTATTCCAAATTTAGTTCAGTTAAATGATCATCATGTAACGAACAAAGAACAACAATCAATAAATAACGAAAACACAGCAATCCCATTTAAAATTATCTTTCTATCACGTATCGAAGAAAAAAAAGGTTTAGAACTACTATTTGATGCTTTATCAATACTAAATTTTGATTTTATTTTAACAATAGCTGGATCCGGTAATAAAGATTATATCCAAAGCTTAAAAACTAGGGCAACACACTTAAAATTAGCTGATAAAATTAGCTGGTTGGGTCAAGTTAAAAATGATGATAAGTTTAATTTACTATCAAAAAACGATATAATGGTACTTACTTCTTACAATGAAAATTTCGCAAACGTAGTAATCGAAAGTTTAAGTGTGGGTACAGCTGTAATATTATCTAATCAAGTTGGTTTAGCAAATTATGTAACCGAAAACAATTTAGGATGGATAACCAAACTGGATGTACATTCAGTTGCTGATAAACTGAACCTAAGCTACCAAGATAACCAAAAGAGAAATAAAATAAGAAAATTGGCTGCATCTTTAATTTTTAAAGATTTTAACGACAAAATTTTAGCGCAAAAATACATTAAGCTTTATACAGATATATTAAATGGCTAACTATAATGTTGGATAACATGTTGCCAAAAAAATTAAATTTTAGCTTATTTGGCTAATAAGATCTACATGTTAATCATTTATGAGTTAGAGGTCATGTTAAATTATGGTTAAAAAGAAAGCTAATATTACTTTTAAAAGAACAAGAATTTACTGTTCAATAGCTAACAATATCGTTTTGCAAGTTAAAGATGACAACTATAAACATTTATCATGAATTCTAATTTCAGTTTTGTCATCCTAACCTACAATGAAGAAATTCATTTACCAAGACTATTAAAATCTATTAAGGATTTAAATGCGGCTATTTATATTTTAGATTCTGGTAGTACGGACCATACTTTAGCTATTGCAAAAGATTTTAACGCCGAAACAAAAATCAATCCATTCGAAAATCATCCTAAACAATGGGATTTCGCGCTTAAAAACTTTAACATCAAAACTCCTTGGATCATCGGGCTTGATGCCGACCAAATTGTAACAACAGAATTATACTTGATGTTGCAAAATTTTAAGAATGATGATTATTTATCCATCAATGGGATATATTTTAATCGAAAAAATTATTTTAAAGGTACATGGATCAAATATGGTGGTTTCTATCCCAAATATTTGTTAAAAATGTTTCGCACTGGAATTGGTTATTCTGATTTAAATGAAAACATGGATCATCGCTTTATTGTAAATGGAGAAACTACAATTTGGAAAAATGGCCATCTTATAGAAGAAAACCTCAAAGAAAATGAGATTAGTTTTTGGATTAGTAAACACAATAGATATAGTGATTTAATTGCCCAAGAAGAAGTAGATCGGTTCAAAAATCTAAGGAGCCAAAGCAATAGAGCAGATTTTTTTGGCAACCCTGATGAACGTAATGCTTACCTTAAAAAAGTTTGGTGGAAATTACCTTTAGGTTTTAGACCATTTTTATATTTTGGGTATCGCTTAATCTTTAAATTAGGTGTTTTAGACGGATCAACAGGTGTTTTATTCCATTTTTTACAAGGATTTTGGTTTAGGTTAATTGTTGATGTTAAAATGAAAGAAATTATAAAATCTAAAGATGTAAATTTGTAAATCGAATTAACGCTCTCAATGTATGGAACAATCCTTAAACAAAAAAAAAGCCAATAAAGCTGCATTATTATTTGTGGTTAAACTGCTTTTTTTCTACTTTCTATTTAGCCAAGGCAATTTATTTATGAATAGCGTAATGAGCGAAGGTGGAAAATATTACAATGCCTTTATCTCCGAAAATCTAAATTACATTCAAGGATTAAGAACAATATTAATTGTACCGGCTGTATGGATCATTAAACTTTTTGGTTTTTATGCTATTTACAATGAAATCGATGTAATGGTAGTTAATGGACCCTTGTTAAGAGTTAACTATTCTTGCTTAGGTTTAGGTGTAATGAGTTTTTTTACAGCTTTTGTAATCGCTTTTCCAGCAAAGCTGAAAGCAAAATTTAGGCTTTTTGTTATTGGAATGATTATGATTTATGTGTTAAACGTAGGCAGAATTGCTGGCTTAGGTGTATTGCTTTGCTTTTTCGAATCACAAAGAGATAATTTTACTTATCACCACGAGATATTTAACATCATAGTTTATATCTGTATCTTCCTTTTATTATACTTATATATTAAGAAGAATACAAATTCCCTATCAAAAACAAATCCAGATCAGTAAATTGAAAAATCAGACAAAACTTAAGAAAGATTTTGATAAAAAAGATTTTGATTCGGGTGCCTCAACCTTCAAAATTTTTTGTTGGTATTTTACGAGTATGCTCATTTTTCGTTCTGGCTTAATGCCTTCCAGTTCTGTGTTAGTTTGGATACTGCGGTTATTTGGCGCTAAAATTGGTAAAGATGTTCGCATTAAACCCTACATCTATATTCATTATCCCTGGAAACTAAGCATCGGAGATTATTCGTGGTTAGCCGAATGCAGAATTGAGAATTTAGCAGAAGTGAGTATTGGCAATAATGTTTGTGTTTCGCAAAAAGCGATGCTTTTAACTGGCAATCATGATTATAAAAAAGCAGATTTCGATCTTATTACTAAACCCATTGTTTTAGAAGATGGTGTATGGATTGGCGCTAATGCAGTTGTTTGTCCGGGCGTTACCGCAGCTTCTCATGCCGTATTAACAGTTGGTTCTGTAGCTACTAAAGATTTAGAATCGTTTAGTATTTATCAAAGTAATCCGGCTATCAAAGTTAAAGATAGGGTTATTGATTAAACAGTTCATTAGTATAGCCACTAATACTTCCACTAGCTTCAGCTAATAGAAATTAGATGGTTTGATCTATTAAAACTAAGAGATATCTCGTCGCTATGCTACCATTGACACTATTTGTTAAGTTTCTATAAATCAAAATTTTATAAAAATTATAAACTCCTAGTTTTGTCATTCCGACTTCGGAGGAATCTCAAATAATAAATACTATAATAGAGATTCTTCGCTGCGCTCAGAATGACAAATCGCATTAAATTATCGTCATTTATATTGATTTTTAGGAAATAAATTATCCCTCGATATTACGCCAGTCTATTAAGTTTACTGCTCCCCTTTATGGGTTGGGGGTGTTAATTGCTTTCCAGAGCATATCCTTTAATTCAGTAATTCCTTGCTGAGCAACCGAAGAAATAAATATTGATGGAATTTTTGGCAAATCTTTGCTCATCTCTTCTTTCAATTCATCATCCAGCATATCAGATTTGGTAATAGCCAGTAAATGTGGCTTTTGCATCAACTCTGGATTGTATTCTTGCAATTCGTTCAATAAAATCTCGTACTCTTCTTTTATCGTTCTACTTGTATCTGCAGGCACCATAAAAAGCAATACAGAGTTACGTTCTATGTGACGTAAAAATCTAAATCCTAAACCTTTACCTTTTGATGCTCCTTCAATAATCCCTGGAATATCTGCCATGACAAAAGATTTTCCATTACGGTAAGAAACAATACCTAAGTTAGGCACTAATGTTGTGAAAGGATAATCGGCAATTTCTGGTTTAGCTGCAGATAAAACTGATAACAAAGTTGATTTACCAGCATTCGGAAAACCTACCAAGCCAACATCAGCTAATACTTTCAACTCTAATACCATCCACTCCTCTTTACCCTGTTCGCCAGGTTGCGCAAAACGTGGCGTTTGTAAAGTTGGAGTTTTAAAATGCCAGTTTCCTAAGCCGCCCCTACCTCCAGCAGTTAAAATTTTAGTTTCACCATCTTCTGTAATTTCAAATAGTACTTCACCTGTTTCTGCATCACGAGCAATAGTGCCCAAGGGCACTTCTAAAATTTCATCTTTACCAGTTTTACCTGTTTTCTGACTACTACCTCCACTTAAACCATCTTCTGCAATAATATGTTTACGGTATTTTAGGTGTAGCAATGTCCAAAACTGCGAGTTACCTTTTAAAATAACATGACCTCCTCTACCACCATCGCCACCATCTGGGCCACCAGTTGAGGTTAATTTATCACGGTGCAAATGTGCAGAACCTGCCCCTCCCTTGCCAGAACGGCAACATATCTTTACGTAATCTACAAAATTTGATCCCTGTGACATTTTAATTTTTGATTTTAGATTGACGATTTTAGAATTCAAAAAATCGCCAAAAATAAACATCCGCAAAAATAACCATAGATTTTTGCGGATGTCTAAATTTAAATATTATGTTTTAATAACTATCTATAACGGTACAAAGGTTAGTGAAAATCTCTTCAATTTCACCAATGCCATTAATTTTAGTTAGTTTTTGTTGTTCATCATAATAAGGTAAAACCAAAATGATTTTGTTGAAATACTCATCAATTCTTTTCTGAGATTTCTCTGCTTGATCATCTAATCTACCTGTTTCTTTTTGGCGTAAAGCTACACGTTTTACCAGTTCATCTTTATCAACATCTAAGGCAATAACACCTGCAATGCTGCTACCTTTACTTGCCAAAAACTTATCTAGCTCTATTGCTTGAGGTATAGTTCTCGGAAAACCATCAAAAACAAATCCTTTTGCATTCGGATTTTTATCGATTTCTTCCTCTAACATATCAATGGTAATCTGATCAGGCACTAATTCACCATCGGCTATCAATTGACTAACTTTTTGTCCTAAAGCAGTTTGATTTTTAATGTGTGCTCTAAAAAGATCTCCTGTAGAAATATGCACTAACTGATATTTGTTAATCAGTTTTTCAGATTGGGTGCCTTTGCCTGCACCTGGAGGGCCAAAGAGAACTAAATTCAGCATTAAGGTTGTCTTTAAAAGTGAAAAAGCCTCGCCGCCTGTTGGCAGCAAGGCTCTTAATTAGTGCACTTGTAGGGATTCGAACCCCAAACCTTCTCATCCGTAGTGAGATGCTCTATCCAATTGAGCTACAAATGCATTTCCGTATGGTTAACGGACTGCAAAAGTAATGTTTCAAAATTAATTTCGCAATTTTTATTGTAAATAATTGTAAAGCCCTGATATTTTAAACGTTTTGCCACGTTGAGCGTAGTCGAAACGACTTTATGTGATATTCTTTAGCTACACTCAGCCTGAATTGATTTCATAACAGTATCTGCTAATAACTAGAATGTAAGTTTTTTGCAAAAAACTTTGTTCATAGACCCGATTGCAGTGAAAATACTTTTTTGATCCGTCATTTCGAAGGAGGTACGACTGAGAAATCTGTCACATAGCTGCAAATCACTTTATAATCGCACACATTTGAGATGACGGTTGGCGAAAACAAAAAAGATTGAAACGAAAAGCGGGGCTGACTTTAATAGTTGTACAGCCCCTGCTCTCCTAAATCAATATGTATAATTAAGCCACAACCGCTTTAATTTGCTCAAAATCTGGCAAATCACCAGCATTTTCTAAAACCTCAGCATAAGCTATTTTACCGTCTTCATCTATTACAAAAGCAGCACGTTTAGCAACACCTGCCATTCCTAAAAAATCTTCGTACAATGCGCCATATGCTGCAGCTGCTTCTTTATTAAAATCGGACAGCAAAGGAAACTGATAAGCTTGTTCTTCTTTAAATTTTGCCAAAGCAAAAGGAGAATCAACTGAAACACCTAAAACTTGCGCATTTAAACCATCGTAATAGCCAAAGCTATCTCTCATGGTACAAAGTTGTGTGGTACAAACACCTGTAAATGCCAACGGAAAAAAGTGTAAAACTACTTTCTTGCCGGTAAAATCTCCTAATGAAACTTCTTTAAGCTCTGTATTCTTTAATTTAAAATCTGGGGCTTTATCGCCTATTTGTAATAACATATAATATATTTTTTTAATTAAATGGATGAAGGTTAATGGACCATAGTCGATAGCCAACTAGCCTATCAGCTATCGACCATTAACTATTGCCCTTCAGCATTTTTCATCTGCTGATCAACTATCGCTAATCCTTCTTCAAAGCTATGGGGTTGGTAATTTAATTCAGTCATTGATTTGTCTAAAATAAATCCAGTTCTTGCTGGTCGTTTAGCAGCTTGGTTTAAAGTTTCGCCACTTACTTCATTTATTAAATTTTTATCTAACTGCCAAAAATCTGCAACCTTGGCAACTAACTCCGATATACTCATCATATCTTTACCAGAGGCATTGAAAACACCTTGCGCATCATACTCAATTGCCAAAAAGCAAATATCAGCTAAATCTTCAGCTAATGTTGGCATTCGCCATTGGTCGTTTACCACATTAATTGGATTACCTTTTTCTAAAGCGTCTTTCGCCCACAATACAATATTACTTCTGCTTAGATCTTTTATAATGCCATAAACAATTATTGTTCTTAAAACTGCCCATTTCGCTTTAGAATTTTTAAGAATTTCTTCGGCTTTTAGCTTTGTTTGCCCATAATAACTTAATGGATTAGGCGCAGCCAACTCATCATAAGGTCCATGTTCTCCATCAAAAATAAAATCTGTAGATAGATGTACCAATTGAATATTGTATTCTTCGGCAAGCAATAATAAAGTTTCAACGGAAGTTACATTAAGCTGATACGCTTCTTCTTTCTGATGCTCACAAGCATCAACATTGGTTAAGGCGGCAGTATGGATAATTGAATCGGGTTTATAACGTTCAATAACATTCCTTACCTTAATCGGATCAAGGATATCCATATCCATATATACATATCCGTCTTTTACGGGGTAACGATTTAATCCTTTAGAAGTAGCTATTAAATTTACTCCGCCTTCTCTCAAAATTTTTTCAGTAATTTTCTGCCCTAAAAGCCCATTACTGCCAGTTACTAATACTGTTTTCATAGTCGCTAATTTATCAATAAAAAATCTGTTGAAAAACTTTTAATTTATATATAAAATTTTAACAGAAAACTCTTAGCTTTGCAGACCGAAATACAAGGGTGTAAAAACATTCAAGTTTTCAACTTTACAACATTTCAACAAGATAAATATGCCTAACATTGGAAAAATAGCGCAGATCATAGGACCGGTAGTTGACGTAAGTTTTGCTAACGATGCCCATTTACCTAAAATTTTCTCTGCATTAGAGATTACTAAAGAAAACGGACAAAAGATTGTTCTTGAAGTTCAACAACACCTTGGTGAAGACCGTGTACGTGCCATTTCGATGGACTCTACTGATGGTTTGGTACGTGGTATGTCTGCATTAGATACTGGTGCACCTATTAAAATGCCTGTTGGAGATCAAATTAAAGGTCGTTTATTTAACGTAGTTGGAGATGCTATTGATGGTATCACAGCTGTTGATAAAACTGGTGGTCGCCCTATTCACAATGCTCCTCCTCGTTTCGAAGATTTATCTACAGAAACTGAAGTGCTTTTTACAGGTATCAAAGTTATCGATTTATTAGAGCCTTATGCAAAAGGTGGTAAAATTGGTTTGTTTGGTGGTGCTGGTGTAGGTAAAACGGTATTGATCATGGAGTTGGTAAACAACATCGCTAAAGCTTATGCTGGTTTATCAGTATTCGCAGGTGTGGGTGAGCGTACTCGTGAGGGTAACGATTTACTACGTGAGTTTATCGAATCAGGCGTAATTAACTATGGTGATGAATTCTTACACTCTATGGAAAAAGGTGGTTGGGATTTGAAATCAGTTGATACAGAAAAATTAAAAGAATCTAAAGCAACATTGGTATTCGGTCAAATGAACGAGCCTCCTGGTGCACGTGCTCGTGTAGCATTATCAGGATTAACTGTTGCAGAATATTTCCGTGATGGTGATGGCGAAGGCGCTGGAAAAGACATCCTTTTCTTCGTTGATAACATCTTCCGTTTTACTCAGGCAGGTTCTGAGGTATCGGCTTTATTAGGTCGTATGCCATCTGCAGTAGGTTACCAACCAACATTGGCAACTGAAATGGGTTTAATGCAAGAGCGTATTACTTCTACTAAACGTGGTTCAATTACATCTGTACAAGCAGTATATGTACCTGCAGATGATTTAACTGACCCTGCACCGGCTACAACTTTTGCCCACTTAGATGCAACTACAGTACTTTCTCGTAAAATTGCTGAGTTAGGTATTTATCCAGCAGTAGATCCACTAGATTCTACTTCTCGTATCCTTTCTCCTGCTGTTTTAGGCGATGAGCATTACAACACCGCTCAACGTGTGAAAGAAACTTTACAACGTTATAAAGAATTACAAGATATCATCGCGATTTTAGGTATGGACGAGTTATCTGAAGAAGATAAATTGACAGTATCTAGAGCTCGTCGTGTACAACGTTTCTTATCTCAACCTTTCCACGTAGCTGAGCAATTTACAGGCTTAAAAGGTGTTTTGGTTGACATTAAAGATACCATCAAAGGATTTAACATGATCATGGATGGCGAAGTTGATGAATATCCAGAAGCTGCATTTAACTTAGTTGGTAGCATTGAAGAAGCTATCGAAAAAGGTAAAAAATTATTGGCAGAATCTAACTAGGAACGCGTTAAGCGTTTGGCGATATGCGTTTAGCACGCTTAACGCCTAGCGCTGTACGTAAAACGTAAAAAGAATGACTTTAGAAATATTAACTCCAGATAAAAAAGTTTTCGAAGGCGATGTAACTGCGGTTACCGTTCCAGGAACTTTAGGCTCTTTTCAAATTTTGAAAGACCACGCTCCTATTATCTCTACTTTAGAAGATGGTCCGGTAATTATTAAAGCAAGCACAGGCGAAGAAATCTTTAACATTAAAGGTGGCGTAGTTGAAGTTCTGGACAATAAAATAATTGTATTAGCAGAAGCTGTTGTAGCCTAAGTTAAAACAAACACATAATTATGAGCCTTTCCAATTAATTTCGGAAAGGCTTTTTTTGTTTAGCTTGTCGTCAATTTCAATGAGCGTTACAAGGTTTCAATAGTCTTCAAACATATTAGACTATAAAAACTCGTTTCCAATATTTGATGAGATAAATTGCGGTATTTGAAGTACGATGAGAAATTTATATTTGACCAAAACTTTGTAAATATTTTCTAATGTTATTAAAGCTATGATCAAAAAAAATGCCTCCAAAGTAATTAACTTTTAGAGGCATTCTTAATTTTAAAAACAATGCTAATTATATAGACATTTTGAATACTGGATCCATATCATCAGCTGCTGAAAAAGTAGATTTCAGGTCATTAATCAATCCTGTTTTTAAGCTATAAACCCAAGCATGCACAGATAACTCTTGTCCGTTAGCCCAAGCATTTTGCACAATAGAAGTGCTCATCACATTATTAGCGCTATGTATAGCATTCAATTCTACCAAACGGTCAACTTTCTGATCTTCTGGCAAGCCATCAATTTCTTCTTGGTTAAAACGGTATACATCTTTAATGTTTCTTAACCAATTGTCAATTAATCCTACTTGTTTATTACCATGTGCAGCAGCAACACCACCACAACCATAATGGCCACAAACAATAATGTGTTTAATTTTTAATACATTAACCGAATAATCGAGCACGCTTAATAGGCTAATATCTGTATGTGTTACCACATTTGCGATATTTCTGGTTACAAAAATATCACCAGGCATGGTATTGGTAATCTTATCTGCCGGCACTCGGCTATCAGAACATCCGATCCATAAAACAGGTGGCTTTTGCCCAGCTGATAATTTGTTGAAATATTCTGGATCTTCTTCTAATGTTCTCTCTACAAAATCTTTATTGCCTTGAAGTAAGTTTTCTAATGTTATTTCTTCTCTTGTTAAAAGTTCTTCTGAATGATTTGCACACATAATTTCTAATAATTAAATTTTCTTTACTGATTAATTTCTTCTACAATTTTTGAATTTAACTTTGGAACCACGTAATGTTTTTTAACGTGCTCTAAAGTTACAATTATACCTTTTGTATAAGCATTGTGTTTGTAATTAAAAATAGTTTCTAAAACATCTGGATCGATGTATCTCGAGTTTGAACCATCAATAATTACATTGGTTTCTTTAGGGATATTAGTTAATAATACTTGAATTGAAGCTTTATTTAAAAATGATACTTCTTCTGCTAATTTAATTCTAATGTTCTTTTTATCACCTTCTTCTTGTATCCTATAAAAAAATGGATTACGCATATTGGTACGAAGCAAGTAAAAAATAGAAACAGCCATACCTATACCAACTCCTTTTAATAAGTCTGTTAATAAAACGGCAATAATTGTTACTACAAATGGCACAAATTGATCCCAACCTTTATGATACATGTGTTTAAATAAAGCAATACGAGTTAATTTGTAACCTGTTACTAATAAAATAGCCGCTAAACATGCGTATGGTATTAAGTTTATGATTTTCGGAATGAACAATACTGAAAGTAACAATAGCGTACCGTGAAAAATAGCCGACATTTTTGTTCTACCACCAGAGTTAACATTTGCCGAACTACGTACAATAACAGAAGTCATTGGTAAACCACCAAGCAAACCACTAATCATGTTTCCAGAACCTTGGGCAATTAACTCTCTATTGGTTGGCGATACGCGTTTGATAGGGTCAATTTTATCTACAGCTTCAATACTCAACAATGTTTCTAAACTTGCTACAATTGCTATAGTTAATGCAACCATATAAACTTTAGGATTTGTTAAGGAAGAAAAATCAGGCAATGAAAATAAATTAAAAAAATCAGATGGACTACTTACAACAGGAATAGTAACCAATTGATCTGTACGCAATGCTTCAGCACCGCCGCTAAATAAGAGCGCACCTATAACTCCTATAATAACAACAATTAACGGTGCCGGCACTACGCTTAATTTTTTAAATTTAGGCCATATTAATAAAACTGCTATCGACAATACACTAATTACTACTGCAGCAATACTTAAATGAGTAACAGCATTTCCAATAGCAGAAAAAGTATTTTCATGATCTTGTTGAAAAAAGCCTTCATCTCCAAAAAAATCACTATCTACACCAAATGCATGTGGTAATTGTTTTAAAATTAAAGTTAAACCGATAGCAGCTAGCATCCCTTCTATTACACTCGAAGGAAAATAATTACCGATAGTACCCGCCTTTATAACACCTAAAATAACTTGTATTAAACCTGCAACCATAACAGCTACCAAAAATATTTGATAACTACCAAGTTCAGTAATAGAGTTTAAAACGATAACTGTTAAACCTGCAGCTGGCCCACTAACACTTAATTGAGATCCACTAATTGAAGCTACAACTATACCACCAACAATACCAGCTATTAAACCAGCAAAGAGAGGCGCTCCAGAAGCTAAAGCAATACCTAAACACAATGGTAAAGCCACTAAAAAAACTACAATACTTGCTGGTAAATCTTTCTTTAAATTCTTTTTTGATAAATATTTCTTAAAATCGAACATACTCGAGTTCGAATTCTCGTTTCCCATAACATACTTTGTTAAACACTATTAAATTTCCTAAAACACTCAATCGCCTAGCAAAAAACAAATTTGCATTATAAAGCGAAGGCAACAAAAAAATTAAGAAAAGTTGGGAGGAGGTGTGGGTACTGAGGGATGATGAGGATCTACATATCTCCGCGAATGCTCTATAAAACTATTACTTACACCGTAGTCAATTTCAATAGGAATGTAAGTAAGATCAAAACGTTGAAACATTTGTTTACATTCAACAAGTTTCAAGCTAACTTTCTGCGTTTCATCACCATTATTTTCAACCTCAAGTTGCATAATAACAGCATTCATCAAACTTCTATCTAAATGAGTAAAAATTACTGGCGCACCAGAAATTACCATCTTTATTGCAAAGATACCCATAAAGGCTATGGTTATAAGCAAACGGTATTTTCTTAGCAACATATTTTAATTAGCTTCAATAAAATCAAAAATAGGTTTTATAGTGCGCAATATTAAAAGATTATCGTAATAAAAATGCAATATAAAACGACATTTTTACAAATTAGCTCTATACAAGCACTTTATAAATCAAACAATTTACACATTTAAAGTTCCCTAGTTGCTTACAAATTTGCAAAATCAAAGCTATTGTTTACTTTTAAAAAAATTCAGTTTAAAGATGAAAAATAGGATTGATATCTTACAAAACAAAATAGTACAAGCTCATTTAGGCGGCGGCCAAGCTCGTATAGATAGTCAGCATAAAAAAGGAAAACTAACTGCTAGAGAACGTATTCATTTTTTAATGGATGAAGGAAGTTTTGAGGAAATTGGCATGTTGGTTACACACCGCAGCACCGATTTTGGTATGGAGCGAGAAAAATACCTTGGCGATGGCGTAGTAACTGGATATGGAACTATAAACGGACGATTAACCTATGTTTTCTCTCAAGATTTTACTGTTTTTGGTGGGTCACTTTCTGAAACTCATGCCGAAAAAATTTGTAAAATAATGGATATGGCCATGAAAAATGGCGCTCCATTAATTGGTTTAAATGATAGCGGAGGCGCTCGTATACAAGAAGGCGTTGTTTCATTAGGCGGATATGCTGATATTTTTTACAAAAACGTGCAGGCTTCTGGTGTTATTCCACAATTATCTGCCATTATGGGTCCTTGTGCTGGTGGCGCTGTATACTCTCCTGCCATTACAGATTTTATCTTGATGGTTGAAAATACATCTTACATGTTTGTAACCGGTCCAAACGTGGTAAAAACGGTAACCCATGAAGAGGTAAGTTCTGAAGAATTGGGCGGGGCAACAACTCATGCTACCAAATCTGGTGTTACGCATTTCGCCTGCGCTAATGAAATTGAAGCCATTAATTACTTAAAAAAACTTTTAAGTTATGTACCGCAAAACTGTGAAGAAACACCCGCAAATTTACCTTATGAAACTGGTGATGAAAAACGTTTAAGCCTTGATACACTTTTACCAGAAATCGCTAGTCAACCGTACGATATACGAGATGTGATAGCGCAAATTACGGATAGTGATAGCTTTTTTGAAGTTCATGCAGCCTATGCAGAAAATATTGTTGTCGGCTTTGCTCGCTTAGCAGGAAGAAGTATTGGCATTGTTGCTAATCAACCTGCCTATTTAGCTGGCGTGTTAGATAGCAATTCATCAACCAAAGCAGCACGTTTTGTTCGTTTCTGCGATTGTTTCAATATCCCACTTTTAGTTTTAGAAGATGTACCCGGTTTTTTACCTGGCACAGATCAAGAGTGGAATGGAATTATTACCAATGGCGCAAAACTTTTATATGCATTTAGCGAAGCTACTGTACCACGAATTACCGTAATTACTCGTAAAGCTTATGGTGGTGCATACGACGTAATGAATAGCAAACACATTGGTGCAGATATGAATTATGCTTGGCCGAGTGCAGAAATTGCAGTGATGGGTGCAAAAGGAGCTGCAGAAATTATCTTTAAAAAAGAAATTACTGCGGCAGAAAATCAACAAGAGAAATGGCTAGAAAAAGAAAAATTATACTCTGATATTTTCGCAAACCCTTATCGTGCTGCCGAACGTGGTTTTGTTGATGAAGTTATTGAACCTTCACAAACTCGTATCAAATTAATCAAGGCATTTAAGATGTTGGAGAATAAGGTAGTTAATAATCCTAGAAAAAAACATGGAAACATCCCACTTTAAAAATGGAAGATGGGAAATGTAAAAAGGAAGATGGATTAAAAAAATTGATATGAAAGAAACATTCTTAATTTCGTCTTAACGATACATTTTCCATCTTACATTTAACTTTTTAAAAATGGCAGTTGTAGAACAAATATTTCCAGCATTAACTTGGCGTATCAGACATTTAGCCATGTACCCCGAACAACCTTATGATTTTGTAAAATTGGAAAACGATTTTGATGGCATCCATTTTGGTATTTATGAGAACTATGAATTAATTGGCGTAGTTTCTCTTTTCACAGAAGGTGATGTGGGGCAGTTTAGAAAAATGGGAGTTTTACCCGAATCCCAACACAAAGGATTTGGCGCTCAATTGCTCAACTATTTAATTGACTTCTGTGAAGTACAAAAATTGACGAAACTGTGGTGCAATGCAAGGGTAAATGCCAAAGAATTTTATGCTAAATTTGGCTTTACAGAAACTAATCAAACCTATTCATCAAGCGGTATTGATTTTGTAAGAATGGAAATGAAATTTTAAAGATTACGTCATGCTGAATTTATTTCAGCATCTGTTTAAATGATCCTGAAACAAGTTCAGGATGACGATATTAAATAAAAAAATTATGGCAAAGAAAAAAGAAGAAGAAAACAAGAAAAAACATACTCCAGTTGTAACTAAAAAATCGGTTCAATTTCTAGAAAAATACATCAACAACCCCGCTCCTACTGGTTATGAGTGGGAAGGACAGAAATTATGGTTAGATTATTTAAAACCATATATTGATGAGAGTTTTATCGATAATTATGGTACTGCGGTAGGCGTTATTAATCCTAAAGCTGCTTTTAAAGTGGTAATTGAGGCACATGCCGATGAAATTTCATGGTATGTAAATTACATTACTAGCGATGGCTTAATTTATGTAATTCGCAACGGCGGATCAGACCATCAGATTGCACCTTCAAAACGTGTTAATATCCATACCGAAAAAGGATTGGTTAAAGCTGTTTTTGGCTGGCCAGCTATCCACACTCGCCATGGCGATAAAGAACAGGCTCCAGAATTGAAAAATATCTTTTTAGATTGTGGTTGCACCAGCAAAGAAGAAGTAGAAAAATTAGGCATACATGTGGGTTGCGTAATTACTTATGAAGATGAGTTTATGGTTTTAAACGATCGTTACTATGTGGGCAGAGCTTTAGACAACCGTGTAGGTGGTTTTATGATTGCCGAAGTAGCTCGTTTATTGAAAGAAAATAAGCAAAAACTACCCTTTGGTTTATACATTGTTAACTCGGTACAAGAAGAAATTGGTTTACGTGGTGCTGAAATGATTGCACAACGCATTAAGCCAAATGTGGCAATTATAACAGATGTAACACATGACACTACAACGCCTATGATCAACAAAATTACACAAGGTGATTTAGCATGTGGTAAAGGTCCGGTAGTTTCTTATGCGCCAGCAGTACAAACTAATTTGAATAAATTGTTGATTAAAACCGCAGAGAAAAATAATATTCCATTCCAACGTCAAGCTTCATCACGTTCTACCGGAACGGATACAGATGCTTTTGCGTACTCAAACGGCGGTGTACCTTCGGCATTAATTTCTTTACCATTACGTTACATGCACACCACGGTAGAAATGGTGCATAAAGAAGATGTTGATAATGTAATCAACCTAATTTATCAAAGTTTATTAAACATTAAAGCCGACCAAGATTTTAGAGAGTTCTCTTAAGAAAGGTTGAGGGTTTGAAGATAGAAGGTTGAGGGTTTTCCCCTCGGCCTTTTCTTGTCCGTAAAATCGTCTTTGCGAGGAGGCACGACGCGGCAATCTCCTTTTAAAATCTTTTGAAAAGCAAAACCTTTAAAATTATTTAATTCTTCAACCAGACTTAATCTTCTTCATTCCTTAATGTTAACATTCCCTACTTTTACTTCAAAACAACATCTAAAATGAACAATATTAAAGTCATCGCATTTGATGCCGACGATACTTTATGGGTAAACGAACCTTATTTTCGCGAAGCCGAAGACAAATTTTGTGCTTTATTAGAAGATTATCTGCCAATGCATAGCGTTGCCGCAGAATTATTTAAAATAGAAATAAGAAATCTTCCGTTATATGGTTATGGCATTAAAGGTTTTATGCTTTCGATGATAGAAACTATTTTAGAAGTTACTGAAGGAACTGCCAGTTTAACAATGATTGCAAAAGCCATCGAATTTGGCAAAGAACAACTCAATAAACCAATCGAATTGTTGGATGGAGTTGAAACAGTTTTATCAGCATTAAAAGAAGATTATCGTTTAGTTGTTGCCACCAAAGGTGATTTGTTAGACCAAGAAAGAAAACTGCAAAAATCTGGATTAGAAAATTATTTTCATCATATCGAAATTATGAGCGAAAAACACGAAAAGGATTACCTAAAATTATTAAAACACCTAGACTGCAAACCAGAAAATTTTTTAATGATTGGCAATTCTCTTAAATCTGATGTTTTGCCCGTACTGGCAATTGGCGCACATGCCATTCATGTTCCATTTCATACCACTTGGGCTCACGAAGTTGTAGAACATAATGTAGAACATGATAATTTTAAATCGGCAGAAACTATTACCGAAATACTAACCTTCCTTAAATAATGAAAAAGCTATTTGATTTAGAAAACTGGGCAAGAAAAGACCATTTTAATTTCTTTAATAGTTTTGATGAACCATTTTTTGGTGTTACTGTAGATATAGATTGCACCATAGCTTATGAAAAATGCAAAAAAGAAGGCATAGGCTTTTTCTTGTATTACTTACATCAATCATTAGCAGCAGCGAATGCTATTGAAAATTTTAGGTTCAGGATAGAAGATAACCAAATCTATGTTTACGACCAAGTAAATGCTTCTGCTGTAATTAATCGCCCAGATAATAGCTTTGGTTTTTCGTATATCGATTATTTTTCAGATTTTGATGAATTTCAGTCGTCAGCAAAACTAGAAATAGAAAATGTTAGAAATTCTAATGGGTTAAACCTCAATGGAAATAATGCCAATGTAATTCATATATCGGCTATGCCATTTTTAAAATTCACCTCTTTATCACATGCTCGCAGTTTCTCTTTTAAAGATAGCTGTCCAAAATTTTCATTTGGCAAAATGACAGATGAAAATGGCAAAAAAACGATGCCACTTTCTATTCATGTTAATCATGCATTGGCAGATGGCTATCATGTGAGTTTGTTTGTTGATGAATTTCAAAAACGGATGAATCTATAATCAACTGTTATGAGGTTTGAAAAGATAATTCCTTCAGATAGATTAAAACCCTACATTAAGCATTTGATTATCTCAGAAGCAACTGATGATGCTAGCTATAAAGTTTTTGCAACAACAGGCTTAGTTATTGGTTTTCAATATAAAGGAAAATTAGCCTACCTAAATAAAAACGAGGAAAATAATCTAGCAGCCATTGGAATTACTGGTTTACAAGACCAATATAAAATCTTTAAACCATCCGTAAATATTGGATCTATATTGGTTTTCTTTAATGAAATTGGTGCAGCTCATTTCTTCAAAAATCCAATTAACGAACTATTTAACCAAAGCATAAGTCTTGATTATTTACTTGCAAAAGCAGAAATAGATAAAGTAGAAGATTTGCTAAATAAAGCAACTACAGACCAACACAGAATAATGGTTGTAGAAAACTTTCTATTACAGCACTTATTAAATAAAAAAGAAGATTTATTAATTACGCAAGCCATTAATACATCCATCAAACAAAAGGTAATATTAAAATAAAACAACTTAGCGAAATGCTATTTATTAGCCAAAGCCCTCTAGAAAAACGTTTTAGACAAATTGTTGGCACAACACCTAAAAAGTTTGCTTCCATTATACGTTTCAATTCGGTGTTAGAAAATCTTAAAGAGAAAAAACCTTTTGCGGTTATCTGTGATGAAAACAATTACTTCGATCAAGCACACTTGATACACGATTTTAAAAATTTTACTGGAGAAACACCAGATAAATTCGAAAAATAAACGATTTTTTACAATTTTAATTTTGAACAAAAACAGAATTTTGATCAAGAAACTGTTTAAAAATATTTCATAAAAATCAGTGTCAGTCTGAGCGTAGTCGAAGACCCTTACATTAAACCCTTCGACTACGCTCAGGGTGACTACTCATTATGAAAATTATTTGGTTGAAATTTAAACAGTTTCTAAATTAAAATTATTCATTATGGCAGTATACGCAATGGTTCAAAACAACACAAATGATGGTGAAAAATTCACCTTAGAACAAATTAAAGCAGCACACGCTAAAACTAGAAGTGGTGCAGATTTTCCAAACTATATCCAAGAAATAAAAGAAATGGGTGTAATTGCTTATGAACATTTTCTTTCAGATGGGCATATAAAATATCATGGAGAAAATGAATACACCATCGCTGCTCCGCCAAAATGGGAGGCAAAAAAAATCAATACAGATAGCGATAAAGAAGATTTAAAAGCTATATTAAAAATTCACCAATCAGGCAAAACCGATTACCTAACCTTTTGTGCCGAAGCTGCCGAAATTGGTGTAGAAAAATGGATTTTAGATATGAAAGAAATGACTTGCACTTATTACGATTTGCAAGGCAACAAAATGCTAACGGAGAAAATACCGGCCAATAAAGCTTAGAAACTGTTTAAAAATTTAGGAAGAAAAAACATATGGTTCGTGAAGACACAAACCAAGGCATCAAGCCGTGGTACGTGTCTCCACGTACAACAAGACTGTGAGAAAATATCAACCTAATAAACCATTAGTAGATGATTATTAATTGCATTAATACCTATTTCAAATCCCATAAATCTTTCTTAATTTAAAGCCGAAAAACATCATACACAATGAGTGATAAAAAGACTTTATTTACAGAAAAGATTAAAGCATCTTATGCCCCAACTGGAGCATCGATATATTTAGGCGCTGGCATTTTAGATGGCGAGGTTTTAGCAGAAGCTGAAGTGAATTTACCATTACGCATGATGAACCGCCATGGTTTAATTGCAGGTGCAACAGGTACTGGTAAAACCAGAACTTTACAATTACTAGCCGAACAACTTTCTGATGCTGGTGTACCAGTTTTTATGTTAGATGTTAAAGGCGATTTATCTGGTTTAAACCAAGCTGGCACAACAAACCCAAAAATTGAAGATAGAGCAAAACAATTAAACAAACCTTTCACTCCTACCGGATTTCCGATTGAACTGTATTCGCTTAGCGGAAAAACTGGTGCGCAAATGCGGGCAACAGTAACAGAATTCGGCCCTGTTTTATTGGCTAAAATATTAGAGCTAAACGATACACAAACTGGTGTTTTGGCGGTTATTTTTAAATATGCTGATGATAACAAAATGCCTATCGTTGATTTAAACGATTTAAAAAAGTTATTAGGTTATTTATCAGAAGGAGCTGGAGCTGCAGAAATTAAAAGTAGTTATGGATCCATTTCATCGGCAACTTCTAGTACCGTGTTAAGAAAAATTGTAGCTATTGAGCAGCAAGGTTTAGGTGGCATGTTTGGCGAAACTTCTTACGATATAGAAGATTTATTTAGCCGAATTGACGGAAAGGGAGTAATTTCTCTTTTAAATATTGCAGATGTGCAAAATCAGCCTGTTTTATATTCTACTTTTTTATTGAGTTTATTGGCAGAAATTTATCAGGCAATGCCCGAAGCAGGAGATTTAGACAAACCAAAATTAGTGTTCTTTTTTGATGAAGCTCACCTCCTATTTAACGATGCGCCGAAAGCATTTTTAGAACAAGTAAATACCATCATCAGGTTAATCCGTTCTAAAGGAATTGGTGTATTTTTCTGCACACAATCTCCAATGGATATTCCAGAAACGGTATTGGCTCAATTAGGTAACAGAGTACAACATGCTTTAAGAGCCTTTACACCAAACGATGTAGATGCATTGAAAAAAACCGTTAACACTTATCCAAAATCTGATTTTTACGAAATAGATAAAATGTTAACCGCCTTAGGAACTGGTCAAGCTTTGGTTACGGTGCTGAATGAAAAAGGTATTCCGACAGAAGTTGCCGCTACTATGTTAACGCCACCAAGAGCTATTATGGGACCAATGGCAAACATTGATTGCGAAAAATTAATGCAGGCTAGTCCGTTATTTACAAAATATCAAAAAACAATTGACCCTGTTAGTGCGTTTGAAATGTTAACTGATAGAATTAATCAGAAAATGGCTGAAGAAAATGAAGCCAAAGCAGCAATTGAAGAACAAAAAAGAGAAGAACAAGAGAGCAAACCTAAGCCTGGTGAAAAAAGCATAGTTGAAAAAGTAATGGGCGCCACAATTACCAGACAAATTGGAAGAGAAATTGTACGTGGCTTATTCGGCATGTTAACTGGCAAAAAACCAAGAGCAAAAAGCGGAGGTTTCTTTGGCTTCTAATTTATATAGTACTAAATGGCTATTAAAAGTTAATCCTCAAATCACTAATTTCGCAATATGAAACCTACTTTATTAATATTAGCTGCCGGTATGGCAAGCCGCTACGGAAGCATGAAACAAATTGATGGTTTTGGCCCTAACGGCGAAACCATAATTGATTATTCAATATATGATGCAATAAAAGCCGGCTTTGGCAAAGTTGTATTTATCATTAAAGAAGAATTTGTAGAAAATTTTAGAAGCATTTTCGACCCTAAATTAAAAGGTAAAATTGAAGTTGATTATGTTTTTCAGAACTTTGATTTGAGACAATTTGGTATTGAAGAAGAAATCTATAGAGAAAAACCATGGGGAACAGCTCATGCAATTTTATCTGGAAGAACAGTAGTAAAAGAACCGTTTTGCGTAATCAATGCTGATGATTTTTACGGTTACGATGCTTTTAAAAAAATGGTCGACTTTTTAAATGATGAAGCAAATGATAGTAATTTCTCTATAATTGGCTATCAAATAGGTAAAACTTTATCTGATTTTGGCGCTGTTTCTCGTGGCGTTTGTAAAGTTGATGAAGCTGGTAATTTGAGTGAAATTATAGAGCGTACTAAAGTTTACAAAGATGGTGAGGCTATCGTTTTTGAAGAAGATGATAAAAAATACCCTTTAGATTTCGAAACACCAGTTTCAATGAATTTTTGGGGCTTTACACCAGCAGTTTTTAAAATTACGGAAGAGTTATTTAAAGAATTTGCAATGGCTAATAAAGATAAACCAAAAGCTGAATTTTTTATTCCATTAATTGGTGAGAATTTAGTAAAAACAAACAGTGCAACTTTTAAGGTTGTTCCAACTGCTAACCAATGGTTTGGTGTTACTTATAAAGAAGATAAACCTTTCGTTCAAGCCAGTATCGATCAGCTTGTAAAAGATGGAGCATATCCAGAGAAACTTTGGAACTAAATTTTAAATTAATAATATTTAAAGGTTCGGGTTATAACTCGAACCTTTTTTGTTTTTAACATAGTTGAAAAATTTTAATACTCCTATTTAGGTAAGTTTGCATTAAAAACTATCCCAAAAGCATTTTGCTTGGTTATTTAAACCCGACAAAAGCGGAAATGTTTTTTGTTTCTTGCGTTGCAGTCATGCCGAAATGAGGAACGATTGAGGCATCTGTTATTTTAGAACTTCTAACTTACAGATTTAGCTTCGCTGAGCACTTCGTGGTTCTCCCTGCGCTCGAAATGACGAAAAACAAAAAATATTGTAGCGAATGGCGGAACTGATCTTGGCATGAAATACTTCTATTCATTTTCAAAAACATCAACCATATAAGGCTTATGAGTAACATATATTAACTTACATTTCTTATATGGTTAATAATGAAATCACTCTGTTTTTACTAAACTAAAAAAGCGTCACTGAAATTAATCAGCAACGCTTTTTATATTATAATTCAACTGAAAATTGTCAATTGAAAACTGAGAATTGACTTATTTTTTCTCTTCGTCTTTCACTTCTTCAAATTCAACATCAGTAACAGTATCGCCACCTTGTTGTGCATCAGCTTGTGGTGCTTCACCTTGAGGTTGCTCACCAGCTTTGTACATTTCTTCAGAAGCTACATTCCATGCATTTTGCAATTCTTCTTGAGCTGCATCAATATCTGCAAAGTTACGTGTTAAATGAGCTGCTTTTAATTTCTCTAAACCAGCTTCAATTGGTGCTTTTTTATCAGCAGATAATTTATCACCAAACTCTTTCAATTGTTTCTCAGTAGAGAATATTAAGGCATCAGCACCGTTAATTTTATCTGCTTCTTCTTTTTGTTTAGCATCAGCTTCTGCGTTAGCTTCAGCTTCCTCTTTCATTTTCTTGATTTCTTCATCAGTTAAACCAGAAGATGCCTCGATACGGATTTTTTGCTCTTTACCAGTAGCTTTATCTTTAGCACTTACGTGTAAAATACCGTTTGCATCAATATCAAAAGATACTTCAATTTGAGGTACACCACGTGGCGCTGGCGGAATACCATCTAACATGAAACGACCAATTGTACGGTTTTGAGCAGCCATTGGACGCTCGCCTTGTAAAATATGGATTTCTACTGAAGGCTGATTGTCTGCAGCTGTAGAGAAAGTTTCTGCTTTTTTAGATGGAATTGTAGTGTTAGATTCAATTAGTTTTGTCATTACACCACCCATAGTTTCGATACCTAAAGAAAGTGGAGTAACATCTAATAACAATACGTCTTTAACTTCACCAGTTAAAACACCACCTTGAATAGCTGCACCAATTGCAACAACCTCATCAGGATTTACACCTTTAGAAGGCTCTTTACCGAAGAAAGCTTTAACAGCATCCTGAATTGCAGGAATACGAGTTGAACCACCTACTAAGATAATTTCGTCGATATCACCAACTTTTAAACCAGCATTTTTCAAAGCAGATTTACATGGATCAATCGTACGTTTAATTAAATCGCCAGCTAATTGCTCAAATTTAGCACGACTTAAAGTACGCACTAAGTGTTTTGGACCGCTAGCATCAGCAGTAATATATGGTAAGTTAATTTCTGTAGAAGTAGTGCTTGATAATTCAATTTTAGCTTTCTCAGCAGCTTCTTTTAAACGTTGCAAAGCCATTGGATCTTTAGCTAAATCCATGCTGTTTTCAGCCTTGAATTCTTCTGTTAACCAATCAATAATAATGTGATCAAAATCATCACCACCTAAGTGTGTATCACCATCAGTAGATTTTACTTCGAAAACTCCATCACCTAACTCTAAAACAGAAACATCATGTGTACCACCACCACAATCAAACACAACAATTTTCATGTCTTTGTTTGTTTTGTCTAAACCGTAAGCTAAAGCAGCTGCAGTTGGTTCGTTAATGATACGTTTTACAGTTAAACCAGCAATTTCACCAGCTTCTTTAGTTGCTTGGCGTTGTGCATCGTTAAAATATGCAGGTACAGTGATAACCGCTTCCGTAACTTCTTGACCTAAGAAATCTTCAGCAGTTTTTTTCATTTTCTGCAAAATCATCGCCGATATCTCTTGTGGAGTATATTTACGATCATCAATCTCAACACGTGGCGTGTTATTATCACCTTTAACTACTTTATAAGGTACTCTACCAACTTCTTTCGAAACCTCAGCAAAGCTAGAACCCATAAAGCGTTTAATAGAATAAATTGTTTTTGTAGGGTTCGTTATCGCCTGACGTTTAGCAGGTTCTCCTACTTTACGCTCGCCGTTTTCTGCAAAAGCAACAATAGATGGCGTTGTACGCTTACCCTCACTGTTGGCTATAACTACAGGTTCGTTACCTTCCATTACAGAAACGCAAGAGTTTGTTGTTCCTAAGTCTATACCAATTATTTTTCCCATTTTATTTTTTATTTCTTGTAAATTTTTAATGTTTACAAGCATAATAACAAGCAATGTGCCAATTGAGTTTTGGCAGAAATAACACAGAAATGTCTGTTAAAATGTAATAATTAAGGCAATATTTGGCTGACACGTTGGCAGAAAATGGATAAAAGGCAGAAGGAAAAAAGTTTAAAGGCGTTTTAGAAAACGAATGTCAGTAATTCTTAGCAATTTCAGCCCTGCTGTGCACTACAATCTTTTTGTCGACCTTTCAACCGTCCTTTCGAACGCATGTGAGAAATCTTTATCCTATGCTTCCCTACTTACAGATTTCTCAGTCGTTCCTTCTTCGAAATGACGACACCAAAAAGTATTTTCGTTACCATCAGGTTTAAATAACAAAAGCCTTTGCTAATAGGTAAAAATGTGGCTAAAAGCCTATGGCAAATTTCATGAAACCGTCGGTAAGTAATATGCAAAATCTTTTAACTCATTGCCGTTGGATTCAGCCAATGGAATTATGGAAAAGTATATTGGCTTTAGCCAAATCATAAATCCAACAATCGCTCTAAATGATGGTAATCAATTCCAAAATAAGCTTTAGTTTCTTTAATTTTTTGCAAAATCTCTTCCTTACGCCTCGTCTCAGAAGTCCCCTTTAGGGGATTTAGGGGTTTTACACCCACCACCAAAACATTCTTCGGTGTATGTGCATCAGAAATAAATTCAAACACCTTAGTTTTGTATCCGTAGTATTCTAAAATCAAAGCTCTAATTCCATCAGTAACCATTTCTGCTTGGCGCTCTAAGAAAATGCCATATTTAGTTAAAAAGGAAACATCGTTTTTAACTTTATGCTTTTCTATTTCTCTTCTAATTTGTTTATGGCAGCATGGTGCAACAACAATTAATTCGGCACCAGCTTTTATCCCTTTAAAAATTGCATCATCTGTAGCGGTATCGCAAGCATGTAAAGCAATTAACAAATTAATTTCCTTTACGTTATAATCTTCAATTGTTCCTTCAACAAAATGCAATTGTTTAAAGTCAGCTTGTTTAGCAATATCATTACACAAATTCACTAAATCTTCTCTAAACTCTACTCCCGTTACCTTAGCTTTCAAGTTTAATTGTTGATGTAAATAATCGTACAAAGCAAAAGTTAAATAACCCTTACCAGAGCCCATATCTACCACATTCTTTATGGTTCCCTCTGGCAATTCCTTAATTAAAGAGCTTAAAATTTCAATATATTGGTTAATCTGCTTGTATTTATCTTGTGCGTTCTTAAACACATTTCCCTCTGCATCAGTAATTTTTAGCGCATGCAAATAAGGGTTATTACTTGGTTTTATAATTCGTTTCTTCTCTTTATCATGAGCAATACTTACCTCTAGTTTTTTACCAAGTGCTCTTTTTCTTAATTTAATAGCACCTTTTTTGTCGTGCTCAATGATTACCTCTTCATCTACTGTAAATAAAGTTCCAATCCTAAAATCATTACTTAATAAATTTTTTACCAATTTTAAACCATCATCAATTCCAAAATTTTTAAAAATGTCTCTCGTTTTATAACGGTAATTAAAAGAAAGCATATCAGCTCTTTTAATTTTTACCTTTTTGATATAAATATTTTTAAGTTCTTTTTCGTTGCCATTATAGTTTCCTAATGATAATTTAACCATTGTAGAAGCCTTAATACTCGTACTTAAAACACTATTAAATTCACTAATAAATTCTGCGTTTATCATATATCTAAATCGATTTAGTTAACAATTAGGATACAATAAAAAAATAGCTCCTTTAAGTTTCACTTTCACAAAATTAAACTTTAATTTAGGATATCGTTAAATATCTAACCATTTATAATGAGCGATTTTCAGATAAAAAAATCTTCTATAGTTTATGATGCCATCATTGTTGGCTCTGGTGCTGGCGGCGGAATGGCAGCCTACGTTTTGGCACATGCCGGACAAAAAGTTTTAATGCTTGAGGCAGGACAAAATTTTGACCCCAGAATAGATTCACATCAAATGAAGTGGCCATGGGAGTCACCACGTCGTGGCGCTGGTACAACCAGACCATTCGGAGATTTTGATGCTTCTTACGGCGGCTGGCAATTAGATGGCGAGCCATATACCAAAAAAGATAAAACTGAATTCGATTGGTTTAGGTCGCGTATGTTGGGTGGAAGAACAAATCATTGGGGCAGAATTTCATTAAGAATGGGCCCTGAAGATTTTAAGCCAACAGATGGTTTAACAGAAGATTGGCCAATTACTTATGATGATGTTAAACCTTTTTATGATAAAGTAGATCGTATGATTGGGATATATGGCACAGTAGAAGGACTAAAGAATGAGCCAGATGGCATATTTATGAAACCACCCAAACCTCGCTTAAATGAACTTTTTATTAAAAAAGGTGCAGAAAAAGCTGGTGTTAAAGTGATAACTGGTCGCGGTGCGGTAATGACAGAATCAATTAAAGGCAATAACGACCGTGCACCTTGTTTTTACTGCGGCCAATGTGGTAGAGGTTGTAAAGTTTATGGAGATTTTTCTGCTTCATCTTGTTTAGTGATGCCTGCACAAACCACTGGTAATTTAACCGTAATAACTGACGCGATGGTTAGGGAAGTAATAACCGACAAAGACGGGACTGCAAAAGGCGTTTCATATGTAAATAGAATAGATTTACAGGAATATCAGGTTACTGGAAAATTGGTAATTTTAGGAGCAAGCGCTTGCGAATCAGCCAGAATTTTATTGAACTCAAAATCATCTCAACATCCCAATGGACTGGCAAATAATAGCGGTGTTGTTGGTAAATATTTACACGATTCTACTGGTGCAGGTGTATATGGTTTTCTTCCTCAATTAATGGATAGAAAAAGATATAACGAAGATGGACTTGGTAGTATTCATATCTATTCTCCATGGTGGCTCGATAATAAAAAATTAGATTTCCCACGTGGCTATCACATTGAATATGGCGGAGGAATGGGTATGCCTTCTTATGGTTTTGGTGGTGGCGTTGCATCAATGAATGGCATGGTTCCAGATAAAAGTGGAAAAATGAAAGAAGCAGGTGGTTATGGTGCTGCCTTAAAAGAAGATTATCGACGCTTTTATGGAACTAGTGTTGGTATGGCTGGCCGTGGAACAGCAATTGCAAGAGAAGATAACTATTGTGAAATTGATCCTAGCGTAGTAGATAAATTTGGTATTCCGGTTTTAACGTTTCACTACAAATGGGCTAAAGAAGAAATTCTACAAGCTAAACACATGCAAGAAACCTTTCTTTCTATCATGAAAGAAATGGATGGTGTAGTTACTTCTAAAATTCATGGTCCCGAAACAAATTATGGTCTTGAAGCTCCAGGAAAAATCATACACGAGGTTGGCACCATTCGTATGGGCGATGATCCGAAAAAATCAGCGTTAAACAAATATTGTCAAGCACACGACTGTAAAAACTTATTTGTAGTTGATGCTGGCCCATTTGTACAACAAGGTGATAAAAATGCAACATGGACAATTTTAGCTTTATCTATGCGTACTGCAGAATATATTTTAGCTGAAAAGAAAAGACAAAACTTATAATCATGAATAGAAGAGATTCATTAAAAGCTTTAGGCTTAACCGCATTAAGTACAACGGTACTGGTTGGAGCTTGCAATTCTGATGTTAAAAAAGAAACGTCATCAACTGTTTTAGAGCCACAGGCTGGTAGAGAAAAATGGGAAGTAGAAAGAGATGAAAAACTGAAAAGTGAGACTTTTTTTACCAAACACGAAATGGCAACAATAACCGTTTTGGTAGATATCATCATCCCAAGGGATAACGTTTCTGGTAGTGCTACCGACGCTAAAGTACCAGAGTTTATCGAATTTATTGTAAAAGATATGCCCTATCATCAAACTCCATTACGTGGTGGTTTAAAATGGTTGGATATTCAATGTTTCAACCAATTTGAAAAGCCTTTTGTCGAAGCATCTGCTCAACAGCAAATCAGCATTATTGATGAAATTGCTTATCCTATCAAAGCAAAGCCAGAAATGTCTGCAGGCGTTGCATTTTTCAATAGGATGAGAGATTTAACCGCATCTGGGTTTTATACTACAGAAATAGGTGTTAAAGATATCGGCTATGTTGGCAACACACCCAACCAATGGGATGGTGTACCAGCTGATGTATTGAAACAGTATGGATTGGAAAATGTGAAGGTTTAATTACACCTGCAAATTTAAAATGCTTTCAAAAAAAAACCGCTAAGAAATAAATCTTAGCGGTTTTTTATTTAAGTCTCCGCCTCGGCGGAGATTTAGGGATTTATGCTTTTGGAGCTTCTTCTTCAGCGCTAGCTTCTGGTTTAGCTTCTTCAGTTGCAGGAGTTTCTTCTACAACTTCTGTTTCTTCAACTACAGCAGCTTCAGCTTTTGGTGCTTTATCAGCAGGAGCATCAGCTTTTTTAGTTTTGCTTCTACCTCTACGAGTAGTTTTCTTTTCTTCTGCAGCTGTATCTTTACCGTAAACTTCGTTGTAATCAACTAATTCAATTAAAGCCATCTCTGCATTATCACCTAAACGATTGTTTAATTTGATGATACGAGTATAACCACCTGGACGGTTAGCAACTTTTGCTGCAACATCGCGGAACAACTCAGTTACAACTTCTTTATCTTGTAAGTAAGAGAAAACGATACGACGAGAGTGTGTAGTATCAGTCTTAGATTTTGTAATTAAAGGCTCAACATATCCACGTAAAACTTTCGCTTTAGCTAATGTAGTTGAAATTCTCTTGTGCTTAATTAATGAAGAAGCCATGTTAGCTAACATCGCTTTTCTGTGCGAAGTTGTTCTACCTAAATGGTTGTTTTTTTTACCGTGTCTCATTGTTTGTTTTGTAAAGTGTATACCGTCTCTTTGAACTTAATCTGAGGGAATTATACACAGTGAAAATTAAATTAATTTTCAGTTATCAATTTTCAATTAACAGTTTTGAACTGAAAACTAAAAACTGCAAACTGTACTATTCTTCGTCTAACTTAAATTTAGAAAGGTTCATTCCAAACGATAATTGTTTAGATTTTACCAATTCTTGAATTTCAGTTAAAGATTTTTTTCCGAAGTTTCTGAATTTTAACATATCAGCAACATCGTAAGAAACTAAATCAGCTAAAGTACGAATGTCAGCTGCTTTTAAGCAGTTTAATGCACGTACAGATAAATCTAAATCAACCAATTCAGTTTTAAGGATTTTACGCATGTGTAAAATTTCCTCATCAACTTCTTTAGTTTCTTCTTTAGCTTGAGATTCTAACACTAAATTCTCATCAGAGAACAACATAAAGTGTTGGATCAAAATTTTAGCTGCTTCTTTTAAAGCTTCTTCTGGGTGGATAGATCCATCAGTAGAAATATCTAAAATCAATTTCTCATAATCTGTTTTTTGCTCAACACGATAGTTTTCGATCGTGTATTTTACATTTTTCATTGGCGTAAAAATCGAATCGATTGAGATTACACCAACAACAGTATCAGTAATTTTATTCTCTTCTGCTGGAACATAGCCACGTCCTTTGTTGATAGTTAATTCTACCTCTAAAGTAACAGATTTTTCCATGTTACAGATTACAAAATCAGGGTTTAAAACCTCGAAATTGTTTGAGAATTTAGTAATATCACCAGCTAAAAATTGGTCTTGACCATTTACAATGATGAAAACTTTTTCTGAATCTCCAGAATCACCAACTTTTTTAAAACGAACTTGTTTTAAATTTAAGATGATTTCAGTCAAATCTTCTACAACACCTTTCATGGTAGAAAACTCATGAGAAACGCCAGAAAAACGAATACTTGTAATTGCGAAACCTTCTAATGAAGATAATAAAATTCTTCTTAGGGCATTGCCAATTGTTACACCGAAACCGGGTTCTAAAGGACGAAATTCAAATTGACCATCGAAATCTGTTGATTTCTGCATGATTACCTTATCTGGTTTCTGAAATGCTAAAATTGCCATTTATAATGTTTTTAGTTCGTTATTAATAATGTGTAACGTAAAAAAGTTAAAGCCATAAAGGCTTTAACTAATATTATGATTACTTAGAGTATAACTCTACTATAAGGTTCTCTTTAATGTTTTCTGGGATCTCATCACGTTGAGGATAAGCTAAAAACTTACCTGTTAATTCGCTTGCATTCCAATCTAACCAATTGAATTTATTGATCATTCTTCCTGCTACTGAATTTGTAATTGCCTCAAGAGATTTAGATTTGTCACGAACGGCAACAACATCACCAGCTCTTAATTGATATGATGGAATATTTACTACCTCACCGTTTACAGTAACGTGCTTATGGCTAACCAATTGACGTGCACCTGAACGAGTTGGAGCAATACCTAATCTATAAACTGTGTTATCTAAACGAGCTTCTAACAATTGTAATAAGTTATCACCAGTGATACCTTCACGAGATGAAGCTTTAGTAAATAAGTTACGGAATTGTTTTTCTAACACACCATAAGTGTATTTTACTTTTTGTTTTTCCATTAACTGTACTGCGTATTCAGATTGCTTTCCTCTTCTTTTAGAAGCACCATGTTGGCCAGGAGGATAGTTTTTTCTGTCTAATACTTTGTCAGGGCCGAAAATTGGCTCTCTGAACTTACGGGCGATTTTGGATTTTGGTCCGGTATATCTTGCCATTTGTTGTTTTTGATTTTAAAGTATCTTCCCAACTTTAATCGGGAGACTCTTAGCTTTAAAAAATAATTAATTAAACTCTTCTTTTCTTAGGTGGACGACATCCGTTGTGAGGAAGTGGAGTAATATCTTTGATAGATGTTACTTCGATACCTGCTACTTGTAAAGTTCTGATTGCAGACTCACGACCTGAACCTGGACCTTTTACAAATACTTCAACTTTACGTAAGCCTAAATCAAAAGCTACTTTACCACAATCAGAAGCAGCTTGACCAGCAGCGTATGGAGTATTCTTTTTAGAACCTTTGAAACCCATTTTACCAGCTGAAGACCATGAAATAGTCTGACCGTTATTGTTTGTTAAAGTAACGATAATATTATTGAACGTAGCATTGATATGAGCTTGACCTACAGGCTCGATAACAACAATACGTTTTTTGGTAACTTTTTTACTTTTAGCCATTTTTTCTTTTAGATTTGAGATATGAGACATGAGATAGGAGACTTGCTCTACCTCGGCACTCAGTACCTAATTTTTATCTTTCTATTCCAACCATGTAGTACTCACAAAGTGATCACTACACGGCTATCAATTATTATTTAGTTGCTTTTTTCTTGTTTGCAACAGTTTTTCTCTTTCCTTTACGAGTACGAGAGTTATTTTTGGTACGCTGACCACGAACAGGTAAACCTTTTCTGTGACGCAAACCACGGTAACAACCGATATCCATTAAACGCTTAATGTTTAATTGAACTTCAGAACGTAAAGCACCTTCTACTTTAATCTCATCATTAATCATGGTACGAATTGCTGACAACTCATCATCAGACCAATCTTGTACTTTTTTGTTAACATCGATACCTGCAGTATTTAAAATACGTTGTGCAGTTGCCTTACCTACTCCGTAGATATACGTTAGTCCGATCTCACCTCTTTTGTTTCTTGGTAAATCAATACCTGAAATCCTTGCCATATTTATTTTGTCTTTTTAAGTAAGCCTGAACGGCGGGCCACCGTTGTACAGTACATTACAATTTTTTCTAATTACCCCTGACGTTGTTTGTACTTTGGATTTTTCTTGTTAATAACGTAAAGTTTACCTTTACGACGAATAATCTTACAATCAGCGCTTCGCTTTTTAATTGATGACCTAACTTTCATTTTATTTATATCTATAAGTAATCCTGCCTTTTGATAAATCGTAAGGCGACATCTCTAATTTAACTTTATCTCCAGGAAGGATTTTAATGTAATGCATACGCATCTTCCCTGAGATATGAGCAATAATCTCATGTCCATTTTCAAGTTCAACTCGAAACATAGCATTCGATAACGCTTCTCTTATTACTCCGTCTTGTTCAATTGAGGCTTGTTTAGCCATATTATACTGATTTTTACTTAATTAGCTGCTATGAAACAGGGTTGCAAAATTAAATAAAAATTTTTAACTTTTTATACTTTTTCTTGTAAAACTTTTTCAATTAAAGAAAAGGTGGATAAAACATCAGCTTTACCTTTTTTTACAGCAACAGTGTGTTCAAAATGCGCAGATGGTTTATTATCTTTTGTAGTTACAGTCCAACCATCAGCCCAAAACTTGATACCTGCAGTTCCTGCATTAATCATTGGTTCAATGGCAATCACCATTCCTTCTTCTAATTTAACCCCAATACCTCTTTTACCATAATTGGGAACTTCTGGTTTTTCATGAAGCTTTACTCCTACTCCATGCCCTACAAGTTCTCTAACTACACCAAAACCATTTGTTTCGGCATGATTTTGAACTGCAAATGCGATGTCTCCAATTCTCATTCCAACAACAGCTTTTTCAATTGCTAACCGTAAACATTCTTGAGTTACGTTTACCAACTTTTGTTTTTCAGCATCAATCTCTCCAATAGAAAAAGTGTATGCCGAATCGCCAAAAAAACTATCTTTTATTACTCCACAATCAACTGATATAAGATCTCCATCTTTAATCACATAATCACTAGGTATACCATGTACAACTTGATCGTTCGGAGAAATACATAATGAATTAGGAAATCCTCCGTAATTTAAAAAAGCAGGAACAGCGCCATGATCTTTAATAAACTCAAAAGCTAATTTATCAAGAGTTAGCGTAGTAACGCCTGGAGCAATTATCTTCGCAACTTCTGCTAAGGTTTTTGAAACAAGTAAAGAACTTTCCCTTATTAATTCGATCTCCTCCGGAGATTTATAATAAATTTTTGACATCTTGTTTATTTTTAAATGATTAAAATGAAAAATGATTGATTAACCAATTAAGGCAAATCAATCATTTTAAATATGATCACCTTATCATTTTTAAATAGGAGAACTTGTTGTTCCTGCAGCAGGAATACCAGTTCTTCCGGTTACTCTACCAGTCTTCATTAAACCATCGTAATGACGCATTAATAAATAACTTTCGATTTGTTGTAAAGTATCTAATACAACTCCAACCAAAATTAATAAAGATGTTCCTCCAAAAAATTGAGCAAATTCTTGCTGAATACCAAGTTTTACTGCGAAAGATGGAAGGATAGCGATGATTGCCAAAAATAACGATCCTGGGAAAGTAATTTTTGAGATCACATCATCAATAAAAGAAGACGTTGCTAAACCTGGTTTAATACCCGGAATAAAGCCACCATTCTTCTTCATATCATCAGCCATTTGTGTTGGATTTACCGTAATTGCAGTATAGAAAAACGTGAATGCAATAATTAAAAATGCAAATGTCAAACTATATGTTAGCGAGGTAATATCAGTATATTGATGTAACCAACTATCGGTTAATCTTTCAGGGAAAAAACCTATTAAAGCATTAGGAATAAACATTAATGCCTGAGCAAAAATGATTGGCATAACCCCAGCCGCATTCACCTTTAAAGGAATGTACTGTCTAACTCCACCTACTTGTCTGTTACCTACTATACGTTTTGCATATTGCACAGGTACTTTACGTACACCTTGAACAATTAAAATAGTAAACATTACAACGGCAAGCAATGCCACAATCTCTAAAACAATCATGATCAAACCACCATCGTTACCAGAGAATTTAGATGAAATCTCTTGTTGTAATGCAATTGGTAAACGGGCAATAATACCCACCATAATAATTAATGATGTACCATTACCAATACCTTTATCAGTAATTTTTTCTCCTAACCACATTACAAACAATGTACCTGCTGTTAAAACAAAGCCAGACATAACGTAAAATGTAGTTAAATCAATCAGAATTGCTTCTGGTTTAATTTGAGTTTTTACATATCCGATAGCTTGAATTGCTGTAATGAAAACAGTTAGGTAACGTGTATATTGTGTTAGTTTTTTTCTTCCGCTCTCACCCTCTTTTTGCATTTTTTGGAAAGAAGGGACAGCAATACCTAACAACTGAACAACAATAGATGCAGAGATATAAGGCATAACACCTAATGCTACAATTGATACTTTAGAAAAAGCACCACCTGCAAACATATCTAATAAACCTAAAATTCCAGTTTTTTGAGTATCTACTAACTGAGCTGGATCTACACCTGGTAGAACCACTTGACAAACGACCCTGTAAATCACAAGAATCATCAACGTAAATAAAATACGTTCTTTTAATTCTTGTATTTTCCAGATATTACTTAAAGTAGTAAATAGCTTCTTCATTAATTACAATTTTACGATTGAGCCTCCAGCAGCTTCGATAGCTTTTTGTGCAGTTGCAGAAAATGCATGAGCTGTAACTTCCAATTTTGCTTTAACTTCACCACGACCTAATATTTTAATTAGATCATTTTTAGAAGCTAAACCATGCTCTTGTATAGCAGCAAAATCAATTGTTGTTAAATTGAATCTTTCAGCTAAACCTTGAAGCACATCTAAGTTAACGCCAACATATTCTGTACGGTTAATTGGTTTGAAACCAACTTTAGGCACACGACGTTGTAAAGGCATTTGACCACCTTCAAAACCAATTTTGGTTTTATGACCAGAACGTGAACCAGCTCCTTTATGACCACGAGTAGATGTACCACCACGACCAGAACCTTGACCACGACCAATTCTTTTAACTTTTTTTACAGAACCTGATGCAGGTTTTAAATTACTTAAGTTCATTTTTAAACTTGTTGTGTTGCCCTTCGCTTTCACTAATCAGGGACAACGATAAATAAAATAGTGATAGAATGTAGAATGATTGAATGAGTGAATGCCAATAACATTCTTTCATTCAATCCTTCACTCATTCATTTTAAATTGCTTCTATAGCTACTAAGTGATTAACTTTTCTTACCATCCCAATAATGGCAGCGTTAGCCTCAACTTCTACAGTTTGGTTCATTTTAGTTAAACCTAATGCTTTCATTGTTCTTTTTTGGCGCTCGCTTCTATCGATAATGCTTTTTACTTGGGTAATTTTAATTTTAGCCATGATATTATCCGTTAAAAACTTTATTTAAATCTACACCACGGTGCTGAGCTACTGTGTAAGCATCACGCATTTTAGTTAAAGCATCTACTGTTGCTTTTACCACGTTGTGTGGGTTTGATGAACCTTTTGATTTTGCTAATACGTTGTGAATACCCGCACTCTCTAATACAGCACGCATCGCACCACCAGCAATTACGCCAGTACCAACTGCAGCTGGTTTAATTAAAACAAAACCTCCAGAGAATTTACCGATTTGCTCATGAGGAACAGTACCATGTAAAATTGGAACTCTAACCAAGTTCTTTTTAGCATCGTCAATTCCTTTAGCAATAGCTTCAGTAACCTCTTTGGCTTTACCTAAACCATAACCAACAACACCTTGCTCATCTCCAACAACCACAATGGCCGAGAAGCTGAAAGTACGACCACCTTTGGTTACTTTGGCAACACGTTGTATGCTAACTAAACGATCTTTCAATTCGATTTCGCTAGTCTTAACTCTTTTTATATTGATAGTTGACATCTTATTCTTTTCTTAGATTAAAATACTAAACCAGCCTCGCGAGCACCATCTGCCAACGATTTAACACGACCATGGTATAAGTAACCATTTCTGTCGAAAACAACTTCTTTAACACCAGCTGCAATTGCTTTCTCAGCAATTAACTTGCCTACTGCGATTGACTGATCAGATTTGTTTCCTTTGCCAGTAAAATCTTTAGATAAAGATGATGCTGAAACTATTGTATTACCAGTTACATCGTTAATAATTTGAGCATAAATACCTTTATTGCTTCTATAAACTGATAAACGTGGACGGCTCTCAGATCCAGTAAGTCTTTTTCTGATACCTTTTTTGATACGATCTCTACGAGATAATTTTTTTCCTGCCATTTTAATTATTTTTTAGAAGCTGATTTACCTGCTTTTCTTCTTAACACTTCACCAACAAACTTGATACCTTTACCTTTATAAGGCTCTGGAGTACGTAACGAACGAATTTTCGCTGCTACCTGACCAATTAATTGTTTATCGATACTCTCTAAAATAATTTTAGGAGTTTGACCTTTTTCTGATGTAGTAGTTACTTTAATTTCTTCTGGTAACTGGAATACATAATGGTGAGAATAACCTAAAACAAGATCCAAAGTATTACCTTGGTTAGTAGCACGGTAACCCACACCTACTAATTCTTGTTCAATTTTAAAACCATCTGTTACACCAACAACCATATTGTTAATTAAAGAACGATATAAACCATGTAAGGCTTTATGTCTTTTTTGCTCAGTTGGGCGACTTACTGTAAAAACGCCATCCTCTTGAGATAAAATGATATCAGCATCTACTGCTTGAGTTAATTCACCTTTTGGGCCTTTTACAGTAACAACGTTATCTTTCGAAACAGTTATTGTAACACCTGCAGGTACATTAATTGGATTTTTTCCTATTCTTGACATTGTGCTATCCTCCTTTAATTAATAAACGTGACACAATACCTCACCGCCAATGTTTAATTTGGCTGCTTCTTTATCAGTCATTACACCTTTAGAAGTAGATAAGATTGCGATACCTAAACCATTTAATACTCTTGGCATATTATCTACACCAGCGTATTGTCTTAAACCTGGTTTGCTGATACGTGTTAACGTACGGATAGCCGAGATTTTAGTGATTGCATTATATTTTAATGCAATTTTGATAATGCCTTGAGCATTAGTGTCTTCAAACTTGTAGTTTGCGATGTAACCTTTATCAAAAAGTACTTTAGTAATTTCCTTTTTAAGGTTTGATGCAGGAATTTCTACAATTCTGTGATTAGCTTTGATAGCATTTCTCACTCGTGTCAGATAATCTGCGATTGGATCTGTATTCATTATTATTTATTTGTGATAGTGGTATCTTGTTTGCCCCTCGGCTATAAGACCTGCTATCGGTTAAAATTCTATTTTTAGCTATATATACAATGAGCTATAAGTTGTAAGGGCTGCAAAAATACAACTTACAACTTATAACTCAAAATTTATAACTCAGTAATTACCAGCTAGCTTTTCTAACGCCTGGTATTTTACCATCTAAAGCCATTTCGCGGAAAGTAACCCTTGATATACCAAAAGTACGCATATATCCACGAGGACGACCAGTTAACTTACAACGGTTGTGCAAACGCACTGCCGAAGAGTTTTTAGGTAATTTATCTAATCCTTCGTAATCACCTGCTGCTTTTAAAGCCGCACGTTTGTCTGCATATTTAGCAACCAATTTTTGGCGCTTAACTTCGCGAGCTTTTACTCCTTCTTTTGCCATTATTGCTCAGTTTTTTGATTTTTAAACGGTAATCCAAATTGTTTTAAAAGTTCCAATGCTTCAACATCAGTAGTAGCAGATGTTACAAATGTAATATCCATACCTAAAATTTTGCTAATTTTATCGATGTTGATCTCTGGAAAAATGATTTGCTCAGTGATACCTAAAGTATAGTTACCTTTTCCATCAAATCCTTTATCATTGATACCTTTGAAATCTCTAATACGAGGTAAAGCTACAGAAATTAATCTATCTAAAAACTCATACATGTTATTGTCACGTAAAGTTACTCTTACACCAACTGGCATACCTTTACGTAATTTAAAGTTTGAGATATCTTTTTTAGATTTAGCTCCAACTGCTTGTTGACCAGCAATAGTGCTCATTTCTAAGATAGAGCTATCCATAACTTTTTTATCAGTTACAGAGTAACGGCCAACACCTTGGTTGATGGCAATTTTCTCCAATTTAGGAACTTGCATGATGCTTTTGTAATTGAACTTATCTTTAAGAGCAGTTACAATTTCCTCTTTATATTTGCTTTTTAATCTTGGTACGTATGCCATTATTTGATTTCCTCCCCTGAAATTTTAGCAACTCTAACTAATTTTCCGTCAGCGTTTAATTTACGACCAACACGAGTAGTTTTACCAGATTTTGGATCAACTAATTGTACGTTAGAAATATGAAGAGCAGCTTCTTTTTTAATTATACCACCGTTAGGTGTTGCAGCATTTGGTTTAGTATGTTTTGATACAAGATTAACACCTTCTATCACAACTCTATTTTTAGCAACCAATACTTCTTGAACTTTACCTTGTTGGCCTTTTGAATCGCCAGCTATAACCTTAACTAAATCTCCTTTACGGATTTTTACTTTGGTTTGTGTTACTTTATTTTTCATATTATAATACCTCCGGTGCTAATGATACAATTTTCATGAATTGTTTTTCACGCAGTTCTCTTGCTACCGGGCCAAAAATACGTGTACCACGTGGCTCGTCTTGTGCATTTAATAATACTGCTGCATTATCGTCAAAACGAATATAAGAACCATCCTTACGTCTGATTTCTTTTTTAGTTCTTACTACAACTGCTTTAGAAACTGTTCCTTTTTTAATGTTACCAGAAGGCAAAGCGCTTTTTACAGTAACAACAATTTTGTCACCTATAGAAGCATATCTTTTACCTGTTCCACCAAGTACACGGATAACCAATACTTGTTTTGCGCCGCTATTGTCGGCTACGTTTAATCGTGATTCCTGTTGTACCATCTTATTTAGCTCTTTCTAAAATTTGTACCAATCTCCAGTTCTTGTTTTTACTCAGCGGACGAGTTTCTTGAATTAATACAGTATCTCCGATACCACATTCGTTCTTTTCGTCATGAGCCATAAATTTGGTAGTTTTCTTAACAAACTTACCATAGATCGGGTGTTTTACTTTACGCTCAACCGCTACAACAACAGATTTATCCATTTTGTTGCTTACCACCAACCCGGTTCTTGTTTTTCTTAATTGTCTTTCCATTTCGACTCTAAAGTTATTTAGTTTCAGTTGCAGACTGTGCTTTATTAAGCTTAGTCAATTCAGTAGTTAATCGGGCGATGTCTTTTCTTACCTTAGTAATACGGGTAGGATTTTCTATAGCCGAAATTGTGTGTGCAAATTTTAACTTTACCAAGTTTTCTTTTTCTTCTGCAATCTTAGCTACTAGTTCTTCTTTTGAAAGCCCTATGATTTCTGAGTTCTTCATTTTATTAATTTTTATGTTAGGGTCTAGCGGTTATAACAACAAGTTATTTATAACATTGATCCCAAAACTTTTTTTATGCTTCTACGTAATCTCTACGTACTACAAATTTGGTTTGAATTGGTAATTTTTGAGCTGCAAGTCTTAATGCTTCTTTGGCAACTTCCATCGGAACACCTTCTGCTTCAAAAATTATACGTCCGGGTCTAACAACAGCTACCCAATATTCTGGAGCACCTTTACCTTTACCCATACGTACCTCAGCTGGTTTTTTAGTTACCGGTTTATCCGGGAATATTCTAATCCAAACTTGACCTTCACGTTTCATGAAACGAGTTACCGCAATACGGGCTGCTTCTATCTGGCGACTTGTAATCCAAGTTGCCTCTAAAGATTTTATCCCGAAAGATCCGAATGACAATTCAGCACCACGAGTTGCTAAACCTTTCATTCTGCCTTTTTGCATCTTTCTGAACTTCGTTCTTTTTGGCTGTAACATTTTATTTTAATATTATCGTTAAACGATCTTGTTAACTATTTGCGTGGGCCTCTGTTAGCACCACCACCTTTATTGTCTCTTCCGCCTTGGCCAGCACCGCGTTTGTCATTTCTTCTATCGCCACCTCCACGGTTATCTCTACCGCCATCACGACCGCCGAATGCACCTTGAGGTCTGTCGCCACCTTTGCCTGGAGCATTGCTCGCAGCACCGATGTTTGGAGAAAGATCACGTTTACCGTAAACTTCACCTTTACAGATCCAAACTTTAACACCTATTTTACCATAAGTAGTTAATGCTTCTGCTAATGCGTAATCAATATCTGCACGGAAAGTATGCAAAGGAATTCTTCCTTCTTTGTACTGTTCGCTACGAGCCATCTCAGCACCACCTAAACGACCTGAAGTCATTATTTTGATACCTTCTGCACCCATACGCATTGTTGATGCGATAGTAGTTTTCATTGCTCTACGGAATGAGATTCTAGCCTCAAGTTGTTTTGCAACACCTTCTGCAACTAACTGTGCATCAAGTTCTGGGCGTTTAATTTCAAAGATGTTAATTTGAATTTCCTTTTTAGTCAATTTCTTTAACTCTTCTTTGATCTTATCAACCTCAGCACCTGCTTTACCGATTACAATACCTGGACGAGCTGTATGGATAGTAACAGTGATACGTTTTAACGTACGCTCAATTACTACTTTAGCTACTCCACCTTTTGCAATACGAGCTGAAAGGTATTTTCTTATTTTTTCGTCTTCAACTAATTTATCAGCATAGTTGTTGCCTCCAAACCAGTTAGAATCCCATCCTCTGATGATTCCTAATCTAGCACCTATTGGATTTGCTTTTTGTCCCATGTTTATTAATTAGTTTTAGTTTCAATGTTTTTACTATCTACTACCAAAGTTACATGGTTAGAACGCTTACGTATTCTGTAACCACGACCTTGAGGTGCTGGTCTTAATCTTTTTAACTGACGACCACCGCCTACCATTATCGTTTTCACGTATAATTGGTTTTCTTCAGGGCGAGAACCTTCATTTTTAGATTCCCAATTTTTGATTGCTGATAATAAAAGTTTTTCAACTCTAATTGCAGCTTCTTTATTTGTGAATTTTAAAATGCTTAATGCTTTCTCAACACGCTCACCTCTGATAAGATCTACAACCAAACGCATTTTACGTGGTGAGGTTGGACAATTGTTTAATTTCGCTAATGCTTCCATCTCTTAATTATTTTCTTTTTTCAGAGTGACCCCTAAATGTTCTGGTTGGAGCAAACTCTCCCAGCTTGTGACCAACCATGTTTTCTGTTACGTATACTGGTATAAATTTATTACCGTTGTGTACAGCAAATGTATGATTCACGAAATCTGGTGAAATCATTGATCTGCGAGACCAAGTTTTGATCACAGACTTTTTGCCTGAATCATTCATAGAGATTACTTTTTTCTCTACGTTATGGTCAATATAAGGTCCTTTTTTTATCGAACGAGCCATTATTTCTTCCTTTTCTCTATGATGAAACGATTTGAGTATTTTTTAAGTGAGCGGGTTTTGAAGCCTTTAGAGTAAACTCCGTTTCTTGAACGAGGCTGACCACCTGAAGAGCGACCTTCACCACCACCCATTGGGTGATCCACAGGATTCATCGCTACTGGACGAGTTCTTGGACGACGACCTAACCAACGAGCACGGCCTGCTTTACCTAAAACTTCATTTGCATGATCTGCGTTAGAAACTGCACCAATTGTTGCTAAACAAGTAACTAAGATAGATCTTACTTCACCTGATGGCATTTTAATAGTTGCATATCTACCATCTCTAGCGGCAAGTTGTGCATAAGCACCTGCGCTACGTGCCAATTGAGCACCTCTACCTGGTTGAATTTCTAAATTGTGGATAATAGATCCCAAAGGGATATTTGCCAACGTTAATGTGTTACCTACTTCTGGAGTAGCGTTATCACCCGAAAGCACAGTTTGTCCTACTTGCAACCCTTCTGGTGCAATAATGTAGCGCTTCTCTCCGTCTGCGTAGTGCAATAAAGCAATACGGGCGGTACGGTTTGGATCGTACTCAACAGTAGCTACTGTTGCAGGAATGTTAAACTTATCACGTTTAAAATCAATTAAACGGTAAGATTTTTTATGACCACCGCCCATGTAGCGCATTGTCATCTTTCCTGTATTGTTACGACCTCCCGATTTTTTAGAAGATACAACCAATGATTTTTCGGGCTTGGTTGCTGTAATCTCCGAAAAGCTTGCGCCTACCCTAAAACGGGTACCCGGAGTGACTGGTTTAAATTTTCTTAAGCCCATAGTTATAAATTATTCAATTCTTATTAAATATTCGCGTAATAATCTATTGTTTCGCCATCTTTCAATGTAACAATAGCTTTTTTGTATTTCGGGGTACGACCCGTTACTAATCCACCTTTTGTATTTCTTGATTTCAACTTACCTACAACCACCATAGTGTTTAAGGCAACGATGTTCACTCCATACATTTTTTCGATGGCTGATTTAATCTGCAACTTATTAGCTCTATGATCTACTCTGAAAGTAAAACGATTAGCTTTTTCAGTTAATGCAGAAGCTTTTTCAGTTAATATTGGTTTTTGTAAAATTTCCATATTACTTGGCAAATGCCTCCTCCAATGTTTTAAGCGAATCTGCAGTTAACAAAAGTTTGCCTGCATTTAATACATCGTATGTATTTAAATCTGCTGCTGTAATAACTTTAGCTTTCTGAATGTTTCTGCTTGATAAATAGATATTATTATTTTGCGTAGGTAAAACCAATAACGTTTTCTCTCCAGCTAAATTTAATGCATTAACCAAATTGATATAGTTTTTAGTTTTAATGCTATCAAAAGTAAAATCTTCTAATACTACCACGTTGTTATCTTGAGCTTTATAAGCTAAAGCAGATTTACGTGCTAATGATTTTAATTTTTTATTTAGTTTAAAACTATAGTCTCTTGGCTGTGGACCAAAAACACGACCACCACCATTAAATAATGGAGATTTAATGCTTCCGGCACGTGCACCGCCTGTACCTTTTTGTTTGTATAATTTACGGGTAGAACCTGCAATTTCGTTACGTTGTTTAGATTTGTGAGTTCCTTGACGTTGGTTAGCCAAATACTGCTTTACATCTAAATAAATCGCGTGGTCGCTTGGTGTTACACCAAATACCGACTCAGGAAGCTGCACCTTGGCACCTGTCTCTTTTCCTGAAATGTTTACTACTTTAACTTCCATCTGCTTACTTATCTAAGATTACGTAAGAACCTTTAGCTCCTGGTACGGAACCACTAACTACTACTAAGTTTTGCTCAGCATAAACTTTCAATACTTGTAAGTTTTGAACTTTTACTCTGTCTCCACCAGTTCTACCTGCCATGCGCATTCCTTTGAATACACGAGCTGGATAAGATGCAGCACCCAATGAACCTGGCGCACGCAATCTGTTGTGCTGACCGTGAGTTTGACCACCCACACCACCAAAACCATGACGTTTTACCACACCTTGAAAACCTTTACCTTTTGAAGTACCAACAACATCAACAAAATCGCCTTCGTTAAAAATTGTAACAGTTACAGTATCACCTAAGTTAACTGAATCTTCAAACTGCTCAAATTCTACTAATTTGCGTTTTGGAGTTGTGTTTGCTTTCGCAAAGTGACCCTTTAGAGGTTGGGTAGTGTTTTTTTCTTTGGCTTCATCATATCCCAGTTGAACTGAAACGTAACCATCTTTTTCTTCGGTCTTAACTTGTGTTACAACACAAGGTCCAGCTTCGATCACCGTACAAGGAATGTTTCTTCCTTCGGCGTCAAAAATGCTGGTCATTCCTACTTTTTTTCCAATAATACCTGACATTTTCTATTTTTAATTTAACACCCATCGAAGCAGTAGGGCTTCGTTCAAGGTGGATATACATCCCCGCTAAGGGACGGCAAAGATAGACAAGAATTATTAATTTTCAAATAGTTAGCTCATTATTTTTGTAAAAAAGAGCAATTATTTTTTAAGCACTCGTACATTGAAGAGAAAATGTTCTCTAATGAGCTATATCGAGGTATAAACTGGTGATAATCACACACAATACTATTGTACCAATTATCACATACATATAGTCTTTCTCCATTAGAAAGCTAAAGATTGAAAAAACTACTCGTGCTATTGGAGTAAAAATTAACAGCAATACGCCAAATTGAATTATTGCTAATCCATCCATATTTTTTAGACCAACAATTATTTCTGCTACAGACGAAAATTTAGTTTGCTCTGGCTTAAATTCTGAAAAAGATACGCTGTGGTTGCTTTGTGTAGTTAAAAAAATTATCCCTCCTAATAACACAACAGCGGTTGATAAGATTACACCCACACGTAATAAAGTTCCCAAAATAACTTGAACATCCTTGTCTCCTAAATAATGTTTGATTTGCTTACTCATTATAATTAATGACTGAATTTTGAAGGATTGAATTTTGAATATCTAAACTATTGAGTGATCTTTCTTTTTCATTTAAAACACCTCTAACTGCCGGTTAAGCCTTTATAGATCATTTGCAAAGCTAAAATTGTAACAACCACTGCAAATACAACTTTTAACTTATCTGTTTTGGTTTTGATTAAAATTTTAGCCCCGATGGTTGCTCCTGCAATAACTCCTATAGTTACTGGCATCGCTATTGCCGGATCTATTTGACCTTTATGCAAATATACCAACGCACTAGCAGCTGCAGTTACCCCAATCATAAAATTACTCGTTGTTGTAGAAACCTTAAACGGAATTTTCATGATGTTATCCATTCCAATAACTTTTAATGCACCAGAACCTATACCCAATAAACCTGAAAGCGTTCCTGCAACAAACATCATGGCAAAGCCACCAACTACGTGATGAACCGCATATTGCTTTATTCCATTTTCTGTAGGATAACTCCCGTTTAACTTGAAATAATTAGCTAAAACACTTGTCTTTTCATTATTAGAGTGATCAATTTTTTTCTTCAACATCATAAATGCAGAGAATAATAAAATCAATCCAAAAATTACAATGATATAATCGGCTTTAATATAGGATGCAATAACTACTCCAACTATGGCACTTAAGGTTGTAGCAACCTCTAAAAACATACCAATTCTAACGTTAGTAATACCTTCCTTAACATAAGCTGCTGCCGAACCTGATGATGTAGCAATTACAGAAATGATGGATGCACCAATTGCATAATGAATATCTACTCCTAGGCCAAGGGTTAGCAATGGAATGATAATTACTCCGCCACCTAAGCCAGTAAGAGAGCCCAGTAATCCCGCTAGGAAAGCACCAATTAATACAATAATGGTAAATAATAAAACCGTCATTGCTGCAAATATAAGTGACTTCTTTGTGCTTTATCAATTAAAATCTAAATAATAAAGTCTATATACAAAGTAATATTTTATTAATTAGAAAGTTTACAAATCATTTCAGAACTTAACTAAACTGCTCCTTCCATCCTATTAGCGAAAAAAGTTTTTGCAGCTTCAATTGTTCTTTGTAAACATTTAAATCTCCATAACAAATAATTGAGGCCCATTCGTGTACATTGGTATGAATTCGAGATCGTCACGTTTTATTGTTTTTTCAAACAAAACTGTTCGATAAGATTTTAACAAAATCATTTCATTTTAAAGAGATATTCAGCTATGTCATCATTTAATAAATGATTTTTGAGAAGAGTGAATTTATTAAAAATGATGTGGCAATCTATGATAAAAAGACCATCACATATTAAAATACACAATAATTTTTAACTATAATTGTTTAATTAATGAGATCATCACAATTATGAAACAACGATTACTTTTTACTGTAACAGGAATAATGTTATGTTTTTTGTCTTTTAATATTTTAGCTCAAACAGCAATTAAGGCTCAAACACCTGTTAAAAATCTGGCTAAACCAGCCCTAAGAAATAAATACCAGAAAAGAACAATTGACACGGTTAGGAATACTGATTTTAGTTTAAATGGACAATATCGTTTTTTGTTATCTCGCTCCAGATCATCATACGGCTCTAAATTAATTAATCCTGTTAGGTTAGATGCTTTATGGAAAAGTGTAAATGATACCCTAAGAAAAGAGAGAACGGCATTTAAAAACATTAATACCAAAGTAATAGAGCAAGAAAAAACGATTTCAAGCTTAAAAGCTGAAGTTAGTGGAAAGGAAAATTCTTTGAGCGAAACCACAGCAAAGGCTGATGAAATTAGCTTTTTAGGTATTTCATTTACTAAGGGAACTTATAGCACCATCGTTTGGTCGATAATTATCATATTGGCAATTTCATTATTTGTTGTAATTGCCAGATCTGCTAAAAGCATTTTAGAGGCTAAACACAGAACCCAACTTTATGACGAAATTTCTGCTGAATACCAAGCTTATAAAACCAAATCGAACGATCAGCAACGTAAGTTAGCTAGAGAATTACAAGATGAGCGGAATGCTTTAGAAGAATTAAGAACGAGAGGGAAGTAGTTTATAAAACTAATGACACAAAAAAAGTCCTTGAAAATTTCAAGGACTTTTTTTTGGATTATAAAATCATTAAACTTTGATTTCTACTTCAACACCACTAGGTAATTCAAGTTTCATCAATGCATCAACAGTTTTAGAGTTAGAACTATAAATATCTAAAAGACGTTTATAAGCACACAATTGAAACTGCTCACGTGCTTTTTTGTTTACGTGTGGTGAACGCAAAACAGTGAAGATTTTCTTTTCTGTTGGCAACGGAATTGGTCCGCTAACTACTGCACCCGTAGGTTTAACAGTTTTAACGATTTTCTCTGCAGATTTATCTACCAAGTTGTAATCGTAAGATTTTAATTTAATTCTAATTCTTTGGCTCATGTTCTATTTTAATTATGATCACCTGTTAGAGCTATTAATAACAAGCGGTCGGTTTATCTTGCGTTAGGCGTTGAGCGTATGGCGTTGAGCGATTTAACCGCTTTACGCCATGCGCCGAACGCTAAACATTATTAGTCTTCTGACTTAACTTTACCTTTTGATTTAGCAATTACTTCATCTTGTACGTTTTTAGGCGCTGCTTCATAATGATCAAATTCCATTGTAGAAGTTGCACGTCCAGAAGTGATTGTACGTAACTGAGTTACATAACCAAACATTTCTGACAAAGGCACAGTTGCTTTAATTACTTGAGATCCGTTACGTGTATCCATACCTAATAACTGACCACGACGACGGTTCATATCACCGATTACATCACCCATGTTTTCTTCAGGAGTTAAGATTTCGATTTTCATGATTGGCTCCATCAAAGTAGGCTTACATTTTGGTAAAGCTTCGCGATATGCCATACGAGCAGCAAGCTCAAATGATAAAGCATCTGAATCGACCGCATGGAATGAACCATCAATCAAACGTACTTTCATATCAGGAAGTGGGTAACCAGCTAACACACCATTACTCATTGCCGAAGCAAAACCTTTTTCTACCGAAGGAATAAATTCACGTGGAATTGAACCACCTGTAATTTCGTTTACAAATTGTAAACCACCTTTTTCGAAATCAGCATCAATTGGCGAAATTACCACTGAAATATCAGCAAATTTACCACGACCACCAGATTGTTTTTTATAAGTTTCACGGTGATTAGCTGTTCCAAAAATTGCTTCTTTGTAAGCTACTTGTGGTGCACCTTGATTTACTTCTACTTTAAATTCACGTTTTAAACGATCAATTAAAATATCTAAGTGAAGCTCACCCATACCAGAAATTACTGTTTGACCAGTTTCTTCATCAGTTTGAACTCTAAATGTAGGATCTTCTTCTGCTAATTTACCTAAAGCCATACCTAATTTATCAACGTCTGCTTGAGTTTTAGGCTCAATTGCTAAACCAATTACTGGCTCAGGGAAGTTCATTGATTCTAGAATGATTGGGTTTTTCTCTTCGCAAAGGGTATCTCCAGTTTTAATATCTTTAAAGCCTACTACCGCAGCAATATCTCCAGCACCTACATTAGGAATTGGGTTTTGCTTGTTAGCATGCATTTGGAAGATACGAGAAATACGCTCTTTGTTTTCAGAACGAGCGTTATAAACGTAAGAACCCGCTTCTAAGTTACCCGAGTAAACACGGATAAAACATAAACGACCTACGAAAGGATCTGTTGCAATTTTAAAAGCTAAAGCTGCAAAAGGCTCTTTTTCTGATGGTTTACGTAAAATTTCTTCGCCAGTATCTGGGTTAGTGCCAATAACACCTTCGCTATCCATAGGTGAAGGCAATAATTCCATCACATAATCAAGCATAGTTTGTACACCTTTGTTTTTGAAAGATGAACCACAAACCATAGGTACAATTTTAGCATCTAATACAGCTGCACGTAAAGCATCTAAAATTTCACGCTCAGTAATTGAGTTAGGATCTTCGAAGAATTTCTCCATCAAAGTTTCATCATAATCAGCTACTGATTCAAGTAATTTTTCTCTCCACTCTGCAACCTCATCTAACATATCTTCTGGGATAGGCACTTCTGTAAAGGTCATACCTTTATCATGCTCATTCCAAACAATACCACGGTTGTTAATTAAATCAACCACACCTTTAAATGAATCTTCAGAACCGATAGGTAATTGCAATGGAACTGCATTACTACCTAACATACTTTTAACCTGGCCAACAACTTTTAAAAAGTCTGCTCCAGAACGGTCCATTTTGTTAACGAAACCAATACGAGCAACATTATAGTTATTAGCTAAACGCCAGTTAGTTTCAGATTGAGGCTCAACACCATCAACTGCAGAGAACAAAAACACTAAACCATCTAATACACGTAACGAACGATTTACCTCTACGGTAAAATCTACGTGTCCAGGAGTATCGATAATGTTAATGTGATAGTTTTGATCTCTATATTTCCATCCAACGGTTGTTGCAGCAGAAGTAATGGTAATACCACGCTCTTGCTCTTGTGCCATCCAGTCCATTGTTGCAGCACCTTCATGCACCTCACCAATTTTATGACTAACACCTGCATAATATAGAATACGCTCTGTTGTTGTAGTTTTACCCGCATCAATGTGAGCTGCAATACCTATATTTCTTGTAAATTTTAAATCTCTTGACATATTTTTGAATTAATGAATGAGCTAATAATAGAATGAGTGAATAGCATTTAAATCTATTCACTCATTCAAAATTCCTTCATTCAATCATTTATCTTAGAATCTGAAGTGAGAGAACGCTTTGTTAGCCTCAGCCATTTTATGCGTATCTTCTTTTTTCTTAACTGCTGCACCTTCACCTTTAGCTGCTGAAACAATTTCGCCTGCTAATTTTTCTTTCATGGTTTTTTCACCACGTTTACGAGCATAGTTAATTAACCATTTCATGCCTAAAGCAATTTTACGATCTGGTCTTACCTCTGTAGGTACTTGGAAGTTTGCACCACCAACTCTACGAGACTTAACCTCTACCGCTGGGCTTATATTTACTAAAGCACGTTTAAAAATTTCTAAGCCATTCTCACCAGCTTTTTGCTCTGCAATTTCTACTGCATCATAAAAAATAGAGTAAGCGATAGATTTTTTTCCATCGTACATCATATTGTTTACAAATCTTGTAACCTGAACATCGTTAAATTTAGGATCAGGAAGAATAATTCTCTTTTTTGGTTTTGATTTTCTCATTTCTGTTTCCTCCTAATTATTTTTTCTTTCCTTTAGTTGGTGCTGCAGCTACTTGCCCTGGTTTAGGACGCTTAGTACCATATTTACTACGACGTTGGTTACGACCAGCTACACCTGATGTATCTAATGCCCCACGAATAATGTGGTAACGTACACCTGGTAAATCTTTAACACGACCACCACGAATCAAAACGATTGAGTGCTCTTGTAAGTTGTGACCTTCTCCAGGAATATAGGCATTCACCTCTTTTCCATTGGTTAAACGTACACGGGCAACTTTACGCATTGCTGAGTTTGGTTTTTTAGGGGTAGTAGTATATACACGTGTACATACACCTCTTCGCTGTGGACAACTGTCCAACGCCGGAGACTTACTCTTGAACTCCAGTGCTACTCTACCTTTTCTAACTAATTGTTGAATGGTTGGCATTTCTTGCTTTTTGTTTTTGCTATTTTATTTAAAAACTTCCTTAATGGCCAGCCTACAATGAGGCCACATTAAGGGACTGCAAAAGTATGAACTTAATTTGTGATAATCAAGTGTTTGAGTAAGATTTTTTTTCTTTCCTCCTTGCCTTCTTTGCGAGGAGGAACAACAGCCCGTCCCGATTTCCTCGGGAAAGCAATCTCTTTAATTTAAATTCAGTAAATAGTTGAGGATAATAAGTTTACCGAATAACATTTCTGGAAAACGATTGTCAGTAATCAATGGCTAAACCAATCCCGCTAATGTTTCAATTTTTGTGCTTCGACAGGCTCAGCATGACAAAAATTTCCACGTATATCGGGTTTAGAGCACCAAAACCTGTGCAAGAAACATCAGTTGCAATACGCCTTACCCTGACAAAGTTTTAGGCAAACTGCAATAGCTTTTCAAAGTTAGCTCATTGTAACTTTGTCAAATTAATAGCAAGGAGTTTAAAGATTTGACAAAGTTTAAAGGCTCTTTCGAGAAAACGATTGTCAGTAATCAATGGCTACAATAGCCCCGCTAATGTTCCAATTTTTGTGCTTCGACAGGCTCAGCATGACAAAAATTTCCACGTATATCGGGTTTAGAGCACCAAAACCTGTGCAAGAAACATCAGTTGCAATACGCTTTACCCTGACAAAGTTTTAGGTAAAATGCAATAGTTTTACAAAGTTTAACAATAACCCCTAAATGGTGTTCTGTTTATCACAGACCATGGAATAAGAGCTAATTTAGTTTTTAATAAAAATTTTGCCTTTGTCAACCGAAATTAAAATCATGTTAGGTTCGTTCTCTGGTGTCATAATTACTTTTTTATTAAGAACATTTGAAAGCCCAACCATATAACCTAATAGCTGATTATGATCTTCGATAGATTTTATTTCTTTTGGAGAAATATCGTTCTCTATTTCCTGATCGTCGAAGAAGTGAGCGTTCACTTGTATATCACCTATGTAAATTGTTGCTGTTGAGCAATTATCATGAACGCCACACCAATAATCAAATATCTTGGATAGATTAACATTATCCTCATTTACCTTTGTTTCATAAATATGGAATGAAATTTTGTAATTTTCATTTACAAAGTCTGCCCAAACTTGCCAATCTTCTTTTGAAGTATTATGAATATAAATATCACGCAGAGAACCATCAACATAATATATTTTTTTCTTTATTTTTTGAAAGTCTAAATCTATTGAGCTGAGCATGAATTTACAAAACTTTAATAAGCCCCAATCAAACTCTCAGCAGGAATATTCAAAACCTCATGTAGTTTTCTAATCATGCTCAAACTTAGCTTACGTTTACCGCTTAAGATTTCAGATTGGCGACTTCTAGCTCCTAAAATTTTTGATAATTCACTTGGGGATTTACCCAATTGCTCTAATCTAAATTTTATTGCTTCAATTGGAGTTGGCGGCATAATTGGATAATGAGCCTCTTCATAATGCTCAATAAGTAAAGTGAGTAAATCTAACTCATCGGCTTTTTTGGTATCTAATTCTATCTCTTCCTGCAATAACAAATAAGCTTTTCCTAAAGCTAACTCATATTCTTCTTCTGTCTTAATTACCCTTAACATATTTTACCTCCTCTACTTTAATTTTATCATAATTGGCATGTGTACCAATCCAAACTATAAAAACAATTTTTAACTTAAACTCTATATCGGCTATTAATCGATAATCATTGCCTTTTATATTAAACACAAAACATTTCCCAGTTATCACATCTGCAGATGTATAAAGCTTAACTACATCTGCCGGCATGGCCCAATCTTGATCAACCACCTCCAAATACCACGCCTCTAAGCTCGCCTTAGCAGTGTTATGTTTTTTATAAAAATCAATAAGTGTTTTCTTGGCAATAATGCGCATGTTTAAATATACAAATTTATTACCAAATTGGTAACAATCAAAATTTTTATTTTCACTTATTAAAATCCGCTAGCTATCTGTATCTTTAATTAACTAAAGAAACAATGAAAAAATATGTTGAAATAGCAATGGTGTTGATTGCATGGTTTGCGCTAATTCTACAACTCATCATTTTAAAAGATAGCCTTGCTAACTACTTTAGTTACTTTACTATTTTAAGTAATTTATTGGTTGCTATTAGTTTAACCTCAGAATTATTAGCATCACCTACAAGTTTTGGCAAAATATTTTCATTACCAAAAACCAAATCTGCAATTGCATTATACATTTTAATAGTTGGTTTAGTTTACAATTTAGTACTTAGAGGTATGTGGGAACCAAAAGGTTGGCAATTGGTTGCCGATAACTTACTACATGTTGTTGTACCATTAGCCTACTTTAGCTATTGGGTAGTATTTGTTAACAAAGTTTCACTTGTATGGAAAGATATGATCTCGTGGACTTATTTCCCATTAGTTTATTTAGCCTATTCGTTAATTAGAGGTTATTTTGTGAATTGGTATCCTTACCCGTTTTTAGATGTTACTAAATTTGGTTATCAACAAGTGTTAATCAATACCTTTTTTATTGTATTAGCATTCATAAGTATTGGCTTAGCTATGATTTATTACAATAAGTTGATGACAAGAAATCGATAAAATCTTATCTTTTAGTAGTAATTACCCTACCGGTAGTTAAATAAATTTCATAGATTTTATATAACCCATCATCAGTGGTTTCCACACTTTCTATTAAACCTGTTTTGCTAAAACCATCGGTTACTAAATCTCCAACTTTTAAATCTTGCAAAACTTCATTTTCAGTTTGCTCATTTATTCTTATCATGATCAAAATATTTTTTTAACCTTGCTAAGTTAAACAACAAAAACTAAACGGTTTGGTTTGCGTTAGGGATTGAAAGGGTTTGTACCGATTTTTTATCGGTACCGTAGCGAAGCGAAGCCCTGTAAAGCCCGGCCCTTTACCGATTCTTCATCGGTATTGGGAAACGCCCAAAAATCAATTTATTTTATTGCCCACTTTATACCAGCTAATAAATGTTTAAGAAAAACAGGATCTGAATAACACTCATTGGTATGCCCCAATGCCGTGTAAAAAACTTTTCCACCATCGTAAATGTGATACCAACTAACAGGATGATTATTTTTCATTTTACCACCTTTATATGAAGTTTCATCAGCCTGGATGAGTACCTTAACATCAGTGTTTAAATTTTTAAAATTATACCACTCGTCATTATGTAACCATGGGCTAGGCAAACCTTTTACCAGCGTATGTTTAGGCATTACAATATTTAATTTTGCTTCTTGTATTTTAGGGTGACTTTCGAAATACCCTCCAATTAATTTACCATACCAATCCCATTCGTAACTAAAATCTGTTGCTGCATGTATGCCAACAAAACCACCACCTTCATTTATAAAAAATTTAAATGCAGCTTTTTGATCATCATTAAACACACTAGTTCCGGTAGGATTTAAAAAAATAATGACTTTGTATTGTTTAAGATTTTGCGTATTAAATGATAAAACATTTGTGGTGGTATCTACCTTGAAGTTATTTTCTTGTCCCAATTTAAATAACGCCACTATTCCATCGGCTATTGATGAATGGTGAAAACCCTTAGTTAATGAAAACACCAGCACACTTGGTTTATCTTTAGGCAAAGCATTTACCATTTTAGCTAAAGCATTATTAACCACAAAAAGCATCACAACTAACATCAAACCTCTTTTCATACATTCATATTTGAATGACTAATTTATGAAATGTATTTTAGGTTTGCACACAAAAACCTTATCAATATTTAAAAATATCTTAAATACAGCGATTTAACACGTTTTGCGCAAGAAAATTTAGTTGAAGAAAACATTTAATTTATAACATTTATTAGAAATTCAAAAAACTACCTTAATAGTACAACGTACTAATTCTGAAGTTTAGGCAATGTTTTTTGATCTGCAGGCAACGCTTTAAATTTTTCATAAGCTTCTAATAGATAAAATCTAAAATCATCAGAATCAGCATTTATAGCAAATTTAATATCAGGACGATAAAGCACCAAAAACGCATAAAGTTCTGGTTGTTTAATAGGCAACAATGCTGTAACAGTAACGACATTAAATCTCTTATCAATTTCTTTCTCTACTTGATCAGTTTCGATCAATTTTTTTAGCCTTCTGGCGTGCTTACCTTCTTTACCAAAAAAACTAGACGGATAAAAACGCAGACCCCTACCTGGAGTTAGTAATACCGGATTGGCTTTATTATACACATCGGCATACTGAGTTTTAGGGTCAACCTGCCCAGAAATACTAACTGTATTTAAGGTATTTGATTGTGTACGAAGAAGTCTTTTTACTTCTTTTAAATTTATTAATAAAGCCGTATCTGTATCAAAACCCAATAGTCGATAAACCATCACATCACCAACTTTAGCATTGATCTTGAAATTACCATTGATATCAGTAAGCGTTGATAATTGATTGGTGGTGTTTAGCACTTCAACCTTTTCAAGACCTTTTTTAGAAACCTGATCTATGACTTGTCCCTTAATTTCAGTTTGCGCTTTTGCAGTTAAATGAATAAAAATTACTAGAAAAAATATTGAGAATACCTGTTTCATAATTAGCTGGTTAAATAAGATCTATTTAACTAACTTTATTAAGGCGTCAATGTTTTAGTGAAATGTGTTTAAATATAATTTTTCTACCTTTTTACGAGCCCAATCTGTTTTTCGTAAAAACTTTAAGCTCGATTTCATTGTTGGATCATTTTTAAAACAAGCGATTTTAACTAGGTTGCCCAGCTCTTCCCATCCGTAATGAAAAAAAAGTTGTTTTACAATAAACTCAAGAGTTAAACCATGTAATGGATTATTTTTCTGCTCTTTTATTTCCATACACAAAGGTAAAATGTTTAATGCAAACATCATAAATCTTTTACAGCTGCGTTTTATTTATCTAAGCCTGATTAATTTTCACTAAAAACAAATAGCAAAGTGCTAATTACCTCCTGCTCTGTCGCCGTTTTCGATAAAAAACCATCCGCACCCAATTCTATTAATCTCTTGGCTTTGGCGCTATCTTCAGTACAATCACAAAATATAATTACCTTGGTGTATTTTATTGCTTGTGTAACAAAATCTTCAATTTGCTCATTACCTGGCATACTATCAGCTAATATCAGCAAATCATATTCTACATCAAAAACATCTTTTATTACTGAATCTAAATTACTTTCTTCATAAACTACAGCATCTGGCCATAATTTATGGATATAGGATTTAATTGCAAGCCTGTAAATTTTAACATCATCAGCAATAAGAATATTCATCTGTAGTTAAGAGCGCCTTTAATTTATTGTTTAACAATTGTAAATTCGGTTCTTCTATTTAATTGATGAGCTTCTTCTGAGCATTTCACTCCATTTTCACATTCGTTTACATGTTTATTTTCTCCATAGCCTTTTGCAGTTATACGGCTTTTATCTACACCCCTATCAATTATATATTGTACGGCAGAGTTAGCTCTACTTTGAGATAACCATTGGTTATATTGATCTTTACCTCTACTATCAGTATGTGATCCAAGTACAATCCAAATTGTTGGATTTTCTTTCATCACAGTAACTATTTTATCTAATTCCTTAGAGGCATCTGGCCTGATGTTAGATTTATCGAAATCGTAATAAATGTTCTCAATTCTAATTTCCTTTCCAATAACTATTTGTGCCAAATAAAGATCCTGCTTAATCACTTTTGATTCATTTAAACCTTTGGTTGTTATATCTTCATTGGCTGTTCTAAATTCTGTTTTTTCTGCTAAAACATTATAATCCGTGTTCTCTTCTAAATTAAATTTATATCTGCCATTCTCATCAGTAGTAGTTTTGATTGGCGTACCGTTAACATGTTTTAAAGTTACTACTGCATTTGCTAAAGGAAAATTTGTCTCTTTATTAAATACCTGTCCCTCCAATCTAAATTTAAGTTTCAGTTGCTCTATAAAAGTATAAATATCGTCACTACCTATCCCACCCTCTCTATTAGAGGCAAAATAACCTTTTGTTTTATCTAAAATATTAAAAGCAAAATCATCTTGGGCAGAATTTAATGGATAGCCCATATTTTCGATATTCGTTAAAACCCCTCTATCTGTAATTTTAGCTTTAAATATATCTAAGCCGCCCATACTGATACTACCATCCGTTGAAAAATAAAAATTCTCATCATCCTTCATAGGACTTCTTTCATTACCCGCAGTATTAGCTGCCGACAAGGCTATAGCTTCACCCCAATTTCCTCCAGATGAACGTTTACAATAATAAATATCTGTACCACCTAATCCACCTGGCTTATTAGAAACAAAAAACAAAGTTGTTCCATCTATGCTTAAATAAGGATCTCCAACAGACCATTCTTGCGCCTTATTGTAACGAAATGGAATAGGCTCACTCCATTTTCCGTTTTCCATTTTACTACTGTAAATTTCTATATTAATGGTGCTAGGCGCATTTTTTAACTTTTCTACTTTACTAGGTATTTTTGTTAATGTAAAAAATACTTCATTTCCATTTTTACTAAAACTCGTAGCGCCAACGTGATAATCAGTATGAGCATTTATTGGAAATAGAGAGATACTATCAATTGATTTATCTTTTTGATAAATTTTTAAGTATTCGTTACCTGTCCAACCGTATATTTTTTTATCTGGTTTTTTACCCGTATCAAATTTTAAAAATGGTTTATCTGTTCTTACATTAAGTTCTCCAATATTTGATCTATCTGAAGTAAATACAACATTACCATTATAATTTACAGCTGCCCAATCAGATTGAGCACTATTTAGAGATTTTTCATTTTTGATGGCAATTGTATTTGGGTTTCTCATCCATTTTACAGCCGAATCACAAGATTTTTGCCAAACATCTACTTGATTAAATTGAGCTGGAGTTAAATTTTTTGCTTGTGTTGCGTATTTTGCATATTGCACTTTGGCTTCGCTATATTTTGAATTATTTTTTAGCATTTCTGCATGCCACCTGTGTGCTTCAGGCTTAGCACCCTCTGTGCTTATTAAAAGTGCGTACCAACTTTCTGCTTGTTTGTAATCTTGCATCAGTCTGTAGCTTTCTGCTAATCTTTCTGTAGCCTTTAGTGTTTTTTTCTTTTGATAAGCTTCCGTGTATAGTATTACTGCTTTTTCATAATTATAAAGATCAAACTGAATATCAGCCTCTTTAAGTACATATTGCGCCTTACTAGTAGATATGTTGAGCATTAATATGCTAATTACAATAATGCTTATATTGAATATTCTTCTCATTTATTTAAATTTTTCCTTACTAAGGTTTAGAGATGATTTGTGTAATATTATATTTAATTAAAATTGTGTTAGAAATACCTAGGAGTTAACATTCTCAAATTCTTTGGTCTGATATAAAAACCAACAGAAATTTCATGAGAACCACCACTATAACCAGAAAGCTTGCTCAAACTATAGTCAAATGCATAACCTAATCGCAATTGTGGAGTTGCGAAAATTTCTGTCATTGCCACAACTGAATTTTTCATTTGCAAATCTTTCTGCAAATACGATTTGTCATACAGTTTCACTGCTGTACGATAACTACCACCCAACCAAATCTTATCTGCTAATAAAACAAAGGCGTTTACATCTAAACTTGTAGGGCCACCTCTATCGTCTTTAAGCAAAAATGAAGGCTTAATTTGTATATTTTCGTTCAAAGGCAATAAAACCCCTCCAGTTAAGTAATAATGTGCTTTTTGAGTGGGATAATAAGCCGCAGAAAAATCTTGTTTAACGGTATATTGCGCAATCAAATTATCAGCGGAAAAACCAGCATACCACCTGTCATTCGAATAAAATACACCTGCTCTAGCATCTGGTAAAATATTCTTTTGCATCCCAATGGGAATTCTATTGTCTCCAAAATCAATTGGGTTTAGCATATCTCCATTTATTCCGTTTTGCACCACCCCAAAACCTACACCTAATGCTAAACGAGAGGCCTCTGAATTGCCAACTCTTAAGCGGTATGCATAATTTCCATAGGCCGATATGCTACTTTGAGCTCCCAATTTATCAGATGCTATTTGTAATGCAAAACCAACATTTCCTTCGTTTGCAATTGCATCAACCGCAAGCGACATGCTTACTGGCGCTCCATCAATACCTGTCCATTGGTTACGATAAAAACTATGTATATTCAACTGTTCTTTATATCCTGCATAAGCTGGATTGATATAAATACCGTTAAACATATACTGACTATACTGAGCATCTTGTTGCCCTTTAACAATATGGCATAAAATGATTAGTGTAAATAAAATGTATATTTTTTTCATTGTATGTTAAGCCTGCTTTACCAGGAGTTTTAATGTAAAAATGAGTATGATGCATACCCATTTTCAATTAAAGTGCCACATACTAAAGATTGCTTTGAGACCTTGTTTAGGTGGTTTTTTGAACTTTTGTAGATAATTATTTGGGGAGATATAATTTATTTTTGAATAATTTGGGAAAAAAAATCCCCACCACAACCATATTACTAAATATATAAGCACTGAATTACACAAGTAAATTATATCGTATACCCCTAAAAAAGAAAAGCAACCCATTACAGATTGCTTTTCTTTTTTGCTATTTATTTTTAGTCTTTTAACAAAGTAACCCATTTAATAAAGGTTATCCATTTCCCTGTTTTGTCTTTTAAGCTAAGTTTATAATAGTAGGTACCTTCATTTAATCCTTCTCCACTCCAATTTTCTTGATAAGCTCCATTGCTATACCACACCTCATTACCCCATCTGTTAAATACCGATAAAGTATTTTCTGGATAAGCTTTTAAGCCTGGTATTTTTAGCACGTCGTTTTTACCATCTCCATCTGGTGTGATCACGTTTGGCATACGTAAACCAAATATTTCTTTATCAACTGTTGAGGAGTTGTTTGCTAAATTAATATCCTCTTCTTTACTGCCCACCGTTGCAGTATTAGTAATTAATCCAGCATCATCAGTTTTTACTTTGATGGTTAATACCACATTTGCGCCTACGGCTAATTGACCAATATTCCAGCTAAGAGTTCTCGTACCTGAGTTAAAAGTAAAAGTTCCATTATTCGTACTCGCAGATACATAAGTTAATCCAGCTGGCAGAATATCCGTAGTTAATACTTCTGTTGCTAAATTTACTCCGATGTTTTTCACATTTAATTCATACGTAAACTCCTCTCCTATTGATGTTGAAGCAATTGGAGTAGTTTTAATGATGCTTAAATCAACCTTTGCTGCATTTGGAATTGGCGTTACCGTTGATGTATTGTTAGCTGGCACTGGGTCTAACTCTGCACCAGCAATAACTGCTGTATTGGCATAAGGCCCAACAGCATTAACTCTTGCAGTAATCGTCATAGTAGCAGTTGCTCCATTTGCAAAATCACCAATCGTCCAAGTGCCTAAAAGTTGATTAAAAGAGCCCGCAGTAACCGTAGAGCTGATAAATGTATATCCAGCTGGCAGCATATCTGTTACTTTAACATTTGTTGCATTATTTGGTCCAGCATTATTAACCGCAACTGTAAATACAACATTATTACCAATTGTTGGTGCTGCTATATCTACTGTTTTTAACACGCCCAAATTTGCTTGAATGGCACCCGGAGTTGGCGTAACAGTTGAGCTATTGTTGCTTAAATCAGGATCAGTTTCTGTACCTTCAATTGTTGCTGTATTTGCATATAAACCAGTAGCATTTACGGTAACAGTAATCGTTAATGTTGCACTAATTCCGTTAGCCAAATTTCCAATCGCCCACATTCCAGTTACTAGATTATAAGTACCTGAGCTAGCTGTAGCGCTTACATAAGTATATCCGCTAGGCAGCAAATCTGTTACCGTAACACCACTTGCATCTACAACACCATTATTTTTTGCAACTATGGTAAATATTAAATTGTTACCTATTGTTGGTGTTGTATTATTGACTGTTTTTGTCACCATTAAATCAGTACAATTAACTGTTTTCTTACTAAAAAATGCTGTTGCATCTACTGTAGTTGGCAAATTAAAATTGTTGCCAGTATTAATGCTAATCGGATTGCCACCATTTGTACCCGAGCAAGACTGCGACCATACACCTGATGTTATTTGTTGACTAACAAAAGCTAACTCGTTATTGAAAGCGCTTTCATTTGTACCGCTACCGTTAGTGTTTGTTGCTGAGTTATGCTGTAATGTTACCGTTGCTGCACCTGCAACATTACTTGTAATTTGCCAAGTACGTTCCATACCTTTAGTAACAAAGGTTGTTTCTATTGCTGCACTTGTTGCATAATCTTTTACTTGTGCACTGATATTTCTTAATGCAGCATTGTTAGTTACAGTTGCGGGAGTATAATCTGAACCTGCAATACTTACTGGATAAATGAAACTTCCATTATTGGCAATACCTTCTTTTGTTAAAACTCCTGTACCATTGGTTACTACATGTTTACTTACATCGTAATTTGATAATGACGCCGATGCACCAAGAACAAGATTGAAGTTATTTAAATAGATATGACCTTTGGTAAACTTAACTTGGTTGGTAACTCGGGCATTACCTGATAAAGAAAGTCCATTGGCGTTATCTAACTCTATATTTAGTAAAGATGGATTATTTCCACTTGTAAACCCTCCATTTAAAGTTTGTTGTAAAGGGTATCCTGGATGATTCGGATTATTCTCTTTAAAAATAATGGTACCAGTACCTATTTGATTATTTCCTGGTAATGCTATAAATGTTGCACCTGGATCTACAATCATATTTTTCCCATAGAATATCCCCATAGCACCATCTTCTATATAAACTATTGCATTTGGACCAAATGTTACATCGCCATACCAAGTTACTGGTACGCCTGCATTGATATTGAAAGTGGTATTGATATAAGTTGGTGCCTGCGCAAAACCTAATAAGCTAGATACACTTAGCAATAATAATAGTAGTATTTTTTTCATTTTTATGCCTTAATGAAATTCAAAGAATGAACTTCTTTATTAAATATTTGTAAATTTGATTTATTACTTAAGAAATTAACTCTATTTCCAATAGTTCCAAACGCTACCATCAAACACAGCAAGCGATTTTGAAACAGTGTCATAACACAACATACCTGGGTATGGAGTTTTAACATTTAAATGTGGATTAGCTACGTGTGGCAAAACCAATGCTTTATTTGTAGCTTCTAAAACAAGTATGCCATCGGCTGTAGTAGTTTTGTCTCCAATAATTGTCTTTTTGCCATTATCTACTGTACCACTATAAGGTACAATGGTTGTAGTATTACCAACTCCAGAAAGTTCAAGCCAATACCCATTCTGGTAAATTTTAATTTTTTTATCTGTTTTATCTAATAAAAAAGTTCCATTTGCCGGTGTTGTAGGTAATGTTTCTACCGATGGAAGGATAATTCCTTTGGTGGTACCATTAGCAAACTCCAAAACCGAACTTGCACTTGATGAGGTTTGCTTTTCTATTGCTGTTTGTGCTTTTGACACTAAACTTCCTGATATACTCAATATCATTATTAATAAAACCCTTTTCATAAAATCTATTTAAAACCCACAAAATTTCTCTAAACATTTCCAAACTGTACCGTTATATAGCTTTACACAATTAGCTGATATATCGTAAATCAACATACCTTCTAGTGGTGATGTAATGGCGCTTGTATTTGCCACTCTAGTTATTACAAAACCTTTATTTTTCGATTCGATAGCAATAAACCCGTTTGGTACATTAGTTGGCCAGCCATTAGCAAAACCCACCAAACTAGAAACACCTGTTTTAGTGTAACCATCTGGCGTACCTGGAGCAGCTGTATTTGTGCAACATGGGTTAGTTAGGTTATCGTAGGCACTTCCTACGCCTTGCCCTACATCGCTACCAATATCTGCTGCACCACCAGTGTTTACAATTATTGGCACTCCGTTGGCATCTACCGTATTTCCTAAGTTTTGATTAGCAGCTGTGGAACCGAAGCCTACAGCAACCGTTCCAGAAGCAGTTACCAAATGTGCATTTGTGACATTTTCATTTCCTTCTAATGCATCTACACAACCATCATTATCACTGTCTAAATCTAAACTATTAGGTATTCCATCTTCATCTAAATCTCCACAAGAAAATAAAGATATTGATCTCATACCAACCCCTCTAACTTCGGTTGGGTCAGCATTAGCAGTATAAGTAATTACCAATGCTCCTGTTGAGGGAATACTAGTAGGCAAAGTGATAACAATATTAGTTTTGCCAGACATAGTTCCAGCAGAGGTAACAAAAGGAAATGAATTGGTATTAACACCAGCCCCATTATTTGCAGAAAGAATAGGTGATGTTGTATCATTCATTGTGGTAGAATTTATTGTGGCATACACTGTACCTGCATAAGAAACGGTAAATGTAAAACCTCCACTAGCTGCATCCTGCAAGGTTCTTATCCAATAGAAATCGTTTATATTTATAGAAGAACCACCAACAACTCCTGTTAAATTTTGTGTTACAGTTGAAACTGTAGCGGCGTCTCTTCTAAATTCTAATCCATTTGTATTTAAATTTATTCTACCAGTTGGAGATGCCCAAGCACCTGATGCGGCATAAGTTCCACCAACTGTCCAACCAGTAAGCGTATTGATATTACCTCCCGTTGTTGGAAAAACGCCATTTGATATTCTTTCATTTGATCCGCATTCATCGCTATCTAGAATTCCATCATTATCATCGTCTAAATCTGTTTCATCAGCAATACCATCTTCATCAGAATCTATTACCACTCTAAATTTAACTTCTGCTACTCGGCTGTCATTAATTAATGCGCCAACATCAGGATCTGTATCTCTCAATTTATAATAATACGTATATGTACCTGGCGCTAATCCGGCTGGTATAGTTAAAGTTCCATTGTCGTTAATTGTTGCATTTGCAGGTGTCCAAAGTTCATACAAACGATCAACTGTAATGGCTGATATACTTGTTATGGTAATGCCTTTATAACTATCATTGGCAAATATAGTAGGAAGTGTACCCCCTACATTAGAAATTATTGGCGTAGCTGTAAAATCATTATCGCCAGCACAAAGCGGCGCTAAAACGGTAATTTCTTTTGTTGCCGAATAACAATCATTAACCGAACTGTAGAAAGCTGCGTATACCTTTTCTGTTCCACCTAAATCGTCAATGTTTGTAACTAGATTGTCGTTAGTTGCTGGTGTAGCAGTATGCCATGTTAAAGTTACCGTTGCCGCAGCAGGTTTGTTTGAAGCACTAAGCGTACTTAAAAGCGCTTTAGTTGAACCACATGGAATGCCATAAGCACTATTGGCTACAGAATAATTAGTAGCAGCATTAATAATTGGTGCGGCAGTACCTGCTGCACAAGCCGTAACCCCAAACCTATTGGTTGTATTATTTGCTGAATTGGCATTACCAATCATAAATTGAAATTCTCCATTTGGTGTACCATCGCTTGTTCCAGAGGTTGTACTTTCGCCAACTGTACCCCAACCTAAAGGAAGTTCTTTTTCTGGTGCATTAGAACCTACAATGCCTTCGTTTTTACTCAACTGAAAAGTGATGTAGGTTCCTTCAATCAAATTACCGCCTTCTGGAAAGTTAAAAACCCCTAAATTGTTTACAGGTGCTCTAGCTATTACTATGCCGTCGCTAATAGCATTTACCCAAAGTGTTCCTGAGGTATTCCAAGTACCTGCTCCATTTACACCTCCTGTTAAACCATTATTATCTATATAAACTGTACCTGTAACTGCGGGCTTTGCAAGAGGCATTAAAGCCATAATAAATGCAGAAGCAATATGTATTTGTCCTGTGCCTGCTCTCGTAAAAGTAACTGTTGGATTTGTACCTACTGGATATGTACGATATCCTATTATGTGCGAAAGACCATCTGGTTCATTAGGATTTAATGAGACATTGTTAACCGTAGAAGAGTTTGTAACCACATTGCTCATGTTAGCAGTGCTTGCCCAACCAGAGGATAAGCTAATTATTTCACTTTCTGAACTGTTTCCAACAGCTTGATAAATAATTTCGGTTGCGCTGCGCCCAACTGGGTTAGCGGGTACTACACCAGTTGCTGTTACTAATGTTGTACCCGTTGGCCCTGGATCAAAAGTTGAAGAATTTTGTATTTGAACAATACTCTTTACATTCTGGTAAACTGAAACAATTACAGACATTTCGTCTGATGCAGACTCAGGAAGGTTTAAATTTGGCAATGTAATGGAAGTATTTCCTGTTGGCAGTCCATCTTGTTCACTAAAATATCTATAATATCTTGATGTTGTAAGTCTTGTATTCGGAAAAGCAGATATTTTAGATGTAAAACCAGCTAAGCCATTAATTACAGTTCCACCAATTGACACTTGTACAGATGTATTATTATCTATACCATCTGCGCCTGCTGGGAAATTACTATTTAGTGGGTCGTGGAATCTTTCTATCACTACACTTACTACCATGACTCTATTATTTCCTGCTGGGATGTTGTAATTAAAGGTTGGCGCCCCAGTTAAGCCAGAACCAACAGCAAAGAACTTAGCAGAGCCAATTAAAGTTGGCACTTGTGCAAATACCCAAATTGAGCATAACATTGCGAAACAAAAGGATATTATTTTTTTTAACATTTTTTTTTGAACAAACTGTTTAGTTATCTATGCTTCGATAATCACATAATGAATGCGCTTCACCTTAATATATAAAACAAGAAATTAATTAGCTTTATTGAATAGTTTTTCTAACCGCTGTAATCTAGCCTTAGTATCTTCAGCATCTTTTTTAAGCTTTTCAATCTCGTTCTGTTGTGCATCTATCTTATCTTTTTGCTCAATGGTATGCAAATACAATTCTTCAATTTTCTCTAAACTTTGAACCGTTAATTTTGTCATATCGAAAGTATAGCCATTGTTTGCCTTTCTCAAATCAGCAATTGAAGTTACTCCTGGTAAATGATGTTTAGTCTTAATGAAATCTCTTACGTAGTTTAAAGACTTAAACTCATAGTTCGGATTGATCTCAGATTTACCAGCGAAATATTTCTCAAATACATAATCTGCATAAACACTACTTGCCGTATAATAAGAACCTGTGGTGCTTACATTGCCTTCGATATATAATTTTGGATTATGGGCTGTAACTTCTGCTGATGGAATACTTGCGCTACTTGCAATACCTATCGCTACACTTCCTGTATGATAAATTGGATCTGCATTTAAGTTTGATTGAAGCGCACCGCCTTGAACAAACCATGGCTCTACGGCTAAAACTGATTTATCAACAGATCTTAAAACCCCTGCATTGTCAGCAATAACAACTTTATCTGTAGCTGCTAAAGTGTGTGTTGCAGTAATATCTCTAACTCTTACATTTCCAATACCAACATCTAGTTTTTGTGTTGGCGATACTGTACCAATACCTACAAATTTATCAGTGGTTTGAGGTTGTAGTAATACATCTGAACCAGCCACAGCTGTTGATAAAGTGATGTCACTATTACTTCCTTCTGTACTTATCTCAATGACGCCATTGGCTTCATAAGCATGTAAACCTATAGTGCCACTTTCTATATACGTATATACACTTCCACCTCCTAAACCAGAAAAATTTAAATTTGTTGAATGAGGAATATTTACCGTTCTATTGGCACCAGCGGTAACCGTACCATTATCTTTATAAAGGTTGATGTCTGATGATGCTGATACTAAGGCAGAAGTAGCTACAGCTCTTAAAACGCCAGTATTATCGGCAATAACAACTTTATCTGTTCCTGATAAGGTATATGCAGCATTAATATCACGCACACCAACATTACCTGTTACCACATCTAAGCGATTTGAAGCTGTTATAGTTGGTAAAGCTGTGCCACCTGTAAAGTTACCTAAAGCAAGTGCACCATTTTCACCATATATCCAGTTACCAATGTTTAATTGATTATCTAATGCATTTTTAGCCTTGGTTTGCGAGCCTAAAAATAAGCCAAAATCTCCAGAAGTATAATGATCACTAATTGGGCCCGTAAGTCTATTACCTGCCTCGGTACCAAAAAAAGTATTATAATTACCAGTTGTTAGAGCACCACCAGCAGCCACACCAAAGCCAACATTATCATTTCCTGAAGCCAACACAGTTAAAACATCATTTCCCATCCCAATATTTTTATTACCTGTAGCTACTTTCAATACAGCAGCACCTAATGATATGTTCTGACTTCCAGTAGTTACCGCCTGCTGTGATTCAATTCCGATAGCATAATTACCCTCACCTGTGGTTACTGCACTTAAATTAAGTCCACCAATACCAATATTACCTCCACCAGTTCCGTTAGGATTATTACCATAACCTATAGCAATGTTGCCTGGGCCTGTAACTTTAGCTAATTGGTTTCCACCTCCTATAGCCACATTTCCTAATAAGCCAAAAGGACTTGGGCCAACTGATACACTATTCATTGCTCCTGCTCCAATTGCAATATTATGCGTTCCCAGCATGGTAGAACCATTTGAACCAACACCAGCATCTTCTGAAATATGACTAGTTCCAATTCTACGAACATCGGCAGAAAATGAAGTAAGTAATCTAATCCATTTTGTTTCTGCAGAACTCCAATAATAATAACCTGGTGTTACATTATTGGGAGCAACACCTGTGGTAGCAGTGTTGAAAACAGTAAGCGCATCTGCAGGTGAGTTTATTGGAGCTGAAACAATTAAACTAGTTAATGATACACGTGGCACCAAAAAGCCTTTATTGGTAGATACCATATCTATTACTGATGATGGAGCAGGATTATTGGTACCAAAACCCTGTTGAGCTTTTGTTAATTGGAAGAGGGTAATGAATGATATCAATAGTAAAACTCTTTTCATAATTATATTTTAACCTTTTGGTTATTAATTTTATTTCTTTGGAGATAATTGCTTTGTTGTTTTCAATTAAAGTGCCAGTTGATAAAACCGCTTTTACAGCTCATATAACAAAATACATCACCCAATTTATGGGGAGAAAGAATTTATAAATCTAAAAATCGGGAAAAAATTTCCCCAAGAAACATCATTGTATTATCGTAATACCAATCTCATTTCTTTAGTTTATTATTAGCCTGAATTCGATAATTACTCAACGAAATTATCATTGTAATAAGTCTATTTTTCGTAGGGTCGTGATGCTGATCCTCTAGGTATAGGATTTATTTCAGCATCTATTCCGCATGAAAGACCCTAAAATAAATTCAGGGCAACGAACAAGCTAACCCAAATCCTAGTTTAAACCTTTAAAACCAATGTTTAATTAGCGTACTCAGATTATTAGCCAAAAGTCTGCTTTATACAAACTTTTGTCTACTTTAAATTGTGTTATTTTCGTAAAATGCCGCTAGCTTTGGAACAAGCTTATGTTAACGCAACTTTATTAAGGTGATCATTTATTTGATGGCAATACTACTGCAAACAACTTCGAAATAACTTCAATGTAGCCGATTGTTAATTTATTTAAATCAAATCCATTACTATTTCCAATAATTCCATAGTTTACCATCATAAACCGCTAATGACTTACTTACGGTATCGTAACACATCATTCCTGGATATGGGCTTTTAACAGTTAGGTGTGGATTGGCTACTTTTGGTAAAACCAGTGCTTTGTTAGGTGATTCTAATACTAAAACACCGTCAACTGGCCCATCAACATAATTTCCAGATACATCTACCACTTTTGTGGTACGAGAACCAATTATGGTTTGCTTGCCATTATCAACCGTACCACTATAAGATACAATAGTTGTGATATCTCCAGTATTTGATAGCTCTACCCAAGCCCCATTTTGATACATTTTAATTTTTTTATCATTCTTGTCTAATAAAAATGTACCGTTTGCAGGTGTTGTAGGCAAAGTTTCTACAGCGGGCAGGATGATTCCCTTTGTAGTGCCAGCAGCAAAATCTAACACAGAAGAAGTGCTACTTACCGTTTGTTTTTCAATGGCTGTTTGTGCAATAGCATTTACTGTAAAAAATGCAGCCATAATGATGACGATTAAATATTTTTTCATTTCATTAATTTTAAATAATTAATTACAATTTTTAGCTAAACAGTTCCACGTTGCGCCATTGTATAACTTAATACAAGCAGCTGAAATATCGTAAACTAACATTCCTTCTACTAAATCTGCTGTTGGAATATCTGTAACATTTTTTACTCTAGTTATAACAAAACCTTTGTTTTTAGATTCGATAGCGATAAAACCATTTGGCACATTGCCTGGCCAGCCATTGGCAAAACCTACCAGGCTTGATACGCCAGTTTTGGTATAACTATCTGGAATACCTAAAGTTGGTGGTTTAGTACATGAAATTACATTAACCGCCGTTGTAGGACTATAACAAAGTCCTGAACTATCATAGAAAGCAGCATAATAGGTGGTGCCCACAACAATTGCGGAACTATTTGCAAATTTATTAGCAGTAGTAGCTGGAGTTGTAGAATGAATGGTAATTACAGTACCCGCTGGTTGATTACTTGCAGATAATAAAGCAATTAAATCCCCCACTGTAGCAGGGTTAGAAGTAATATTGGTACTTGCTAAAGCTGGTGCCACAGTTCCTGACTGACAGATTGGTGTAATAGAGTTAGCACATACATTTATTAGCGCTCCTCCGTTTCCACCATTGCCATTGATAGTTAATTCAGTAAAATCAGACGCGGAAGACACCACAAAAACGGCACCCCCTCCTTGGCTACCAAGAACGGTGTTAAGTCCTGAAACAATTTGGTTACCACCAATTACAGTAGCATCACATGCTGATTGTAAACTAATAGAAACTGCACCACCGTTACCATTGAAGATAAAATTTTCATTTTGCCCATAACCAGTTGCTCCAACATAATAAATTAAATTGTTTACTGGTTTATCAAAAACAAATTTTAGTGACCATGGATTAGTGCTTCCCAAACCTCCACCACCACCAACAGCTATTGCTCCAGTAGGGACAGTAACTCCACAACCAATGAAAGGACTTGTAGAATTACCTGCGCTAACCACGCCTGTGTAAGATGTAGTAATATTAACACCATTAGAAGTAAATGTTCCGCTTCTTACTAAATTCACACCACCTGTGCAGGTAACACATTGCAGAGATTTTGTTTTGTCTTGCGAATCTCCAATCGCTTGTCCTGTAGTTGCAATGATAGGTACTCCTAAAGTTGCAGGTGAATAACTAATTGTATTACCAAGGTTTTGGGTAACTGGTGTAGTAGAAAAACCATTATACGTTCCGCCAGTATTACCTCCAGACATAGAAGAAGTAACTAAATCTGTAGCTGTAAAACTACCTGCTCCTTCTACAGCATCGCTACAACCATCACCATCACTATCTAAATCTAAACGATTAGGGATACCATCTAAATCTGTATCTCCTGTACCTTCTGCGGTATCTAAAATACCATCGTTATCATCATCAAAATCACAGTTATCTGCAACACCATCGCCATCAGAATCTGGATTAGATGTAGTTATGGTACAATCTGGCGTAATAGAAGCTGCACATAATGCCATTATTGAACCTTGTGATCCACCTGCTCCATTTATAACAAGCTGTGTAAAGGGACTTGGCGAAGTTATAACAAAAACACCACCACCACCACCAGTACCAGGTGCAAAAGCACCAGAAATAATTTGGTTCCCTGTAATAGTAGAATAACAAGATGATTGTGCCGCAATACTGACAGCGCCACCATTGGTATTAAAAATGAAATTTTCAGTATTAGATGAACCGTTACCACTACCCGTTGCTGTAAGAAATACAACAATATTGTTTACAGGCTTGTTAAAATCTAGTTTTACAGTCCAAGCTCCTATTCCTCCAACTCCTAAAGCACCTGCAGGTGTTGTTGGTGTTCCGCAATCAGTTGTATAAGCATTTGCATAGGTTCCAATACTTCCAGAAGTTGTGGAAGTTACAGTAACCCCGTTTACCGTAAATGACCCACTTACTGGAATATTCCCTCCGGTTGTACAGGTTACACATTGTGCAGATAGGAGTTTGTTCTGCGATTCCCCAACAGCTTGCCCTGTAGTGGCTATTGTAGGTACACCTAAAGTTGCTGGCGCATTACTTACCGTATTGCCCAAGTTTTGAGTAACAGGTGTAGTGGTAGAACCATTAAAACTTCCGCCAGCGTTGCCACCTGGCATTGAAGAATTGACCAAATTGGCAGAGGTAAAATTACCTGCGCCTTCTACTGCATCTGTACAGCCATCGCCATCACTGTCTAAGTCTAAATTATTTGGGATTCCATCGACATCTAAATCTCCACAAGAAAGTAAAGAAATTGATCTCATACCAACACCCCTAACTTCAGTTGGGTCAGAATTAGCAGTATAAGTAATTACCAATGCTCCTGTTGAGGGAATACTTGTAGGCAGAGTGATAACAATATTTGTTTTGCCAGACATAGTTCCAGCTGATGTGACAAAAGGAAATGAATTGGTATTAACACTAGCCCCATTATTTGCAGAAAGAATAGGTGATGTTGTATCATTCATTGTGGTAGAATTTATTGTTGCATAAACTGTACCTGCAAAAGAAACAGTAAATGTAAAACCTCCATTGGCTGCGTCTTGTAAGGTTCTTATCCAATAGAATTCATTAATATTTATAGAAGAACTACCCATTACTCCTGTTAAGTTTTGTGTTACAGTTGAAACTGTAGCGGCGTCTCTTCTAAATTCTAATCCATTTGTATTTAAATTTATTCTACCAGTTGGAGATGCCCAAGTACCTGATGATGCATATGTTCCTCCTACTGTCCACCCAGTTAAAGCATTGGTGTTACCACCAGTTGTTGGAAAAACACCATTTGATATTCTGTTGGTACCCATACATTCTACGGCATCTAAAATACCATCATTATCATCATCCAAATCGCATCCATCAAAAACACCATCTCCATCAGAATCAATTACGCCACAATTAGAATCTATTAAAATAGCAGTTGTTGGGCTATAACAAAATTCTACCCCATCATAAAAAGAAACATAATAGGTAGCTCCGGGTGTAATAGCGGTAGCATTTGTATATTTATTTGCGCTGTTGGCGGGTGTAGCAGAATGGATTGTAACAGTTGTACCTGGAGGCTGATTACTTGGTGTTAGTGATGCGATTAAATCGCCAATTGTTGATGGGTTTAAAGTGATATTGGTACTTGGCAAAGCAGGAGCATTATTTCCAGCAACACAAGAGTTTGCAGAACAAATTTCGCTGACTAAAGCCGTTAAATCTGCAGCAGAAATAGAAAAATTTGAGGTGTAGTAATATGCTCGTGGTGTGGTTTTACTTCCTTGTGGATCATTTGGATTGGCATCCATGTTTGCCACATCAGTAAAATTACCGCCTAAAGAAGCAATTGCTGCAGCAGCACTATTTGCTGTTATTGTGTTTTGCTCATTTGGTCCTCCTTTTAATACAACAAAATGGGCATTTCTGTTTGCCTTAAAATTATTGTAGTTCTGAAAATCATCACCCAAAATTGGATTTATTAAAGAAGAATAAGGGAAGAAATCTCTTTCAGCATCTGTAAAGAAAAATACAACAAGTCTGTTTCCTGGTGTTCTTGTAAGAGTCTTCTGTGTACTTATGATTCTGGTACTGGCAACTCCATCAATGGCATTACCAATTAAACCTAATGCTGAATGAGCTTCGTCGTGATAACCTACATCGTTTACTGGAGTAGGACTTGTACTAGTTCCTCTTCTTTGAAAATTATTAGCCGTAACTGCATTATTGGTAAAATCGGATTCAATGAATAATCTATTGGGTCTTGATCCATCAGAAAGGAAAGCTTGCCCATAATGCACTACTGCTACCCTATTTTTAGATGGGTCACAATTAATAGTAGCACTAATAATTTGTCTGGTAGTGGCTTCCATTGCAGTATATTCTGATGCAGAGATAGATCCGCTATTGTCCATCCAGATAATAACATCAACACCCCCTTGGGCGCTAAGATTATTGCTGAACAATAGCATGAAGACAAAAAGGAAGCTTATCTTCAAAGTTTTATACATATTAAATTTCATGGCTAGTTTCTTGTGTTCTTAATAAAAAGAACAGAATTTTGAAAAATTAAAGAGTTAATTAACTTTACGAGTTAATAATTTTTCTATGTGCGATAAACGAATTTTCATGTCTGAAATTTCTTTCTGTTGTGCGTCTATCTTATCTTTTTGCTCAATGGTATGCAAATACAATTCTTCAATTTTCTCTAAACTTTGAACCGTTAATTTTGTCATATCGAAAGTATAGCCATTGTTTGCCTTTCTCAAATCAGCAATTGAAGTTACTCCTGGTAAATGATGTTTAGTCTTAATGAAATCTCTTACGTAGTTTAAAGACTTAAACTCATAGTTCGGATTGATCTCAGATTTACCAGCGAAATATTTCTCAAATACATAATCTGCATAAACACTACTTGCCGTATAATAAGAACCTGTAGTGCTTACATTGCCTTCGATATATAATTTTGGATTATGGGCTGTAACTTCTGCGGCAGGAATACTTGCGCTACTTGCAATACCTATCGCTACACTTCCTGTATGATAAATTGGATCTGCATTTAAGTTTGATTGAAGCTCACCGCCTTGAACAAACCATGGCTCTACGGCCAAAACTGATTTATCAACAGATTTTAAAATTCCTGCATTGTCAGCAATAACAACTTTATCTGTAGCTGCTAAAGTGTGTGTTGCAGTAATATCTCTAACTCTTACACTTCCAATACCAATATCTAGTTTTTGTGTTGGCGATACTGTACCAATACCTACAAATTTATCATTCGTTTGAGGTTGTAGTAATACATCTGAACCAGCCACAGCTGTTGATAAAGTGATGTCACTATTACTTCCTTCTGTACTTATCTCAATAACGCCATTGGCATCATAAGCATATAAACCTATAGTACCACTTTCTATATAAGTATAGACACTTCCGCCTCCTAAACCAGAAAAATTTAAATTTGTTGAATGAGGAACAGTGACCGTTCTATTAGCCAAAGCAGTAATGCTACCATTATCCTTATAAAGGTTGATGTCTGATGTAGCTATGTCAAGCAATCTAACCCATCTACTACCTGCTACGCTCCAGTAATAATACCCAGGTGTAACATTATTGGGCGCTAATCCAGCCGTTGCTGTATTAAAAACAGTTAGTGCGTCTGCCGGGGAAGTTACTGGCGAAGCAACTATAGTACTTGATAAAGCTATGCGAGGTAATAAGGCCCCTTTGTTACCTGCAACCATATCTACAACAGCCGATGGAGCTGGAGTGCTTGTACCAAAACCCTGTTGAGCTTTTACAACATTAACCATTCCTATTGCAACTATTACGAGAGGAAATATTTTAATCAATTTTTTCATTTTTATTTTGATATACTGCTTGTTATCTCAAAACGAGTTAACACAAGTGAAACCTTTTGCTATGTTTAATATTTACTTAAGTCGAGAAGTTCTACTAGCACTTATTTATGGAGTAACTTTTATTTTTTATAAAGAATAGATCCTTATACTTCCTCAAACTATTTGTAAACCTTTTAACATTATTGTAACCTAATATTTTAATATCGACTTAAAATTATGATCCATTTATTTGGATTTTAATTCGTTTATTACTTGATTGGTGATGTCGGATAGAGGATTAACATATAACATTCCTACCGAAGCATTATCTATAACCTGCATGTATTTTAATCTTGAGGCTACGGCTTTAATGGCATCCATAACTTTATCGATATATGGCTGTTGTAGTAATTGTTTATATTCTAATAATTTTTTATTAGAAACATCTGCGTAGCTTTTTAAATCTTTCTCAGAAGCTTGTGCATCTGCGATGGCCTTATTGGCTAATTCAGATTTAGCATTTAATTTATACAAACTATCAGCAACTTTAATCAATTGATTTAGGAAGAGTTGTTTTTTATTGTATTCTGCAGCATAAACAGCAGTTTCTTTAGCAATCAGCGTATCTGTTTTTGCAAAAGCTGGTACGCTTAACATTACCTTTTTACTATTGATAACGGCCAATTGCGCATTACATTGATCAACCGAAAAAAACAAGGCTAGCGTAAATAGGATTAATTTTTTCATTTGATTAAATCGATTACAGCAACTTAATTTTAATTGATAAAAAAGAGGGCAAGATCATTAGAAAATCTTATTTATGCGTAATCCAATCATCCCTAAAAAGTTTCGCATCCCTCTTTTTTTATTTTTAACTGCCCACCCTGTTGGGTAGGCAGTTGTATTTTTTTTTAAATTCTACTAATGATATACCAATTTGTACCATCAGATTGGAATACCCAACCTTGCCAAGGCAATGTACCTGTTACACCAGTACCTTGCAGCATTACCATCAATTGTACCACCAGCAGAGATTACTTGAGCCTCATTTGCAGAACTGTCAACTTTTTTAACGTTGTACCTTTTACCTTTAACAGTTGTTGCATCTGGAAGTGTAATTTGAACTAAACCAGCACTAGCATCTACTAAAATGGTTTCATCAGTTATTGCAGCAGTTTTTGAGCCAACCGTTACGGTTACCGTACGTATAGCCGCACTAGTAGAGCCTGCAACGGTTTTTAATACACCATCTCCATCAACTACCACTTGCTTATCGGCAACATTAGCACTGGCTAGTAAACCTTCAAAACGTACCGGATTTGCTGTTGCAGAAACATGTAATTTGTTGTTTGGTGCTGTAACTCCAATACCAACATTACCAGCATTATCGATTAACATTCTTGTTATTGTCCCTATATCTCCAACAGGAGTTGTTCTGAATAAAATTTTACCCGGTGCAGATGTTGTACTAGGAACGCCATCAGTTTCAAAGGCTACTTCAGCACTTGGCGCAAAGGCCAATAAAGGTGAAACTAACATAGTAACAGGGTTAGCGTTGATGAATGTTCTTCCTCTTATTCCTCCAAGCCTCGTACCATTTGCAGTTACAACTGTTGGAGCTGCAATTGTACCGTAGCCTCTTATAAAATCTAGATCAATATCATCATCAGCAGGGCTATTTAAGTATCTACTAAATACTACATCTTTACTATCCTCTGTAGCTACTTGAAACTTAGCTCCAATGGACGGTGTAGCACCGATACTAACGTTACCTATAACGTCTATAGCCATTCTTTCGATATTATTTGTTCTAAATCTCAAACTTGCAAGATCTGTTGTTCCTAAAAAGTTAATATTTGAATCGGTACCTGTATTTCCTGTAATATGCCAATCATTTGAATTTAATGTTGATGAAGGCAATGTTTTTAAAATACCACCTGGACTAGATACAATCAAACTATCTGTTAATACACCTAATGTTAAACCGGTGATAGCTAAAGTATTGCTACCTGGAGTAGTATTAGTTATAATGGTTGTTTTTGGTTCAATTAGCGTTCCACCTAAATTGATTGTATTTGCAACTTTTGTTAAACCATTATCTGCTAAAATATTGTCTGCTCCATCAGCTCCTGCTGGCCCTTGTGGACCCGCTGGACCATTAATGTTTGTCCATGTATTGGTCGTTGGATTGAAAACCCATGTTCCGCTATCGTTGGTAACAATCGTTACACCTGTTCCAGGAGCACCTGTCGCACTTGATCCTGGGATACCTGGGGTTCCAGTTGATCCTGGTTGTCCTTCTACTCCTACTACACCTGGGTCACCTTTGTCTCCTTTTGGACCGTTAATGTTTGTCCATGTATTGGTCGTTGGATTGAAAACCCATGTTCCGCTATCGTTGGTAACAATTGTTACGCCTGCTCCAGGAGCACCTGTTGCACTTGATCCTGGGATACCTGGGGTTCCAGTTGATCCTGGTTGTCCTTCTACTCCTACTACACCAGCATCTCCTTTGTCTCCTTTTGGACCGTTAATGTTTGTCCATGTATTGGTCGTTGGATTGAAAACCCATGTTCCGCTATCGTTGGTAACAATCGTTACACCTGYTCCAGGAGCACCTGTCGCACTTGATCCTGGGATACCTGGGGTTCCAGTTGATCCTGGTTGTCCTTCTACTCCTACTACACCTGGGTCACCTTTGTCTCCTTTTGGACCGTTAATGTTTGTCCATGTATTGGTCGTTGGATTGAAAACCCATGTTCCGCTATCGTTGGTAACAATC
>NZ_SWBO01000008.1 GCF_005116475.1 Pedobacter cryotolerans | reverse complement strand
TCACTTATCATTACCTCACAGCTGCCAGTAAGCAAATGGCATGAAGTGATTGGTGAAAAAACCATTGCCGACGCAATATTGGATAGGATTGTTCATGATGCCAACCGTATTGAACTCAAGGGAGAATCAATGCGGAAGAAAAGGGTGCCTGTGCAAGAAAATAGCTTCCAATAAAAAACAACTTTAAATAACTACTTTTGTTAACGCTTCTATAGCATTTGCAACGTTCGTTCGCCAGCAAATTAGGTGGTCAGTTTGCCACGGAATCACATGGTCAGTTTCTCCGAAATATACAAGCTCAGCCGAGAACTGATGGTAAATAATCCCGAGTTTTTACACTTTAGTGGTCACGGGGATGCCAATGGCATCGTGATGGAAGATCACAGCGGACTGACATGCTATGTTACTATAGATGCACTAGATCAGCTGTTAACCAATAACAGATCTGTAAAATGTATTGTGCTCAATTCGTGTTACTCCTCAGATCAGGCAAAAGCACTCTCATCAAAGGGTATTTATGTGCTGGGAAATTCAGATAGTCTGCCAAGCAATGTAGCAGAGGAATTTTCGGTAGGCTTTTACCAGGCGATTGTAGAAAGGAAAGAAGTATATCATGCCTTCGGAAATGGAACTGCCCATAGCAGATTGGCAACAGGATTCGAGGAACAGATGCTGATGAAACTTTGGTTCAACGGTGAACTAGTCTAGTTACTTGAACTGCCAGTACTGAAATTTATCAGTTTCGATATTCAATAGATTTCTGTTTTCAGGCGCATGGTTGAATCTGAAAAGCTGATAGATATCATTTATAAGGGGCGATGTGGAAGCAAAATAGCCATGCCCTAGAAACGAAGGATCCGTATTACTAGCATCAACTGTATCAATCCCGTGACAACAGGTAATGTAATCTCCAGATTCACCTAGACGGATGATTGATTTGTGAATCGACCTTGACAGTTTTAAGGCCCTATCTTCCGAAGATGCATATAGAGTAATTCTCTGAGAACATTTTTGCATCTTGGGAACTATAGTGCTCAAAAAAACTTGAACATCTATATCAGGTGCTGCGAGAATTATCTGGTTAAATATGAACTCATCAAAGAAGCCTTCTTCCTTGAGCCCCACTATCGCGTTTGTCAGCCCCCTATTGCCCATACTGTGGGCGATAACATGAATTTTTTCTGCTTTGGTTTTGGCACGGATGTCAATGAGAAAATCTTTTAGATGGCTAGAACTATACTGGATGCTTTCTTCATCGTATGGATAACTAATAACCTTGCCATCAGAGGGCCAACTGTAAGTTACTGGTGCTCCTTGAAAACCAAGATCATATGCGATCTGTGCAGTTCTCATGATGGCGTCCTGAAAATTTGTATTAAAACCATGTATGAAAACAAAAAGATCATTTTCGTCCGACAGTGTGATTCTTTCGCCCAGGCTCACAAAAAATTCATCAATATTCAATTCCGAACCCCCTAAAATCAAAAAGTGTTTATTGGGATTTTCCTGAAACTCAAACTTCCACCAGGCTGGTCTTGACAATTCTCCAATTTTTCTTTTCTTTGGAATATTGACTTCACAGATCCCATAGCTTAGCATCGAGCGTTCGCCATTATAATCTGGGAACAATTCGTCTTTGCTCTCTATCTTGCCTCTATCAGTGGCAAAGTATACAAACACAGAAGTGTTTTCCAACGGAACAGTTTTTTCGATATTGTGCTTAAGGTAAGTTCTATGGTTCGACTTTTGATGATCTCCGTCGCTCACTGAAGTCCAATCAAATTGGCTGTCACCTGTTTTGCCAAGATTGACTGTATAGGTGTTTTCAAATCCTGAAACTTTCAGTATTCTCGCTCTACTTTGCCAGATTAGATTATCGGCATGATCGATAATTTTAATATTTATCGAGGAACCCATTAATCCGTTAAAACTGACCCTCAAGGAAAGTGATAAACCTATTTGATTTGGTATCTCAAAAACATAAAAATTTTTGTTTACACGTTCAAATTTGGAAATAGGGATTTTTTCTTCATTTATAGAAAATCTAACCTCGAGTAAATCGTTTAGTTCTACTAATAAATAATATTTTTCCATCGTTTGAGCGTTATTTTTTTGAAATTATAAAAAATTACTGGTATCGCAGAATGCAAATTAAATAAAACCTTAATATCATAGACAGCTGTAAGATTTTTAATGATAGTCTTTGATGGATAGGCCAAGATCTGGCCTGGATAAAATAAGCCTTTAAAGGTTCTTCAACCTAATTGCCAATTTTTTCAACTTTTCAATTTTACGGATCTTTCCCATTCAATAATTGAGAGCTTTAGTTAAAGGTTACTTCATTTAAGACATCCTCTGACAATAATGGTTGTTTCCTAGGCTATATATCATTAGTTATTTCTCATTTTATCAGAAATCCAAATCCATCTAATAGTCTGCACTTTCAAAGCCATGGTAAACGTTTTTAATCTTGGTGGAAATTTTACGTTATCCTTTCCACTTGAACTGAATACTCATTACATCAATCTTTGTTTTGTGATATACATGTAGCATACTTATATCTTTTAACGCTGCAAATGCACTGAATTGAACGCTCGTGGTCTGATCTTTAATCAGCAGCAGCAAGCTGTGCAATTTTCTTTATTATGGTATCAACGGTAGCAGAAACACTTTTAGGCGAGCTCTTGGAAAAGATAACGCAATTGGAACAGGAAAACATAAGAGAAATTGTTGATCCTAGCTCTTTTATGAAAATCACGAACCATTTCATGGAGGCGTTGCAATCATTGGTGCTGGAAGGAAATTTCAGTGACCAACAAGAGGAAATTATGTTCTTTAAAACGGTAAAGCCCAAGTTCCGTAGCTTGCAGATCTATTATTTGACACTACAGGAAATTATTTTAAGGAAACCAAGTGGTTGCAAGAAAATCCTGGTTAAATTCTATACAGATGAGATCCGTAAGATCTGCGTTTTCCGCTGCACTAACCAGCAGTTGATCAATTATTATCATTCAGGGGCAACTGACATGGATGCCCTGCTTTTCCTGAGAAAAGTTGAGGTGCATCCCCACTGGCTGCTCAGACCAAGGCTTGAACGTGATGAACGCTTTTCAACACCTGCGGACTATCTGGTGGCAAAATTTATCGCAACGGAAAAGATCCAGACCTTTCTGTGTGCAGAACTGGCAAAACTGGAATTTCACAATCCTACCGAAAATTTTAATGGTGGTAAAAAAGAATACCGATGGACAGGGGAGGCCATTAACCTGGTTGAACTTGCCTATGGTTTGTATTACACTGGCGAAATTAACAACGGCAATGCCGGAATAGCTGAGATTGTAAGGTTATTTGAAACGACATTTAATATTGCGATAGGTAAACCTTCAAGGAGATTTGCTGAAATCAAGCAACGCAAAAGGCTAAGCAAGACCAAATACCTCGATCAAATGAAAACAGCTATTGATAAAAGAATAGATGACGACGATGAATTTGTTCCTAGACCTAATTTCAGGTAATTAGTAATGGATTGTTTATTAGGATGTTGTGTTTTTATTTTTGGGTAGTACCCAACTGGTTGCCAAACATAAAATCGAAAGCTTAGAAACTTTGCTTCATCAAACCCCAATGCAATGGTGCTTGGGAGAAAAGCAAAGAATTTATGTTGGCACAATTTACATGGCAGGAGTTTTGGCTTGCAATACTTCTACTCACCTTGCTCTGGTATTCGGGTATCATCCTGTTTTACTTCCGTAAAGAACTTAACCTATTTTTTAGCAAAGGATCACCTTTCAAAGAACCGTTTCCTCGCCGCTGGGCAGATAAGGTAGAAGAGCCTATCCAGAAATTTGAAGAACATGATGGGCTGCTGGGCGCTTCTAAACTAGCTGAAGGAACGAGTACGGTAAGTATGGGGCAAGTCAGTTTTAGAGAGGATGAAAATGCCAAATCTGAACAGCTTGGACTAATACCAGATGTACTTCAGGAGCTGAAAGAAATTTTTTCCATTCTGGAAAAAGAGGACGGTAACAAACAGGACTTTTTCAATATGATGGAAATGGTCAGGGCAAAATATGGACAGATTGGTTCCAACCCACGCATAGTTCAGATTAACCAGTTTATTGCTGAACATGCCCCATTCCACCTCTCGAAAGAAGAATTGGAAAATCTCTGGGATTAACATCTACCAATTAGCATCAAAATTTATTCTCAAGCTGTAAAATCAAAAACATTATGAAACGTCAATCCAATAATAACGGCAACCAAAATTTAGGCAAGTCTCTATTGCTATTATTTACCCTTTGTATCTACAATTTGTTGACCAGTCTGTCTCTTTTCGCCCAGGATGGAAATGCAGGGATACAGGAAGCAACCAACAAGGTAAAAGGCTATTTCGACACGGGAACCGACCTGATGTATGCCATCGGTGCAGTTGTTGGCATCATAGGGGCAATTAAAGTTTTCAATAAGTGGAATGCCGGAGAGCCTGATACCAACAAGGTAGCTGCAGCCTGGTTCGGTAGCTGTATCTTTTTGGTGGTAGTGGCAACTGTTCTTAAATCATTTTTCGGGATATAGCCATGGCCAGCGTTTATAAAATCAATAAAGGTGTAACCAGACCTATAGAATTTAGAGGCTTAAAGGCACAGTACATTGCCTATCTAGCTGTAGGACTGGTTCTATTACTCATCAGCTTTGCCATTCTCTACATTTCTGGACTGAGCCTTTTGGTGCTATTACCATTGATCATCACCCTTGGAACAACACTTTTTTTCGGTGTATTCCGCTTAAGCCACCGTTTTGGTGAGCATGGCTTGATGAAATTTTGGGCAAAACGTAGCCTTCCAAATTACTTGAAATTCCGTTCCAGACGATTGTTTACCTCGCTCAAAAGCAAATCGAATATTCCAACAACATCATTTAAAAACTAATCCAATGGTAGAAGCAAAAGACATATTGCCCATTTACAAGGTGGAGAACAACGCCATTATTTCGATGCATGGCGATGTAACCATTGGCTATAGAGTGGAGCTTCCAGAAATCTTTACCTTATCAGAAAGAGATTACGAGGCGTATCACCAGACTTGGGTAAAGGCAATTAAATTGTTACCACAGCACAGCATTTTCCTAAAGCAGGACTGGTTTACCGAAACCAAATACAAAGCTGATTATACTATTGATCGCAGTTTCCTATCCCGTAGCAGTGAGGTATTCTTCAACGAAAGACCATTTTTGGATCATGAGTGCTATATTTTCCTAACCCAGAAACCAAAAGAAAGAAAGCTTTCCAGTTCGGTATACAGTAATATTTTGCGAAAGTCCATTGTACCCAGCCAAACCATTTCTCCTATACTTTTTAAGGATTTTCTGGACAGTGCGGGGCAGTTTGAGCGCATACTGACTGATAGTGGATTTGTTGGACTAAAAAGTTTGAACGATGATGAGTTGGCTGGAACTGCAAACAAAGCTGGCATTATAGAAAGATATTGCTTTTTATTGAACAAGAATAACCAACCAATGATCCGTGATATCCACGTGAAAGATGAGATCGTAGTTGGCGATAAAAAAGTTGAACTCTACACCTTATGTGATACGGAAAATATGCCTGCACTTTGCGGAAGCCGTATCAATTATGATAAGTACAGTACGGACAGGAGTAAGTTTTCCGTTGGTTTTGCAAGTCCATTAGGTTCACTCTTAAATTGCAACCATATCTTGAGCCAATATGTTTTTGTATCAGATGTGCAGAAAACCATCAAAAGATTGGAAGCCAAAAAGCTCCGTCTACAATCCTTATCTGCCTATTCGAGAGAAAATTCAATTTCAGGAGATGCCACAAACGACTTTCTGAACGAGGCAATTGCCCTGCAACGATTACCTATCAAGGCACATTTCAATGTATTGGTATGGTCGGAAGACCAAGAAAAAAGCAGAGACCTTAAAAATCTCGTATCGTCGGCAATGGCACAGTTGGATGCGGTTGCCAAACAGGAAACCGATGGTCAAGCTCAAATCTGGTGGGCTGGACTTCCCGGAAATGCTGCCGATTTTCCTATGAACGATACCTTCGACACTTTTATAGAACAGGCAACCTGCTTTTTCAATCTGGAAACGGGCTACCGTTCTTCTCTCAGTCCATTTGGATTACGTTTAGGTGATCGTCTTTATGGTAGGCCCGTACATGTCGATATTTCTGACGAACCTATGAGGATGGGTTTTACTACCAACCGGAACAAGTTTGTTTTGGGGCCAAGTGGTAGCGGAAAATCATTTTTCACCAACCACATGGTTCGTTCCTACTATGAGCAAGGGGCTCATGTGGTATTGGTGGATGTGGGACATAGCTACAAAGGTTTGTGTGATCTGGTAGGAGGCTATTATTTTACCTACAGCGAGAGCGACCCCATTAAATTCAATCCATTTTACCTTTCTGAAGGTGATGTTTTGGACACGGAGAAAAAGGAAAGCATTAAAACGTTATTACTTGCCTTATGGAAAAAAGACGATGAAAATTTCAGGCGTTCGGAATATGTAGCCTTATCAAATGCATTGACGCTTTACTTTGCCCAACTGGCAAACAGACCTGATATTTTCCCTTGTTTCAATACATTTTATGAGTTTCTGAGCAATGAATATGTACAGGTGTTGGAAACCAGTAAGGTAAAAGATAGGGATTTTGATATCAATAATTTTCTGTATGTCCTTAATCCATACTACCGTGGAGGCGAGTTTGATTACCTGTTGAACGCATCTGAAAATCTGGAATTATTGCATCAGCCATTTATTGTAATAGAGTTGGACAATATCAAAGACCATCCGATATTATTTCCCGTGGTTACACTGATCCTGATGGAGATGTTCATTTCCAAAATGAGAAAGTTGAAGGGGATACGTAAGGTTTTGCTAATTGAGGAATGCTGGAAAGCCATTGCAAAAGAGGGTATGGCAGAATACATCAAATACCTCTTCAAAACGGTAAGAAAGTATTTTGGAGAAGCCATTGTGGTAACCCAAGAGGTAGAGGATATCATCAGTTCGCCGATTGTAAAACAGGCCATCATCAATAATTCAGACTGTAAGATTTTATTAGACCAATCCAAATACCAGAACAAGTTTGACGCCATACAGGAACTTTTGGGTCTTACAGAAAAGGAAAAGTCGCAGATACTTTCGATGAACAAAGCCAATGATCCCAAGCTTAAATACAAGGAAGTCTTTATTTCTCTCGGTGGCCAGTACAGCAAGGTTTACCGAACAGAAGTATCAACAAGCGAGTATCTCGCCTACACCACTGAGGAAAGCGAAAAGCTACAGGTTCAGAAGTATGCGCAGCAATATGGAAGCATCCAAAAGGGTATAGCGGTACTAGCAAATGAATTAAAAAATAAACAATAATCAGTTATGATAACCATTCACAAAACTGGTGCGTTTGCCTGCATCAGTGCAATCAAAAAAGTTATGAAAAAATACATGGTCATCCTTCCGGTGAGTGCCATGACGCTATTTGTATCGATACCCACAGGGGCAAATGCACAGATAGCCGTTTTGGAAGTCATCAAGGCAGGAGTAAAAAAAGTAATCAAAGCTGTAGACCTTAAGGTTCAGCGCCTACAGAACGAAACCATCTGGCTACAAAATGCGCAAAAAGTATTGGAAAACCAGCTTTCAAAATTAAAGCTGACTGAAATAGCCGATTGGACGGAAAAGCAGAAAGAACTCTACAAAAATTATTACGAAGAGCTATGGAAAGTTAAATCGGCCATTGCCTATTACAAGCGAATTAAAGACCTGACCGAAAAACAGATTGCCATTGTAGATGAGTACAAATGGGCTTGGGGCTTGTTCCAGAAAGATAAACATTTCACCGCTGATGAGCTGGAACACATGCAGAAAGTCTATTCGGGCATACTGGATGAAAGTATCAAAAATTTAGACCAGATCCTGCTCGTGGTTAATTCATTTAAAACGCAGATGAGCGATGCCAAAAGACTGGAAATCATCAGTGCTGCCGCCGCTCAGATGAATACCAACTTTAGCGACCTAAAATCTTTCAATACCCAAAATAGCCTGTTGAGCATTCAAAGGGCAAAATCGTTGGATGAGGTAACCATTTTAAAAGAATTGTATGGAATTCAATAGACAACAACAAAGTAGTTATAGCCATAAAGGTATGTCTGTATCGAAACCAATCAGCCTTTTAGGGCTTGTATTTCTATTACTTTTTGTAGGTACAAACGCTTTTGGTCAAACCTGGGGCGAATTCTTTAGCCAAAAAAAAACGCAGAAAAAATACCTGCTCGAACAACTTGTTGCTTTGAAGATGTATGCAAGCTACCTCAAGAAAGGCTATGATATTGTCGGCAGTGGAATAGGTACTGTTAGGGATATAAAGAATGGCGAGTTCAGTTTGCACAGCACCTTTTTTTCCTCGCTCAAAAGCGTTAACCCTGCCATCAGAAAAAATGCAAAAGTTTCCAGTATTATTTCTCTGCAAATATCCATCGTAAAGGCTTTTAAAAGTATTGGCGATAATGATGGACTGAAACTTTCTGACAACCAGTACATATTAGATGTAAAGGATAGGGTAACCGATGAATGCCTTGGTGACATGGAGGAACTACTGCTGGTTATTACTTCTGGAAGGCTGGAAATGAGTGACGATGAACGGATAGAAAGATTGGATAGTATTTATGAAAGGATGCGGGATAAAGCTGTATTTGTGCAAAGTTTTACAGGCGAGGTAAACCTGCTCATCCAGCAAAGAAAGAACGAACAAAAATCCATTAACCATTTAAGAGAAATTTATGGAAACAATTAGAATAATTAGAGTAAAGAGTGTAAAAAGCACTCTTTATTTAATGCTGACTTTATTTGTCATTTGCCTTTCATCTACGTTTTTTAAGCTAAAGGCACAGTCTACAGAAGTGCAGCAGCTCCTGCTAAATGTAGAAAAGCTCAGCCAATTAAAAAATATCCTTTCAGATATGAAGCGTGGATATACCATTGTCGCCAATGGATATAATGCGGTGAAAAATATTTCACAGGGCAATTTCTCCATACATGAGATATTCCTTGACGGTCTGATGCTGGTCAATCCCGAAATCAGGAAATATGAAAGGGTTGCGGACATCATCACCTATCAGCAGCAGCTGATTTCAGAATACAAATCTGCCTACAACCGTTTCAGAAATGACGACACTTTTAGTCCTGAAGAACTAAGTTACCTATCCGGTATTTATGGGCGGCTTTTCGATCAGAGCATTGATAACCTGGATGAACTTTTAACGGTGATTACCTCATCGAAATTACGAATGAGCGATGATGAACGCTTGCGGGCAATTGACCGAATTTTTCTGGATATGCAGGATAAGCTCATCTTTTTAAGAAGTTTCAACAAAGAGGCGAGCATACTGAACCTACAAAGGCAAAAAGAAAAATTGGATATCAATGCCACCAGAAGATATTATAACCAAAATTGAGCTGTGATGAAAAAAATAATTATGTTATGCATCGGGATATTTGCCTTGCTCTCGCCATTGGGCTCATATGCACAGGGCATATCGGAAACACTGGGTGGAATGCAACCCGTTCTTGACAGGGTGTACAGCGAGATGTTGCCATTATGCAGTCGGCTTATCGATGTGGGCAGGGGGATAGCTGGATTTGGTGCGCTATGGTATATCGCCAGTCGCGTATGGCGCCAGATTGCCAGTGCCGAACCCATAGATTTTTACCCATTGCTCAGACCTTTTGCATTGGGAATGGCTATCATGATATTTCCGCTGGTTATTTCAATGATGAACGGAGTGTTACAACCAACGGTTTCGGCAACGGGAAAAATGGTAAGTGATAGCAACAAAACAATAGAACGCTTGCTTAAAGCCAAGGAAGCGGCCATTAAAAAAAGCAAGCATTGGCAAATGTACGTTGGAGAAAATGGGAGTGGAGACCGTGAAAAATGGTTGAAGTATACTTTTCCGGAACAAGGTAGTGAAGGTATATTGGATGGTTTAGGGCATGATATCCAGTTTTTTATGGAGAAGCAGTCCTATAACTTCCGCAATTCCATCAAGCAATGGATGAAAGAAGTTTTTGAGGTGCTTTATGCGGCCGCTTCACTGTGCATCAATACCGTAAGAACGTTTTTTCTGATCGTTCTGGCCATTTTGGGACCTCTGGTATTTGGTTTTGCGGTATTCGATGGTTTTCAGAATACCTTAACGGTTTGGCTGGCAAGATATGTGAACATATTCTTGTGGCTTCCCATAGCTAATATCTTCGGAAGCATCTTGGGAAAGATACAGGAGAATATGTTAAAACTCGATCTTTCGCAAATCGAACAGCAGGGCGATACCTTTTTCAGCGGAACAGATACGGCTTACCTCATATTTTTGCTGATTGGCATCATAGGCTATTTTTCTGTGCCGAATGTGGCAAACTATGTCGTTCATGCGGGTGGTGGAAATGCTATCCTCCAAAAGGTAAATGCCATCATTAGTAGTACCAACAGTACGGGAATGAAAACCGCATCATCTGGAGCTGGAATGGCTGCTGATATGATGGGCAATGCTTACCGCAATATGCAGCAAGGTTTTGCCGCTTCCAGTAATGGCGATTATCTGCCAGATCAAACTCCGGGACAACATCAGCACGATAAGCTAAGCGGCAAGGATGAAAAATCATAATTATCAATAATAACACCTAATCTATTTACCCATGTTCAGTCAACTAAGAAATATAGATACCGCATTTAGGCACATTAAAAGGTTCAGTCTCTTTCTAATCATTGCCTGCATATTCATATCCGGATTTGCCATTTACAAAAGCTATGAAATGGTTGGTAATGCACAGGCAAAGGTTTACATTCTTGCTAACGGAAAAGCCATAGAAGCTTTTAGTACCGAACGAAAAAGCAACCTGCCTGTAGAGATCAGGGATCACGTAAAGATGTTCCATCACTACTTTTTTACCCTTGATCCTGATGAAAAGGTCATCCAGCGCAACATCAGCAAAGCTCTGGAACTATCAGACCAGAGCGCAAAGAAAAGTTACGATAATCTGAAGGAACAGGGTTTTTACAGCAACCTGATCTCTGCCAATATCTCACAGGAAATAACGATTGATAGTGTTCAACTTGATATTGAGCAATACCCCTATTATTTCCGATGCTATGCCACCCAACAGCTCATCCGTTCAAGTGCCACGGTAAATAGAAAACTGGTTACACAAGGGTATTTGAGAAATGTTGGACGCAGTGATAATAATCCTCATGGTTTTTTGATACAACGCTGGGAAACTCTGGAGAATAGCGACTTACCCTTAAAGCCCTAAACGTATGAAACTCTTTAGGAAAAACAGTACATCAATTGGTGGCGATGCGATCGCCGAGAAAATTGCCCAAAAGATTATCGATAGGCAAAGGATATTAGCCATTTATCTGAACAGAAAAACCAAGAACATTTCTGGCAAGTTATGGATGGCCATACTGATAGGTTTTTGTACAGCTTTTGGGAGCTATTGCATATTCCTGCTCATTAGGGCGCTAGGCTGATTTAATCAAATTCAGAAAAATCATTTAAAAATAAGATTATGGAAACAATCAACAAAAAGGACAAACGGAAACAGCTACTCATCATTCCGTTACTTATCATCCCATTTTTGGCACTGGCCTTTTATGCCATGGGCGGGGGCAAAGGTAGCGATGCAGATCTTCAAAAAGGTCATCGGGAAATCAATGCCGACCTGCCAGATGCAGCTTTCAAAAAGGAAGAGCCAACTGATAAAATGGGTTTTTATAAGCAGTCTGATACGGACAGCTCTTACATTAAAGAAATTGGAGGGGATAGTAGCTTGAATAGGATTAATGCCCGTTTATCAAGAAATGGGGACGAGCATGATATAAGAACTGATGCCATTAATCAAAAGTTGCAAGATTTGAACAAAGAGCTTAACCGGCCAGAAGAGCAACTTTCAAATCCTAATACTCAGCCAAAGGGAAGACAGGAAATATCCATTAAAAATGATGTGGACAGGTTGGAAGCCTTGATGAAAACCATGCAGTCTGGAAAAGAAGAAGACCCCGAAATGGCACAATTGAGCGGAATGATGGATAAGATTATTGCTATTCAGAACCCTGAAATCGCTCGTTCAAAAGAACAGCAAACTTTGACTAGGGACAGTCAGTTTAGGGCTGTACCAGCAACAATTGTAGAAAATCAAAAGGTGGTACAAGGAGCAACGGTTAAGTTACGATTGAGTGACAGCGTTCGGCTGAATGGTCAGTTAATTCCAAAAGGACATTTTTTGTTTGGAACCTGCAACATTACCAATCAACGCTTGTTGCTTCAAATCAAAAATATCAGACTCGGAACTTCTATTGTCCCTGTTGATCTGACAGTGTATAGTCTGGATGGAATGCCTGGTATTCCTGCACCGGAAGCTGAATTGACTGGAGCAGTCAATGGTGGTGCAGATGATGCAGTGCGAAGTATGCAGTTTCTTTCCATGGATCAGTCCCTAGGTATTCAAGCCGCTGGAGCTGGGATTGATGCCGCAAAATCCCTCTTCAGCAAAAAATTAAAGAAAATAAGGGTCAAGCTCAAAGCTGATTATCCGATACTCATCCGCATCAATAGAAAATAAGACCATGCGTCGGGACGAAAATAGCATAGCGCCAATTGTAGATTTACTAAAGGCAAGTGGATTATATGACCAAGGTGTGGAACAAAAGATTTTGGACACAATAACCTTCAGGACAGGCGAGCCAATTGAAGTAACCAGGGTATTTGAAGGAAAAGAGGTAACAATAGAACCATATCTAAATTTCTCCTATGGTCATCCAACACTCTCAAGTTACGCTATTTGGTTGCCCGATAATTATAAGGCTTACCATCATTTGGAACATGATGGGATAAATACGGTAATAATTGAACAGGAGCTAAAACAACTGCAATCAGGCTACACAAAGAGCATTTTGGACAATAGGATGATGTATAATGATCAGCAGGACAAAGTAATTTTCCAATTGGAGGAGCTTTATCGTATGGGCGAAAAACTGATGGATAAAGATTATTCAAAGGGATCGGAGATGCAGAATACAAGCACCTCGCTGATGTTAAAATATTTTACAGGGACACCAATGGAAGGCAGCATGGGCCCCAAGTGGTTGAATTGGAACGAACGGTATGAGCGTTCGGTTCTTTTTCCAATCCATATTCATATCAATCTGCCAGGAAACAGGATTAATAACAGGGAAGAACTTGAAAAACTTAGTCAAATGGCTTTTCAGAACAACCCAAAAAATCAATTTATTATGAATTTGAACAATTTGGAAAATCTCAAAGAAGAGATGAAAAATTTAGGCTTCAAGGATAAGCTCATTGAGAAAATGGAAGAGAACATGAGAAAAGATGTTCCCGAATTTACGCTTAATGATAGCGTTGCCGCAACTAAAGGGCAGGTTGATCTTGCACTTCATTTTAAGCAATCTGGACAATCCGATTTTTATTACTTCAATAAGTTTACCGTTAGCCATAACCAAGGCAAACCATTGGAAGAAGGCCAGCAGTATATGGTCATTACCAAAAATGAAGAAGGAAAAAATATCGTTAAGAAACATGAAAATGTGAGCGATGCACTTGCTTTCTTTAAGGAGCAGAAAGGTAACAGTGAACTTGCGGTAGGGAAAGATGCGGCCAATAAAGTAATGGTAGCCAGCATGGAAAATGGTAAGGTAAATTATGTAGCAAAGGAGTTCAACCGTACCTATTATGCAAGCCCTGCAACCCAGACCATTTGGCTGGAGCGTGGTAAAGGCTTTACAGCTGAACAAGCGGCCAATTTGATACAAGGTCGTTCGGTTTATCGTGATGACATGATGAATATGGGTGGGGAGACTTATAAAGCATGGATTAAATTGGATTTTGATAAGGGTAAAGACCGTTTTCAGAATTATAGTATCAACCAATACCATGATCCATCCTATGGTTTCGATATAAATAAAGTATTAGATAAGTTCAATATCAAAGAGTTGGAAGATCCTGCTAAAAGAGTGCTGCTTGAAGCATCATTGCGTAATGGCAACAGACCACTTGTAACAGTTGAAAAAGAAGGGCAGGAGGTGAAGGTGTTTTTGGAAGCCGTACCGCGTTACAGCCAGTTGAACATGTACGCAGAGAACGGTAAACCAGAAAAAAGGGAACAGTTTTTGAAAGAGACTGCACCTTCAAGTAAGCAGGAAAACACTAAAGGTCAAGAAAAAGAAATGAGCGAGAGCCAAGGCGTGAGGAGATAATTTAATATCCTAGTTTTTTGTACTTGTAGATTTAATAGATTTAAATAAAGGAATTGTTGAAAGGCAATTCAAAACCATAAAAACTTAATTTAAAATAGCATGGAAAAATTCACAGAGTTAAAGGCGCTGATTGCATCGGCAGAAGCAGATGCCACTGCATTTTTTGAAAAGAATAATAAAGCAGCTGGAACAAGGTTAAGAAATGCGCTACAGCAGACAAAAGCTTTGGCACAGGATATCCGTAACGAAGTTACCGCCAAAAAGAACGAAAAATAAACAGTAATGCTGTTTTGGTAAATGCCTGACTGGAAACGGTCAGGCATTTTTTTTGTATTTTTTTTCAGGTTTTATGCTCTTAAATCTCTTATTAAATGACAACTCAGCGGTAAAACCGCTTTGCTCGTACCTCGCTTCAGCCGATTTTCCGCATTTATGCAACAATGGCTTCGTGCCTCGCCACCGTTGCGCTTTCTGATACCTCATATCAGCATTCATCTTCCATAAACTTTTAAAAAGATCAGGGTAAAAATTCCACCTAGGCTTTTTGTTGCAAAATTTCTGAACAAGCCCTTTGACGTCAAGGCCAGGCCCTACGGGTTTGCTGAAAAAAAATCTTCCTCTCTCGCTGCGCTCGGAGCGTATTTTTTTTCGCAAAGCCTTGCCTTACAAAGGGCTTGTGTCAGGAGCGGTGGTTTAACAAAAAGCCAGGAGGCCCTGCCGACTGGATTTATAAAAAAGATAGCCACATGATAGCAACAAAGGACAGAAGCCCACCCACCCAAAGCGGTACAGCAAATAGCGACCGCCTAAACAGGACTGCCCCAATAGGGGAAATTATTCAAATCATTATCAATAAAAATTTAAAATCAAAAGTTATGAAAACTGCACAATTAAACGGTTCAGGCGTAAATGGAAAATCAGAAATTAAAACTACTCAACCTGTAAACAATGGTACAGCAAATAAGGTAGAGACAAAAGCCGAAGAGGTTAAGGACATTGCACAATCAATCGATTTAAAAAATGTGGAACAGGTAAAACCCGAAGCAGAAGCACCAAAAGTTGAACCTACCAAAATAGAAATCAAGGAACAGTTGAAAGATGAAAAACCTGCCCTTAATTTAGAAAAAACCATCAAATTGGCATTGGACTTAAACCGCCGTATCAATCAGAGAGGTAAATTATTGGAAACAATAAACACCTTGGAAGCCTTTGAGGTAGCGCAAAAAGATGATGCAGACGAAACAGATACCAACTTTTTTCAAGGCTGTACCCTTACCCTTGAAGATGATAAGGGTAGGGAGTTTACCACCAAAAACCCATTTATCATTCGTGAAGTAGCAAGCAGGGTAAATGCTTTATGCGTTGCCAAATTGGCTGAAATCGAGGGAGAGATTTTCATTCCTGCCTAATCCCAACTACGCCCTTTGCATTTTGCAGGGGGCGTTTATTCATTTATCAAATTTTAAAAAAATGAGATACGAAACTATATTTATTATGGTTCGGGTGGCAGTTCATGCCGACCATACAAATTTGGGTGAGATTGTACATGAGATAGAGACCCAATCAAAGTTAACATTAAGCGATACCGCAAATATTAACATTCTAGAAACCGAAATTTTGGTATCACGAGTGCGGAACATTAAAAATATCAACCATGGCACACAACCTAAATTATAATAGCAAGACTGAAAAACATAGTTTTTTTTCGGTCAAAGAAAAAGCCTGGCATGGATTGGGACAAATCATTACCGATTACCCAACAAGTGCAGAGGCGATAAAACATGCAGGACTAGATTATCTAGTAGCAAAAAGAAGCTTGATTACTTTTTCTGAATACATCGACCAACAGGGATTACCAAATAGTATTCCTGATATCGAAGTAGATAATTTTTATGCAAATGTAAGAACCGATACTAACGAAGTTTTAGGCATTGTCGGTAAGGATTACAATATTGTACAAAATGTAGATGCATTTGCCTTTTTTGATAGTATCGTTGGCGGAAAGGATGGGACTTTATATGAAACTGCAGGGGCTTTGGGTAAAGGAGAGCGCATTTTTATTACTGCAAAACTACCAGAATATATCCGTGTAGGTAGGGTGGACTGTATTGAAAAATATTTGTTCCTTACCTCCTCTCATGATGGTTTTGGTAGTATTACCGCATCTTTTACCCCTGTTAGAATTTGTTGCCAAAATACTTTAAATGCTGCGCTAAGGAACCATACTAATTCGATTAAGATACGTCACACCGCAAGCGCACAGGAAAGGCTAAAACAGGCGCACCAACTTTTAGGAATTACTAACCAATTGGCTAACGAATTAGAACAGGTTTTTAACCATTGGTCAAAAGTTAGGATTACGGATAGGCAGGTTAAAAGATTGGTTCAGTTGGCAATGGCTCCAAATAAAGAAATGTTAAACAACCTTAAAACCAATAAACAAGATGATTTTTCAAGTGCATATACCAATATAGTAAATAATGTTTTGGAATATGCATTAACAAGTCCGACCCAGCAGGAAGTGAGTACAAAAGGAACTGTGTTTGGTGCTTACAATGCGGTGACAGGTTATTTTCAAAATGTAAGAAATTATAAAGACGATGAAAGTAAATTCAAATCCATCATGTACGGAACTGGTTTGCAAAGAAGTCAAACCGCATTTGATTTATGTAGTAGCTTTGCTAAAAATGGCGTAGATGCTTTAAATTAAGCTGAAATAGTAAATAAATGCCCACTTCATTAATTTAATGGAGAGGGCATTTTTATGCCGGCGCCTTAAGTGCTTTGAATGTTTTTAAAGGTGATTTTTTTAATAAAATGTTGAACAAACTTTAATAATCGAAATCAGTAAATTTGAAATATGGAAATTATAAAGTCTTTATTAATATTTGTTCTGGCTGGACTGTGCGAAATAGGTGGTGGTTATCTTATTTGGCTTTGGTTAAAAGAAGATAAACCAATGTGGTTTGGTTTAATTGGTGCAATTATACTAATTGCTTACGGAGTTGTAGCAACATGGCAATCAGCAAATTTCGGTAGGGTTTATGCTGCCTATGGAGGAGTATTCATTGTTATGGCACTATTATGGGCTTGGAAAGTCGATGGTTTTAAGCCTGACAACTACGATATTATTGGAGCAGCCATAGCATTGATTGGTGTATGTATTATAATATATGCTCCAAGAACAACGTAACTAACATTTTAAGTTTTTTTATTATACTGATTTACTTGATTTACGAAATTTATTTGGTTGAATTAGAAATCATCTGATATCCTCCATTCGAATACAAATAAGAAGCCAATTGGTAATTGGCAATTGCCTCATCCGTTAGCCAACGTTCAGGAGGGATCGATTTCGAAGCTCCAGTTTTAAAATTCGGGATAAATGTGCTTAATTTCTTGTTTGGATCTAAGATTAGAAGTTTATTATTCTTGATGTAACCCAAGCTTTGATAGGTGCTGATAAATGCCCGTTGCTGCTCATCTTTCATCTTAAAAACATCCTGCCCAAAGAATTTACTTAGATAACTGAAGTTGAGCAAACCGAGTATTGAGGGGCCGATATCAATCTGCGCCACAAGTTTTTCAAATTTGCCCGGTTTGATATGTTTTGGAGCATACATAATCATTGGGATATGATATTTGTCCACAGGCAGTTCGACCTTTCCCGCACTTGATGCACAGTGATCTGCGACGATTACAAATAATGTGTTCTTAAACCAAGGCTTAAGTTTTGCTTCCCTGATAAATCTGCCAATTGCATAATCGGTATATTTTACCGCACCTTCCCGCCCGGTATGGGATGGGATGTCAATCCGTCCCTCTGGATAGGTGTAGGGGCGATGGTTGGAAACTGTCATGATCTGCGCAAAGAAAGGCTTTCCATTTTTATAATCTTTATCCAATTCCCTGAGCGACAGCGTAAAAAGATCTTCATCTGCTACGCCCCAGGTATTTTCATAATGGATTTCCTTCTCACTCAATGCATTTCTATCTGTCACTTCATAACCATTCTGTGAGAAAAACTCATTCATGTTATCAAAGTAGCCGTAACCCCCATAAATAAATCTACTGTTATAGCCTTTCGATCTAAATACACTTCCCAATGTAAACAGATTTTTATTATCCTGCCGCTTAAGGATAGACTGCCCTGGTGTTGGTGGAATACAGAGTGATAATGCTTCCAGGCCTCGAACGGTTCTTGTTCCCGATGCATATAGATTGGTAAACAGAAGTCCTTCTTTCGCAAGGGAATCCAGGTTTGGTGTAATGCCCTGCATATTGCCATAACTGCCCAAGAATTCTGCGCTCAGGCTTTCTACACTGATCATGACCACGTTCATTCTTTTTTCTACCGAATCTGATGTGATATTTCTAATCGTGTTACGGTCTCTTTGATCACCAGGTACAAACTCAAGGTTCTTTCTGATGATTGACAATGCCTTTTTTATTGGTACAGTCTTATAGAAGGTGTCATAATCCAATTGGTTGTGCCAGAATGCAAAGCCAAAATCGAACATGCCATTGCCCGAAAGCTCGTTTACATATTGGTTGCGGCTGTGATTTTTCCAGTTATGGCTGACCAAAAAATAGGTGGCAATCGGAGCAATCAAAAAAAGTAACAGAAACTTTGAACGTTTGGTAAAACGCATTGGTATGGTAGTGGATTGCCATACTTTTTCCCTCAATAAGTATGTTATCAATGTCGATACAATAACAAGTATTGTTAATAGCGTGTTGACAGGATATGACTGCCTAATGTTTCCAATTACTTCAGTGGTGTAGACCAGATAATCAACCGCAATGAAGTTATAGCGTACCGAAAATTCTTCCCAGAAAATACATTCTGAAACCGCATTGAATAGGAGCGTGATGATTACAACAAAAAAATAGGAAATCAGCAAAATCCTGTTCAGTTTTTTACCGTACCATCTGGATGGAAATATCCACAGGTAAAGAACTAAGGGAATAATTGCATAGGATGCAGCTGCCAGATCATATAATAATCCAATCACAAATACCTTTAAGAGATTGATAAAACTCCACTCAAAAGATGCAGAAGAATAGACCAATAGCGTAATCCTGGTAAGCAGGGAAGCGGTGCATAACAATATTACCGCTAGAAGTACAGGTCCAAACCTGTACTGGAATAAAGTATTCAGTTTTTTAAAGGTGTTCATTGGTATTGATATATATTGGCCGACGGCTAAAGCTAACTTTGAATTCTGGAGAGAATCTGAACTTGCCTGCTCCAACATTGCTACAGATTCTAACCGTACCCTTGTGTACATCTTTTATCCTATGGAGCTGAAATTCCTTGTTGAACTTTCAAGCAAGTTTGTAACTACACTTTTTGCTGATGAACTAAGCTTACAGCTTAGTTTTCATAGCGCCCATCATACGGGGAATGTGGTGATAGCCGCACAAGAAATCGGGGTTAAAGTTGGATTGTCTCCTGAAGAACTTGACCTTGTGACCATTGCGGCCTGGTTCCATGATACTGGTTATACCAAAGGATATGCAGGCCATGAACAATTGAGCGTAAACATCGCAAGGGATTTTTTAGCTGATAACGGACTTGATGCCCTGTATATTGAGCAGGTAACTTCTTGCATACTGGCAACCACGTATCCACAAAGCCCAAAAAACATTTTGGAGATGGTACTGTGCGATGCAGATTTCTACCATTTTTCCAGGGCCAACTATCCAACATTTGAAGCTTCACTCCGCAGGGAATGGGAAACCTGCCTGAATATACATTACACAACTGAGCAGTGGAATGCGCTCAATTTGGCGATGCTAACAAACCATGAATACTTTACTGTTTATGGTAAAACAGTTTTACAGGCCAGAAAACAGAAGAATATCGACAACCTTAAGAATACTTTAAATCATAGCTTATAGGTAAGCCTATAGCCCAACTGGTGGTGTTCGTATGCTGGCGTAAAACTCAGGTTCTGTTTCTGTCCATGCCCACCAATCCATCTTTTGATGTGGGGATAGACTAGGTAGCCCAGTTTGGTGGAAGCAATACCAAAACCTGCTCCTGCCACTACATCACTGAACCAATGTTTGTTGTTGTACAATCTCAATGTACCTGTTGCAGTTGCAACAAAATAACCTGCATAGCCAATCCATGGCGATTTATATTTAAACTCCTGGTATAAAAACTCTGCCGCGGCAAAAGCTGAAGCTGTATGCCCAGATGGGAAGGAATTATATCCCGAATCGTCCGGTCTTAAACGATGCACACCTCGTTTTACAAAATGGGTAGATAGACCCATAATGGCTGCAGAGGTTACATACAACATGGATGCGTCAAAAAGATTGTGTCTGCCTTTTATACCTGCTAGGTTTAGCCCATAAACAGCAAGTGCGGGAGCAAATTGGGCATAGTCATCAACATGGTAGGCAAATCTGGGATGGTCCTCCTGTAGTTCGGCCTTTGTGCTAAGGTCAAGTTCTTTTAAGGCGCCATGATCGTAAACTGTTGCAAATCCATAGCCCATCAGCACCACTGGAGCAATAAAATGGGTAATCTTAAATTTTTCTGGTTTGATTTCTTCGGTAATGTTTGTAACCGCTATTGGGTTTAGCCGAACATTTGAGGTGGTATCCTGTTGTTGTGCTAAACAATCAGTTGCCATTGTTGCCAACAGCAAACTGATTGTTATTTTACCTTTCCAAATGCCCATTGTTACAACTTAACAGGATTTCCGTTGGCATCAAACAAAAGATCTTTTCCTTTAATCTCTGCTTCATAGACAACCGAACCATTAGCTCTGGTAATTTTTGCTGCTTCGGTAATTTTTTGGTCTTTCAGTTTCATCTTAACTGCGGCAGGCAGTTCAGAGGCTTTCATCTCTACTTCTGATTCTACAAAAACTCCCGTTGCTGAGTAAACCTCACTTGTCTCTTTACCATTCAAGGTAAATTCAGCTTCGAAATTTGCATCCTCTTTGCTCCAACTTACTTTAGATACTTTGGCGTGTGTTTTTGAAAAAGCAGACTTAACGGCTACCGGCACTTTAGCAGCATTTAATTTTTGGGCATGGCTGGTTGTCACAACAAACATCAGCAATGCGATAACATAAACTATTTTCTTCATGGCTTTATAATTTTGATATAAAACTAGGTGTAGATTATGTAGCAATTCTGTAGCTGTGTACCAGCTTAGATCTATCTAGAATATAACCAGAAATTGGTGCCTGTTTTCAAGATGTTGGTAGGTTAGGGTAAATCCATAAAGCGTACAGATCTGCTTGCTTATGGCCAGGCCAAGGCCCGTTCCTTCAGAAGAAGCCGATTTTGAGAACCGTTCGAAAAGCTGGTTATCCAGTCCTTCGCTTTTTCCGGTATTTGAGATAGTAAGCAAACCTGCCCGTAAAACAACTTCAATGCTTCCCCCAGAATGGTTGTGCCGAATGGCATTTGAGAAAAGATTGTTCAATAGGATGTCTGCAAGATATTTGCTCATCCTTATATTACAGGGTTGCATTTCTTGTTCCAATGTCAGCCGATCTTTTTCGAAAAGTTCCTGAAACTGCAGCGCCTTATCTCGGACCAACTGCTGCATATCAATATCCTGGACATCGGAAATCAGCTTGTTTTCAATCTTGGCCAATAGCAACAATGATTGGTTCAGTTTGATCAATCTTCCGATGGCAGTATAAATGTTTTCTATTAGCGCTCCCTGTTCCGATGAAAAAGTGCCTGTCTGAAGTAGGCTGTCGAGTTTTGAATTGATGATGGCCAAAGGTGTCATCATTTCATGTGAGGCATTATCCGTGAAATTTTTAAGTTCCCGATAATCTTTCCTCACCCTGGCAGCCATCGCATTTGCCGATTCATTCAGTTCATTAAATTCATCGATCTTGGTCAGTTGAGGTCTGATTTCCTCTTTTTGGGCGATATTAAAAGCTTTCATCATACCCAGTGTTGAATAGAACGGGCTCCAGATACGCTGAAGCACGAACCTGTTGATGAGCAGCAATGAAACCAATAATAGGATGGTCACGGCCAAAGTGATCATAAAGATCAATTGGATCAAGTCTTCTGATTCTGCTCTGGATTTGCTGATGGTTACCTGATAGTTCTGCCCATTTAGATTCACGCTTGTAATCAGGCTTCTTCCAGGCTCAATTTCCTTCTCATCTTCATTATAGAATTCTGCATAATGGAAATTACGTTCGATGGTTTGTCCAGTAGTTAGCTTTTGATAAGTAACTTTTTGGTGCAGGAAATCTCCCGGAGAAAGGAGCTTACCATAATTCCTTGCATACGCTTCAATTTCCTTCTCCTCGATTACCAGATCTTTATCCAGTTTCCCAGTAAGGATAAAGTGGATGGCTATATAATAGATGACCCCGGTAATCGTCAAAATAATGAACGAGGTAATTAGGTTTGCCCTGTTATATCGCTGTGCTAATTTCATCTGTGTCTATTTATTGTTTTTATTGTCAGATGGAGCCTTTGATAATCAAAATAATAATTGTCAGGAAAGAAATGATTATTTTGACCATGTCGGGTTCATACATTCTCCAATTTGTAACCAACGCCGTACATCGATCTAATATAATCTTTAGCCCCAGCTTCTACCAATTTTTTTCGGAGGTTTTTGATGTGGGTATAGATAAAATCAAAATCATCGGACATATCGATCTCATCGCCCCAAAGATGTTCGGCAATGGCATTTTTGGTGATGACCTTGCCCTGGTTGGAAATAAAATAGATGAGCAGATCGTATTCCTTTTTAGTGAAGGTAACCAGCTTCTCTTTTATCCTTACTTCCATGGCCAAAAGGTCTAAGTTTATTTCGTTGAAGGACATTAAATTGCTTCCGCTAAAATTCTTTCTCCTTACTATGGCCATGATCCTAGCCTTCAGTTCTGAAAGATGGAAAGGCTTGACCAGATAATCATCTGCACCCATTTCCAGCCCACTTAGTTTATCATCCAGGGAATGCCTGGCGGAAATGATCAGCACACCTTCGGTTTTGTTCAGGTTTTTGATTTCGCTCAGGATCTTAAGCCCATCGCCCCCGGGAAGGGTAAGGTCGAGCAGAATGCAGTCATAACTATAAAGGTTGATCTTCTCCATGGCATTCCAATAAGTGCCTGCCACTTCACAAATGTTGCCTTCACCCTTTAGATAGGCAACAATACTTTCCCTAAGCGATTCTTCATCTTCTATGACCAATATTTTCATTAGCGTTTACTGCTTTTAATGGTAGGTGAGCTATAATTGGCATGTGCCAATATTTTTAAGAGGTATGTCAATTATGGTTCATTAAGTAAATTAACGTTTAAATTCTGTAGCAAATCAGTATTCCTATAAAATTATAACAATTGTTCCAGCTATAATAAGTGTAGCCCCAATCAGGGTCTTGATTTCGATAGGTTCTTTTAAGATCAAAAATGCCAAACCCAGTGCAATTGCTACGCTCAGTTTATCTATCGGGGCAACCTTTGAAACCTCTCCGGTTTCCAGTGCCTTGAAATAGAAGATCCATGAAAGACCAGTTGCTATCCCAGATAGCCCAAGGAATAGGAGGTTGTTCCTTGTAAGTGTCTTTAATTCGCGGACTTCTCCTGTAACCAAGATTATTCCCCAGGCAATAAAAAGGATAATGATTGTTCTTACTGCGGTTGCAAGATTTCCGCTAACCCCTTTGATACCGATTTTGGCCAAGATTGCAGTTGCAGCCGCAAAAAAAGCCGAAAGTATTGCATAAAATTTCCACATGGTGTTTTCAACTTCTAAATTCCAACAGATTTGCCTATTAACTATGTACTGAAATTACGGAATCTATTAATACCCCATAAATTTAAGTTATGATTTTTAAGAAGAAATTTTTGCTGCTCCTGTTATTGATTTTTACAGCATACTTTTCAAAAGCACAAAGTATAAAAGTAACCGTATCTGGAATTGTTAAGGATGCAAAGAACAGGGCACCGATTGAATATGCCAATGTTGTAGTTAAACAGAAAACTGATCAGAAATTTGTTACAGGTACGATTACCGACTCGCTAGGTCGTTTCAAACTGGCTGATCTTTCTGCTGGAAACTATTCGCTTGAATTTACCATTGTTGGGCATCAGAAGAAAAGCCAAGATATCACAGTTGGCTCACTAAATGCTTTTTTAGATCTGGGCGAAATCATCTTAACAGAAGATGCACAGACCCTGAATACGGTTAATGTTGTCGGACAAAGCAATGCAGATGGACTATCGGATAAAATGGATAAAAAGACCTTTACACTTGGCAATAATGTGGCGCAATCTGGAGGATCGATTTTACAGGCTATGCAAAATCTGCCAGGGGTAACCCTGCAGGATGGCAAGATCCAGCTTCGTGGAAATGACAAGGTTGCGGTTCTGGTAGATGGAAAACAGAATGCAATGACAGGTTTCGGAACCCAAACAGGCTTGGACAATATTCCAGCCTCTGCAATTGAAAAAATAGAGATCATCAATAATCCTTCTTCTAAATATGATGCGAACGGAAATGCAGGGATTATCAATATCATCTATAAAAAGAACAAACAGGAAGGCTTTAATGGAAAGATCGGATTGACGACAGGACTTGGCTCACTTTGGGAAAGAAGAGAAAATCTGCCTACCATCCGTCCTCAATTTCAGGCAACTCCAAAAATCAATCCTTCGCTCTCTCTAAATTATATGAAAAACAAGCTGAACACCTTTTTGCAGGGCGATTACCTGTACACGCAAACTTTAAATAGAAACGAATTTGCAACAAGAACCTATAGCGATGGAACAATCATCAACCAACAGGTGAAAAGGAACAGGACAACTGATTACACGACCGTAAAAACAGGAATTGATTGGAATCCCAATGAGCAGAATTCCTTAACTATCTCTGGTTATTTTAACAGGGAAAAGATTATTGATAGGGGAGATATACCGTATTTCAATGGTGAGATGCAACGGTTAAGATTGTGGCAGTTTTTAGAGGATGAAGTAAAATATACCGCTACGGGTTCGGCAAGCTATCAGCATAAGTTTTCTCAGCCTGGGCATTTGCTTAACATAGGATTTAACTATACATGGCATAGGGAAGACGAAAAATATTTCTTTACCAACATTATGCCCACTTTTACTGGTGAGGACTCTTTTGCATTGCTTTCTGATGAACATGTGGCAGATTTCAACCTAGATTACATTAGGCCTCTAAAACAGGGACGAATAGAAATGGGATTGAAGTTTAGGAGAAGAACCATTCCTACCGATATGCAGTTTTTCCCAGGGCTTAATTCACCAATCGATGTAAACGCAGGTGGTTGGGCAGATTATAAGGAAACCATTCCTGCCGCTTATGCTAATTATGTGCTAGAAACCAACCATTTTGAAATGGAAGCGGGCTTGAGATTTGAATATGTGAAAGTACAATATGATGTTAATCCCAACCACAATACCTATCAGAGCGATGGCTATGACTATGCCCGTCCGTTTCCAAATTTAAGATTGGCCTATAAAATTGATGATAACAACAAACTATCGATATTTTATAATAGAAGGGTAGACAGACCAAATGAGGTTGATATCCGTATTTTTCCAAAGTATGATGAGCCAGAACTGTTAAAGGTTGGTAATCCGACATTGCGACCGCAGTTTACAAATACCGTTGAATTAGGCTACCGTTTAAACTGGAAAAAGGGAAATATCTATTCATCTCTCTACCACAAAATGATCAATGCAACAATTACAAGGATTGCAACACAGGTTCCAGGCAACACCATCCTTTATAATATTTTCCAGAATGCTGGAAGAAGCTACCAAACAGGTGGAGAGGTTGTATTACAACAAGAATTGGCTCCTTGGTATTCATTTAATACAAGTACAGCCATTTATAAAAACAAGATCAATGCTTTTACAATAACAAATAGATATCCGGTACCAACTGTTTATAACATGGCAGAAGAAAGCATCACTTCTGGAAATTTTAAGCTCAATAACATGTTCAAACTGAAAGGGCAAGCGCAGATACAGCTTTCGGGTGTCTATTTAGCCAAGGATATCATCCCACAGGGAACAATAGGTTCGAGGTTTTTTGTGGATATGGGCATTAAAAAACAGATCCAAAAAGGAAAAGGCGAACTCTTCCTAAATGGAACAGATATTTTGGGTACACTTAAAACAAAGAGGAGCATTATTGGAAATGGTTTCACCTACAACAGTACAGATTACTTGGAAACACAGGTTTTTAGGCTAGGGTATAGCTATAAGTTTTAAGCGTTTAAGCCACAGGATTACTATGGATTTCCATTCTATTTTTCGTGTCAGTTATATAGATCACGGAAAAGGAATGGGAATTAATTTTAAGGCGTTACTGCTCAGAGTATTCGTTATTGGAGGTACAAACATAGCAAAATCACAGGTTTACGCCGTGAAAGCAGATAGCATTGAAGTTGCTAGGTGCAAATTAAATCTTCAGTAATCTCCTCTGTAAGCATTAAAAAATGCTTTAGATGTCAAAAATAATCTCCCTGATCGGTAGCTAATTGGTCTATTGAAAAGTGTTTCTCAGTTCTCCTTTTTTATCAAATAATATACTTTTTGATTCATTCATCTTTTTACCAATCCTGCTTTTCTTTACTCTGGCATATCTCTGAGTAGTGCGAATGTTCTTGTGCCCCAACATTTTACTTACATCCTCTAATGAAAAGTTTAGCACATTTAGCATCATATCGGCAAATGTGTGCCTCGCTAAATGACTATTTAAAGATCTTCCTATGTTACATATATCAGATAGTTCTTTTAAATAGGAGTTATACCTAAAGTTACTGTTTACTGGGATTAAACGGTTATACACTTTACAATAAGGATGATTTTTATACTTCTCTATTAGTTCGGCAACAATGGGAAGTACCGGAACCATCTCTGTAACCTTAGTTTTACCACGTTCTTTTACTAGCCAAGGTTCATTTTCCGCTCCAACATATTTGATGTGCTCATTACTTAGATTATAAATATCTTGATAGGCAAATCCTGTAAAGCATTGAAATATGAATGCATCCCTAACTTTAGCCAAACGATCAATGCTAATTTTCTTCCGCCATAATTTTTCTACCTCAAAAACTTCAAGAGGTATGATTTCAGGATCTTCCGAGCCACACCTGAATTTCTCGATGGGGTTTTTAGAAATCCAATTATTTGTCTCGGCTAAACTAAGAAGCTGTTTTGTATTTTTTATCTGTTTCATTGCTGCACTATCTCCCAATACAGGCGTTCTTTTTACAGCAAGGTATTTATAGAATTTTTGAGCGAATGAATATTCAATAGCTGATAGGTCACAATCGTCGACTTTGAATTCAAATTTTAAAAACTCAGCTATTTTCTTTTGAGTAGCTTTCCACTGTTTTAATGTCTCTTTTGATCGCAATTTCTTCTCTACCAATTCGCAGAAATCCTTGATATGGCCTTCAGTTAATTCTAATAATGATGGTGTTTTTTGTTCTGTTTTTTTGCCTTTATCTTTTTTGTTTTCAATTGGTAGATTCTGAAATGCATTTTTCAGCATTAATGGACTTACGCAATCATATTGGGTTTTCAATACAGTAAAATTGACTTCAAGTGAACTCTCAATGTGATTAAGGGCTGTATTGATTTTTTTTGAATCAGTTGATCTAATAACTTTTTTTGTTTCAACGTTCCAGTCTTCAATATGTACCTTTTGTGATGTTGAAAATTCTACATCTTTTCCATCTATAGAAATTCTACAGATAATAGGGGCAAAGCACTTGGAATCTGCCTTAGATTTACGGTGCCAGAATAGGATTTTTAGGGCTTGGTTACTTTTCATTTCTCAATCTTTTGGTAAAACACGTTTTGTTTGTTTTCAGATTGTTCTTCTTACTTTAAATCAATTTGATCTGGTATGACTGGTGCCCAAATTTACCGATTACAATTGGGCACCAGTTAGGGCACCAGTTTGTATGATTTAAGATGGTTTGAAATGACCTATTATTTTTTCAGAATTGCGGTTTAAAATATCTTTTAAACAGAAAAGGCGCAATCTCTTGCGCCTTTCGTGATCCCGCTGGGATTCGAACCCAGGACCACTACATTAAAAGTGTAATGCTCTACCAGCTGAGCTACGGAATCAATTAAAGCTTCGGATTAAATCGTTTGCTTTAATGCGTGCAAATATAGGGTTCTCCTTAAAGTTGTGCAAGCATTTTCTAGTGATAACTTGTACTCTATTGATTTATAAGGTGATTAATTACAAAACCATGATTTTTTATATACTCATAGGTGATTTTAAGCCAGAAATTGTTTAAAATTGTTAACCAAAAAAGCTTATAAAACATCCCGTATGCGTAAAGTTCTCTATTTTTTATATTTAGTATGCTCGTGTTTATGTAGCACTGCTCAAGAAACCCCATACCTAAATTCCAAACTTCCTTTAGAAACTCGTGTGCAAGATTTATTGAAGCGAATGACTTTAGAAGAAAAAGCTGCCCAAATGAACAGTAAAACACCTGCAATAGAACGACTAAAAATGCCAGCTTACAATTGGTGGAATGAGGCTTTACATGGCGTAGCTAGAGCAGGTTTGGCTACATCTTTTCCACAACCGATTGGTTTAGCTGCAACATTTAATATCGATGCTATTTTTACAATGGGTACAATGGTAAGTGATGAGGCAAGAGCAAAGCACCATCAATTTGTTAAAGAGGGCAATCGTGATATTTATACCGGATTAACTTTTTACTCGCCCAATGTAAATATTTTTAGAGACCCACGCTGGGGCAGAGGACACGAGACTTTTGGCGAAGACCCCTATTTAACTGGAAAATTAGGCGTAGCATTTGTAAAAAGTATGCAAGGCGATCATCCTAATTATTTTAAAACAATCACCACAGCAAAGCATTTTGCCGTACACAGCGGGCCAGAACCTAGTAGACACGAGTTTGATGCTAAACCCTTAAAAAGAGATTTATGGGAAACTTATTTACCTGCCTTTAAAATGCTTACACAAGATGGACATGTATATTCGTTTATGTGTGCCTACAATCGCCTTTATGGCAAACCTTGTTGTAGCGATACTTATTTATTAAATGATATTTTACGCAAAAAATGGGGATTTAAAGGTTTTGTAGCTACAGATTGTGGTGCAGTTTATGATTTTTTCATGTTTCATAAAACAGCAAAAGATAGTGTTGAAGCAGTGGCACAAGCTATAAAAGGAGGGGCTGATAACCAATGTTGGGGTTATGCTGGTGCAGTAATTCCCGCTATAAGGCAAGGACTTTTAAAAGAAAGCGAACTAGATACTGCTGTTGCTCGTTTGCTGAGGGCTAAATTTAAACTAGGTGTTTTTGATGATGATGATATAAACCCCTATGCAAAAATTCCTTATAGTGTAGTTAATAACCAAAAACATCAAGCTCATGCTTTACAAATGGCCAAAGAAGCTATTGTATTGCTTAAAAACAATAAACAAACATTACCACTTTCTAAAAACATTAAAAATTTAGCGGTAATTGGACCAAATGCCAATGATGCAGAAATTTTATTAGGCAATTATAACGGAGATCCAGCACACATTGTAACACCTTTAGAAGGTATTCAAAAAACATTTTCATCCACCAGTGTGAGGTATGCAAAAGGCTGCAATGTAATTGATACACCTGGTTATAACAGACAAAAAGATTTTGATGAAGCTTTAGCTATTGCAGCAAAGGCTGAAGTGATTGTTTTTATTGGTGGTATTTCTCCTAGGTTAGAAGGTGAAGAATTGAAAGTGAAAGTGCCAGGCTTTTTGGGTGGAGATAAAACTGATTTAAACTTACCAGTAATACAAACAGATTTACTAAAGGAGCTTAAAAAATTAGGTAAACCTATTGTTTTGGTATTATTAAACGGTAGCGCATTATCTATCAATTGGGAACAGCAAAATGTAGATGCTATTGTAGAAACTTGGTACGGCGGCGAAAAGGGTGGTGCCGCATTAGCGGATGTATTGATTGGTAATTACAATCCCGCAGGGCGATTACCAGTTACCTTTTACAAATCCATTGATGATTTACCAATATTTGAGGACTACAGTATGACTGGAAAAACATATAGATATGTCACTAAGCCTGTTTTATATCCATTTGGTTATGGTTTAAGTTATACTAGTTTTAAATACAGCGATTTAAAATTATCCTCTGATCAACTCGATCAGCAAAAACCGTTAAATATCAGTTTTACTGTAAAAAATACGGGCAATTTTGATGGTGATGAAGTCGTTCAACTTTACATCAGCCAGGCAGGACAAAACATGCCAGTTAAAGAATTAAAGGGTTTTAAACGCATCAATATTAAAAAAGGAGCACTACAAGAGGTGACTTTTGAATTGAAAGCTTCTGATATACAACACTATAACGAGCAGTTAGATGATTTATCAATAGTGCCTGGTAAAATTAAATTGATGATAGGTTCCTCATCTGCAGATGTGCGTTTAGCAGGAGTTTTTGATTTAAAATAGCGCTTTTATTTATTTTGGTTTTATCAAGATAATGGCAAGATCCCTTGAATATTTTTCCTTTTAGTATTTTAACTTTAAAACATTCAAACTTTTCAACATCTTTACCAAATGAAGCAAAAGGCAATATTCTTAGATAGAGACGGAGTGTTAAATCACGAAAGGCATGATTACATTTGTAGAGTTGAAGATTTTGAAGTTTTGGAATATCAAATCCCACCTTTAAAGAAATTTTACAACGAAGGTTATTTGCTTATTGTAATTACCAACCAAGGTGGCATTGCTTTAAAACGTTATACTGAAGAAGCTTTAGCAGAAATGCACCAAATTTTATTCGACACCTATAAAAAACAAGGAGTTGAATTTAAGGATGCCTACCATTGTCCACACCACCCAACCATAAACGAACCATGTTTATGCCGTAAGCCAGGTTCTGGTATGTTATTAGATGCCATTGCAAAATATGATATCGACCCAGCTTTATCTGTAATGATTGGCGATAAACCACGTGATGTAGAAGCCGCAAACGGAGCAGGAGTGAAGGGAATTTTAATCGAACCTGATGAGCAGATTAATTATGAGCAGGTTAAAGCGATTTTGGCGAGTTAAGGATTTTCGTCATTTCGAAATGAGCTTTTCGCGATTGAGAAATCTTTTATTGGGTACAAGCTCCTTTAACAAAAGCATGTAAAAGTAACAGATATCTCCTCGCTGCGCTGCGTTCGATATGACGAAACGTGTTATACTTAGTTAACAAAAACCCACTGTCATTTTGAAATGAGCTTTTCGCGATTGAGAAATCTCCTTTGAAGTGCTCAGCGAAGCTAAATCTTTTATTTTATTGAGCACAAGCTCTTTTAACAAAAGCACGTAAAAGTAACAGATATCTCCTCGCTGCGCTGCGTTCGATATGACGAAACGTGTTATACTAAAAAGAGCTTCACAAAATTGTGAAGCTCTTTTTAGTATTTTATAATAGATGAACACAAAATCCATCTTACATTTCAATTTAAAATCTATTTACCGCTTGCTTTAGCATGATCTGCTAAAAATGTAGCTAAACCGCTATCCGTTAATGGGTGTTTTAACAAAGCAGTAATTGCAGCTAAAGGAGCAGTAATTACATCAGCACCTAACTTAGCACAAGCAACAATATGTAACGGACCACGAATTGATGCAGCTAAGATTTGAGTAGGGTAGCCGTAGTTGTCAAAAATTAAACGAATATCTTCAATTAAAGTTAAGCCGTCTGTAGAAATATCATCTAAGCGACCTAAAAACGGAGAAACGTAAGTCGCACCCGCTTTTGCAGCTAATAAAGCCTGACCAGCAGAGAATATTAGTGTACAATTTGTTCTAATTCCTTTACCAGAGAAATATTTAATTGCTTTTATACCATCTTTAATCATTGGTACTTTTACCACAATTTTAGGGTTTAAAGCAGCTAAAGCTTCACCTTCTTTAATAATATTTTTATAATCGGTAGCGATTACTTCTGCACTTACATTGTCATCAACAATATCACAAATAGCTTTGTAGTGGGCAATTACATTAGCATCGCCAGTAATACCTTCTTTAGCCATTAAACTAGGATTGGTAGTTACACCATCTAAAATGCCTAAATCTTGTGCTTCTTTAATGTTATCAAGATTTGCTGTATCAATAAAAAATTTCATAATATTTAATTCTGAGTTAAAATCGGTCAAGTTTATACCCTGAAAATTTCAATTCCCCCTTCAGGGGGTTAGGGGGTGGGAAAAGAAAAAATGGGCAAGCAACTTTTATCGCACCGCTACAACCTTCTACCCTTGCTTCGTTCCCGCCCTGGGGGAGTTCAAAGGGAGCTGATCGTAAAAGACTTGCCCGCCACAAAGGTAGAAAAAGGAAGCGTTTTACAAAAAGAAATCTGCTAAATTTTAAGAATAAATCTATCTGTTTGATTGATAGTTTGTTATAATTATATTGTCCTACTGATAAATTGCTTTAATGTTCAAAAACTAGAATTAATAAGAATTTGAAAAACATTGGCAATGCTTTTCGGCAAATGCAGCCCCTCTTTTCATTCCAAGTCCCTTGATCTTCGACTACCTGCCTACCGCAGGCAGGCGCTCAGATTGACAAGGGAGCTTTCCATTTCAATAGGGTTTATAAATTAAAGTTAGTAGCATTTGGCAAGTAAAAACCCCTCATAGTCTTTCCGTCATACCCAACTCGATTGGGTATCGTAATGCAAAAGATGGTTTTGTAAACCACCGTCTTAAGATATTTTTTTGACCTAAACATGCTTTACGATTGCCAGTCGAGCTGGCAATGACGCTTAACTTTTTTGATTCCGTCATACCCAGCTCGATTGGGTATCGTAATGCAAAAGAAGGTTACGTAAACCACCGTCTTAAGATTTTTTTTTGAGCTAAACATGCTTTACGATTGCCAGTCGAGCTGGCAATGACGCTTAACTTTTTTGATTCCGTCATACCCAACTCGATTGGGTATCGTAATGCAAAAGATGGTTTTGTAAACCACCCGTCTTAAGATATTTTTTTGACCTAAACATGCATTACGATTGCAAGTCGAGCTGGCAATGACGATATGTCTATCGCAACCTATAATAGTAGCAAAACCCTTTGTAATTAAACTGGATTGAAATGGCATACTTTTCCTGTCATACTGAGCTTGTTGAAGTACAGGAAAAGATACAATGTAAAGCCAGACAAACTTCAATAGTAGTAATGTAAAACCTTTTCTAAATGCTCTATTCGCATTTCTTATGCACGAATAGTAATACATAGCATTGTAAATATGGCAATTGTTATCGATGTCAATTATCAAATTCGTAATTTAATTAACTTTAATTATCTATTACATTAATATTTCATAAAAATTTTATCAATACTGAAATTTAACAAGTTTTTTAACTATCTTAGTGTTTCCTATACACTAACTAAGACCAATACAAGTGAACCAATGAATGAACAACAAGGATTATACCGTAAAAGCTTTGAACACGATGCATGTGGCATCGGTTTCGTAGCTCATGTGAAAGGGAGAAAGTCACATCAAATTATTTCGGATGCTATTACCATTTTAGAAAATTTAGATCACCGTGGCGCTTGTGGCGCAGAACCAAATACAGGCGACGGAGCAGGAATTATGATCCAAGTTCCGCATGAATTTTTATTCGACGAATGTTTAAGAACAGGTTTCAGCTTACCTGCTTACGGCGATTATGGCGTTGGCCAACTATTTTTACCAAAGGAAATTCGTGCTCGTGAAGAATGCCGTGAGATTATTTATCGCACTGCAGAAAAACTAGGACTAGAAGTTTTAGGTTTCAGAAAAGTACAGATTGATACTACTGATATCGGCAACATGGCGCTTTCTGTTGAACCAGAAATTGAGCAGGTATTTGTTGCTAGACCTTACCACATTGCCGAAGGTGCAGATTTTGAGCGCAAACTTTTTGTTCTAAAAACTTATTTAACCAAAACAATTTACAATACAGTTGAAGGAAGTAAAGAAGATTTTTACATTGTTTCTTTTTCATCTCGTACCATTATATATAAAGGTCAGTTAACTTCCCTACAAGTTAGAACCTATTTTACAGAGCTAAGCGACAAACGTATGGTTTCGGCCTTCGGTTTGGTTCACTCACGTTTTGCTACCAATACTTTTCCGTCTTGGCGTTTAGCGCAACCATTTAGGTATATCGCCCACAATGGCGAGATTAACACCTTGCAAGGAAATTTAAACTGGTTTAGATCGAGCGTTAAATCTTTTGCATCACCATATTTTACACCAGAAGAATTGAACATGATTCTTCCAGTAATTGATGAGACGCAATCAGATTCTGGCTGTTTAGATAACGTAGTTGAATTATTATTACATGCTGGTCGTTCATTGCCACATGTTTTAATGATGTTAATTCCTGAAGCTTGGGATGGCAACGAGGATATGGATCCTATTAAAAAGGCATTCTATGAGTTTCATGCTTCGCTAATGGAGCCATGGGATGGGCCTGCTGCTATTGCCTTTACAGATGGCAGATTAATCGGTGCAACTTTAGATAGAAACGGTTTGCGTCCTTCTCGTTATGCGCTAACCAGCGATGACCGAGTAATTATGGCTTCTGAATCTGGCGCTTTGGCAATCGATCAAAGTACAGTAATCGAAAAAGGTCGTTTAACGCCGGGCAAAATGTTCGTGGTTGACATGCAACAAGGTAGAATCATCTCTGATGAGGAAATCAAACAACAAGTTTGCAGTCGCCGCCCTTATGCCGATTGGATTAACCAATATCAAATAAAATTAGAGGAATTACCAGAACCAAGGGTAATGTTTACCAACTTGGCTGAGGATTCTATATTTAAATACCAACAAGTTTTCGGTTATAGCCGCGAAGACATCGATTTATTGTTAAAACCGATGGCAATTGAAGGTAAAGAAGCAATTGGTTCGATGGGTACAGATACGCCATTGGCGATTTTATCTAAACAACCTCAACATCTGTCATCTTATTTTAAACAGTTATTTGCGCAGGTTACCAATCCACCAATCGACCCAATTCGTGAGAAAGTGGTGATGAGTTTGGCTGGATTTATGGGCAACAATGGTAATTTATTGGAAGAAAACCAAATGCAGTGCCACTGTGTGGGCATCAAACATCCAATATTAACCAATTTAGAATTAGAGAAATTACGTAGTATCGATACCGGTTTATTTCAATCTAAAACACTGCAAATGTATTTTAGAGCCGATGGCAAACCGGGTTCATTGCAAAAAGCTTTAGACCGTTTGTGTCGTTATGCGGTTGATGCGGTAGAGGATGGTTTCCAAGTAATCGTGCTAACAGATAGAGCAATTGATTCTGAACATGCGGCAATTCCATCTTTATTAGCAGTTTCTTCTGTCCACCATCACTTAATTAGAAAAGGTTATCGTGGTGCTGTGGGTATTGTGGTTGAGGCTGGTGATGTTTGGGAAGTACACCATTTTGCAACCTTGATAGGTTTTGGTGCAACGGCTGTTAACCCGTATTTAGCTTTAGAAACCATCCGTAGATTTGACGTAGAAAGCGGTATCAAACCTGAAAAATTAATCTCGAACTATATTTATGCGGTAAATAATGGCTTGTTAAAAATTTTCTCTAAAATGGGAATTTCAACTTTACAGTCTTATCATGGCGCACAAATTTTCGAAATCTTAGGTATCAATCAACAAGTTGTAAATACACATTTTACTGGTGCGGTTTCTCGCATCGGCGGATTGGGATTAGACGAAATTGCGCATGAAACGCTGATTAAACATCGTCGTAGTTTTGGACCAAAAACACAAGCAGAACCTATTTTGCCAACTGGCGGAACCTACAAATGGAGAAGACGTGGAGAGAAACATTTATTCAATCCAGAAACCATCCACTTGTTACAAAATGCCACTAGAACTAACAACTACGCCACTTTTAAAAGATATTCGAAGTTAATTAACGAGCAAACGCAACAAGCTTATACCATTCGTGGTTTATTAGAATTTGATTATTCTCGCCCTGCGATAGGATTAGAAGAGGTAGAATCTACCGAATCTATCTTAAAAAGATTTGCAACCGGAGCAATGTCTTTCGGTTCAATTTCTCACGAAGCACACTCTACTTTAGCCATTGCCATGAACCGCATCGGCGGAAAAAGCAATACCGGCGAAGGTGGCGAGGATGATATGCGTTACCAGAAAATGGAGAACGGCGATTCGATGCGTTCGGCGATTAAACAAATTGCATCGGCACGCTTTGGGGTTACAAGCAATTATTTAACCAATGCAGATGAGTTGCAGATTAAAATGGCGCAAGGTGCAAAACCAGGAGAAGGTGGTCAATTACCAGGGCACAAAGTGGATGATTGGATTGCAAAAGTTCGTCACGCTACGCCTGGAGTTGGTTTAATTTCGCCTCCGCCACACCACGATATTTATTCGATTGAAGATTTAGCACAGCTGATATTTGATTTGAAAAATGCAAATAGAGCAGCTAGAATTAATGTAAAACTGGTTTCTAAAGCGGGTGTTGGTACAATTGCAGCTGGTGTTGCTAAGGCACATGCCGATGTAATTTTGGTTTCAGGTTACGATGGCGGAACAGGTGCATCGCCTTTAACTTCTATCCAACATACGGGTTTGCCATGGGAATTAGGTTTAGCAGAAGCACATCAAACTTTGGTAAAAAACAGATTAAGAGGCAGGGTAGTGGTGCAAACTGATGGTCAGTTAAAAACTGGTCGTGATATTGCCATTGCAGCTTTATTAGGTGCCGAAGAATGGGGCGTAGCAACTGCAGCATTGGTTACCACTGGCTGTATCATGATGCGTAAATGCCATTTAAATACTTGTCCGGTGGGTGTAGCCACACAAGACCCAGATTTAAGAAAATTATTTACTGGCGATCCAGCACATGTAGTAAATCTATTCCATTTCTTGGCAGAAGAGCTTCGCGAAATTATGGCTGAGCTTGGTTTTAGAACCATTAATGAAATGATTGGTCAATCTCAAGTATTAAAAACCAGAGAAATTGCCGATGCAGATTGGAAATTGAAATATGTAGACTTATCTCCAATTTTATACAAAGAACCAGATCATGGTTTGCCATTGTACCAAACAGAATTTCAAGATCATGGATTGGAAAGTGTTTTAGATCATCAATTGATTGAAAAAGCACAACCAGCCATTTTAAATAACGAACCTGTATTTGCGAATTTTGAAGTTAAAAATACTGATCGAGCCATTGGAACGATGTTATCTAACGAGATTTCTAAAGTTCATAAAAGTGCAGGTTTGCCAGCAGACACCATTAATTTTAAATGTTTCGGCTCTGCTGGACAAAGTTTTGGGGCTTTTGCTGCTAAAGGTTTGACTTTAACCTTAGAAGGCGAAGGAAATGATTATGTTGGTAAAGGTTTATCGGGTGCAAAATTGGTTGTTTATCCTTTCAGTAACATCAATTATGTTCCCGAGCAAAATATCATTATTGGTAACGTAGCCTTGTATGGTGCAACTTCTGGAGAGTTATACATTAGAGGAAAAGCTGGTGAACGTTTCGCAGTACGTAACTCAGGCGCAACATCGGTTGTAGAAGGAGTAGGAGATCACGGTTGCGAATACATGACAGGTGGCGAGGTGCTCGTAATTGGCGATACAGGCAGCAATTTCGCTGCAGGTATGAGTGGCGGTATCGCTTGGATTTACGATGTAAGCAAAACTTTTGCTAACAAATGTAACCCAGAAATGGTTGACTTAGACCCACTACAAGCAGAAGATGAAGAACGCATTACTACACTATTAAAAAATCATATCAGATTAACCAGCAGTAGAGTTGCAGAATTTATCTTAAGCGATTGGGAAAATCAATCGGCACACTTCGTAAAGGTATTCCCTAAAGAATACAAAGCAGTTTTATTAAAACGTCAACAAGTTAAAACCAATTAAGATGGGGAAAGTTACAGGATTTTTGGAGTACGAAAGAGTTTCGCCTACCAGACAACAACCTAGCGAACGCCTAGAACATTATAACGAATTTTTAAATCCACTTCCAGCCGAGCAATTGAACCATCAAGCTGCCCGTTGTATGGATTGTGGTGTACCTTTTTGCCAATCGGGTTGCCCATTAGGTAACGTGATACCAGAATTTAATGATGCTGTTTACAAAGGCGAATGGTTAAATGCGGCAGAGATTTTATTGAGTACCAATAATTTTCCAGAGTTTACTGGCAGAATTTGTCCGGCACCTTGCGAAAGTGCTTGCGTATTGGGCATCAATAAATCTCCAGTTTCTATCGAGGAAATTGAAAAACACATTATCGAAATTGCTTTTGACAAAGGTTATATCAAAGCCAATGCACCATTAATTAGAACCGGCAAAAAAGTTGCTGTAATTGGCTCTGGACCTGCGGGTTTAGCTGCTGCAGCTCAACTGAATAAGGCTGGTCATGAGGTTACGGTTTTTGAACGTGATGATGTACCTGGTGGTTTATTGAGATACGGTATTCCAGATTTTAAACTACAGAAAGATGTAGTGGAGCGTCGCATTAAATTAATGGAAGAAGAAGGCATTGAGTTTAAATGCAATGCGAATGTTGGCGAGAATGTAGAATTGAGTACTTTATTGAGAGAATATCAAGCTTTGGTATTAGCAGGTGGCTCAACAATTCCACGTGATTTAAACTTGTCAGGAAGAGAATTGGAAGGGATTTATCCTGCAATGGATTTCTTAAAACAACAAAACAAGCGTGTTGGTGGCAGAGCTATTGAAGGCAAAGAACTAAAAGCAACTGGTAAAAATGTAATCGTAATTGGTGGTGGCGATACAGGTTCTGATTGTATTGGGACTTCTAACCGCCATGGTGCAAAATCGGTTACACAGTTTGAAATTATGCCAATGCCACCAGAAGCTAGAACAGAACACATGCCTTGGCCACAATACCCAATGTTGTTAAAAGTAACTTCTTCGCATGAGGAAGGTGCGCATAGAAATTGGGCGGTAAATACACAGAAGTTCAACGCTGATGAAAATGGCAATTTGAAATCTTTAAGTGTAATTGAAGTGCAATGGGAAATTGATGCAAATGGAAGAGCTTTAGGCTTTAAAGAAATTCCAGGAACAGAAAAAGAATATCCATGTGAATTGGTTTTATTGGCGATGGGTTTCTTACATCCTCAAAAACAAGGTTTATTAGAAAAACTAGGTGTAGAATTAGATGAACGTGGAAATGTGAAAGCAATTGAAGGTAATTTCCAAACGAATATTCCTAAAGTTTTTGCTGCCGGAGATATGCGTAGAGGTCAGTCTTTGGTGGTTTGGGCCATTTCTGAAGGTAGAGAAACCGCTAGAAAAGTAGATGAATATTTAATGGGCTACAGCAAGTTGCCATCGAAAGATGCGGTTGCTTATGCGTAAACTAGTTATGTCATCCTGAGCTCGTCGAAGGATTATTACCACATAGGCACATAGAAGACATAGGTTTTATACATCAAGTCTGTCACCCTGAGCGTAGTCGAAGGGTCTCATCCATAAATTAATAGCCGCAGATACGCAGATTTAAATCTGAGTTTCTGTGGCTTTTTTATGTTCAATAGATAGTAATTTCGAGGCTGTTTTGGGCTAGAGTGAGCCGTGGCAATCTCATTTGCAGTTTTTTAAAGCAGAATCTTCCCTTTGTGGTTCTCAGTGTACTATGTAGCAACGTTTATGAACATAAATATTTATTTTGTTAATTGTGGAAATTCCAAAGAAGAAACATCATTCATCAAAATTTCGTATATTGAATTTTAAATAATCAATAATGCATAAAGTATCCTTTTCTGTTCTATTATGCTTAGCAGCTTCTTTAAGTTCGTTTGCGCAAAAAGATTGGTCTGCTATTGAATCGGACCTTTATAGACAAATGACAGACAAGAAAATTACTACTGAGGAGTGGTCCTTTAGACTAAGAAAAGATGCAGGATATTTCGATCGGCTTAGCCTTTGGGTAGAAGATGAAAGTGAAATTTCAGATAAATCCACCGAAAAAATAAAACTATATTTTCCAGCAGATTTTAAGGTGGTAATGCCAAATGGAAATACGTTTGCAAAAGCTTACTTGTTAAATAATACAGCTGATTCAATCGAAATTGCAAGGATAGATGCTACTTTAGCTAATGTGCAGGAATATTATTTCATTAAAAATAAATGGGTAGCATTCAGAACAAATGGAACTTCGACATGTGGAAATAGTTATTTTAGCAATAAATTACCTCCCAATCGACAGCTTACCCTAGAACTAACTAATGATATTTTAACTGATGGAACAAAGAAAATACCCTATAAAATTTCTATTGTGATAGGATCTCAACAAATCGAATCAAATGTAATTACTGTTAAATTGCATGATACCCAATTAAAGAGAATGATGGAAGGTGTTTCGAAGTTAAACAACAAACTCTAAGAGGAAACCATCCCTCCAAAAGAACTACTTACTTTCTACTATAAACCTTCAGCCTACGGCAGACAAGTATTGTAGCGGCATCCTTTTTAGCTATCATCCTGATTTATAACGATTTTACATCGGTAGCCTAGTCGTAGACACCCAAAAAGATATAGCGGAAGGGCTGCACAAACCAAAAGGTACAAACATTGTTTTTCTAAAAAGCTTTGTCATTCAGAGCGTAGCGAAGAATCTCTATTGTGAACCGCTTAGAGATGCCTCATTCCTGGGAAGGAGAAACCCAGGCAGATGCTGAAATAAATTCAGCAAGGACGGACCTAATCTTTAGTTGTAAATAGACTCCTTCTAAATTGCCAAAACCTAGTAAAACAAAATTTGTTATTCCGATATTTAAAAATTATCCCATTGCATATTTAATTGTTTTCCTATGTCTGAAATTGACAATAACCAATCTGGTGATACCCGCCGTGATTTCTTAAAGAAAACTTCGCTTTTTACTGCCTTGTCTTTAACCCCTTTAACGGTTTTAAAAGCAGCAGATAACAAAGTTGATGAACGTTTTGCAGAACTTTTTGAGAAAATTCCTTTAAACCTAAAGGTGAATAATAAAGCTTATTCGCTAAAAGTTGAGCCAAGAGTTACTTTATTGGACTTATTGCGAGAAGAACTTGATTTAACCGGTACTAAAAAAGGTTGCGATCATGGACAGTGTGGGGCATGTACCGTTCATGTTGATGGGGCTCGTGTAAATTCATGTTTGAGTTTAGCAGTGATGAATGAAGGTAAAAGCGTAACTACCATTGAAGGTTTAGCCAAGGGCGAAGAATTGCATCCGATGCAAGCCGCTTTTATTAAACACGATGGTTTTCAATGCGGTTATTGCACTCCCGGACAAATTATGAGCGCTGTTGCTTGTGTACGCGAAGGTCATGCAAATTCAAAAGAAGAAATTAGAGAATACATGAGCGGAAACATCTGTAGGTGTGGTGCTTACCCTAACATAGTTGATGCGATACAAGAAGTAAAGGAGAAGGGGACAGCAATATGATAAATTTTCAATTCTTAAGAACTTCAATAGTTAAAACCGCATTAAGCTTGGTAGCTAAGGATCCAAAAGCAACTTTTATAGCTGGCGGAACAAATTTGGTTGATTTGATGAAAAGGGGCGTTACAGCTCCAGAAAAACTGATTGATATTAATCAATTACCACTCAAACAAATTGAACTAAAAAATAACATTTTACATATCGGTGCAATGGTTTCTAACTCGGCATTGGCCGAAAATGCGATCGTAAAAGAGAAGTTTCCACTATTGATGTTGGCCTTACAATCTGGTGCATCAGCACAGTTGAGAAATGTAGCTACCGTTGGCGGTAACATGATGCAACGCACCCGTTGTGGCTATTTTTACGATACTACTATGCCTTGCAATAAACGCCAACCAGGAAGTGGTTGTGGTGCAATTGGTGGTTACAATCGGATGCATGCGATATTTGGAACATCTGAAAGCTGTATTGCAGTACACCCAAGCGATATGTGTGTTGGTTTAGTTGCTTTAGATGCACAAGTGGTTATTGCAGGTGCGAAAGGCGAAAGAAAAATAAATTTTATCGATTTTCATCGTTTAGCAGGAACAACACCTGAAAAAGATAATAACATACAAAAAGGAGAATTGATCGTAAGGTTAGAAATTCCTGTAAATAATTTGAATAAGAATTTCCATTACCAAAAAGTGAGAGATCGTTCTTCGTATGCATTTGCTTTGATTTCGGTTGCTGCTGCATTGGAACTTAAAGATGATGTAATTAGCACTGTTCGCTTGGCGATGGGTGGTGTGGCGCATAAACCTTGGCGTTTAGTTGCTGCCGAAAACTTTTTGAAAGGTAAAGCAGCCACGTTAGCTAATTTTGAAGCTGCTGCCAAAATAGCCATGGAAGGTGCAAAAGCTTTCGGGGAGAATGATTTTAAACTAAAAATGGCTCCAAACACAATTATTGAAGCGTTAACTGTAGCTAAAGCCAAAGCCTAATGGATTTTTTTGTAGATGAAAACGACCGTGTAGACGGTATAGAAAAAGTAACTGGTAAGGCAAAATATTTTGCTGAATTTAAATTACCCGGATTAACTTATGGTGTTTTGGTGCCGAGCACCATTACCAAAGGGAAAATTACCGCAATAGATATCAAAGCTGCAAAAAATGCACCTGGGGTTTTAGATGTATTGTCACATTTAAACAAACCAAGTGCTGCAGGTTATGAAGCTGGAGGCGGCTCACCCATGAAAATATTTTACACGGATGAAGTGTTTTTTAACGGTCAGCCAGTGGCTTTAGTAGTTGCAGATACTTTTGAAAGAGCAACTTATGCTGCTACTTTGGTTAAGGTTAGTTATGAAAAAGCTGCCTTTAATACCGATTTTAAAAAGAGTATTGCTGATGCAAGTGTTGCTAAAAAACAAGGTCAGCCACCTTATGTAAGAGGCGTTGCTGATGCCTATAAAACTGCAGAAGTAAAGGTAGAGCAGACTTATGAAATGCCCGTTGAAACCCATAATCCGATGGAGCTACACGGAATTATTGCAGATTGGCGTACCAACGATCAAGTAACCGTTTATGCCAAAACGCAAGGCGTTAAAGCTGCACAAGCCACTATTGCCAATGTTTTTAAAATTCCGCAAGAAAACATTCAAGTAAAATCTGAATTTGTAGGTGGTGGTTTCGGCATGGCTTTGCGTACTTGGCCTTTAGAGATTGCCACAATTATGGCATCGAAACAGGTTAAACGACCTGTGAAATTGGTTATTACCCGCGACCAGATGTTTACCATGGTAGGGAATAGACCAGCAGCTTACCAAAAAATAGGTTTAGGAGCAACTAAAGATGGTAAAATTACAGGAATAACCCATACTGCTTTTGGACAAACATCAACTTATGAGAACTTTACTGAAGGTGTGGTAACCATGAGTAAATTCATGTATGCATCGGAAAATGTGAACACTAATTATTATGTTGTTCCGTTGGATATGAGCGTACCGATTTGGATGCGTGGTCCGGGAGAAGCGACTGGCGCATTTGCTTTAGAAAGTGCAATTGATGAAATGGCACACGCATTAGATATGGATCCGTTAGAATTTAGGATAAAGAATGATCCTGAAACTGATCCAATGAAAAATATACCATTTTCTAGTAAAAATATAAAGGAAGCCTATAAGTTAGGGGCTGAAAAAATTGGCTGGAACAATAGAAAAAATAAACCAGGCAGCATTACTGAAGGACCTTGGAAAATTGGTTATGGTGTAAGCATTGGAGTTTTTAACGCCAGTAGAGGTAGAGCTACAGTAAAAGGTATTTTAAATGCTAATGGATCATTAATTTTGCAAAGTGCCACGAGTGATATTGGTCCGGGAACAGGGACTGGTATGGTTTTAATAGCGAGCAGACTGATGAATATTCCGGTAGAAAAAATTACTTTCGAGTTAGGTGATTCATCTTTACCGCCAGCTCCTAGTCAAGGTGGATCTACAACACTTTCTACCGTTGGTACAGCAGTTAATGATGTGTGTGTTTCTTTAAAGGCCACGATTGCGGAACTGGCAGCAAATGCTAATATGAGTACTACATCCAACTTTGTTGAGGTATTGAAGAAAAATAACTTACCCATGATTGAGGTTACGAAACAATCTCAAGCCAATCAGCAAGGTAAAGAATACTCGATGTATTCGTTTTCCATCCACTTTGTGCAAGTAAAAGTGCATAACTTAACAGGCGTTGTTAAGGTGAGTAAAATTGTTTCAGTAGGTGATTCTGGTAAAATAATTAGTCCGAAAACAGCTCGTAGCCAAATGGTTGGTGGTGCAGTTGGTGGAATAGGTATGGCGTTAACTGAAGAAGCTTTATTGGATAACCGTTATGGTAAATATGTGAATAATAACTTTGCAGATTACCACGTACCCGTTCATGCAGATGTGCCAGAAATTGATGTGATTTTTATCGATAAGCCAGATTATATAGTAAATCCAATGGGAGCGAAGGGCATGGGAGAAATCGCTTTAATCGGCTTTGCTGGAGCAGTTGCCAATGCAGTTTTTAATGCAACAGGTAAAAGGATTAGAAGTTTACCAATTACACCAGATAAGGTTTTGGAAGGGTAAAAAATTAAGTATGTCATGTTGAGCTTGTCGAAACGTCCTTCGACAAGCTCAGGATGACAAAACTATTTATTTCTCACTCGGATTTTTCTTCCCAGCAGATAATTTTTCAATAGTTTTACCACTGCGACTTTCTAAACAAAATTTGTCATCCAGAACGCTTGAAGGATCTCTTTAAATTAAACTATAGAGATTCCTCGCAGGCTCGGAATGACAAATCATATAAAACAAAGTCGTCATCCAGAAAGAAGTGAAGGATCTCTTTTAAGTTGATTATAGAGATTCCTCGCAGGCTCGGAATGACAAATCATATAAAACAAAGTCGTCATCCAGAAAGAAGTGAACGATCTCTAAATTGATTAAATAGCAACTCTTAGAAAGCTAAGAATGAAACATTTAAATTATTTCTCACTCGGATTTTTCTTTCCAGCCGATAATTTTTCTACCGTTTTAGCGATACGACCCAATCTCGTTTTTTCTTGTTTGGCAGATAAAACCCAAAGCACATACTCTTTACGATTGGAATAAGATAAACCTTTATAGAAATTAAATGCTAAGGGTTGCTTTTTAATTTCTATATCTAAATCTTCTGGTAGGTTAATAATTTTATTAGCTACATCTATATAATTCCCATAATCACTTTTTGCAATTTCGGTATTACCTAAACCAGATCTTTTTAATTCTGATATTGGTTTAATTCTTAATGCTGTCCAAGTATCATCTATAGCTGCAGAACCGCAAGGAGTGAGGTTAAAGTTTTTTAAATCTTCCCAATTCTGCATTAAGTTTAAATCGCTAGCTAATTTAGATTTAGCTTTGGGATAGAAAATCCAACAGATGGTTTTAATGCCAATTGTTTCTATTTTAAGAGCAGATAATAATTCAGCTTTTTTAATGGCAAAAATCAATAATCCATCAAATTCGGTTTCCGTATTAAATAAGATGGCTATATCAGCAGGTATATTTCCGATTATAGCAGGAAGATTTTCTGGTGCGTTTACAACTTTAACTTTAAAGCCAGTTTTAATTTGTAGCTTTTTTAATAATTGATTTTCCATAAAATTAAGATGTAATCAAATGTATTAAAAATTGCAATAAACAAAAAAGCCACCAATTTCTTGGTGGCTCTTATATATGTACTAAATATATATTAGTAAATTGTAAACTCTACACGACGGTTTTCTTGACGACCTGCAGCGGTTTTGTTTGTAGAAATTGGTTGATCTGGACCGTAACCAGTTGCTTCAATTCTAGATGCATTTGCACCTTGAGAAACTAAATAAGCTTTTACAGCTTCGGCTCTATCTTTAGATAAACGTAAGTTTAATTCTCTTGAACCAGTTGCATCAGTATGACCAGCTAACTTTAAACTAAAATCTTTTTCCATTAATAATGAAGCAACTCTATTTAAACTTGCATAAGATTTAGAACGGATAGTTGATTTTCCTAAATCGAATTCTAAGTTTTTGATGGCATCACCAACAACTTTACGATCGGCTTCAGTAACCACAACTTTAGTTTCTTTAATAATTTGAGGTTTTGGAGTTGATAAAGGACAACCTGAACCATCAACTACTGTTCCTGAAGGTGTTCCAGCACATTTATCAAATTTGTTAGCTACGCCATCACCATCATCATCACCCATATCTTTTGCATATTGCTCTCTATCTCTTTGTGCATTTGCCTCTGCAGATGAAAGTGCTCTTCTTAATTCTTCACTTTCTGCTGCACTTTTCTTGCGCAAATCAGCTATAGCACTGTAATTTTGCAATTGAGATTTTTCTTTTTTGCCAATAGCAAATTCAATACCTGCATGTGCGTTTCCAAATCTACCTTCGTTATATACCGATTTAACAGTTGGCGAAGATTTGATAAAGTTTACATCGTAACCAAAATCAAGGTTAATACCTTTAGAAACGCCTAATTTAAATCCAACTCCAACAGGTATAAACCAACCTTCTCTGTCAGTAAATAAATTAGTTGTAGTAGAAGCTGTGGTTACATCAGCGCTTGATGACATATAACCAGCACCAGCTTTAACGTAAGGAATTAAAACCGCATTTTGATCGTTGAAACTAAAGTTTGCCACATTTAAAACAGCAGTTAATGAAGTAGCCCAGTTAATTTTATTTTCTGATCTAGAATTTGCACCTACAAAAGTTTTAACGTTACCACGTAAAACATCTGCTTGTAAGCCTAAAGCAGGTAAAATTTGTTTTTTAACGAATATGCCGTAACCAATGCTTTTAAATTCATCAGCTCTTTGGCTATCGCCACCAAAAATTGTATTTTGTGATAAAATACCAGCTTGAGCTCCAATGCTCCAAGTGCGGTAAGATTGTTTATCAAAACGAGTTGTCGTTGTTGATGTTGTTGTTTCTTGTGCTAACACTGCCGAACCTGATACGCCCAACAATGCAATCAGTAATGCAGATTTTGTAATTTTTAAGTTCATTTTTATTAAATTTTAATAGATGTGATGATTTTTATATTCTATTTACACCGCCATCTAGAAAAACCTTGCCAAAGAATATTTGACATTACATAAACTTCATGTTATCAGCTTATTAATGTATCATTGGTGATACAAGACAGGATTAACTAAAGTGTATATTTTTGTATATAATAATATACACTTTAGCTAATTAAGTACGTTTATAACTTTAGTTTTGCAAAGAAATCCCACAAAACTATTCCTGCAGAAATTACGATATTAAAGGAATGTTTTGTTCCAAATTGAGGTATTTCAATGCATTCATCTATTTTTTCCATAACTTCATCACTAACCCCATTTACTTCGTTTCCAAAAATCAACGCATATTTAAGGGTTTGATTTGGTAGATAAGTATTTAGCATCTTGCTATTTTTCGCTTGCTCTATCGCTATAATTTGATAACCATCTTTTCTTAATTGATCAATTGCGATTAACGTATCATCAAAGTGAACCCAATCTACAGAAAGCGTTGCACCTAAAGCTGTTTTTTCAATTTCACGGTGTGGAGGTTGAGCAGTAATACCACATAGTACAACTTTTTCAATAGAAAAACCATCCGCAGTGCGAAATACAGAACCAACATTGTGCATGCTTCTCACATTATCTAAAACTACTACAACTGGTAATTTTTCTTGCTCTTTAAATGCTGTAATGTCTACACGATTTAACTCGTCTAGTTTTAATTTTTTCATCTAGCAAAATTAGTTATTCAAATCATTAATCAACTAATTTTCTAACACCATCACCTATTTGATGAATATAAATCGCTGCAGGATATCCAATGGCTTTAACATAACTATCCGTTAAACGCTTAGCAAAATCTTCTTCATAACCTTTTTTAAGCAAAGCGATGGCACAACCGCCAAAACCGGCACCTGTCATTCTTGCGCCAATCACATGTTCGTATGTTGCGCAAAAATCAACTACTGCATCTAGCTCATCACCAGATACTTCATACAATTCTTTTAACGATTGATGTGAGGCATACATCAACTTACCGAAAACCTCTAACTCCCCATTGCTTAAAGCTTTAGCAGCTAAATGAACCCTGTCATTTTCTTTAACCACATGGGTTGCTCTTTTCAATATGATATCATTATCTATTAAATGACTATGCAATGCAAATTTTTCGGCAGTAAGCTCACACAAATTATTAATATTGATTTCTTGTTGAAGTGCTGCTAGAGCTTCCTTACATTCTCCAAAACGTTCATTGTATTTAGACTCTTCTAGTTTTCTTGCTTTATTGGTGTTGATAATTGCCAAAACATATTCTCCTAAATTACAATCCACCACTTTATATTTTAAACTATCACAATTTAAAACCAAGGCTTTATCAGCTTCGCCAAAAGCAACTGCAAACTGATCCATGATACCAGAGTTTACGCCAATAAAATTGTTTTCAACTCTTTTACTAAGCTTTACAAGCTCTAATTTATCTTGATTTAAATTAAAGTAATCGTTTAAAGCATAGGCTGTTAAAACTTCTATGGATGCTGAAGATGAAAGACCAGAACCAATTGGTATATTCCCGAAATACAATAAATCTAATCCGCCAGATAACCAATCTAGTTCTTGCAACTCGTTAAAAACACCAATGGGATAATTGTACCAAGCAGAGCCTACTTTTTGATAAGATTTTTGGATTTGAATGGTGGTTTCTTCTTCAAAATTTATACTACTAAATCTAATTACATTTTCATTATTTGGAGCCAAAAGTAACCATGTACCTGCAGTAATAGCACAAGGCATGACTAAGCCTCCATTGTAATCAATATGTTCTCCTATTAAATTTACTCTACCAGGTGCAAAATAAATAGCTGATGGATTTTGATTGTATTTTTCTACAAATTTTTGGCGTAACTGATCTTTCATAAAAATATTTTATTGATTTGTCATCAATTTTAGTTGTAATTTAGCAAGCAGCCAATATACAATTTATGAAAGTAAAGCAAATAAATACTGGGATTATTGTTGATAAAAAAGAGATAATTGAAGTAGAACTAAGTAATGAAAAAGGTACTAGAGTTAATATATTTAATTACGGTACCATCATTAATAAATTTATTGTAAAAAATGCCAAAGGTGATGATCAAGACATTGTTTTAGGTTTTGATACATTTGAGCAATACCTTAGCGAAGACTATTTGGCTAAATATCCATATTTAGGGGCGATAATTGGTCGCTACGCCAACAGAATTAAGGATGGCAAGTTTGAAGTTGACAGTTACGAATATCAATTAGAAAAAAATAATGGAGATGATTGCCTGCATGGTGGTAAAGTAGGTTTTGATAGAAAAGTTTGGGATGTAATTGAGGTTTCAGAACAACCTAATGCGAGTGTAACTTTTCAATATTTTAGCTTTGATGGCGAAGAGAATTTTCCAGGAGATTTGGTTATTCAATTGAAATTTGAGTTAACTAATAACAACGAACTCATTTTAACTTATCACGCAGATACAGATGAAGCAACGCCTGTAAACTTAACGCACCATAGTTATTTTAATTTATCAGCCAATGGCGAAAAAATAAATAACCATCACCATCAAATGTTTGCCACTAATTATTTAGAACAAGATGCCAATAGTGTGGTAACAGGAAAATTATTACCTGTAGAAGGTACGCATCATGATTTTAGAACTGGCAAAAATATAAGCGAGGGCTGGAATGAAGAATTAGGTTACGATCAATCTTATGTATTAGATAAAAATTATGGAGATTTAACTTTGGCAAGTAAAACAAAAGCCAAGGATAGCGGGTTATCTCTTTTAGTATATAGTACTGAACCTGTGGCTCATTTTTATACCGCTAAATATTTGGCTGTTAAAAATGGAAAAGCTGGAAAAGATTATGAAGAATTTGATGGATTTTGTGTTGAAACACAGCATCATCCAAACGCCATTAACATTCCTCATTTTCCAAACACAGTTTTACAGCCCGACGAAAACTATAGTCAAACCACAATTTATAAAATTACCTTAGAAAATTAACTCATGTTTACCATAGAACAAATACAAGCAGCCGAGGCGAAAATCAAATCTGGAGCAGATTTCCCTAACTTTATACAAGAAATTAAAGCAATGGGAGTGATTAGAAACGATGTTTTTGTAATTAACGGCATGTCTGTTTATTACGGAGACGACGACCACACTGTTCAAAGTGCACCAGCTTATGAAGATTTGATTATAGAAGAAACCTCATCAGTTGATGAATTAAAAGAAGCTTTAAAAGTTCACCAAAATGGAGCAACAGATTACATGACTTTTTGTAGGCAGGTTGCCGTTGCAGGTGTAGAGAAATGGGTAACTGATTTAAATGAAATGACGGTTAAATATTTAGATAGTGCCGGAAACGAGATGGTAATTGAGCACATTCCTCAAGCTTAATTTACAATCGCTCTAAAACCATTTTAATTGCTTTTTCAACAATTTTATTGGGTTCTTTGCTAAATTCGAAATTAACTCGGCTCGCTAAAATGGCATTTACAGATAGTGCTTTATGACCAAGTGTTTTAGCCAAAGCGTAAATTCCGGCAGTTTCCATTTCTAAATTGGTAATGCGATATTTTTCGTGTTTAAAGCTATTTAAGAGCGAGATAAAGTTTGGTACTGCATTTTTTGCTCGTACTTGTCGGCCTTGTGGTGCATAAAAACCTGGAGCTGTAATGGTAATACCTTGTTCCATATCTTTCCCAATTGTTGCTACCAAAGTATGATCTGCAGCTGTTAAATAGGGATGTAAATTTTTAATATGAGAAAAATGAGATTTAATTCCATCTAAAATACTGTGTTCATCTCCAGAAACTTCATGGATATAGTAATGCATCAAAGCATCAAAACCTAAACCATAAGAAGATGCTAAAATAGTACCCATCTCAATATCAGGCTGAACTGCTCCAGATGTTCCAATTCTAATAATATCCAGTGATTTTAATTCCTTTTTTATTGTTCTAGTTTCAAAATCAATATTTACCAATGCATCAAGCTCGTTAAAAACGATATCAATATTATCTGTACCAATACCAGTTGATAAAACCGTAACTCGTTTTTTGCCGACATAACCAGTGTGCGTGATGAATTCACGTTTGCCTTTTTTAATTTCTATCGAATCAAAATACTTACTTACTTCTGCAACCCGATCTAAATCGCCAACCGTAATAACTGTATCTGCAATATCTTCTGGTAATAAATTTAAATGGTAAATACTACCGTCTGGATTGATAATTAAATCAGCTTCTGATAATTTTTGCATAAGATTCGTCGGTTAGTTCATTGGTGTCATTTGTTCATTAGTAGATACAAAAGATATAACAAACTTAATGAAAATCATTGGTATCATCTACCATAACTCTTCATACCCAACTCGATTGGGTATCGTAATGCAGTAAAATAGATTGCAACCATTTTGAAGCATTACAATTTCCGTTTCCGGAATGAAGGTGATAACTGCTTAGTCTAAACCGTAGTTAAATACTTAATTTCAACTCCTTCAATTTTCTCCAATTTACCTAAAACCTGATTTAAATTAGATTTTCTTACTTCAAATTCAATTGAACAGTTATTGTCGAAATGTTGAGCAATAACATTTAGTGCTTCATCTTTTACAATCCGCATCACATCGTTCATCATTAAATAATCAAAATTGATTTGATAAACATCATTTACCGTTTTTGTGATAATTTCGTTTGCATTTAAAGCCTCTATCGTTGCATTTTTGTAAGCATTAATTAAGCCAGGAACCCCTAACAATGTTCCGCCAAAATAGCGAACTACCACAACTAAAACATTTGTTAAATCTGTTGATAATAAGGTGTTTAATATTGGTCTACCGGCAGTTCCAGATGGTTCTCCATCATCATTTAACTTAAATACTTTTCTATCTGTACTTATCCTAATGGCCCAGCAAAAATGCCTTGCTTTGCTGTGTTCAGCTCTTAACTTATTGATTATTTCTTTAATCTCTGCTTCACTTTTAATAGGGTAGGCATAGCCGATAAATTTACTTCCTTTGTCTCTAAAAATTCCTTCAGAAACGCTTTTAACCGTGCTATAGGTATCATCAAACAGCATGTAATTTTGATAAAGTGATGAGTACGATTGCAATTAATGCAAAAACCAATCCTGTATAATTCCATTTACTTAATCTTTCCTTAAAAACCAAAATGCCGATTAAGCTGCCAATAATAATTACACCAATATTCATTGCAGCAAACACAGTTGATGGATTTTCGGCCATTGCTCTATGGGCTTTTAAGTAAAATAGGATATTGCCAAAATTAAATAATCCTAATATGCATCCACATACAAAATTAATGAGCTGGATTTTTGTTTTTTTAGCGATGGCTAGATAAAGAATATAAGCTAATGATAATACAAATGAAATGCAAAAAATTACGAAAAGAGCAGTTGTATAGGGTATTTCGTTAAGCTGACTAACCAGTTTAAAAAGAATATCTATTACACCAAAACCTGCAAACACTAACAGTAAATATAGCCAACTATATTTGTTGTTGCTACTTGTTTGCTTTTTGTACATGGTTAATACAATGGCAACAAAACCAAAAATAATCCCTACATATTTTAAACGATCAAAATTTTCGTTAAAAATAAAATATGCCGCACAAAGTGAAATTAATAAAGATAACCTTTGTGCAATATCAGTTTTTGCTAAACCAGCCTGCCTAACCGCAAACCCTTGAAAAAGGAAAATAATTGGTAATAAAATTCCTAATGCAATATAAACTGGAGAAATTAGGCTAAAGCTTACCGAACTAAAATCTGGTTTGAAAAAGAATAAACTCAAACCAATTGCAAAAAGGTAATTCCATGTAACAGCTTGCATCACATTAATTTGATAACGTTTGGCAAGCTTTAAGAGCACACCAACGGTTACGCTGCAAATTATGCTGAGTAAAAGAAATATCATTATGATTTGTTTTGAGCTAAAATTGTTAATTGATCATCGCCCAATGGCAAATTTTCTAAAACTTTACCTTTAATTATTGGCGCTTTATAGCCTTCATTCCAAACTATTGTGGATGTAAATATTCTCGCCTCATCCCACAAGTTAGCGCTAATAAAATGATTTAAAATTTGAATACCACCTTCTATAATTACGGATTGAATATCCATTAAAAATAACTGAAAGGCAATTTTCTGCGCCAAATAGAAATGCATATCTTCCATTTGCACATAGTGGATATTTTCCATTACTTCAGTTTTTACTTCATTAAAAATGATAGTTTTAGCTTGGTCATCAAAAATATGGTTACTTAAAGGAATGTTTAAGTTTTTATCAATTACAATTCTGATAGGATTTTTACCACCCGAAATTCTACTTGTTAACTGCGGATTGTCGATTATAGCCGTGCTTTTACCTATTAAAATAGCATCTTCTTCACTTCGCCATCTGTAAGAAAGCTGTTTAGCAATAGCTCCAGTTATCCATTTTTGACTAGCATTTAACGGTGCAAAATAACCATCGGCTGTTTGTGCCCACTTTAAAATAATAAAAGGGCGTTGTTGTTTAATTCTGGTAAAAAAGTTACGGTTTAAATAACTGCATTTATCTTCTAATACACCACTAACAACCTCTATTCCTGCATTTATAAGTTTTTCAATTCCTTTTCCATTTACGGCATCAAACGGATCGGCATTTCCAATTACAACCCTTTTTACCTCGTGTTTTACCAATAAATCTGCACAGGGTGGAGTTTTTCCGAAATGAGCACAAGGCTCTAAACTAACATAAACAGTGGCATTTTTTAAAAGAGTAGGAGCTTCATCACCAAAGGTGGTTAAAACTGCATTAATCGCGTTTACCTCAGCATGTACCTCACCAATTTTTTGATGATAACCTTCTCCAATAATTTTATTTTCATGAACAATTACACAGCCAACCATTGGGTTCGGACTAACATTGCCAATGCCCAATATGGCAAGTTCTAGGCAACGTTGCATGTAAATTTCGTCGGTCATTGCTGCAAAAGTAAGCTATATTTTTCAGCCTGTAGTAATCGTAATCAGATTTTCAATCACTATTCAATTGAATATCTTTATTTTTGCAGCAAATGCAACTGAAACAAGTATCCCAAAGGTTTATCGACGAGTTAAATCTGCTTTACCAAAAAGATGAAGCCCAAGCCATATTTTTGTTAACCTTACAGCATATAAAACAGTACAGTAGAGCTGATTATATTTTAAAAAAGGAAGAAGAAATAAGTACAAATGAGCTAATAAATTTCGAAAATGCTTTAAAAGATTTGTTAGCAGAAAAACCTATTCAATATATTTTAGGCGAGACCTACTTTTACGGATTGCCATTTAAGGTAAATCCATCGGTATTAATTCCCAGACCAGAAACTGAAGAACTTGTAGATTGGATTTTGTCGGTTTTAAATAGTGATGAACAAATCGTAAATCGTAAATCAAAAACCGTAAATATACTTGATATTGGCACTGGAAGTGGATGCATTGCAATTTCATTAAAAAAGAACCTTCCTGAGGCAAAGGTTTATGCCTTAGATATTGCTGCAGATACTTTAGCAACTGCTCAGCAAAACGCAGTTTTAAATGATGTAGATGTAAATTTTATTCAAGATGATATACTTGAACCTAGATTCATTCAATCTCACATCTCAAATCTCACATCTCAAATCTCGTTAATTGTCAGCAATCCTCCTTATGTTAAAGAGGATGAAAAACCTGAAATGAACAATAACGTATTGGCTAATGAACCACACCGAGCACTTTTTGTAAGTAACCAAAATCCTTTGATATTTTATGAGGCTATTGCCAATTTCGCTCTTAAATACCTCGAAGAAAACGGCTTATTGTTTTTCGAGATCAATGAATATTTAGGTGAACAAACTGTACAATTATTAAAAGATAAAAACTTTAAAAACATTGAGTTAAAGAAAGATATGCAGGGTAAGGATAGGATGATTGGTTGTCGGAAAATCGTATAATTATGTAAATAATAGTGGTAATTTATTTTATAAAATCAATAAAAATGATGTGGATTTTTTTTACAATTTGTCATCCTGACGAAGGAAGGATCTCATTAGAGAGATTTATCGATTGAGATTCTTCGCTGCGCTCTGAATGACAAAGCTGGAAGTTTATAGTTTTTTTTAAAAATAAAATAAAGATTTATAGGTAGCTAACAAAACGTCAACGATTAGCTATCAAAGAACTCTTGAAAATTTGACACAAACCCTTCGACAAGCTCAGGGAGACATCCATTAGGATCTCGGATGAAATTGTGTTATTACGCTTTTTAAATAATCTCTATCTAAATGCGTATAAATTTCTGTTGTGGTAATACTAGCGTGCCCTAACATTTCTTGCACTGCTCTTAAATCTGCACCACCTTCAATTAAATGTGTAGCAAAAGAATGTCGCAAAGTATGTGGACTAATATTTTTATGAATGCCTGTTATTTCGGCTAGAGATTTAATCAAGTTAAAAACAGAAATTCGCGATAGCCTGCTCCCAAAGCGGTTTAAGAAAATAAAATCTTCTTGCCCTTTTTTAATAGTTAAATGCACTCGTACCTGATTAATATAAATAGCTAAAAGATGAAGAGCAACAGAACCAATAGGCACAATTCTTTCTTTATTTCCTTTACCCACAACTTTAATAAACTCACTATCTGTGTAAATATTAGAAATCCGAAGCTCAACCAATTCTGTAACCCGTAAACCACAGCCATATAGCATTTCAATAATGGCTTTGTTTCGCATTCCCTCTGGCCTGGAAGCGTCAATGGCATCAATGAGTTTATTTATTTCATCAATGTTAAGTGTATCTGGTAATTTCCGCGTAAGTTTTGGCGCTTCTAACAAAGCGGTCGGGTCTTCTTCAATAATTTCTTCTTGCATTAAATACATAAAAAATGCTTTTAAACCTGATATTACTCTGGCTTGCGTATTCGATTGCATGCCAATTTCGTTTAACCAAGTAATAAATTCTCGTAGGTTTTTAAGCGTAATTTTGTTTAAAGAAATTTCTTGATCAGTAGCTAAAAAAAACTGAATTAACTTATCTACATCATTTAAATAAGCATCAATAGAATGTTTAGAAAGCGAACGCTCTAATTTTAAATAGTCTTTAAATCCTTTTAGGTAAGATTGAAAATTCACTTAATTTATTGAGTTTTTTTTATAACATTGCAACGTTACAAATTTTAAATTACAACAAATGAAAATACAAATTATTAACGGACCAAATTTAAATCTTTTGGGTTTAAGAGAACCTAGCATTTATGGTTCAGAAGGTTTTGACAGTTATATATCGCAACTGCGAGATTTGTATTCGATTTTAGAAATTGATTATTACCAGAGCAATGTAGAAGGAGAGTTAATTAATAAATTACATGAAGTTGGTTTTTCTTATGATGGGATTATCATTAACGCTGGCGGATACACACATACTTCGGTAGCTATTGCCGATGCTATTGCTGCCATAAAAACACCTGTTATTGAAGTACATATCTCTAATATCTACGCTAGAGAAGAATTTAGGCATGTTTCTTTAACAGGCAAAAATTGTAAAGGTGTGCTTACCGGTTTTGGTTTAGATGGGTATAGATTAGCTATTGAAAGTTTATTAAAAGCCAACTAAAATGAAAAAATTTTTGATAATCGTTTTAATGTTTGTTGCTTTTTATAGCAATGCTCAAATGGCGGCACCTACTTTAAAATTAGATGATAAAGCTATTGTAAGAGATGAAGCTGGAAATATATTAAATAGCAAATTATGGCGTGCTTACAATACTACAGGCGATTATGCTTTTAAATTTAATAAAGTAAAAACTGAGTTTATTATGTACCAAATGAGCCCAGAAGAAAAAGCAAAATCGATTGAAAGAAAATTGGCTAGCATAGATAAATTGCCCAGACCAAGTTTAAGCTCGTCATTTAAAGATGGCGAAAAATTTAAAGGCGAGAGATTTGTTGACATTAATGGCAACAAATACGATTTAAGAGAATTAACCGGTAAAGTGTTAGTTTTTAATTTTTGGTTTATTAATTGTCCGCCATGCAAGCAAGAAATACCTGAGTTAAACCAAATGTATACCAAATACAAAGACAATAAAGATGTTGTGTTTTTAGCCGTTGCATTAGATGATAAATATGATTTAAAACAATTCTTAAAAACATATCCTTTTTTATATGCTATTGTGCCTGATGGTGATTTTTATGCTGAAAAGTATAGAGTTTCTTCTTACCCAACTCATTTGGTGGTAGGTAAAGACGGTTTAGTGAAATTTCATACCACCGGGTTAGCATCAAACACGGTACATTGGGTTGATAAAACTATTAAAGAACAAATTGCATTATAACTACCAAGGCAGCTGACTAAATTTTTTGATTTTTTTAACAAAATAGCTGTATACAATACTGTATTTATAAACTCCATGGTGTTGCAAAAATGGTAGTTGAGTGTTTGTTCTTTTGTTGGCAGTTTTGGTAAAATCTTTAATGAAATGATAATGTGCTTTACTAATTGCAAGTGTTAAATCTGTTTTTCCTTTAAGTAGAAACTGAAACCATGCTGCTAAGTCAATCCAAAATCTGATAAAAATTCTAAAATAAGCATCATTTTTCGGCAAGTTTTTTTGCATAATAATTAGGTTGTTTCTAAAATTGAGGTACGTTTTATAGGGATTATTTGCATCTAGAGTTCCACCACCAACGTGGTAAACTTCTGATTTAGCACAACAAACAACCATGTAGCCTAAGTTTTTTAAACGCCAACATAAATCAATTTCTTCCATGTGGGCAAAAAGGTCGGCGTCTAATCCGCCAATTTCTAGCCAAGCTTTACTTTTAATAAAAAAAGCAGCACCACTTGCCCAAAAAATTTCTATATCAGTACTGTACTGGTTTAGATCTTGTTCTACTTCATCAAAAATCCTTCCTCTACAAAAAGGATATGCATATAAGTCTAAAAAACCTCCAGCAGCACCTGCATATTCAAAATGTGTTTTGCTTTTTTGCGATTTAATTAAGGGTTGTGCAACTGCAATATTGTTATCGCTTTGCATTAAATCTATAACAGGCTTTATCCAATCTTTGGGCACTTCAACATCAGAGTTTAACAATACAAAATAATCAGCATTAACCTGAGCTAAAACATGATTGTATCCGCCAGCAAAACCATAATTTTTATCATTTGTAATTACTTTCACAGTAGGGAAGTGATTATTTACAAATAAAACCGAATTATCGGTTGATGCATTATCACCAATAATAACCTGAAGATTAGGATAATTTGAAGCTACAACGCTGGGCAAAAATTGCTCTAACCATTTTTTACCATTCCAATTTAAAATTACTACTGCTACACTCGGTTCCATATTATACAGTAAATTTCCAACGTCTGTGGCTCCACAACCAAAATGCGGGCTCTCTTTGTATGGTATTATTTAAATGATCAAATAATAAATCAGTTATTTCGTGATTTTGGGTTTCTTTTGGATTTAAACACAGTGGCACACAATTTACTTCGTAATAACCACGTTTTACACTAATCACATCAAAATAAAAAATAGGTCTATTGGTCTGCAGCGCTATTTTTTCTAAACCCAGCAATACCGCCGTTTGTTGATTTAAAAATTGAAGGGTATATTGTGTTTCTTCTCTAACTGGGGTTTGATCACTTGCAAAGCAAAACATAGTTGCTTTATTTTTTGTAGCTACAACCTGCCTCAAAGTCTGTTTCATGGGTACAAATATGTTCCCAAACTGAGTTCTCCATTTTTGAAACCATTTCTCGAAAACTCCATTTGCCAATGGTTTGTAAATTACATAAGGTGTTGCGGTAATATTTAATCCTAAAGCAAGCATACAAAGTTCCCAATTGCCATAATGGCCAGTACAAGCTAAAATACTTTCTCCTTTGTTAAAATAAGTTTCTATTAATTCTAAATCATTAAATTTTACTCTCTTGCGCAACTCTTTTTCAGAGATATTGTTCAACTTAATAATTTCAAAAATTAAATCTGTAATGTATTTATAAAATTGCTTTTCTATACTAATAATGGTTTTTAAATCCTTATCAGGAAAAGATTTTTGCAAATTTACCCGAACTACCTTACGCCTATAGCCAACAATATAGTAAAGCGGATAATACAATAAACGAGCAAAAAACAGGAGTACAGGTAACGGCAACAGCGATAAAATGTACAAAAAAAAGATACCGATGTACGAAAAGCCTTTTAGAATCATTAATTTGGGCAACTAGAATACAAACATAAAGTAACAGATGCAAAGTTCAGCAATATTTCCTCTTTTTTATCTTCCACCGGTAAGCTATTTTACAACATTAAAAGCAAATGATTTTATTTTTACAATCGAGAAAAACGAACATTTTGTAAAGCAAACTTATAGAAATAGAGCGAGTATTGCTTCGCCAGATGGCATTTTAGATTTAATGATACCAGTTATAAAAGGCTCAAAGTTTAAAACTCCAATTAAAGATGTTAAAATTAGTTACGATGCTAAATGGCAGCGTTTACATTGGCTAAGTATGCAAACCTGTTATCGCAGTTCGGCATATTTTGAGTTTTACGAAGATGGTTTGGCACCTTTTTACGAAAAAAAATATGATTTTTTGTTTGATTATAATACTGAATTACTTGCTTGGATTTTAAAACAATTGAAACAAAATCAAGCTTTATTGTTTACTAATGAATATGAAACTGAGATCCCAAAAGAAATAGATTTTAGAACCAGTTTTAATAAAAATGCAATTCATTTAGCAAATGCAAAAAACTATTTTCAGGTGTTTAGTGATAGAAATGATTTTATACCCAACTTAAGTATTGTTGATTTATTATTTAACCAAGGACCACAAGCAAAACTCTATCTATAAATTATGGCAAAGCTAAAAAAGCATAAACATAAAAAACATAGCTTTAAACTCCCTAAACCAGGCTCTAGTCCGGGGGTAGTTTTTATCGATGAAAATTCTTTAATACCACATATTAATTTATACACCTACAATGAAAATTATTATGAGGTTAAACAACTCGAAAATCTGGAAGGTTTAAGAGAACAACTGGTTGATGCCGAATATAATTATTGGATAGAAATAAAAGGTTTTAATTCCTTTAATATGTTCGAAACCCTAAATACAGATTGGGGTATTAATAAATTAGTTTTAGAAGATATTACCAGAACTTACCAAAGACCGCAATACGAAGTTTACAACTCGCATGATTTTGCAGTGAGCCGAATGTTGTTTATTGATGAAGAAAATGTTTTACAAAATGAGCAGTTGTCATTTATCTTAACATCTAATGTTTTAATCACTTTTCAGGATAAATATGAAGATTGTTTAGATGCAGTTCGCAATCGTTTAGAAGGGGGTAAAGGCAATATTCGCATTGGCGGAAGTAGTTATTTAATGTACGCCTTAATGGATTTAATTATTGATGAATACTTTTCTGTTTTAGGTATTTGGAGCGAAGAATTAGATAACATTGAGGATCGATTATTCGAAAAACCTGATCGCACAATCATGTTTGATACCCAGGCAATTAAACGAAACCTAATCACTTTAAGGCGTGTCACCTGGCCTGAGCGAGATAAAATGAACGATATTTTAAGAACCGAAAGTAAATTTATAACCGAAACTACTAAGGTTTACTTAAGAGATGCTTACGATCATTGTGTGCAAACAATAGATATGGTAGAATCATTAAAGGAGATTTCGGCAAGTAATATCGACATGTACCTGTCTATCATTAGCAATAGAATGAACGAAATAATGAAAGTGCTTACCATCATCTCTTCAATTTTTATTCCTTTAACATTTATTGCAGGCATTTACGGGATGAATTTTAGTAGGGAAGACCCAGTTACCGGCAAAGTTTTACCGCAAAACATGCCCGAACTTTACCAAGAACATGGTTATTTATATACCATGATTGTAATGGGTTTAATTGCCGTTTTACAAGTAATTTATTTTTGGCGTAAGGGTTGGTTTAAATAAGATTTAAGATGTTTTTTTGAAAAGCTAGGTTCTGTTTTTCATTGATTTTCACAGTCCTGCCATTCGCTTTATTTCGTCCCAACCTAAAGGTCGGAACTACATGTTCGCTACTGTCAGGTTTATTGAACAAAAGATTGTGCAAGAAACATGCAATTTGGCTAAAACCAATATTAATTTATCAAGTTTCATCGGTTAAAACTGGCGGTAATGATTAAAAATGTTATGTTTTTTCTTTTTTAGCGAGTTGTTCTGTGGCTTTCAATAAAATTCATAGCAACAATTTTTTGCCAAACTCTATTTATCTAGGATTTTATATTTATTAAAATACTCGTTCAATATGGACATCAATTGAGTATGATTTAATTGCATAGAACTTGAAGATAAATTAAAAGGTGAACCAAAATTTTTTATATTGAATTTCATCATCTTTTTTCGAATATTATTTTCTTCTTTATCAATCCAATAAGCTGAATTATCTACAACTATAACTACAAATTTTTGACTTTGAATTTTCAGTTCAGAAAAACCGATTATGTTTTTCCATTCAATAAATGTAGTCAGCGATTTTTTCGGATAAAGGATTAGACCTTTCTTATCGATAACAAGAATTAATTGATTTGATAAGAGTTGCCTTACTGAAATATATATACCTAATCCGAAAAATAAAATAGATATTATACCAATTGTCTTTATAAAGAAAGGATTTCTTGATCTATATCCTGTAAAAATTTCTACATTCATCAATATATAAACACCACCCAAAACAAAAAATAACGAACCAATTAATAACAATAATGATTTTTTCTTACTAGAATAAATTTCAATTCTTTCCATGTTAATGTTTTGTATCTGTTTTCATGAGGTGAATTTAACAAAATATACGTTATGCAACTTATCGAAAGCACCACTTGCTTTGTAAAATAAACCCGATTGCAGTGTATGCCATGTTAGTCTCAGCGCCTACCTGCGGTAGGCAGGTAGGCGGAGACATGGCAGCAACGTAAAGCGGGACAAAACTTGCCAAAAATTACTACCCTTGTTTTTCAAATAAAAAACTGCTTAATCGCTTTTTAAAGCCATTATTGTAACATCTCAAATGCAAATTATTTCTATCTTAGTAGCCTATGCAATCATTTGATTTAGATAAAACAGACGTTTCTAAACTAAAGCAGGCAATAAGTGGTGATAATGAACAACTTAAGGCTACGCTTGCGGAATATCATGCGTCTGAAATTGCTATTTTATTTGAGAGCTTAAACAGTGAAGACAAAGAGCGGATTATCAATTTGCTGGATGTTGAAATTGCATCGGAAGTTATTGCAGAAATGCATGAGGAATCCCATCCTGCAGAATTACTTTTACAATTACACCCAGATAAGCGAACAGAAATTGTTGAAGAGCTTGATTACGATGATGCTACGGATATTATTTCGCAACTTGATGAGCACGAGCAGCAAGAAATTTTAGAAGACTTAAACGAAGATGACGCGTCGAGTATTCGGAATTTGATGAGTTATGACGAAGAAACAGCAGGTGGTTTAATGAACACCGATGTTATTCGCATTAATTTAAACTTGTTTAAAAAAGATGCAATTGACGAAATTATAAGGCAAAGCGAAGCAATTGAAGAATTTTACACGGTTTATGTAGTTGATGATGAAAACGTATTTAAAGGTATTGTTTCTTTAAAAGATATTATTAAAGCAAAGGGCAACTCGAAAATAACCGAAATGATTAATGCTGATGTGGTTTATGTAAAGGCAGAAACCGATCAGGAAGAGGTAGCAAAGCTGATTTCGCAATATAATTTAACCAGTATACCAGTTGTTGATGATGAAATGAAACTTTTAGGCTTGGTTACATTTGATGATGTGATTGATGTTTTGGAAGATGAAAATACAGAAGATTTTCTGAAAATTTCTGGGGTTTCTGAAGATGAGGAATTAAGCGGTAATTGGATTGATGCTGTAAAATCTCGCTTACCATGGTTAATTATTAATTTAGCTACAGCATTTTTAGCATCGGCAGTAGTGCGCCATTATGAATTTGTTACCGCACAATTAACAGTGCTTTCTGCCTACATGGTTATTATTGCTGGTATGGGTGGTAATGCTGCCACACAAGCTTTAGCAGTAACAGTTAGACGTATTTCGTTATATGATTTAACTGATAATCAGGCTTATAGAGCGGTATTAAAAGAATTTACTGTTGGTTTAATTAACGGAGCTGTTACCGGCTTAATTGTTTTTGGAATAGCATTTTTCTTTGATGCAAACCCAATGCTAGGTTTAGTTATATTTTTAGCAATGACAGGTAATTTGGTTATTGCTGGCATTACTGGCTCAAGTATACCTTTGGTATTAAAACGCGTTGGTATTGATCCGGCTATTGCATCGTCTATAATTATTACGACATTTACAGACGTTTTTGGTTTTTTACTCCTTTTAGGATTAGCCAGTAAGTTATTATTATAAATTAAAATACATATAAATTAATATGCAAGCATTAAGACACGATTGGACAAAAGAAGAAATACAGGCTATTTATGATAAGCCATTTTTGGATTTGGTTTATGAAGCTGCAACCATTCATCGTGAACAAAAAGATTATAATGAAGTACAAATTAGCTCTTTAATTTCTATAAAAACTGGTGGTTGTGCCGAAGATTGCTCTTATTGCCCTCAAGCAGCCCGTTACCAAACCGATTTAGAGGTACAACCTTTAATGCAATTGGGTCAGGTAGTAAGTGCAGCTGTAAAAGCAAAAGAGGGTGGAGCATCTCGTTTATGTATGGGCGCTGCTTGGCGTGAGGTTAGAGATAACCGCGATTTTGACCGCGTGATTGAGATGGTAAAAGCGGTAAATGATATGGACATGGAAGTTTGTTGTACTTTGGGTATGCTTACAGAAACTCAGGCTCAGCGACTGGCTGATGCAGGTTTGTACGCCTACAACCATAATATTGATACTTCTGAAGAGGATTACAAAAGAATTATTTCTACCCGTACTTATGATGATCGTTTAAATACCATTAAAAATGTACGCAAAGCGAAATTAACAGTTTGTAGCGGTGGTATTATTGGTTTAGGAGAAACACCTGCAGATAGGGTAGCAATGATACAAACTTTGGCAAACTTACCACAGCATCCAGAATCTGTACCGGTAAATGCTTTGGTACCTGTTAAAGGTACGCCATTAGAAGATCAGCCACGTGTGCCAATTTGGGATATGGTGAGAATGATAGCTACAGCTAGAATTGTAATGCCTAATTCTGTGGTACGCTTAAGTGCTGGACGAAATGAAATGAGTACTTTAGAGCAAGCTTTTTGTTTTATGGCTGGTGCAAGTTCTATTTTTGCTGGCGATAAATTATTAACTACACCAAATCCGGCATTTGCCGATGATATGGTAATGTTTGAATTGTTAGGCTTAAAAACTAGAGAAGCATTTAAAAACGGTAGACCAAAAAATACGATAAAGGAAGAAGTTGTTGTATAATTATTTTAAAGTTGAAATGTTGTAAGATTGAAATGTTCAGCCTTACAACATTTCAACTCATTTAAACTGCTGTAACTCTTACCTCAATATTCCCTTTTGTGGCTTTAGAATATGGGCAAGTTTGATGAGCTAAATCTGCAATTCGTTGAATTTCATCATGTGCTAAACCTGGTATGTGTACATCTAATTCTGCCGATAAAGCAAATCCTTTACCATCCTCATTAAATGAAATTTGAACATCAACAGTAGCTTCTTCTGCTACAATTCCTTCTTTATCTGCAATGCTTTTTAATGCGCCTAAATAACATGGTCCCCATGCGGCAGCAAATAGTTGTTCTGGATTGGTTGCACCACCTTGTCCTCCCATTTCTTTTGGTCTCTTAACTTCAAAATCTAAAATTCCGTCGTTTGATTTAATGTGTCCGTCTCTTCCGCCTTGCGCAACAACCGATGCTGTATATAATTTTTCCATGGTTAATTTTTCTATTAAGACAATATAACAAACCATTGGTTAATTAGTTTCATTATAGATTAATGATTATATATTTAAGAAGATATAAATTTTAGTTTTAAGAAAAAAAAGTATTAGATTTAGTTATTCAATCATCCCTAATATTGAAAACTACTAAATTAACTCGCCTCACGCTTGTTTCCATATTAATGGCAATAAGCTTTAATATTTACGCACAAAACTGTCCCGAAAACATTGGGTTTGAAACAGGTACATTTACCAAATGGCAAACCTATACTGGTTTTGTTGAATCAAGTTTAGCTGGTAATAAAACTGTAAATAAAGTAAATGTTACAGCTGGTGCACCTTCTTTACTTAGGCACGGCATTATAAATTCAAAAACAGTTAAAGATCCTTATGGTGGTTTTTCTGTATTGGCTCCCAACGGAAGTAATTATTCGGTTAAATTAGGTAATGACGGTACTGGTAAACAAGCCGAGAGAATATCGTACTTAATAACTGTACCCAACGATAAGCCTGTATTTAATTTAACTTACCAGTATGCGGTTGTTTTTCAGGACCCTAACCATATAGAAGCAGAGCAACCTAGATTTAATGTTAAGGTATTAGACTTAAGTACAAATAGTTATATCAATTGTGCATCGTTTGAATATATTGCTACATCAAACTTACCAGGATTTAAAAAATCTAAAGTTGCTGGTGTAATTTATAAAGATTGGTCGCCAGTTTCTATTAATTTAAGTAATTACCAAGGTAAACAGCTATTAATAGAATTTACTACTGCAGATTGTACGCAAAGCGGACACTTTGGTTATGCTTATTTAGATGTGAATGAAAAATGTGAAAGCATTATTCAAGGAAACACCAATTGCGATAGCTCTGATGATGTATTATTAACCGGACCAGGCGGTTATGAGTTTTATAAATGGTACAATGCAGATAGATCTGTTTTTTATGGCGAAGGAAATTATATTACGATAAAACCCGCTTTAAAAGAGAATGACAAAGTAATACTTGATTTAATACCTTACGCAGGATTTGGTTGCACAAATACCGTTAGTACCATTATACAGAAAGGTTTTTTTGAATTGAATTTAGTGAGTGAGATTAATGCTTGTAAAGATGAAATTATTGATCTTACAGCAGAAAAATATAGAATAAACATGGCTGCTGATGTTAGCTATGAATATTTTACCGACCCTGAACTTAAAAATAGCCTGCCAAAGCCAACCGAAATTACAAAAAGCGGCACGTATTATATAAAAGCAAGAAGTATGAACGGCTGTAGCGCTGTTAAACCTATTGAGGTAATATTTATTGATATTACAAATATTGATGTACTTGCTAAAGCAACAGCTTGTGCAAACAGTTTTATCGATTTAACAAGTAATAGTATTCAAAAAAAGGTACCCGTTGGTTTAACGAAAACCTATTTTACTGATTTACAACTTACCAAAGTTATCGCTAATCCACAAAATATTACCCAAAGTGGCAGCTATTATATTCATTTCCAATCGCAATTTTGCTCGGTTATTAAAAAAGTTGATGTAGAAATTTATAAATTACCCATACTTAAGATTAGTAATCCACCAGCAGTTTGCGCACCAAATACAGTTGATATTACTACTGCTATTGTAACTCAAGGAAGCGATAATGACATTCAATTATCTTACTTTAATGATGAAAATTTAACCCTAAAAATCGATAATCCAAATGCTATTGCTAAAAGTGGCATTTATTATATTAAAGCCATCAATACCAATGGTTGCGTAGCCGTAAAACCAATTGAAGTAAAAGTTTATGAGTTGCCTAACTTAGTGATTAAAAATCCAGATCCAGTATGTGCGCCAATGGTAATTGATTTAACTGATCCAATTCTTTATACTGGTACAACAACAAATGTTAGCTATACATTTTCAGAAAAAACAAGTGGAAAAATATTAAATAATCCAAAACAAATAGATAAAAGCGGCACATATCTGGTAAGCATAAAAAATTTAAATGGTTGCGAAATAACTGAGGAGATTACCGTACAGATTAATGCTCAACCTCAATTGGTTATCAATCATCCTGCTCCAGTATTTTTAACACAAAGTGTAGATTTAACCAATCCTGATATAATTAAAGGAAGTAGTGATTATGTAAAAGTGGCTTATTGGTATGACAGTCAAATGCAAAAACCAATAGAACAAGCTAATAGAATTACCAAATCAGGTAGTTACTACATTTCTCTCACCAACTTATCAGGATGTACTATTGTTGCAGAGGTAAAAGCAGAATTGGTAAACCTTCCTAAAATTAATGTACCTACAGCGTTTACTCCATTTAAAGGAACAAATAATAAACTTTATCCTTTTATAGCTCATTTAAAAAATTTAATCAGTTTTAAAGTATATAACAAATGGGGCAATTTAGTATTCGAAACTAGCAGTGCTGAGCCAGAAAAGGGATGGAATGGCTATTTTAGAAATTCTGCACAACCTTTTGAAACCTATACTTGGGTTGCAGAAGGCATTAATTTAATTGATAAAAAGTTTAGTACAAAAGGCAATACTATTCTAATTCCATGATAAAAAACTGCCTATTCATATTGATACTTATTTTGTATTCTAGCTCTTCAAATGCTCAGGATCCTAAATTTTCGCAATATTTTGCTGCACCATTACTTTTAAACCCAGCTTTAACCGGATACTTTGATGGCGACTACAGAGTGGCGGCTAACATGAGACAACAATGGGCAAATATTGGAGCTCCTTACAATACCTACAGTTTATCTGGAGAAATAAAACTTAACGATGAGTTTTATCACGATGACATTTTTGCCATTGGGATGAGTGCTTTGTATGATGAATCGTTTAATAAATTTTTAAAAGCATCGAACTTAAGTGCTGGTTTTTCCTATTACAAATTCTTAGATCCCAATCATAACGTTAAAATTGGATTAGCTCCACAGGTTTCTTATGTTACCAAACGATTAGATTTTGACGCCTTAACTGTAGCTTCCCAATTTCAAGACGGTTCATTTAACCTTTCGTTGCCTAATTATTTAGATTTAAATAGCAATAAACTTTCTTATTTTGACTTTAATGTGGGTGCTAATATTGCTTTATCTTTAAATAAAATATCTGCCTCGCTTGGCTACGCTGCATATCATTTAACAAGGCCAAACCAATCTTTATTTAATGATTTAACAGTAAAATTACCTTACCGACACACCATAAACTTTAGCTTTAGGTATACAACCGATGATTTAGTAGATTTAAATTTTAGCGCACACCAACTAAGAGAGGGCTCAAGTCGCGATGCAATTATAGGGGCTGTAATAGGTTTTAAACCTACATTCGAATCTAAATTAAAATTAAATACCGGGCTTTGGTACCAATCAAATGGTAATTCTTTTTTCCCCTTTGTTGGTTTTGATTTTTCTACTATTTCATTAGGATTTAACTACGGCTTATTCTCTAAAAACATAGCTAATTATCAACCCAGAACTTTCGAGCTTTCTATTATTTTAAGAGATAATACTTTCACAAAATTTAAAAATACTTGCAAATTTTAAGATGAAAAAATTCTACTATTTATTTTTTAGTTTACAATTAATTACCTTTTTGTTAAAGGCTCAAGAAAAAGTAAATATTGATTATCAATACATTAGAAGCAATAATGAATACCATGCTTATGCAGTTTATATAAAATCTGATGATCAAAACAAAACTTTAGAATTTGAAGTTACATCAACTTTTTTGATGGATAAACTTACAGGTGTAAGCATTAAGAAAGGAAAAATGGATATTAAAATACCCTTTACAAAATTAGATACTGTAATTAAAACAGATGAAAACACGCTAAATAATTTGGTGATTGTTGCAAGCTTTAAAAATTTACTGAAAATGAAAATCGAATGTGAAACTGTAATTATCTTTAAATTAAACGATGAAAGAAAAATAGAGTTACCGTTTAATTTTTGCTTGGTTAAAAATAAATTAGAAAATAATTAAATCTTTAACTTCTCTGTTAATTTAAAAATATCATACGCAACTTTTTGTATGGCATCGTACTGTTCAGAGATAATCATACTTTCATTTTCTTTAAATGATACGTTTAAATTTTTTCTTCTAATTAATGGCACATTGCTAATATCATCATTGTGTACATTTAAATTACTTACAGATTGATCTATTAAATAAATCGTATTTGTAGCGATAGGTTTCAATTCATCAACAGCTAAATAAATATAAGCATGTTCTTTTTTATAGAGTGATAGTGTAGCAATGTAAGATGAAAGCAAATGATTAAGTACCGTAAATTGATGTAACTCTGTCATGTGATGTTGCTTACTTTTAGGTTCAGAAAACATTCTTTGAAACAAGGAAGCTAAGTTAGATGTACTTACATAAACTTGCTTTCTGGCCAGCTTATAATTGGTCGAATTTGGATTTGACTCAAAATAAAGTAAGGTTACTTGCTTATAATACTCCATGTTTGCCTTTAAAGTATCAATCATAGCTGTTTTAAGTTTTTCGTATTCCCAATTCGGAAACAGAGAATAACTTGCCAGTAACGCTATAGCAGAACCTATCAAAGTATCATAAATTCGCTCACGTGCCAATGAAATACTTCCCATGCCTAAAAAATCGAATAATACTAAAATGTAAGGTGTCATAAAAAGTACACTTACCACATAATTTTTGCGTTGAAAGCTGTAACTACCAATCATGCAAAATAATAAAATTAAAAAGAGTGTATTTTTATCATGCACATAAACCAAAATGCCCATTCCTATAAAAGCACCTATAACCGTACCAATTAGTCTTTGGATATTACGTTCTTTAGTTAAGCTAAAACCAGGTTTTGAAATCACGAGAATAGTTAGTAAAATCCAATAACTGTGCTCAAAATTTAAGCTTTTGGCAACAACAAAACCAATTAACATTACAATAGCCACTCTTACAGCGTGCCTAAACGTTGATGATTTAAAGGTTAAGTTCTCAAAAAACAACTTAACATCCATATTTTGTTTGTTTACAAACTTTTCTACATCAATCTCTCTGCTTTTTAAGTTCTTTTTTTCGCTTTTATTAAAATAGCCGTTTATGGTTTTTACTCTACTAACAATATTCTCAATATTTACTTCGATATTTTTTAATGCAATTAAACCTAAGGTGTTGTATTGCTGGTTTTTATTTTTTTCGAGTAGCGTAATTTTATACTTCAATTTTTCAACACCTTTTATCAATTTAGGATCTAAATAAGGCAATCCACCACTTTTTAATGAGAAGGCTACTTCATCCAAAGAGTCTGCAATTTGGTTAATTACTCTTTCATATCTTGGTAAAATACCCGCCGAGTCAAATTGCTCATGTAATTGTTTGTAATTGTAATAGGTAGACATTACTTGTTCAAATAAGTCAACCATATCAACAAAAACAAGCAACAAAAATCTGCCTTGAGGTGTAGATTCTCTTACAATTTCTCTAGTTCTAAATAATACTTCACGTACTTCGTCTTGTTTCTCATGTACATGAACCTGAAGTTGCAAAAGCTCAGCATAATTTTTTTCATAATCAGTATTCTGATGATAAAATTTTGCCTTGGCTCTTAAAAATGTGCTTACCTCTAAAATAGAATCGCTTAACATTTGCTGCACCAAACGATAAGGCCTAAGTCTGTACACGAAATAACTTAATAAAGTGTACCAAATACTACCTGCTAAAACCAAAAGGGCATAAAAAATCACTTCTTTCCATGGTCTTATATCATCAATACTTAAAACCATTATCAGTAAAACTGATGTACCAACAGCAGCAGCTCTATTTCCGTATAAAAAGAACATCGAAAAAAAGAAGCTACAAATAACAAGCAAAACACCTGTTACATAAATGTTTAGATTGGTTAAACCAACAACAATTGAGATAATAAAAAGTAGAACTGTGGTAATAACCATGGCATTTCTACGATGTACTATTGGCCCTGGAGTATCAACAACACTAATACATAAAGCACCAAGTGAAAGTGTCATCCCATATTGAAGCATACCAAACTGAGCCATTATTAAAGAGGGTAGGAGTACGCCAATTGTAATACGCAAGCCATCTGCAAAATAAGTACTTAGCAAAAAATCTTGAATGTTTCTGATTGGCTGGTTCAGCATGGCACAAAATTAACGTTTTTAGTATGGATATTGATTTTAAAAATTGATAATTTTTTGGCTGGATTAGTTTAAATAAGAATTTTACGCATCAATAAAAGTATATCTATTTTATAAAATGTGAATAAACCTAATCCACCGTTATGTTAGTAAAAGTGAGCTATTTATGTAAAATGTATACTATACGATTAGTTTAGAACATATTGAAGAATTGTAATTGTTAATAACTGATTAGTAATGGTTTATAACTTGTTAAAAAATTAGTGTAAATATTTTTGCGTATCCATTAAATAGCTGGTAAATTAGATTATATCAAAAACGAAGTACTTTGACAGTCTGAAAAATAATCCAAAACAAAAATCAAGTCGAAAGACTACAAATTTTTGGGATTAAAATGCTAAAATCAAATTCGAAATTGCATTGTAAAATGTAAATCGTTTTCAAAAACATGTTGCAAAATATGTAAATGATTAAATTAGTAACTGAATTTATTAAAGTCGAAAGATGTAAATAAATGAATGTGAAAAGGTTTAAATACCTAAAATTAATTTGATGAAACAAACTGATGAACATCGAAAGATGGAAATCATTTGATAATGGTTATCGAAAGATAAATATTGTTAAATAATAGTCGCTAAATAAACTTTTCGCAAGATTAGCCATGTTTAGCAGATTTATAGGTTGGAAAACCAGTTTAAGTTTGAAGCATATCAGACACTATCAAAATTGCCGCATTTTACGGAGTAACGCAATAAATTGATAGTTAACAAACGAGTTTAACGGTTCGAAAGAATTTTAAACTACGAGTAAGGTTAAGTACATTCAATTGATGCCATATTACAAACTAAGGTTGGTAATAAGGTTAAAACGGAGACACCAAATCGAAAGAAGAGGATCTCCGTTTTTTTATGCTTTCGATGTTAGCAAATAAACTATTTTTTTTAATTGCTAAATGCTAATTTTATGTATATGGCAAAGAAAAATCATCACGACAGCAATTCATCCACAAAAATATTTGTATTAGATACTTCAGTAATTTTATATGACCATGAAGCAGTAAATAGTTTTCAAGAACATGATGTTGCGGTGCCAATTTTGGTTTTAGAAGAACTAGATAACTTTAAAAATGGTAACGATACTCGAAATTTTGAAGCCAGAAATTTTATCAGATTAATTGATCAAGCATCTAAAAACAACTTGATTAATAAATGGTTTCCGCTTAAAAAGAATAGTTTAGGCAAGTTTAAAGTAGTTTTAGATGAGCACCCAAAGAAAATTAACGCCGAAAAATTATTCGGCGATGCCAAATTTGACAATAGAATTCTAAATGCTGCACTATATTTAAAAGAAGAAAATCCTAAACGTAAAGTTGTTTTAGTATCTAAAGACATTTGCTTACGCTTAAAGGCTAAATCGCTAAATCTGCATGCCGAGGATTACGAAACAGGTAAAATTAAAAATGCAGACGAATTATATACGGGAAGAACTGAAATATTATACTTCGACCTTAAAGTGATGAGCAGGCTGGAAAATAACGAAAAGATAAATGCTGCTGAATTAGCCATTCCAGTTATCAATTCTAATCATTTTTTTATCCTTAAAAATAAAAAGAAAAGTGTAATAGCCTTTTACAATAATTCCGATAAATCAATTCGCAAAGTAAATAATCATCCTGTATTCAACATAATTCCGCGTAATGCCGAACAATCGTTTGCAATAGATGCACTTTTAAACACCGATATTAAGTTGGTAACTATACAAGGCAATGCCGGAACTGGTAAAACATTATTAGCATTAGCTTGTGCGCTAGAACAAAGAAAAGACTTTAGACAGATTTATATTACACGACCAATTGTGCCCTTAAGCAATAAAGATATTGGTTTTTTACCTGGTGATGTTAAACAAAAAGTTGATCCTTATATGGCACCAATATGGGATAATTTAAAATTTATTAGAGAGCAGTTTAATGACGATGAAAAGATGCAATTTAAAATTGATGAACTCATCAGAACGGAGAAAATACAAATAGCTCCTTTGGCATTTATTAGAGGTAGAACAATAACTAAGATCTATTTTATAGTTGATGAAGCTCAAAATCTTACTCCTCACGAAATCAAAACGATTATATCCAGAGCTGGCGAAAACACCAAAATTGTTTTTACTGGCGATATTTATCAAATTGACACTCCGTATTTAGATTCAGAAAGTAACGGATTATCTTATCTCATAGAAAACGCAAAAAATCATCCCTTATATGCACATATTACTTTGCAAAAAGGGGAGAGGAGCGAGTTAGCAAATTTAGCTACCGATTTGCTTTAGTGATGCTTTTTTAATGCAGAAACAGCAATTATTAAAGCAAAAAAAGCTAAAACAGCGCTCAGAATAAACGGTGCGCCAGGAAAATAAATACTATTATTTTTATCAATAAAATGAGCAAAAATAAATGCCATAAAGAATGGCCCAAAGATAGCACCTAAACTTTGCATACTAGTAACTATACTTTGTATTTCACCCTGTGCATTATCTGGCACTTGATTTGAAATAATAGTTTGCATTGCTGGATTGCCAATGCCAGCCAAACAATATGGAAGAATGAAAATCATCATCATTAAACCATTTGGCGCAAATGCGAAACAAGTAAATCCAATAATGTATAATGATAGACCAAGCATAATTGCTTTTTTACTCCCAATTTTTGGTATTACAATTCTAATTAAACCGCCCTGAACAATTGCAACTACAACACCAACAACGGTAAGTGAATAACCAATCATTGTTGGGTCCCAATTAAATTTTTCTTTTACATAATAGCCCCAATTAGATTGCACAGAATGACTTGCTGTGTATAATAACAATAATGCAGTTACTAATCCAATTATTGCTGGATATTTTGAAACGCTGATTAGGGATCCAATTGAATTTGCTCGTTTCCAAGAAAATTCTCTACGTTTATCTTTCGCTAATGACTCTGGTAAAATAAAATAGCCGTAAAGCCAATTTAAAAGTGCTAATGCGGCAGAGATCATAAACGGAACTCTTAACCCCATGTTGCTAACTAAACCTCCAATAAGCGGTCCAATAATAAATCCTATTCCAAAAGCTACACCAACTAAACCGAAGTTTTGAGCTTTTTTCTCTGGCGTGCTGATATCTGCAATATAAGCCATGGCGGTTGTAAAACTTGCTCCAGCAACACCAGCGATGATACGACCTACAAATAACCAAGCTAAGGTTGGGGCAAATGATAAAAAAATGTAATCTATTCCTAAACCTAATAATGAAATTAATAAGATAGGTCTTCGTCCATATTTATCGCTTAAACCACCTACAATTGGTGCAAATATAAATTGAGCTAACGAATAAGCAACTAATAACAAACCACCGTATTCTGCTGCTTCAGCTAATGTTTTCCCAGAAATGTCTTTAATTAAATCAGGCAAAACCGGAATAATTATTCCGAAACCAATACAATCAATAAGAATAGTGATACATATAAAGCCAAGCGTAGATTTTTTGTTTTCCATTTTATTTAAAAAACAAAATTAGCTTATTTACTTAAATTATAACTTAGAAACTGATATAGTTTTTGAAATAGAATAATGTTATTAAACCATAGTATAAAACACGCAAAAACTATTAAAATTAATATAATAACAATTGTCTTATAATTAACATTATGTTAAGTTGTATCAATTAAACACCAACATCTTTTACCAACTCACAACTTTACACATTAAAATTCGTTTAATTTTCTCTTAAATTCTTGAACCCTATCTAATCTATTTTTTCTAGTGTAAATTTCGATTAGCAACTGTAAAGTATTTTTATCGTTCAAGTTTATTTCGTGTGCACGTTGTAAAATAAATTCGGCACGATTGATATGAGATATAAATTGTTTAGTCTCTTTTGATTTTAGTGCTTCATTGGCATTGTTAATGTATATTAAACCAAGTTGATACAGTGCATTAAAATAATTTCTATCTATATCCAGTGCTTTTTGGTAAGCTAATTCTGCAGCAGATTTATTATTTAACTGAGATTGCTGTAAATATCCATATAAGAAAAGTAATAATTTATTACGCTTATCTGTAATAATGGATCCTTCAATTATTTTAGTTGCTTTGTCATATCGCTCATTATCCAATAATAAATTAATATAATCATTGGTTAGAAATGGATGATATGGATTAACTGCCAAACCATCTTCGAGTGTTTTAATAGCCGCTTCGCTATCAAATTTTGACGCATAAATATTGGCCATATTTTGATATACAATAGGATTGCGTACACCGTTATCTTTGGCTCTTTTAAAATAAAGCAGCGCATCATTGTAAAGCTGTATGTTCTGCGCACATATACCCACATTAACTGCTAACGTGGTGTCTTTTGGCAAATAATCACTAACCTGTTTTAAATAGTTAAAAGCATTGGTAAAATCATTTTGCATAAACATTTTATTACCTTCATTTTGCTTTTTAATATTGATATTGTACGTTGCAGCTTTAATAAGCGATGAATTGGCCTGAAATTTATCTAATGTTGTGGCTTTTTCTAAAGCATCAGTAGCCAAGATAAAATGTTTATCTGCATTGTTATCACCATCAACCAAAGCAATGTAAGAACTTAGATATGCTTTTACCGCCCAGGTTTCTGGCCAATTTTTAGTTTTTTTATCATTCTCAGCTAGTTCAATGGCTTTAATACCCTCACCTATTATACTGAGTTGTTGTTTAATGTCTTCTTTTTTAGAAATACTAACCTGAAGTTTGCCTAAACTATTTTGTGCTAGCTGCACTTGTGTTTTTTGCGCAAATGCGTTGATGCTGGTTATAAATAATAGGTAAAATATATATTTGAAATTCATTTTAAAAGACTTATCCTACAAAAATAGTAAATTAAATTTTTATCGACCTCAATTAAGCTATTTTCACTTTACATAAAAAAAGGAAGGATTTTCATCCCTCCTTTTCTATTTTTAATTAGTTCTTTTTTGGTAAAGCGTCTAATCTTTTCTTTATTTCTTCGTAACTCTTAGTATCACCTTTAAAAGCGTATATTCTTGTTAAAATATCTAAACTAGGTTGGTGATTAGGATCTAGTTCTAAAGCTTTTGTAAAGTAAGGTAATGATTGATCAATCATTGCTACAACTTTAGCACTTTCAGCATTGTATTCTTTTACTTTTTTAGCATCAAGTTTATCTCTTTGCTTTTGAATTTCTAAAGCAGTATTAAAGTAAGTAGTACCTAATAAGTATTGATAAAGTGCATTTTTTGGATTATTTGCAATTAACTTTTGTAACGAAGCTTGCGATTTTTCGATATCGCCTCTTGAAATATAAATATCAGTTTCCATTGCAATTAAATCACCGTCATTAGGGTATTTTGCCAATGCTTCTGTTATTAAACCTAAAGCAGCCGTTGTATCTTTTAAATTAATTAAGTTTAAATTAATGATTTCCGTATAGTAATTTTTCGCATCAGGAACATTAAAACCAATCATTTTTTTAAAGTAAGTAATTGACTCAGGAAAGTTGTTATCCATTCTTGCTACAACAGCTGCATTTAAATACATTGAAGTATCAGTAGGATTAAGTTCAATCACTTCTTTAAAAGAGGCTAAGGCTGTTTTAAAATCTTTTTTGTTATATGCTCTTATAGCTCTACCAGTAACTGCATTACGAATATTTATTCTAGCAACTTCCAAATTATCTTTTTCTGTTTCTTTCGTATCAATGCTTTTAGTTTTTGCTATGGCTTCTTCAGCAATTTTTTGCTTAGCTATTGAGTTTTCATTGTTTACCGAATCTGTTACAGCAATAGATGAGGCAAATAATGCTCTATATGACCAAGCTTCTGGTAAAATACTTGATTTTTCATTAGCTATCGCTTTATCGGTATGTACTAAACCTTCATTTAGCGCCGCCATTGTTTTATCAAATTCACCTTTTCCTCCAGTAATGGTAAAAATACCCCATTTCTTTTTCGCTTCTGCAACTTCACTTTTTTGAGCATTTGCAAGTGTAGCGCTTCCTACAATTAATATACTTAAAAGTAATTTTTTCATGTTTTCTTTAATTTTTAATCTAAATTATATTAATTCTCTTCTGTTTTTTCTTCGTTGTTATCAGTATTGTTATCTTCTGAAGGAGTTTCATTCGATGGTGATGTTTTCTCTTCAGATGGCTCTTCCCCATCTACAATTTCTGCATCTTCTACCTCTTCAATATCATCTTCGTGCTCTATTTTAGCTACAGATGCAATTTCATCATTACCTTTTAAAGTAATTAAACGAACTCCTTGTGTTGCTCTACCCATTACACGTAACTCACTCACAACTATTCTAATAACAATACCAGATTTGTTGATAATCATTAAATCATCGGCATCTGTTACATTTTTAATAGCAACTAATGCGCCAGTTTTTTCAGTTACATTAATTGTTTTAACACCCTTACCTCCTCTATTGGTAACGCGATAATCATCAATGTCTGTACGTTTACCATAACCTTTTTCAGAAACTACCAATACAGTTGCTTCTGGGCTATCAATAGCAATCATACCCACAACCTCATCTTTATCATGTGCTAAAGTAACACCTCTTACTCCTGTTGCCGTTCTACCCATTGGTCTAACTGTACTTTCGTTAAAACGAATTGCCCTACCCGAACGCAGTGCCATTACAATTTCGCTGCTACCAGTTGTTAAACTTGCTTCTAATAATTGATCGCCTTCGTTAATGTTAATTGCATTGATACCATTTACACGCGGACGAGAATAAGCTTCTAAAGATGTTTTCTTAATGGTACCTTTTTTAGTACACATAATGATAAAGTTATTCTCTAAATAATCTTGATCTTTTAAGTTTTTAACCTTTATATAAGCTTTAACTTTCTCTTCTTTTGGTATGTTGATGATATTTTGTAAAGCTCTTCCTTTACTCAATCTACTTCCTTCTGGTATTTCATAAACTCTTAACCAGAAACATCTTCCCGCTTCGGTAAAGAACAACATGTAATTATGGTTAGAAGCAATTAATAAGTGCTCAATGAAATCTTCATTTCTAGAATCACTTCCTTTAGAGCCTTTACCACCTCTACCTTGCGTACGATATTCTGTAGCTGGGGTACGTTTAATATATCCTTCATGAGAGATGGTAATTACTACTTCTTCATCTTCAATGAAATCTTCCATGCTCATATCTTCTGCCGAATGAACAATCGTCGTTCTACGTTCATCGCCATATTTATCAAGCATTTCGGCTAATTCATCTTTAATAATCTGCATCCTTAAAGTTTCACTATCCAAAATTGATTTTAAATACTCGATAGTCTTCATCAACTCGGCATACTCTTCTTTAATTTTGTCTCGCTCCAGACCTGTTAATCTACGCAAGGTCATGTCTAAAATGGCTCTGGCTTGTATATCGCTCAAACCAAATTTTTCCATCAGCCCAAGTCTTGCTTCTTCAGGAGTATTTGATGCACGAATTAATTTAATTACTTCTTCAATATGATCTAAAGCAATTAATAAACCTTCTAAAATGTGAGCACGTTTTTCAGCCTCTGCTAATTCGTATTTCGTTCTACGTACAACAACTTCATGGCGGTGATCAACAAAATGGCGAATTAAATCTTTTAGGTTTAACATTTGCGGACGGCCATGAACCAACGCAATGTTATTTACACTAAAAGAAGTTTGTAAAGCGGTTTGTTTGTAAAGATTATTTAAAACGATGTTAGCATTTGCATCACGCTTAATTTCATATACAATACGTATACCGTCTTTGTTCGATTCATCTTTAATATTAGAAATGCCTTCCAATTTTTTCTCACCTACCAATTCAGCAGTACGCTCAATCATCATGGCTTTATTAACTTGGTAAGGTATTTCAGTTACGATAATTGTTTCTCTATCCTTAACCGTTTCAATTTCGGCTTTGGCACGCATTACAACACGACCTCTACCTGTTTCAAAAGCTTCTTGAACGCCCGAATAGCCATAAATAATTGCTCCAGTCGGGAAATCTGGGCCTTTTACATATTTCATTAACTCAGGGATGGTAATCTCTGTATTATCGATATAGGCAACAGTTGCGTTAATTACTTCGGTAATATTATGTGGCGCCATATTGGTAGCCATACCTACGGCAATACCCGATGATCCGTTAATTAAAAGATTTGGCACCTTAGCAGGAAGAACAGTTGGTTCTTGTAACGAATCATCAAAGTTTAGTTGAAAATCAACCGTATCTTTATTGATATCTGCCAACATATCTTCAGCCATTTTCTGGAAACGAGCCTCGGTATAACGCATGGCAGCTGGCGAATCACCATCAATTGAGCCGTAGTTACCTTGACCATCAACCATTAAATAACGTAAGCTCCACTCCTGCGCCATACGAACCATGGTCATATAAACAGAAGAGTCACCATGCGGGTGATACTTACCCAAAACCTCACCCACAATACGGGCAGATTTTTTATAAGGTTTTCCTGCTCCTAAACCTAAATCTAACATACCGTATAAAACCCGGCGGTGTACTGGTTTTAACCCGTCACGCACATCAGGCAAAGCCCTACTTACAATAACAGACATCGAATAATCGATGTAAGCAGACTTCATCTGCTCGTCTATATTTATTGAAATTATTTTGTCGTTCTCTTGATTTTCTAAATCTTCTGCCATAAATTTTTTGTGTTTTGCGTTTTGCGTGATGCAATAAGTGTTTAAAAACGCTTATCGCTAACTGCCAATCGCAATATAAATTAGGTTTTATTATAACCTTGCGAATTTAACAAAATAACCCTCAATATGCACCTATATGTGGAAAAGTTTTAGGGTTTTGAAAAATGAAGTTTTTAGGACTGATTAAGCGGAAATTTTTAATTTGGATACCCTCATCCCATGTTTTTATTCTATCAATTTGATTTGTTTAACTTTTGCTTCAACGGCTTGCTATCAGTTATCAATACCGGATTATCCTTAATTGGTAGTTTAGCAAACTTAATTACTTCGATACTTGGTACACCAAAATCTAATACCACTTTGCCTAAAATTAAATAACAACCTTTGCCCCTAAACGGATAAATAGGCGAACTGTTTGGGAAATGCGTAGTATCGAAGAAATTCCCTTCTATATCTATAAAAGTTCCGAACCACATTTTAGTGTTTTTAATAGTGTGTACTGTTTTATCGCACACAAAATTGCCCAACATTTTTACAACTTTACCTTCATGCTGCTCTAGATTTTTTGCTAAAATATCGCCGCGGTAATCTGTTTTTAATAAATCGAACATACCAAGGGTAAGCGGAAAACCCAATAATTCTAATTCTTGATAAGCATCTTCAATCTCACTATTAACCAACTCTGGTAAATTATAGGTCTTGCTTGGCGAATGAAATAGCTCTTTATCAGCTATTGCTTTTGTCTTTGAACCTAAATAATTATGCACCTCCCATAACAACTCTTTTTTGCTTTTACCTGTAAAGCGTAAAGCACCAATTCTAATCAGTATAATTGCTTGTTCTAAAGTGAGTTGTGTTCGTTTAATTAAATCTTCTAAATTAGTATATTTTCCATTATCTCTCCGCTCTTGCGGGATGATTTCAATCAACCTATTTTCTAATCCTTGAATGCCAACAAAGCCTAAATACACCTCTTCTCCATCAATGTTTACCACATTATCACTATGGTTTACGCAGGGTAAATTAACTTTTGCCCCTGTTTGCTGTAATGCATGTACATAAACCCAACGTTGGTAAAAGCCGCCATAATTATTTAGCACTGCTACCATAAATTCCATCGGATAATATGTTTTAAGATATAAACTCTGGTAACTTTCTACCGCAAAACTGGCCGAGTGCGCTTTAGAAAAACTGTAACCAGCAAAGCTGGATACCTGTCGCCAAACCTCTTTTGTTACTGTTTCATCTCTTCCTTTTTCTTTTGCTTTATCAAAAAAGCGCTGCACTAATTTATCAAATTCTATTTTAGAACGATATTTACCACTCATACCACGACGTAAAATATCCGCATCGGCCATATCTAAACCTGCGTAATGATGACAAATTCTAATTACATCTTCTTGATAAACCATTACCCCAAATGTTTCTTCTAATTGCTCTTTCATTACCGGATGCAAATATTTTACATTTTCTGGATCATGATAGCTCTGAATATATGTTTTCATCATTCCAGAACTGGCAACCCCAGGTCTAATGATCGAACTTGCAGCCACTAACGTGAGGTAATCTTCGCATGATAGCTTTTTAAGCAATTGCCGCATTGCTGGCGACTCGATATAAAAACAGCCAATTGGCGTACCTGCACTTAATTGAGCATTTAGTTTCGGGTCGTACCTAAAAGATTTAAAATCATGAATATCTACCCTTTCTTTCTTGTTTTTACGCACTAAACGAACTGCTTCTTTAATATGACCTATACCACGCTGGCTCAGGATATCATATTTATCTAAACCAATAAGTTCGGCTTCATACATATCCCATTGTACGGTTGGCATACCTTTTGGCGGTAAATCTAAAGCGGTGTAATAGGTAATCGGCTCTTCGCTAATTAAAATGCCACCTGCATGTATGGAGCGTTGGTTAGGCATTCCTTTCATCATCGTATTGATATAAAGAAGTTTATTAAAAACCACATTATCTGCATGTAAACGATCTTTTGTAGGGTCTGAAAAATCATCTATTTCTGCCTTTGGCAAACCCATCACCTTACCAATTTCTCTTATAATTGCCCGATCTTTAAAAGTGCTCATTGTACCTAAAAGTGCTGTATTTGAGCTTTGGTAGCGCTTAAAAATATAATCTTGTACATCTTCACGCTCATCCCAACTAAAATCAATATCAAAATCTGGTGGTGAAGTTCTTTTATGATTTAAAAACCTTTCAAAATAAAGATCTAATGAAATTGGATCTACGTCAGTTATTTTTAAGCAATACGCTACAATACTGTTTGCTCCAGAACCTCTGCCAACATGGTAATAACCTTTGCCCATTGCATAAGTAATCACATCCCAAGTAATTAAAAAATAGGCGCAAAAATCTAACTCAGCAATAACTTTTAGCTCTTTTTTTACTCTTGCAATGGCTTCTTTATTGTTTTTACCGTAACGATAAGTTACCCCTTCTATGGCAAGTTTAGTTAAGAGCGACAAATCATCCTTAACATTGCCAGTAAAAGTTTTTTTGTTTTTTTTGCCAAAAGTATATTCATCCATACAGCAACTTGCTAGTAATTGTTGTGTGTTTTCTACAATGAATTCATAATTTTCAAACTTTTGTTTAAGTTCATCTTCAGCTGTAAAAATTTCTTCCTCATGGCAACAATCAGCATCTTGTAGTTTTCCTAAAACTGTGCTTAAATCAATAGCCCTTAAGTATTTATGCAACCTATGTTCAAGTTTATTTTTAACTGTTACCGATTGCAAAACCACTAACTTATGCCTAATTTTTTCAATAGATTTTCCTACAATTTTATTGATCTCATTAGCTGTTATGCCTAAATATTCATTATCGTTTAATTCTTTTTTGTTACCAAAAGGAAAAACAATAAAAGCATTTTTAAACTCACTAGGTTGGTTGGGTAGCGGTAATTGATTAAGGTTGTAATAGGTTAAAAAATCATTTAACTCTTTCATTCCCTCTTTATTTTTGGCAATGCCAATATATAATAGCTGATGCGCTCTTTTAAACTCTATTCCAATAATAGGTTTAATTGGATAAGCAGATTTGGTAATGTTACCAGCTTCGTCTTTTGCATCTAACCCTTCTTTTCGACAAAGCCGAATAAATTCCATGCAACCTGTAGAGTTGTTAATGTCTGTTAATACAAATTGATGAATATTTTTAGCTCTCGCTTCAGCAATCAATGTTTCTATGTTCATTGTGCCATAACGAAGGCTATATTGAGAATGAACATTTAAAAACATATTTTTCGGTTATAGAAAACTTAGCGAAGATTAACTTTTATAAAGTTACCTCGCCAAAGCATTCATCGAGAAATAAGTTATCTACATTTTATTGATAAATCAACTTAAAATTTCGCCAACATGTTTTTCGATATTATTGCATATTGTAGCTACTGGTAAATCATTAGCATCCTCGCCAAAAGGATTTTCAATTTCTTCTGCTATTAACTCTAAACTGGCCAAAACATATAAAATAAAAGGTACAATTGGTACTACAAAATAGCCTAAACTAAAAACCCATCCTATCGGCAAGGTTAAAACATAAATAAAAATGAATTTTTTAATAAATGCGCTATAAGAATATGGTATGGGTGTATTTTTAATCCTTTCGCAACCGCCACAAATATCTGTAAATTGATTAGCGTCGTTACTTAATGTAATTAACTGCTCTTGAGAAATTCTTCCTTTAGCCTGCAACTCATAAAGCTTTATTGTTAAGCTAGTTGCAATTTGATTAGGAATATGTTTTCCTCCATCAACTTCAATTAAAAAGCTATCTTTTCCAAAATAAAGTTTCTCTCGCAAATGTTCTTTTAAGGCAAAAGCATATTTCGGGATACCATACTTAAAAAACTCATTATCTTCATTTGATAAGTTTAGTGCTTTAATTTTAATGGCAAAATTTCTACTCACGTTAGTTAAAGATCCTAGCAATCTTCTGCCTTCCCACCATCTATCGTAAGATGTATTTGTTCTAAAAACTAAAAGCATTGAGATTACAAAACCCAAAAGGTTATGCATCATACCCACATTTTTGATATATGTTGTTTCTGCTAGTTTTAAATAATTAAGCTCTAAATATGCAATGATAGCCGAAAATACTGCTATACTTAACATTAAAGGCCATAGCTTTCTAAAAGTATCTGCTTTATGAATGTGGAAGATAAAACTCACCCATTCTTTTGGATTGTAGTTGATCATTTATAGCGATTGACTAATTTTTAACAATAATTCTCCGGTTCTAAAGACATCTTCAAAACTGTTATACATTGGTACTGGACTTAAACGAATAACATTAGGTTCACGCCAATCGCCAAGTACGTTATTGGCTACTAAAGCATCAAATATTTGTTTCCCATTTGCTTTGGCAATGATAGAAACTTGAGCGCCTCGATCTTCCACTTTATCAGGTGTTATAATCTTAAACTGCTCTTCTCCTAATTCTTTATTATCTTGATTGATAATGTAAAATAGATAAGATGTTAAAGTAATACTTTTAGCTCTAAGTGCTTCTATAAAACCAGCCTTTTCAAATAATTGTAATGAGGCATGATATAAAGCCATTGGCATAACCTGGGTACAACTTACTTGCCAACCATCGGCTCCAACTTCTGGCACAAAACCTTTTTCCATCTTAAAGCGTTGTGCCTCTTTATAGCCCCACCATCCCGCAAAGCGATGTAACTTTTCATTAGTAAAATGTTTTTCGTGAACAAAAATCCCACTTATACCACCCGGGCCAGCATTTTGATATTTATAAGAACACCAGCAAGCAAAATCAACATCCCAATTGTGCAACTTTAATGGCACATTTCCAGCTGCATGAGCTAAATCAAAACCCACTATAGCACCAATATCATGTCCTGCTTTAGTTATTGCAGGCATATCAAACCATTGCCCCGTAAAATAATTAATACCTCCAAATAATACCAACGCAATTTCATCCGCATTATCTTTTATTGTATTTAAGATATCTTCAGTTCTTAATATATATTCTCCTTCTCGTGGTTTCACTTCAATTATTGCATCAGCGGGATCAAAACCATGAAAACGAATTTGACTTTCAATTGCATATTGGTCTGAGGGAAAAGCTCCACCCTCCATGATAATTTTATATTTTTTCGCCTTTGGCTGATAAAAACTAACCATTAATAAATGTAGATTTACAGTTAGCGTATTCATCGGACAAACTTCAATATCTTTTGCACCAACAATTGGAGCCATCAGCTTTTTGAGTTCTTTATGATAAAACATCCAAGGCGAATTGCCATCAAACCAACCTTCTACAGCTAAGTTCTGCCAATTATCTAGTTGCGTATTTAAAACCTGCTTTGCTACTTTAGGTTGTAAGCCTAAAGAATTGCCACACAAATAGATAAATGGCTTACCATTATGCTGTGGAAACAAGTATTCATTTCTCATTTTACCTAATGAATCATGCTGATCTAAATCTTGTGCAAATGCTAAATTGTTTTCAAAATTCATGTTCCAATAATAACAAAAAAAAGCCTAACCCTAAGGCTAGACTTTTCATCAGTAAATCATTTTATATTAAAATTTAATTTTATCATGCTCACCCATATCAGGAGTATTGCCTGTTACAATTGCTTTGAGCATTTGAAAAGCAACTACCATTTTACTTGATGAAGAATCCCAGTATTCTGCAACCGAAGGAGTAACTTTAATCAATATCAAATTCGGATCGTCTGCACCTTCTGGAAACCATGCCTTAACAAATGGCGAAAAATAAGCTTCTTTTCTAGTTTGATCATCAACTAACTCTGCTTTTCCATTAATATAGATGTAAGTGTTATTTGATGGATCGCTATAGCCTAAATTTACCTCGTTATCCTTTGATATTTCTTTAGATTTAGGAGAATATTCGTTTGTAAAAAACCAAATACTTCCATCATCTTCTATTTTTGCTGTTCCCATTGGTCTACTGTGAAAACCATCATCAGTTAATGTATTGAACATGCAAATTCTTACTTTTTCTGCCATTTCTTTAAGTATGGCTATATTTTTTTCGTTTTTCATCGCTTTTGTTTTTATACTAAACAGCAGCGCTTCTGAAAAGTTTTTTATCAAAAATAGAAATGATTAAGAATTTGGCTTGCTTACAAATTGACTTCCCTTAATGTAAAAACGCCAAGGCAATAATGCATTATCTTGTGCATAAGCTACACCCACCCTTGGAGATGCGATGATCTGAGTATTTCTGTATTTTGTTTTAACATCTTCAATCCAAACTTCATCACCTAATAAATCTTTGGCATTGAGATTTTTATCTATCCCCAAAGCTTTAGCCAGCGCCCCTGGTCCAGCAGTAATTTTAGGAGCTAAACTTTGCATGTTTCTTCTCTTAAACATAGTTGATAGACCATCTGTTGGCTCTAAACCACGAATTAAAACAGCATGAGGGCTTCCTTCTACTCCAGTAACAACGTTAAAAAGATGATGAATACCATAACACAAATATACATAAGAAATTCCTCCTGTTTTATACATGGTTGATGTTCGAGGTGTAAAACGACCATTATAAGCATGAGATGCCTTATCGATTATACCATTATAAGCTTCGGTTTCTACTATAATTCCGCCAGTTAATTCTCCATTAATTAATGTAAATAATTTTTTACCTAATAACTGCTTGGCTAAACTAATTACATCTTCTTGTTGATAAAACGAATACGGTAATTTAGGCATCTAAAAATTTAATAATTTGATTTAAATACTTGCCATCAACTTCATCAAAGTGAGCAAGATATTCGCTATCAACATCTAAAACGCCAATAATGTTTCCGTTTTGATAAACAGGCAATACAATTTCAGATTTTGAAGCAGAAGCACAAGCAATATGACCTGGAAACTCATCAACATCAGGAACAATTAGAATTTCATTTTTTAACCAAGAAGATCCGCAAACACCTTTTCCCTTTTTAATTCTGGTGCAAGCAACAGGACCTTGGAAAGGACCAAGTACTAATTCTTGTCCACCGGCTGGTGTGGCATCGTTTTTAACCAAATAAAAACCTACCCAAAACCAATTAAACTGCTCTTTTAATGCCGCACAAATATTTGCCATGTTAGCAATTTGATCAGTTTCACCATAAAGTAATGCTTCAATTTGAGGAATTAACGATTGGTATTGTTGCTCTTTACTGCCAGTTTTGGCAATTGTTAAATCTTCGGCCATGCCACAAAGTTAGTAAATGATTAAACAATTAAAATTTTGTAAGGAGTAATTAACATTTAAAAGACTAATCAACAATGGATGATAACATCCTATAAAATTATTAGCTTTGAAATTTACCAGTATAACACACAAGATGATGAACAAGAAAACCTTATTAATTACTTTAATCTTAATTGGCGGATTTATACAATTTGGCTACAACTTTAGGGAAGAAGGAATGTTTCCGCTAAGCGAAATAAGTAAAATAGATTTAAAAAAAGCGGGACTAAAAATTGAAGTCAATGAAGTCTATAATCCTAACGGGATAAGTGTGGTTGACGCGTTAGTAAATGTAGGCGGTTGCACTGGTTCTTTTGTATCTAACGAAGGATTAATTATTACAAATCACCATTGTGCTTTTAGTGCCGTACAATTAGCCAGCACACCAGAAAATGATTATTTAAATAACGGTTTTGTGGCCAAAACAAAAGAACAAGAGCTTGAAGCAAAAGGCTTAACTTGTCGAATTACTGATAGTTATGAAGATGTATCTGATAAGGTTTTAGGAGCTGTTGCGCAAATTGAAGATCCGGCTTCGAGATTACAAATGATTAATAATGCAATGAAGAATATTGCCTTAGAAGCAGAAAAAAACGATCCAAGTATTAAAGCTGAAGTATCAGAAATGTTTATAGGAAAAAGCTACGTGTTGTTTAAATACAAAACTATTTTAGATGTACGTTTAGTTTACATTCCAAATAGAAAAATTGGTGAGTTTGGTGGCGAGACTGATAATTGGGTTTGGCCTCGTCATACTGGTGATTATTCGTTTATGAGAGCTTATGTTAGTAAAGACGGTAAGCCAGCTAAATATTCAAAAGACAACATCCCTTACACACCTAAAAAGTTTTTGAAGGTAAATCCAGTCGGAACCACAGAAGAAGATTTTGTGTTTATTTTAGGCTACCCAGGTAAAACGTTTCGTCATCGCCCTGCGCAATTTATAGCTTATCAGCAAAAATATCTATTGCCCTACACTTCTGAATTATATGATTTTCAGAATGCTACTATGGAAAATGTAGGTAAAAAAGATAAAGCAACAGAACTGAAATTAGCAACTAGAATTAAAAGAAACGCCAATGTGATGAAAAATTACAGAGGTAAATTGAAAGGATTAAAAGATATTGATCTTGTTGGACAAAAAACTCAAGAAGATGCAGATTTAGCACAATTTATAAACAACAATTTAGACATTAAAGCTAGATATGGTAATTTAATGACTGATATAGACCAATTGTACAAACAGATTAATGGCGATGTTTACCGAGACATGTGGTTTGGCCAAATTTACACTTCAACAAGCTTACTTAATGTATCAAAACAAATAAATGCATTCAAAACCGAAATCGAAAAGCAACCTTCATCGCAAAAAGAAGTGTTTTTTAACAATAATATTGATAAATTAAAACAAAGTATAAATGTAGTTTATGATGCTTTTGATGTTGATGCTGACCGAAGAATTTTTAAGAAAATGATGACAGATGCAGCTGTTTTAAGTTCAAATCAAAGAATAAATGCAGTTGATAAAATAGTTAATAAAGGATCTAGCAATGAAGCTATGATTAATGATTACATAAATGACACTTTTGGCTTAACAAAGTTGAAGGATAAAAATTACGTTTTTAACAACCTTTTAAAATCAGCAAAGGCATTAAATGATTACAATGATGGATTATTGCTATTGGAGAAAGACATTGCTAAACAAATTGCAGAACTTAAACCTGAAAAAGACAGAAGAGAAGGTGTTTTAAATAAGTTAATGGGCGATTATGTAAATGTTAAAGAAAAGTTCTTGAAAAAAGACTTTATACCCGACGCCAATAGTACATTGAGATTAACCTATGGCTATGTTAGAGGTTATTCTCCTGCTGATGCAAGTTTTATGGCTCCTTACACAACGATCAAAGGAATTTTAGAAAAAGGCGCTGGCGGAAACCCAGATTTTGCTTATCCAAATATGATCAAAACACTCTGGGATCAAAAAGATTTTGGAATTTTCGCTAAAAAAGAACTGAACGATGTGCCTGTAGCATTTTTATACAATATGGATACTACTGGAGGAAACTCTGGTTCGCCGATTATGAATGCCAATGGAGAATTAATTGGGGTAAATTTCGACAGAGCTTATGGTGCTACGATAAATGATTATGCTTGGAATGAAAAATACAGTCGCTCTATTGGTGTTGATATTAGATATGTTTTATGGGTTGCATCTAAAATTGACAAGGCTGATTTTCTACTTGCAGAAATGGGAGTAAAATTATAATTATATTACAAAATTTTTGAGCAGATCATCATTAAAAAATTCAACTGATGATCTGCTAATCTAACAACAACTTAACCATAAAATAAATGAGAGTTATTGCCGAATTACCACATCCAGATTTTAAGATTACCTTATTCAATATGAACCAAAAATATATTGTAAAATTTGAACAAGGACAATTAGAACAGAGCTATAAATTATCAGAGTTAGACCTGACGGGAGGTGGAGCAAATGAAGTATTCGAGATGATGGATGATGAATTTTTAGCTACAGTTACAGAGCGATTTAAAACAATGAGATTTGATTTTTCTGCAGCCTACAAAAGACAACAGTAATTATTTATATAATCAACGTAACTCATTGTAATTTAGCACCTATAATTCATAAACAAAATTTAATTCTGAAATATTAATATTAAAAGCAGTTCTTCGGGGCTTAATTATAAATAATAAATTAAACTGAAAATATATAACTATCTGTTTATTAATCTAATAAAAAGATAAGAAGAATATTATTTGGTAAAGCTAATACGCCAAATAATTGGGAGGTTTGCCTAATTATAGCTTATTTTATTTTAATTTGTTAAGATGCAATTTCAAAATCAAATTACTGTTTTTAAAGCAAAATAAGCTTATAAATTTTTGCACTTAAAACAAAACCTCCACTCCTTTGTTGTTCGTGTAAAATCTAAATTAACATGAAAAAATATTTTTTATCAATAGCGCTAATTGGTGCAATAATACTAGGCACAAATCAATCTAAAGCTCAAGATAATTCGGTAAGAAAAGACAAATTATACACCATGAGTGGATTGGGCTTCTCTTTCCCTGTCGGAGAAACAGCTGATTATTTTAAACCTAAATTTTCAACTTCAATAGGTATAAATTTAGGCTTAGGAAATGGAGGATTATTTCTTTATCCAAAAGCAAGTTTACATGCCTATAGTTTTAATGAAATAACACCAGATGCAGGCTATAATGTTGCTTTACAAAAAGGAAGAGCTACAACATATTTACTAAACCTTGCATTAGGTTACAGAAAAATGAGTGGCAAATTTGCTTTTTATGGTTTTGCAGGTGGCGGAGGAGGAATAATTTTAACACCACGAGCTACAATAAACGCTGCAACTGCTCAAGTTGAGCTAGACAATAAAAGCAATGGAATGGGAATGATTGAGGCCGGTGCAGGCACAGAATACAACATAGGTGGAGCTGTATTATTTATAGAAACTAGTTACATGAATGGTTTTAGCAAAATACAAAACAGAAACTTTAACGCAGTACCTATAAGCGTTGGCATTAAACCTAATTTGAGCAAATTGTTCAATAAAAAATAATTTAACTTATGATGATAGTAGATTGATCAGTCGGTGCTCGGTTGTAAAATCTACTACCTCATGAAATATAACGCTACTTAGTTTTGTAGCATTTACGTTAATTACCACGTTAAATTCTGGCTCAATAATAGATGATGGCACTTTAAAAGCCAAAACACTTAAATCAGCTAATAATTGTTGACCCAGCCATTGAGAATATTCTATATCATCAGCCCAATCTTTTTTTAACTTTTTTACATCAACTTCAAAAATAAGATCGTTTGGCACTTCTATCTTCAGCAAAGCTAGATTAAGCATACTTTCCGCTCCTTTTGCGTATATAAATTTTTCTAAAAATGCTAAAGAAATATGTTCGCTAGTGTATAAACATGGTACATTTATTTCATTCCATCTTCCGCCAAATAATTTTGCGCCAATGCCTTCCCTATCGTTTATATATTTTTTATCAGCTATACGATAAACAATCATAAATTAGATATATACGCCGTAAGCCATACGACCTAACTCATTACTTATTAATTTAACACCCCAAAATGATTTAAGTGAGGCAAAGTTTAGTGTGTGCTGTAAAACCTGCTTAGAGGACGTTAGCCAATTTTTAACTTTTTCTGGCTGTACAAATAGCTCTATAGCTAAATTAGCCATATTATCTAATTGCTGAAGATGCTCAGCATATAAGCCCTCAAAAGGTTTACTATCTTTAATGTACCGCTGTAAAGTACGATCACTGATGTGTAATATATCAGCCCATTCTACTTGGCTGAATAATAATTTTTTACTTAACAACTCGAATTTGCTAACGGAAAATTCTATTAATTTAGGACTGCTAACATATAGCACCTCTGGCTCTGATGCAATAGTAAAATTACTGATATCTGGCTTGTTGTAATTGAGAGATTTCATAGTTAAACATTTTGTCTATCCAAGTTACGACATTTTTCGTATTATTCAAATTTTTATTCAAATAAATCTATAAACCAATAACCCGTTGGTATTTCGCTTCCAGTAGGATTTGGATATGTTCTTAGAACTTTCTCTCCGATGTTAAACTTAATCGGCTCTGAAAATATTGGTCCATCAAAAACAAAAGTATGAAACTCTCCATTTTCGCCGCAAGGATCTATTTCTTTTGGTAAATCATCTAAAAATGATTGATCTATTATTCTACCGCAAAAATCTTCTAAACCTGCTTGCGCACAAACCACTATTGTTTTGTAACCTAAAGTTATAAATTCATTAATTAGAGCTGAGCTATCTTTTTTCCAAAGTGGAAAAATAGCTTTTATATTATTCTTTTGGAGCTGTTTTTCACGATATTCTTTTAAATCTTCTAAAAAAATATCACCAAAAATTGAGTGGTTAATACCCTGATTTTTAAAAAAATTCATTTGGTTACCCAGTTCGGTTTCATAAACTTCCATACTCACCATTTCTGGTAATTCCAACTGAACAAGATTGAAACCTAAACTCTTGGCCTGCTTTGTTAGTAAAGAGGTTCTAACTCCATGCATCGACACTCTTTTAAAAGCTCCATTAACGGTTGTAAGCAAATATTTTACATCAAATAAATCTTCTTTTAAAATATGATGAAGTGCTAAGCAGCTATCTTTACCACCACTCCAGTTAAATACGGCTGGTATTTTATTCATTTTCAGTAAGCAGATGGTAAACTTCTTTTAATCCAGCAGTTGCTGATTTTTCTATTTTAATTATATTTTGAACGTAACCTACCGATGGGATATTTGGATCAATAATGTATTTGGGAACATCCTTTGGCACAAAATCAATCAATCCAGCTGCTGGATAAACAACCAAAGAAGTACCAATAACCATAAAAATATCTGCCTGCTCACAAATGGCAGCAGCAGTTTCTATCATAGGTACTGCTTCTCCAAACCAAACTACATGTGGTCTTAGTTGCGAACCTAATTCACAAATATCGCCATTGCTAATTGTATCGCCATTAATAGGATAAAGTAAATTAGGATTTAAATCTGATTGCGAAAAAGTGATTATTCCGTGCAAATGTGTGATTTGAGTAGATCCTGCCCTTTCGTGTAAATCATCGATATTTTGAGTGATGATGAAAACTTCAAAATCTTCTTCTAGCTGTGCTAAAATTAAATGAGATTCATTTGGCTCGGCACTTAAAACCTGCTTCCTTCTTTCATTATAAAATTGCTGCACCAAATTTGGGTTTCTCTCCCAAGCTTCTGGCGTAGCCACATCCATAATATTATATCCTTCCCATAATCCATCACTATCTCTAAAGGTTTTTAATCCGCTTTCTGCACTAATGCCAGCACCTGTTAAAACAACTAATCGCTTTTTCATTTTACTAATTTAACAAAAAACCCTTCTGCATTTTAATTACAGAAGGGTTTTAAATATAAGCTTTATTCAGCTATGCTTTACTAAGTACTAAAGCTCCATATTTAGATTTTAAAGCCTCGAAAACACCAAACATTAAAGTAGCATAACCTAAAGTACCGAATAAGAAATTACGTTCGAAAGGAATTGCTTTTACTAAGCACAGCCAAAAACCTGCTAAAGTTTGCGGGTAATAAGTAGAACCTAACCAAACACCAAAATCAGAAACAATCCAATGGATAAAAACTGCTATAAGACTAGCCCCCAATACATTTTGTACGTTAATTTTATTGATATAAAATCTACCTACTAAAACCATTAAAATAAAAGCAATGTAAGTATAGTACCATCCTTGATAAAAGCCATAATCTACTCCCATAGTTAATGTAAGACCTAAATCGCTTAAAAACAACACTAAAATTGGTAAAATAAAACCATTAACATTGTTCTTAAAATAAGCACCACCAAAAATGGCAACTGCTCCTAAACCAGAAAAATTAGCAATTAATGCAAAATCTGGAGAAAGTGGTGCTATTACTCTTTGACCAATAATAATTAGCATAAATAAAAGTAATACTGCTGTTCTGTAGCTAGACTTATTTTCCATTTGTATTTAATTTGTTTGCAAAATTAGGTTTTTAAATGCTGAATAAAAAATGACGGCTTATTTAAAGTGTAATAATTGTTATTTAAAATTAAAAGTTACACCAGCATTCATATTAAATCCCATAGTACTGTAACCAATTATCTCAGTATATTTTTCATTGGTGATATTCTTTAAATCAACAAAAACCCTCATACGTTTTTTTGCAAAGGCATATTCGCTATAAAAATTAAATAGTTGATATGAATCTAAAACTTTGTTTACCGATGGGAATGAGCTAAAATCACTATCTACTCTATCGCCTGTAAATTTGTAATTTGCACTAAAGTATAAGTTTGATGTTGCTTGTAAACCAGCATTTATGCCATAAGTATTTTTTGGCCTTCTTAATAATACATCCGAGATTAGGTTTTCATTAATTTGCTTACCTTCTACATAAGCATAATATCCATTAACTGTAAGATTTTTAAACTTTACACCTGGTTCTATTTCAAAACCTCTGTCATTTTGCTCATTTTGATTGATGTAGCCATTTGCACCATAAATGATTGCATCATCCATGTTTCTTTTAAAACCAACAACCCTTAAATTCACAATATCATTAAAGAAATTCAATGTGGTACCAACTTCGTAATTAATAGCTTTTTCTGGTTTCAGATTTAAGTTTGCGCCAAATTGACCAAATAACATATCTAATGTAGGTGCTCTAAATGAAGATGATACGGTACCAAACAATTTAATTTGATTTGTAATATTGATACTTGGTGATACAGCATAAGTAAAGTTTTCTCCATACTTATTATGTTTATTGTATCTGCCACCAATTTCTAAGTTAAAGATGCTCAAATCATGCAAAAATAAAGATGCGTATGAGCTAAATAAATTGGCCGAAGGCTGTGTTAAACCACTAACATTAAATTGAGTTACTGCAGTTGCTCTATTTTCTATACCTAAAAGAAGGTTCAGTTTTTCGTTTAAGTTTTGATTATAAAATAAATCGACAAGATTCATTTTACCTTCGTAATTACCACCGTACTGACTTATATAATTTCTCTTTGTATTTTGATGACTATAATTCAATGTAAACTTTCCTTGATTTAATAGGTAAATTGCATTTAAACCTGCATTTAAGTTTTTAGAAGTAGAAATATTGTTTGCATCAGTAAATGCATTATCGTCATAGTCAAATTTACCTTCAAAATATCTTAAAAACGGATTTAAGCTTAAACGCTTATCAAGTTTGAATGAGAAATTTGCATTTAATGCATCTTGCTTTACGCCATCTTTATCAAACGGTTGTGAGTTTGATGGCGGGTTTACTGCTTCTGAAATACCATCAGTTCTTAAATGAGAGTAGCTAAGGTTGTAGCTAAAATTATCTATTTTGCTACTTAAACCTATTTGGCCTTTGTAAGTATCATAACTTCCAGCAGTTGCTACTCCATAAACGTTATTTCCTTTTATACCATCCTTTTTTGTAATGATGTTGATTACACCCGCAACAGCATCAGAACCATAAATGGTAGATTGCCCACCTCTTAAAATTTCAACTCGCTCAATTTGATCTATAGCTAACAAGCGTAAATCAAAGGCTCCAGTTCCTGAGGGATCAGTTGCTAAAACACCATCAATTAAAATTACCGTGTAAGCACTTGCTGCACCTCTAAAGAAAACACTTTTCTCTTTACCAGCATTACTTCCAGCGCCAACAACGTTTACACCAGCTTGTAAATTTAACAACTCTGCAAGGTTACGTCCACTACTTTTCGAAAGCTCTTCGGCCGTAATAACCGTTACAACTTTACCAGTTTGCGATTGTTTTTGATCATTTTTTGTAGTTGAAATCACTACTTCTTTTAATTTTTCTGCATCTTGTGCAAAAGCGATTTTCCCAAATAGGGTTAATTGTACAAGTCCTAGACCTGCAGCAATTAGTGTTTTTTTGTTCATTGTTGTGAGTTTTATACACACAGCAAAAGAATCAGAATAGAAATGAGGTAAAAAATAGTCCCACTCCTAGCTTCAATCCCCGAAAGCTATGAAATTATAATGCTAAAGGCAGGTCTTCTGACTTACTCCCGGTTAAACTGCCTTCCCATCCCGCAGTTGCGGAAAAGTGGCAATGGATTAGTAACCGTTAATAGAGCTTACAGCTGCGGGACAGTTACGGATTTACACCGTATTCCCTTTTAATCTCGATATTACTCGAAAACCAAAAGCGGTGCAAATGTAGCTAAATATGCGATAACAGCAAATAATTATAATTTTAGCTTATAGTTTTGTCTAAAAATAACATAAAACCATATCTTTAAAACTCAAATTTTAGCTATGATAAAATTGCTCATTTGTCTATTATCAATTATTAGTTTACCTGTAATGGCGCAACAAACAGATACTACATTTTTGCAACAACTAATGCAAAGCAAACCAGAACTTTTTGCTAAAGTGTTAAACCATCCAAATAAAAATGAGGTGCAATTAATGTACACTCAAATTAATAGAGATCAAAACAATAAGCCTTCATTTAAAACATTTTCCTACAATTTTAACCCTAAAAGATATTTTTATCCTGCAAGTACCGTTAAATTGGCAGCTGTAATTTTTGCTTTAGAAAAAGCTAATTCTTTAAAAAACAAAGGTATATCAGCGTATTCTACCATGTTAACTGATAGCAGTTATCAAACACATACTAAAGTTTTAAAAGATCAAAGTGCAGCTAATGGCAAACCTAGCATCGCTCATTACATTAAAAAGATTTTGCTAACCAGCGATAATGATGCCTACAATAGATTATTTGAATTTATCGGCAGAGCAGAAATTAATGATAAGCTTAAAAAATACGGAATGGAAGATAGTAGAATTTTAAATCGTTTGGCCATAGGCGATGGTGGTGAAGCTGCTAAACATACCAATCCGATTGATTTTTATGAGGGAGAACAACTTATCTATCATCAAGATGCTCAGTATGATGAGAAAGAATACCCATTAGAACTAACAAATTTAATTGTTGGAAAAGGATATATTGATGGGGATGAGAAATTGGTTAATGAACCCTATAGTTTCGCTAATAAAAATGTTTTTACCATTGCCGATCAGCAATTGTTGATGAGGAAATTAATGATGCCTGAAGCATTTGCAAAAAAAGATAGATTTAATTTAACTCAAGAAGATTATCAATTAATCTATACCTACATGAGTAAATTACCTACCGAAAGTAAGGAACCCAAATATGATGAAAATGAATTTTGGCCAACTTATGCAAAAATGATTTATTACGGTAGAGAAAAAAATGCAGTTTTAGATAATGATATCAGGATTTTCAATAAGTATGGCGATAGCTATGGTTTTATTATAGACAACGCTTACTTTATTGATTTTAAAAACAAAGTTGAATTCTTTTTAACTGCCGTTGTACAATCTAATGAGGATGGTATTTACAATGATAGCAAGTACGAATACGAAACCGTTTGTTATCCGTTTATGAAAAACATAGGTCAAGAAATTTATAAGCATGAGCTAAATAGAACCAAAAAGCACTTGGCAGATTTAAGTACATACAAAATGGATTATTAGACATCTATTGTAGGAGCTACCCTTGCGGTTGCCCAAAACCATTGAAATTGGGTAAGGCAAGCCTTACCCCCCCTAAATTTAAACCTCATCCAACAGTTGTTGTCTTAAGGTTCCTAATTCGGCCACCTCTTCTGCCGGAAGTTCTGGAAACTTCAATTTCATACTTTGCAAAGTTTCATCAATTATTTGGCTTATTGCTAGTCTGGCGTACCATTTTTTATCTGCCGGAATTACATACCAAGGCGCTGCATCAGTTGAGGTTTCTTTTATCGTTTGCTGATAGGCATCCATATATTTATCCCATAAAGCTCTCTCCTTTAAATCACCTGCAGAAAACTTCCAATTCTTAGTTTTGTCGTCTATCCTATCTAAAAATCTTTGTTTTTGTTCATCCTTACTTACATGAAGAAAAAATTTAATGATAGTTGTACCATTGTCTACCAAATGCTTTTCAAAATTTCTGATACTCTCATACCGATTTGCCCAGAATTTTTTGTTAATTTTTTTAACATCATCAATACCAGGAATATTTTCGTTTAAAATATATTCGGGGTGAACTTTGCAAACCAATACATTCTCGTAATGTGAGCGATTGTGTATGCCAATTCTACCACGTTCTGGTAAAGCTTTGTAATGACGCCATAAATAATCGTGTTCATATTCCTCACTATTTGGCGTTTTAAAACTATACACTTGGCAGCCTTGTGGATTTAACCCAGACATCACATGTTCAATTGCACTATCTTTACCAGCAGCATCCATTGCCTGAAAAATAACCAATAAAGAATGAGAGTTTGATGCATATAGCGATTCCTGGTGTATTGACAACTCAGTTTTTACTCTTTCGAGATCTGCTTTACCCTCTTCTTTACTTAAATGACCATTGTAGGTTGTGCTGTAATCTTTAAGTGAAAATTTACCATTGGTATTGGCTAAATATTTTTTTGTATTAGTTTTCAAGGCCATAATGTTATTGAGATTTAATTTTTATTATTTTAAATATAGGCTAAAATTTAAGTAAATTAAATACGTTAATTTGTATTGATTAAAGCTAAAGTTATCTTTAACCCCACATACATCAAATAGCTCTTGTTTTGTTAAGATGTATGATTAATTAATTGCAGATATTTACTTAGATTAAAAAATTTAAAGACACAAACTACGTTTTTTTACCATCTTTAACATATGTTTCGAGAAATTAAAAATAAATACATCCGCTACTTTACCATATTTTTATATTTAGTTATTGTCTTTTTTTGCGCTCTACAACTAAATTTTTTATGGCTTTTTGGCTACTCTCCTAGCTACGCTGATATTAAAAAACCTGCACAAAGAGTTGGTTCAGAATTGTATACCGCTGACGGTGTGTTAATTGGCAGGTATTTTAAAGAAAATAGAACACCGGTAGATTTCAATCAGATTTCGCCTAGCATTATTAATGCACTTATTGCTACAGAAGATGTTCGTTTTTATAAACATTCGGGTATTGATATACAAGCAGTTGGCAGAGCTGTTGTAGGTTTAGGTCAAGATGGTGGCGCAAGTACCATTACCCAACAGTTGGCCAAAAATCTTTACAGAACAAGGTATAGTAAAGCATCTGGATTAGTAAAACACATCCCACTGGTAAGAACATTGGTATCGAAACTTAAAGAATGGATGACAGCCTTAAAACTTGAGTCTAATTACGATAAAAACGATATCATTACCATGTATTTAAATACTGTTTCATTTGGCAACAATGCTTATGGCATTAAAACAGCATCGAGAGTATATTTTGATAAGGAAGCGAAGGATTTAAAATTAAATGAAGCTGCCTTGTTGGTTGGTATGTTAAAGGGAACAAACTTATACAATCCGATTAACAACCCAGATGGTGCACTTAAAAGAAGAAATACGGTGCTAAACCAAATGAATAAATACAACTATTTAAGTAAAGATAGTTTAACAATGATTACGAAATTGCCTTTGCAACTTAAAGAAGGTAAAATGAGAGATGCAACCAGCGATGACTCTTATTTGCGTGCAGCAGTTGATAAATATTTAGAAGAATGGTGTAAAGAAAATAATTATGATTTGTACGAAGATGGCTTGAAAATTTATACCACTATCGATTCTAAACTTCAAAAATATGCAGAAGAAGCGGTAAAAGATCAAATGAGGATCATCCAAAAAAGATTTTATAACGTTTGGGGAAATGAAGATCCTTGGGAAGACTCGGAACGTAAAAAAGTTGATTATCCCGATAGGGCAAAAAGAAACTTGCCGATTTATGCCATGCTGCAAAAGAAATATAACAACAATACCGATTCGATAGATGCTTATTTTAATAAGAAAAAAGAAATGAAAATCTTTTCGCACAAAGGTGATGTAGATACACTTTTTAGTACAATGGATTCAATCCGTTATTACGGTAAAATAATGAATACCGGGATGATGACCATGGAACCTAAAAGCGGAAAAATTAAAGTTTGGGTGGGTGGTTTAGATCATAAATATTTTAAATATGATCATGTTAATCAAGCTAAAAGGCAAGCAGGTTCTACGTTTAAACCCTTTGCTTACTTGGCAGCATTAGAAAGCGGAATGAGCCCTTGCGACACTTTTATAGATAAACCTGTCAAAATTGCTTATCAGAATAAAGGTAAAACAGAATATTGGGAGCCAAAAAATGCAGATTGGAGTTATAGCTACCAAAATATGTCGTTACGTTGGGCAATGGGTAAGTCGGTAAATACCGTAACAGCTCAAGTAACCGAAAAAGTTGGTCCAGAAAATGTAGTTAAATGGGCTAATGAATGTGGCATTGATAGTAAACTAGAAGCTGTTCCTTCAGTAAGTTTAGGTCCAAATGATGTAACTGTTTTTGAAATGGTTAAAGCTTACAGTACCTTCTTAAATGAAGGTGTAAAAACCGATCCTATTTTGGTTGAAAGAATCACTGACCTAGAAGATAATTTAATTGAAGACTTTAAGCCAAAAACTAAACGTGTTTTAACTGAGGAGATTGCTTGGTTAATGTTGTATATGTTTAGAGGCGGAATGGAGGAGCCAGGAGGAACTTCGCAAGCACTTTGGGAATGGGATTTATTTAAAAAAGGTAACCAAATTGGTGGTAAAACTGGCACATCATCAGATTATGTTGACGCTTGGTACATGGGTATAACCAAAGACTTAGTAACTGGTGTTTGGGTTGGATGCGATGAAAGAACAGCACATTTTACTAACGGCGAAACTGGCGAAGGCTCTAGAACTGCTCTTCCTATTTTTGCTAAATTTATGGAGAAAGTTTACAAAGACCCAAATAGCGGATACACTTATGGCCCTTTTTCAAAACCTAAAGTTGAAATCAACATTCAATATAACTGCCCTACCCCTCGTCAGCGTATTGATACCACTACCGTTGATAGTTTAGATACAGATAGTTTGGATATGGATGAGACAATAATTGAAACACAACCAATTCTTAATCCAGAAACTGAAGTAAAAAAGGGTGAAGAGAAAAAGCCAATTGAAAATCAGCAAGTACCAGCTACAACGCCAACAACACCTCTAACTAAAAAAGAAGAAAGAGAATTACGTAGAAAGCAGCGTCAGGAAGAAAAAGAGAAAAACAAAAACAATGGTGGTTGACTGTAGTGTTACTAGCAAAACTACATTCCCAACTTTATCGTAAATTAATGCATTTAAGTCCTTAAAAATCATCATATGGATAGAAATTTTACCCTTATCAAAAAACTAATAGTAACATTACTCTTGGTTTTTGTAGCTGTTATTTCTGTAAATGCCCAATATTTTGGGCAAAATAGAGTGCGTTATAAAAATGCTGATTTTAAGGTTTTGCAAACTCCGCATTTTGAGATTTATTATTATTTAAATAATGAAAAATTATTAAAAAAGTTTGCTCAAGATGCCGAAACTTGGTATAAAATGCATCAAGAGGTTTTTAGAGATACTTTCTTTAAAAAAAATCCAATCATTTTATACAGTAACCATCCAGATTTTCAGCAAACAACAGCACTAAATGGTGAAGTTGGAGTTGGTACAGGTGGTGTTACGGAAGCTTTTAAAAACAGAGTAATTATGCCTGTTTTAGATTTAAATAGCCAAACCAGACACGTTTTAGGTCATGAATTGGTGCATGCTTTTCAATACCATGTATTGCTAGAGAAAGATTCGATGGATTTAGAAAGTGTTGGAAACACCCCACTTTGGATGGTTGAAGGTATGGCAGAATATTTATCTGTTGGTAAAAAGGATGCTTTTACATCAATGTGGATGCGAGATGCATTGCTAAATAGAGATATTCCATCCTTAAAAGACCTTACTAATTCCAATAAATATTTCCCTTATCGTTACGGACAAGCATTTTGGACATTTGTAGGTTCGCTTTATGGAGATACAACCATTGTTCCCTTATTTAAAAATACGGCTAGATATGGCTATGAAAATGCCATAAAGTATACTTTTGGTTTTGATGATAAAACTTTATCAGGATTATGGAAAAACTCTATTGAAGAACATTACAGACCATTGCTAAAAGCCGATAGCTCACAAATTAAAATATCAGGCACAAAAATTATAGATAATAAAAATGCAGGAAACATGAATGTTGCTCCTGCAATTAGTCCTGATGGGAAATACCTAGCTTTTTTATCTGAAAAGGATCTTTTTGGTATCGATTTATTTCTTGCTGATGCAAAAACGGGTCGAATTATTAGAAAATTAACTAGTCAAGTTGCCAATTCACACATTGATGATTTTAATTTCTTAGAATCCGCTGGTGCTTGGTCGCCAGATAGCAAGCAGTTTGCTTTCAGTATTTTTAGTAAAGGTAAAAATCAAATGTTGATTGTTGATGTAGCCAATGGTAATACTGTTTTGAAAACTCACATGGACAAAGTTGAGCAGTTTAGCAATTTAACATGGGCGCCAAATGGTAAGGATATTGCATTTTCAGGTATGATAGAAGGTCAAAGTGATATTTTCTCCTACAACTTAGATACAAAAATAGTATCTCAACTTACCAATGATGAGTACTCTGATTATGCGCCAAGTTTTTCTCCAGATGGCACAAAAATCGTTTTTTCATCAGATAGAGCATCAAAAGAAAGTGGTAACACGGCAGCAGTTCATCCGATGAATTTAACCATTTATGATATTGCTAATAAAACATTAAGCAACATACCAGTTTTTAAAGGTGCAAATAATTTAAATGCACAATTTAGTGGAGATAGTAAACGCATTTTCTTTTTAAGTAATAGAGATGGTTTCAGAAATCTTTACGAAGTTAATTTAGCAGATAACAATGTTAAGCAATTAACAGATTATTTTACAGGCATTAGCGGTATAACAGAGTTTTCTCCAGCAATAACGGTTTCTAGAAATGATGATATTATTTACAGCTATTATCGTTACCAACGTTATACACTTTACAATTCTCCGCTTAGCAACTTTAAAGCAAAACCTGTTGGAGCTCAAGATGTAAATTTTGATGCAGCTATTTTGCCTCCAGTAGAGAATATTGGTGTAAATATCATCAATTCTAATCTTGGTAATTTTGAGAGATTTGAGAAAACACTAACAGACTCTATGCGAGTTGTACCTTACCGAGCCAAGTTTAAATTAGATTATTTAGCAAATAGCGGTGTTGGTGTATCAACAAGCAGGTTTGGCACAGGTTTACAAGGTGGTATAATTGGTATGTTTAGTGATATTTTAGGCAGAAACCAAATCATTGGAAATTTAGCGGTTAACGGCGAGATTTACGATTTTGGAGGATTGATTGCCTATATTAATCAAAAAAGCAGAATTAATTATGGGGTTGCTGTTTCACATATTCCTTATGTAACAGGATTTAGATCTTATGGTCAATATAATCCTCAATCTAATACAGATCCTATTGATACCATTAGCACAAATATTTTAAGAACTTTTGAAGATAAAATAGATGTTTTTGCCTCCTACCCTTTTAGTAAAGTGCACAGGTTTGAAGCAGGGACTGCATTTGCTCGTTACAGTTACAGATTAGATCGCTTTAATAATTTCTATGAAAATGTAAATGGCTATCCAACTTTCTTTTTAGGCTCAAATAGAGAAAAGGTTTCAAATGCCCAAGCAACCAATGCATTAGGTATTCCGCTAGATCCTTTCACGATAATGCAAGGAAATGCATTTTTTGTTGGTGATAATACCATAAATGGACTTACATCGCCATTAGATGGTTTTAGATATCGAGTTGGTGCAGAACAGTATTTTGGAGATTTTAACTTTACTGCAGTTACAGCAGATTTAAGAAAATATTGGAGATTGAAACCTGTTACGTTAGCCGTTAGAACTTATAATTACTTAAGATTAGGCGAAGGGAGTGAAAATTTATTTCCATTATATGCTGGTTATGGATATTTAATTAGGGGTTATGAAGCTAACTCATTTTATAATAATAACAACCAATCTCAAGATAATGCCACCATTGGAATAGAACAATTATCAGGAAGTAAATTAGCTGTTTTTAATTTTGAGGTAAGATTACCATTTACTGGACCTAAAAAATTAGCACAGATACAATCTAAATTTTTGTTCTCTGATCTGAACTTATTTTTCGATGCTGGTTTAGCTTGGACAGAAAACACGAAAGTGGCTTTTAAAGGGCAGCCTACTTACCAAACAGTTCCATTAACAGATGTTCAAGGAAATCCAATACTTGATCAAACTGGAAAACAAATATTTACTCAATTTACAAATGAACGTGTACCAGCCATGAGTGTTGGTGTATCTTTAAGGGTGAATTTATTCGGTGCTTTAATTATTGAACCTTATTATGCTATACCATTTCAGCGTAAAGACTTAGCAGGAAGAGGTATTTTTGGTTTAAACTTTGCCCCAGGTTGGTAAGTTAAACTCAAATCAATAAAAAATGCGTTTCGAAAAATCGGAACGCATTTTTTTATTGAATTAGCTGACCTAAAGCCAAGTTTTTGCAGATTTCTTTGAGTTTGTAACAGCACCCTATAGAACTGAAGCTTTGTTTTCTAAACCCGGGTGAAGTGGAAATCTCCCGATTTTTCTTCGGGAATTGAAACGAAAAACGGGGCTGATTTTACCTAAGAAATACTAAAATTGCTTTTCAAAAATTTATAAAGCCTAAAAAGCAATCTTAGTTTATTCATTCTAATCTTAAATCTTCTTAGTTAAGACATGATACCTAATGGCAAGGCAACTTGCGTATTTAATCTTTTATGGTAAATGATATTTTCAAAATCTAAACCTATAGTCAAATCAATCCAATCTGGATTACAAGAACGAACAATCCTCTCCTTTTGAGCTCTTGTAAAACGGCTAACAATTTTAAAACGGCTTAAGGCTTGTTCTTCAGTTTTAAACTCCTCGAAATAAACTAATCTAGTTAATTGCTGGCCGCTATCAAAAAATAAGTTTGGCATTTGTTTATAAAAATCAAGCGTTTTAATTAAATCAGCGCTCATTCCTACGTGTAAACTAGTGCGGTTTCTGTCGGTTACGATGTAAACAAATTTTTTCATGACTTCTCGGCTTAAAGGTTAAAAACTAAATTATTTAGATAAATATTTGTACTTTCGATTAATATTACTAACTTTATTGGCACAATAATACTAACAATTTTAGTAAAAACAAATTTATTTTAAAATTATTTTTTATGTCGAACATTTCCGCCAACCTCAAATACCTTAGAAAGAAAAAAGGCCATACACAACAGCAATTCGCTGATGCTATGGAAATTAAGCGATCGTTAATTGGAGCTTATGAAGAAGACAGAGCAGAGCCAAAATATGATTTGCTAAAAGAAATAGCAGAATACTTTGATTTAACGATTGATGAATTTATTAACGAAAGCATTGATGATAAATGGAAACCTAAACCAAAAAGTCAAGGTTCTAATTTAAGAGTGCTTAGCATCTCTGTTGATCAAAATGAAAATGAGAATATAGAGCTTGTGCCAGTAAAAGCAAGTGCTGGTTATTTAAATGGCTTTTCTGATCCGCAATATGTTAAGGATTTACCAAAGTTTCAATTACCATTACCTGCTTTAAAACAAGGCACATTTAGAGCTTTTGAAATAATGGGTGATTCGATGTTGCCGATACAACCAGGAAGCGTGATTATTGGCGAATATATGGATAACTGGAATGATGTTAAAACTGGCGAAACCTATGTAATCATTAGTAGAAATGAAGGCGTTGTTTATAAGAGAGCTGGTAATAGATTTAAAGAAAATAAAGAACTTAAACTAATTTCTGATAATACAGTTTACGATCCATATTCGGTTGCAGCAGAAGATATCTTAGAAATTTGGAAAGCAAAGGCGTATATTTCTACTACACTACCAGATCCTACACCAGAGCCAACTATCGAAACTTTATCGAGCATGATGGCGCAAATGCAAAAATCAATTTCACAGCTCAATAAGAATTAACATCTTTTAACATAAGCAGATTAAACTCTTTTGGTCTTTTTTCATCTATGCTATTAAACAACCAATTTAATTTACACATGATGAAAAAATTAATTTACACAGCAGCTTTTGTAGTAATGGGTATTACTGCTAGCTACGCACAAAAACCAAATAGAGAAAATTTAACTCCAGAACAGAAAGCTGAAAAAGCAGCTACTGCGATGCAACAAAAACTAAGTTTAACTGCAGATCAGAAAGCTAAAGTTCAAGTATTAGAATTAGAGCGAATTCAGAAAGCAGAAGAATGGCGTAAAAATGATCAGGGAGCAATGAAGAATAAAATGGAAGAACGCAAAACTTACATGAAAGCTTCTAAAGAAAAAATGGATGCCATTTTAACTCCTGAGCAAAGAAAAACACTTGATGCTTCTCGTGAAGAAATGAAAGGCAAAATGAAGGAACGAATGAAAGATAGAAAAGGTGATAAAGGACCAAGAGCGCCAAGAGCAGGAAAAGGAACTCCTCCTCCACCTCCAGCAAATAATTAAAAAAAAATGCCTCGATTTGTTTAAGATCGAGGTATTTTTTTGATTAAGGATAAATTTATTAGTGCAAATATTCTGTCGAATTAAGAAATTTAGCCCAAACTTGATATCCCTCTGGGATGAGATGTAAACCATCTTTAGTTAATTCAGCCTTCAAATGATTGTCTTTATCTAAAAACTCTTGATACAAATCTATAATTGTTACCTTTTTGGCAGCTAATTTTTTAATCTCGCTATTGATGTAAAGGATATGATCATCTTTACCATAATGATTTTTGAACTTACCAAACGAAGCATTTACTGGCAATAAAGTATTAAAATAGATCTGAGTTTTTTTAGAGCCTTTTCTAATTCTGTCAATTATCAGTTTATAATTCCTTAAAATTAAACTATCAGGAATATTTCTCGAGATATCGTTTATCCCGATAAGGATAAAAACTTTTTTAGGTTTGCCATCAATTATATCTTGCAATCTTTCTAATACACCAAAGGTGATATCGCCAGAAATACCGCGATTTTTCGCCTGTGGCAGATTTAATAATTTAGCCCAATCTGTGCCTGCAGTTATGCTATTTCCTAAAAAAACATAATCTTTTTTAGATGTTTGTTCTGCTTTAAATTTGCTAACCTGCTCCACATATTTACCCGGACGATAAGTGCTATCCCATTTTGCAGTTTGGGCATTTACCTGAGTTACAATGGCTATTAAACCTAAAAGGAAAGCTATTTTCTTAAAACTAATTTTCATATCAATAAATTAATGAGACAATGGTGTTAAATTCCCTAAGTTTTTCTTTTCTCTATTCCACGTAAATGAGGTGAAGAATATGGCTAGCAAACAAGATGCAGCTATAACTACAAAACTAGCATCCCAACCTTGTTTATCTACTAACCTACCTAAAGCAGCATTCGCCAATAAATCGCCAATAAAATAACCAAACAAACCTGTTAAGCCAGCAGCCGTACCAGCAGCTTTTTTAGGAACTAAATCTATTGCTTGCACCCCAATTAACATTACTGGACCGTAGATAAAAAACCCAATTCCCCATAAAGATAAATTAATGAGTAAATGATTAGTTGCAGGCGTTAACCAATAACAAATTACAGCAATCATTGTCATTGCCATATAAATAATGGTAACTGGAGCTCTTCTGCCTTTAAAAACTTTATCACTAATAAAACCACAAAGAATGGTACCTGGTATAGCAGCAAGTTCATAACCACCAGATGCCCAAGCTGCTTCGGCTTTAGTATAAGTTTTTACTTCTTGCAAAAATGTGGGCGCCCAATTGATAATTCCATTTCTAACCAAGTAAACAAATGCATTTGCCACAGCTATAAACCATAACAATCTGTTATTTAAAACATATTGCAAAAATATCTCTTTGGCTGAAAATTCCTTTTCTTGTGTTGCGGCATCGTAACTCTTTGGATAATCATTATTATAAACGTCAATAGGCGGCAAACCAACAGATTGTGGTGTATCTCTTGTTAGTATAAAAGCTATAATAGCGAATAAAATAGCTACAAACCCCGGAAAATATAACATACCTTGATAACCAGCAAAAAGCTCGAAACCTAGTACTGTTAATGGACCAACTAAAAAGCCGCCTAAATTGTGTGCTAAATTCCAAAAAGACATTGTTCTTCCTCTTTCCCTGATCGAATACCAATGCGCTACAACTCTTCCGCTAGCAGGCCATCCCATACCTTGAAACCATCCGTTGATAAATAGAAGAACAAACATGATTGCAATTGATGATGTTGCAAATGGTACAACACCCATAAAAATCATGGTAAATGATGATAAAATTAAGCCTATTGATAGAAAGTAACGAGCATCACTCCGATCTGAAATATTGCCCATCAAAAATTTACTAAAACCATAAGCGATAGAAAGCGCTGAAGCAGCTAAACCTAACTCTCCTTTACTAAAACCTAATTTTTGCAATTCTGGTACAGCAAATGAAAAGTTTTTACGCACAAAGTAATATGCTGCATAACCCAAAAAAATACCTACAAAAACTTTTAAACGTTCTTTGCTATAGATTGATTTAACTTTATCTTCTGATAATAAGGGTTTATGTGCGGCAGGAGGTGGAAAAAGTCTAAAACTCATTTATAATTTGGTTCGGTATAGGTTTAGTGTATGATGTTTTGTTTAAAATAAATTTGGATAATCAGTTATGATACCATCAACTTTTAAAGCTCTTAAGTTGTTGATTTCTTCTTTCGTATTTACAGTCCATGGAATAACTTTAATGCCGTTTGCATGTGCTTTTTGCACTAAGCTTGCATCAACCATGTTATAATTCGGACTTAATATAAAAGGTTTATAACCTAAATCGGCCATATTCTCTTCGTAAGTTTTTTTGTTAGATACCAAGAAAGATGTTTTTACACCAGGATATTTTTTATTGATAATTTGAATAGTTCTTTTATCGAAAGATTGGATGACAACATAAGGAGTAATTTTTTTCTGCTCAATTACATCCATTAATAATTTTACGAAAACTTCTGGTGTTGGATTTACTACATTATCGCCAGCTGCATCACACTTAGTTTCAATATTATAAAATAACTGTTTTTTGTTTTTTTGTTTGATGTCTTTCTGAACCGTATCAATTAAATCTGCCAACAATGGAATATAAGTTTTGATTTTTTTCTGCTGAGGAAAGCCTTTATTGATTTTTGTACCAATATCAAAAGTTTTCAGTTGCTCGTAATCCATCTGAAAAATAGCGTACTTTTTACTGTCGGATGCAGGAATTTCTTTTCCATCGGCAGTAAGCATAAAACCCGGACTTAAATAATCGTCATGCGTTACCACAACTTTGCCATCTTTGGTTATATGTGTATCCATTTCTAAAGTGGTAATAGCAGGGTAATTCATCGCATCTTGCATGGCGATGATGGTATTTTCTGGCATTAAACCTCTTCCACCCCTGTGTGCTTCTGCGCTAAATGCTGGAAATTCTACATCCATTTTATTTTGTTTATAAGCTGATTGACTGCAAGCGGCTAATAAAGCTACACTAAAAATACTTAAAACGATATTTGATTTCATACTATAATTCTGCAATAAATTTTTCGCCAAAACGATCGGTTGCCACTACTTTTACTTTTTTAACTGATGGTTCAAAATGAGCGATAAATAAATGATCCGTCATTCGTGGTTCTGGAAAAGTTCTGCCCAATGGCAATTTATCTCCTTTGTACAATTTAACAGCAAGTGGATCAAAACCTTTTTGCTGGAGCATTTCTCCCATTGGTTTACCATCTAAAAAATATTCAACTTTCCAATTTGGATCATAATTCCAAACGTTAGCCAATAACCTTTTCTGATTGGTTAATTCATCAACATAAAGTCTAATTTGTTCTTTTTTATCAAATCCTGTAGGCTGATAATACCATTTCAATTCTGTTCCATTAACTTCGTATACGCCATAACCACTTGGCGTTCCATCTTCGCAAACAGGGCCAGTCCACCAAGCACCGCAAACCGTACCATGGTTATGTTCAAATACACCATTGGTAATCGTGTTTTGGTTATAATGCGTATGGCCAGACATGATGTGAACATTTAAGAAACCTTCTACAACCTTAAAAAAATCTGCTTTATTTTTTACGCCGCTATTTATTGGAATATGCAGTGAAATGATTACTAAAGCATCTTTAGCTATAAATTGTAAATCTTTAGCCATCCAATCTAATTGTGCCTGACTAACAAAACCATCGTAATTGCGTTCGGTTCCTAAATACCTTACATCATCTAAAACAATATAATGTGCCTTGCCTCTGTTAAATGAATAATAAGTTGGACCGTAATTTTCTTGAAAAGTTTTATCAGAGGTTTCATCTCCGCCCATGCGATAATCCATATCGTGGTTACCTAAAGCTTGAAAAAATGGAATACCCATTTCAGCAACTGCTTTATTGTAATCGGCAAATAATTCGTGGTTATCCCAAACAATATCGCCCACACAAATACCATGAACAGGAGTTTTACCCATAGATTTGATGATTTTCTTGGTATCAGGAACCGAATAAGTCATCATTTTTTCTACGTCTTTTTTATTTTTAACCTGCGGATCGGCCCAAATAATGAAATTGTGTTTATCATCATTTCTACTTAATGCTTTAAGCTCGAAGTTTAATTTTGAGGTTGCTAGTAATTTTTCATAATAATTTGCGATGTAACTTTCTGTTTTAAACTCGTAACCTGATGGTGTACTTAACCAAACAAACTTTGCTAAAGGATTTACATCGATTGTATAATTTCCATCTGCATCCGTTCTAACTACATTAAAACCATCAGATACCACAACATTTGCAATGCCCTTTCCTCTGCTAGTTATTTGACCTGATATTTTGTTATCTAAATCGAAAATCGAAGAAGAATGCGCTTTTAAGCTAACGAATAAAGTAGTAGCTAATAATCCAGATTTTTGTATAAATGATCTTCTGTTCATTTTATTAATCATTCTATATTTAAATAGCAAAGGATAGCGCAATTACTATCCTTTACTAAAATGTTTGTTGTTAATTCAATTAATTTTTAATACCGTTACACATGCTGCATTTTGCAAATCAGTAGCATTAGTAATTGTTGAAATTGTTATATCAATACACATTACATTAACAAATAAGTATTCAATGTACTTAATTAATAACTTTAGTTACATCACTTTTACCTTCAATATCAGCCAATGTTTTAGGTGTTAATACTGGTTTGTCAACTCGTAAAGAACCTACCCATTTTTTTGTAGTAGCATCATATACTCCTCCCAAATAACTAAAACTATTTACACCAGGATTAGCCCCCACTTTGGTTGTATTAGTACCCTGCATATAAAAGGGCTGAAAAGTAGCTCCATTATTTCTTTTATATCGATCGTTATCGCATATAGCATAACCAACACCACTTCCAAATAAGCTACCACCACCAGCAAAGAATACAACATCAGATGGAACAGTATTCAGATTAACTGTTGTAGTTGCAAAAACTGCAATTCCACCAGCGTTACCAGTATTAGCTAATAAATTCGTTGTTTTAGTTCCAATACCATCATCTCCATCTATGTTAGAGTATTGTTTACTCACTACCCAATTAGCATTGCTAATATCAGTTGAGCCATTGCCATTAATTAACTTATTACCCCCAACATAAAAGAAAGTGCCTTTTGCAACAGTTCCCCTTGTAATATTAAATTTATAGGTTCTTAAATCGCCAGTAGCCCAACCCTTAGTAGGAAAACCAGTTGGAGTAGAAGCTCCGGCATTATTTGTTGTGAATACACTAAAATTCTTTTGTCTAAAATCAAGATCTTGCGTAGCCATTAATTGTATATACTCATTATTTGCATCAGTACTTGAAGGGTCAGCAAAAAAACCAGTAATAATTACAGGATTTGGCCCTAAAGGAATACTTGCATCAACAGTAAGGCTAGTTGGTGTAAAATCTGACTTTACACGAGGATAAATTTGTTGCAAACCTGTTGAATTAGGAATAATTAGACCCTTAATAATAGCAGAATAGGGTAAAAATTCATTTTTAAAACTTGCATTGCTACTCACATTCATCTGAAGGTCACCAGAGCCTTCATTAAATGTTTTTATTCCTTCTAAAGTTTCGACACCTATATTTGGTTCAAAATTACAATTATAGATGATTGCTAAACAACTTTCGTAGCGTTCTGGAGATAATTTAAGATTTGAAGTTGATACTTGTGTTACTCTTAAATTTACTCCTGTTGCTTTTCTCTCAACCTTTGCTTCTGTTAACCCAGTAATTTGTAAAATACCGTTAACCCGTTTAAGTGTACCACCCTCTATATTCACATGAACAGAATCACCAGGAATGTAATTAGCTGCTGCTACACCTATATTAATTGCTATACCTCTCAAAGAATCAACACCACCGCCTAAATTTTTTGCATTCTGAACAAAAAGTAAACCTTGTGGTAAATTACCTCCAGAATGATCTGAAATAACTTGACCTTTAATATATACTGCTTCACGAGTAGCTGCTTTTGTTAGGAGAACTTCATTTCCTGTATATACTCTTCTTAAATCTAAATTTGCGATAAAGGAACTTGCAGTACCTTCAACAATATTAATATTAGTGTCTCTTTTACAAGCAGTAAAAAGTGCGATAAATACCGCAATTAGTGCTATATAATTTTTAAGATTTTTCATAACCATTTTATTTTTCGTTATTTTTTGGTCTTACTTTGTAAATATCTATGGTTTTTGCCACCAAACTAGCGTATTAATATCATCAGCGCCTTGTGTTGCTACTGCATCTTTATAATTCGTAGGGTTGGTCGATTGTGTAACGGTTGGATAAAATAGCCTAGCAGGCATTCTCCCTCCGTTTACTAAACCAGGTCCTTTTGGTAATTGAGGGTGTCCTGTACGTCTATATTCAAACCATTGTTGAAAATCTATCAAAAACATACTGTAGTATTTTTGTAGGTGTATCATTTCCATTTTACTATTATTGCCATATGTGGCATTATCTAAAGGCAAAGCTGGGTTCCATGCCAAGTTGTTGTTTGCTAAGTAAGTAACAAAGTTAGGTTGAGTTAGACTTGTTATTAAATTAGGTCTCCAATAGTTAATAGCATCTGCAATACCTTTATGATAAAAGTCACCTGCATTACCGTTTATCCAACCTTTTGCTGCTGCCTCTGCTTTAATAAAACTAAGCTCTGCTACATTCATAATAATACCTGTATAAGCATCTCTTTGTAAATTAAAAGAGTTTTTTCTAGCTGAAGTACCTGTGCCGTCTACATCTGCATCAGAGTTAAAATGTGCCAATAATGTAGTTATCGAACCTGATGTATAACCACTAGGTATACCTTCAACTCCATCAATGCTCCACCGAGATGTATATGATGGTGCATCCATATTAGTAACACAGGGATGCTGCCAAGTAACTAATCTACCTAAAAAGAAATCGCATAACGCTACCAGCCTAAAATCTGATGGACGTATGCTAGACATGAATGGTGAAGTATATAATGCTGCAGCTGCATTTGAACCAGTCCATAATATCCTACCATTGTCTCCATTAGGATTGGTAGCACTTGCATCATTATTTTGCATAACAGGATAATTCAGCGGATTAGTATCGATGATTTCCTTCATTTTTGCTGCAGCCATGGCTGATACTTCTGCCTTGCCCGAAATACGTAACAATAACCTTAAATACAAAGAGTTACCTAGTTTACGCCATTTAGCAATATCGCCTTTATAGACAGGATCGCTTTGTGGTGAAATGGCTGTACCTGTTTTAAGCAGTTCGTTAGCTTCTTCCAATTTTTTAAACAAATCCAAATAAATATCTTTTTGTCTATCAAATTTGGGTTGTAAATTATTTCTACCGTCATTGGCTTCAGTGTAAGGAATGTCGCCGTAAGTATCGGTTAATAAAGAATACACCCATGATTGCACAATAAGTGATATCCCTTGATAAGATTTATTTAAGCTTTCTGGCTTACCGGCAATAGTATATATATCCTTAATGTCTGTTAAACTTACGTACCAATTATTCCATGTATTATCAGCTTGTGTACGCCTAATATCGTACCTAAAAACCTTACCCTCAGCATCGCTCATCTCAACAGTAACCTGCATCAACTCATTATTAAAATTACGATTGCGTAGCATATTGGTTCTCATAATATTTACCAATGTAGGTGCCAAAAGCTGCTCAGGTGCTACCGTTGTTTTACCCAGAGGGTCGGTATTTACCTCATTAAAATCTTTAGTACAAGAGAAAGTCGATAAACTTAAAGTTGCTAAAAGTATATATATAATATTTTTTCTATTCTTTTCCATCATTTATAAATATTAAATGCCAATAACTAAACGTAAACCAAAGCTTCTGGTTGAAGGCAATTGGCCAACTTCAAAACCTTGCTGAATATCTGAGCCAGATAAAGTTCCAAACTCTGGGTCAAAAGCTGGCCAAGGCGACCATATAAATAAGTTACGACCGTATGCACTAAGTGTCATTTTACTGAAACCAATTCCTTGTAAAAACTTTTTACTAAAAGTATAAGTAAAGTTAGCTTCTCTAAACTTCAAATAATCTGTACTATAAACACTACCCTCCGCTTGGTTGTAACCAATAACTTCATAGTAATTTTGTACATCGGTAGCTGTTACATCGTTTACACGATAGGTACCCAAATAATTACCAGATGCATCTTTGTTTTCTACCACCCCTTTGCCAATAATACCATTGTATCTACCAGGCAATGTAAGTGTTGATTTACCAAACCTAACTAATTGGGCAATTGTCATAGAGTGTCCTACTGCACCTAATTGCGCATCAAATAACGCATTTATACTAACTTTTTTATAAGTAAAACCTGTACCAAAACTATATCTAAACAAAGGCATGGTGTTGCCTAAAAATCTAATGTTATCATCAACTCTTGGTGCTCCAGAAGTTTCATCAAATACAATTTGTCCATCTGGCGAACGTAAAAAACCATTTCCATATAAATCTCCCATACTGCCACCCACATTTGCTACAATTTGCCCTCCATTACCAAAACCACCAGTACGCAATACTACAGCACTATCAGCTAGCTCCTTTATTTTGTTACGGTTGGCAGTAAACGTACCATTTACAGTCCATGTAAAGTTATTTGATTTTATTGGTGTTGCATTCAATGCAATTTCAATTCCTTTATTATCTACACGTCCTACGTTAAATACACCTACATTATATCCAGTAGACTTATCAATTACGCGATTTAAGATTTGATTTTTTGTATTTCCAGAATAAACTGCAAAATCTAAATTTAAGCGATTTTTAAACATTTTTAAGTCCAAACCTAACTCTACCGTAGTGGTAATTAATGGTTTTAAATTAGGGTTAGGTAAAATGCTTGGGTTTGTCATTACATTACCAGGATAAACACCATTTGCTGCAATAATGTAGTTGTACTCTGTACGGTAAGGCACAGTACTACCACTACCAACCTGTGCTATTGAAGCTCTAAATTTAGCAAAGTTTACTGCCGTTGGCATTTTCCAAAAATCTGATGCTACAAAAGCTAAACTTGCTGAAGGATAGAAAAAGCCAACATTATCAGTTCTTAATAAAGTTGCTAAGGTACTGTTCCAATCTTGACGAGCTGTTAAATCTAAATATAAATAGTTTTTATATGAGAGAGATGTTGAAGCATAAAAACTATTAATTCTATAACGAGCGGTATCTGGTACGTACACCAAAGGATTTCTATTGTTATCCAATCTAAATATATTAGGAACAACTAAACCATCAGCACGTGTTTCTAATCTATTATATTCGTTACGCATTTGGCTACCACCAAGGTTTGCCGTAACTTGAAAATCTCTACCAATTTTTTTGTCATATTTTAACATGAAATCAGCATTGATTTCATAAGAGCGTACATTGTTAACACGATAAGCTCCTTGCGCCCATCCAGTTCCGTTAGCATCAAAAGGACGACTCGTTTCTCGTACATCTTTATTTAAATCGCCAGAAGCACGCACCATCAAACTTAAATCATTAGTAAACTTATAAGTAGCTTGTATATTACCCAAAAATCCATTTCTACGTTGTGCATTCAAATACTGTTCAGAAATAGCATAAGGTCCTTCTGGAAATGTTGTTGTTAGATTTGAAAATTGTTCGTATGTTTTGCCAGGAGCCCAATAATCTCTATACCAATCGGTATTTATGTTTGGTTGAGAAAAAGCAAACCAGTACATGAGAGATTGGTTACCGAAACCTGTTGTTGGCAAGTTATCACTATGTCTGTTACTATATTGTAATTTTAAATTAATACTTAGTTTTTTAGTGATATTGGTATTCGCATTAAATGCAACAGAGGTACGTTCCAATCCAGTATTTGGCACAATCCATTCGTTTTTACCATGACTAGCAGATAAACGCATACCCACCCCTTTTAAATTACCATCTAAAGTAAGCGAATTTGTTTGCTCAAAACCTGTAACAAAAAAAGCATCAATAGGATCTTCATAACCAACAAATGGCGTACGTGTTGTACCAAGCGCCTTAGTAGCAGGATCATATTGAAAAAATTGTAAACCTGCACGCAAAGACGGACCATATGCCGCACTAACTGATCCTACACCCCATTGGTAGAAATTAGTTCCATCATTACCTTGACCATATTCTGTTTGTCTTTCAGGTTTTCGGTTAACTTCATCCCAAACACTATTAGAGGTAAATGTTATACCTAATGTTTTAGAATTTTTACTTGCCGATTTAGTTGTAATAACTACAGCACCATTTGCACCACGTTGCCCATACAAAGCTGAAGCTGCCGGACCTTTTAGCACAGTTACACTTTCAATATCTTCTGAATTTAAGTCATTTAGTCCACTTCCAAAATCTACAGGCATAATATCGCCACCTGTACCGTAAGCGCCACCACCAGTAGCAGCAGTTCTTCTAGAACTACTTGAAGCTATCACTCCATCAATAACAATTAGTGCCTCATTATCTCCTGTTAGGTTATTCTCTCCACGTAAAATAATTTTATTAGAGCCTGCCGGACCACTATTACGAACTAAATTTAAACCTGCAACTTTACCAGACAAAGCATCAGTCCAGTTACTAGAAATAGCATTAGTAATCTTGGTACTGTCTAAAGTTGTAGTTGCATAACCCAAAGCACGTTCAGAACGTTTAATACCTAAGGCAGTGGTAATTACAACCTCATTTAACTGACTAGATGATTCTTTAATACGAATAACAACACTAGATTGTGCATCGCTAAATGTTCTAGAAACAGTGGTGTAACCAATCATCGAAAAACTCAATGAAGTTCCTTTTGGCACGTTGACACTAAAGTCTCCGTTTTCATTAGTTACACCAACAACCTTTCTACTATTATCTACAATAGTGATCCCTGGAATACCCTGACTATCACGATCATCTAAAACTTTACCTTTAACTGTAATGTTTTGAACAGCCGTTTGCTGCGCAAAAATTAATTGAGTAGAAGTTGTTAAAATTAAAGTAGTAATAAGCAAAAATTTAAAGCTAAATAAATAGCCATAAATCAGGTTATACTTACTAAGCTTCTGAAATTGCTTTTCCGTGTCTTCACTTTCACTTAGCAAGTGATGCCAAAGCAATGCAACATGTTGAGTAAATGTTTTGTTCATAATTAATTGATATATCCGGTTAGTTTATTGCAAATAATATAGTTTGCTACCGTTGCCGCAAAAGTAAGCAGGTAAGGTTAAGTTAATATTAACTACTCGTTAATAGTTACAAACTTTTATATTCCGATTTATTTAACTTTATGTTATTAAATATTTCGATATAAAAATATAAAAACAAATTGAAACTACTAATTAATTTTGAATATTGGGCTTAAACTTATTGCTATTAAGTAAAAACCACAATTTTAGCACAGATACGGCAAACGCTCAATTAACATTAGTACGAGCAGTTATTACCCACAGAACTTCAATTTCTGTTAATAGAAAGTTAACATGCAACAATTCTATTACAAAATAACTTTAGTTTTCGAAATGAAATTAGATGGAAGAGATATTTAAAAAGAAGCATTGCAGTTAATCTATCATGATTAACGCTTAACTGAGTAAAAATTAAGATTTAGTGTAAAACTATACAATAGTTACCGTTACACCCAAGCCCTCAAGGTGATTAACTATTTGTTGAGAGATGCCTTTATCAGTTATAATATGATCTATATCTTCTAAACCACATATTTTACCGAAGCCTCTTTTACCAAATTTTGTTGAGTCTGCAAGTACAACAGTTTTTTGAGAAACACCAATCATTTTGCGATTTAAATGAGCTTCCATCGCATTTGTTGTTGTTAAGCCATAGTCTAAATCAATTCCATCTACCCCTAAAAACAAAGTATTGAAATAAAAATCTTGCAAAACCTGCTCTGCATAAACACCCATTACAGATGAAGAACTTTTACGCAATATACCACCCAATTGTATTACCTCTATACCTGGCTCTCTAAGTAGCTCTAAAGCAATATTTAAGGCCGATGTAACCACAGTTAAATTTAAACCAGAAGGTATGTTTTTTACGAAATATAATAAAGTGGTACCTGAAGCCACTACAACAGAATCATTCTCTTTTAAAAGTTTTGTAGCAGCAAGTCCAATCTTGTTTTTTTCTATAGACTGCAATTTTTCTTTCTCGTTTACAGGCCTATCAACCGTATATGGATTATTAACTGTAGCTCCACCATGTGTTCTGAAAAGTAAGTTCTTATCTTCTAATAACTTCAAGTCTTTTCTAATGGTTACAGAAGAAACTTTAAGTTCTTTACACAATTCAACAACGTTGATATACTGATCTTTTTGAATTCTGTTCAGTATAAACTGGTGCCTTTCAGCTAAGTTCATTATCATATTTGGATTATTCTTTTGCAAAATAATAAATTATACTTTCAATTAATTGATTTTTGTAAAATTAAAATCTTTTTAATCCTTCATATTTTATATTTCGAAATGATTACTTATACTTGCTTATTGTTTCGTTTTATTATTTTTAACATTTGATGCGTAGAATTCATAATTATCGTTTAGCAGATCAACAAACATGGGATGTAATTATTATTGGTGGTGGTGCTACCGGTTTAGGAACAGCCCTAGATGCTGCAAGTAGAGGTTTAAAAACATTACTTGTAGAACAATCTGATTTTGCAAAAGGCACTTCGAGCAGAAGTACCAAATTGGTGCATGGAGGCGTACGTTATTTGGCACAGGGTGATATTGGATTAGTAAAAAGTGCACTTCGAGAAAGAGGATTATTAGAACAAAATGCATCACATCTTGTAAATAAGGAAGAATTTATCATTCCATGTTATGATTGGTTTTCTGTTGTAAAATACTTAACGGGATTAACCATGTACGACTGGTTGGCCGGAAAATATAGTTTCGGTAAATCTAAATACCTATCAAAAAAAGAAACGCTGCAATTAATGCCTGGCATTAAAGAAAAAGGCTTAAAAGGTGCTATACGCTATTTTGACGGTAAATTTGATGATGCTCGTTTGGCCATAAACATTGCTCAAACCGCTACAGAACAAGGCGCTACACTAATTAATTACATGCGGGTAATTAACTTAATAAAAGATGGCGAACAAGTTGTAGGTATTGAAGCAGAAGATGCATTAACCTTAGAAAGATTTAGGTTAAAAGGTAAAGTAGTTATTAATGCTACAGGCGTTTTTGTAGATGAAATATTAAAAATGAATAACCCTGCTGCAAAAAAAATGGTTCGCCCAAGTCAGGGTGTACACATCGTTTTAGATAAAAGCTTTTTAAACACCAATTCAGCATTGATGATACCAAAAACTGCTGATGGAAGAGTTTTATTCGCTGTGCCTTGGCATGATCATTTGTTGGTTGGCACAACAGACACTCCTTTAAATGAACATAGTTTAGAACCAAGAGCATTAAAAGAAGAAACCGAGTTTATTTTAGCAACTGCAGCATCTTATTTTACCAGAAAACCTACAGAAAACGATATTTTAAGCGTATTTTCTGGATTAAGACCTTTAGCTGCTCCAACTGATTCTAATGGTAGTAGCACCAAAGAAATCAGTAGAGATCATAAGTTAATTGTTTCGGCAAAAGGGCTAATTACCATTACAGGTGGTAAGTGGACAACTTACCGTAAAATGGCTGAAGAAACAATCGATTTAGCGATTAAACATAGTGGTTTACCTTTTCAGCCATGCGTTACAAAAGATTTAAAAATCCACGGATGTGCAAAAAGCGAAGGTGAAAACTATATGAATATTTATGGTACAGACAGCGTATTAATTAAGGAACTTTGCAAATTACAACCAGGACTAAATAAAAAATTGCATCCTAATTTTCCTTACACAGAAGCAGAAGTTGTTTGGGCAATTAGAAATGAAATGGCAGAAACTGTAGAAGATGTTTTAAGCAGACGCTTAAGAGTTTTATTTATTGATGCTGCTGCAGCAATTGAAATGAGTGAAAAGGTAGCTTATTTGTTGGCTACAGAGTTAGGAGCAGATAAAACTTGGGAAGAGAATCAAGTTAAAATATTTAATACATTAGCTTCTGGCTATGTTTATCACCAAAAGAAAAAGCAAGAAGAACCTTTTTTAGTAAGCTAAACTACCAACCAAATATAAAATATGAGCAAATATATTCTTTCTCTCGATCAGGGAACCACAAGTTCGCGAGCCATTATCTTTAACCATAACGGTGAAATTGTTGCTATTGCACAAAAAGAATTTACTCAAATTTATCCAAATGCTGGGTGGGTTGAACATGATCCAATGGAAATTTGGTCAACTCAGTTATCTGTTGCAGCAGAAGTTATTGTTAAAGCCAGACTATCTGCTTCAGATATCAATTCTATAGGCATTACCAACCAGAGAGAGACTACTGTTGTTTGGGATAGAGAAACTGGAAAACCTATTTACAATGCCATAGTATGGCAAGATAGAAGAACATCAGATTACTGCGATAGCATTAGAAAGCAAGGTTTATCAGAAAAAATACAAGAAAAAACAGGGTTGATTATCGACTCTTATTTCTCAGCCACTAAAGCCAAATGGATTTTAGAAAATGTAGATGGTGCAAAAGAAAAAGCCGAACAAGGAAAATTGGCATTTGGCACAATTGATACGTGGCTAATCTGGAATTTAACTGGCAGAAAAACGCATGTTACAGATGTGACTAATGCTTCAAGAACAATGTTATACAACATTCATGAATTAGCTTGGGATGATGAATTATTGGCATTATTTGGCATTCCTAAATCAATGCTACCCGAAGTAAAATCATCAAGTGAAGTTTATGGCGAAACTGCTGGCAGTATCTTAGCTGCTAAATTACCAATAGCAGGTATTGCTGGCGATCAGCAATCTGCCCTATTCGGACAAATGTGTACCGAAATAGGCATGGTAAAAAACACTTATGGTACTGGTTGTTTTATGTTGATGAACATCGGCAAAACACCAAAAATATCTGCAAATAACTTATTAACAACTATAGCATGGCAAATTAACGGTGAGGTAAATTATGCTTTAGAAGGAAGTATTTTTATTGGTGGTGCAGTTGTTCAGTGGCTTAGAGATGAGCTAGGCATGATTTCTCGCTCTGCGGATGTAGAAACTTTAGCTTCGCAAGTTAAAGATACTGATGGTGTGTACATTGTACCTGCATTTGCAGGTTTAGGTGCTCCACATTGGGATCAACATGCTCGTGGTACGATAACTGGACTAACTAGAGGAACAAACAAATCGCACATTGCTAGAGCTGCTTTAGAAAGTATTGCTTACCAAACTATGGATGTTTTAAAAGCGATGGAAGCTGATGCTGGTGTAGCTATTACCGAATTAAGGGTTGATGGTGGCGCTACAGCCAACAATTTATTGATGCAATTTCAGGCAGATTTGTTAAGTTGCAAAGTAATTAGACCAGAAGTTACTGAAGTTACTGCAATTGGTGCTGCATATCTTGCTGGTTTAGCTACCGGATTTTGGGATAGTATAGAACAAATTAGAGCGCAATGGAAAATTAATAAAACCTTTGTTGCCGATGAAGGAATTGACAATAAAGAAAGAATAAAAGGCTGGAAGAGAGCTGTAAAAGCAGCAAGAGTTAATGCCGAAGATTAGTTCAGTTTTCAGTTAACAATTTTCAGTTAACAAAGTCGAAATAACTATACAATCCATCAATTTAAACGATTAACCAAATATAAAATGAATGTATATTTAGCAGAATTTATTGGCACAGCGTTAATGATTTTACTAGGAAATGGCGTGGTTGCCAATGTTGTTTTAAAAGGAACAAAAGGCAACAATAGTGGCTGGATGGTGATTACGACAGCTTGGGCATTGGCAGTTTTTATAGGTGTTGTAGTTGCTGGTCCACACAGCGGTGCACATTTAAATCCAATAGTAACCTTAGGCTTAGCTATTGGGAAAGGATTTGATTGGGCATTAATGCCTGGTTATATTGCAGCGCAAATTGCTGGCGCCATGACAGGTTCTTTTTTAGTTTGGCTAATGTACAAAGATTATTTCGATGCTACTGATGATCAAGGTTTAAAAGCAGCTCCTTTTGCTACTGCCCCAGCAATAAGAAACTACAGTTCTAATCTGCTATCAGAAATTATCGGAACATTTGTTTTAATTTTTGTGATATTTTATTTTACTGATGCAAGTATGGGAACCAAAGAAGAAACTATGCCTATCGGCTTAGGTTCTTTAGGTGCTATACCTGTAGCTTTTTTGGTTTGGGTAATTGGTTTAGGTTTAGGTGGCACAACTGGTTATGCCATAAATCCAGCCAGAGATTTAGGCCCTCGTATTATTCATTCCATCATCCCGATGAAAGGTAAAGGAAGTAGTGATTGGGCTTACGCTTGGGTTCCTATTATCGGTCCAATTATTGGCTCTGCATTAGCAGCATTTGTCTATTTGGCCTTAAACATAAAGTAGTTTCTACTTTGACAAACTTATAGCCATCTAGCCTTTAGTTTGTCAAAGTTTATTAAGAAATAATTAAAGCTTACTTTTTTCATAGTTTTTTGAGCTCAGAACCCTAAAATATTAATCACAAAGCCTCAATAATCTCAAGGCTTTCTTTATTTTTGAGCGAAATGAATGAAGCAGAAAATTTTCTCGAAAGTAAATTAAAGGAAAGAACCGCAAATGGCTTGCTCAGAAAACTAGCAAGCACTTCACTCCCATTCGATTTTTGCTCAAATGATTATTTAGGGTTTGCTAAATCCGACACACTTAAGAATTTAATTCAACATCAAAGCGCCAAAATAGCAGGTTTAAATAACGGATCAGGCGGTTCACGTTTACTAAGTGGTAACCATCCTTATACAGAACAAACCGAACAATTCATTGCCAATTTCCACCATGCACAAAGTGGATTAATTTTTAACTCTGGTTATGATGCAAATGTGGGTTTATTATCTTCTATCCCACAACGTGGAGATACCATAATTACAGATGAATTGATACACGCAAGCTTAATTGATGGCGCAAGATTAAGTTATGCAGAGCGATTTAAGTTTAAACATAACGATTTAATAGATCTAGAGCACAAGCTAAAAAACGCAAAAGGCATTAAATATGTTGTTGTAGAAAGTGTTTATTCTATGGATGGAGATCTCGCACCATTAATAGAAATTAGCAATTTATGTGAGAAATTTGGAGCAAATTTAATTGTTGATGAAGCACACGCCACAGGTATTTTTGGAGAAAATGGAAATGGATTAGTAGCTCAACTCGAACTGCAAAATAAAGTTTTCGCTCGTATTGTTACTTTCGGTAAAGCAATGGGCACACACGGTGCAATAATTTTAGGAAGTGAAACGCTGAGAAATTACCTTGTAAATTTTGCTAGGTCGTTTATTTATACAACGGCCGCTCCTCTACACAATATTGTTGCGGTAAATTGTGCTTACCAGTTATTATCAAATGGCGATTTTCATGTTCAAATTCAAGAAAAAATAAAACTTTATAATCAATTAATAACTGAAATAAATTTGCCAACCGTTAAAAGTGAAAGTGCCATTCAAACCATCTTATTTTTGGGCAACGAAAAGGCGAAAGGTGCAGCCCAACAATTACAAAAAAAAGGATTTGATGTAAAGGCTATTTTAAGTCCGACTGTTGCAGAAGGAAAAGAACGTTTGAGAATTTGTCTACACATTTACAATACCGACCAAGAAATTAAAAATTTGGTTAATGAATTAAAATCATTTCAATAAATGGCTCAACAATATTTTATAACAGGAATTGGAACTGGGATTGGGAAAACGATAACAAGTGCGGTAATCACCGAAAAACTAAAAGCTGATTACTGGAAACCTATACAATCTGGAGATTTAAACCAAAGCGATAGTTTAGCGGTTGAAAATTTAATTAGCAATCCAGAAACTAAAATTCATCCAGAATTATATCGTTTAAACCAACCTTTATCTCCTCATTTATCAGCAAAGCTGGATGGAATTGAAATTGAGCTAAAGAATTTTAAACTTCCAAAAACAGAGAATAACCTAATTGTAGAGGGTGCAGGCGGATTAATGGTACCGTTAAATAGTAAAGAACTTATTTTAGATTTAATTAAACATTTAAACATTCCGGTTATTGTTGTTTCACAAAATTATTTGGGCAGTATTAACCATACTTTATTAACCATAAATACCTTAAAACAAAACAACATTAAAATTAAAGGCATCATTTTTAATGGCGATACAAATTTAGAAAGCGAAGACTACATTCTAAAATACACTGGAATTAAGCATTTAGGCAATATTCCAATGCTTAAAAATGTAGATAAATTTAATATTATCGGTGCTGGGAAAAATCTTCATTTTTAAGAAGTCGTCTTACTCGATTGGGAATCGTAATACGATATACACTTCTATTAAGCCTTTTAAAGCATTTCATTGTGGCTAATCGTGAAAAATTTTTTAGAAACCAACAGCGTTTTGTAGTGCAAAAAGAAAATAGCATATTTAAATACAAAATTAGGCAATGTCATTTCTTAAAAACCATCCTTTTGCAGTAGAAGCTAAGTTTAAAAGTACCATTGTACTTACCTATGCTTTGCCTAAAGAGCAACTTGAAGCACTTTTACCAACGTGCTTAACTTTAGATACGCATGAAAACAATTGGGCATTTGTAGCAGTTGCTTTAGTACAAACAGAAAACCTACGACCAAAAGGATTTCCAAAATTTATGGGTAACGATTTCTTTTTAGCTGGTTACCGTATTTTTGTGAGATACACCACAAATGAAGGGAAAAATCTACGTGGTTTATATATTCTAAAATCAGAAACTGATAAAAAGAAGATGGAGCTTTTTGGTAATATATTTACACATTATAACTATTCAACTATAGATATAAAATTATCAGAAATTGATGAAACTTTAAATATTTACTCAGGTAAAGGTGATTTAGATATTAATTTAAGGAAAAACGAAAATGCAGATTTACCAATAGGTAGTGTTTTTGAAGATTGGAAAACAGCTCGTAGATATGCTGGTCCGCTCCCATTTACTTTTACTTATAATGAGCAAACTAATGAAGTAACCATAATTGAAGGTGTTCGTCAAAATTGGATACCCAAACCAATAGAAGTGCTAAAAGCAAATGTAGGTTTCATTAATCAATCGAAATTTAAAGGAGCAATTTTAGCAAATGCTTTTATCAATGAAGATATTCCGTACCATTGGAAAAAAGGACGAACGGAAGTATGGAAAAACAAATAAGAAAACCTTTTCTGGGAGTTTCCAATATCATCAGATTTAACTGGCATTTTTATGCTACAGCTTTGATAATTGTTATTTCATTAACAGCTTATAGTGTTCTGTTTCCATCAAAATTTAATAGTATAATTCAAATTTTTGCCGCCTGCGTATTTTTTGCAACATTTAACTCATTATTTGCTTCCTATTATATTTACGATTGCTCTAATTTATATTCATTAAACTGGATAAATAATTTACAAGTTACACCAAACGCAGAAATTGTGAACATTAATGCAGGTTTTGATGAAACTAGTAATTTGATTCAGCAAAAATATCCAAATTCTATTTTAAAGGTTTATGATTTTTACAACCCTTTTAAACATACCGAAATCTCTATTGAACGGGCTAGAAAAGCTTACCCACCGTATCCAAAAACACAAATTATTGATACCACAAAAATCAATATACCGCATCAGAGTACTGATTTAATTTTTCTAATTTTCGCAGCTCATGAAATTAGAGACAAACAAGAGCAAATTTCATTCTTTACACAATTGAAGCCTGTTTTAGAACCAGATGGAAAAATTATTGTAGTAGAACACAATAGAGATTTTTATAATTTTATAGTTTATAACATTGGTATTTTTCATTTTTTTAGTCCAAAAAGATGGAAATCCGTTTTTAAGAATTCTGAATTGAACTTAATACGGATAGAAAAGATTACTCCCTTTATAAATGTTTATTATTTAAATTAATTAGAGATTTTTCTCAGCTACTACGGACGTGAATGTAAAAAAATAGAAAATGGAATTACACTTAAAAATAATAGGATTTATATTAATTACTCTTGCCATAGTTCATGTTATTTTCCCAAGGTATTTTGCATGGAAAGAGCAGCTAAAATCTTTGTCATTAATAAATAAGCAAATGATGTATGTGCATACTTTTTTTATTGCAGTTACAACGTTATTAATGGGAGTTTTATGCATGCTTTGTGCCGAGGAACTGGTTAACACTAGCTTTGGACAAAAAATAGCATTTGGTTTAGCTTTGTTTTGGACAATGAGGTTATTTTTTCAATTTTTTGTTTACTCAAAAGAACTTTGGAAAGGTAAAAGATTTGAAACTAGAATACATATAATTTTTTCAATTATTTGGCTTTATATAAGTGTTGTTTTTAGCTTGGTGGCTTTGAACCTTAGCTTTTAGTTTATAGCACAGTTTTAAGTTAACTAAACTGGATTGAAGCGGTATCCTATATAATTGTCATCCTGAGCCTGTCGAAGGACAATTATATAGATTTAGCGTAAAGCCAGGCTAACATTGATAGTTGCCTGAAATTGCTTTTCAAAATATATTACATAGAGATTTCTCAATAGCTTCGCTCATTTCGAAATGACGAATTGAAAAGGCACAAAAAAAGGGGAACAAATTGCTCCCCTTCTCTTAATATAGTATTTACTATTTTACTGCATCAATAATTGCTTTAAAAGCATCTTTATGGTTCATCGCTAAGTCAGCTAATACTTTACGGTTTAAACCGATGTTTTTAGCTGCCAATTTACCAATTAATTGAGAGTAAGATACACCGTGCTCACGTGCTCCAGCGTTGATACGTTGGATCCACAAACCGCGGAATTCTCTTTTCTTAACTTTACGGTCACGGTAAGCATATTGCAAACCTTTTTCTACCGTATTTTTAGCAATGGTAAATACCTTGCTTCTTGATCCCCAATAGCCTTTGGCCATATTTAGGACTTTTTTTCTTCTGCGTCTAGCAGCTACTGCGTTTACCGAACGTGGCATAGTGTGTTGTTTTTGATAAGCGGTGTTGCGTTAGCAATCTTAGTTACCGAGTACCTGGTTAAAAAATTAGTTATTTACCGATGGCAAGCATACGTTTAACGTTGCCCATATCAGCATCACTTACCAGACTTGTCTGGCCTAAGTTACGCTTACGTTTAGTACTCATTTTTGTTAAAATGTGACTTTTGTATGCGTTCTTTCTTTTGATTTTCCCTGTTCCAGTAAGCGAGAAACGCTTTTTAGCACTGGAATTGGTTTTCATTTTTGGCATAACCTTGTTTTAATTTATATATGTATTACTTCTTTGCAACTTTAGGAGCTAATGTTAAAAACATACGCTTTCCTTCTAATTTAGGCAAAAGTTCTACTTTACCTATATCTTCTAAAGCCTGAGCAAACTTTAACAATAAGATTTCACCTTGTTCTTTGTAAACAATAGCTCTACCTTTAAAGTGTACGTAAGCTCTAACTTTCTCGCCGTTTTCTAAAAAGCTAACTGCGTGTTTTAATTTAAATTGAAAATCGTGATCGTTGGTATTAGGACCAAAACGAATTTCTTTAATTACAGTTTGCTTAGCATTTGCTTTGATCTCTTTTTGCTTTTTCTTTTGTTCGTAAACAAATTTGCTATAATCGATAATACGACAAACAGGTGGAACTGCATTCGGAGAAATTTCGACTAAATCTAATTCTGCCTCATCTGCAAGTGCCAAAGCTTTTGCCAAAGGGTAAATTCCTGGCTCAACATTATCTCCAGCCAACCTCACCTCTTGAGCTCTGATGTACTGATTAATATTATGTTCTGCTTCTTTTTTCTTAAAAGGAGGACGTGGTCCCCTATTAAATCCTGGTCTTCCTAATGCCAAATGTAAATCCTGTTTAAACTGTTATTTCTTTAATAATTATTGCACTAAATTCCGCTAAAGTCATCGAACCTAAATCTCCTTCGCCATGTTTACGAACCGAAACTTTTTGCTCTTCCATTTCCTTTTCGCCTATTATCAGCATATAAGGTAATTTTTTAACTTCAGCATCTCTAATTTTCCTTCCAATCTTTTCATCTCGAAAGTCTATCAGCCCGCGAATATCGGAATTATTTAATTCATTTGAAACTTTTTTTGCATATTCTTCATATTTCTCAGAGATGGGAAGAATAATATATTGCTCTGGTGAAAGCCACAAAGGGAAGTTACCTGCACAATGCTCAATCAAAACTGCTACAAAACGTTCTAAAGATCCAAAAGGTGCTCTATGTATCATCACAGGGCGATGTTTTTGGTTATCGCTGCCTGTGTATTCCAATTCGAAACGTTCAGGTAAATTATAATCTACCTGAATTGTACCCAACTGCCATTTTCTACCCAAAGCATCCTTCACCATAAAATCTAATTTAGGGCCGTAAAATGCAGCTTCTCCCAATTCTACAACTGTTGGAAGGTTCATTTCTTCTGCAGCTTCAATTATTGCAGTTTCGGCAAGTGCCCAATTTTCATCAGAACCAATGTATTTTGCTTTGTTTTCAGGATCACGTAAAGAAACCTGAGCGATATAATTATCAAATCCTAAAGATTTGAAAACATACAATACCAGCTCAATTACTTTTTTAAACTCTTCTTTTACTTGATCTGGGCGGCAGAACAAGTGCGCATCATCTTGGGTAAAACCACGTACACGAGTTAAACCATGCAACTCTCCACTTTGCTCGTAACGGTAAACTGTACCAAATTCTGCAAAACGAACAGGTAAATCTTTATAAGAACGAGGTTTAAACTTGTACATTTCGCAATGGTGCGGACAGTTCATTGGTTTTAAGAAAAACTCCTCTCCTTCTTGTGGTGTTTTTATTGGCTGAAAACTATCCTTACCATATTTATCATAGTGACCAGAAGTTACATACAAATTTTTATGACCAATATGTGGTGTAATTACTTGCTCATAACCAGATTTTACTTGTGCTTTCGTTAAAAATTGCACCAAACGCTCACGCAAAGCAGTACCTTTTGGCAACCACATTGGTAAACCAGCACCTACTTTTTCTGAGAACATGAACAACTCTAATTCTTTACCCAACTTACGGTGATCACGCTTTTTTGCCTCCTCAATCATTAACAAATATTCTGTTAATTCGCTCGCTTTCGGAAAAGTTACACCATAAATACGTGTCAGTTGTTTTTTAGTTTCGTCACCACGCCAATAAGCACCAGCAACATTCATCAATTTAATGGCTTTAACAAAACCAGTATTTGGAATGTGCGGACCACGACATAAATCGGTAAATTCACCTTGTGTATAAAAAGTGATTTTACCATCATCTAAACCTTCTAAAAGGTCTAATTTATACTCGTCCCCTTTTTCTGTAAAATATTGTATTGCATCAGCTTTGCTAACGCTTTTTCTACTAAATTCTGCTTTTTGTTTAGCTAATTCGAGCATTTTAGCCTCAATGGCTTTAAAGTCATCTGATGAAAATTCTCTATCGCCGAAATCTACATCGTAATAAAAACCGGTTTCTATGGCAGGGCCGATACCAAATTTCGTACCCGGATAAAGTGCTTCTAAAGCTTCGGCCATTAAGTGAGCCGATGAATGCCAAAATGTAGCTTTACCAGCGGTGTCATTCCATGTTAATAATTTTACTGCAGAATCAGCTTCAATTGATCTGGTTGAATCCCAAACTTCTCCATTTACTTCTGCTGCTAAAACGTTTCTTGCTAAGCCTTCTGATATGGATAAGGCAATTTGATGAGCGGATGTGCCCTTTTCGTACTGACGAACTGAACCGTCAGGTAAAGTAATGTTAATCATCTACAACTATGATTTAAAGGTTTATAAAAAATATAGCTAAATCACCTACTACGTGATTTTATTGTGCCGCAAAGATAAAAGTTAAAAGCATTATAAAAACTAGTTTCACAAAAAAGCCCCAACAAATTGTTGAGGCTAATCAATTTCATATAATTAAACTTAATTGATAATCACACTTCTTGGTTGACCACCCTGTCTGTTTCCACCACCAGAAAATCTTTTCATCATGTTTTCCATTTTCACCTTATATTCATCTGCAGTAATTGGAGTAGCTTTTTTAGGTGCAGTAACATCTTTAGCGCTAACATTTCTATATTCGATGCTTTTTGCCATTGTAGTTTTACCTTTATTTTCAATAGCTAAAACAGTTCCTTCAGTCCAAAAATTAGGATCTGGTGAAAAGCTAAAACCAAGGTCGTTTGTATACCAAACTGCTGTTTCATCAATCACATCTTTGTCTTCACCTAAAACTTTAGCTTTACGAATAGATTTAACAATTACTTTATTACAGTTTAAACCTATGATTTTTTTGGTCTCCTCTGTTTTAACAACTTCTAAAGTTGGTGGGCCAGGTAAAAACTGCACTGCACTAATTGTTGTAGTGTTACCATTGGTTGTTGGTGCATTGTTTTGATTTCTGTTAGCCATATTAAATGCCTGAACTGGATTAGCAACTGCTAATTTTCCTTGCATCACATAAGTGGTATCGCTTAAATCGAAAACCTCTACTAATTTTTGGTCAGCAAAAGCATAATAATATTCTCTAGCGCCACCAGCTCCTCCCATACGCATCATCATACGGCCCATTCCGCCGCCACCGCCACCATTGCTATCTTCTATTTCTTCAACAGGCATGTAACTAGCATTTGTAGCCGTAAACAATAATTCGAAATTGGTTTTAACTGCTTTAGGCATACGAGCTCTCATCTCATCGCTAACTTGCATACCTGTAGCCGCCATAGTAGCAGCTGGATCTATAGTGCTTTCAAACTGAATGGCACCTGATTTTTTTTGTGCCTGAGCAGCAAATGTTAATGTTAACATGCCTACAACGGCAACGAATATTTTTTTCATTGGTATTTATTTGTTTTGATACTACAAATTTATTGTAGTTTTTAGACTTAAAATGTTAAAAAAGGTTAATTTGTTTCAACATCACTTAAGTTTTACAAACCCCTAAATCCCCTAAAGGGGACTTAAGATTATAATTTTCCCCTTCAGGGGGTTAGTGGCTAATAATCTAACCAACCATTTGCTAAAACATCTGCAATATGCATAGTTTTAATATTGATGTTGTTTTTTTTGATGTAACCATCTAAATGCATTAGGCATGATAAATCTGTTGAAATGATAAAATCGGCTTCCATTTCTAAAGCATTATTTACTTTTTGCTCAGCCATGGCTGATGAAATTGCATCGAACTTAACGGCAAAAGTACCTCCAAATCCACAACACATATCCGTATCTTTCATTTCAACCATTTCTAAACCAAGCACTTTAGATAGTAACTGGCGAGGTTCATCTTTTATTTTACATTCGCGTAAACCACTGCATGAATCATGATAAACAGCCTTACCTTCTAGTTCTGCACCAAAATAATCTCTTTTAACAATGTTGATTAAAAAATCAGATAACTCGAAGATATTAGTTTGAATGTTTCTGCATTTATTATGAACTATGGTGTTGGTAAACAAATCATTAAAACCACCTTTTACCATGCCCACACATGAAGCTGATGGTGCAACAATGTATTCGTTTTCAGAAAAATCATTTAAAAACTTATTGCCAATTTCTTTGGCATCTTCCCAGTAACCGGCATTGTAAGCAGGCTGACCACAGCAGGTTTGCTTAGCGTTATAACTTACTTGGCAACCGGCTTTTTCTAAAATTTTAATGGTATTAAAAGCAGTTTCTGGATATAATTGATCTACAAAGCAGGGTATAAATAATTCGATTTTCATTAAGCGGATGTTAAATTTGAGGCTTCCTAATTTACAATCACAGTTTTAGGCTCTACCTTTTTTAAGTGCAGCAAAAATAGTAAACCTAAAATGAAAAACACGGTTAAAGCGATAACAGAATTACGCATACCCAATTGTTCGTCGATAAAACCGAAAATAAACATACCAAAAACAAGTGCAACTTTCTCTGCCACATCATAAAAGCTAAAGAATGAGGTATGATCTGGACTTTCTTGAGGTAAAAATTTAGAATAGGTAGAACGAGATAAAGATTGAATACCGCCCATGATTAAACCAATTACTGCAGCTAAAGCATAAAATTGGTATTCGGTATGGATAAAATAAGCTGCAACACAAGAGCCTATCCAAATAATAACTACTCCTATTAAAACATTTACGTTTCCGAATTTTTTAGACGATAAATACGACATTAGCATTGCACCAGGAATAGCAACAAGCTGTAAAATCAATATGGTTGCAATTAATTTTTCTGTTGGCAGATGTAATTCCTTCTCGCCAAATATGGTAGCCACCAACATTACGGTTTGTACACCCATCGAATAAAAGAAAAATGCGAATAAAAAGCGTTTCAAATAAGCCATTTGTTTTACCTGATGCCACACCTTGTTTAATTCGTTAAATCCGCTGGTAAATACATTTTTGTTGGTTCTAAAATTCGGACTTCCCTTTGGTAAATTTTTAAATGGAATTTGCGCAAAAACCATCCACCAAATACCTACCATCAAAAATGATAGCCTAGCAGGAATTGAATCATCGGTTATACCAAACCAATCTGGCTTAAATACAAATACAAAACAGATTATTTGTAAAATGATACTACCAATGTATCCGTAGGTAAAACCTTTAGCACTTACTTTATCTTGCTGATCTACAGTTGCTATCTCTGGTAAGTATGAATTATAAAAAACCAAACTTCCCCAAAAACCTATTGCAGCAACCACGCATAAAATTACACCTAATTCTAAAGTTTCTAGCTTAAAAAAATACAAACCACAGCAAGCCAATGAACCGATATAGGTAAACATTTGCATAAATACTTTTTTGTTTCCGCGTGTATCTGCAATGGATGAAAGTATTGGCGAAAGTATGGCAATTACCAAAAAAGCAAATGACATTGAATAGCTATATAAAGCAGAGTTAACAAATTTTCTCCCAAAAAAAGTAACATAATCTATCGTTTCAGGATTTTTATCTGAAGTGATGATGGTGTAATATGCTGGAAATATGGTTGAGGTTATTACTAAATTATAAGCAGAATTTGCCCAATCGAAAAACGCCCAAGAGCGAATTGTTTTTTTGTCGTTTAACCCCAAACCCCTAAAGGGGCTTTCCTTACTAGCGTTCATATATCGTTTATGAATTTAAGATTTAAAAATAAATAAAATTATATCAAAGAATGAAATTGAATTGTTTTGTTCGTGGAGACACGAACCAAGGCGTTTAAAATGAAAACATTATTTAATCTGAACCCGTCTCAAATCTCATATCTAACTTCTCTTATCTCTCTCACAAATAATACTTTCTCCCGTCAGATTTTATTTTACCCGCATCTAATAACTCCCTTATTCTATCAATTTTTTCATTTTCATTTCCAGTTTCTATCCCATTTACCAAATCATCCAAAATGTAATGTTCGCTTTGCAATAGTGTTACAATTTCAAAATCTATTTTATCTTTCAATAGCGATGCATCTTCTACCTTCTTTTCAGCAAGGCAGATATCGCAAAACCCACATTTATCTGCATTGGTTTCGCCAAAATAATGCAGTAGTTGTTTGCTACGGCAACTTTGAGTTGATGCATAACTTAAAACAGCTTTAATTTGATCTTTTTGAATTTGTTGCCTAAGCGCAATATACTTTACATCTATATCTAAATTAATTTGATCTCTACGAGGTAAAATAAACTGCAATTGTGGCTGATCAGTTTGCGGTAAATAAGATAAAATCTGAAACTGTTGCAAGCGATTTAAGTAATCAATTACATCTTTATAAGAAAGTTTTAAACGATTAGACAAATCTGATTCTTTAATTTTTACATAACCATCAAACGCACCTCCATAACTGCGTTGAATGGTTTTAATAATCGGATCGTAAGCAGAATTCTCTATCTGAAAACGATATACATCTTCATGTGTAGCGGTAAACATAATTCGTGATTGCAAAAAAATGTTTTCTGATAAGGCGATGTACCCATCATGCTCCAAGAATTTTAAAGCAGCAATTGTTTTAATTACTCCTAAGCTAAACTTTTTACAGAAATCTGCAATATCAAATTCAAAATTTAAACCTTCGCCAGCACCAAATGCCAATTGAAAATAATTGCCTAAATAATGGTAAGTTTTTTTTATTTCATCTACAGTTGGATAGCTTTCTTTGTATTTCGCTTCGAGTATCAATTGATCTGATTTATTTGCTAAAAGCACAGCAAAAGCTCTTTTTTCATCTCGGCCTGCCCTACCAGCTTCTTGATAGTAAGCCTCTAAACTATCTGGTAAATCTAAATGAATTACAAAACGCACATTTGGTTTATCAATGCCCATTCCAAAAGCATTTGTGGCCACCATAATCCGTATTTTGTCGGTTTTCCAATCCTCTTGTTTTTTAAAACGTAGATCTTTTTCTATACCAGCATGGTAAAAATCTGCTAAAATACCATTGCGTTGTAAAAAATGTGCAACTTCTGCAGTTTCTCTACGGTTTCTTACATATACCAATCCACATCCTTTTACATTATTTGCTATTTCAATCAGTTTTTTATGTTTGTCTTCTAAATCATAAACTACATAACTTAAATTTCTACGAGAAAAGCTTTTTAAAAAAACCTGAGCATTTTTCATCTCCAATTTTTCTATAATATCTTGCTTTACAAATGCAGTTGCTGTGGCAGTTAGCGCTAAAATTGGCTTATCAGGATGTATTTCTCGAAGCTCTTTTATTTTTAAATATGGTGGCCTGAAATCGTATCCCCATTGCGAAATACAATGCGCTTCATCAATAGCAATCAAATTAACATTCATGTAAGCAATACGTTCGCGAACAATTTCCGACAATAATCGTTCTGGAGATAGATAAAGAAATTTAGTGTTTCCGTAAATACAATTATCTAATAGGATATCAATTTCACGTTTACCCATCCCGGCATAAATCGCAATAGCATTGATACCTTTTGCTTTTAAATTCTCAACTTGATCTTTCATTAAAGCAATTAATGGCGAAACAACAATGCAAATCCCATCCATTAGCATAGCCGGCACCTGAAAACAGATTGATTTTCCTCCGCCAGTTGGCAAAAGCGCTAATGTATCTTTTCCATCTAAAATAGATTGAATAATATCATCCTGTAAAGGCCTAAAATTATCGAAACCCCAATATCTTTTTAAAATTTCTGTTGCTTTCATAAAAAAGGTAGCATCAAAACTAATAAAAACGAAGCGATATTATTAAATTGCGAATTAATTAATCGAAATCCTTAAAATGAATAAATTTCTCCTCATTACTAGCTGTTTATTTCTTACGCTTTCTGCAACCGCTCAAGATAAAAAAGAAACCACAAAGTGGGATATTGAAAAATACAAAGGACCAACAAAAACCTTTACCATAAACACCGATGAAGGTACTTGGATGAACCTGGATGTTAGTCCGGATGGGCAAGAAATTGTTTTTGATTTATTGGGTGATATTTATAAAATGTCTATCAATGGTGGTCCGGCAAAATTATTGAGTGGAGGAATTGCATTTGATGTACAACCTCGTTTTAGCCCTAATGGAAAATATATTTCTTATACAAGCGATAAAAGTGACGGAGATAACATTTGGATTATGGACCGCGAAGGAGGAAATAAAAAACAAATTACCAAAGAAACTTTCAGGTTATTAAACAATGCTACTTGGATGCCAAATAGCGAATATTTTATTGCTCGTAAACATTTTACCGGCTCACGTTCTTTAGGTGCTGGCGAAATGTGGATGTATAGCATTTATGGTGGTGACGGAGTTCAGTTAACTAAAAGAAAAAATGATCAGCAAGATGCTGGAGAACCAAATGTATCGCCAGATGGCAAATTCTTATATTTTAGTGAAGATGTTTCTCCAGGTCCAAATTTCGAGTATAGCAAAGACCCTAATGGACTAATTTATGCGATTAGACAACTGGATTTAACTACGGGAAAATTAACCAATTTAATTGCAGAGCAAGGTGGTTCTGCTCGTCCGCAAATATCGCCCGATGGCAAATACATGGCTTATGTTAAACGTGTTCGATTAAAATCTGCATTATACATACAAAATATTAAAACTGGCGAGCAATGGCCATTAACGGAAGATTTAACGCACGATCAGCAAGAAACATGGGCGGTTTTTGGAGTTTACCCCAACTTTGCTTGGACGCCAGACTCTAAAAAAATTGTTTTTTACACTAAAGGAAAAATCAAACAGATTGAGTTAGATAATTTGATGATTAACGAAATTCCTTTTGAAGTTACTAGCCAACAAACGGTGCAACAGGCCGTTCAGTTTGAGCAAAAGGTGTTTAGTCCAGAAATTACTGTTAAAATGATTCGTCAACTTACTACATCGCCCGATGGCAAAATGGTGGTATTTAATGCAGCTGGTTATCTGTATAAAAAAGAAATGCCTAATGGTGTTCCAGAACGTGTTACTAATGGTTTAGATTTTGAGTTTGAGCCCAAATTTAGTCCTGATGGAAAGTTTATTGTTTATACTACTTGGAGCGATGAATTTAAAGGTGCTGTTAAAAAAACTGATATCAAATCTGGCAAAACCATCTTATTAACTGATGAAAAAGGATATTATTATGCACCAACTTTCTCAAACAAAGGCGATAAAGTTGTTTTTAGAAAAGGTAGTGGTAATGAAACTTTAGGCTTAACTTATGGTAAAAACACTGGTATTTTTGTGGTTTCTGCAAACGGTGGAGTTAAAACTTTAATAAGCGAAAGCGGTATAAAACCGATGTTTAATATTGATGATACTCGAATTTTTTTCCAAGGATATGATGCCGGTAAAAAAGCATTTAAAAGCATGGATTTAAATGGCGGTAGCGAAAGAACCCACTACACTTCACAATATGCCAATCAGTTTGTACCTAGTCCAGACGGAAAATGGATGGCATTTACTGAACTATTTAACGCCTACATCACTCCTATGGTTACAACAGGTATTCCGATGGATTTATCTGCAAACAACAAAGCTATCCCTTTGGCTAAAGTTACAAAAGATGCTGGTACTTATTTACATTGGAGCGCTGATAGCAAAAAATTACTATGGACTTTAGGTGAGCAATACTACAATCGCGAAATAAAAAATACTTTCAACTTTGTTGAAGGAGCACCACAAGTTTTACCAGAATTAGATACTGCTGGTATAGCTATTGGCTTAAAATTAAAAGCAGATGCACCAACTGGATTGTTAGCATTAAAAGGTGCTAGAATTATCACCATGAAAGGTGATGAAGTAATTGAAGAAGGTACAATCTTATTAGAAAACAATAAAATTATTGCAATTGGTAAAACTGCTGATGTGATTATTCCAGCTGATGCGAAGGTGGTTGAAGTGAACGGAAAGACAATTATGCCAGGTATAATTGATGTTCATGCGCATTTGCGTACGAGTCCAGATGGAATTAGTCCACAGCAAGATTGGTCATATTTGGCTAATTTAAGTTTTGGCGTTACCACTTCGCATGATCCGAGTAGCAATACAGAAATGGTTTTTAGCCAAAGCGAAATGCTTAAAACTGGAAGAATGATTGGCCCAAGGTTATATTCTACAGGTTCGATTTTATATGGAGCAGATGGCGATTTTAAAGTGGTAATTAATAGTTTAGAAGATGCTTTATCGCATTTAAAAAGGTTAAAAGCTGTTGGTGCATTTTCTGTAAAATCATACAACCAACCACGCAGAGACCAACGCCAGCAAATTTTAGAGGCAGCAAGACAGCTAAAAATGGAAGTTGTACCAGAGGGAGGTTCAACCTTTTTTCATAATATGAATATGGTTGCTGATGGACATACAGGTATTGAACATAGTATTCCGGTTGCACCGATCTATAAAGATGTGGTTAACTTTTGGAGCAATACCAAAGTTGCCTACACGCCTACTTTAATTGTTGCTTATGGTGGCCAATGGGGAGAAAATTATTGGTACGATAGAACTAATGTTTGGGAAAATGAGCGCTTATTAAGTTTTACGCCAAGAGCGATTATAGATGCAAGATCAAGAAGAAGAACGACATCTGAATATGGTGATTATGGACATATTGAGGTAGCAAAAGCAGTGAAACAATTATCTGACGCTGGAACAAAAGTTAACTTAGGTGCTCACGGGCAAATACAAGGTTTAGGTGCACATTGGGAACTTTGGATGTTTGTACAAGGTGGTGCAACGCCATTGCAAGCTATTCGTAATGCTACATTAAATGGCGCTTCATATTTAGGAATGGATAAAGAAATTGGCTCTTTAGAAGTTGGTAAATTAGGCGATTTAATAGTAATGGATTATAATCCTTTGGACGATATTAGAAACTCTGAAAAAATCAAATATGTAATGGTAAATGGTAGATTGTACGATAGCATGACCATGAATGAAACTGGCACCAGAGAAAAAGTTAGATCGAAATTATGGTTTGAGTTAGATAGAGGTGTGGCCTTTTCAATTCCATATAAAATGTCAGAAACTTGGACGTTTACCATACCGAATTGTGATTAGAATTTTTTTTTATAGGAATAATCCATAAAAGATCATTATAGAACGCTTTTTATAATTGTTCGATAGCAAGATCATAGTATAGTTTAAACGAAAAAGTTATGAAAAATAACACCATTGATGTTCAAGGTTTACAGATTTCAATAACCATCATTGATAATTCTGATTATATTTCATTAACAGACATTGCTCGTAATAAAAATCCAAATGAACCAAAGGATGTGGTAAAAAATTGGATGCGTTCTAGAAATGTAATTGAATTTTTAGGGTTATGGGAACAAATTAATAACCAGAAATTTAAAGGGGTCGAATTCGACTCCTTATTATTTGAAGCTGGAAGTAATTCTTTTACACTATCACCAACGAAATGGATTGAAAAAACAAATGCAATTGGAATTATTTCTAAATTGGGTAATAAAGGTGGAACTTATGCTCACAAAGATATTGCTTTCGAATTTGCCTCTTGGATATCTGCTGGATTTAAACTCTTTTTAATAAAAGAATTTCAAAGATTAAAAGATGATGAGGGAAATAGGCTAAATTTGCAATGGAGTTTTCAGCGCACACTTGCAAAAGTAAATTACCATATCCATACAGATGCAATCAAACTTAATCTAATTCCAAAAGGTATAACTGCCGAACAGAGGAGTTTCATTTATAGTAATGAAGCAGATTTATTAAACGTTGCGCTTTTTGAAAAGACAGCAAAGCAGTGGAGAGAAGAAAATCCTAATAAAAAAGGAAATATTCGCGATGAAGCTACTATTGAACAACTTGTGGTTTTATCTAATTTAGAAAGTATTAATGCCATGTTAATTGATCAAAAGCTTATTCAAGCAGATAGGTTGGATAAATTAAATCAATTAGCAATAACACAAATGAAATCCTTGATTGATAACAAGTCTATTCAAAAGTTAAAATAAAATTATATATCAAGAAAAATATCACCTCATAAAAGATTTGCAATTAAATAAGGTCGCAAAAGCATTAAATAAAAATGACTGAAATAATTCTCTTAACCTCCATCAATGCTCCTATCCAAATGGTATTTAATTGTGCAAGAAGTATAGATATTCATCAGTTATCTACCGCAAAAACAAATGAAAAGGCAATTGCGGGTAAAACAAGTGGTTTATGCGAGCTAGGTGACGAAGTAACTTGGCGAGCTAAACATTTTGGTATTTATCAAACCTTAAGTTCTAAAATAACCAAGCTAAAAGAGCCATTATACTTTCAAGATTGTATGGTAAAAGGCGCTTTTAGTTTTATCAAACATGATCATTTTTTTGAAGAAACAGATGGAATAGTTTTAATGAAAGATGTGTTTACTTATGGTGTACCTTATGGAATATTTGGGAAATTATTTAATAGAATTATTTTGAAGAAATACATGACTAATTTGCTAGTCGAAAGAAATAGAGTGATTAAGGAAGTAGCTGAAAAGCAAACTGTGTTGTGCTAATCTAATATTACCTTCAAAAATAAAATCTTAACTAGCAATCTCCATTTCCAAACCCATCATCCAATCTGTAAACATTTGCTGCTCAATTTTAATGATTTCGTTTGCATGTTTTTCCCAGTCAAGAGAGAACTCTCTTAATTGATTGAGCATCTCTTCCAGATGACCTTCTTCTTCTAAAATAATAGATTTAACTGTTACGCGACTTTGCTTAGCAGTTAAAATATCTTGGTAAATAGGATAAAGTTCATCTGCCCTAACTTCTATAGCATAAGTAACAAATAAGTAAGCAGCGAATTTTAAATCGTAACCTGATAAATTGAAATGTTGTTTTAAATACCTACAAACTTTAACATCTAGGTTGTTAAGGTAATATTTAGTGTGGTTAGGTGCTAACAACTCTGCATTGCTATAGGTTTTACATACATTTTCATCGAGCTTTGCTAACTGTTTTTTAAGGTAATAAGCATGGCGATGTTCTTCTGCAGCATGTTTTAAAATCAATAAAGTAACTTCTTCTTTATGTTCTGATGCTGATATCTTTTTAGCACCTGCATTTTCCATATAAGACAAAGTATTTAACCACTTGGAATGCAAGATATTATCGCTAACTATATTTTCTAAAACTGAGACTAATTGCATATTAAATTTCTTCTAAAGCTTGTTGTATTGAATTGTAAATGTACGCCAAATCATCATTTGAAATGACATAAGGAGGTAAGATATAAATGATGTTACCTAAAGGACGAAGGATGATCCCTTTATTTAAAAAATAATTGTAAAGTTGATCTCTTAAGCCATTTAAATAAGAAGTATCATCACCTGTTTGCCATTCTATTGCTATAATGGTTCCAGTTTGACGAATTGTTTTAACTTTTGGATGTTTTTCTATTTGCTTAAAAAACTGCTGATGCTGGTTTTCTATTCTTTTGATGTTGGCTAAAGTTTCTGGCGCTAATAAAATATCTAAACTTGCCAACGAAGCAGCACATGCCACCGGATTAGCGGTAAAGGAATGCCCGTGATATAAGGTTTTCAATTTATCTTCACTTAAAAAAGCCTCAAATATTTTATGGTTACAGGTGGTTACACCCAATGGCATAGTGCCGCCAGTTAAACCTTTACTTAAGCAAAAAATATCTGGGTTATTGCTTAGTTGTTCGCACGCAAAATAAGTTCCTGTTCTACCAAATCCCGTCATTACTTCATCGGCAATGGTTAAAATATCATTCGCTTTGCAGGCAGCTAAAAGTTCATCGAGATATTTAGCCTCATACATTAGCATTCCGCTAGCACCCAAAATTAAAGGTTCGAAAATGAAACAACACAACTGAGATTTGAGATTTGAGATTTGAGATTTGAGATTTTCAATATTACCAGCATTTGGCAAATCTATAAACTCAACATCAAACAATAACTCATTAAAAGGATTGGTAAAAATGCTTCTACCACTAACAGACATAGCGCCAAATGTATCGCCATGGTAAGCATCTTTAAACGCTAATATTTTAGTTTTTTTAGTATGTCCTGAGTTGCTCCAATACTGCAAACACATCTTCAATGCTACCTCAACAGCTGTTGAACCATTATCGGTATAAAAAACCTTTTCTTGTTTACCAGGCAATAATGGCAAAAGTCTTTCTGCTAATTGCACGGCTGGCTCATGTGTAAAACCTGCAAAAATTACATGTTCTAACTCTGTTAATTGTTTAGCAACTTTTTGTGCAATATGTGGGTGTGCATGACCATGAATATTTACCCACCAAGAAGAAACTGCATCTATATATTTATTACCATCCTCATCAAACAAATACACACCTTCTCCCCTTTTTATAGGAATTGGCTGCTGTGCATTTTTCATTTGCGTGTAAGGATGCCAGATTACCTTTTGATCTCTTTCTATTAAACTCATGTGCTATTCCTCTACTATTAAATTTTCTTTAGGCATTATGGGTTCAAATTTGTTTTTTACAAGCAACCATATAATTAGCAAAATTAATAGGATTGAACAAAAAATAGAACCCTCTATGCCAAAAGTACCACCAGATAAATATTCGTCACCAACTGGTTTAGCTGTTAGCAAACCTGGAGAATTAGTACCACTTACTTTGTAACCTAACAAAGTACCTTGCGCAAAATTCCAACTAAAATGGATACCAATTGCCCAACTTATATTTTTCTTTAACAAGGTGAAAATCGAAAATAATGCACCAGCCAAAGTAATATTCAGCATGGCTAACCAAGTAAAACCTGGATTACTCATGTGTACAAAGCCAAAAAGTAATCCGTTAATGATGATGGCAAAAAGAAAATGATATCGCTCTGCAAAAACAAATAATGGGATTGTTCTAAACATCAACTCTTCGAATACGGATACTAGTAGAAAAAATAATAAATATCCTAAAAAAACAGCAACACTAATTTTCCCTAAGCTAAAATCTACAAAGCCTAATAAAAATAATATTGCTCCTGCTATTAAAATGAGAATTAAACCGATTCCAGTACCTTTTAAAAACCCACTTAAAGCATGCTCTTTTTCAACAAAAACATCTTTAAAATTTATAGTTGGAAAAGTTTGGAACATCATCAGTAATGCTGAAATAACAACAATAACCAATGCTCCTTCTAAAACCAAATCAGATAATATAGAATCTTTTGGGATGGTGATAAACTCCATTTGAGCAATCAATCCAAATGGCAATAAACAGATAAAGATGAAAAATATAAATAGAATGATCTTTAGCAGTGGCATTATGTTATGCAGTATCCTTTCTCCCATTTCTTAAATTCTCTTTTTTAACATTTCAACTACTGTTTTATCGGTTTTAAAAGTTACATCATCAGCTTTTAAATCATCAATTTTAATCCATCTAAAAGATTGACAAGAACCTTCGTCGAAATCAAAAACTTGCGTTTTAAACTTTAATGTTAAGGGTTTTATTTCCTTTATTAAATAGTAAACACTAATTACCTGACTATCATTAAATGATGATTTTTCGTAAAAATCTGTTGTGTAAAAATGTTCGATAACTTCTATCTCGGCTGTGCATTCTTCTACAAATTCGCGTTTTAAGGCATCAATTAAACCTTCGCCTAACTCAACACCACCACCTGGAAATTTCGAAAAACACTGAGCATATTCAAACTCATCACTTACCAAAACCTCATTTCGGTTATTTATTAGCAATCCATAAACCCTTAGGTTAAAATAACTCATTGGCTAAAGTGTTTTTGGTTTTTAGTAACGTTTTCCATGTTCCAACCTATTTCTCTTTTAAAATCTTCTTGCCTTACCTTGCAGTTAGGCATTTTGCAGTAATTACAGCAAGCAGGCAAGCAAGGGTCTGCATGTATAAAAAGCTCAGTTTCATGAGATCCTGAAACATTAATCAATTGATCGATATTGGATATTTGTTGATGAACTTCATTTAAATCGAAATAATATGGAAGCGTAACATGGCAATCAATATGTAAGTCTGGACCGTACTGCTGTGCTCGCAAATTATGTACATCAATCCAACTTTCTTGTCTATTTTCTTGTAAAATCACTACAATATCTTTAACCAATTCTATGTTACTTTCATCCATTAAGCCACCAACCGATTTTCGTGTTAGCTTATAACCATTAAATACGATGTAACAACCTAAAGCAATTGATATCGCACTATCTAGCCAAAATATTTGAGTTGTATAAATAATGATAATACCGATTACTAATCCAGCACTGCTTATCGCATCAGTTAATAGATGTTTACCATCTGCTTCTAAAGTTAAAGATCTATGCCTTTTCCCAGTTTTTATTAAATAAAAGCCTATTGCCAAATTAATGATGCCTGTTATGGCTATAATTATTGCTCCATCAAAAAGTTGTTTAATTTCTTTCGGATAAAAAAAATCGTAACTAGACTTAAAAATGATAATTATTCCGGCTATACCAATTAAAACACCCTCTACAAAAGCAGAAAAAAACTCAACTTTTCCATGTCCATACGGATGATTTTCATCCTTAGGTAACGTACTTAAATAAATGCTATAAAAAGCAAATGCACTAGCAATTACATTTACAATACTTTCTGCAGCATCGGTTAAAATGGCATTAGAGTTGGTAATAAAATAAGCAACAAATTTGGCTAGCATTAAAACAATGCTCACACAAAGTGAAATTAGGATGGCTTTTTTTTTCGGCTGCAATTTTATCGATCTTGAGCCCCAAAAGTACAGTTTAACCCTGTAATTTTAATAAAAACAATCTTTTTTATTGCCTAATAGCGATTGGTTTTTATATTTGCGCAATCACAAAATTATTATGGCAGTTTTATCGCAAAGAATCAACAACTTATCAGAGTCAGCTACACTTAAAATGACCAAACTTGGTCGCGAATTAGCAGCAAAAGGAATTAACATTATTAGTTTAAGTATTGGCGAGCCAGACTTTAACACACCAGATCACGTTAAAGAGGCCGCTAAAAAAGCGCTTGATGAAAACTGGACACGTTATTCTCCAGTACCTGGCTATCCAGAATTAAGACAAGCTATTGTAAATAAATTAAAGAAAGAAAATAATTTAGATTACGATATCTCGCAAATTGTAGTATCAACTGGTGCTAAACAATCGCTATCAAATGTTATTTTAACTTTAATTAATCCAGGTGAAGAAGTAATTATTCCAACGCCTTATTGGGTTTCTTATTCAGAAATGGTAGTATTGGCCGAAGGTAAATCTGTTTATATAGATACAGATATCGAAAGCGATTTTAAAATCACACCAGAACAATTAGAAGCTGCAATTACGCCAAAAACTAAGCTTTTCATGTTCTCGTCTCCATGTAATCCTACAGGTTCAGTTTACAGCAAAGAAGAATTAGCAGGTTTGGTTAAAGTTTTTGAAAAACATCCAGATGTTTACATTTTATCTGATGAAATTTATGAGCACATCAACTTTATCGATAAACATGAATCTATAGCACAATTTGACAGCATTAAAGACCGCGTAATTATTGTAAATGGTTTTTCTAAAGCTTTTGCCATGACGGGTTGGAGATTAGGATACATTGCTGCAAATAAAGAAATTGCTGCTGCAAATGACAAAATGCAAGGTCAAACCACTTCTGGAACATGTTCTATTGCACAACGTGCTGGTATAGTGGCCTACGAGCAAGGTTTAGAAACGGTTCTTGAGATGAAAAAATCTTTTGCTAGACGTAGACAATTGGTTTTCGACTTATTAAATGAAATACCAGGTGTTAAAACCAATATGCCAGATGGAGCTTTCTATTTTTTCCCAGAAATTAGTTCTTTCTTTGGTAAAAAAGATGCAGAAGGCAATGTTATTAAAGACTCTGCAGATTTGGCTTTGTATTTATTAAATGTTGGTCACGTAGCAACAGTTGGCGGCGATTCATTCGGTAACAACAATTATATCCGCCTTTCTTACGCAGCATCAGACGAGAGCTTGGTTGAAGCCTTAAGAAGAATTAAAGAAGCATTAGGTAAATTGAGTTAAGTGCATCAATCTTCCGATGACTACTTAACTATAAAATCTTATAATGAGCACAAAAAAGAGCCTTGCAATTTTGCAAGGCTCTTTTTTTCGATAAATCTATTTGTAATTTGGCAAAGTCCACTTTAGGAGATTTAGGGGTTAAGACCTAATAGCTTCCACCGGATCTAACCTAGATGCTGCAAATGCTGGCCAAAAACCTGCAATTAATCCAATTGCAACAGACCAGCCAATTCCACTTAAAATATTTTTAAAGTAGAGAATAATCTCTACATCTACTGCGTAAGTAAATACGAGTGTTAAAATATAAACCAAACCTAAACCCAATAAACCACCCATTAAACAGAGCGCAACTGCTTCGAGCACAAATTGCAATAAAATAAAGTAATTTTTAGCACCTAATGATTTTTGTATGCCGATGATATTTGTTCTTTCTTTAACAGAAACAAACATGATATTTGCAATACCAAAACCGCCAACTAAAACCGAAAAACCACCAATAATTAGTCCTGCAATATCTACCACACCAAACATAATATCTAACTGATTACTCAACATCGTAGTTTTATTTAAAGAGAAATCATCTTCTTCACCAGGTTTTAATCGATGAATTGATCTCATCAAACCTTTCAGTTCACTTTCTACTTCTTCTAAAGCAATATTTTCTTTACCCCTAACCGTAACCTGTGGATTGTATCTTTCACTATTCACATCGAAAATTCCTTTAGCTAAATTTAATGGAATGAGCACATTTTTATCTTGAGACATGCCCATCATATCTTCACCTTCTTTTTTGTAAACACCAATAACAGTAACTCTCCTACCCATTACTTTTATTTGTTTACCTATCGGGTTACTATTATCAAATAGCCCTTCAGCTATCTCTGCACCTAAAATACAAACAGGCGAGCCATATTGACTTTCGCTCGCCGTAAAATACCTTCCGTCTTGAAATTCCAAATCCCAAGTTTTACTATATTCATGTGAGGCTGCATTTATATTTGCACCATCAACAGAATTACTTGCATATTTAATAGTTCTATTGCTGGCATTCACTTCATAGCAAACTCCAACAGCCATATCCATCCTGTCTTTTAAGCCATTGTAATCTCTTAATGATGGCTCAGGTCTGTTTACGTATTTCCACCACGGAAAATTATCATTAAAAACCCATGGCCATTTTTGTACAAATAATGTGTTAGAACCTAATTTATCAACACTGCTCTGTATTTTATCTCGCATGGTATCAACGCCTGTAGATACCGCAATAATGATAAAAATACCAATTGTTATACCCAAAAGAGATAATGCAGTTCTTAATTTATTTTGGCGTAAAGCATCCCAAGCAAACCTGAAACTCTCACCTATAAGTCTAAATATCATCATAGTATTGTTTAGACCAAATTTACCTAAAAAGGTTACAAGAGTTAGAGTATATTAATAAAAATACATTCAATTTAAAAAAATCACATTTACTATAGAGGTAAACTTCTATTTAATTTTTTTGAAGAGCAAGAGCAGTGCAAAAATTTAGGCTACACCTGCTATTCGTTTCAATCTTTTTGTATGCTGCGCATTTAAACAAAAAGTATTTACACTCCTATCAGGTCTAAAAAATTGGGCCAATGCAATTAAAACCCCTCATAGTAGTAAAAGCTTAGCCACCTAAACCTGATGGAAATGAAAAGCTTTTGTTTGATTAGGGTGAGTGAATGGGCTTAAAACAAAACTTGTAATTTACAGCAGTACTATATTAAGCTAAAAGCACTGCGTTATCTTTTCAAAATAAATTTAAAATTGAGTTAGTTCGTGTAACAGTGTAATATAAATTACAAAAAAAGAATTATAATTTGTAAATTTGCGCCCTAATTTACTACATTAATAAACATGAAGTTATCTCAATTTAAGTTTAATTTACCAGAATCGCTTTTAGCGAATACGCCTGCAGAACAAAGAGACGAAGCCCGTTTAATGGTTTTGCACAAGGATAGTGGTAAAATTGAGCATAAGATTTTTAAAGACGTTTTAGGATATTTTGATGATAAGGATGTAATGATTCTTAACAACACAAAAGTTTTTCCAGCTCGTTTATACGGTAATAAAGAAAAAACTGGCGCAACGATAGAAGTTTTCTTACTTCGCGAGTTAAACAAAGAGTTACGTTTATGGGATGTTTTAGTAGATCCTGCTCGTAAAATTCGCGTTGGCAATAAACTATATTTTGGTGATAATGATTTATTAGTTGCCGAAGTTGTAGATAACACTACATCAAGAGGTCGTACTATACGTTTCTTATTTGATGGCACAGACGAAGAATTTAGAAAAAATGTGGAAATTTTAGGTGAAACTCCACTTCCTAAATACATTAAACGTAAAGCTACAGAACAAGATAAAGAGCGTTATCAAACTATTTTTGCTAAACATGAAGGTGCTGTTGCAGCTCCAACTGCTGGTTTACACTTTAGCAGAGAGTTAATGAAACGTTTAGAATTAAAAGGTGTAGATTTTGCTGAAGTTACCTTACACGTTGGTTTGGGTACATTTAGAGCAGTTGAAGTTGAAGATTTAACTAAACATAAAATGGATTCAGAGCAATTCATCATCGAACAAAAAGATGCTGATATTGTTAACAACGCATTAGACCATAAAAGAAGAATTTGTGCAGTAGGTACAACTTCTATGCGTGCCATCGAATCTGCAGTTTCATCAAATAGAAAATTAAAATCTGCTAACGATTGGACAAGTAAATTCATCTTTCCTCCTTATGATTTTAGCATTGCAAATTGCATGATTACCAACTTTCACACACCAGAGTCTACTTTATTAATGATGGTAAGTGCATTTGGTGGTTACGAAAATGTAATGAATGCTTACCAAGTTGCGTTAAAAGAAAAATATCGTTTCTACAGTTATGGAGATGCGATGTTGATTATATAGATTGTAGAATTGAGATATGAGATTTGAGACTTAGTCAATATAAACTCATATCTCATATCTATCTTCTCACATCTCAAGAAAAATGAAATACTATGCAATAATAGTTGCTGGTGGTTCTGGCACTAGGATGCAAACCACAATTGCTAAACAATTTTTATTGCTTAAGAACAAACCCGTGCTTATGCACACTCTTTTAGCTTTTGCTAACAGTTCTTACAAACCTCAACTTATTTTAGTACTTAATGCCAACCTAGTATCATATTGGGATGAACTTTGTTTGAAACATAACTTTGATTTGCCACACCTTGTTATTGCTGGTGGCGATCAACGCTTTCATTCGGTTAGAAACGGACTGATGGCTATTAAAGATGATGGAATTATTGCTATACATGATGCAGTTAGGCCTTTAGTTAGCCATAAATTAATTGATAATGCTTATCAAACCGCCCAAGAACTAGGTAACGCAATTGCTGCAATTAAACCAAGCGACTCGGTTAGAAAGTTGCTATCTAAAACAAATAGCGAAATTGTAAATAGAGATGAATTGGTGTTGGTGCAAACCCCACAAACCTTTCATATTAACCAGTTAAGAACAGCTTATCAGCAACATTACGAACCAACATTTACAGATGATGCATCTGTAGTTGAGCGTGCTGGTTTTAAGATTAATTTAATTGAAGGAGAGAGAAATAACTTTAAAATTACCTATCAAGAAGATTTAGAGTTAGCTAATTTTTTAATCAAATAAAAAAAGAGAAACTATATAGCTTCTCTTTTTCATTAACTGCTTAGATTTATTTATGCAGCCCCTCTTATTACTTTTAAGATTACAGCAATAATTGCAATAACCAATAATGTGTGTATAATACCTCCGGTATAAAAACCTCCTAAGAAGCTGATTGCCCAAATAATTACTAATATTACTGCGATGATATAAAGTAGATTTCCCATAATTTCTATATTTTTTATATGTTTAAGCTGCTCCTCTAATTACTCTTAAGATAATAGCGATAATTGCAATTACCAATAATGTATGTATAATACCACCAGTATAATAACCTCCTAAGAAGCTAATTGCCCAAATGATGACTAAGATTACTGCGATGATGTAAAGTAGATTTCCCATGATGATTTTTTTTTAAATTGATTAATAAGTATGATTATAATTTGTTTAATTTCTAACCATTAACAACTTCAATCTCTAAATTGTTCTAGGAAATAAAAAAAGTCTCGAATTTCTTCGAGACTTTTAATTTTATGATTTTTTAGTATTCATCTTCGTTAAAGAAGAAATCATCTTTTGTGGGATAATCTGGCCAAATTTCTTCTATTGTTTCATAAGGCTCACCGTCATCTTCTAAGGCTTGTAAATTCTCTATCACCTCTACAGGTGCACCAGAACGAATACCATAATCAATTAATTCGTCTTTTGTTGCAGGCCATGGAGCGTCTTCCAAGTGCGATGCCAATTCTAATGTCCAATACATATTATTCTTATTAAATTATTCTATTTTCTATTTGCGCAAAAGTATGGTAAAAAAAATGAGCAAAACAAATATTTTTTTCCACTATTTTAAAGTCGTGGCAGCCAAACGTTTTCCTGCGTTTTAGCATCTGCACTCAGTTTTCGTGCCAAAACAAACAAATAATCGCTTAATCTGTTCAAATAGATTGTAATATTGCTGTCAACAAAACTTTCTTCTGCTAAATGAACTGTTAATCGCTCTGCTCTACGGCAAACACAACGTGCTAAATGACAATAAGATACAGTTGTATTTCCACCAGGTAATATAAAATGTTTTAGCGCTGGCAATTGTTCATTCATATTGTCCATTTCTTTTTCTAACAGCGTAATGTCAGTTGCCAAAAGATCAGGAATTTTCATTTTAGACTTTTCTGGGTCAGAGGCTAACGAAGATCCAATTGTGAATAACCTATCTTGAATTTCTTTTAAAACCGATTGATGATGAGTATCAATATCCTGACACATGATTAAACCGATGTACGAATTTAGTTCATCAACCGTACCGTAACTTTCTATTCTGAGGTGATATTTAGGAACTCGAGTACCGCCTATTAGTGAAGTTTGGCCTTTATCTCCTGTTTTAGTGTATATCTTCATATTGAGATTTGAGATATGAGACGTGAGATGTGAGATGTGAATTGTCTCAAATCTCAATACTCAAATCTATTTTAAACTATACTTTCAAAATCATCGCCTTTATCTTTTAAATGAGATAAACGTGGCGAAACTGTTTTTATGTCATCATTAATATAATCCTTTTCAATCAAACCATCACGCATCCGAACAATTCTATGGGCATGCTGAGCAATGTCTTCTTCATGGGTAACCAAAATAATGGTATTTCCTTTACTATGTATTTCCTCTAACAAACCCATAATCTCAATCGAGGTTTTGGTATCTAAATTACCTGTAGGTTCATCGGCCAATATAATAGATGGATTATTGATTAAAGCTCTTGCAACTGCCACACGTTGGCGCTGACCACCCGAAAGCTCATTCGGTTTGTGCGTAATACGATTACCTAAACCAACATTTTCTAATGCTTTTGTAGCTCTTTCATCACGCTCACGCTTACCGGCTCCGGCATAAATTAATGGCAATGCCACATTATCTAATGAGGTAGAACGTGGCAACAAATTAAACGTTTGAAAAACAAACCCTATTTCTTTATTTCTTACCTCTGCCAATTCATTATCAGTCATCTGACTTACGTTGGTGCCATTTAAAATATAATCACCTTTGCTTGGTGTATCTAAACAGCCTAAAATATTCATTAAAGTAGATTTACCAGAACCAGATGGACCCATTAAAGCAACAAATTCTCCTTTATTAATATCTAAACTTACAGATTTTAATGCATGAATAACTTCAGAACCAATAACGTATTTACGTCCAATATCTTTAATGTGGATAAGTGCTTTTTGCATTTTTGTTGCTAATTTATGTGATGTAGCCGTTCGGTTTTACCAAATCTAATAAAATCTTAACAGCTGCATTGTGTTTTGTTTTTTTAGACCACCCTACCCCTTCAATTGTTACATCAATCAGTCTATTTTTCGATAATTTTTGGCACAAAGAAATAATTTTCATTATGCTTTGCCGAGTTTTTTAAACCATCAGCAACGGTTATTTCTTGCTTTGCAACATCTTCTCGCCAAACATTAACTTCCTCGTTCATGTAAACTAATGGTTTTACACCAGTTGTATCTAGTTCATTTAACTTTTCCATAAACGTTAAAATTTTGTTCATTTCTTCAGTTAAACCACTAATTTCTTCTTCTTTTATTTCAATTCTAGCTAAATCGGCAACTTTTATAACTGTTTCTTTATCTATCGTCATTACTTTAATTTGCTATTAATTTTATTAAAAACTTCGTCTTTTAAAACATCAGCGCTTTCTGTTGCTAATATAACGGTTGAAATTGGTTCATGCACATAAACTTTTCCAATCCCAGGTTTCGTTCCATATCTTGAGCCATCATCCCACATCAAATGCCAAACATTAATGCTAACCGGCACAATTGGTATATCATGTTCAATGGCCAATCTAAACGGCCCATTTTTAAATTCATGTAATTTTGGCGGGTACAAATCATCTATTTTACCTTCCGGAAAAATGATTAAACTCATGCCATTATCTAAATTTTCTCCAGCTTTTTTAAATGCCCTAAAGGCAGAAATTTTGCTTTCTCTTGCAACAGCCACATCAATTGTGCTAAAAAACAAACCTAAAACTGGGTTTTTGGTTAACTCTTCTTTACCCATAAAATGAAAACGCCCTTTTGCAAGTAGACAGAATAAAACAATATCTAAGTTAGAGGTATGGTTTGCGCAATAAATATAAGTTTGATCTCCCAAAGGCTTTTCGAACTCAAAGCTAAAATACACCCCACATAAAGCTGTACCTAAAAAAGAGTGGATCGTTCTAAACCTATTGAGCAACAAATACCTGCTCGGTTTACGACTGCCCCAATAATATACAGGCCAAAAAAGGAAGAAGAAAAATAATATCCAGAAAATAAAATAAAAGAAGTGCAACTTCTTTAGCAGCTTAATCATTGTTTCAAAAGTACAAAATATGCTAAACCATTTTTCATTTTTTTGAAAAACTATGGCAGTAGTTTATGGCAAAAGCAGCCCCGCCCTTTGTTACAATAACCCAAAAAAGGTGAGCAGAGTAATGCTTGTGCTCGAATTGGGTTATTTTCACTTCGGTCGGGTTTATATTACAAAGTTTGTAGTTCTTTTGAATTGTTAAAAGCTAGGTGCGTGATAATGTTCTGTGTGTCACAAACCACAGTGAGGAGTACGATGGGTCGGAAAGGTAAACTCTATAACGCACTATATAAATGCAACCTATTTAGGAAAACCCGAGTTAACTAGACCCGACAAAATGTAAAGCCCGGAGGTGAGGAACGAGCCGAGGACTTGCCTGCCTGCGGTAGGCAGGAAATGATGGCGGGATTATCGTAACCGATGAGCAATGAACACGCTCTTCAAAAAAATCAAACAACCAATGAACAAATGTTGAGCAAGCGAAATCCCTACTTCTCTGGAAACCAATTTAATTTTTAAACTATAATGAACAAAAAGTAAATAATTAAATTCCATGTTTAGGTTTTTTCTTAATTTCGGCAATTATGAAAGAAACAGTAGTGAGCGGCATACGTTCTACAGGCAAATTACATTTAGGAAACTATTTCGGAGCCTTAAAAAACTTTGTACAAATGCAAAATGAGTACAACTGTTATTTTTTTATTGCCGATTTACATTCTTTAACCACTCACCCTACGCCAGCAGATTTACATGGTAATGTTAAAAATGTTTTGGTAGAATATTTGGCTTGTGGTATTGATCCAGAAGAATCAACAATCTACATACAATCTGACGTTCCAGAAATTGCCGAGTTGTATTTGTATTTGAACATGAATGCTTACATGGGCGAATTGGAGCGTAGTGCATCATTTAAAGATAAAGTTAGAGCCACTCCAGATAATGTAAATGCTGGTTTATTAACTTACCCTGTTTTAATGGCTGCTGATATTTTAATACACAAAGCCACAAAAGTACCTGTTGGTAAAGATCAAGAACAGCATTTAGAAATGGCACGTACTTTTGGTAACCGTTTCAATAGATTATATAATCAAGATTATTTCCCAGAGCCTTATGCTTTTAGCTACTCTAAAAACTTAGTAAAAGTACCAGGCTTAGATGGAAAAGGTAAAATGGGTAAATCTGAAGGTGAGGGCAATGTAATTAACTTATCAGATTCGCCAGAAGTTATTCGTAAAAAAGTAGCAAGAGCCGTTACTGATGGCGGACCAACGGCTGAGTTTCAAGAAAAACCAGAAGCGATACAGAATTTATTCGATTTAATGAAAATTGTTTCTTCTGAAGATACTTTAGCGCATTTTGATGAGCAATACAATAAAATGGCTATCCGTTACGGCGATTTTAAAAAACAATTGGCAGAAGATATGATTGTTACTACAACCCCAATGCGTGAAAAGATTAGCGAAATTGCTGCAGATACTGCTTTTTTACGACAGGTTGCCAGACATGGTGCTTTAAAAGCAAGAGAAAGCGCACAAAAAACCATTAGAGAAGTAAGAGAATTAATTGGGTTTAGAAGTTTTTAATTGATAGATTTGAGATGTGAGAAGTTAGATTTGAGAACGCTTATCTATACTCATATCTCATATCTCATATCTAATATCTCATATCTAAAAATATATGCATATAGCAATAGTTGGAAATATTGGTGCCGGTAAAACAACATTAACTAGCTTACTGGCCAAAAATTACGGATGGGAAGCTTTATATGAAGCGGTAGATAACAATCCGTATTTAGAGGATTTTTACAGCGATATGAAGCGTTGGAGTTTTAATCTTCAAATTTATTTCTTAAACAGTCGCTTTCAGCAGATTGTAGAGATTGAAACAAACAAACGCAACGTAATCCAAGATCGTACAATTTACGAAGACGCTCACATTTTTGCAGAAAATTTGCATGAAATGGGTTTAATGACTTCTCGTGATCATGATAATTATAGAGCTATTTTTAGCAATATTACCTCATTTATAAAACCACCAGATTTGCTGGTTTATTTAAGAGCTTCGGTACCAACGTTGGTAAATAATATACAACGCCGTGGTAGAGAATACGAAGCAAGTATTAGAATTGATTATTTATCGAAACTTAACGAAAAATACGAAGCCTGGATTAAAGATTATAGTTTGGGAAAACTTTTGATTTTAGATAAAGACAAACTCGATTTTACCAACAATCCTGAAGATTTGGGTATAGTTATTCAATCTATAGAAGCTGAGATTAACGGATTATTCCCCCCGACCCCATAAAAGGGGAGTTTTTAATTCGAGTAATTTTATGGCGGAAAACATGAACGATAAAAATACGAAGTCTGATTTGGAAGGTTTAGGGCTTAAAACTTTAGGCATTATTCCTGCTCGCTACGCTTCTACTCGTTTTCCGGCTAAACCCTTGGTTGATATTGCTGGTAAAACAATGATACAGCGTGTTTATGAACAAGCCAAAAAATGTGATTTGGATGAGGTTGTTGTAGCAACAGATGATGTTAGAATATCGACTGTTATTGAAGCGTTTGGTGGTAAAGTGATTATGACGAGTACCGAACACCAAAGCGGGACTGACCGTTGCGCAGAAGTGGCAAAAAAACTAACTGGATACGATGTAATTATAAACATACAAGGTGATGAACCTTTTATAGACCCTACTCAAATTGCTTTGGTTCGTTCTTGCTTTACTGATAAAAACATTCAACTAGCTACTTTAATTAAAGAAATTCATACTGATGAGGAGCTTTTTAATCCAAATATCCCTAAAGTTGTTATAAACTCAAATCAGCAAGCCATTTATTTTAGCCGCCAACCTATCCCTTACATTCGCAATGCGGAAAAGAAAGAAGATTGGGCTACTTCTCACCAATTTTACAAACATATTGGTATTTACGGATACACTACGGCAACTTTACTGGCAATTACTCAACTTAAACCTTCATCCTTAGAACTTGCCGAAAGTTTAGAACAGTTAAGATGGCTCGAAAATGGCTATCAAATCCAAACAAAAGTTACAGGCATAGAAACTATTGCCATTGATACTCCAGAAGATTTGCAAAAAATTGTTTTTTAAGATATTTTTTTATCTTAGAGCAAATTCAAATGTGCAATGAAGAAAATCTACCTATTGTCTTTTTTGTTTCTGCTTTGTTTTGCTGCTTGTAAAAATGATAAAAAAGTAGAAGCTATAACTGAAATGTCTAAAACATTTGCTTTTAGTGATACGCTTAAATTAGATACTTTTAAAGTTGCTTTGACGGGTCAAAAATCTGCCGATATGATGTTAAATTTTACCATAAAAAATTTTAATGGTAAAAAAATCTATCAAAAAAGTTTAACAGCAACGGAGCTTTTAAAAAGCTATTTAGACAGCGAGGACTTGAAAAAGGAAAATGATAAAATTGCTTTCATTAACAAACAGATTAACGCCTTTTTTACCGAAGAACACTTTCTTGAGCCTGCCGTTACCGAACAGCAAGAATTAGACACCAATACACCAGATGAAGCTTTTTACAATGAACTTAAGCAAACCCAATTTAATGGTTTTTATTATAGCTTAGGCAAAGATAAAAGTATTTATATCGCTTGGTCTACAAAAGAACAAAGAGTAAAAACCTATTATAAATGTTGTTAAGTGATTTTTACAGCATTATTTAACAAGTAATCAAAAAGATTTACTTCAGGTTTTAATCCTAATTTTTTTCTTAACCTATATCTGCTAACTTCTACTGCTCTTGGTGTAATATTTAATAATTGAGCAATTTCTTTAGATGATAAGTTTAATTTTAGGTAGGCACAAAGTTTTAAATCACTCGGACTTAAATTGGGAAAATTAACTTTTAAATTAGTTAAAAAGTTAGCATGTACATGATCAAAATGTATGGCAAATTGATTCCAATCGTTATCTAATTTTTTAGCCTCGTTAAGTAGTCTAATTACTTTCTTTAAATCGTTGGCAGTATCCTTACTTGTAGTTTCTTGCATAAGGGGCAAAAGTTCGTCGCCAATTTTAGATAACAATTTACCTCTTTGTACCAAATGCATTGTTGTAGTTGCTAGCTCTTTGTTTTTGAACTCTACATCAGCTTCCAATTGTTTTTTCTGCAGCTTAGTTATCTGTTGCTCGTTTCTTTCTATCTCTAATTGATGTTTTTGTCTTAATTTATCTTGTTGCCTTAAATGCTCTTTTTCTTGTAATTTGATTAATAAATAAACTAAACAGCTGAAAACCAAAAAATAAAAAACATAAGCTAAATTACTATTGTACCATGGTGCCGAGATTGCAAAACTATAGCTTGTAGGTTCAGATTCGTTACCCAAATTATTTCTTGCCTTGACAAAAAACGTATACTTTCCATGTGGTAAATTGGTATAATCTTTCTCACTTTTACTGCTCCATGTAGACCATTCATCATCGTAACCCTTTAATTGATAGCTATATTCTATATTTTCCTTTTGCTCAAATAGTGTTGATGCATATTCGAAATGCATGGAATTGAACTCGTAAGAAAGTTTTTTAGTTTCATTTTTTTCTTTACTGTAATATCCACCAAAAAATATACTATCAGTTTTACCAATAATTTTTATTTGTCCAAGTAGTACATTAGGTTTATAAATATTAGCGGCATACTTCCGATAATCAATATGTATTAATCCTTTATTTGCTCCTATAAATATATTCCTATCATTATATGGATATATATTTTCGAAACCAGCTAATATTTTTGCTGTAAGCTCTGGAAACTCAACTATAGTAAAGTTTTTAATATCATTTTTCTGCTTAAAATCTATTACCCCAACACGCTTTTCTGATACAAACCATACATTTCCATCCTTATCCTCAGTTAAAAGTTGAATTGATAAGTTCTTAAACATTGGTCTAAATAAAGCACTCTGATAAAATCTCTTTATGGCTGCATCATATTGGTAAATACCATCTGCAGTTGCCGCCACAATTTTTCCTTTAATTTTAAAAATATAGTTGTACAGCGTTTTCGGTAAACCATCATTTTTTGTTAATAAAGTTGTTTTAATAATCTTTTGCCTATCTGCAGATATGTCTAATTTATAAATACCCCTGTAAGGATGTGATGCCCACACACAATTTAACTGATGATCTACTGCGATAAATCTTAATGGCTCATTTAATGCTGATAGTGTACCTTTAGTACTGAATGTACCATTTTTATAATCTATTAATTCTAAGCCCGTATAAGTGCCTGCAACCACGTAATCATCTTGATTATTTTTAGATAAGGAAGCAAATAACCAAGTACCCAAACCGCTATATAATTGGCTAGCGCTATAATTATTTACCACATAACCACCATCTTCATTTGCTAATAATAAATGTTTGTTTACTTCTGTTAAACCCCAAGTTTGACCCTTTGAATTTTCGACCTCGGTAAATTTAGTTTGCAAATTGCTAAAATCTTCTGCATTTAAATCAATTGGGGCGGCTAAAAGCCCGTTAGAAGTACCGATGTAGAGTTTACTGTTAAAAATTTTGGTTGCATAACTAGAAACTTGCTTATTCCTATCGGGATAAATATGTTTAATTGCACTATTAAAAGCAATAAAAGAAATACCATCATCTAATCCTAACCATAAATTTTGGTGCTGATCTAACAATACACTTCTGATGTTATTATTATTTAAGCCTTCAGCATAAGAAAATTGTCGCTCTATTACACCTTGCTTGTTAATAACTAGCAAAGCAGAAGAAGTGGTTCCTAATGCATACAAATTTTCGTTGATCCTTAATGCACAATTAATCCTATCGTTAGCAAATACCCTATCATTAATTGTCCTTTTTTCTATGAGTTTATTCCCTTTCAATAAAAACAAACCGTCCTTTAGTGTAGTAATTAATAAGGTATCAGCACTGTATGGCAAAATTGCGGTTATTGTACTATTTAAAATCCTCTTATCATCACACTTTATTAACCATTGTCCATTTTTAAAATGTTTTAAGCCAATTTTATTTTCATGCGCAAGTATTTCTTTATTTACAACTCCTGCATATACCCATGCATTTCTAGTTATAAATACATCAATTTTATTGTTTTTAAGTCTAAAAATTTTGTTAACTGTTCTAAAGAATATTTCATCATTTAGTAAGTGTATATCCCAGATATCTGCAAACTGTCTTTCTCCTGCAGGGATTAGATTTTTGATAGAATGAAATATTAATGTTCCACTTTCATTTGGAAAAAAATAACCCAGTTCATCTTGTCCGCCTACATATATTTTTCCATCTGCACTTATTTTAACCGAGCGAACAACGGTTTTATTTGGTAACAGATACGATTTCCAATAAGCACCATTATAAGTAATTAAACCTTCGTTGTTTGCAAAGTAAAGTATGCCATTTTTGTCTTGAGTAATTCCCCAGTTTTGTGTGCCACCCCTGTATTGTAAATTACTAAAGCTGCTTACTTGTGGTAAACCTATTGGCCCTTGTGCTTTAACTGATACAATTGATAAAAAAAGGTATAAAAATAAGAAATAGAGATATCTCATTTGTGCAGACATTAAAAAGTTTATATATGGTTTATTCTTTTATTTCTTAATTAACATGAAGATAGTAAATTTTTAATTGTTGTGGTTAAACATTGCTATTTGAGTTAATTATTAAAGAAAAAAGTTGTTGTTGTATGGGTATTGTAGTAGCTAATTTTTCTCTTATCGAAATAGCTAAACTTATATTTGTTTCATAATCATTGCCAAAAATGTACAATTCACAAGTACAATAAGGTAATACTAGTAACCAAATTATAAACTTAAATTATTTGTTATGAAAGGAAAATCTACGTTCATTCTTTTGCTGTTTTCCATTTTATTTTCTTTGACCTTAAGGGCTCAGGAAATTAATGTGACAGGAAAAGTAACTTCCAAAGACGGCTCACCTATTCCAGGCGTTTCCGTTTTAATCCAAGGCAGCAGAAATGGTGTTGCAACAAACCCAAATGGAGAGTTCAGAATTGCTGTGCCTAAAGCTGGTACAAATTTAGTGTTCTCTTTAATCGGCATGACATCGCAAACGATTGCGGTTAACAACAGTCAACCAATCAATGTTATTTTATTAGATAGCATGAATGATTTAGATCAAGTTGTAGTAGTTGGTTATGGTACACAAAAGAAAAGTGTGGTAACTGGTGCTATTTCTCAGGTTAAAGCATCAGATTTAGAGAATATGCCGGTAATGCGTATTGAGCAATCATTACAAGGTAGAACTTCTGGTTTAACAATAACTACAAGTTCTGGTCAACCTGGTGACGGTGCAACATTACGAATTAGAGGTACTACTTCAATTAACAACAGTGAAGCACTATATATTGTAGATGGAGTGCAAGTTGGTGGTGGTATAGATTATTTAAATCAAGCTGACATTGAATCTATCGAAGTTTTAAAAGATGCAGCATCTGCAGCCATTTATGGTGCTAGAGCAGCAAATGGTGTAATTTTAGTCACAACTAAAAAAGGTAACCGAAATGGAAAAATGAGTGTAAATTATAACACTTATTTAGGTACACAAGCACCAGCAAGAAAGCTAGATTTATTAAATGCTACGCAGTACGCAACATTATATAATGAAGCTCAATTTGCAGCAAATCCTAATGTTGGTACTCCACGTTTTCCAAATCCATCTCAATTTGGACAAGGAACAGATTGGCAAGCAGCTGTTTTTAACAATAGCGCAAAAATTCAAAACCACGAGTTAAGCTTAAGTGGTGGTGGCGAAAAATCTACTTATTATAGTTCATTTGGCTATTTTGATCAAGATGGTATCGTGGCAACAAGTAATTCTCAGTATAAAAGATTTACTGCTCGTTTCAATTCAGATCATCAAATTACTAAAGCTATTAAATTCGGACAAACCATTGGTTACACTCGAGTGAATTCTGTAGGTGTTGGTACAAACACAGAATATGGTTCTCCACTTGGTAGAGCGATAAATATTGATCCATTAACACCAATAGTAGAAACAGATCCTGCTAGAATAAATCTACCTATTTATACTGGTAATCCAGTAGTTAGAAATGCACAAGGTTTACCTTATGGTATTTCAGAATATGCACAATCTGAAATTTTAAATCCTGTTGCAGCATTAGCTGTGGCGCAAGGTAGAGGTTGGTCTGACAAAGTTGTTGCCAATGCTTTTGTTGAAGTTGAACCAATTAAAGGTTTAAAATTAAGATCACAAGGTGGTGTAGATTTAGCTTTTTGGGGTAGTGAAGGCTTCACTCCTATTTATTACTTAAACTCTATTAACCAAACAACAATTACTTCTTACAACAGAAACTCAAACAGAGGTTTATTTTGGTCGTTAGAAAATACAATTAGCTATAATAAACAAATTAACAAGCATAATTTCACAGGGTTAATAGGTTACTCATCTCAAAAAAACAAAGGAGAAACCAATGGCGGTACAAAAGATGGTATTCCTGTAACAAATATTAAAGATGCTTCTTTGCAATTTCCAGTATCAAGAGCTAACGATGTATTTTATGGTGGTGAGTATTTAAATACTTTAAACTCTATATTCGGTCGTCTAACCTATAATTTTGACGAAAAATATTTGTTCACAGGTATTGTCAGAAGAGATGGTTCTTCACGTTTTGGTCCAAATAACAAATTTGGTTATTTCCCATCAGGTTCAGTTGGTTGGGTTGCCAGTAGAGAAAGCTTCTTCCCTCAAAACAACGTTGTAACTTTCTTAAAGTTTAGAGGTTCTTATGGTGTAACTGGTAACGATAACATTGGAGATTTCAGATATTTATCTACAGTAAGTGGTGGTAGAAACTACACTTTAGGTACTTCTGCTGGTTTAAATAACGGAGTTAGTCCAGACGCATTATCAAATCCAGATTTAAGATGGGAAGAAACTTCATCTACAGATATTGGTTTAGATGCGACTTTATTTGGCAAGTTTACCATTACTGCAGATTGGTATCACAAAAAAACTTCTGGTATGTTATTACAAATTGACGTACCTGGTTATGTAGGTAACTCTGGCCCAATTGGTAATATTGCCGATTTATCTAACAGAGGTTTCGAATTAGAACTTGGTTACAACAAACGTATGGGCGAATTTTCTTTCAGAGTTGCTGCTAATGGTTCATTCTTAACTAACAATATTGATTTCTTAGGTGATGAGAAACAATTTTTGGGTGGACAAACAGTTACCCCACAAGGTTTAGAAGTAACTCGTACAATGGTTGGCCATGCAATTGGTTCTTTCTTCGGATATAGAAGCAATGGTTTATTCCAAAATCAAGCAGAAATTAATAACTATAAAAATGCTGGCGGAGCATTAATTCAGCCAAATGCTAAACCTGGTGATATTAAATTTATCGATTTAAATGGCGATGGTTTAATTAGCGATAATGATAGAGAAATCATTGGAGACCCAACTCCAGATTTTACCTATGGTTTTACCTTAAATGCAGCTTACAAAGGATTTGATTTTGTAATGTTAGGTCAAGGAGTTGCTGGTAACCAAGTGTTTAATGCACTAAGAAGATTTGATTTACCTACTGCAAACTACACTACTGCAATTTTAGATAGATGGAGAGGCGAAGGAACAAGTAATGTAACCCCTCGTTTAACCTTACAAGACGACAATAAAAACTACAGTCGCGTATCTAGCCTATTTTTAGAAGATGCGTCTTATTTCAGAATTAAAACCTTACAAGTAGGTTATTCATTACCTACTCAATTGGTTAGCAAAGCTGGATTAAGCAAACTTAGATTTTATGTTATGGCTAACAACTTGGTTACTTTCACTAAATACACAGGTTACGATCCAGAAATTGGTGGTGGTAGTTTTGGTGTAGATCGTGGTTTTTACCCACAAGCAAGAACATTTTTTGCAGGTATAAATGTTGGTTTTTAATAAAATAAAATGATGAAAAATAAATATATCAAATGTACCATCGCAATAGTTGCGATGATGCAGATTTTCGTATCATGTAAAAAAGATTTCCTAGAGCTTACACCAAGAGGTACAGCACTAGAAGACAATTTCTACAAAAATGAAACTGAAGTAATGCAAGGTGTTATTTCTGTGTATGATGTAATGCAATGGGGCACAACAGGTGGTTACACCATGAAAATGCCACTATTAAGTGCCGCATCAGACGATAATTGGGCTGGTGGTAGTAATGCCTCAGATCAACCAAACTGGGTTGCTTATGATAACTTTAACATGGATCCAAGAATTGGCCCACAAGGGGGATTATGGAATAAAAACTTTTCAGGTATCAATCGTGCTAACTTAATTTTAAGCAAAATAGAAGGCGCTACTACTTTAAGTGCTCCCTTTAAAGCCAGAGTAACTGCCGAAGCTAAATTTTTAAGAGCTTACTTTTATTTTGATTTAGTCAGATGGTTCGGAAGAGTTCCATTAATTACAGCAGTTCTTCCTACTGCAGAACTTTATACGCAAAAACAATCAACACCAGCTCAAATTTATGCTCAAATAGAGAAAGATTTAAGAGAAGCGTATCCAAACTTGCCTGCTACTATATCTTCTGCAGAAAAAGGTAGAATTTCTCAAGGTGCAGCAAAAGCGCAACTAGGTAAAGTATTATTGTATCAAAATGACAATACAAAATTAGCAGAAGCAATAACGTTATTTGAAGATGTAAATAAAGTTGGTAATGCTTACGGTTTTTCTTTAGTACCTGTATATGCTGATATCTTTAATCCAGCTAACAAATTCAACAGCGAATCTATTTTAGAAATCCCTCACTCTAACAATGCAGCTTGGGGAGATTGGGGTTGGATTAACGGTGGTGAAGGTAACGTTGGTACCCAGTTTATCGGAATGGATAGCTATAATGGCGATACCTACTCAAGCGGTTGGGGTTTCTGTCCGGTTACATTAGATCTAGTTAATGTGATGAAAACCGATCCTCGCTTTGATGCTACTATTATTGATGGTGCAGCCTTAAAAGCTGGTGGTGCTACATACAATGCTCGTTATCAAAATACCGATTATTTCATTAAAAAATATGCGCCTTTAAAAGCATTCCGCTCTGCGAGTGGTGTAGCTGAGCAAAATTGGCCAATTAATGAAATTGAAATTAGATTAGCTGATACTTATTTAATGCAAGCAGAAGCATTGGTAAAAGCAAACCAAAACCCTACTAGAGCTAAAGAATTATTAGATGCTGTTAGAGGTAGAGTTGGTTTAGCTTCAATCCCTGCCACTTTAGATAATATTTACAACGAACGTAGATTGGAGTTGGCAACAGAAGGTCACCGTTTCTTCGATTTGGTACGTACGGGCACAGCAGTAACTGTTTTAGGTCCGGTAGGATTTAGAGCTAACAAAAGTGAATTGTTGCCAATCCCACAAACAGAAATAGATATTACCAAAGGTATTATTACTCAAAATCCAGGTTATAATTAATCATTAAAAAATGAAAACATTAAAAAGCACTATAAAAACATCAATCTGGGTAAGTTTAGGGTTGATGCTTACTTTGGGTTCTTGTAAAAAATCAGAAATTGGTGGCGAGATAGGAGCTACTCCTACTTCGGCTCAAGTTCAATTTACTGCAACCCCTACTTCAACAAATGCTAATATTATCCAATTTACCAATACATCACCTGGCTTTAAAGCCATCTGGGATTTTGGTAATGGCGCAACTGCCGAAGGTAGTACAGCTCAGGCATCTTATCCTTTAGCTGGTACATATACCGTTAAATTAACAATTGTAACTGATGGTGGTTATGCATCAAGTACCAAAACGGTAACTATTGCCACAACTAACCCAGCAATGTTAACTGATCCAGCTTTTAATTTATTATCTGGCGGATTAACAAATGCTACTGGTAAAACTTGGGTAATCGATCAAACACAAGTTGGCCATTTAGGTGTTGGTCCAATTGGCTCGCAATTTCCAGATTGGTACCAAGCAGGACCAAATGAAAAAGCAACCGATGGTTTTTACGATGATGAAATGACATTTAACATGAATGCATTGAAATACACGTATGCCAATAACGGTAATACATTTGCAAATGCATCAAATGCTGCTGGTATTGGTGGGCCAACTGGCGGAGGTGATCCATCTGTAGCCTATACGCCTGCAACTAACTTAACATGGTTAGTAACAGAAAATAACGGTGCAAAATATATTACCATCAGCAATAATGGCTTTATCGCTTATTATTTAGGCGTTTCTCAATATCAAATTTTAAGCTTAACAGCTGATGAAATGTGGTTGAGATGCTTAGACAAAGCAAATGCAGGTAACGCATGGTACTTAAAATTAATTAGAAAAGGTTATGTTAGACCAGTTGTGCCTCCTGTTCAAAAACCAATGCAAGCTGCAAATTTAACAGATGCTTTTACAGCAACTAACTCAGTAGCTTGGGGTGCAGAAAATATGGACTTCTCTAGAGGTTATACTAATCCTTTTAGAATTGGCATGAATACTTCAACAACTGTTGGATATTATGAAAAAAGATCTGGTAATGATGGTCAGTATGGAAATATGAACATTACCATGCCTTATCGATTTGATTTAACTGCTAAAAACAAAATCAGACTAAAAGTTTTTATTTCTGGAGCTAATGATTTTACTAAAGTTGAGCCAAAAGTTGCCATTAAACTTCAAAACTCATTATTAGGCGGTAACGCATGGCAAACTCAAATAGAAATCGCTAAAGTAATTGCAGTAAGTGAGCAAAATAAATGGATTCAACTAGAGTTCGATTTCTCAGCATCGGCTGCACAAACACTTTATGATAAAATTGTTATTCAATTAGGAGGCGAAGGACATCCACATCCAGGTATTTTCTATATTGATGATTTTGAATTTAATTAATATTTTAACACTCCTGTTTGGCTTAAATAACCAAACAGGAGCTAATTAAGCTACTATGAAATTTGATATAGTAAGAAAAGGTTATGCTTTAGTAGCCGTTGCAGCTGGATTTATAATGTCCTGTCAATCTTGTTCATCTGGCAAAGAAGATGAAGCAATTATTCTTCCGCCTACCCCTACTGTTATTGTAGATAAAAATTGGACTTTTGAAGCAAGTCCGTTTTGGGCTGATGAGTTTGAATATACAGGTTTACCTTTAGATACCAAATGGGATTACGATTTAGGCGGTTCTGGTTGGGGAAATAACGAAAAGCAATTGTACACCAACACATTATCAAATGTTGCCGTTGGCGGTGGATTACTTACCATTACGGCTAAAAAAGAAAATGTAAATGGTATGGCTTATACATCTACACGTTTAGTAACCAGAAACAAATTGGATGTATTGTATGGTAGAATTGAAGTAAAAGCAAAATTACCAACTGGCAGAGGCACATGGCCAGCAATTTGGATGTTACCAACTGATCGTACTTATGGCGATTGGCCAAAATCTGGTGAAATTGACATTATGGAACATGTGGGCTACGACCAAAATAAGGTTCATTTTAGTACACATACCGAAGCTTATTACTTTAAAATCAATACCGCAAAAACAAGTAGCAGAACAATTCCAGATGCGAGCACAGCGTTTCATTTGTACAGAGTAGATTGGACACCTTACGCCGTTAGAGGATATTTTGATAATGTGCTAGTATTTGAATTTGCTAACGAAGGAACAGGTTATAAAGTTTGGCCATTTGATAAAAGATTTCATGTTTTACTAAATCTAGCCGTAGGCGGAGATTGGGGTGGTGCACAAGGAATAGATGATAGTATTTTTCCACAGAAATTTGAGGTAGATTATGTTCGCTACTATAAAATGATTGAAAAGTAGAATTTAAGATATGATAATTAAATGCCTCGATCGGTAATTAGACTGCCCCTAAAAAGTTAGACACTATTTGGGGGCATTTTTTTTTAAAATTATTTAATAAAAACACTATACAATTGATTATCAATAAAATAATAATTTACACAATTAATATCCTTAAACCAGATATTTTCATACCTTTGTATCCCGTACAAAAACAATTAAAAAGGCCTTAAAACCTGCTTAATTTCACAAACTCACAAACATGACTAAGTATATTTTTGTTACGGGCGGTGTTACTTCCTCGTTAGGTAAGGGCATCATTTCCGCTTCATTAGCCAAACTTTTACAAGCGAGAGGTTATCGCGTAACCATCCAAAAATTTGATCCATATATCAATATAGATCCAGGAACTTTAAATCCTTATGAACATGGCGAATGCTTTGTTACCGAAGATGGTGCAGAAACAGATTTAGATTTAGGTCATTACGAGCGTTTTTTAAATACCCCAACTTCTCAGGCTAATAACATTACTACTGGTCGTATTTATCAAAATGTAATTAATAAAGAACGAGCTGGCGATTATTTAGGTAAAACCGTTCAAGTTGTACCTCATATAACCGACGAGATTAAACGCAATATGCGCATTTTGGGCGAAAGTGGCGATTATGATATCGTAATTACTGAAATTGGTGGTACAGTTGGCGATATCGAATCATTACCATTTGTAGAAGCCGTACGTCAGTTTAAATGGGAAGAAGGCGCTAATAATGCCATAGTTATTCACTTAACTTTAGTTCCTTATTTAGCTGCTGCAGGCGAGTTAAAAACTAAACCAACACAACATTCAGTAAAAGCATTGTTAGAATACGGCATCCAGCCTGATATTTTGGTATGCCGTACAGAACATCACATCAGTGCAGATATCCGTAAAAAAATAGCTTTATTCTGTAATGTAAACGTTAATGCAGTAATCGAATCAATCGATGCTTCATCAATTTATAGCGTTCCATTATTGATGATGAAAGAACAGTTAGATAAAACTGTTTTAGCAAAGCTGAAGTTACCTTCTAAAAACGAGCCTGACATGGAAAGCTGGAAAGATTTCTTAGGTCGTTTAAAAAATCCAACTGCTGATGTAAGAATAGGTTTAGTTGGTAAATATGTAGAATTACCTGATGCTTACAAATCAATTACCGAGTCATTCATCCACGCAGGTGCGAAAAACGAATGTAAAGTTCGTGTAGAATATATCCCATCAGAAAGCATTTATGACGATAATGTAAAAGAAAAATTAGCTCATTTACATGGCGTTTTAGTAGCACCAGGTTTTGGTAGCAGAGGTATTGAAGGTAAAATTACTGCCATTAAATATGTACGTGAAAATGAAATTCCATTCTTTGGTATTTGTTTAGGGATGCAATGTGCGGTTATAGAGTACGGAAGAAATGTATTAGGTTTAAAAAATGCCAACACCACCGAAATCGATGAAAATGCCGAACATCCGGTAATTAACATGATGGAAGAACAAAAAAGCATTACTTTAAAAGGCGGTACCATGCGTTTAGGTTCATATCCATGTGATATTAAAAAGGGAACTAAAGCATTTTCGGCTTACGGTAAACAACATATAAACGAGCGACATAGACACCGTTATGAATTTAACAACAGCTATTTAAAGCAATATGAGGATGCCGGAATGACTGCTTCGGGTATCAATCCAAACAGTAATTTAGTAGAAATTATTGAGCTTAAAAACCATCCATTTTTTGTTGGTGGACAATTTCATCCAGAATTAAAGTCAACTGTTGCAAATCCTCACCCACTTTTTGTTAAATTTGTTGCCGCTGCAATGGATCATGCCAAAAAGAAAACAATTTAATACAACGTTTAAAACAATATAATGGATAGAAATACATTTACAGGGCTCTTCCTAATTATGGTAATTATAGGAGCTTCTGTTTTTTTTATGAAGCCAAATGAGGCTGATATTAAAAAAGAAAGAGAAAGAATTACCGCCGACTCGCTAAGCAAAATTAAAGCTTCTCAAACTACTGCTAATGTAGCAGCAGTTAAACCGGCAGAAACTATTAAAATTGATACCGCTGCATTAAGTGGACCATTTGGCGCAAACTTAAACGGAACGGCACAAACAACCGTTGTAGAAAACGATATCCTAAAATTAACTTTTACTAATTTAGGTGGTAAAATTTTATCAGTTGAATTAAAAAAAGAAACTACCTACAATAACAAACCTGTTATTTTATTTAACGGTAACGAAAATAAATTTGGTTTAAATATTAATATTGATGGTAAGCTTGTAAACACAAATAATTTATATTTTACTACTGCTAATAAAACTGCAAATAGCATTAGTATGCGTGCAAATTATAGCGCTGATAAATATATTGAGTTTGTTTATGATGTAAAACCAAATAGCAACAATGTTGGCTTTAACATTAATTTAAATGGTTTAAATAAAATTGTTCAAGGTAATAATGTTTCTTTAAACTGGGAAACAACTTTACTTAAGCAAGAAAAAGACACCAAAAAAGAACAAGAACATTCATCTCCTTATTATAAATACATTGATGAAAACCCAGATCATATTGGTATGGGAGCTGATGAAAAAGAAGAATTAAAAGAAGGTAAAATTGAATGGTTCTCTTTTAAACAACAATTCTTTTCTGCAGTATTGGTTCCTCAAGTTCCATTTGAGAAAGGCGATTTAGAGGTTAAAATATTGACTGATACTGGCAAAGTAAAATGGTATGGTGCAAATATGCAAATGCCATTTAATCAATTGGCTGCTCAAAGCTATGCCATGAAATTTTATTTTGGCGACAACAAATTCGACAACCTGAAAGCGCAAGGTCAGGAAATTGAAAAACAAGTTGACATGGGTTACTGGCCTTTAAAGTACATTAACCGATTTGTTGTTTTACCAGTGTTTCAGTTTTTAGAAAGTTTTGGTTGGGGTTACGGCTTAATTATTTTGGTATTAACTGTTTTACTAAAATTAGCCATGTCGCCGTTAACTTACAAATCGTACATTTCGATGGCTAAAATGAGAATTTTAAAGCCGGAGATGGACGAAATTAAAGCTAAAGTTGGTGAAGATAATGCTACACTTTTACAACAAGAATATCTAAAACTTTATAAAAAAGTAGGCGTAAATCCATTGGGTGGTTGTTTGCCAATGTTGCTGCAGTTACCATTTGTAATGGCATTCTTCTTCTTCTTCCCTAACTTGTTCGAGTTAAGAGGCGAAAGTTTCTTGTGGATGAAAGATTTATCTACTTATGATGATTTCATTAAGTTTGGCTTTACCATTCCTTTTATTGGCGATCACTTGAGTTTAATGTGTATTTTAATGACGATTTCAACATTAATTTATACGTATTTTAATAACCAGATTTCTGGTGCAACTGGCCAAATGAAATACATTGGTTACATAATGCCCATTATCTTTTTAGGTGTATTAAATAGCTATCCATCAGGCTTAAACTACTATTATTTCTTAGCGAATATGTTTACGTTTTTACAACAATATTTGATTAGAATGATGGTTAATGACGATAAAATTCACGCAATTTTGCAAGAAAACAAGGCTAAACCACAGAGTGAAAAGAAGAAATCTAAATTTCAAGCTCGTTTAGACGATTACATGAGAACACAGGCTCAAGCAAAAACGCAAGAGAAAAAAGGTAAATAAGTTAGCAGTTATCAGTTAATAATTTTCAGTTTTGGGAGCTTAACTGCCAACTGAAAACTGAAATAAGCCGCAGAAGCGCAGATTTAAGCTGTACTTCTGCGGTTTTTTTATGCATTTTGCAATTTTGCATAGTAGCACAATATGAAGTGAATTAAACTGGATTGTAGCGGCATCTTTTTTGTGATGCTGAGTGCCTGCCTGCGATAGGTAGGTAGTCGAAGCACAAAAAAATACAGCGAAAAGCCAGACTGTCTTTAATCATGGTAGAGAAACTGCTTTTCTAATCCTTTTAAAAGCTTTATTTTGTAAAATTTGCCGTACACATACGTTATTGTCCATAAAATTTGCAATTTTTATACTTCAATAACATCAGAACCACAAACAACCCTTATTAAATCATGCAAAAAAAACTAACATTACTATTTTTATTGTTTGCAAGTGTAGCTTATGCTCAAAAAAAACCAATTGATCATAGCGTTTACGACAATTGGGAATCTGTAGGAATAAAACAAGCATCAAACGATGGAAGCTGGTCGGCTTTTAGTATTAATAAACAGGAAGGCGATGGCAGTTTATATTTCCAACAGAATCTAAGTACTCAAAAAATTACAGTACCAAGAGGTACCGGAACTGGAGGTTTTGGCGGCGGATCATCCTTATTTAGTGCGGATAGCAAATTTGCGGCTTTTACCATAAAACCTTTGTACAAAGATGTTAGACAGGCAAAAATTAAAAAGAAAAAGCCAGATGAAATGACCAAAGATACTTTGGGAATTGCAAACCTAACTACGCTAGCGGTGACTAAAATACCTAGAGTAAAATCTTATAAATTTCCTGAAAATGGTGCTGCAATTTTAGCTTATCTATTAGAAAAGCCATTAGATACCAGCAAAAAAGCAAAACCTACTGCAACGCCAGCAAGCAAAAATGATAGTGATTTATTTTTTGCTGATGAAGATGCTGGTGTAAGCGCTAGTAAAGAAGGAACAGATTTGGTGGTAAAAAACCTGAATGCTGGAACCGAACGAATTTTTAAATTTGTAACTGATTTTGCATTTAGTAAAGATGGCAAGCAATTGGTTTTTGCAAGTTCAGGTTCTGCAAAAGATAAAGCTGCACCTAAAGGTGTTTTCTTACTAAACAATACCACTGGCGTTTTAAAAACTTTGGTTAAAACTAAAGGCAATTTTAAGAGTTTTGTTTTTGATGAAGAAAGTGAACATTTAGCTTTTTTGGGAGAAATTGGTCCAGATAAACAAGAAATTAAAGATTATAATTTATACTACAACTCTCCTACTTTAGATACTGCGCAAATTTTAGTTGATGCAGATATGACCGGGATGCCGGATAAATTTGGAGTAAGTGGCGAAGGAAGAGTTACATTTAGCAAGGATGGTGAGAAATTATTTTTTGGAATAGCACCAATTAAACTTCCTAAAGACACTACTATTGTAGATTTCGAAAACGCCAAATTAGATGTTTGGGGATATAAAGATGATTATTTACAGCCAATGCAATTGAAAAATGCAGATAGAGAATCTAAAAGAAGTTATTTAACCGCAATTGATATTTACAGCACAGACCCGAAAATTGTACCACTAACCGATGCTAAACTACCTGAAGCAACGATGATTAATGAAGGTAATGCGGCGTATGTTTTAGCCTCTACAGATTTTGGCAATCGGATTGCTTCTCAATGGACAGGTGGTACTGTTCGCGATTATTACTTAGTAGATGTTAAAACTGGAGCTCGTAAAAAAATAATTGAAGGTTTAGATGGTAATGCATCAGCATCGCCAAATGGCAATTACATTATTTATTATAACGATAAAGACATGACTTGGAACACTTACCAAGTTGCTACTGGTAAAAAAACAGTGTTAAATACAGGCATGTCGGTTAAGTTTTACAACGAGGAAAATGATGTACCTGCTTTGCCTAATAGTTATGGCATAGCTGGATGGTCTGAAGATGACAAAGAAGTCTATTTATACGATAAATTCGATATTTGGGAGTTTACACCAGATGGAAAATCGGCACCAAAAAACTTTACAAATGGTTTTGGTAGAAGCAACAACTTAACTTTTAGAGTGGCAAGAACAAATCCTGACGCTAGATTTTTTACTAAAAAGGATGTTTTGTGGTTAAATACTTTTAACAACGAAACCAAACAAAATGGTTTTTATCGCAAAGCGGCCAATAGTAGCAAAGCACCAGAATTGGTAATTATGGCTCCGTTCTCTTATTCTAACTTGGTAAAGGCTAAAAATGCTGATGTATACATTTTTGATAAAGGAAATTATACAAACTCGCCTGATGTTTATGTTTCTAAAGATGGATTAAAAACAGCTGCTAAATTAAGTAATACCAATCCACAACAAGATTTGTACAATTGGGGTACTGCAGAATTGGTAAAATGGACAACACCAAAAGGATATAAATCTGAAGGAATTTTGTATAAGCCAGAAAACTTCGATCCGAATAAAAAATATCCAATGATTGTTTATTTCTACGAAAAACTTTCTGATGGGTTATATAGTTATCAAGCTCCGGCTCCTACTCCATCTCGTTTAAATATCCCCTATTTTGTAAGTAACGGCTATTTAGTTTTCGCACCAGATATTAGTTACGAAACTGGTTACCCAGGCAAATCTGCCGAAGAATTTATCAATTCTGGAGTTGAAAGCTTAAAGAAAAACGCTTGGGTTGATGGAACAAAAATAGGTATCCAAGGGCAAAGTTGGGGCGGTTACCAAGTGGCTCATTTAATTACCAGGACAAACATGTATGCGGCAGCTTGGGCAGGTGCTCCAGTTGTAAACATGACCTCTGCTTATGGTGGTATCCGTTGGGAAAGCGGTATGAACCGTCAGTTTCAATACGAAAAAACACAAAGTAGAATTGGCGCAACCTTGTGGGAAAAACCAGAATTATACATCGAAAACTCTCCATTATTCAGCTTTCCTAAAGTAAACACACCTGTTGTGGTTATGGCGAATGATGCCGATGGAGCTGTGCCTTGGTACCAAGGTATAGAAATGTTTACTGGTTTAAAACGTTTAGGCAAACCAGTTTGGTTGTTAAATTATAATAACGAAGCACACAATTTAGTACAACGCCAAAACAGAAAAGATATTCAAATTAGAGAGCAACAATTTTTTGATTACTATTTAAAAGGTGCAAAAGCTCCTGTTTGGATGGTTGGAGGAATACCTGCTACCGAAAAAGGAAAAACATGGGGCTTTGAATTAACTGACGAAAAACCTTAGTCAGTTTTCAGTTGGCAATTAGCAACATTTAAATCGTCATTGCGAGGATAGAAAAGATTACTTCATCTACTCGCAATGGCGATTTTTCTTTAAATTTGATTTCAAATGAATATCCAAACAATTTTCAGCAATTACACATCCTTCCAAGAAAGAGCATTAACCAATCGCTTTTTTAAACACAAAGATATAGTAGAATTATTAAGCTTATTACCTGATGCTTTTGAAGTTACTGAATTAGGAAAATCGGTAAAAGGAAAAAGTATTAACGCAGTTAAATGGGGAAAAGGTAAAACAAAAATCATGTTGTGGAGCCAAATGCATGGCGATGAAGCTACAGGTACTATGGCACTTTTTGATTTGTTTAACTTTTTGCAGCAGGATAATGAAACTGTACAATTGCTAATTGATAACTGCCAACTTTACATCATGCCGATGGTTAATCCTGATGGTGCAGCAATTTTTACCAGAAGAAATAGTCAGCAAATAGATATCAATCGTGATTTTTTGAATGAAGTAACACCTGAAGCAAAAATACTGAAACAATACAGGGCACAAATTAATCCAGATTTTGGATTTAACCTGCATGACCAAACTACTTTGTGGAGTGTTGATGAAACCTTAAAACCTGCAACACTTTCTTTTTTAGCACCAGCGATAGATAAACAGCTTAGTATTGATCAAACTCGCCAAAACGCAATGTTGGTAATTGCTGATATGTTTAAGGATTTACATGAAATTTTACCAGAACACATCGGTTTATTTGATGATGAATTTGAACCAAGGGCATTTGGAGATAATTTCCAAAAAGCTGGTACTTCAACAATTTTAATTGAAGCTGGTGGATACAAAAATGATCATGAAAAACAAGAAATTAGAAAGTATTACTTCGCTTCCATCCTATCGGGATTAATGTCAATAGCTACTAAAACTTACCAAATACAAAAACTAGAGAACTACTTCGCAATTCCTAAAAACAACAAGCAAATTTTTCATTATTTAATCCACAATGTGATACTAGATGGAATTGAAGTAAGCGTTGGCATCAATTACGAAGAATGTGCCACCCTCGATTGTTTAAGCACTACAAAAACATATACCATAGAAGATATTGGAGATTTAAGCTTTTGTGATGCCTACCAAACGCTTTCGAGCGAAAAATATCGAATTGAAGGACAAATACAACTATTTAAAAATGCTAATTTCAAATTATTTGATGAAGAGAAGTTGATTTTATGCTTCGAAAACGGAGAATTGATTTAAAATTTTTATACATTCAACATCTAAACATAAATTAATGGCATTAAGTAGAATTTGGTCGGGTTTTATTATCATCGCAATTGTAGTTGCTGGTGTAAAATGTTTCTTTTTCGGGCAAAGCGAAATTTTTAGCTGGATGGTGGTTGGCAAAGCCGACGATCCTACAAATCTCACAAAAGTAAATGGTATTATAGAAACCTGCTGGACCTCAGTTGAGCTGTGTTTAAAATTGATTGGTATTTTAGCCCTTTTTATGGGTTTTATGAGCATTGCAGAAAGAGCCGGTGGTATTCGATTGTTATCAAGAATAGTTGGACCATTTTTTTCTAAACTTTTTCCAGAAATCCCTAAAGGTCACCCATCTATGGGGCACATGATCATGAATTTTTCTGCCAATTTACTGGGTTTAGATAACGCTGCAACACCTTTTGGACTTAAGGCCATGGAAAGTTTGCAAGAACTTAATCCAAATAAAGAAACTGCAAGCAATTCGCAATTGATGTTTTTATGCTTACATGCAGCCGGCTTAAGTTTAATTCCGGTAAGTGTAATTGCCATTCGTGCATCACAAAACGCAACTGACCCTACAGACATTTTTATCCCTTGTTTAATTGTAACCTTTGTTGGTACAATGGCAGCTATGTTAATTGTTTCATTTAAACAAAAAATCAATCTTTTTCAACCTGTAATTATCGGTTGGATAGCTAGTATTTCTGCAATAATAGCACTTTTAGTATTATATGTTACTTCGCTAAACGCCGAAGGCATTACTTCCTTCTCGGGCATTTTAAGCAATGGATTAATATTATTGGTTTTTTTACTGATTGTTTTAGGAGGAATTTATAAAAAGATAGATGTTTTTGATGCCTTTATTGATGGTGCAAAAAACGGATTTGAAACTGCCGTAAAAATTATTCCTTATTTAGTGGGTATGTTGGTTGCCATTAGCATGTTACGTACCAGTGGAACATTTGATGTAGTAATTGCAGGTATTAAAAGTTTGTTTGTATTATTAGGCTCAGATACCCGATTTGTTGAAGCCTTGCCAACTGCTTTAATTAGGCCGTTGAGCGGCGGTGCAGCTAGAGGTATGATGGTTGATACCATGACCGCTTATGGAGCTGATTCATTTGCCAGTAAACTTTCTGGAGTTTTTCAAGGAGCATCTGATACTACCTTTTATGTTATTGCAGTTTACTTTGGTTCGGTAAGTATTAAAAACACAAGATACGCTGTTGGAGCAATGCTATTGGCAGATTTGGTGGGGGTTTGTACCGCTATTGGTTTGGCTTATTTGTTTTTTGGTAATAGTTTGTAGTCTAAATACTTAAGTTACTTCAATATTGGTTTTACTTAGCAGGACAACACTAGTTAAAAATGCAGTTATTGTATAATTACTAACATTAGTCTGCTAATGCGCTACTCCAGATAAATCCAGATCCGCGTATGTCAGGTTTAGTTTACGCAGTTAATTGGCAATTGTTTAGGTTTTACCTGCACAGTCTTTCAATATAGCCCTGTAACGACATCCTTTTTTGATGTCATCCTGATGTGTGCCGATTTTTCATCCTGAGCTTGTCGAAGGATGATCAAAAAAGATAAAATGGAAAGCAGGAACAAAGTAAATAGAAAGCAAAAGCCTTGCGCTTCAAAAAAAATCCCGCTCTAAAAAATTAGAACGGGATTTGAAAACTGTTAATTGAAAACTGCTAACTGGTTATGGTTTATCCCACCATAAATTAACATCTAAATTAACTGCCGCCGGAACATTTGCACCATTTTTAGTAGTCTCACCTGATGGATAAGCAACCCTCCTAATAAAAGTAGAAAGTGCTGCATTTGCTGGTAAAGTGAAATCTTTATATTGGTAGTTATTTCTTCTTGCGTCATTCCATGCTTCAGGATTTAGATAAGTAGCTACATATTTTTCTTTAAAAATTAGTGCCTTGGTTAAACCACCTGCACCAACAGCCACTGCAGGATTAGCTAAATATGCTGCCTTATCTACTGCAGGAACTTGCAACCTATCCATATTAGCACCGATACCAGCCAAATAAGCTGTGTATGCACGAGTTGGATTGGTTGCCAATGCAGCTTCGGCTTCGATAAACTTTAACTCGGCAAAGGTAACCAACAACAATGGAGCGGTATCACTTGTCCATGGCGAACTAATAGCAATATAGTTTTCATCCTTTACGGTATTATTATTAGGCGGATTACTACGGTTACCTGCACCGTTAACCGTACCAATATAAGCTGGGTAAGTTGGGTTACTGGGTACCGAAGTTGGATCTGTTATTTTACGAATGCGTGGATCGAAAATACCATAAGTTGTACCATTTAGATGATCAATTAGCTGCTCCGACAACCAACCACCCAAAGTTAAACTTGCATTGTTACGTGCAACCGTTGCCCAATTGTTTCTCAAAACAAATGCAGCCATTCCAGCATCATCAGCGTTTGATGTATAAGAACTAGTAACAGCGGCAAGTACATTTGTTGGATTGTAGGCTGCTTTTTTGCTGATTTTATTTAATGCTCTTGCTTTTAAAGCATAAGCAGTTTTTAACCATTTAGTCCTGTCCCCAGCGTGTATTAAATCACTAGCTGCAGCTAATTTTATAGTAGCAGTAGTTTTTGTTAATTCTACAATTGCCTCATCTAATAAAGAGTTTATAGTATTATAATTCTGTTCTTCCGTATCATATTTAGGTGTTAGAGTTGTAGGTACAAAAGCATCAGAATATGGGGCAGCACCCCATAAATCAGTCACCAAATTAAGATTGTAAGCCAATAATACATTTGCTACACCAATATACTCGCTTGAACCTTGTGCAACTGCGATAGTTCTTAAATCTTTTGTATCTGCCATGGCAAAATACAAAGCATCCCAAGTACCAGTGTAATCTACAATCTGATAAGTATCTCCGGCTGCAGAAGCGACTGGATTAGCCGTATACTGCACAAAATTATTTGTAATACTGGCCACATTAAAACTATTGATACCAGCTTTACTTGTTGCGGTACTTAATAGTGATGGTAATGATGGATTGCTAACCTGATTTGGGTTTACATTTTGATCGAAGTAATCTTTACATGAATGTAATGAAAAGACCGAAATCAAAAGGGTAAACATTATTAATTTTTGATATTTTTTCATGTCTTATATAATTAGAAACCAACATTTAATGAGAAAAGGAATGTTCTAGCACCTGGGTATGTGAAACCTGCAAAACCATCAACATTACTACCGCTATTTGTTGAGCTTGATTCTGGATCTAAGCCATAAAACGGAGTATACAAAATAATGTTGTTTGCAGTAGCTGATACCGAGGCACGTTTTATAACTTTGCTTGGTAACCATTTAGTTGGTAAGGTATAAGATAAATCTATCGTTCTCAATTTTACAAAAGAAGCATCTTGAACAAAGTTTTCTGAAACTGTTCTGTAAGAGTTACGGTAATAACCTTCAGTATAATTTACACCATCTGGTCCAACACCTTGGCCTAACCATACATTTTTTGTATTTGGTGATCCATTAGCCAATACACCATCAAACACTCTAAAATCACGTCTATCAGCAGTGTAATCTGCAATACCAAAGGCAGCATAAAAGTTTTCTAACTGATTGTACTTTTCAAGTCCGAACCTTGCATCAATAATTGTGGTTAAGGCAAAGTTTTTGTATTTAAACGTATTTGTAATACCACCTATCCAATCTGGTTGTGAGTTACCTAGTAATTTCTGACTAGCTAAAGGTGCTCTAACAGGAAAGCCATTAGCATCAATTACAATTGGACGAGATTTATCTGTACGTAATGGATCTTGCGCATCAGTACCATAATATCTTAAGTAATGCGTACCATATAAATTACCATAAGCCTCTCCTGGAATTAATTTCATGGTAACAGTAGCACCAGAATAGCCTGATTGAGAAGAATATACAATCTCATTTAAACCTTCTTTAATGCTCAAAATTTTATTTCTGTTGGCAGAGAAGTTTAAACTGGTTTCCCAAGTAAAGTTTTTGCTTTGAATTGGTGTACCTCTTAACAAAAGTTCGATACCTCTATTTCTCATGCTACCAGAATTTATACTGGCTGTAACATAACCAGTACTAGATGAAATATTGGCATTAATGATTTGATCTTTACTAATTGAATTATAGAAAGTAAAATCTAAACCAATTCTGCTTTTAAAAAATGACATTTCTAAACCAGCCTCGAACGTATTGGTAAACTCAGGAACCAAACCTGGATCACCCAAATTTGATGCTCTGGTAAAACCAGTACCACCAGCAGGCAAGCCTATATAAGGTGCATATCCTGTAGAGGTTGAATATTCCCCAGCATCTTTACCAATTTGTGCGTAAGAAAATCTTGCTTTACCGAAATTAATTACACTTGGTAGTTTAAAATGATCACTAAATACATAACTCACACTTGCAGAAGGATATATAAATGAATTATTTTGATCTGCTAATGTAGAAGTGATATCATTTCTACCAGTAAATGTTAAGAAAAGATAGTTTTTGTAGTCAATTGAAGCCTCTCCAAAAATACCCATCAATCTGTAGGTTCTTTGAGAAGGTGTAGTTGGGGTTATAATCCTCGCGTTAGAAAGTGTAAACCAATCTGGTATAGTTAAAACAGTTCCTATAACACCAACATTCTTAATTTTTCTATCGTAAAGTTCATGTCCAAGTCTAAAAGTTGCATTAAAATCGCTACCAATTTTAGTTTTAGCTGAAGCCACAAAAGTAGAATTAATAGCTCTAAAATTTGTGTTATACTCGCCAATAAAACCATCTGCGTTATCATACAAGCGCTCTCCAACTATACCTGTTGGGCCTGGTGCTGTTCTAATTCTATTATCTGAATAAGTATCAAAACCTAATCTATAATCGAAACTTAACCAAGTTGTAGGGGCATAATTAAATGCAGTACCGCCAATAAAGCGGTTTACATCATCAACCATTTTATTGGTTGCAGCTCCAAAAATAGGGTTATTAGTACCTCTCCACAACTGAGTACCATCTGGATTTAGGTAATCTTTTACATCCCATCTTCCAGAAAAATAAGATAAACTTTCTCCAAATCTATCGGCATTATATCTATCTCCGCCAGATTTTGTAAAACTCATGTTAACGGAAGTTTTAAATTTCTCGCTAATCTTAAAATCAGTATTTAAACGGCCATTGTAGCTTTTAAAACTAGTAAATGGTAACATCCCTTCTTGATCAGTATAGCCGAAAGATGAGAATACGTTTACTTTTTCGGTACCACCAGATAAAGTTAAAACATTTCTAGTCTGATGACCTGTTCTGTAAGCTCTTTCATAATTATCAAAAATCTCATCTGGATGAGTTGGGTCAATTAATTTCGCTTCAGCTATAGTAGGTCCGAATGCTGGGCCTAGTCCAATTGGTACATAAGCACCTAAAATACCTGCTGTATAGATTTTTTGAATTTCTGGTTTTTTATTGATGTTTTCTATACCATAAGTTGAACTAAAATTAACATCAAATTTACCTGATTTTCCTTTTTTAGTTGTGATAACCACTACACCATTAGAACCTCGTAAACCATAAAGTGCAGTTGCTGCACCACCTTTTAAAACACTGATAGTTTCAATATCTTCTGGATTTACATCAGTTGCTCTGTTGCTCATGTTACGTAAATCGGCTCCAGCCCCAAAAGTTGAAGTTGAATTGTCGATTAATATTCCATCGATAACAAATAATGGATCATTTGGTTTGTTAGGGTCAATTGAGTTAATACCTCTAATTCTGATTGTTGAACCCTGACCTGGAGCACCTCCTGTGCTTGAAATCTGTGCACCAGCTACCTTACCTTGCAAAGCATTTAACACATTGGTTTGCTTGTTAACGTTCAGTTCTTGAGCAGTTACGGTTTGAGCAGAATATGCCAAAGCTTTTCTTTCACGTGTAATACCGAATGCAGTAGTAACTGTTACACTTTCCAAGGTTTGAGAACTAGCTATCAGGCTTACATTGATTTCTGCTCTTGAACCAATTGCAATTTCTTGAGTAATATAACCCAAATATTTAAAAGTTAATGTCGTACCATTTGCTGGCACGTTAATGGTATAATTACCATCATTTAGCGAGGTTGTTCCCGATGAAGAGCCATTTACGAGCACACTTACACCAGGAATTGGATTTCCATCTGCCGCATCTGTAACCTTACCCTTTATTACTCTTTGGGCAAAAGTTAAATTAGCAAACAGCAAAAACCCTAATAAGAATAAGATAGATTTTCTGTTCATAGTCTGTGAATTAAGTTTAAGTTGTTTGAAATTTACAAAAAAATAACAAACATCAAACTAATTCAACAGAAATAGCATTAAAATTTATAAAATTTGAGCAACAATTTTAAGAAACAGTATATTGTTGTTCTTGGTTATGGTTAAGTGTGCCAATTATCTGATCTAACACCGTAGGATCTAAATTTGTAAACTTTGAGGAACACCATTTGTGCTTCTTTTCATCAAGCCACACACAAAATGAGTGACAATCTTCTAAAATTACAGCGTAGGTAATGTGAAAATCATCATGAATTCTCATACAAAATCCTTTAAAGGTTTTGCCTTTAACATCAAACTGGAGGTTTAAATAATCATTCAACATGGCACATTTGGTTTTAGGGTGATGTAATAACAAACCTACTAACCAATTGTTTAAGTGAAATTAAAATAATATTAAATAATTGTTTTATTCTTTAACCCACATTGAGCATATTCGAATAGCCTTTAGCAATTAATCGGTTTTTTGATGGTAAAAATATTTCGCATTGCAAATTAATGATAGTTCTACCTTGTTTTACTACTGTTGTTTTTGCAGTAATTATATCACCTACTTTCGCAGGGGCAAAGTAATCGATATTGTTATTTACAGTTGTAAATCGATGTTGAAGACCCAAAATAAAAACCGTTGCACCAATTAAATCGTCAATAATACCTGCAGTAATGCCGCCATGCAAAATACCGTAAGGGTTGGTCATTTCTTCTCTAATTACATAACTACAATGCAAGCTTCCCTTTTCTGCATTAATTAATGTGGGCTTTAGCCAATTCATGAAAGGAGATGGAGAGTTTGTAATTTCTTTACCTGTTAACGATTGGAAATTAGTTAATCGTTGTTGTGCTTCGTTATGTTCTTCCATTTTATGTTATGTTTATGGTAAATTTAATATTTATATCATTATGAGCAATTCAGTCATCACCGCTATTACAGAGTTAGATCAATCTCGTTATAAAACAAAAGTTTTTTCTGATGGACATTTAGTTTATGCAGATGAGCCAGAAAGTTTAGGTGGCACAAATGAGGGCATGACGCCTGGAGCTTTATTGTTGGCAAGTTTGGGTAGTTGCACAGCCATAACCATTAGAATGTATGCCGATAGAAAAGAGATACCACTTGAAACCATAAAAGTTGATTTAGCTATTTGCAAAGAAGAAGAAATGAGTAAAGAAACTACCATTACTAGAAAAATTGAATTTACTGGAGACATTACACAAGAACAAAGGGAAAGGTTAATGGTTATTGCAGACAAATGTCCTATTCACAAGCTATTAACCAATCCGATTAAAATCACAACAACTTAGCCGCTGTTTATACATGGTTTCTTAGATACATAAACTGAAGTTGAGCCGTACAAGTGATATCATAATATTTTGTCAGTCTGAGCCTGTCGAAGACCTTCCCAAATATCTTAAAAAAATATTATTCCTCGACAAGCACCATTGACGTTATTGGTTAAGTAACTGAAAATCAATTTTTTTTATAAAAAGATATAAGCTCCTTGTTTTGTCATTCCCTGCCTGCCAGCAGGCAGGCAACTTTGGAGGAATCTCATGGTTGGAATACAAAATTCGAGATCCTTCGCTGCGCTCTGGATGACAAAACGAGCTAAGTTAACGTCATTTATATTGATTTTTATGAAATAAATTACCCCTCAGTCTTGTAAAGGTTTAATAATTCGGTAACAGATTTTGGGTTTTTGAGTAGCATTAATTTAGTTGTTATTTTCGTTATTCCCGCTTAGTTTTGCCATCTCTGCTGGAGTTTTGCCATTGATGCCCTGATGCGGTCTTTGCTGATTATAGTATAGCATGTATTGCATCAGTTCATCTTTTAGTTCTTCTATTGTATCGAAGTCCGTTTCTTCTATCAGATCTTCCTTCAGTGTTCTCCAGAACCGCTCTACCTTTCCATTGGTCTGTGGCCTATAGGGTCTTGTGTACCTGTGTACAATATCAA
>NZ_SWBO01000007.1 GCF_005116475.1 Pedobacter cryotolerans | reverse complement strand
CATTTGAACATAGTAGTGGCATCAGTATTAAAGGCAAAACCAGGGTTCATAGAATGGCCAACAAGGAACTAAAAAGACTGTTGCATCTATGTGCATTATCTGCTATCCAATACAATCCAGAAATCAAAAATTATTACAACAGAAAAAAGGATGAAGGCAAGCATAGCATGGCAGTTCTAAATGCTGTTCGAAATAAAATAGTGCTTAGGGTAGCAGCTGTGGTAAAAAATCAAACGCCTTTCAAAAATAATTATAAAATGGCAGCATAATACTTGTATATATCATAACAATCATGCTGACGTGTACCGATATTTCATCGGTAGCGTAGTCGAAGCATAAAACACCGAAACAAATGGCGGGGTTGAACTTGCGATAAAACACTAACCTTGTTTTTCAAAAAAAGCTAAAACTTTTTTAGGTTAAAGAAACTGTTTAAAAATGGTTCATAAAAATTACAGTCAGTCTGAGCGTAGTCGAAGACCCTTACATTAAACCCTTCGACTACGCTCAGGGTGACCACTCATTATGAAAATTATTTGGTTGAAATTTAAACAGTTGCTAAGTATTTCAATTTTTACAGAAAAACGCTATAAAATCAAGTTAAAAAAGTAAATTACGGCTATCAAATCCAATGAAAACCGAATATGGCCAATACCAAAAAAACTTCCACAACTGAACCAGCAAAGGGCATTGTAAAAGTAAAGGCAACAAAACCAGTCGTTGTGGAAAAAATAGAAAACTCATTTACAGATTATAGCAAAAGTGTTTGGGTACATAGTTTATTAACCGATTTTGATATTGCGCTTTTTGTATCTGGCAAACATTTTCGTTTGTACGAAAAAATGGGTGCGCATTTACTTACGGTAAATAAAACTGCTGGTACTTATTTCTCGGTTTGGGCGCCAAATGCGCAAGAGGTAAATGTAATTGGTAATTTTAACGAGTGGAATAAAGAAAGCCATAAATTAAACAAAAGATGGGATGCATCTGGTATTTGGGAAGGTTTTATTCCGCATGTAACTAAAGGAGAGGTTTATAAATATTATATTAAAGGATTTGATGGTTCTGATATCGAAAAGGGCGATCCTTTTGCCTTGCTATGGGAGCATCCGCCACAAAAAGCAAGTATTGTTTGGGATACAGCTTACACTTGGAAAGATAAAGATTGGTTAAAAAAGCGTGAAAAATTAACCGCTTTAGATAAACCTATGTCGGTTTACGAACTGCATTTAGGCTCGTGGCAACGTGACCCAAGTAACCCAGAACGAGTTTTAAGTTATGGCGAAATTGCGACAAGTTTGGTTCCGTATATTTTGGATATGGGTTTTACGCATGTAGAATTGATGCCGATTATGGAGTACCCATATTACCCATCGTGGGGATATCAGATTACTGGATATTTTGCTGCAAGTTCGAGACATGGCAGTCCGCAAGATTTAATGTATTTGATTGAGGAATTACACAAAAAAGATATCGGGGTAATTTTAGATTGGGTGCCGTCGCATTTTCCGGGAGATGCAAATGGCTTATTTAGTTTTGATGGTACGCATTTGTACGAACACGCCGATATGCGGAAAGGGTTTCACCCAGATTGGAAATCGTACATTTTTAACTACGATAGAAACGAAGTTCGCTCATTTTTAATTAGCAATGCCATGTTTTGGCTAGATCAGTTTCATGCCGATGGTTTGCGTGTAGACGCGGTTGCTTCGATGTTATACTTCGATTTTAGTAGAGGCGAAGGGGAGTTTGGTACCAATGAATATGGCGGAACAGAAAATTTAGGAGCGGTTAAGTTTTTAAAAGACATGAACGAAGCTGTTTATGGAAATTTTAAAGGCGTACATACAATTGCCGAAGAAAGTAGTACTTATGATGGCGTAACCCGACCCGTTTTTGCTGGCGGATTAGGTTTTGGCATGAAATGGATGATGGGTTGGATGAACGATACGTTAAAGTATTTTAAAAATGATCCGATTGCTAGAAAACATCATCATCATCAGTTAACCTTTAGCATGACTTATGCTTTTACCGAAAACTTTATGTTGCCGTTTTCGCATGATGAAGTGGTGCATGGTAAATCATCAATGATATACAAAATGCCTGGCGATGAGTGGCAAAAATTTGCAAATCTGCGTACGCTTTATGCTTACATGTTTACGCATCCGGGCACGAAATTACTGTTTATGGGTAATGAGTTTGCACAAACCAACGAATGGAATTTTACAGAATCGTTAAGTTGGGATTTGCTGCAACATGCGCCACACAAAGGAATGCAAGAGTTGGTTAAAGCTTTAAATAAACTTTACAGAACTGAACCTGCTTTGTATAAGTACAACTTTAGTTATGATGGTTTTGAATGGATAAATGCCGATGATGCCGACAATTCTGTCTTTGTATATTCTAGAAAATCTGATAAGGCAAAAGATACTTTGATTGTTGTTTTAAACTTAACGCCGGTTTTTAGAGAAACCTACCGCATTGGGGTGCCAAAAGGAAATTGGAAAGAAATTTTTAATACCGATACTGAAGCGTTTTATGGTAGTGGTAAATTGAATTTGAAAACTTTGCCGTCAGAAAATAAACCTTGGGATAACCAAACACAATCTATTGCAGTAAATATACCACCTTTGGGTGTTTGTGTATTTAAGAAGAGGTAATTTAAGTTTTTCTTTCTGTTAGTTTACTGCTTTGAAAATCAATTTTAAGCGCATAACATAGCTATATTTATGGTGAAATAATTTTGTTTAAATTTTAGGGATAGCAGTATTTAAATTTTATATAAATATTTTTATTGTGAGTTAAAAAAATTGAGAATTGATTAAGCATTTTCACTATATTTAATTTTTATCAATTTAATAAGTCAATGTCTCCTCAAAATTTTAATCAGTTTATTTAACGATGGAAAGAAAATCCAACAGGTTATCTCGCTGGTTTTTGATGAGGCCAAAAACAACCGGATTCTTATCTTTTTTGGTTCTTTTATTTCTTATATCTCTTATCGTTTATCAACGTTATCATTTATTTAAGGAGAATAAACAGAGAGAAATTACTAATATTTTAAATGGTGTTAAAGAGAAGGTTGAGCAATCTTTAAAAAATTCTTACACGGTTACTTTAACACTTGCATTAACTTTAGATAATAATGGAGTTCCAAGAAATTTTGAAAAAGTTGCTTCAAATCTAATTAAGACAAACCCTGATTTACAAGCTGTTCAATTGGTTCCGAAGGGTATTATTAAATATATTTATCCATTAAAAGGAAACGAACAAGCATTAAATTTAAATCTTTATAAAAGTCCACCACAAACTGTTTTTGAAGCAAAAAAGGCCATTGAAACTCGTAAAATGTATTTTCAAGGGCCGGTTAAACTTAACCAAGGTGGTATTGGTGTAATTGGTCGTTTACCATTATATATTAATGATGAGTTTTGGGGCTTTTCTGCAGTTGTAATTAAATTAGAAACACTTTTTAAGACAGTTGGAATTGATAATTCGAAATATAAAAATTATCAATTTCAATTTTCGAAGATAAATGAGTTTACCCATAGGGAAGATTTTTTTCTTCCTATGCCTAAAAATTTTGCTGATGCACAATCTCAATCAATCGTTTTTCCAGACGGTGATTGGAAGCTATATGTGGTAAACACCAATAAATACGAAACTTGGTTAGAACTAATTAGTGCAATAGCTTTTGGTTTGGCTTTGGCAGGTTTATCAAGTTATCTAATTACAAGGTTAATAAAAAAGCAATTACAGTTGCGTAATGTGGTTGAAGAACAGGCTTCGAAATTAATAGATGCAGAAAATAAGTATAAAAAGATTTTTGACCATGCTGCCATTGGAATAGCAAGAGTGAATAGCTTAACTGGCGAAATTTTGGAGGCAAATCATCATTTATGTGAGTTTTTAGGTTACAATGAGCAAGAGCTTTATTCAAAAAAGATAAAATCAATTATTTATGATGATGATTTAGAAACCGATAGAGATTTATTTAAGCAGCTAATGGCTGGTGAAATTAAGGAGCTTAAAAATGTAAAACGTTACGTACATAAAAATGGAGAAGTTATATGGGGCAATGTAATTATTACTCCTTTATGGGACGAGGGCGAAGAGCCCACACATCACATTGTGATTATAGAAGATATTACTAAGCGGAAAGAAGAAGAGCAGATTTTACGTGCTTCGCAGAACCGGATAGAATCTTTAATTAACACCATTGATGGGATAGTTTGGGAAGGAGATTTAGAAACACATGTATGTAGTTTTATAAGTAAAAAAGTAGAAGATATATTAGGGTATACGGTTGAAGAATGGAAGAAGAGTGATAGTTTTTGGTTTGATCATGTGCATCCAGACGATCAGCAAAAGGTTTTGGCCTATTTAAAAAATTTAATCCCTCATGGTAGTCAGCTTGACGAGGAATACAGAATGATTGCTAGTAACGGTAGTATAGTGTGGATAAGAGACATTGTAACCGTAGTAGCTGAAGCCAATCAATCGATAAAGTTGAGAGGGATTATGATTGACGTAACGAATAAAGTTAAAGCTGAACAGGCGCTTACGGAATCATTTAATTTAGTAAATGAGCAAAATAAACGTTTACTCAATTTCTCCTACATCGTTTCTCATAACCTACGTTCGCATGCTAGCAATATTTTAGGTATTTCTACTTTAATTCAAAACGCAAATACCGATGAAGATAGAGATGAAATGATACAGTTATTAAAAACTGTAGCTGAAAATCTGAATGAAACTTTATTTAATTTAAATAATATAGTAAATATTCAAACTAGCATTGATATTATTATTGAGCCATTAAAATTAAACGATTACATTAAAAGTGCTATAGCTACACAAAATTCGCAAATTTTGTTGAAAAGGGCTTCAATTAAAAATTTTGTTAAAGATTCTGCTTATGTAAATTTTAATAAATCTTATTTAGAAAGTATTTTACTCAATTTAATTTCAAATGCCTTACGTTATAGCCACCCAGATCGTGATCCAGTTATCCTTTTAAATTGTGTAGAAGAAAATGGTCAAATTGTTTTAAGTGTTGAAGATAATGGCGTAGGTATAGATTTAAATAAACATGGTGAAAAGATTTTCAATATCTATCAAACCTTTAATGGCAATGCCGATGCCCGAGGTTTTGGACTATTTATATCGAAAAATCAGGTAGAAGCTATGGGTGGAAAAATAGAAGTTGAAAGTGAAATTGATAAAGGAACTATATTTAAAATTTATTTTAAATTGAATAAATAGAAAAGAATTTAGTTAAAATTCTTCTAAAATATTAGATATGGGTTGGATGCAAACCCTATGATGTTATTTATCTCTTATTAATTTATAGGTAAATGCACAGAAAAAGTAGTTCCTAAACCTAAAGTGCTTTCTACAAATAGCTTTCCGCCTAGTGCATCAACATGTTTTTTTGCAAAGAACAAACCTAAACCTTTACCTGGGCTTAAGTCATTTAATTTTTTATAAGGTCTAAACAAGTCATCCTGATCTTTACTTAAATCAATGCCAATTCCATTATCCTTAATAGAAACAATCATGTAATTTTCACTTTTGTTTATAGCTATCTCCACAATTGGAATTTCTGTTTTTCGAAAGCGAATAGCGTTATATACAATATTATAAATTATGCTATATAGATAAGATTTATGAGATTTGATAATGCATTTATCTGTTGGTAAGACAAGTTTAGCACCAGATGATCCAATTAAATCACCAAGATCATATTTTATAGATAAAAAGATATCATGCAAATCAACAGGCTCAATAGTTAATTCAATGCTATGCCCAGCAATGGTTACCGCTCTACTTAAGTCTGTTAAAACCTGATCTAAAGATTGCGACGATTTTTTCAAATACTTGATATATTGCGACATGTTTTCTTCATCTTCTTTATCAACCTCAATTAAAGATATCAGTGCATTAATGTTCGCAATTGGCGATCTAAGGTTATGTGATATAATGTAAGCATAAGTTTCGAGTTCGCGATTTCTATTGTATAAATCACTCACTGAAAGCTGAAATTTTCGCTCAGCCTTTATTCTATCGGATATATCAACACCTATGCCTTGTATTTCAATTGCAGAATTAGTTTCATCTTTGATGCCAACAAAATCCCATATAGTGGTAAATGTCTCATTATCCTTATTGATCATTTCTAGCTCAATATTATTTATACTGCCTACTTCATTAATGCATTTTTTAATGATATCAATAATTTTTGGATGATCTATTTCAGAAAAACAAGAAAGAGAATAATCACCTATAAATTCGTCTTTAGTGCATGAATTAGAAAAATCGCGTTTAAACTTATCATTTACATAAACATATTTCATGTTTATATCAGTTCTAAGCACATAATTAGTTTGCGATGCAAGCAAACCGCTTTGTCTGGCCTCACTGTGTAACAACATTTTAATTTTACCCTCCATGCTTATTACAAGTATGTTAATAAGGATAAAGTTTATAAAACTCATGAACATGATATTGCAAGAAAAAGCAATCCAAGCACTAGTTGAATATTGTTGTATTAATATAGAATTGAATAATTTAAATTCAATTACTAGGCTTAGAAATAAGCAAGCTAAAAGGTTAAATAACAATGATAATATCCCAACTTTTTTATTAAATATGAGAGACATAATTATACTTGGAGCCATTAAATAGATTATGCCTGGGCCGTAAGAACCCAAAAAAATCATCAAAAAAACCGCAATTGTGTATAATAAAATGATAACCCAAATTTTCTTAACTTTATAAGAATAGCTTTTACTGTAAATTAGGTAGATAAGGCTGCCAGCCAAAATAAAATCTATGGCAGCAACTATATAACCAATATTAGTACCATTTTTAATCGCTAAATATGTTCCAGGTATAAGTGCAAGTAAGGCAAATGGGGGTAAATAGGCTATAAATACTGTGAAAATATGATCCCTGTAGTAAGTTATATCTTTGATTTGGCCGCTATCTTTCCAAGTACCATTTTTGCTAAAAGAAGACTCTAAACGTAAAAGTTTATAGGTTATTGAATTAATGGTATCTATAATTTGTCTCATTTTACATTAGGGATGTATAAAATGCTCATAATTTACAATATTAAAAAAAGTATTGGTTGATTATAGCGTTTAATTCAATTTCTTATTGCTAAAAGTTGTAACAAAGAATTAACCTTAATGTTTAAAATTGAAAAATTAACGGTTTCAAAATAATATAAAAAATTAAAAATTATCCATTAGGACAATTGCTACAGCGTTTACCTTTTAGGTATTTTTCACAGCAGTTCTTTTTTAGCTTTTTTTTCTTTTTGTCTTTTTCTTTATCCTTTTTTTTGTCTTTTTTCGACATAGCTGTTTTGGATTTATAATTTGCGACATAAGTTTTGTAAACACTCAACCAAATCTTTTATTACAACCAAAAAAGGTACACATTGTTCAAATATGTACCTTTTAAAAAATTTATAGCTACCTCTCTTTCAGGAGAGGGCAGGGGGAGAGGTTTAAGCTTCGCTGTTGTAAACGATTTGGCCAACGTGTTTATCAATTTGCCATCTTCCAGTGCCTTCTTCACCAATCACTTCAAATAATTCTAGGGCTCTACGTGCTTTGTATTCTTCTTCTCTTTGCTCTTTAAAGAACCAGTTTAAAAACTCTAACGTTACGTAATCTTGTTCTTTATGGCAACGAGCGGCAATATTTTTTAAAGATTGGGTAACGCTAATCTCTTGGTCCAAAGCATCCTCAAAAACTTCTCTAAATGAGTTATATTCCAACTTGATGTTGTTGATGTCTGGAGAGATGGAATTTCCGCCCATATCTAAAACGTATTTATATATTTTAAGTTGATGCGCTCTTTCTTCTTCTGCCTGCTTAAAAAAATAATCAGAAGAATAATCGAAACCGTTTCTATTGCACCATGATGCCATCGATAAATAGATGGCAGATGAATGCGCTTCTTTTTTGATTTGTTGATTGAGTAAAGTTTCGATATCCGTAGATAATAAAGACTTTACGCGGATAATATCTTTCATGACTTTAATGTTTGTTAACCTAATAACAATAAATATAAGCCGAAGTTCTGTAAGGAGAGAAAAAAATAATAATATGGAAAGATTCTAAGTCTAACCAATTAAAAAGCAAGGCGATGCAAGCGATCGTAAATGATATGGTTTAACTCAAGCATGGCAAATGTTCCTTTCAAAAGTTCTTTCATTTTAATAATTTGAAGCAAGGATAGCACATAACAATGATCGCAAGCGCAAATAAAAATGATTTCTAAATCTGCTGATTTTTCGCTGTTTAAAAGTAAATCCTCAATATCAATCTGATAAACTGCTTTTTTAAGCTTTAATAAATTGCGGTAATCAAAACGAGCTAATTTACCAGCAAAATCAATGTACCAACAGTTTTCACTGTCTGATTGATAAATAGCGCCATTTTTAGTGCTAAATACTTCGGTAAAATTGATAGATGGTAATGTTAGGGTTTCTTGCATTATTAACTGCTTATCTGTTATAAACAAAGATGCAAACTATTTAGACTAATTACAAATAGATTGAATAAAAAATGTTTTCATATCATCCCTAATCATAATCAGCCTGTTGACTGAGATACATGACTATTATTTGAAGAGCATTCTGTAATTGTTAATCACTAAAGGTTGATGAAGGTAAATTTTACTCCTATTGCATGAACGAGTGTAAAAAAATATAAAATTTACCCTCGTGTAAGATTTAGCGCATCAGCTATGCTTATTAAAGATGAATAAATCTTTTTTATATATTGGACACAAATTTTACTAGTCTTTTATGAATAATGATCAAAATTGGACTTTTTTAGAGAAGCTTGTTTTTAGATTTTCCTTCTCTTTATTGATTCTATTCATGTTCTTTTTTAACAATGGAACTCTGCCTTTTTTATCAATTATAGGTGGATTTATAGATAGTATATTGCATCAATTTATTCCGTGGTTGGCCAAAAGTTGGCATTTATCTGATGAGGTTTCGACTAAAATGAATGGTAGTGGTGATACTACTTATCATTATATGATGTTGTTATTTATTGGGCTTATTGTGCCGATAGTGGTTTTAATTTGGAGTTTGGTTGACCGAAAAAGTAAAAACTATCAACCTTCATATTATTGGCTAACTGTCTGTGTACGTTTTTATGTAGGCTTAATGTTAATCAATTATGGTTTAGTAAAAGTTGTTCAATTGCAATTTCCATTACCAGCCTTTGGTCGCTTGCTTACTACTTATGGAGAATCATCTCCTATGGGATTAGCTTGGACATTTTTAGGTTTTTCAAAAGGATATAACCTGTTTATGGGTATAGCTGAACTTATGGCTGGATTGCTTCTTTTTAGAAGAACGGTTGCTATAGGTGCTATTATAACGCTAATGACTACAGCCAATGTAATGGCAGTAAATTATTTTTATGATGTACCTGTCAAAATTGTGTCTACTGCTTTAGTGCTAATGTGTTTATTTCTTTTGTTGCCCAATTTTAAAAGACTTTTTAAATTGTTTTTTATAGGAGAAGGAACAACCTTGATCGCTATAAATCCCCCAATTATTAAGAAGCGCTGGAAGCGTAATACTAAGTACACATTGAAATATTTATTGATCGCTTTAATGGTTTTGGGTGGCATATTTAATGTTTACACAAGCTATAGTAAGTATGGTGCTGGCAAACCAAAATCACCTTTATATGGAGCTTATAAGGTTGATAAATTTATAAGAGGGAACAAAATTGTTTTAGCTGGCGATAGCACCTATAGTCCTTGGCAAATACTTATTTTGCAAGGCATAGATAATGGAGCAATTAAAGATGCCAATGGCTTAGCATATGCGGAAATAACTACAGATACAGTATCAAAGAAAATAAGCTTTGTATTTGCTAATGATCCAGACGCTAAACAGGAATTGAATTATGAGAAAAATGGAGAAAGATTAATTTTGAAAGGGAAATTTTACGGTACTGATGTTAACATTAGTTTAACAAAAATGAAATTTCAATTAATTGATAGAAAGCTAAATTGGATCAATGAAACGCCTTATAATAGGTGATAGGTAAGTAATTATACACAATATTTAGAGCTAAAAAACAATTGTAGTAAGAAAAAATATGTAATATCTCCGTCTAACTTGCATTGACTCCCATTGCATACAAAATAATATTTACTCCAAATTTGGTATTGTCTTCGGCTAAAAAGCGTTTGTTTTTAAAGTCGTAATCCCATTCGCAGCCGTAATCTTTGTTGCTGTACAAAACGCCAATCCTATTATTAATGCTAATTGCTTTTAAATAGTCGTGTACCAAATCATCTCCCCATCCATTTAGTTCAAATGAGGTAGTAGGTGGGCCTTTTTCGAACTTAAAAAAGGAATTGTAAATAGCGTGTGTATTAGGGATTTTCTTTAAAGCTTGCGCACCAAATAAATTGCTCATTTGCGTTTCGAACGATTTTGCGAATAAACCATCTATATCGTGGTTGCAGTCATCTACAAATACAAAACCACCATTTTGTACATAACTTTTAAAGTTGCTTGCCTCTTGCTTGCTAAATTGCACCAATTTATGGCCGCTTAAATAACAGAAAGGATATTTAAATACATCGTTGCTGCTTAGTTCTACAATTTTTTCTTCCTCATCAAGAGGGATGGTTGTATATTCTAGTAGAGAGTTGAGTAAATTTGATGGCATACGTTGGTCGGTATCCCAATCTCCAGAATTATATTTTAATCTCGCGAATGTAAACTTAGCCCTATGCATCCCCCTAAATTAGCATCAATTTTTCTTATTGTTTATTTTTTATACTGGTATCTTGTAAATTTTTTGATATTTACGAAGTTCTTGGCAGTATTTATGCCAATATCGCCCTATATTGAAGCACATTATTCATCAATCAAAAAACATTTGTTTTGGAGCTTACAGAAAATAACGTTAAAACGCTTATTGGTAAAATTTCTTTGTTAAAAGGAGAAATTCAAAAGGTAATTGTTGGTCAGGATACGATAATTGAAGAGATGTTAATTGCCTTAATGGCTGGTGGACATTGTCTGTTAGAGGGTGTGCCTGGTTTGGCAAAAACTTTAATGGTAAGAACCATGTCTCAGGCTTTGGATTTGTCGTTTAGAAGGATACAGTTTACCCCAGATTTGATGCCATCTGATATTATCGGCACAGAAATTTTAGAAGAAGACCACGCCACTGGCAAGCGTTTTTTTAAATTTAACAAAGGGCCGTTGTTTGCAAACATTGTTTTAGCAGATGAGGTAAACAGAACACCACCAAAAACCCAATCGGCATTGTTAGAAGCAATGCAAGAATTTGAAGTAACTTATGCCGGACAAACCTATCCATTAGATCGTCCGTTTTTTATATTGGCAACCCAAAACCCAATAGAGCAAGCCGGCACCTATCCGCTGCCCGAAGCCCAGTTAGATCGTTTTCTGTTGTATATTAAAATTGGCTATCCTACAGCGGCAGAAGAAACTCAAATTTTAAGCAGTACAACCGGAAGTAAAAAGGTGGTTGTAAATCCCGTTATCGGTGCCGAAGAAATTAAACAACTGCAGCAATTAACACGTGAAGTAACCATTAGCGATGACTTGGTAACTTATGTAAGTGATTTAATTAGGGCAACGCGACCAGATACCACTAATGTAGCTTTTGTAAAAGAGTGGGTGCGTTGGGGTGCAGGCCCAAGAGCTGGCCAAGCATTAATTTTAACTGCTAAAGCTAGGGCTTTATTTAAAGGTAGATACGCCGTTTTAATGGAAGATTTACAGGCAATGGCCTATCCGGTTTTACGCCATAGGGTTTTAATGAATTTTAAAGCAGAGGCTGAAAACGTTTTTCCAGACCAAGTTACTGCAGAATTAATCAAAGTAATTGCTCGATCTAAAACTGCTATTTAATGAGTAAGTTGCTCGATCCGAAAATTTTGATGGCCATTAAAGACCTTAATCTATCTGCTAAAACTACTGTAGATGGATTTATGAATGGCATTAATAAAAGCGTGATCAAAGGTCAGGGTTTAGAATTTAGCCAATATAGAAGTTACCAACCAGGTGATGATTTACGATCGCTAGATTGGAAAATGTTTGCCCGTTCTGATCGTTATTACATCAGGGAATCTGAAGTGGAGACCAATATTTCCATCCGCTTTTTGGTTGATGCCAGTGCATCGATGAACCATCATGATGGAGATTTTACAAAAATTGAATATGCCAAATATCTGGTTGCTAGTTTAGCTTATCTAGCGAATTTACAAGGTGATGCAATTGGTTTGTATGTGTTTAAAGATGCAGACTTATTTGCGATGGCTGCAAAGCAAGATTATCAGCATTTGAGTCGCCTGTTTTTTCAATTAGAGCAGCTTAAGCCAGCTGGTTCATTTACGCAACCTATACATTATAAAGCACTTTTTACAGGTGCACAAAAGCGAGAGTTATTGGTGTTTGTAACAGATGTTTACCAAAGCAATGCTGAGATTTTTGACTTGTTAGATACGCTAAACTCCCTTAGGCACGAAATTGTAGTTTTTCATTTGCTTGCTAGAAATGAAGTGGAGTTAGATTTTAAGGGTTACACTACTTTTGAGGATTTAGAAACCGGAGCAACTGTACAAATTGATCAAGTAAAAGCCAGAAAGCATTATCAAGAAAACTTGAATAGGTTTTTGGAAGAAACAAGAATGAAAATGTTAGATCGAAAGATTTATTACAGAACCTTAATTACTGATCAGGCATTGGATCAGGCATTGAGGGATTTTTTAAAACAAAGAAATAAACTGAGTATATAAATTGCAATTATTATATCCCTTTGGTTTTTTAGCGCTTATAGGTTTACTTATTCCTGTAATTATACACCTATGGAGTGTTAAACAAGGCAAAACCCTAAAAATTGGAAGCATTGCTTTGTTGGGCGAAAGCGCTAGTGCAACCAGCAGAAGTTTTAAACTAACAGATTGGTTGTTGTTTATTTTGAGGTGTTTATTGATTATCCTTGTTGCATTTATTTTAGCACAACCTTTTTTTAAAACAAAAGTTGATGAACAGAAAATTTCTGGATGGATTTTAGCTGCACCTAATGAGCTTAATCAAGTTTACAAAACCAATCAAAAAACAATAAATTCATTATTAAATTTAGGATACGAGCTACATGAGTTTAACCTAGGCTTTAAAAAAATGGACTTGGCTGATACAGCAACATCTAATAATGTAAATAGCCAATTAAGTTACAGCTCTTTGTTAAAAGCACTCGAGTATAAAATTCCATCCGGTCATACTGCTTATGTTTATGCTGATGATAAGTTGAATAATTTCAGTGGAGAAATACCTAAAATTTCTTATAATCTAATTTGGAAAGCGAATTTAGATAAGGATAGTACAAAATTTTGGTCTACGAATTATTTGGGTAAAGCTTATGAGGCAAAATCTACTACTAGTGCTACCACCTATACGGAAGCGAGGAAGTCAAATTTACCTTCACTTTCAGTTGCTATTTATGAACCAAGTGGTAATGATGCCCAATATGTAAAAGCTGCCCTCAACTCGATTGCCTATTTTAGCAAAAGAGAAATTTTGGTGCAAAACTTTAGTCGTGCAAAAGCAAAAAAAGCAGATATTATTTTTTGGTTATCAGAGCAAGCTATCAATTCTTACCAAACAGAGCTGAAACCAAATGCCAAAATATTTACTTACCAAAAGGGTAAAGTCGAAAATTTAAATAATGCCACTTTACAATTAGCTAAAGGTTTGAATGATGAAACGTTAGTAAATCTTTATAAAAGAGTTGAGTTCGATGACCAAAAAGGTGTTCTAATATGGAAGGATAGTTTTGGCGAGCCTTTGTTAATGAGGAATTCTAATAATAATTTTATTTATTTCAATTTTTTCAGCAGGCTTAATCCACAGTTTACAGATTTGGTATGGAATGATCAATTTGTAAGTGCCTTAATGCCGATTGTTTTAGGAGGAGAAAAGGTGGCAGATTTTGGCTTTGAAACTAATGAATTAGACCAGCGAACAATTTCTAAAAATCAACTATTAACAACTGGCGCTGTAAATGCACTCTCATTTTCTAAGGTAGAAAAAGACGAACCGCTAAATCGCTTATTTTGGATTTTGGCTTTCTTGATTTTGTTGTTAGAACGTATTTTATCATTCAGAAAAACAAATATGAATTATGTTAAACGCTGAGTGTAAAAATTGGGTTCATCATTTTAGAAGAAAGTGGATTGCGCTTTACTTTGCTCAAATTACTGCACTTAGTTTGGCAATTGCATTAATTTTGATTTGTGTATGTGCAATTTTGTTTTCAGTTGACTTTAAAATCTGGCAGTTATTGCCATCATTTGTTGCGGTATTTATTGGCTTTATAATTTTTAAGCCTACTTGGAAAATCACAGTTAATGAGGCAGCAAAATATCTTAATGCTAATTTTTTACAGTTAGAAGAAAGTAGTAGTCTTTGCCTAAAGCCAGAAGACGAATTAACAATACTTGAAAAATTACAACTTCAGAAAATAACTCAACATTTACCTATTCGAGGTGCTTTAGATAAAGCTTGGCGTAAATTTTGGCTTTGTGTTTTGGCGTTCGTAGTTACCTTAGTTGGAGCATATTTAATAAAAAATTTTTACGGGCACGAAATTATTGCAGAACGATATCATATCTCTAAAAATAGTGATTTGGCAAAAAAGGAAACTATTCTACCTCAAATTTCTAATTTTCAAATCAACATTATACCACCAAATTATACGCATAAAGCTACGAGGTCTCAAAAAACTTTTGCCATTAAAGCAGAATGGGGAGCTGATGTAAAATGGAATATATCAACCAATATAGCTGTACAAAAACTTCGCTTGGTGTTTAATGATAAAGCATTTTTAAGCTTCACCAAAGTAAATGACCTGAAATGGAAACTCAGTAAAACCATCACTCAGTCTGGCTTTTATCAAGTAGAAATAGATGGTAAAAGATCTGATCTCTATCAAATTGAGGTGGTGCCAGATTTACCTGTGCAAATTAAGATTACCAAACCTAAAATACAAACCACCATAGATGTTGGGCAAATACCAAAAGTAGATTTATCTGTAAATTTGGTAGACGATTATGGAATTAAGGATGCCTATATTTCGGCAACGCTATCTAGCGGAAAAGGCGAAGGGGTTAGTTTTACAGAGGAAAAGTTAAACTTTACTGTAAATTTTGCAGGCAAAAAAAACATCGTATTATCTAAACTTTTAGACTTAACAAAGCTAGGGATGAAACCAGGTGATGAACTTTATTTTTTTGTTCATGCTACGGATAATCATAACCAATCCAGCAGATCTGAAGTTTATATGGTTTCTATTGTTGATACAACCGAACTAATGAGCATGGCTGGGATGACAAATGGTGTTGATCTAGTTCCTGAATATTTTAGAAGTCAGCGACAAATTATTATCGACACCGAAAAATTGTTAAAAGAGCAGGTAACAGTTACTGAGGAAGAATTTAAAAACCGAGCCAATAACTTAGGCATGGACCAAAAACTGCTCAGGTTAAGATATGGTAAATTTTTAGGAGAGGAATCTGAAACTGAAATTGGAGGTGAAGAACATAGTGAAGGTGATGGACACGACCACGGAGAAACAAAATTTGGAGATGTACAAGCCTTGATGGACGAATATGCACATAAACATGATATTGCAGAAGATGCCACTTTTTTTGAACCTGAATTAAAAACTCAACTTAAATTGGTTTTAAATGAAATGTGGAGTGCCGAACTGAGATTAAGAACCTATAAACCACAAGAAGCTTTACCTTTTGAGTACAAAGCATTACGTTTATTGAAAGATTTGCAGCAAAAATCTCGAGCTTATGTAGCAAAAACTACCATCAAAGCAATACAGTTAAAACCAGAAAAACGTTTATCTGGAGAGTTGGATAAAATTACAAATTCGACACAGAAAGCAACATTTGATCAAAAAGATGAGGAAACTGAACTAAAAACAGTGTTGGCAATTTTAGAAAAAAGAAAGATAAACAATAGGTTTGAATATGGAGAAAAAGAGTTTTTACAAGCTGCCGAAGCAAAGCTGATTAGTGCTGCCGCTAAACAGCCTGGCTCTTTTTTACCAGCTTTAAAAAGTTTAAGGAAGCTAAGTATTGCAAAAAATGTTAGCAGAAAAGATATAGAAACGGTGCAAAGTGCAATTGATCGATTATTGGGTTTTGAAACCAGTAAGCCAAATTTAGAACAATCGGCGCCCAACCAAAAATTAGCTCAACGTTACTTCAATTACCTTAAAAATTAGAGCAGATAAATGGAATTTAAATACTACATCATTATTGCTTGTATTTTATTGGGGCTATTTCTTTTTTTTAAGGAGATCAGCAGGCAAAATAAAGGTCAATTGATTTTTAGATTATTGGCTACTTTAACAATGGTGCTTGGTTTTGCTTTATTAATTTTACCCGTTTCTTATAATGAAAAGATAGAAGAGCCGATAGGAGAGTTAAATTTAGTAACACAAGGTGTAAATTCTGATACGATTGCAAAAATCAGCAGCCAAAAATTTACTTTAGACTCGTCGGTTTTAAAAGCAAATTCACGTTCACAAATCAACTTCATTCCAGATTTAGTTTATCATCTTCAAGAGCATCCTTCTATTAAAAAGATAAATATTTTTGGTTATGGATTAGGTGATGAGGAGTTAGCAGCACTTAAAAATCATCAGGTAGCTTTTCATCCAGCCGATGTTCCAGAAGGAATTATTTCGGCCAGTTGGCCAAAAAAAATTAATGCAACCTCACCCTTGCGTTTGCAGGGTATTTATAACAATAGCAGCAATAAAAACATTTGGCTTAAACTTTACGGAATGGGTTTTACACAAGACTCTATGCTAGTAAAGGCCAATACAAATGTAAATTTCTCATTAAAAGCACAGCCTAAACAAATTGGCAAGGCTGTTTATGAAATTATCGCTCTGCATAAAAATGATACTTTAGCTAATGAAGCTATTCCTTTCGAAGTAAACCTTAAGCAACAGTTAAAGGTGTTAATTTTGGCTTCATTTCCAGATTTTGAGTATAAATTTTTAAAAAAATGGATGTATGAAAATCAATATGAAGTGATTTTTCGCAGTCAGATTAGTAAAAATAATTACAGTGTAGATTATTTAAATACCAGTACAACAAACGTTAATCAAATAAACTCATCTTTACTTAAAAAGCAGGATATATTGATTATTGACGAAGATGAATTTAATGCGCTTACAGCTTCTGAAAGTGTGCTAATTAATGCTGCGGTAGCAGATGGTTTGGGTTTATTGATTAGAATTACCAATGCTAAAGCAAGTGGACTTACGCAAAAATTTAAGCGTGCTGAAACTCTTCAAACTACCTCAAAAACTACGCAATTAAAAGATGTAACTGGCGAGGTTGAGTTCAATGAACTTCCTTTTGAGCAAACACTCTTTTTAACAACCTCAGTTGATGAGCAACCCATTTTCAGAACAACTGCTGGTAAAACAATAGTAAACAGTAGTATTAACGGTTTAGGCAAAATATTAACCTCAACACTAACATCTACTTATCAATGGCAATTAAGTGGTAAAGATGCTGATTATGCAAAGTTTTGGTCGGTATTGTTAAACAAAGCAGCTAGAAAAATTAACGCAGAGCAATCCTTCGAAATTTTACCAGCTATGTTGGCTGTTAATGATGGTGGAAGATTAATTGTTAATTCGGTTTCAAATCAAATTCCTTCATTAAAATTCAACAACATCAAATTAGCGCCAAGGCAAAATATGGAAATCTCCTACCAATGGGATGCGAGGTTTTGGCCATCACAGCCGGGTTGGAATAGTATGACTATTAATAAAAGCGATGTAAATGTGTTTGTGTACCAAAATTCGGATTGGGAACAGCTTAAAAATGCTAACAAATTGAATTTAACATCAAATTTTGTAAAAAAACAGGATGCAATTGCTGATCAGGAGGAAAAGGTAATCAACACAATTTCAAAAGAGGTATCTAAATGGTGGTTTTTGCTGTTGTTTTTATTTTCACTTACCTATTTATGGTACGAACAACGGTTTTTATCGGGTATTTAATCTTTGAAACTAAAATGTTATACTTTATTTGCTGTTAAGCTAAGCTTAAATAACTAACTTAACTCACTGAACCACTAACCTAGTTTTTAGCTAATTCTTTAATAGCGAAAAGAGTTACTTTAAACGATAAAACTAAATTATTTTGAAAAGAAAAGACTTTCTCTACTTATCAGGAATTGGTGCGAGTGCTTTGCTATTGCCAGATTTTGGGGCTTTTGCAAATCCAATAGATCCTTTACAAGCCCTTGAAAAGATAGACGTAAAAATTAAAAAGGAATTGGCAGATGTTGCCTTAAACGCCGCCAAAGCCAAAGGCGCAAGTTATACCGATGTTCGTATTGGTAGGTATTTAAATCAATTTGTTTCTACCAGAGATAAACGTGTTCAAGGTGTTGCCAACACCGAATCTTTTGGGGTAGGTATCAGGGTTATTGCTAACGGCTGTTGGGGTTTTGCCGCTACAAATACAGTTACTAAAGAATCGATAGCTAAAACTGCTGAGCAAGCTGTAGCAGTTGCAAAAGCCAATGCTAAAATACAAGGCGAAGCAGTGCAATTGGCTCCTCAAAAAGGTTTTGGAGAAGTGAGCTGGAAAACGCCACTCGAGATTAACGCCTTTGAAGTTCCGATAAAAGAAAAGGTTGATTTATTGATGAATGTGAATGATATTGCCATTCAAAATGGAGCAAATTTTGTAAATGCTGCTTTATTTGCAGTTAATGAACAAAAATATTTTGCATCAACCGATGGATCTTATATTGATCAAGATATCCATCGTATTTATCCAACATTTGGCGTAACGGTAATTGATAGGGCATCTGGTAAATTTAAAACACAATCGGCATTAAGTTCTCCGATGGGTATGGGTTATGAGTACATGAATGCCAGACCAGAAGACAAAGTTGCTGGTGTAATTACGCGTTACAAAAATAGATATGATATTTTGGGCGATGTAAAAGAAGCTACTCGTGTGGCTAAAGAAAAAATTACCGCAAAATCTGTTGAGGCTGGTAAGTACGATTTGGTTTTAGATCCATCGCACTTATGGTTAACCATACACGAGTCGGTTGGTCACCCTACAGAGTTAGACAGAGTTTTAGGCTACGAAGCCAATTATGCAGGTACCAGTTTTTTAACCTTAGATAAGTGGCAGTCTAAAAACTTCAAATTTGGTAGCGATAAAGTGAACATTTTAGCAGATAAAACCCAAGTAGGATCTTTAGGTGCGGTTGGTTATGATGACGAAGGTGTGAAATGTAAGGAATGGAATTTAATTAAAGATGGTGTATTGGTAAATTATCAAACCATAAGAGATCAAGCGCATATTATCGGTTTAAAAGAATCGCAAGGTTGCTGTTATGCGCAAGGTTGGAACGATGTTCAGTTTCAACGTATGCCGAATGTTTCATTAGAATCAGGTAAAGCAAAATTAAGTGTTGATGAGATGATCAAAGATGTAGAAAAAGGTATTTACATAATAGGTGATGGTAGTTATTCAATCGATCAGCAGCGTTACAATTTCCAATTTGGTGGTCAGTTGTATTACGAAATCAAAGATGGTAAAATTGCAGGTATGCTTAACGATGTGGCTTACCAATCTAATACACAAGAGTTTTGGAATTCTTGCTCAGCAATTTGCGATGAAAGCGATTATCGTTTGGGTGGCTCATTTAACGATGGCAAAGGTCAGCCCGGACAAAGTAGCGCCGTTTCTCACGGTAGTTCTACAACAAGATTTAATGGAGTTAATGTTATCAATACAGCTAGAAAAATATAATTATGGCCATATTAAGTAAAGAAGAAGCCCAAGCAATATTAAAAAAAGTTATTAGTTACTCAAAAGCTGACGCTTGTGAAGTAAGCTTAAATGGATCTAACGGAGGTAATATCCGTTATGCTCGTAACGCAGTTTCTACTGCCGGACAAGTTGATGTAATGAGTTTATCTGTTAATTCTACCTTTGGTAAAAAAACGGGATCAGCATCTATTAATGAGTTTGATGATGCTTCGCTTAAAAAAGTAGTTAGCAGAGCTGAAGAGCTGGCGCAATTGGCACCAGAAAATCCAGAATATATGCCTTTATTGGGTGCACAAACTTTTCCAGAATCAAAAACTTACAATGAAAATACTGCAACCATGTCGCCAGATACCAGAGCAGAAATGGTTGGTAAGAGTTTAGGTGTAGCCAAAGCAGCTAATTTAGATGCAGCAGGATTTTTAGAAAATTCTACTCGTTTCAATTCGGTGATGAACTCTAAAGGTTTGTTCGCCTATAACAAATCAACCAATGTTTCTTTTTCTGTAACCATTAGAAATAAAGAAGGAACCGGATCTGGTTATGTTGAACAAGATTTTAACGATCTCAGCAAAATGGATGTACTTGCCTTAAGTAAAATTGCAGCAGGCAAGGCCACAGGTTCTGCTGGTGCAAAAGCAATTGAGCCAGGTAAATACACTGTTATTTTAGAGCCTTTAGCCGCTAGTGATATTTTAAGTAATATGTTTAGGGGTTTTGATGCCCGTAGCGCAGATGAAGGTAGAAGTTTCATGAGTAAAAAGGGTGGAGGTACGCGTTTGGGCGAACAGTTGTTTTCTGAAAATGTAAATATCTACTCAGATCCGATGAACCCAGAATTACCTTCTGCAACTTGGAATGGTGATGGTATAGCTTTAAAAAAGACAGAATGGGTTAAAAATGGTGTGGTTAAAAATTTAGCCTATTCAAGATATTGGGCAGAAAAGAAAGGGGTAGAGCCTATTCCTTTTGGCAGAAGTATGGTTATTGAAGGTGGTACACAATCTTTACAAGACTTAATTAAAAGTACTGAAAAGGGAATTTTGGTTACTCGTTTTTGGTATATCCGTTCGGTAGATCCGCAAACATTATTACTAACTGGGCTTACGCGTGACGGTACTTTTTACATCGAAAATGGCGAAATTAAATTTCCAATTAAAAACTTCAGGTTTAATGAAAGTCCTATCATTATGTTAAACAATGTGGAAGCTTTAGGCAAACCCGTAAGAACAGGAAGTGGAATGATCCCACCAATGAAGATTAAAGATTTTACTTTTTCATCATTATCTGATGCGATTTAGTTAGCATCGAAAGCTATCGGCAGGTGTCCTCACCTGCCGAAAAGAAGTTTTGACATACAATTTTAGCACGCTTTGTCATTCTGAACGTAGTGAAGAATCTCTTTAATGCATTTAAACTATGAGATTCTTCGTTCCTCAGAATGACAAATTTTTGTTTATTAAAAAGGCGTTTCGCGGCCTCGAAGAGACCTTATTAAAATTAAACCTAACAAATTGAGAAGAAGAGATTTTCTATATATGACCGGTATAGGCACAGGAGCAGCCATGTTACCTAGCCTAAATACTTTCGGCAGAATGATTTCTGTTGAAGAAGCTTTAACACCCGTTGATGTTAAGCTAAAAAAACAAATGGCTGATGTTGCTTTAAACGCAGCCAAATCTAAAGGTGCATCTTATGCCGATGTTCGCATTGGCAGATACTTAAATCAGGTGGTAGCTACTAGAGATAACAGGGTTGATAATGTAGCCAATGGCGAATCGTATGGTTTAGGAGTAAGAGTTTTAGTAAATGGATGTTGGGGTTTTGCTGCAACCAATAATATGGACAATGGTAGTATATCAAAAGCAGCAGAATTGGCGGTGGCTATTGCCAAAGGTAATGCCAAACTAATGACAGAGGCCGTGCAACTTGCTCCACAAAAAGGTTATGGAGAGGTAAGCTGGAAAACACCAATTGAGGTGAATGCATTTGCAGTTCCTATACCAGAAAAGGTAGATATGTTGCTCAATATCAATAGCGAAGCATTAAAAGGTGGAGCTAAATATGTAAACTCAAATATCTTTATGATCAATGAGCAGAAGTATTTTGCTTCAACTGATGGTTCTTATATCGACCAAGATATTCATCGCATTTGGCCAAACTTTACCGTTACTAAAATTGATGCTGGTAGTGGCAAATTTGAAACGAGAAATGCTTTAAGCGCCCCAATGGGAATGGGATTTGAATATCTGACCCCCAAAGATGAAGAAAAAATAAAAGGCGGCCCAGTAACGATGTACAAAAAACGTTACGATATGCTCGAAGATGTAAAAGAAGCAACTGTTCACATCACTGAAAAGCTAAAAGCCAAACCAGTTCCAGCTGGTAAATACGATTTGATTTTAGATCCATCACATTTATTTTTAACCATTCACGAATCTGTTGGGCACCCTACAGAATTAGACCGCGTTTTAGGTTACGAAGCCAATTATGCAGGTACAAGTTTTTTAACTTTAGATAAATGGGAAACTAAGAAATTTAATTTCGGCAGCGATCAGGTAAATGTAATTGCCGATAAATTAGAAGTAGGCTCATTAGGTGCAGTTGGCTACGATGATGAAGGGGTGAAATGTGGCAAATGGGATATCATTAAAAACGGAATTTTAGTTAATTATCAAACCATAAGAGATCAGGCTCATATTTTGGGATTGAAAGAATCGCAAGGTTGTTGTTATGCTGATAGTTGGGATAGCATTCAATTTCAGCGGATGCCAAATGTTTCATTAGCACCAGGCAACACTGAATTAACTGCTGCAGATATGGTAAAGGATGTAGAAAAAGGAATTTACATGTTTGGTCGTAATTCTTATTCTATCGATCAGCAGCGGTACAATTTCCAATTTAGCGCACAATTAGCCTACGAAGTAAAAGATGGAAAAATTGTAGGCATGTTTAAAGATGCTTCTTACCAATCTAATACTCAGGAATTCTGGAATTCATGCGCCAAACTTTGTGGCAAAGCCGATTACCGTTTAGGAGGTACTTTTTCTGATGGTAAGGGTCAGCCCAGCCAAGTAAGTGCGGTTTCTCACGGCAGTGCAACTACCAGATTTAATGGTGTAAAAGTAATTAATACGGGTAGGAGTTTGGGGTAAGTTATTAATTTTTAACACATAGTCACATAGATATTAGCTTTTCCTATGTGTCTATGTGTTTAATAACATTTAGTCAACTTTTTCCGCCAATTCTTTAACTTTTGCCAAAGCTTTTGGCCACATATCCGCAAACATATCAATCATAGGCTTATTGGCATCATTTTCATCCATTTCCATATAAATATGAAGATTGGTTTTACCATCTACGTTAGTAAGGGTATAATTTTCTTTTGCTCCCGCCCACATTTTTACCTGTTCACTTTCATAATCTTCTACGCCATTATCATACATTCCTAAATGCTCAATAGATAGAAATTCATTTGGAATATTTTCAGCTATTCTCGAAACCATACCTTTATTATTGCCATCATGAAATAGTGCTTTACTTCCTTTTTTCCAGTCGGTAATTACGTTAGAATCTTCACTAAAAGCTTTAGTCCATTGTGGATAGGTTTCTTTGCCAAGAAGTATATCCCAAACCTTCTCCTTACTTGCGTTTATTTCTATATTAAAATCCATAATAACTAAATTAAAAGTTTCTATATTTTATTTATTTATCGGCTGGTGTCTCCACCCGCCGAAATTATTATATTGTTATATTGTCTCTGTCGGTGAGACACCGACCGATAGAAAAATCTGTGAAATTACTTTCCCATTTTACTAAAATCCATGTGTAGCAAATTCCATCTATGTCCATCAAGGTCAATAAAACCACCACCATACATCCAGCCATCTTTTTCGCCGCCATGTGCATAAATGGTGCCGCCTGCGTCTTCAGCTTTTTGTAGCATCTGGTCTACTTCTTGGGGGCTTTCTGCATCTATGGAAAATAATACTTCTGTTCCTTTACTCGTATCAGAAACTTTATTGCCACAAAAACCTTCTATCACATCATTTCTAAATAACATCATTACAAAGCGACTTTTTTCGCCGATAAAAAAAGAGGCCATGGTATCTGTAAATGGAAATCTTTCGTTTTTTTCGAAACCCATTTTTGTGAAAAATTCTACAGATTTGTTAATGTTAGCAACGGGTAAATTAGCCCAGATTTCTTTTGTCATTACACTTATATTTAGTTACACTAATTTAGGTAATGATTATAACAATAAGATGCGGCTATGCGACTATTTTAGGGTGCAAAAGAGACAAGCATACTAATTTTAATCAAATATAAAAAGTAGCATATTGATGATTGGGAAGTAGATTTCTAGAAGAGGAAAATAAGCGAAAAAGGGATGTTTAACAGGTTGGAATAAGCTTTTTTACTTGGATAAAATCGCCTCCAACTAAAGCAAATGTATACTCCCAATAGCCATCTCCACTTTCAAATATAATAGAATCGATTTCCCCAAAAGTTCCTATTCCGTTACTAATTTTATCACCAACTTTTAGGTCATTTAATTCGCCCGTTGGTGTATCTTGATTAAGAATTTTCATAGTTTAATTTGAAACTGTTAACTGAAAATTACAAACTGATTAGCCCAGCATATTGTAACAAGCTCGGCAACGCGGTTCATAGCTGTCTTTTTCTCCTAAAAGTATTTTTGTATCGTTAACCACAGTTCGGTAAGAGTAAACCGCCGGGCTGCCACATTGCATACAAACTGCATTTACTTTTGTAACGTGTTCGGCAATGGCTAATAAGGCTGGCATCGGACCAAAAGGTTTACCTTGAAAATCCATGTCTAAACCAGCAATAATTACCCTAATTCCTTTTAGTGCTAATTTATTGCAAACTTCTGGAAGTTCATCATCAAAAAATTGGGCTTCATCAATGCCAACAACTTGGGTATTGGTTCCTAACAATAGAATGGCTGATGAACTGTTTACTGGAGTTGATTGAATAGAGTTTAAATCATGCGAAACTACAGCAGTTTCGTCATATCTCGTATCAGTTTTTGGCTTAAAAATTTCTACATTCAGCTTTGCTATTTGTGCTCTCTTTAATCGTCTAATTAATTCTTCGGTTTTACCAGAGAACATAGAGCCGCAAATTACTTCGATGCTTCCACAAAATTCTCCTCTTCTAAAGTTTTGCTCGCTGAATAACATTTGTAAAGGTATTTTAGCCAAACTTAGATAAATTTGCTTTTATATGCAATTTAATCGACTGACATATAAAAGCAAATTATCGTTCTCTCCTCATCTACATTAAGATATAAATATCCAGCCGAAATATAAAAGAAATTTATAGTACTTTTGATTGTCATTTATTAACATAAATCGCCCATTTTTTCGTTAAGCTACCATGATAAAACAAGAAGATCTTTTTAAGAAATTAGGATTGATACTAAATGAGTTAAATGATCAATATCAATATTTATCTCAAAACCCTCAAAAATTCAACGAGTTAGAGTTAGAGCTTTTTCATGCTAACGCGAATTTTTTAGCAGATCATGTTCAAATCATTAAAAAGTTAAATGTAAAGCCACAAGTTAATGATACTGAAACTATACATGAAAATGATGCTGTTGTATTTAATAAAGCGGTATTGCCTGATGATACACACGAAGAAGATCAGCTAGAAGAAATTACATTTGCAGAAAATAATGATAAGGCTAACGAAGCAGAAGTAGTCGAAGAAAATGAAATATATACCGCAAAAGTTAATTCTGATTTTGATGAAGATTTGGTAGAAGAACCAGTTGTTGGTCTTGAAGAGATAGAAAAAGAGGTTTTTAAATTAGATTCTGAACCGTCTACATTCGAATTTATTTTGAATGATCACAGTGAGCATGAAACCATTTCGGAAAAATCTCAAACTGATTCAAATGATGATGATCACTTCATTATTGATGAAAATTCAATAAACACTGATGAAAAGTTTGAATTTGAAGAGAAGAGCGTTGAACAACTTTTTAATAGGCCATTAAGTGATGAAGAAGAACGCGTTTTAGCCGAGAAGATAAAATTGAGAGAACAGCTAAATAAAGATGAAGCCGCAGAAACTGATGAAGATGAGATTGGTCCTGAGCCATTTTTAGTCAAAATAGAAGAAAATTTTCCTATTGAGAAAGAAGAATTAACCTTAGCTGTAGCTCCAGTAGAAACTGTTGAAGTTAATAATGTTGAGCCTGTTGAAGACCCAACCTATAAAACCACTTTAAACGACTTGTTAGCAAAATCGAGAAGTATAAATGTGAATACCACAAATACTGCAAAAATTTCTGATTTAAAGCAGGCTATAAACCTAAATGATAAGTTGCTTTACATTAAAGATTTATTTAACGGCTACAATTTGGCTTATGCTGAAGCAATTGATTTGGCAAATAAACTTCCTGATTTTGAAAGCGCAGATAACTTTTTCCAAAAAAATTATGCTGTAAAAAACAACTGGACAGCTAAACAAGCTACGGTTGATAAATTTTACGAATTGTTAAATCAAAGATTTAGATAGGTTTTCTAATCGTCACTTCGATATGAGCATTTCGCGAATGAGAAGTCTATGAGCTTATTTAGCATTGAATGTTGTTGTGCTTGAAATAAGTTTGTGATCCCATTAGCAAAGAGATGTCTCCTCGCTTCGCTGCGTTCGATATGACGTGATTTTGCTAAATAAATCCCATCCTATTCGAATCTAACTTTAAAAAGATAAAGAGTAAAACTGTAAAACTCCATAAAGAAGATCCTCCGTAACTAATAAAAGGAAGTGGGATGCCAATAACTGGCATAATACCTATAGCCATGCTAATATTGATAAACACATGGAAAAAGATGATGCAGGCCATGCAATAGCCGTATACCCTAGAAAATGATGATCTTTGTCGCTCTGCGATGTTAATTACACGAAGTAATAAAAACACGTAAAGAGAGATTACTACAAAACAACCTGCAAAACCCCATTCTTCGCCTACGGTAGAAAAAATAAAATCGGTACTTTGTGCAGGTACAAATTTAAATTTAGTTTGTGTGCCTTGTAAAAATCCTCTACCAGTTAGCTGTCCTGCGCCAATAGCTGTTTGCGACTGGATTACATTATAACCAACCCCTTTATTGTCTTTAGTTAAGCCTAAAATAAGTTCGATACGAGCACGTTGATGCTTTTGTAATACATGATCAAATAATACTTTAGCAATAAATAGGTAGCCAATTGCCAATAAAGTAATAATACCAATGCTAATTATTTTTTGTTGCCTTTTACGGTTAAAATAAATAAATATTGCACCTAAAAGTAATATTGAGACAATAAGAATAGTTGGAGCCAAGTAAAGGTTTAGAACAAATAGCAAAACCATTCCCCAAAAAATAAGTAGCAAATAGCCTGGCAAACCTTCTCTATACAATGGAAACATAAACGATAAAAACACCAAAGTTGAGCCAGCATCTGGTTGTAACATGATCAATGTCATGGGTAAAACTATAATCGCGGCAGCAATTAAAATTGGTTTTAACGAATTGAGTTTAACATTAAAAGAACTAATGTAACGAGCCAGTAATAAAGCTGTACCAAATTTAGCAAATTCTGAGGGCTGCAACCTGAACGAGCCAATGGCTATCCAAGCTTGGTTACCGCCAACATCTCGGCCAATTACCAAAACCACCACTAATAAAACCATTGTTACGCCATAAATAACTGGTGCAAACACACTGAAAAATTTGGCATCAAACAGTAAAATAGAAAAACCTAGAACCAAGCCAGTGCCAATAAAAATTAATTGCTTACCATAACTAGAGCTCAATCTAAAATCTGTAGAAATATCTGGATTAAATTCTGTTGCGTAAATATTAATGAAGCCAATTAAGCATAAAGCAACATACAATAGAATGGTGATCCAATCTACATTAAAGAAAAATTTATTGCTTTGCTGCTGCATTGTTCTTTGGTAAAATGGCTTCTTTATTAAATTTATTTATTGCAACATTTTGTTTTGCAGGTAACGGCCTCTTTTTTAAACTATCTGCTTTTGTGCTATCGGCTTTGCTTAATGGTTTTTTAGGTTTATCCATTTTTAAAGCAGGTAACAAATTATCATCTTTATACTGCTGCAAAGTAGCGCCGTTTATTCTTCTAGGCTCAAGCGAATCAGTTAAATATTTTTCGGTAATAAAACTGGCAATAGGAGCGGCGTATGCACCACCATAACCTCCATTTTCTATAATAACAGCAATAGCAATTTTAGGGTTATCTCTTGGGGCAAAGCCGATAAATACAGAGTGATTTTTACCACGGTTATTTTGTACAGTTCCGGTTTTACCACACATTAAAATATTTCTAATCCTCGATTCGGTGGCCGTACCAGTATTTGTATTAACTGCATCCTGCATACCATCAATAACTGGTTCAAAATGTTTCGCATCAATATCTACAAAATGCTTTTGTTTGTATTTGGGGTCTATTTTTTTTTCATCGCCTATGGCTTTTACCACATGTGGTTTAAGATAATAACCACGATTGGCAATAATTGCCATAATATTGGCCATTTGCAGCGGAGTAGTACTTATTTCACCTTGTCCGATGGCTAGTGAGATAATGGTAGTATTACCCCAACGTTTGCCATACATTTGGGTATAATCTTTTGGTCGGTACAATTTAAATGCTTTTTCGCTTGGTAAATCTATACCTAAAGTATCACCAATGCCAAATTTCCTTACTTTATTTTGCCAAACATCATAAGCAGCTTGTTGCTTTGCTCTTGATGATCCATTTTTGGTTAACATTTTGGCGAAAATACTCCAAAAATAGGTGTTGCATGAACGAGAAAGACCCCATCTTAAGTTGGTGTTTAAATCTCGGTGTTCGCAGCTAAGTTTTCTGTTTCCCGCAATATAGTACCCTGGGCAAAAGATAGTAGTGTTTGGGTTTACAACTCCTTCGCTCAACGCAATTAATGCATCTAAAGGCTTAAAAGCAGAGCCTGGAGAATACTTTCCTTGCAGTGGTCTAATAAATAAGGGGCGGTATGGATTGGCTGTAAATTGTCTATAATTTGGACTAAAATTATTACCTACCAATTTGTTTGGATCATAACCCGGGCTGCTCACAAAAGCCAATATTTCTCCAGTGCTGGGTTCAATTGCAACCACACTACCCACTTTATTGGCTAATAATTCTTCACCTAACTTTTGTATTCTACTATCAATTGTAGAAACAATGTTATCGCCGGCTATAGAAAGAGAATCTAATCTCCCATCATCATAACTACCTTGTGCTACGTTTTTAGCATTATAAAGAATATGTCTAACTCCTTTTGTTCCTCTTAAATATTCCTCGTATGATTTTTCTATCCCAGTTTTTCCAATGTAGTCGCCAGGTTTATAATAACCTTCGTATTTATCAATATCTACTTGATTAACCTCTCTCATAAAACCTAAAAACTGTGCGGCAACACTGTCTGGATAATATCTGATTGTTCTTTTTTGCACCTCAAAACCCGGGAAATTAGAGAGTTTCTCTTGCAAGGCGGCATAAGTTTGTACCGAGAGTAATTTTTGAAATATTGAAGATTGAAACCTCGATCTTACTGTTGCTTTTCTTAGTTTCTCTCTAAAAGTTGGCATATCGATATCAATTAGCTTACACAGAGAAATTGTATCAAAAGGTTGAACCAATTTTGGAGTTACCAATAAATCGTAAGTAGGTTGGTTTTGCGCTAAAATTTTATTATTTCGGTCTAAAATTACTCCTCTAGCCGGAAAAACATATGATTTACGCAAGGCATTACTGTTGGCATTCAAAAAATATTTGTCGGTAGCTACCTGTATATAAAAAAGCTTGCCTATTAAAATTAGTGCAAGTACAACAAATAAACCTTGAATAATATATTTTCTGTTAAACAGCTGATCCATTTAATTCGATTTTCTGTTATGGAAGGTAAACTCTACCAACAAGACAATAAAAAGTGTAAATATAACACTAATTAAAGCCCTACCCAAAGTATAGCCAATTTCACTAAATTTAAACGCCTCCAATACAAAAACGATAATGTGATGCACAATTGTACATAAAAAAGCATAGAGCAAAAACCATTTAAAACCCATGTTTCCTAAAGAAGGTTCAGGTTCATCAAAAGCATCTCTATTTACACTCACAGAAATAAATAATATCCTTACAAATGCAAGGGCAACACAGGCGCTAGTGTGTACACCTAAGGTATCGTAAAAGGCGTCTATAGTTAAACCTGTTCCAAAAGCTATTAAAAATAAAAGTAGGTTAGGTATCCTAAAAGGAAGTACAAGAATAAATAGGATGTAAATAAATGGAGTTGATAAGTTATAGTAATTTAAGTTACGCAATAAAAAAATCTGCACAAATAAAAGTACAAACCACCTAAAAATATTTAATAAAATGGTCTTACTGTTCATTAGGCAATTGTTCTTCTAAAGCTTTTTGTTCTGTAGCTAATCTGTCTTTTACAATATATACGTATTGTAAGGTGCTAAAATCATTAAAAAGGCTAACCTCCAAGGTCATAAAACTATCTCCAGTGCTAATTCCTGTTTTTACAATTCGACCAATTTCAATTCCTTTCGGAAAACTACCCACACCCGAAGTAATCACCGTATCTCCAACTTTAACATTAAAATGATTTGGAATTTCTTTTACCAAAGCTTTTTTAAAATCAAAATTTCCATCTCCCCAAACTAACGAGCCAAATGCATTATTTTTTTTAATATAAACGCTTATAGCTGTATTTTTATTAAGTAAAGATCTGATGGTTGCTAAATGTTCAGATACATCTTGTACAAATCCAACTACTCCTGTTTGAGGAGAAATTACTGCCATATCTTTAACAATACCATCAGCACTACCTTTATTAATAGTAATGTAATTATTTCTTAAACTGATTGAGTTTTTAATCACTTTTGCTGCAAATAAAGTGTATTGCTGCTGATTTACACTATCAGATACTTTAATAACTTTACTGCTATCTACATTTTGTAATACTAAAAGTTGTGTTTTAAGTTTAGCGTTCTCCATCGCTAAACTGTCATTTACTTGACCAAGATTTAAATATCTTTTGAGCACATTTAAGCGCCCATAAGCATCACCAACAATCTCATTGGTAGAGCTTAAAGTTACACTGCGTTGGTAAGAATTATTTTTGATAGTTAAAACTACGCCAATAGCAAAGAAAATGAAGAAAAAGAAAAATGCGTTATATCTACTGACGAAAATCCAAAGGTTACGCATTGCTTAAAAGATATGAGATATGAGAAATTAGATATGAGTTTGGCACTTCGTCTCAAATCTCATATCTAATTTCTCATATCTAGATTATTGCATTAAAAATTTATAATTACCAATGTTTTTTAAAGCGATACCAGTACCACGTACTACAGCACGAAGTGGATCTTCGGCAACGTGAACAGGTAACTTAGTTTTAGCAGCCACACGTTTATCTAAACCACGTAACAATGCACCACCACCAGTTAAGTAAATACCAGTTTGGTAAATATCAGCCGAAAGTTCTGGAGGCGTAATCTCTAAAGCCTTTAAAATCGCTTCTTCAATTTTTGAGATAGATTTATCTAAACAATGTGCAATTTCAGTGTAAGAAACGGTGATTTGTTTTGGTACACCAGTCATTAAATCTCTACCTTGTACAGCAAAATCTGCAGGTGGATCAGCCAATTCTGGTAATGCAGCGCCAACTTCAATTTTGATTTTCTCAGCCGTACGGTCACCAATCATTATGTTGTGTTGGCGACGGATGTAATTTACAATATCGCTATCAAAGTTATCTCCCGCCACGCGGATAGATTGGTCACAAACAATACCAGACAATGCAATAACCGCAATCTCTGTAGTACCACCACCTATATCGATGATCATATTTCCCATTGGTTCTTCTACATCAATTCCAATACCTACGGCTGCTGCCATTGGTTCGTGAATTAAGTAAACTTCTTTTGCACCAGCAATTTCAGCACTATCTCTTACCGCACGTTTTTCAACCTCAGTAATACCAGAAGGAATACAGATTACCATTCGTAAAGATGGAAACATCCAGCCTTTACCACCGTTAAGCATTCTAATCATCCCTTTAATCATGGCTTCTGCAGCATTAAAATCTGCAATTACACCATCTTTTAAAGGTCTAACTGTTCTAATATTATCGTGTGTTTTACCTTCCATTTGCATCGCCTGGCGGCCAATTGCAATGATTTTGTTGGTTTGTCTGTCAAAAGCAACTATCGATGGTTCGTCAACTACTACTTTATCGTTATGTATAATAAGGGTATTCGCTGTGCCTAAATCAATGGCAACTTCTTGCGTAAACCAGTTAAATAATCCCATTTATATGTGATGTTATGTTGTATTTAAAATTTGTGTACTTATACAATGTAAAAATACACCTTTTTATTGTATTTAAAATTTAAAAAATCTGTTGAGCCTAAAATTAATTTTTCCGAATGATTTGAAAATCAATGTTCTATTTCTATAGGTTATTTCAGTCCCGCCTGCCTGCCGGCAGGCAGGCTTTCCGTTAAAATCTTTTTTGTGCTGTCACACTGAGCGTAGTCGAAGTGCTAGCAAAACAAAAAAGTATATTCACTACAATCGGGTTTATTTTACAGCAGCTTGTGCAATTATTAAAGGTTGCAAAATAGCCTAAAAAACCACCCCGTCAGCCGTGGCTGACACCCCTCCAAGGGAGGGGAATTGTAAAGCGCATTAACCTTTTAGCTTTAGTCTTTATACTTTTATATCTTTCCGACTTTCGGTCTCCTTAACTTATCCGACTAGCTTAGTGTTTAAAATGTCTCACTCCTGTAGTTACCATGGCAATGCCTTTTGCGTTACACATATCAATCGAATCCTGATCTTTAATAGAGCCACCAGGTTGTAAAACTGCAATAATTCCTGCATCTGCTGCTAACTCTACACAATCTGGGAAAGGGAAAAATGCATCAGATGCCATCACAGCATCTTTTAAGCTAAAACCAAATGCTTCTGCTTTAACTACCGCTTGTTTCAAAGCATCAACTCTCGATGTTTGTCCAACGCCACTTGCAATTAATAAATTGTCTTTTACAAAAACAATGGTATTTGATTTGGTATGTTTTACAATTTTGTTAGCAAAAATTAAATCTTGTATCGAAGCTTCGCTTGGTGCTTTATCGGTAACCGTTTTCATTTGCTCGGCAGCTTCTAAGCTTAAATCTTTATCTTGTTCAATTACACCGTTTAATAAAGTTTTAAATTGTTTTTTACTCAATTCAACTTCATTGCGTTGTAAAATCACTCTGTTTTTCTTTGCTTTAAATAATTCTACAGCTTCTGGTTGGTAGCTTGGCGCAATTAAAACTTCAAAAAATAAATTGTTAATTTCTTGTGCAGTTGCTAAATCTACTTCCTGATTGGTAATTAATACACCACCAAAAGCCGAAACTGGATCGCAGGCTAAAGCGTCTTTCCAAGCTTGTAAAACTGTTGGTCTCGATGCTAAACCGCAAGCGTTGGTATGTTTTAAAATGGCAAAAGTTGGTTCAGTAAATTCATCAATCAATGCTACAGCAGCATCAACATCTACCAAATTGTTGTAACTTAATTCTTTACCATTTAATTTGGTAAACATCTCATCTAAGTTGCCGTAAAAAGTTCCTTGCTGATGAGGATTTTCGCCATAACGTAAAGTTTGTGCTTGTTTAACGCTTTGTTTAAAAACATTCAGCGGTTCTTCATTATTAAAATAATTAAAAATTGCCGTATCGTAATGAGAAGAAGTATGGAAAGCTTTTTTAGCATACGATGTACGTTGAGCTAAAGTTGTAGCGCCATCTTGAGCTTGTAATTCTTCTAATAAAGTACCATAATCATCTTTTGAGGCGATAATTACTACGTCATTAAAGTTTTTCGCAGCAGCTCTAATTAATGAAATACCACCAATATCAATCTTCTCAATAATTTCAGTATCGGTACCGCCAGCTTTTACGGTTTCTTCAAAAGGGTAAAGGTCTACAATAACTAAATCAATTTCTGGAATTTCATATTCGGCAATTTGTTCTTGATCGCCCGCTAAACCTCTACGATTTAAAATTCCGCCAAACACTTTAGGGTGTAACGTTTTTACTCGTCCGCCTAAAATAGAAGGGTAGCCAGTTAAATCTTCAACGGCAACAACAGGTAGATTTAAATCTTTAATAAATTGTTCGGTACCGCCAGTAGAATATAGCGTTACGCCTTGCTGGGCTAAATATTGAACAAGAGGTGCTAAACCATCTTTGTAATAAACTGAAATTAAAGCGTTTTTGATCTTAACTTGCTGACTCATGAAGGGTATTATTTTAAGCCGCAAAGGTAAGAAAATGAGATCGTTTTTTGAGGGGATTTCTTAAGAAAATTTAATAAATGTAAGATGTTATTGGTAAGATGGAAAATGGTCTAGTTTTCGGGCTTTTCTAAGCTCCGATTTTTCTGTCTTACGGCTTCCCGACTTTTCCAACTTACCATCTTCCCGACTATTCTCTACTTTTTAATCTTCTTAATGATGCTCTCTACAATACGTGGGTAATGCAAGTGTTCTAATTGTTGGCCTTTAAATTTCACCATTTCTAAATTATCGCTTTTGTCAATACGGTATTTGGCTTGATAAATGTACTCGCCTTCATCGTAATTTTCATTCACATAGTGGATGGTTATTCCGCCTTCGGGTTCACTTGCTTCCATTACGGCTTTGTGCACAAAATCGCCATACATACCTTTGCCGCCAAATTTTGGTAAAATAGCAGGGTGTATGTTAATAATTCTGCCAGGGTATTCTTGTAGTAAGTTTTTTGGAATTAGCCATAAAAAGCCAGCCAGCACAATTAAATCAATATCAAGGTTTTTTAAAAGATCAATTATATTATCAGTCTTATAAAACTCATGCTTATCAAAAATATGCGATGGAATTTCGAAGCTATCTGCACGTTGTAAAACATAGGCGTCAGGATTGTTGGTTAAAACCAAAGCAACTTCCACCTCTGTGTTGCGTTTAAAATGCTCCATTAATTTTTGGGCATTAGAACCTGAGCCCGAAGCAAAAATTGCGATACGTTTCTTCAAAATGCTTTATCTTTTTTTCAAAAATAGCATTTTACCTTTTTAATGAAAGAGTTTTTATAATTTAATATACTGATATTTATCATTTAAAATAAATTTGTAGCATTAGATTTAGAGATTTAACTTAAATTTGACCCCTGCAAAGCAAGTTTTTGTTTCTTTTTAAAATTATATAAAAATATTTGCGAAAGCATTTTGCATTTTAAAAACATTAACTCTATATTTGCAGTCCGAAAAATAGTTAACACAGAAGATATAAAAGGCTAAACAATAATGGCAAATCATAAATCGTCTATAAAAAGAATTAGAGCAAACGCTACAAAACGCTTACGTAACAGGTATCAAGCAAAAACTACACGTACTTTCATTAAAAGATTACGTGCTGCTGAAGATAAAAAAACTGGTACTGAGTTATTACCAAAAGTAATCTCAATGTTAGATCGTTTAGCTAAGAAAAACGTAATTCACAAAAATAAAGCTGCTAACAACAAATCTAAATTAACGAAATTCGTTAACGGTTTAAAATAGTAAGTTTTTTTTCTCGATATTTAAACGGTATTGCTTTTAGCGATACCGTTTTTTTTGTACTTATAATTTATTAACAATTTCTATCTTAGTCAATCAATCCATCCCGATTGGTATTCAATTAAAAATAAAGGGATGGATAATTACGACCAAAAATTAGGCATTAAAGCTTGGGCAGAAGCAGATAGGCCGCGTGAAAAGCTGCTTTTACATGGCAGACGACAGTTAACTGACGCAGAGCTTATTGCTATTTTAATTGGCTCTGGCAGTAGAAATGAAACCGCTGTTGACTTAAGCAAACGCATTCTTAGTTTTTACAATAACGATTTAGCCAAAGTAGCTAAGCTAAGTGTAAAAGAACTTTCTAAATTTAAAGGAATAGGAGAGGCTAAGGCAATTGCTATAGTTGCTGCATTAGAATTGGGACGAAGAAGAAAAGAAACCGAAAAGGAAGGTCCAATTAAAATCATGTCTTCTAAAGATGCTTATGAAGTTTTAAAAACCGAGTTGGCAGATTTAGCCCACGAAGAATTTTGGATTTTGGTATTAAACCGGGCAAATTTTGTAACCAGTAAACATTTAATTAGCAAAGGCGGTCAGTCGGGTACCATTGCCGATCCAAAAATTATCTTTAAAGTAGCCATAGAAAACAATGCTGCAAATATTGTTTTGGCACACAATCATCCCTCTGGTAATTTAAAAGCTAGCACAGCTGATATTAACCTCACCAAAAAAATGGTGCAGGCTGGTTTGTTGCTAGAAATTCCAATTTACGATCACCTCATTATTACCGATCATTCTTTTTTAAGTATGGCTGATGAAAGTTTGATGTAGCCTTCTTTTCGTCATTTCGAAATGAGTTTTTACGATTGAGAAATCTGCCTATATCCTTGTTATAAGCTGATGTCAATTCAGTGTCGCCAAGAAACAGATATCTTCCCGAGAAGTCGGGACGGGCTATCTCTGCGCTTCGTTCGATATGACGATTTTTTTAACGCCTTGGTCTGTGTCTCCAAGAACTATAGGTAATAGATTTATTTCTTTACAATTAATTAATATCAGATTTGTAATTTAGAGCCATTATGAAAAAAACCATTTTATTTGTATTGATTTGTTTGTCGTTTATAACGGTAACAAATGCACAGAAAAATCAACCTATAAACATTATTTCTTATAACATCAGGTTAAATACCAACGCTGATGGTGTAAACGCTTGGCCAAACAGAAAAGACAATGTTAAAGCTTTGGTTAAGTTTTACGATGCAGATATTTTATGTGTGCAGGAAGCCTTGCCCGAGCAGTTTGATTACCTATCAGAAAATACAGATTTTGATGTAGTTGGCGTAGGTAGAGATGATGGTAAACGCAAAGGAGAATTTTCTGCCGTTTACTACAATAAAAACCGCTTTGTTAAAAAAGATGGAGGTACTTTTTGGTTATCGCTAACACCAGATGTGCCAAGCAAAGGTTGGGATGCTGCATTAAATAGAGTTTGTTCTTGGGTTAGGTTATATGATAAATCGAACAAGAAAGAATTTTTAGTTTTTAATACACATTACGATCACGTTGGTGTACAAGCAAGAATAGAATCTGCTAAGTTACTTAAACAAAAAATACAAGAAATTGCGCCTAAATTACCAGTTGTTTTTACTGGCGATTTAAATGTAACGCCTGAAACTGAAGCTATATCAACAATTAAATCATTTTTAACTGATACGAAAGAAATTTCTATCGAACCGCCTTACGGACCAGATGGAACTTTTAATGCTTTTAAATGGGATAGTCCTTTGAAAAACAGAATTGATTATATTTTTGTAAATAAAGCTTTTAAAGTTCAAAAGTATGCTGTTTTATCAGACAGTAAAGACCAACGTTATTATTCTGATCATTTACCGGTATTTGTGAGGTTAATGTTTTAGGATTTAATATTTCTACTTTTTAGCTTCATCCTTTTTCCGTACAAAAACCATCGTGCTTTTAGGTGTTTCTCTGAGCCAATTTAGCTGTTTGCCATTTACGTGTTGAGTTTTAATGGTGTCGATGCCTGAAAACTTAATGAGATAATAAGAGGTTATGGTTTTTGTTCCGTTTTCTTTAGGTATGTGGCTAATAATTAAGCGATCCAAATCTCCAATTTTATCGAATGTATAACTGCCATCCAATAATGTTTCAGTTTCTTTTCGTTCGGTAACGCTTGTAAATTTGTTATCTTCCTCAAACTTATAACTCATTTTTGTTTTACCCTTAGGGCTTTTATAATCCCAAGTACCTTCAATGGTTTTGAAATTGACTTCTTGAGCACGAACAGATGTCGCCCAAATGCAGATAATTAAAAGAGTAAATAAAGATTTCATATTAAAGTTTGCTATATAACTATATACAAAACAAAGGCTATTTTGTTTGCTTTGTAGCTTTCTGCTTTCGGCTTTAAATAATATCTTTGCGTTTTAAAAAATTTGTGGTCTATAAGTTTGAAGTTTTATCTCAAATCTCATATCTCACTTCTCATATCTCATAAAATGAAAATATCATATAGCTGGCTAAAACAATTTATAAAAACTGACAAAACTCCTCAAGAAATTTCTCTAATCTTAACCGATATTGGCTTAGAGGTAGAAAGCTTGGAGAAAGTACAGTCAATTGTTGGTGGACTAGAGGGTTTGGTAATTGGGCATGTAGTTTCTTGTGAGCAGCATCCAAATGCAGATCGTTTACGTGTAACAAAAGTTGATGTTGGTACAGGTGAACTTTTGCAAATTGTTTGCGGCGCATCAAATGTTGGAGCTGATCAAAAAGTAGTTGTAGCAACTGTGGGTACAACCGTTTATCCAAATACAGGAGAGCCTTTCCAAATCAATAAATCTAAAATTAGAGGAGAAGTTTCTGAAGGGATGATTTGTGCGGAAGATGAGATTGGCTTAGGCGATTCTCACGCTGGAATTATGATTTTACCAGCAGATACACCAATCGGCATTGCTGCAAAAACCTATTTTAAAATGGAAGATGATTATATGTTCGAAATTGGTTTAACGCCAAACAGAGCAGATGCTGCTTCTCATTTAGGTGTAGCTAGAGATTTAGCCGCTTATTTAAGAATTCCTTATCAAATGCCAGATGTATCTGCATTTAAAACGGATACTGAGAATTTAAATATCGCAGTAAAAGTTGAGGATAACTTAGCTTGTAAGCGTTATAGCAGTGTAACTATTAGCGGTGTAAAAGTAAAATCATCGCCAGATTGGTTAAAAGATAAATTAAAGGTAATTGGTATACGTCCAATAAATAACATAGTTGATGTTACCAATTACGTTTTGCATGAACTTGGCCAACCTTTACATGCTTTTGATGCAAATCAAATTAAAGGAAACCAAGTTGTAGTTAAAAAATGTGCTGAAGGAACTCCTTTTACTACTTTGGATGGAGTAGAACGTAAATTGTCTGCCGATGATTTAATGATTTGCAATGCTGATGAACCAATGTGTATCGCTGGTGTTTTTGGTGGTAAAACTTCTGGAGTAACTGATGAAACTACAAATATCTTTTTAGAAAGTGCCTATTTTGATTCAGTGAGTGTGCGTAAAACTTCTAAAAGATATAACTTAAAAACTGATGCATCTTTCAGGTTTGAGCGGGGTACTGATCCAGAAATTTCAGTTATCGCTTTGCAACGAGCTGCATTATTAATTAAAGAAATTGCTGGAGGAGAGATTTCTTCATCAGTTTCTGATATTTACCCAGTTAAATCTAAACCATTTGATGTTGAAGTTAGCTATGCTAATATTGTGAAGTTGATTGGTCAAGATATTCCTGCCATAGAAATTAAATCAATTATTATAGCCTTAGGCATCGAAGTTTTTGCCGAAACAGCTGAAGGTTTAAGCTTAAAAGTTCCGGCTTATAAGGTTGATGTAACCCGCGAATGTGATATAACCGAAGAGGTATTGCGTATATATGGTTACAATAATATTGTTATTCCTACAAAAGTAAATGCGTCTTTAGCCTACACAGCAAAGCCGAATAAAGAAAATGTACAAAATCTAATTGCCGATCTGCTAACTTCTAATGGCTTTTTAGAGATTTGGTGCAACTCGTTAACTCGCTCTGCCTATTCTAAAAAGACTGATGAAGCGGTGCAGATTTTAAATCCTTTGAGTTCAGATTTAAATGTAATGCGCCAAAGTTTATTACAATCAGCTTTAGAAAGTGTAGCCTATAATCAAAACAGAAGAAATATAGATTTAAAATTATATGAGTTTGGTAAAACATACCATTTAATAGGCGATCAGTACATAGAAAGACCACGTTTATTGGTTTTAATCAGCGGTGCTAAACAAACCGAACAATGGAACCAAAAATCAACTCCATCTACTTTTTACAACCTAAAATCGGCTGTTGATGGTGTTTTAGGTCGTTTAGGTTTAGCTAACTTCCAATCGGAAGAAGTTAAAGATGATAACTTCGCCTATGGCTTAAGATACTTTAGAGGCAACCAAACTTTGGTAACTTTTGGCGCAGTAACAGCAACCGATAAGAAACAAACAGGGGTTGATAAGGATGTTTTTTATGCCGATTTCGATTGGGCTTATTTGTTAGAAGCGATTAGAAAAAACAAAATTGTAAATAAAGAAGTAGCTAAATATCCAGCTGTAAGAAGAGATCTTTCTATGCTGGTAGATCAGCAAACAACTTTTGATCAATTGAAAGCAATCGCTTTTAAAACAGAGAAAAAACTGTTAAAAGAAGTGCAAATATTTGATGTTTTTGAGGGTGATAAATTACCACAAGGCAAAAAATCTTACGCATTAAACTTTACTTTACAGGATGAAGAGCAAACTTTAACCGACAAGCAAATTGATGCAATTATGCAAAAGATTATCGCTAACTTAGCCCAAACTGCAAAAGCAGAAATACGATAAAAAGAAATGATAGAATAATTGAGGGAAAGAATTATTGAATGTTAGCATGCATTCTCTCATTCAAAATTCTCTCATTCAAAATTAAATTTAGTAATGTCATCAGTTGCAGAACAATTAGATAGTGTAATTCATAAAACAGCTCGCTTAATTGAGCTTTGTAATGCTTTACAAGAAGAAAATGACTTATTAAAAAAAGAAAATGAACAAACAAAAGTAGCCTTAGAAACTGCTAAAATAAAGCATAACGACCTTGATGAAAAGCTAAGAGTACTTAAATTAGCCAAAAGTATTGAGGGAACAAGTGAAAAGACACTTGATATAAAGCAAAAAATTAACGAATTTGTGCGGGAGATTGATAAGTGTGTAGTGTTGCTTAAAAAATAGGTAACATAAAAAAATTGAAACAAAGCTAAAAATGGGAGAAATCTCTATTAAAATAACTATCTCCGACCGTATTTACCCATTAAAGGTAAATGTAGAAGAAGAAGAAATTGTTAGACGAGCGGCTAAGATTATTAATGAACGTATAAAAGACTACCAAGAAAATTATGCGGTTAGAGATAAACAAGATTTGCTTTCGATGGCGGTGCTGCATTATGCAACAGCGGTTTTGAGAACAGAACATAAAGCGCAGCATCAAGATACTGCGGTAGCCGATAAAGTTGAGGAATTAGATAGTTTATTAAAAGGGTTTTTTACTAAATAAAACGTTCTTTATAAGTAATTCGATTGATTAAAATTTAGTCTATCTGAATTATCAAGCTAATAAAATTTGGCCGTGGCTAAGTTTTTATGTTTCAATATTTGTTTTTAAATCTTTCAGCTTTGCTGTGAGTTTAAAACCTACGCATGATGCATAAATATTTAGTTACGGTTTTTTATTTGAGATTAACCGCCATGATTATCAAATACAATAATTAATCATGGTAGCTTGATCACAAATAAAGAAAAATTTAAACAAATGAAAAATGGACATAATTGACATAGCAGGTATAATTGGAGGTGTATTAGCCAGTTTAGCTTTGGGTATTGTAATAGGAAGATACCTGTTGCGTAACCTTTTAAAGCAGCAAGAAATAGCTGCTCAAAACAAAGCGAAAAAAATATTAAGAGACGCAGAAAGTAATGCAGAAATCTTAAAAAAAGATAGATTACTTGAAGCAAAAGAGAAGTTTTTACAGCTAAAAGCAGAGCATGAGCAACAGGTAAATTCTCGTAATAACGAAATTAATCAGCGTGAAAATAGCATTAAACAAAAGGAACAATCACTTAATTCTAAATTAGAGAACCTTAATCGCAAAGAACAAGAGTTAGATACGCATAAAACAAATTTAGAAAAACAAACAGCTCTTGCTGTTAAAAAGCAGGAAGAAGTTGATTTATTGAAAAATCAGCATGTACAACAATTAGAAACCATTGCGGGTTTAAGTGCAGAAGAAGCAAAAAACCAGCTGGTAGAGAACATGAAAAGTGAAGCCCGTTCTCAAGCCATGATGCAGGTTAAGGATATTGTTGACGAAGCAAAATTAACGGCTAGCAAAGAAGCTAAAAAAGTTGTTATCCAAACCATTCAACGTACTGCATCAGAAGCTGCAATTGAAAATTCTGTATCTATTTTTCATATTGAGAGTGATGAAATTAAAGGTCGTGTAATTGGTAGAGAAGGAAGAAATATTCGTGCTTTAGAAGCAGCTACAGGAATAGAAATTATAGTTGATGATACTCCTGAGGCAATTATTTTATCAGGTTTCGATCCAGTAAGAAGAGAGATTGCCCGTCTGGCTTTACACCGTTTGGTAACTGATGGTCGTATTCACCCAGCTCGTATTGAAGAAGTGGTTGCTAAGACCAAAAAACAAATCGAAGATGAGATTGTAGAAATTGGTGAACGTACAGTAATCGATTTAGGTATTCATGGTTTACATCCAGAATTGATTAGAATGGTTGGACGTATGCGTTACCGTTCATCATACGGACAAAATTTATTGCACCACTCTCGTGAGGTAGCTAATTTCTGTGCAACCATGGCTGCAGAACTTGGTTTAAATGCTAAAATGGCTAAACGTGCTGGTTTATTACACGATATAGGTAAAGTACCTGATGATAATCCTGAATTGCCACACGCAATATTGGGTATGCAATTGGCAGAAAAATATAAAGAGCATCCAGAAATCTGTAATGCAATTGGAGCTCACCACGACGAGATTGAAATGACTTCAATGATTTCTCCAATTATACAAGCTTGTGACTCGATTTCTGGTGCTAGACCAGGTGCTCGTCGTGAGGTTGTAGAGAGTTACATTAAGCGTCTAAAAGAATTAGAAGAATTGGCATTGTCATATCCTGGTGTAGAGAAAACTTTTGCGATACAAGCAGGTAGAGAATTACGCGTAATTGTAGAAAGTGAAAGAATTACAGATGCACAGGCGGAATTATTAGCGGCTGATATTTCTAACCGTATTCAAACCGAAATGACTTACCCTGGTCAGATTAAAGTTACTGTAATTAGAGAAACGAGGTCTGTAGCTTTTGCTAAGTAATTAGCTTTGTTATTCTTGATGATTTGTCATCCTGAGCGTAGTCGAAGGATAATAGTAAGGTCGTAAGGTCTTCGACATGCTCAGACTGATACGTAATAATATTTTACAAGCGTTCCAATAATTTGGGACGCTTTTTTATCTTTATACTAAATTCGTCACCCTGTTCCGAACGTTCGGGATCAAGGTCTTTCTGGCAATCCAGATGCTGAAGTAAATTCGGCATGACGACTCAATTAATAACTAAATGGAAAATACAGAAAAACGCCCAGTAGATTTACTTTTTGATAAATATGCAGAAAGTCATCAAAATCAAACAAATGAGTTAATTCATTGGATTTGCGTTCCGCTAATAGTTTTTAGCTTATTAGGTTTAGTTTGGCAAATTCCATTTCCACATTTAAATTTTTTGGGGCAATACAATGGATTTTTAAATTGGGCTTCTTTTTTAATTGCCTTTGCCATGTATTATTATTTTACCTTATCACCAGTTTTGTTTTTCATCATGATTTGGATTATTGGTTTAATGAGTTACATCATCGTTAAAATAGAATTGATGGTTGGGCTGGGCAGTTCAACCGCTTATCTTATTTATGCTTCAATTTTTGTGTTGGCTTGGATAGGGCAATTCATTGGTCACAAAATAGAAGGGAAAAAACCATCGTTTTTAGATGATGTTAAGTTTTTGTTAATCGGCCCAATTTGGTTATTGCACTTTGTTTGCAAAAAAGTAGGGTTGAAGTATTAAGCTTTCTCCTGTTGGCTTTAATAAAATATGGTATTGCTCATCTAATTCGCGTCATTCCCGTGCATACGGGAATCGTAATGCGATAAGGGTGATAAGAATTAAAGAACTTCCTAACTTATGCATTACGATGCCAAGTCACTTGTTTCGAATTTACTTCGGGATGCTACCATTGACGTTATTTATTTAGTTTCTATAAACCAATATTTTATAAAAAAATATAAACTCCTAGTTTTGTCATTCCGAGGAACGAGGAATCTCATTTTGGAATGCAATATTCGAGATTCTTCACTTCGTTCAGAATGACAAAGGATGCTAAAACTAACCTCAATAATATTGTTTTTTATAACATAAATATCCCTGAGCATTACTAAACCACCAAATTTAATTCTTTTAAAATTTCATAATTCTAATTTGAATCCAGCCTCAACGAACAAGCCCACCAAGTTAATTTTTTGTTAACAGCGGTAATTCATCGTATGTAATCTATTCTATTAAAAAACAGCCTTAAAATATTAATTACCAAACCATTTAACAATTAGTTAACACGATGGTAAACGAATGGTAATTTACAGCTAACATGTAGCTAACATAGTAGAAATACTTTTGCTTAAAATAAAAATTAAGCAAATTGAACTTACATCAAAATTTAAAAAGCGCAGGATTTGTACTATTAATCTGTTTTTTCAGTACAATTACTTTAGCTCAAAATGGTAAAATTTCTGGGCAAGTAACTGAAAAAGGAACTGGCGAAAAATTAGTTGGGTTATCGGTATTTATTGAGGGTACATCAATTGGTGCAACCACAAATGCAGAAGGTAATTATTCATTAAATACAATTAAACCAGGTACCTATAAAGTTATATTTACTTATGTTTCTTTTAAAAGGCAATTAATTTCGAATGTTGTAGTAACCCCAGGAAATACAACAACGCTTAATGCCGTAATGGAACCAGATATGGCAATGCTAAATGCCATTACTATTTCTGGAAATAGACCAACTGGAAATGAAGTTGCTGTTTTATCAGAATTAAAAAAATCACAGTCAATCGCAAATGGTGTTTCTAGTCAAACTATTCAAAAATCTGGAGACTCTGATGCAGCTCAAGTTGTTCGTCGTGTGCCAGGTATTACAATTGTAGATAATAGGTTTATCAATATTAGGGGGTTATCTGAGCGTTACAATAGTGTACAGTTAAATAATGTTGTTGCTCCAAGTTTAGAAACAGATATTCGATCATTTTCTTTTGATTTAATTCCTAGCAATCAGATAGATAAAATTTTAGTATATAAAAGTCCATCGGCAGAATTACCAGCAGATTTTGCTGGTGGTGTAGTTAAAGTATTTGTTAAAAGTATACCAGACGAGGATAAACTAACAATTGATTATGGAACAAATTATCGTCAGAATGCTTCTTTTCAATCTTTTAATCGCCCTTCATCAGGAGATTTATTTTTCTCAGGATTTAATACTGGAGATAATGATTTACCTATTAATTTTCCTTCGAGCTTAAATAGTACAACCTCAAGTAGAATTAATGCAGCAGGTCATGCTTTAGGTAATACTTGGTTGCCTGTTAATAACATTGCTAATTTAGATCAAAAATTAAATATTTACGGAAGTAAGCGTTTTAACATCAAGAATAAATTGTTGGGTAATATCACAGCAATCAGTTATAGTAATAGCAAAACAAATAATGATGTTTTCAGAGGAGATTATAATACTTACGATCCTGTAGCTCAAAGATCAAACACTATTTATAACTATGATGATCAACAATATAATTATAATGTGCGCTTAGGTATTATTCATAATTGGGCATTTAAATTAAACCCAAGTCATACTTTCGAGTTTAAAAATTTATACAACCAATTAAGTACATCTCAATTTATCAATAGAACTGGTAATAATTTCGAGTCTAATTATTCTCCAGATAGCTATGCCTCAAGTGTTTTATATAGAGGAGTGTATTCAGGACAATTAACAGGAACACATAAATTTAATGGTGAAAATACCAAGTTAGATTGGGTAATTGGATACGGTAAATCTTATCGTGATCAGCCAGATTACAAAAGATACCGTTCTGATGTAAATACTACCACAGGTGAAAAAACCTTATTTGTTCCAATTGGCGCAGCTCAAGCAGAATTTTTGGGTCGTTTCTATTCAAGGATGGATGAAAACGTTAAAACAGGAGTTTTTAATATTGAGCAAGCACTAAATCCGAAATCTGAGATATTTAAGCCGAGTTTAAAAATTGGTGGTTATTTTGAAGATAAAAATCGTGATTTTACTTCAAGAAACATCGGTTATGTAAGAGCAAATAGCTCTCAGTTTAACACTGATTTACTTAATCAGCCAATTGATCAATTGTTTGCATGGGAAAATATTAATACAAATACTGGTGTTAAATTGGATGAAAAATCAAATCCAAATGATAATTATTTTGCAACAAATAGATTATTCGCTGGTTATGCCAATTTCATCTTACCATTAAAAGATAAATTAACACTAGTTGCTGGTGCTCGTGTAGAAAACAATTTACAAACGCTAACAAGCGCAGATGATCAAGGTCCTGTAAATGTAAATAATGACATTACTAAACTATTGCCTTCTGCAAATTTATCATACAATATAAACGAGAAAATGTTATTTCGTTTAGCTTATGGTAAAACGCTTAATAGACCAGAGTTTAGAGAGTTAGCCCCATTTAGTTTTTATGATTTTGATTTAAATTTCACAAATAAAGGTAACAAAGACTTACAAACATCAAGTATTGATAATTATGATGCTAAGTTTGAGTTTTATCCATCTTCTTCAGAAATTATAAGTGTTTCTGGCTTTTACAAGCGTTTTATAAATCCAATTGAGACTGTATTTATTCCAGGTGCCGGTTCAGGAGGTGCTAAAACTTTTTCATTCGAAAATCAAATCTCTGCACAAAATTATGGTGTAGAGCTAGAGGTTAGAAAGTCATTAAATGGACTAACAAATTTAAAATTTGTTGATGATTTAACTGTTTTAGTAAATACATCATACATTAATAGCAGTGTGGTTTTAAGAAATCCAGAATTATCTTCTGATGTTGATAGATCACTACAAGGGCAAGCGCCTTATATTTTAAATACAGCTTTATTTTATAATAATGTAAAAAGTAAGGTACAAGTAAATCTCTTATATAATGTAATTGGTAAACGAATAGCTTATGTAGGATACCCAGGATACCCAGATATCTATGAGATGCCGAGAAATGTATTAGACTTAACGGTTACTAAAACTTTCACAAATAAATTGAGTTTAAGAGCAAATCTTAATGATCTTCTTAATCAAGAATCTTTATTCCTTCAAGATGGAAATGGTGATGGCACATTTGATAGAATAGGAGATCAAACCATCTCAAGTTTCCGAAATGGTCGATTATTTGGCTTAACGCTTACCTATAAATTATTTTAATCAACATAAAAAAAATATTTCAAAAAATCCATAAAATGAATATGCAATTCAATTACAAAACAAAATTAAATTTCAAATCTAAAGCAGCCTTGCTTATTTTGAGCTTATCACTAGTATTTGGTGCTTGTAAAAAAACAACCATCATTGAGTATATCGAAGCTGGTAAAACAGATGGAGATGGTGGTGGCACAACTACTAAAAGTATAGTAGAAATTCCAGCTGGTAATATTTTGGTAAATACAAAATGGACAAAAGATAAGGTTTACCGTATCAATGGATTTGTTAGAGTTGGTAGAGATGCTAAAAATACGCAAAGCTTGCCTGCAGTAGAAAACATAACTTTAGAAATTGAAGCTGGGACAACCATAATCGGCGATCGCGAGAGTAAAGGTACTTTGGTTGTTCAAAGAGGAAATAAAATATTAGCTGAGGGTACTGCTAGTGCACCAATTATATTTACTTCAGAAAGAGCTCCAGGTTTCCGCGAACCAGGAGATTGGGGAGGTTTAGTTATTTGTGGTAAAGCCGTTAATAATCAGCCAAATGGCGAAGCAGAATTAGAAGGAAATTATGGCGCATGGCATGGTGGTACAGCAAATACAGATAATTCTGGTGTAATTAAATATGTTAGAATTGAATATGCAGGTACGCCAATAAATCCAAATCAAGAGGTTAACTCATTAACAATGGGCTCAGTTGGAAGTGCTACAGTTGTAGATTATGTACAATGTTCTTATGGTTTAGATGATGCCTTTGAGTGGTTCGGTGGAACAGTTAATGCAAAACACTTAATTGCTTACCGTGGTTTAGATGATGATTTTGATGTAGATTTTGGTTACAATGGTAAAGTTCAATTTGCAATTGGTATTAGAGACGCAAATGCAGCTGATCAATCTGGTTCTAATGGATTTGAAGTTGATAATGATGGAACAGGCTCTGCTGCTAGTCCTTTTACTTCTGGTACATTTTCAAACATGACAATTATAGGTCCAAAGAAAGATAAAGACAAAACGATTTCTGTTCAATTTCAAAATGCTTTGCATTTAAGAAGAAATAATAAGTTAAAGATTCATAACTCGGTTTTTACTGGTTATCCTAATGGATTATATATTGATGGATCTACAACTTTAGCAAATGCAGCAAGTGGAGATTTAGTATTTAAAAACAATGTTCTTGCAGGTGTAAATGGTTGGGGTGATAATGGTTATGGAACAGGTGGTTCTGTGAATTTTCCTAATCCAAAAGGTAGTCCAATTATTTCTAATGGAAACATTGGTGCCCAAACAGTTGTTGAATGGTTTAACACTACTGCATTTGGAAACCAAAGCCTACCAAAATGGGAAGATATGGGTATTGATGGATCTATATTTGATTTAGGTGCAACTCCAAAACTTACACCAAATACAGGCTCTATTTTGCTAAGTGGCGCTAACTTTACTGGTTTATCAGGATTTGAAACAGTAACCTATAGAGGTGCGTTTGGTACTACAGATTGGTCAACTGGTTGGGCAAGTTTTACGCCTCAACAAAATGTTTATTTGTAAGTAATTATCTTAAAAAAAAATGCCGAAGCTTAAAACTTCGGCATTTTTTTTACCTTATTATTTTTTAGTAACTGCAGCCTTTTTAACAACTTTTGGTTTGGCTACTATTTCTGCTTGTTCTACTGAAGGTTTTTCTACTGTTTCTTCTACTTTCTCAATTACTACTTTGTTTTTTAGTTCAACTTTTTTACTCAACAGTTTCGTAAATTTCTCAATAATTGCTTTCGTTTTTTTTGCTTTTCCATATTCAGCAACAACAGCAGTAAATGCATTTATAAGTTTATCTTCTAATTCTTTCTTAGCTTTTTTGCCTTCAGATTTCGATTTTTCTTTCTTCATAATGATCAAATTTTAATAAATCCAAAGATAGGTTGCATATAAATCAATTGATATTATCATTATGTTAAGCAGTTAATGCTACTTAACATACATTGATTACAACTATTTTATTGGAGAAGGAGCATAAGCATAAACAATTTGATAAGGTATATTTCGCAAATTAGCGGCCATTTGGCCAATCTTTAAATTTTGTTTTTGTGGTGTTGGCTCACAAACAGAATACGATTTTCCTTGATAAATCACCACATCGCCAATTGGTTTTTCTAACTCAACTGCCATCGTAATATGAGTGGGATAAAGCATGGCAATCATCGGTAAATTATAAATTTCTTTAACTAAATAAAAAAATAAAGCTGCTCTATCATCGCAATCGCTAGATTCTGTAAACAAAGTTTGTTCTGGCGATAATCTTTTTTCCTTGCCATAATTTGCTTCATCATCTTCATATAAAAACGCATATCTGGTAAAACGCATCAAATAATCAACCCCGTTTTTTTTGCTCATTTTTTTTAATTTATCTTTTAGTATCGGAATAAACGATTGGTAAGTTTCTCTACTTAAAGGAATATTAAAATAGGTTGCAAAATCAACTACCGGATAGTTAGCAAAAATACCTTCTATTTCACTACTTATTTTAATTTTAAAGTGATAAGGTTTTTGCTTGTAATTAAAGCTAATTTGTTTTTCGGTGTACTGTTCTGGTTTAAAATCTGGCAGTCGGGTAACTTTATAACTAAAGGAATGCGTTGCTTCTGGAATATTAATTTTAACAGGAATATAAACACTTTCTTTATTAAATAGTCTGCCAAAGTCATGGTAATTTAAACACATATATTTTTTATCATCTACCATAAAAAACGGAATATCAGCAATGTCTTCATCATTAAAAACATAAAAAATCAGTTGGTTATTTCCAATAGCAAGTTTGGCATCGTAACCAGATTTGTTCATCAAAAACCATTTATACAATGTATACCTGTTGTAATTTATATTTTTCGGACTTAGTTGCTGTGCGGTTTTTCTAATTAATTGATAGTACAACCAATCATTCAGTTTATAATCAGCCTTATATTTTAAAAGAGAATTAATAATGGATTGGTGATTGCTTTTGCTAATTTCATTATAAAATGAAACCACAGCTTCTTTGTTTAAATCGCCATCAAATTTGATAGTTATAGTTTCATCTGCCGTGAAATTAAAAGTGTGCTCGTAAAAATCTACTGCATAATTTTGTCCTTTTATATTGCTATTAATCAATATAGTTAACACTATAAGTACAATCAAACTTTTGGCAGCTGTTTTCATGTTGTTAATATTTAGTTAACATTAAATGTAGCTAAAATTAACAATGAAGCAATATTAAGTTTTTCATTTTAATAACCCATACTTAACATCAGTTTAACATCCTGAATCTACTTTTGTGGTGTTAAATATTTGGTTAATAAATAACAAGTTTAGGTTAGTTAGTAAAGCAAAAAGCCACGATGGATGTCGTGGCTTTTGTTATTACCCCCAACCCCTAAAGGGGAGTTGAACTATGAAGCCCCCTTCAGGGGGTTGGGGTTTAGAAATTCTTTCCAATTTTCTCCAACATTTCTGCCGGAATTTTATGTGCATCAACTACTAAAAATCCATCTAAACAATCTGAAAATTTAGGGTCGATATTAAAACAGATAATCTTAGCATTTAAATTCATGTACTGTCTCAATAACACCGGAATTTTAATGTGCGAATTTTCGATATCGCCAATCAAACCATCTAAATCTTTGAGCGATTCGCTACTCTCAACCAACAAATCTCTATCAATAGCTGTTAAATCTGCTTTAAATTTATTTTTTGGTTTTACGTAAGAAGCCAATTCATAATCAAAATGATTTTTAATGATGTAATCAACAATCAGAGATTTAGATAATTTAGAAAAATTATTACTGATACTTACTGGCCCAAACATGTAACGGTATTGCGGATTGTCAATCAGGTATTTTAAAATTCCCTTCCATAATAAAAACAGCGGCAAAGGTTTTTGTTGATATTCTTTTCTAATCCACGAGCGGCCAAGTTCTATGCCTTGTCTTAAAATCGGATAAAAAGGTTCTTTAATTTTAAACAATTCCGATAGGTAAAAACCTCTTCTCCCCATGGTGTCTAAAATTTCATCGCCCTTGCCAATTCTGTATGCCCCAACAATATTTTGTAAATCTTTATCCCAAATAAATAAATGGTTATAATAAATGTCGTAATTATCTAAATCAATTTTCTTATTTGTGCCTTCACCAACCTCTCTAAAAGTAATTTCGCGTAAGCGACCAATTTCACGTAAAATATTCGGAATGCTTGCGGTTGGTACAATATAAACTTCATAGTTTTTTTCTTCCCAAACCCTAAACTCCTCTAATTTGGCAACTTCAGTAACTATTAAACCTCTGTCTGTTTCAGCAACTACGGCATCTGGGTTTTTCTTACGTTTAAATAAATTTATCGGATTAAAAAGTTTTTTCTCCTGCTCTAAACTTGTGCCCAATGCGTAAGTTCTTGCTCTTAAAAAATCTAGTAATTTATTGGTATCCTTTTTATAGCTGATGTCTTCAATTTTAATAGGCTTGCCAATGCGTACTTTAATTTTTAAACCTTTTTTATTTAAAAACTCTGATGGCAATTTGGCAGTTCTTAACGTAGGGTGTATAAAACTCAAGATGTTAAAAAGCACACCATTATTGCCATGAAAATAGATAGGTACAACCGGTACTTTAGATCTAGAGATTAATTTGCCAACCACCGGGTGCCACAATCGGTCTGTAATTTCTTGGGTTTCTAAATTAAAAGTAGAAACTTCTCCTGCCGGAAAAATCCCGATAGGAGTACCGCTTTGCAATAAATCAAAAGTTGCTTTTAAACCGCTAATGCTCGATGAATGTTGAACATTTTCGAAAGGATTAACTGCCACAAAAAACTCACTTAAATTAGGGATTTTTTTGAGGATAAAATTTACCATTACCTTCGCCTCTGGCCTAACTGTACACAGCAGTTTTACCAAAGCCAAGCCTTCTACACCTCCATACGGATGATTTGCAATTGCAATAAAGCCCCCTGTTTTAGGGATATTCTTTAAATCCTCCTCATCAAAATCTATCGTTACGCCAATGGTTTCTAAAATTTTATCAACAAATTCTAGTCCTGCAAAATGCTCATTTTTAGAAAATACTTCGTTAATGTCATTCAACTTCATTACCTCCATTAACAAAGTAGCAAGGCCTGGTACGCCTAACTTATCAATTTTGGTTGCTTTGGCAAATTCTTGTTTGGTTATAATCTTCATTTAAATAGCGGCATTAATTTATAAAGCAATATCAAAAATAAGATTTATATTTAGAGTACCTATGTTATCTATTAAAAATTGGTTAAATAACTACTTTGGCTTTACAAAACGAGAGCTTAATGGGCTATTGTTTTTAATGGCTATATTATTTTTAGTTACTGTATTGCCTTATTTTTATCACTCATATTTCGTTAAACCTGTTTTTCAATCCACAAATGATCAGCTTGCTTTACAAAAATTAGTGCTTGTAAATAAGCAGCAGTCAAAATACGCTTACCAAAATACACAAAGTGAAATTGAAGACGCCGATCTAAAAAAATCAATCACACTTTTTAGTTTCGATCCAAACACAATTGGTATCGCCGAATGGCAAAAACTTGGCTTATCAGCAAAGCAGGCACAATCAATAATCAATTACCGCAATAAAGGCGGTAAGTTTTATAAATCTGAAGATTTACAGAAGATGTATACTATTTCTGCAGAAAAATATCAAGCTTTGCTACCTTATATTCAGATTAAAGGTCAAGAATTTGCCAATAAATTCGAGAAAAAAAGCGATCCTGATAAAGTTGCGTATGTTAAAAAAGAATTGGCAATTATAGAAATTAATGGTGCCGATACTTTGCAATTAGATGAAATAAAAGGAATAGGTGCGGCATTCGCAAGGCGAATAGCAAACTACAGAAATAAGCTAGGTGGTTTTTATAAAAAAGAACAATTGTTAGAAGTGTATGGATTGGATACTTTAAAATATGCCGAAATTAAAGACCAAATTAAAATAGACATCTCAAACATTAAAAAAATTAACATCAATGCTGCCGAGTTCGATGACCTTAAAAATCATCCTTACCTAAAATTTAAGCAAATAAACGCAATTATTCAGTACCGAAAACAACACGGTAAGTTTAATAGTATAGATGATTTAAAGAAAGTGCTTATCTTAACGCCTCAAATTATTCAAAATTTAACACCTTATCTCGTTTTCCAATAATGCTACAAACCAAAATTAAACAAACCCTACGCGATGTTGCCGATTTCCCAAAACCAGGTATTGTTTTTAAAGATATTACTCCAGTTTTAAAAGATGCAGCACTCTGTGCCGAAATTACCGAAGCTCTGGCTTTACAATTAAAGGATGTAAAAATAGATGTTGTTGCAGGTATCGAAAGTAGGGGTTTTTTATTTGGTTTAGCGTTGGCGCAAGCATTAAAAGTTCCTTTTGTGCCTATTCGTAAAGCAGGTAAATTGCCTTATAAAACTATTCAGCAAGCCTACGAGCTAGAATATGGGAGTGCAATTTTAGAAGTTCATGAAGATGCATTTACTGCCGGACAAAATGTTTTAATTCACGATGATTTGTTAGCAACAGGCGGAACAGTTGTTGCTGCATCTAAATTGGTAAATCAATTACAAGCCAACGTTGCGGCATATTCTTTTTTAATTAGTCTCGATTTTTTAAATGGCAAACAAAAATTAGCTGATTTTAGTAAACACACATTTTCTTTAGTAAGCTATTAAGAATTTATTACCACGTTAGTGTTTGTTATTCATAAATGCAATTGTGGTTTATTATTATTATTAGAAAAAGAATGGCAGTATTTTATCGGCAATTTCTGCCCCGCTATCCATTTTGCAAATAAAAATTGCTCCATTACTATCGGGTTTATAAAACACCCCTTAGTGTAAAAAACCTCCATTTACCAGCAAAACGCTTAAATCAATAAAAAAAGCTCAAATTATTTTAAAAAAATATTTTGTTAAAAATGTTTGTGTGTCATTCATTTGGCAAAAGAAATGAACCAAATACCAAAACAGACTAATTTTAAGTAGGGCTTATTGCTTTGATGGTATGATTTTATTTGCTTATCATTGTCTCAAACCAAATATAAATCTTAAGAAAAGTTTAAATCCAAACGCTTATTTATGGGCGCCGATTTAAACTTTTCTTTATTTAAAATCAAATCGTATATGCACACAGGCTTAAGCTTTGAAGTAGCAGAGAATCAAGAAATCATCAAAAAAATGGTGAGTGATTTTGCCGAAAAGAACATTCGTCAAAACGTAATGGAATGGGATGAAGCACAACACTTTCCAGTAGAAATTTTTAAACAGTTAGGAGAATTAGGTTTAATGGGAGTATTAGTTCCCGAAATTTATGGCGGTTCTGGTTTTGGCTATCAAGAATATGTAGACGTTATTGTAGAAGTTTCTAAAGTATGTGGCTCTATCGGTTTATCATTAGCTGCACATAACTCACTTTGTACTGGCCATATTTTGGCTTTTGGTAGCGAAGAACAAAAAATGAAATGGTTGCCTAAGCTGGCTACAGCCGAATGGATTGGCGCTTGGGGTTTAACCGAAGCCAATACAGGTTCTGATGCCTTAAGAATGACGACAACTGCTGTTTTAGATGGTGATGAATACGTAATTAATGGCGCAAAAAACTGGATTACCCATGGTAAATCTGGTGATGTTGCTGTTGTTATGGTTCGTACGGGCGAAGCTGGTAGTTCAAAAGGTATTTCTGCAATTGTTGTAGAGCGTGGTACACCAGGTTTTACAGCAGGCAAAAAAGAAAATAAATTGGGTATGCGTGCTTCAGAAACCACTGAAATGATTTTCGATAATTGCCGTGTACCAAAAGAAAACCTGTTGGGCAGCGAAGGTGATGGTTTTAAACAAGCCATGAAAGTATTAGATGGTGGTCGTATTTCTATCGCTGCTTTATCTTTAGGTATTGCAAAAGGAGCTTATATTGCTGCAGTAAATTATGCTAAGCAACGCCATCAGTTTGGTGTGCCAATTTCAAGTTTCCAAGGTATTAGTTTTAAATTGGCAGATATGGCTACAGAAATTGAAGCCGCAGAATTATTGATTCGTCAAGCAGCAGATTTAAAAAACCGCCACCAACCTATGACTAAAGAATCAGCAATGGCTAAATATTATGCATCAGAAGTTGCAGTACGTTGTGCTACAGAAGCTGTACAGATATTTGGTGGTTATGGTTATACCAAAGATTTTCCGGTAGAGAAATTTTATCGCGATAGCAAATTGTGTACCATAGGAGAGGGTACTTCAGAAATTCAGAAGTTAGTAATTGCTAGAGAGATATTAAAATAGGTTCAAATATAATAACTGAGTTTTATTGTTGCCACTTAATCTTTTAAGGATTATATAGAGCACTCTAACGCCTAACAGACCCTGAAATAATTCAGGGTGACGTAAATTATAAACACTTCGTGCTGAATTTATTTCAGCATCAGTTTTAATAACATATTATAAAATGATTAAACAAAAATAGCCGCATTTGCGGCTATTTTTAGTTCAATATTAAATTTTATTTAATTCATCGGTTCTCTCATGGTAACCACGCTGTCTACCACGTAAACACTAAAACCTCGCCAAGGCAAAGTTCCTTTATATTCTTTGTAATGTAGCTCAAAAATTTTCCCGCTGTTGAGCATCATTTTTTTTGCTACCGCTTCATCAGCAACAGAAAATTCAAACTCATTAGATTGTACAGTTCCTGTTTGTCTAGATCTTATGCCAGATTGAATTAATTTTCCTTCATAAGTTTTAAACATATAACCTTTTTTAACAATGTAGTTAAGCTCACCAGCCTTTACGCCTTCGCCAAAAACAAAATAAAATCGGTAATAAAAAAAGATAGCAATAGTTAATACAACAATTACAGCTATTATTGAGGTAATTTTCTTTCCAGTCGTCATGTTATGATATGTTTAATTTAGGTTTTTAAATGTATGAAATTAATTGGTGAACAAGTTAAATTGAAATTAATTCCTGATGAATTGTAATCCATATAAAAATAATTAGGATCTGTTTAAATTTCAATCGAATAACTTTCTTAGTGAAGGGTCATCCTGAGCGTAGTCGAAGGATTTAACCAAGGTCTTCGACTACGCTCAGACTAACAATAACTTTTAAGTATCATTTTTAACTAGTTTTTTAAATTTTAAAATCACTAACTAACTAAATAAATACCAAAAATGTTTGTTTTTTTTAATATTGACTGAATAATTATTGAATTGAAAACAAAGCCAAATTATTATTTTCAATAAAAACTTTCTCTGTGTCAATAATTTGCTTACATTTGCAACCCCAATTACAGGGTATTTAAAAACATCGAGAGGAGGTATTTCTACGTTATGATTATCATTAATATTAAAGACGGCGAATCACTAGATAAAGCGCTGAAACGTTTCAAGAAAAAGTTTGAAAAAACTGGAGTTTTGAGAGAACTACGTAGCCGTCAAGCATACGAGAAAAAATCTGTTGCTCGTCGTACAGAAATTAAACACGCTGTTTATATTCAGAACATGAACCAAGAAGGAACTTTATAGTTCGTAACTTGTTTAAATAGATATTAAATGCCTCGAATTTATTCGGGGCATTTTTTTTGGAAAAGATTTAACTAGCAAAAGTTAAATTTTGTATATTCACATTTAACGAATACCAAATCAAGCCTATGCTTATCGAAAGCTTTCTAATCTACCTGCAACATGAGAAGCGCTATTCTCCTCATACCATTACATCTTATCAAACAGATTTACTGCAGTTTATAGGTTTTCTAAAAAAAAATTTGGAAATAACAGCTCTACAAGCAAAAGCTACCCATATTAGAAGTTTCATGGTGTTTCTATTAGATAACCAGATAGCTGAAAATGCAGTTGGGAGAAAAATATCAACCCTAAGAAGTTTTTATAAATATTTATTGCGAGAGGGAGATTTAAAAATTAACCCAATGGCTTTAATTAAAGCGCCCAAGGTGCCCAAACGCCTACCGGTATTTATAGAAGATGCCAAGATGGATTTGTTATTGGATGGCGGGGTAGAGGGGAAACTGATATTCGATGAAAGTTTTGCTAGTCAGCGAGACAAGATTGTTTTAGAATTGCTTTTTGGTACAGGTATCCGTTTGGCAGAATTGTTGGCCTTAAAAGAGACTGATATCAATTATTACGAAGGAACAATTAAAGTATTAGGTAAACGCAATAAAGAACGAATAGTTCCTTTGCATGCTCAATTAGAGGCTCAATTAAAAATTTACATTAATTTAAAATTAACACAACAATTTAATAACAAAATCACTACCTTAATCGTTACAAATGCAGGTGCTACTGCTTATCCTAAATTAGTGTATAGGATAGTGAATCGTTATTTGACAATCATATCAACCCAAGATAAAAAAAGTCCGCATATACTGCGGCACTCATTTGCAAGTAGTTTGCTCAATAAAGGAGCAGATTTAAATGCAATTAAAGAATTACTGGGGCATGCAAGCTTGGCGGCAACGCAAGTTTATACGCATAACTCAGTAGAGCGTTTAAAATCTATATATAAACAAGCCCATCCAAAGGCATAAAAAAAGGAGGAAAAATGAAAATCAGAGTACAGTCAATCCATTTCAATGCAGACAAGAAATTATTAGAGTTTATTCAAAAAAAGGTAGATAAGTTAGATCAGTTTTACGATCAGATTATTGGAGGGGAAGTTTACCTAAAATTGGAGAATGTAGAAGATGAAGCAAACAAAATATCAGAAATAAAATTGATGGTTCCAGGCGTTACGCTTTTCGCAAAAGAACAATGTAAATCATTTGAAGAGGCCACAGATTTGTCAATCGAGTCGTTAAAAAAACAAATTACAAAACATAAAGAAAAAACTCGTGTAAAATTAAGTGAACATAAAGCTTTGTTAAACGCAGATGAAGTAGCTGATTATTAAGCTAATATTTTTTAAAACATATAGTTAAAGTTTGATGGTGTAACAGCTATCAAACTTTTTTTTTAAAATAAATTTTTTTGAAAGATTTATTATTGTAGATTTGCATTCCATTTCAGAAAGGGCATAAGTGCAGCAACGAAATGGTAAGTTCTTTTAAAAGATTAAAAAATAAAAAATGTTAAGTTCAATTGTATAAAAGCACAATTTTTTATATATTTGCGCCACATTTAAAAAAGATAAAAGCCTCCTTAGCTCAGCTGGTAGAGCAACTGACTTGTAATCAGTAGGTCATTGGTTCGATCCCGATAGGAGGCTCTTTTTATTTACGGTTGTTGGTTTTAGATTGATGATTGAGTTAAATCCCAATCGTAATTCGGTATCAAAAATAGTAAATTGAAAGTAGGGGGGATTCCAGAGCGGCCAAATGGGACAGACTGTAACTCTGTTATCGCAAGATTTCGAAGGTTCGAATCCTTCTCCCCCCACACCGAAAGGTAAAATGATTGAATTTTGAAGGATCGAATGATTAACATTCTGTCATTTAAATATTCTCTCATTTAATCATTTGGAAAAAGCGGAAGTAGCTCAGTTGGTAGAGCGATAGCCTTCCAAGCTATAGGTCGCGAGTTCGAACCTCGTCTTCCGCTCTGAAAATAAGTGAGCAGTTGACGGTTTACAGTTAGCAGTTTTTACTGAAAACTGAATACTGGGAACTGAAAAACTAAAAAGCCGACTTAGCTCAGCGGTAGAGCACTTCCTTGGTAAGGAAGAGGTCATGGGTTCAATTCCCATAGTTGGCTCAAAAAGAAAAAATTAAAAGCTTTGTTAATCTGGAAACAGAACGAACAAGGTTTTTTGTATTGAAATTGTATCAAAACAATAAATAAATAAAAAAGTTAACCTACTAATAAGTATAAAAAAATGGCAAAAGAAAAGTTTGACCGCAGCAAGCCGCACTTAAACATCGGCACAATCGGTCACGTTGACCACGGTAAAACAACCTTAACAGCAGCTATCACTAAAGTGTTATCTGATGCAGGTTTATCTGAGGCACGTTCATTCGATTCAATTGACTCTGCTCCAGAGGAAAAAGAAAGAGGTATCACAATTAACACAGCTCACGTTGAGTATTCAACAGCTAACCGTCACTATGCACACGTAGACTGTCCAGGTCACGCGGATTATGTAAAGAACATGGTAACTGGTGCTGCTCAAATGGATGGTGCTATTATTGTGGTAGCAGCTACAGATGGTCCAATGCCTCAAACTCGCGAGCACATTCTATTGGCTCGTCAGGTAGGTGTACCTTCATTAGTTGTTTTCATGAACAAAGTTGATATGGTGGATGATCCAGAATTACTAGAATTAGTAGAGATGGAAGTTCGTGAATTATTATCTTTCTATGAATTCCCTGGTGATGATATCCCTGTAATTCAAGGTTCAGCTCTTGGTGGTTTGAACGGTGATGCTAAATGGGTAGCAAAAATTATGGAATTAATGGATGCTGTAGATAGCTACATTCCAATTCCTCCACGTTTAACAGAACTTCCATTCTTAATGCCTGTTGAAGATGTATTCTCGATCACTGGTCGTGGTACTGTTGCAACTGGTCGTATTGAGCGTGGTGTAATCAACTCTGGAGATCCAGTTGAAATCTTAGGTATGGGTGCTGAGAACTTAAAATCTACAGTAACTGGTGTTGAGATGTTCCGTAAAATTTTAGATTACGGTGAAGCTGGTGATAACGTAGGTTTATTGTTACGTGGTATTGAGAAAACTGATATCCGTCGTGGTATGGTAATCTGTAAACCAGGTTCAGTAACTCCTCATGCTGATTTCAAAGCTGAGATCTATGTATTATCAAAAGCAGAAGGTGGACGTCATACTCCATTCTTTAACAAATACCGTCCACAATTCTATTTCCGTACAACAGATGTAACTGGTGAAATTTCATTAGCTGAAGGAACTGAAATGGTAATGCCAGGTGATAACGTTACAATTTCTGTGAAATTGATTTCTCCTATCGCAATGGAAAAAGGTCTACGTTTCGCTATCCGTGAAGGTGGTAGAACAGTAGGTGCTGGTCAGGTAACTGAAATTTTAAAATAAATTCTAAATCCCGGTTAACCGGGAGATAAGGATATCAAAAACAAAGTACTTAAGATTTATCTTAGGTACTTTGTTTTCTACAAACACGGGTGTGGTGCAATGGTAGCATACCGGTCTCCAAAACCGTTGATGGGAGTTCGAATCTCTCCACCCGTGCTATTAAACAAATGATTGAATTTTGAATGATTTAATTTCGAATGGTCTACATTCACTCATTCATTCATTCAAGCATTCAAAATTATATAAATATGGCTAGTGTAGTTCAGTTTGTTAAAGAATCATACGAAGAAATGACCCAGAAGGTTACTTGGCCTACTTGGGGTGAATTGCAAAATTCTGCAGTATTGGTTTTAGTTGCTTCATTTATTATCGCATTAGTTATTTTTGCTATGGATAAAGGCGCAAACTATATATTAGAAACTTTTTATAACTCACTTTAAATTAATATGAACGATCAATTAAAGTGGTACGTAGTTAGAGCGGTTAGTGGTAAAGAGAAGAAAGTAAAGCAATACATTGATTCTGAAATTAGTCGTTTAGGTCTTTCTCATTTAGTTCCTCAGGTATTGATACCGATGGAGAAATATTACCAGATGAAAGAAGGAAAAAAAATTGCAAAAGAACGTAATTTTTATCCTGGATATGTTTTAATTGAAGCTACTTTAGACGGAGAATTAGAACACATCATTAAAGGTGTAAATAGTGTAATCGGATTTTTAGGTGATAAAGCCGGTAATGCGATACCAATGCGCCAAGCAGAAGTTAACCGTATTTTAGGTAAGGTTGATGAAATGAGCCAACAAGCCGAAACAATGAACATCGCTTATTATGTAGGCGAGAACATTAAAGTAATGGATGGTCCTTTTAATGGTTTTACCGGAGTAATTGAAGAAGTTAACGAAGAAAAGAAAAAACTAAAAGTAATGGTTAAAATCTTTGGACGTAAAACTCCACTTGAGCTTAACTATATGCAAGTAGAAAAAGAATAAAATTTATTTACAAAATATATTTGAGGACTGCAAGATAATTCATATCTTTGCAGTCCTTTTGGTTTTATGTGGAGTTGTTGTAGCTGTTTAAAGAGGCTAATTTCTCAAATCTCACTACTCAAATCTCATATCTAATAGGAAAAAAATGTTACATGCTTCCAATATTTAACATTGAGTATTACAATTAACAAATCAGAAAATGGCAAAAGAAGTCGGTGCACTTGTTAAATTACAAATCAAAGGCGGAGCTGCAAACCCATCACCACCAGTAGGACCTGCATTAGGTGCCAAAGGTGTTAATATCATGGAGTTTTGCAAACAATTCAATGCTCGTACCCAAGATAAGCCAGGTAAAGTATTACCCGTTGTAATTACTGTATATGTCGACAAGTCTTTCGAATTTATCATCAAAACCCCTCCAGTTGCTATCCAATTATTGGAAGCTACAAAATTATCGAGTGGTTCTGCTGAGCCCAACCGTAAGAAAGTTGGTTCGGTGACTTGGGATCAAGTTAAGTCAATTGCTGAAGATAAGATGACTGATTTAAATGCATTCACTATCGAATCTGCTATGAAGATGGTAGCAGGTACAGCACGCAGTATGGGAATTACCGTTAGCGGTGATGCACCCTGGACAAATTAATTAACAAAAAACAGTTTACAACAGTGGCGAAATTAACAAAAAATCAAAAACTGGCACACGCTAAACTAGAAATAGGTAAATCGTATTCTTTACAGGATGCGGCTGCTTTGGTAAAAGAGATCACTACAACTAAATTTGATGCATCAGTAGATATCGATGTTTCTTTAGGTGTAGATCCACGTAAAGCCAATCAAATGGTACGTGGTATTGCTACTTTACCTCATGGTACAGGTAAAACTGTACGTGTTTTAGTACTTTGTACTCCAGATAAGGAAGATGAAGCTAAAGCAGCAGGAGCAGATTTCGTAGGTTTAGACGAGTATGTGTCTAAGATTGAAGGTGGTTGGACAGATGTTGACATTATTATCACTACTCCTGCTTGTATGGCTAAGGTAGGTAAATTGGGCCGAGTTTTAGGTCCACGTAACCTTATGCCAAACCCAAAATCAGGTACAGTAACCAACGAAGTTGGTAAAGCTGTAACTGACGTAAAAGGCGGTAAGATTGATTTTAAAGTTGACAAAACTGGTATCATCCATGCTTCAATAGGAAAAGTATCATTCTCAGCAGAGAAAATATATGAAAACGCGTTAGAAGTACTTCAAACGATTTCAAAATTAAAACCTTCTGCTGCAAAAGGAACTTATTTTAAAAGCATTCACGTGTCTTCTACAATGAGTCCTGGAATTGCAATCGAAACTAAATCAGTAGCGGGGATCTAATTATGAACAGAGAAGAAAAAAACGAAGTAGTTTTAGCTCTACAAGAGAAAATGCAAGAGTATGGCAATTTTTATATTGCTGATACCTCAGGCTTATCTGTTGAGAAAGTAAATAATATCCGTCGCAAATGTTTCGAAAGCGGTATCGAAATGAAAGTTGCAAAAAATACATTAATCAAAATTGCGATTGATGGATTAGAAGGCGACTCATCTGAGATACATTCAGCATTAAAAGGTCAATCGGCTTTATTATTTTCAAAAGTAGGAAATGCACCAGCTAAGCTGATCAAATCTTTAAGAAAAGGTAAAGAAACGAAACCAGAGCTTAAAGGAGCTTATATCGATACAGCTATATTTGTTGGCGATAACCAATTAGATGCATTAGTAAGTCTTAAATCAAGAGAAGAACTTATTGGCGAAATCATTGGCTTATTACAATCACCAGCTAAAAATGTTATATCGGCATTACAGTGTGGCGGTAACAAAATTGCAGGTATTGTTAAAACACTACAAGAAAGAGGTTAACGAACACCTAAAGTTCGCAATAAACAAAATTATTATTACGTAAATTTTTAAAATCTTAATAAAATGGCAGATTTAAAAGCGTTTGCTGAGCAATTGGTAAACTTAACAGTTAAAGAAGTTAACGAATTAGCTCAAATCTTAAAAGACGAGTATGGTATCGAACCAGCTGCTGCTGCAGTTGCTATTGCAGGTCCTGCTGCTGGTGGCGAAGCTGCTGCAGTTGAAGAAAAATCTACTTTCGATGTTATCTTGAAAGAAGCTGGTGGTCAGAAATTAGCAGTTGTAAAACTTGTTAAAGACTTAACTGGTTTAGGTTTAAAAGAAGCTAAAGACTTAGTTGACGGTGCACCAAAAGAATTAAAATCAGGTGTTGCTAAAGACGAAGCTGAAGCTTTGAAAAAACAATTAGAAGAAGCTGGAGCTGTAGTTGAGATTAAGTAATCACTTAATTTTAACGAACCTTTAAGAAAAGACTCCGACTGTAAAGTCGGAGTCTATTCCTGTTTATAAACATTTCATCTTGTTTGGTTGATGAAATGCATCGAGGCAAACCAAACAAATAGTTTATTCTTAAACTAAATTAAATTTAGTCCCTTGGCAAATAAAGTCGTAGACCAAAGAGTAAATTTTGCACGTAGTAAGCACATCATAGATTATCCAGATTTTTTGGATGTGCAGTTGCAATCATTTAGAGAATTTTTTCAGATAGAAACCACTTCAGACAACCGTCACACAGAAGGTTTGTTTAAAGTATTTGCTGAAAATTTTCCAATCACTGATTCTAGAAACATATTCGTTTTAGAATTTTTAGATTATTTTATTGACCCACCACGTTATGACATTCCAGAATGTATTGATCGTGGGTTAACTTACAGTGTTCCGTTAAAAGCAAAGCTAAAACTTTCTTGTAACGATGCAGAACATGAGGATTTTGAAACCATCATTCAGGATGTATACTTAGGAACCATACCATATATGACTCCAAAAGGTACTTTCGTGATCAACGGTGCAGAACGTGTAATTGTTTCTCAATTGCACAGGTCTCCAGGTGTGTTCTTCGGTCAAAGCCGTCACACAAATGGAACTAAATTGTACTCTGCTCGTGTGATTCCTTTCAAAGGTTCTTGGATTGAGTTTGCTACAGACGTTAATAACGTAATGTATGCCTACATCGACCGTAAGAAAAAATTCCCGGTAACCACCTTATTGCGTGCTATTGGTTATGATTCTGATAAAGATATCTTAGAATTATTTGATTTAGCTGACGAAGTAAAAGTTAGTAAATCTGGTTTAAAGAAATACACAGGTCGTAAACTTGCTGCAAGAGTTTTAAGAAAATGGACTGAAGATTTTGTAGATGAAGATACAGGTGAAGTTGTTTCTATAGATCGTAATGAAGTTATCTTAGATAGGGATACTGTTCTTGAAGAAGACCATATCGATATGATCATCGATGCAGGTGTTAAAACTATTATCTTGTCTAAAGAAGATGGTGCATCGCAAGCTGATTATACTATTATATACAATACTTTACAAAAAGATACTTCAAACTCTGAAAAAGAGGCTGTTGAAAACATCTATCGTGCTTTGCGTAACGCAGAACCACCTGATGAGGAAACTGCAAGAGGTATTATTGAGCGTTTATTCTTCTCAGATAAACGTTATGACTTAGGTGATGTGGGTAGATACCGTATTAACCGTAAGTTAAAAATGGATACTCCTGATCATGTGAAAGTATTAACTAAGGCAGATATTATTGCTATTGTTAAATACTTGATCAAATTGATTAACTCTAAAGAAGAAGTGGATGATATTGATCACTTGTCTAACCGTCGTGTACGTACAGTAGGTGAGCAATTATATGCGCAATTTGGTGTAGGTTTAGCTCGTATGGCTAGAACTATCCGTGAGCGTATGAATATTCGTGATAACGAGGTGTTTACGCCAACTGATTTGATTAATGCCCGTACTTTATCGTCGGTTATTAATTCATTTTTTGGTACTAACCAATTATCTCAGTTTATGGATCAAACCAATCCTTTGGCAGAGATTACACACAAACGTCGTTTGTCAGCTTTAGGCCCAGGTGGTTTATCACGTGAGCGTGCTGGTTTCGAGGTTCGTGATGTTCACTACACTCACTATGGTCGTTTATGTACCATTGAAACTCCAGAGGGACCAAACATTGGTTTGATTTCATCACTATGTGTACACGCAAAAATTAACAATTTAGGATTTATTGAAACTCCTTATAAAATTGTTGAGAATGGTGTTGTAGCAATGGATAAAGATGTGATCTATCTTTCTGCAGAGGATGAAGATGGTAAAACAATTGCACAAGCTAACGCCGAGTACGATGATAAAGGTAACTTTACAACTGCTCGTGTTAAAGCACGTTACGAGGGTGACTTCCCAATTATTGAGCCTGAGAAATTAGACTTAATGGATATTGCACCTAACCAAATTACCTCAATCGCAGCTTCATTAATTCCTTTCTTGGAACATGATGATGCGAACAGGGCTTTGATGGGATCAAACATGCAACGCCAAGCTGTGCCTTTATTACGTCCAGAAGCTCCAATTGTTGGTACAGGTTTAGAAGGTCGCGTTGCTCGTGACTCAAGAACTTTGATCAATGCTGAAGGCGATGGAGTAGTAGAATACGTAGATGCTAACGAAATTACCATTAATTATGTACGTAACGATGGAGATCGTTTGGTATCTTTTGAAGGTGATAGCAAAACTTATAAATTAATCAAGTTCAAAAAAACCAATCAGAATACTTGTATCAACTTAAAGCCAATTGTTAAAAAAGGTCAGAAAGTTGTTAAAGGACAAGTACTTTGTGAAGGTTATGCAACTGAAAATGGCGAGTTGGCATTAGGAAGAAACTTAAAAGTAGCTTTCATGCCTTGGCAAGGATATAACTTTGAGGATGCGATTGTAATTAACGAACGTATTGTTAGAGATGATATTTTTACCTCTTTACACATTGAAGAATTTGAATTAGAAGTACGTGATACTAAACGTGGAGAAGAGGAATTAACGCCAGATATCCCTAACGTTTCTGAAGAAGCTACTAAAGATTTAGATGAAAACGGTATCATCCGTGTTGGTGCTGAAGTTAAAGAAGGCGATATCCTAATTGGTAAAATTACACCAAAAGGTGAGTCTGATCCTTCTCCAGAAGAGAAATTACTTCGTGCTATCTTTGGTGATAAAGCCGGTGATGTTAAAGATGCTTCATTAAAAACGCCACCTTCAATTAAAGGTGTGGTAATTGATACTAAATTATTCTCAAGAGCTAAAAAAACTACTAAAGCTGAAGAAAAATCGGCTATTGAGAAATTAGATAAAAGATATAATTTAGCTACAGAAAACCTTAAAAACGAATTAGTTGATAAATTGTTCCAAATTGTAAATGGTAAAACATCTCAAGGTGTATTTAACGTTTATAAGGAAATGTTAATCGCTAAGGGTGCTAAGTTTACTCAGAAAATATTGGCAGACCTAGAGTATGCGCATATTAACCCATACAAGTGGACAACTGATGATGATAAAAATGATCAAATCAAGTTGTTATTACACAATTATGGTATCCGTGTTAACGAAGAATTGGGTGCTTACAAACGCGATAAATTTGCAATTAGTGTTGGTGATGAGTTACCATCAGGAATTGTACAAATGGCGAAAGTTTATGTAGCTAAAAAACGTAAATTAAAAGTAGGTGATAAGATGGCTGGTCGTCACGGTAATAAGGGTATTGTTGCTCGTATTGTACGTGATGAAGATATGCCATTCTTAGAAGATGGAACACCAGTTGATATTGTGTTGAACCCACTGGGTGTACCTTCACGTATGAACTTGGGCCAAATCTATGAAACTGTATTGGCTTGGGCTGGTAAAGAATTGGGTGTTAAATTTGCAACTCCAATTTTTGATGGTGCTAAATCTGATGAGGTTGAAGAGTGGATTGCTAAGGCAGGTGTACCGGCTTCTGGTAGAACTTACTTACACAATGGTTTAACGGGTGAGAAATTTGATCAGCCGACTACAGTAGGTATTATTTATATGCTTAAACTTGGTCACATGGTTGATGATAAGATGCACGCTCGTTCTATCGGACCATACTCATTAATTACACAACAACCATTGGGTGGTAAAGCTCAATTTGGTGGTCAGCGTTTTGGTGAGATGGAGGTTTGGGCATTAGAGGCATTTGGTGCAGCTAATATCTTACAAGAAATCTTAACAGTTAAATCTGATGATGTTATTGGAAGGGCCAAAACTTACGAAGCCATCGTTAAAGGCGAAAACCTACCAACTCCAGGTGTACCAGAATCATTTAATGTATTGGTACATGAGTTACGCGGTTTAGGTTTAGATATTACGTTAGACTAATCGAATGAAAGAATGAGTGAATGATAGAATGGGTTAGCTCATCCTATCATTCAATCACTCAATCCTTCAATCATTAAAAAAAGAGCTATGTCTTACAAAAAGGATAATAAATTAAAAAGCAATTTCACCTCGATAACCATTAGTTTATCGTCTCCAGAAACTATTTTGGAACGTTCTAGTGGTGAGGTGTTAAAACCTGAGACTATCAATTACCGTACTTACAAACCTGAACGTGATGGTTTGTTTTGTGAGCGTATTTTTGGTCCGGTAAAAGATTACGAATGCCACTGTGGTAAATACAAGCGTATCCGTTATAAAGGTATTGTTTGCGACCGTTGTGGTGTTGAGGTAACCGAGAAAAAAGTACGTAGAGAGCGTATGGGACACATTAATTTGGTGGTTCCTGTTGCGCATATCTGGTATTTCCGTTCGTTACCAAACAAAATCGGTTATCTATTAGGTTTACCAACCAAAAGATTAGATTTGATTATTTACTACGAACGTTATGTAGTAATTCAAGCTGGTTTAATGGCAGATCAAGGTATCAATTACATGGACTTCTTAACTGAAGAAGAGTATTTAGATATCTTAGATAAATTACCTAAAGAAAATCAATATTTAGACGATAAAGATCCTAATAAATTTGTTGCCAAAATGGGAGCAGAGGCTTTAGAAGATTTATTAAAACGTATTGATTTAGATACTTTATCTTACAATTTACGTCACCAAGCTGCTAACGAAACTTCGCAACAACGTAAAAATGAGGCTTTAAAACGTCTTCAAGTTGTAGAAGCTTTCCGTGGTGCTAGAACTCGTATTGAGAATAATCCAGAGTGGATGATTATTAAAATCGTTCCTGTTATTCCACCAGAATTACGTCCTTTAGTACCTTTAGAAGGTGGTCGTTTTGCAACTTCAGATTTGAACGATTTATATCGTCGTGTAATTATCCGTAACAACCGTTTAAAACGTTTGATTGAGATTAAAGCACCAGAAGTTATTTTACGTAACGAAAAACGTATGTTACAGGAAGCTGTAGATTCGTTATTTGATAACTCACGTAAAGTAAATGCTGTTAAAACTGAAGGTAACAGAGCATTAAAATCTTTATCAGATATTTTAAAAGGTAAACAAGGTCGTTTCCGTCAGAATTTACTAGGTAAACGTGTAGATTATTCTGCTCGTTCGGTAATTGTTGTAGGACCAAACCTTAAATTGCACGAGTGCGGTATCCCTAAAGATATGGCAGCAGAACTTTACAAACCATTCATTATTCGTAAGATGATTGAACGTGGAATTGTAAAAACTGTAAAATCTGCAAAGAAAATCGTAGATAGAAAAGATCCGTTAGTTTGGGATATTTTAGAGAACGTTTTAAAAGGACACCCAGTGTTACTAAATCGTGCTCCTACATTACACAGATTAGGTATCCAGTCTTTCCAACCACGTTTAATTGAAGGAAAAGCGATACAATTACACCCATTAGTGTGTACTGCATTTAACGCGGATTTTGATGGTGACCAGATGGCGGTGCATTTACCTTTAGGTCATGCAGCAATTTTGGAAGCCCAAGTTTTGATGTTAGCTGCTCACAACATTCTAAACCCTGCGAATGGTACGCCGATTACGGTTCCATCTCAGGATATGGTTTTGGGTCTTTATTATATTACTAAAGGCCGTAGAACTGACGAAGGACGTGTAGTTAAAGGACAAGACCAATCTTTCTATTCTCCAGAAGAAGTAATTATTGCTTACAACGAGAAAATGATTGATTTACATGCTTTTATCAAAGTAAAAGTTAATGTAAAACAAGAAGACGGAACGATTGTAAATAAATTAACTGAAACTACTGTTGGTAGAGTATTGTTCAACCAAATGGTACCAGAAGAAGTTGGTTATATCAATGAACTATTAACTAAAAAATCTTTAAGAGATATTATTGGTGAAGTAGTGAAAATGACTGGTATGGCCCGTTCTGCAAGATTCCTTGATGATATCAAAGAACTTGGTTTTAGAATGGCTTTCCAAGGTGGATTATCATTTAACTTACAAGATGTTAACATTCCTGTAGAGAAACATACTTTACTAGAACAAGCAGCTGGCGAAGTTGAAGAGGTAAGAAACAACTATAACATGGGTTTCATTACCAACAACGAACGTTACAACCAAATTATCGATATCTGGACACGTATTAACAACCGTTTAACAACGTTTGTAATGAACCAGTTATCATCAGATAATCAAGGTTTCAACTCTGTTTACATGATGCTTGACTCTGGAGCCCGTGGTTCTAAAGAGCAAATTCGTCAGTTAGCGGGTATGCGTGGTTTGATGGCTAAACCTCAAAAATCTGGTTCAGGTGGTGAGATTATCGAAAATCCGATTTTATCAAACTTTAAAGAAGGTTTATCGGTATTAGAATACTTTATTTCTACTCACGGTGCTCGTAAAGGTTTGGCAGATACGGCGTTAAAAACAGCAGATGCTGGTTACTTAACTCGTCGTTTGCATGATGTTGCACAAGATATGATTGTTAACGCTGTAGATTGTGGTACTTTAAGAGGTATGTACACTACTGCATTAAAAGATCAAGAAGATATTGTTGAGCCGTTATATGAGCGTATTTTAGGTCGTATTTCACTTCATGATGTTTTCAATCCTTTAGATGGAAAATTATTAGTAGGTGCAGGCGAAGATATTACTGAAGAAATTGCTAAAACAATTGAAGAATCTCCACTTGAAGGAGTTGAAATTCGTTCGGTATTAACTTGCGAAAATAAACGTGGTGTTTGTTCATTGTGTTATGGTCGTAACTTAGCTTCTGGTAAACGCGTTCAAAAAGGTGAGGCTGTTGGTGTAATTGCTGCACAGTCTATCGGTGAGCCGGGTACACAGTTAACCTTACGTACCTTCCACGTGGGTGGTACTGCATCAAACATTGCTGCAGAATCTCAAATCAATGCAAAATTTGATGGTGTTATCGAGTTTGAAAACTTACGTACTGTAGAAACTCAAACTGAAGAAGGTACTACTGATATCGTATTAGGTCGTTCTGGTGAATTTAAAATTACTGAGCCTGGTACAGGAAAAGTAATCGTTACAAATAACGTTCCTTATGGTGCTTTCCTTTTTGTAAAAGAAGGAGATAAAGTTTCTAAAGGAGATAAAATTTGTTCATGGGATCCATATAACGCGGTTATTATCTCCGAGTTTGCTGGTAAAATTCAATTTGATGCAATTGTAGAAGGTGTAACTTTCCGCGAAGAGTCTGATGAGCAAACTGGTCACCGTGAGAAAGTAATTATCGATACACGTGATAAAACTAAAAACCCTGCTATTCAAGTAGTAGATAAAAAAGGTGAATTAATCAGAAACTATAACATTCCGGTAGGAGCTCACATCGCTATTGAAGAAGGCGAAGCAGTTCAAACAGGACAGATTTTGGTTAAAATACCTCGTGCAACTGGTAAAACTCGAGATATTACAGGTGGTTTACCACGTGTAACTGAGTTATTCGAAGCACGTAACCCATCTAACCCAGCTGTAGTAACTGAGATTGATGGTGTAGTAACTTTAGGTGGTGTTAAACGTGGTAATCGTGAGATGACTATCGAATCTAAAGACGGAGAAGTTAAAAAATATCTTGTTCCATTGTCTAAACACATTTTGGTACAGGATAACGATTTCGTGAAAGCAGGTATGCCATTATCTGATGGATCGATTTCTCCAGCTGATATTTTAGCAATTAAAGGCCCAGCGGCTGTACAAGAATACTTAGTAAATGGTATCCAAGAGGTTTACCGTTTACAAGGTGTAAAAATCAACGATAAACATTTCGAGGTTATTGTACACCAAATGATGCAGAAAGTTCATATCGAAGATCCGGGTGATACTCGTTTCTTAGAAAATGATTCTGTTGATAGATGGGACTTTATGGTTGAGAACGACGAAATTTACGACAAAAAAGTTGTGGTAGAGGCAGGCGATTCTGAAACAGTAAAACCAGGTCAAATTCTTTCTTTACGTAAATTAAGAGACGAAAATTCTCAATTGAAACGTAAAGATTTGAAACAAATTGAAGTACGTGATGCACAACCTGCTACAGCGAGTTCAATTTTGCAAGGTATTACTAGAGCTTCATTAGGTACCAAATCGTTTATCTCTGCGGCATCATTCCAGGAAACTACAAAAGTACTGAATGAGGCAGCAATTGCAGGTAAACGCGATAACATGTTAGGCTTAAAAGAAAACGTAATTGTTGGTCACTTGATCCCTTCAGGTACTGGCGTACGTGGCTACGAGCGTATCATTGTAGGTTCTCAAGAAGAATACGATAAATTATTAGCATCTAAAGCTGAAGAGGAAGTAGAAGCATAACCCCTAAATCCCCTAAAAGGGACTTAATATCAAATCCCTAGCATTTATTTGCTAGGGATTTTTTTGTGGATAATACTGTTTTTAACAAGGCTTTTTATACTTTTGATAATTATGGAAGAGCAACAAAACGAAAATCAAATCAATATAGAATTATCAGAAGAAATTGCAGAAGGTATTTTTTCTAATTTGGCCATTATTACTCATTCAAATACAGAGTTTGTATTAGATTTTATAAGAGTAATGCCTGGTGTGCCAAAGGCGAAGGTAAAATCGAGAATTATATTAACGCCAGAACATGCTAAGCGTTTATTACATGCTATGCAAGATAATATCGAAAAATTTGAAATGGCACATGGTAAAATTAAAACTCAAGATGAACCTCCAGGTTTTCCGATGAATTTTGGTGGACCAACAGCACAAGCTTAGGAGTCTTGTCATCCAGATCCGCCGCGGCGGAGAAAGATCTAAATTGTTAAACTTTAAAAAGAGATTCCTTCCCGAGAACTCGGGACAGGCTGTTCCTCGGAATGACAAAAGCTGGTTACGTGCTTAATAATTTCTTCAAACTGATTTGGCTCAAACCAAGCGGTATCTTGATCCCGCCTAAACCAAGTTAGCTGTCTTTTTGCAAAGCGACGGGTGTTTTGTTTAATCATCGCAACTGCGGAAGAGAACTCTGTTTTACCATCAATGAAATCAAAGAGCTCTGAATAGCCAACGGTATTTAAGGCATTGTATTTACGATAGAGTATTAGGCTTTTTACCTCATCTAACAAACCTGCATTCATCATTACATCTACACGATGATTAATCCGGTCATACAAAATACTGCGTTCGGTATTTAATCCGATTTTAACGATATTAAAAGGTCTTTCTTTTTTTTGAGCGGTTAGAAATGAACTTAGCTTTTGTCCGCTAGAAAGTATAACTTCTAATCCTCTAATCATTCGTTGTGGATTAGATTGATCTACTTTGGCAAAATATTCGGGATCTAATTCCTGTAGTTGATTTTTAATAACCTCAATTCCATCATTCGCTAATTGTTGATTGAGTTGCTCACGAATATTTAAATCAATTTCAGGTAGTTCATCTAAGCCTTTACATACGGCATCAATATATAAACCCGAACCACCAACTAATATTGCCACATCATTTTTTAAGAATAATTGCTCTATTAGCTGTAAAGCTTCCGCTTCAAAATCGCCAACACTAAAAAGTGTTTTAACTGAATGAGAATTGATCAAATGATGTGGTGCAGCAGCCAATTCCTCTTTCGATGGTTTAGCTGTGCCAATATGCATTTCTTTAAAAAACTGTCTCGAATCGGCAGATATAATTTCTGTTTTGTAAAACTGAGCAAGCTGGATCGCTAACTCAGTTTTACCAATGGCTGTTGGCCCAACTACTACAATTAAAGTTTTTTGTTTTTTTAGCATTGATCTTAAAACTTAATTGCTGTAATTAATAACAGGTTCAGGGTAAAAACAACAGATTTCTCATCGCTACGTTCACTCGAAATGACGGTTATATTAAATCTGTGAAATTAATTAAAAATGACGGTTATATTAAATCTGTGAAATTAATTAAATCTGTGAAATCAAATTTTAATACTCTTCCTTATCGCTACCGTATTCTTCATCTGCAAAATCGTCTCCATCTCCAAATTCATCTTTTTCCTCATCCTCTGCTTCTTCATCAACTTCTTCTGCCATTATGCCTCTACCGCCCATGGCTTCTAATTCTTCAGTGTCTTCTGGCACAAAATCTAGCTCATTTAAAAAGTCGAAATCTGTTGAAGCTGCTGCAGCGCCAACAGCAAAACTACCGATGTTATTTTTATCGATAATTTTTGGAGCTTCGCCGATGCTTTTCACAACATAAGGATATTCGATATTTGGATCGTTTTCTAAAATTATTTTGATCAATTCAACGTGAAAGTCAAATGGGCGTTCAAAATCGTAGATATAATAAAATTTTTGGTGTGGATCTTCGATAAAATTACTCAATTTCGATTTCTCCATAAGCGCAACACCGTTATCAATTTTACGTTGATTTGGCAAAATAGCTATTTCATCGCCTTTAATCCAATTATCTGTGCTTACATAAAATGATGATGATTTATCTGCATTATATCCGGTTGAGCGGTGGAATGCTCTATGTAAATCCTCAAAAGTTTGATTTGTTTTGATATCGATTTCTCTGCTTACCTCATCAAAATCTTCAAAAGAAATTCTAAATCTATAAATTGCCATTGCGCTGTTCTGTTTCTGTTTGTAAAATTAAGAAATTAAAAATAAAATTTGCTCTTAGAATTACTTTGTAACCTGATTTAAACCTAATTGTTTGGCTTTAATTAACATAAAATTAAATGCCTCGTTGTAATCGTTTCTTATTTCGCCTTCTAAAATAGCTTCTCTAATTGCATTTTTTAAAATACCTACCTCTTTGCCTGCTGTTAATCCAAATGTTACCATAATATCATTACCAGAAATTGGAGGTTGCCAGTTGCGCAAATGATCTCTTTCTTCAACATCTTTCAGCTTTTGCTTAACCAACTCAAAATTATTGCGGTACTTTTTAATTTTGTATTCATTTTTTGTGGTTACATCAGCATTGCACAACAACATTAAGCTTTCAATTTCTTCCCCAGCTTCAAAAAGTAATCTGCGTACTGCCGAATCGGTTACTTGTTCTTGAGCTAAAACAATTGGCCTCAAGTGTAATTGCACCAACTTTTGAACTAATTTCATTTTTTCGTTTAAAGGAAGTTTTAGTTGAGCAAATATTTGAGGCACCATTCTCGCACCTTTATCTTCGTGGCCATGAAACGTCCAACCATGCCCTTCTTCAAATCTTTTGGTAGCTGGTTTAGCGATATCATGTAAAATTGCTGCCCAACGCAACCAAAGATCATTTGTTGTTGTACAAATGTTATCTAAAACCTGTAAAGTATGGTAAAAATTATCTTTATGCCCTTTACCTTTAATAATATCTACGCCGTAAAGATTGGCCATTTGTGGAAAAATGATGTGCAATAAACCTGTATCAAAAAGATGTTTAAAGCCAATTGATGGAGTTTTAGAAAGAATAATCTTATTTAATTCATCAGTAATTCGTTCTTTAGAAATAATTTTAATTCTTTCTCTTTGGGCGCTTATTGCATCAATTGCGTTTTGATCAATCTCAAATTCTAATTGTGTAGCAAAGCGGATGGCTCGCATCATTCTTAAAGGATCATCAGAAAAGGTATTTTTTGGATCTAAAGGAGTTCGAATTAACTTACTTTCCAAATCTTTTAACCCATCAAATGGATCAATTAAACTGCCAAAATTATCATGGTTTAATGAAATTGCTAAAGCATTAATGGTAAAATCTCTTCGTAACTGGTCATCTTCTAAAGTTCCATTTTCTACAATTGGCTTTCTTGAATCAGAGCGGTAAGATTCTTTCCTTGCTCCAACAAATTCAATCTCTAGATCTTTGTATTTAAGCATTGCTGTTCCGAAATTTTTAAAAACCGCAACTTTGGTTTTTAAATGTTCACCTACCTTTTCGGCAAATTCAATTCCATTGCCAAGTATTACAATATCAATATCTTTTGATGGGCGTTGCAAAAATAAATCGCGAACAAAACCACCAATTACATACGCTTCAGTTTGAGATTGCCTAGCGATGTCTGCTAAAACTTTAAAAATTGGATTTGATAGGTGATGTTGCATAATTGTGGATTTTGTCATGATGAAGAAGCAGGCATCCCATATTAGAGATTTGTCGCAAGCTCAGAATGACAAAGAATTGTTAAAATTAATAAAAACTATTGGTGCTTCTTTAATTTAATGCTGAATAATGCTCAGCTAAAGGCTGATTGGGTTTACTTACGAATCAATTCAAATTGACCAGATGGACCAAGTTTTATAATTGTTGATGGTTTTTTTTCGGTTCTATCTTCTTGATTATAATCAACTACATAATCAACCGCGTCTTTTACATCATCACTTATTTCATCAAAAAATTGGGGTGTAGGCTGGCCGCTGATATTCGCAGATGTAGAAACGATAGGTTTTCTAAAACGTTGGAGCAGTTGTTCGCAAAAATCATTCTTAACTACTCTAATACCAACAGATCCATCAGTATTTATAACGTTTTTAGCTAAATTTTTGGCTCCAGAGAAAATGATGGTCATTGGGTTTTCTGCATACTCTATCAGCTGATACGCAACTTCTGGAATCTCTGTTACATAACTTTGTAATTTATTGTCGGTATCAATTAACACAATTAAACTTTTATCCGCCCCGCGACCCTTAATGTTATTTACTTTAGCTACTGCCTCTTCATTTGTAGCATCGCATCCTAAACCCCAAACAGTATCTGTTGGATAAAGTATTACGCCGCCATTTTTTAATACTTCTAAAGCCTTATTTACTTCGTCTCTTAGCATGCAGCAAAGTTAATTAATTTATGCAAATGTTAAATTTTGGTAATAAGTTAAAACCGTATGCTATATGCGAAAACTAAACAAGCTCAATAATCGTTTCTTGGTTATATATTAGTTGTAAAATTGTTGCATAAATCATTATAAATGAAATGATTAATTTGCTATTTTTATAAAGGTTAATCAAATATAAAACACACACATAAAATGAAAAATTTATTAAAACTTTTAATGCTGTTTACGATAGGGATAGCATTTGTAGGTTGCAGTAGCTTACGCACTGTATCTGATGTTGACAAAGATGTAAATTTGAGCGTTTACAAAACCTATAATTTTTACGATAAGGGTTTGGAAAAAATCAGACTAAACAACTTAGACAAAAGAAGATTGATGGCTGCTGTAGAAACCGAAATGAATTTAAAAGGCTTTACAAAGGCTGATAAACCAGATATGCTGGTTAACTTGGTAGTTGTTGCTAGAGAAAGAGCTGATATTTATGATTCTGGGTTTTACGGAGGACTTGGCTGGGGCTGGGGTGGAAGATGGGGTTGGGGCTTCGGCGGTCCTTGGGGTGGACCAGCTTATGTAAACCAATATCAAGAAGGTACCATTATCATCGATTTTTTAGATCCTGCTAAAAAGATTTTGTTTTGGCACGGAAGAGGCGCTGGTTTTAACTTAGATAACTTTGCAAAAAGAGAAGAGCGTTTACAACAAGGTGTTGGCGAGATTTTGAAACAATATCCAAACAATGGCGTAACTGCAAAATAGAATTGGTTAATTACCTTGAGATTAAAGAAGCTGTTAAATTATATTTAACGGCTTTTTTTAGCTATTTAACTTACAGCCAATTGACCTTTTTGCCTATTAATGATTTTTTAATTTCGGTAATGATATTACTTAAACCATTATTAATATTAACTTTTTGCTGTAGGATCTGAAGATTTTTTCTTGATTTTTTAATTTCACTTTTCTTGGCGATAAAACCTTTCAAGCTTTTAAATATCCAAAACTCTCCTTTAAATAAATGACCAATTAATGTGATGGTAAATAATTGTAAATGCCAGGTTAGAAGCTTTAACCCTTGTAAATGAATGCTTTGTAAAATAAAGCTATTTCTGTTGTAAGTAATTTGGACAAAGTTAGATTTGTTCAATTTATTAGTTGATGAACTAACTTGATGATAACAAATCGCTTCGTGTTCATAATATAGTTTCCAGCCCATTCTCCATGCCTTTAATCCTAAATCGAAATCTTCAAAATAAAATGGCGAATATATTTCATCAAAACCATTTAATAAAAGCAGTTTATCTCTTTTTACCAATGCATTTGCACCAGATAAATAACAAGTAAGTGTGCTATTATCTTGCTCATTTGTATAATAGAATTTGTTTGCCTTAAACTTAGAGCCTTTGAAATAGGGTAAACGAGCAGCATCTTCAATTTTATTCCCATCCATGCTCATTATTCGTCCCATCACTCCAAAAGTATCTTCTTTATTAAAATACTTAAATTGTTGTTCAAAAAAATTGGCCGTAAGTTTAACGTCTGTATTGAGCAGTAAAACCAAATCTTTCGTTGCAATATAAATTCCTTGGTTACAGGTATATGAAAAACCGCTATTAGCCTCGTTTTTTAATAAAATGATTTGTGGATAGTTTTGTTGGATAAAGGAAATAGAATCATCAATGGAGCAATCATCGATTATAATAATCTCGTAAGAAATTTTGCTATGCATTAAAGCCTCAATAGTAGCAGGCAAATACATCTCTAATAAATGTTTGCCATTAAAATTTGGTAATATAACCGAAATACTAAGCGCTATTTTAGCCATTCATTAGTTGATTATTTGATAGTTTTTATACTCGAAAAGCCTAATTCCTGTCTTTTCTTCAAACCAAGCTAGTAATTTTCTTCTAAAAGGTAGTTTTTTTTGTGTTTGTGTAGGGTCGAAGTTAAATTTCCAGTTGCTTTTGGTTATCCTGTTTTGCATTACCAACGGATGGCTTTCTTCGAAATTAAAAAGTTGATCCGCATTTTGATAATCAAACTCTGCAAATTCTGGATAAGTATCTGCTATCCATTGATCATCTGTAGTATAAAACTGATTGAAATTTCTAACTTTATTATTCAAACCCTTTGGTGGTTTTACCCAGCCATAATGGTAAATATAAGCTGCTATGTGTTTAACCTTAATCTTGCGGTTATTAAATCTAAATCCTTGTGCATCCCTGTATGAATGCATGCCGGGTAAGTTTCTAATAATTCTAACTTCTCTTCTGTACCATCTTCGCGAATGAGCAAAAAAATCATACGAACCGTAAAAATGCTTGTAATTAAATAACAAACCTTCAATATTTGGATCATTTAAGCTGTTTTGCATTTCATTTTTAATATTTTCCAGATATTTTTCATGAACGCATTCGTCACCTTGAATGTAAAATGCCCAATCTACATCTTTACTAATTGCTTTAAATGCCTTATCGGTTTCTAGTGCAAAAACTTTTCCACCTTCTCTAGCGGTATCATCCCAAATGGTTTGGATAATTTTTATTTTTGGTGAGCCAATTTGCTCAATTAAATGTAGCGTTTCATCACTTGAATTGCCATGAGCAACAACAAATTCATCGCATATTGGAAGGATAGAAGTAATAGCCTCAACGATAGAATAATCATTTTGGATGGCATTTCTAATAAAGGTAAAACCCGCTACTTTCATTAAGGAAGATACAAAATTGGTTATTGTTTAAGAATTGAATAACCACGAAGGTATATATTTTAACTTAAATGTTTAAGGTTTTGAGATAGCAAGCCATTAAATGTTCATTTATGACTTCATTGTTAAAGCTTTGTACATATTGCAATCCTTTTTCCTTCATCGTTTGCTGTAGCGAAACGTTAGTTAAAACATTATTAATTGCTTTTGCAAAGCCTTCAAAATCATCTGGATTAACATATAAACTATTTGGCCCACCAGCTTCTTCTAGGCAAGAACCAGTGGCGGCAATAACGGGAACTTCACTGTACAAAGCCTCAATAATTGGTATACCGAAACCTTCATAGTAAGATGGTAGCACAAATAAACTCGCCATTTGGTAAATACTTGGTAAATCTTTAAATGGGATATCTTTTAAAAATACAACTCTATTTGTTATGCCTAATTTTTCAATTTCTTGCTTTACTATTTTGGCGTAAGGTTTTTCTTTACCAATAATAATCAATTTAAAGTCTGCGTTAATTTTCGGCATAGCCTTAACAATAGCCAAAATATTTTTACGGGGTTCTATGGTGCCAACACTTAAAATGTATTGGTTTGGTAGGTTATATTTTATCTTAACTTCTTCTTCTTGGGCTGCAGTAGCCGCTACTTTAAAACTATCATCGCAACTTTGGTAAATTACCTCAATTTTAGCAGGGCTGATGTTGTAAAGTTCAATGATGTCTTGTTTTGTTTTTTCGCTGATGGCAATAATTTGATCAGCATTTTTACAAGCATATTTACTTTTGTAATCGTAAATAAATCGATCAATTGGTTGATAATATTCAGGTTTGCGCAAAAATATTAAATCGTGTATAGTAACTACACTTTTAATTCCGGTTTTTTTTAACCCAAAGGGGATTTCATAACTCAAACCATGAAAAAGATCAATCTTATCTTCTAATAATTGATGTTTAACACCTAAACTCCGCCATAAAAATTTTGCTTTTTGGGGTAGTTTAAGGGAAATATTTTCTCTTTTAAAAAGCGGAAAATCAATAATGCTTGCTTTCGCCTTTGGCGTATAAATGAAATATTGATTTTGCGTAAAACCCTTGGCTAAATGCTCAATTAACGATCTACTGTAATTGCCTAAACCGGTTAAATTATTTGCAGCACGTTTGCCATCGAAACCTATTTTCATGTTGTTTAAATGTTGTAAAGTTGGAACGTTGAAACATTTAAACATTCCAACTTTACAACAAAATTATACAGCTACATTATTTTCTCTCAATGCATCATTAAGAGAAGTTTTTTTATCTGTAGATTCTTTACGTTGCCCAATAATTAAAGCACATGGTACTTGAAAATCTCCGGCAGGGAATTTTTTAGTATACGAACCAGGTATTACCACAGAACGAGCAGGTACCACACCTTTGTATTCAATTGGAGTATCGCCAGTTACATCAATAATTTTGGTTGATGCAGTTAAAACCACATTTGCACCTAAAACGGCTTCTCTTTCTACTTTCACACCTTCAACAACAATAGCTCTAGATCCTAAAAAGCAATCGTCTTCTATAATTACTGGAGCAGCTTGAACAGGTTCTAAAACACCACCGATACCAACACCACCACTTAAGTGAACGCGTTTACCAATTTGTGCACAAGAACCAACGGTAGCCCAAGTATCAACCATTGTACCTTCATCAACATAAGCGCCAATGTTTACATAAGAAGGCATCATGATAACACCTTTAGCCAAATAAGCACCATAACGGGCGCTTGCCATAGGTACAACACGTACACCTTGCTCTTGGTAGTTAGTCTTAAGTTCCATTTTATCATGGTAAACAAACGGACCAACTTTAATTTCTTTCATTTGTTTGATTGGGAAATATAAAATAACGGCTTTTTTAATCCATTCATTTATGCCCCAACTATTTAAAATAGGCTCTGCAACACGTAATTCGCCTTTGTCTAATCTCAATATTACTTCTTCAATTGCCTCGCAATAGTTGTTATAGGCTAATAACGACCTATCTTCCCAAGCGGCTTCTATCAGTTTTTTTAATTCTCCAATCATGGTATTTTTAATTTTCTACAAAATAAATCAATTTTATGTATTGATCGGTGTTTTAGCTCAATTAAATGTAGATTTATTGCAACAAACTAACAGAGGCTATATTTTTTTTTTTTGGCACGATAAAATCTTTGTTAGTAATTTTGATGTTTATGAGTGAAAAAGAGAAACTAAGGATTGATAAATACCTTTGGGCAATTAGATTATTTAAAACTAGAAGTTTGGCTACCGAAGCTTGCAAAGCGGGTAGGATAAAACTAAATGGGCAAAATTTAAAACCATCAGCCATTGTAAAAGTAGGAGAGGTTTATCAGGTTTCTAAAGGCATCGAAAAAAAAATAATAGAGGTAGTTGAACTTTTATACAACAGGGTTGAATCGAAAATTGCCGTAACTAAATACAAAGATTTAACACCAGAAGAAGAAACACACGCCTTTAAATCTGTTTTTCATGCGCCAACTTTAAAGAGAGATAGAGGTGCAGGTAGGCCAACCAAAAAAGATAGAAGAGAAACTGATGATTTAATAGAGGGGATGTTTGGGGATTAGTTCATTGGTGTCATTAGTTACGTTGATCATTCATTAATTCATTCAAAATTCACTCATTCATACAATAAATCAATCACTCAAAATTCTATCATTCGAAATTGATTTATCTCTCATTCTGTAAGCCATCATTGCAGTTTTGCCTAATTTTTTAATCAGTTGATAATTTGCAACTGCACCAACTGCAGCACCCACAACAGGTAGTAATTGAGCAAGTTTAGCCAAATCTATATAATCTCGGTATTCTTGCTGAAAAGTTTGCCAATCGAAATTTTCGGCACTTTCGGGTAAAACAATCAGTTTCTGATCCCAGTTTTGCATTTGCTTAAACACATTTTGCGTACCGGTTTTGCTCGAAAATGCTAACTGGAAAATATGTAAAATATAAAGTCGCTCTCTATAATCTTTCACATCATAACCGTACAAAGCGGCAATTTCAAAAAGCATTTTCATTTTTATGCCAATTAAAATCGGAAAATCGGCCATGCTCATTAAAAAACCACCAGCACCAGTTATGCCACCTTCGGCAGCGCCAGTTTTACTGTAACTATCAATTTTAGCTTTTACCAATGCTTCTCTATGCAACAAGCTGATGCTTTTATCTGGCATAGCCGATGTAGTATAAGTTGAACCAAAAAGTACAGCTTTAACCATTTGTTTAATGGTAGCGGTAATAGCTTTATGCACTTTTGTAGGGATATAGCTATTGATTTTGGTTTGCACTTTTGTAGCCAAATTGCCAAGCATTGATGGTTTTTTCATCAATTCCATCTTCCAAAAATCAAGTTCGTAGCCAATCTGTTGTTCGTAATTATTCATTTTTTATTAAATACTTAATTGTGCATAAGACAAAACACTAAACTTAAATGTTACGCAAAGATTATTTTACTCCTCTTTTAATGGCGATTTCTGCCATAGCTTAAACGCTTGCTGAGCTTCATTTCTTAACAGTTGCTTAATGGGTAATTTTCTGCTTTCCAGAGGTTTTTCTATTTCCTGATAAATAAACTCATCATCAAAATCTATCGCTGCAGCATCTTGTTTGGTGTTTCCATAATAAATGGTGTCAATACCACTCCAATAAATTGCACCTAAACACATAGGGCATGGCTCACAGCTAGTATAAATTGTAGCTCCAGTCAAATCAATGGTTTTTAGGTTTGTACATGCTAACCTTATTGCCGCTATTTCAGCATGTGCTGTAGGGTCAATTGTTTGATGTACTGTATTTGCACTTTCGCCAATAATTTCTCCATCCTTAACTACAACTGCACCAAAAGGACCACCCAACCCTTCAGAAACATTTTTAGTTGAAAGCTGTATCGCAATGCGCATAAATTTTTCATGTTGGCTATTATTTTCCATATACTTTACTGAGATTAATTATTCGTATTGCAATTTAGACAGTTAATAAACAAACATTGGTTTAACAAAATATAATACAAAAAAATGCCTCGATTGTTCGAGGCATTTCATTATAAAGCATTAAAATGCAATTATTATTTTTTGTCTTTAGCGTAAGCGTCGTTTAAGCCTTTTACTACAGCATTGGTTACATCTAAACTTTCATCAGCAAATAAAACGTTCGCGTTACCTTTTGAGTAAGTTAACACCATTTTGTAACCTTTAGATTTTGAGTAAGTTTTCAAATAATCAGCAATTTTATTGTAAAGCGCTTCTTGCTCTTTAGCATTTTCATTTTGCAAAGCAGTACCAGCATTTTGTTGGTAAGCTTTTAACTCTTGATCTTTACGTTGCAATCTTTGCTCTGTTGCAGCTCTTTGATCTGCCGCTAAGCTATTTGCTTGAGCTTGATACTGTTGTACTTCACGTTGAAAAGCTTGTCCTTTAGCAACTAAATCACTTTCGGCTGCTTTGCCTTTGCTTTCCATTTTAGCAGTAATATCTTTTGCGTATTGATATTTAGAAAGTAAAGTATCAGAATTTACATAAACAATTTCGTTTTCGGCTGTAACAGTAGTAGTTGTTTTTGTAGCAGAAGTATCAGTTTTACTTTCTTTATCTCCACAAGCAGTTAGTACAGATACTAATGCAATCGCAGTAGCTAAACTGCTTACTTTTAGTGTGTTTAATTTCATCCTATTTTAATAAATTTTAGCAAATATAAAAATCAAAACCGACTATCCTAAAAATCATGGTTTTTAAATCAATTTTGGGTTTTAGTTAGTAAACTTAGTTTTTAAAATTTATTGAATTATTTGATGAAAAATGGGCGATATTTTATGACACTTTCAACACTCAAATAGTTATCCACAATGTGTTTTAAGTAGTAAAAAATGGTTATTTTTGAATCTTTAAGTATTAATCAAAATTATGAGTGAAGAAATAGATCCAAAGTCAAATTATAATGCAGATAATATACAGGTTTTAGAAGGTTTAGAGGCTGTACGTAAGCGTCCTTCGATGTATATTGGTGATACAGGCGTTAAAGGTTTGCACCATTTGGTTTATGAAGTTGTAGATAACTCTATTGATGAAGCTTTGGCTGGTCATGCAGATACAATTATAGTAAACATCTTAGCCGATAATTCTATTCGAGTTGAAGATAATGGTCGTGGTATCCCGACAGGTATAAATAAAAAAGAAAATAAATCGGCATTAGAAATTGTAATGACCGTTTTACACGCTGGTGGTAAATTCGATAAAGATACTTACAAAGTTTCTGGGGGTTTACACGGTGTAGGTGTAAGTTGTGTTAACGCACTTTCTACAGATTTAAAAGCAGAGGTTCATCGTGAGGGTAAAATCTGGATGCAGGAATACAAAATTGGTGTTCCGCAGTACGATGTTAAAGAAGTTGGCACAACAGATAAAAGAGGTACAATTGTAACTTTTAGTCCAGATGCTACTATTTTTACCCAAACTACCGAATATAAATACGATACCTTGGCAGCTCGTTTACGTGAGTTGGCTTTCTTAAATAAAGGAATTACTTTAACCTTAACAGATGAGCGTGATCCGCAAGAAGATGGTTCTTTCTTAACAGAAACTTTCCATTCTGACGGCGGTTTAAAAGAATTTGTTCAGTTTTTAGATGGCACTCGTGCATCATTTTTACCAGAGCCAATTTATATCGATGGTATCAAAAACGGTGTGCCAGTTGAGTTAGCTTTTCAATACAATGATAGTTACTCAGAAAATGTTCACTCGTATGTAAATAACATCAATACCCACGAAGGAGGAACACACATTGCAGGTTTTAGACGTGGTTTAACACGTACTTTAAAAAGTTACGCAGATAAATCGGGTTTGTTAAAAAACCTAAAAATGGAAATTACTGGCGATGACTTTAGAGAAGGTTTAACCGCAGTAGTTTCTGTAAAAGTACAGGAGCCGCAGTTTGAAGGTCAAACCAAAACCAAGTTGGGTAACTCTGAGGTAATGGGAGCGGTAGATATTGCTGTTGGTGAGGCATTGGGTGCTTACTTAGAAGAAAATCCTAAGGAAGCTAAAATGATTGTTAACAAAGTTATTTTAGCTGCTACTGCCCGTGCCGCTGCTCGTAAAGCCCGCGAAATGGTGCAACGTAAAAGTGTAATGGGTGGTTCTGGTTTGCCAGGAAAATTAGCCGATTGCTCTGATAGTGATCCAGAAAAATGTGAATTATATCTTGTAGAGGGAGACTCAGCAGGTGGAACTGCTAAACAAGGTCGCGATCGTAATTATCAAGCTATTTTACCGTTAAAAGGAAAAATCCTGAACGTAGAGAAAGCAATGGAGCATAAAATTTACGAAAATGACGAGATTAAAAATATGTTTACAGCATTAGGTGTAAGCATTGGTACACCAGAAGATGATAAAGCGTTAAATTTAACTAAACTTCGCTACCATAAAGTTGTAATCATGACGGATGCTGATATCGACGGGTCGCACATTACCACGTTGATTTTAACATTCTTTTACCGTTATATGCGTGCTTTAATTGAGGCTGGTTACGTTTACATTGCTGCTCCGCCATTGTATCAAGTTAAAAAAGGTAAAGAGTTTGAATATTGCTGGAATGACGCCCAACGTGATGCTGCAGTACAACGTTTAAAAGGTGCAGGTAAAGAAGAAAGTGTACACATACAACGTTACAAAGGTTTGGGTGAGATGAATGCAGAGCAATTATGGGATACAACCTTGGATCCAGCTAGACGTACCTTGCTTAGAGCAACAATAGAAAATGCTGCAGAATGCGATCATACTTTTTCTATGTTAATGGGCGATGAAGTTGCACCACGTAGAGAATTTATTGAGCGCAATGCAAAGTATGCGAAGATTGATGCTTAGAAAGCTTAAAGCTTAAAGCAGAAAGCAATATATAAACCTTCCAAGTTAATTTTTGGGAGGTTTTTTGTTTTTTAAAATTTTGTGAAAAGCAAAAGCAGATGTAAGATGAAAGTTAATCTGGCTTTACGTTATATTCCCGATAAAATCGGGAGATGCCACTTCAATCCAGTTTAGGTGGCTACAAAAATGCTACTATCTAAGGTTGCATGGTGTAAATGCATCATTTCAAAAATAGTTGCAAAAAAAACCTCAACTAATGCTGAGGTTTTTAATATGTTTTTATTTCTTGCTTAAATGGTAATCTACCAAATCATCTATAGGCGAGCGAATGATTTTACCCACACCCATTTCATAACGATCAGCTACGATGCTTAAAATGTCTCTAAAGCTATAACCTACAGAACCAACACAATTTAATTTATAGTTTTTGTAGTTAGGGTAGTGGATCACCAAGTTTTCGAAGAATGCGGTAAAAGCATAATCTACAACTGAGTGGGTGTAATCTTCATAGCTATCTTTAAAGTCGTAAATAAATTTACTAAAACTTGCGCAGAAACGGTTTGGCAAAGGTTTGTTGTAAATATGATCAAAAATATCTTCGTTAGTTAATGCATAATTGTCATAAAAGCTTTCTCTTAAACCTTTCGGCATGTAACCTTTCATATAATCGGCTAAAATACGTTTGCCAATATAACTACCGCTACCTTCATCACCTAAAAAATAACCAAGCGAATCAATGTTTAAAGTAATGTCATTTCCATCATACAAACAAGAATTTGTTCCTGTGCCTAAAATTGCTGCGAAACCTTCATTGTCTCCTAATAAAGCTCTGCAAGAAGCTAATAAATCATGTCCTATATTTATTTTAGCATTGGTAAAGATATTTTGCATACCATCTTCAACAATTTTCTTTTTAGCATCGGTAGAGCAGCCAGCGCCGTAGTAATATACCTCAGTTAATTTTTCGGCTTCAAGGTGATCTGGTAATGATGTTTTAAGTGAGTGTTCTATGTAATCACTATCAACAAAATAGGGGTTGTAACCTTCTGTATTAAAATGGATTTTTCTTCCGGCTTCATTTATTAAACACCAATTTGTTTTTGTTGATCCACCATCTGCAATAACTATCATTTCTTGTTCTTTAAGTTATGTAATAAGTAAAAAGTCTACCAATATATGTGCCTTTTTTCAAATAAAAAATTAAAATTTAGTTTTTATTTTCTTAACACTAATTTTATGCTAAAAGTTTGTATACGAACGAGAATTTGAGTTTTAATAGAAAGTGTACTATATACACTATTAAGCACCGTTTTAGACCAGTTTTACTATTGGTATAAGCTAATTAAAAACAAAACGCCCTTAAAAAATATTAAGGGCGTTTTAGTGAAAATATCGTTGTTTAATTTTTGGTAACGGTATAAGTTCTGTTAAACTCATCCAATATAATGGTATAATTACCTGCGCTGGTGATGCCGATGTTAGCTCCCCCTTCGGCTATTGCGCCTGCAGTACCTCCATATTCATTAGTCCAGCTTCCTTTAGTGAAAATGAACTTAAATTCACCCACACTCATATTGGTAGTAACAGTCCATTTTCCATTTCCACTGTATGTCATAGCAGGTAATAAGGCATTGCCAACAGAGTTATCCCAACCTCCCGTTGTGGCATTACCTACTAAGAACATAGTGCCGTCTGTAATGGCATATTTTAAATTCTTGATATCTGTTCCATCCCATACAATACGTTTTAAACCAGTTGCTCCAGGAACTATGAAGTTACTTTCACCAGTTTCTAGCAATACTCCCTCTGTTGCGCCTTTACCATAATCTCTCTCTTGATTAACTGGTCCGCCACCGTTTGGCCAATTTGCACCATCTATCAATTTAAATTCACCACCACCTGTTAAAGTTACAAAGCCCATAAATTTATTAGTAGCAATGTGTGTTAAAGCCTGCGAAGGAAAAATGTTTGGTGGATTCCAACCAGCAGCTGTTGCACCTCCAACGGCACCCATTCTACCAGCTTGTACATAATATTTAAGGTTCTTTTGGTCGAAAGTAACACGATATACTCCACTAGTGCCGTAATTTTCGATATTGGCTTCGTTGTCTACAACAGCATCACCAGGTGTACCCGGTTTCATTCCCCAGTCAGAAGAATTTAAGCTGCCACCTGGCCATTGTTGCTGGTTCAAAAATTTGAATCCACCATTTCCTGTAGTAAGTTTAACATAAATAAAGAATGTTCCAGGATTAGAAGCATCAGGAATCATCTGTATTGCAGCTGCATCATTCCATCCCGCTGGTGTATCACCGCCAACTAAAAATATTTTAACTTCTCTGGTAATTACCAAATCATTTACATAATCAGCTGTTTTTTTGAAGTTCCCAGAAGTGGCTTCAACTGTCCATTGTAAAGCAGTAGGAGAAGCTTGATCCGTAAAACCAGCAGCTGTCATTTTATCGCTAATGTCTTTGTAAGATACTGATAGAGCAGAGTCTAAACCATTGTTATCTGAGGTATAAGTAAATAATGGTGTGTTAAAATTACCACCTTTAGCTACAAATTTAACTTGATATTTAGTTAAACTGCTTGCAACACCTGGAAATGATTTTTGCCATTTAAACTTTAATAGATCTGTAGTAGAATTTGGATTTATTACTATAGCTGTATTAGAAGAAACTGGACCATATAGTAAGAAATTGCTCACTCCATCGCCCATGCGGGTAATAGAAACATTTAAAATAGGAGTAGTGCTAACTGTAACTGAACCATTGGTAGCTTTTACAGCCCAAATTAAATCTGTTTTAACTCCGTCAGCAATTGATTTAGCTTTTAAAGCATCATCTAATTGTTTTTGAGTTAAAGTAAGTGTGGCACTTGCACCAGCATTATCAGATGGTAATTCAATTATTGGCGCATCTATATTACCAGTTTTTAAAGCTGCTACAAATTTGTAAGTAGGAGCGGTACTAATACCTGGCTTAGCAGCTGTCCAAGAAAACGTGAGTTTTGCACTTGGTGTAGCCGAATTTAATACCAGCATGGCATTATTTGCCGGTGCAGTAATGGTAAAGTTCCCTAAAGCTTCACCCTTAGATACATCATCAAAATCTGATTTTTTACAACCTAAAGCAATTGCTACAATAGCAATTAGGAGGTATAATATTTTGTTTTTCATAATATGATTAATTAAAAACTGTATAGCTAACTTCAGTTACTGGACCAGATGTTGGCACATTGGTACCATTTGCATCTTTAATACTGCCAGTAAATTGATAGCTGAATTTGCCCAACTTAGTGCCTGCAGGTAGCGTAATTAGTCTTTCTGGAATGAAAGAATAAGAATAAAGAACATTTGATTCTTTAGTTGCTACTAATGCATTTCTAGTAGCCACAACTGTTTGTGGTATTGCATCAGAATAAAAAGTTAAGGTAACTTTCACATCAAACATGCGCTGCAAATTCTGATCTGTAGCTAAATCTTGGTGAAAATAAACAGTTGCCATATCGGTAAAATCCATTTTTGATGGAAAAACGCGGAATTGTGACGCTGTAAATACCAAAGGATCAAATTTAAAAGGCTTAAAATCCTGGGTTTGTTTAGTTCCATCTTTACTTTTACCTAAAAAGCCAAAATTAATCAGCTCTGCTGGACTTTGGCCAAACAAAGTTGTACCGGTAAATTTGAAGGTAAATACATTTCCAGCAACTCTAGTCATTTTAGCTGCTTCAGAAGAACTGCCCCATTGCCCATTGGTTAGTGCATCTTTACCGCCACCAACGCCATCGTTAGAAAACATCCATAAATAAACATCAGTTTGTCCGGCCATTCCAGTTCCAGTTACATCTAAGGTAATGGTTACTTCATCTTCAGCGGTAAATGTTGCCGGGCTAAAGCTTGGGTTACTTTGCGCAAAGGTAAAAGCCGCACAAAAACCTAATATTATTGTTAATACTAATTTTTTCATCTTTTTAATTACTTTTTAGTGAATTGATAAGTGTAACTAACAATTGCTTTGCCGTTAGATTTTTTAACTTTTTTAAGATAAAATTTACCTGTTTTTAGTTCGGCATAAGAACCTAAAGTTAACTCAGAAGTTAATGTGCCACTTTTTAGGTTGATTACAGTTGGAGCTTTAACATTATCAACTGTCCAAGTGCCCGTATTAAAATCTGAAATTTTAGGAGAGTTACCCTGTGTAATGATAAAAGATGTTGGTGTTCCAGCTGCATCTCCTTGTAATGCAATCACTAAATCTTTGTAAGCATATACATTGGTAATGTCTAATTCTTTGTATGGGAAACCTTTGGTGGCTGCATCTTCATCTTTTTGGGTAACCTTGGTTAAACCCCAAGTACCTTGTAATGATTTCACTATATTTTCTTCTTCGCCAATTGGCCCAAATTCTTCTGGCTTGCAACTATAAATGCTAGTAATGCATAATGCCAATACGATATATTTAATAATTTTCATATTTCTTTATGTTAATTAGTTACAACCACCTTCAGGATTTCTTTGAAAACTTGTGTTGCTTGCCATTTCACCTTGAGGAAACTGCAATACCAAGCCTGGGCAGTTCCAAACTGCACCACGTTTATCAATGTTTTCACCTTTGGCACCAATTCTTTTAATTTCTGAAATTCTATTGCCTTCGCCAGCCATTTCAATGCTACGTTCGAAACGAGCATTGGTTTTGATTAAGCTAGCAGAAGAAGCCAAAGGAATACTTCTGGTGTTATTATAAGCTCTAGCTAAAATATCATTGATGTCTTGAGCAGCAACAGTTAAATTTGTGCCAGTTTCTGCAGCAGATTCTGCTCTAATTAACTTGATTTCTGTTAAGTGAATAACTGGAACTTCAAATCTATCTTTATTGTATTTAGTAGTTACAATAAAACCAGGGTATTTAACATTATCATATAAAACTTTACGCGTATCATTAGTTGTGTTAACACTCGCGTAAAAATCTGCCGTTAAACGGAACGTGGGTAAGTTAAAATCAGACCTGAATTGTCCACGTAATTCGCCACCAGCTTCATAAGCACTTAAAGTACTGATGATTTTGAAAATACTTTCTTTAGAACCTGCTTCAGAAAAACGTGAAATGTAAGTGTCTAAAATAAATTTATTACTTGTAATTACTTGATTTGAATAAAGGTATGCATTAGCAAAATCGTTCATCTGAAAATACACTTTTGCTAATAATGCTTTTGCGGCCCATCTTGTAGCATAACCTCCGTTTTCATCTGGTAATTTCAGTTCTGCAATTTTTAAATCTGTAATGATTTGATCATAAACTTGTTTAACAGGAGCCCTAACTCCAGGGTCAATACTAGTTGTTAATCTAATAGGAATACCTAAATGTGAATTGTCTGAAGTAAATCCATAAGGTTGTGCAAAAAACTGGACCAATTGGAAATGAGATAATGCTCTAATAAATTTTGCCTGACCTTCTAAGTTATCTCTCATTGAGATAGCCTTATCTAAATTTTCTAAAACTGTATTTGCTCTAAAAATTGATTGGTAAATATCAGTATACATTCCATTTTTATAATCACCGAAAACAGAAGTTTTACGGCCAAAAATTTCACCGAAATCCCCAGTTAATAATGTTCCGTTTATTTGATCGCCTAGCATTTCATTGATAACTTGGATTTTACCGCCGAACATGTTTCCTCCACCTACAATTTGATAAGCAGAATTCATTACTGCTTTTAATCCAGTTTCATCTGCAATGGCTTGTTCCTTTGGTATCGACTCCAAAGGAGGAGTTTCAAGGAATTTTTCACAACCTGTACCTACTACTGTAATAACAGAAAGTACAATGAAGGATTTTAAAATATTTTTATAATTAATTTTCATTTTCTTTAGCTATTAATGTGTATTAAAATGAAGTTGATAAGCCAAAAGTGATAGACTTTTGTTGTGGAGTAGTTAAATACGTTACATTCGGGCTCATGTTTCTATCTTGTGGATTTTCGAAATCTCTTGCAATTTCTGGATCGCCACCTGGATACTTACTGAATGTTAACAAATTCATACCTGTAGCAAATAACCTTAGGTTTTGTAATCTCAATTTGTTAGCAAAATTTGCAGGTAAAGCATAAGATAATGTAACTTCTCTTAATCTTACAAAAGTAGCATCATACAAAAACATAGTCGAATTGTATTGCCATTCACTTGATAATCCATCATAAGTGCCTGGGCTCATTGTTAAACGTGGGAAATCGGCAATATCTCCTGGCTTTCTCCAACGGTTAGCGATGTCTGTTCTTATATTCCAATCAGTAACCACACCTAATTGACGTTTAGCTGATGCGTCATATAAATTTCCACCTATAGCGAAAGTAAATAGCGTATTTAATTCGAATCCTTTGAACGAGAAGGTATTTGTTAATCCTCCAACATAATCAGGCAAGATTTTACCTACGGGTACTCGGTTATCTAGTGAGAAAGTTTTAGTTTCAAAACCGTCTTTATCTAGCCAAATTGGCAAACCATCGTTAGGATCGACACCTTTGAAACGTACCAAAAAGTTCGTTCCGATTGGATATCCCTCAGCTATACGCGTATCGTTAGTGCCACCTCCAACTGCATCAGGTGTCAATCCATCAAGACTAACCACTTCATTATAGTTTTTAGAGACATTTAAGCGTGTTACCCATTTAAAGTTTTTAGATTGAATATTGGTTGTATTTAAGCTTAACTCAACCCCTTCGTTTAAAATTTCACCTACGTTTAAATAACCTGATCCAAAACCAGTAGAAGGTGATATGCCGCCATTAATTAAAGCACCTTTGGTTGTTTTTCTGTAGTAAGAGAATTCTCCAGTAATACGATCTTTAAATAAGCCAAAGTCTAAGCCTAAATCCATATTTCTACCTTCCTCCCATCTTAAAGAAGGATTTGCTACGTTAGTTGGGAATAAAACAGGCTGACCGTTATAACTACCAGAAAATTGGAATTGTTGATAGTATTGAGCAGATGGGAAGTTAGAACTACCAACCAAACCATAACTAGCTCTTAATTTTAAGTTACTGATTACTTTATTGTCTTTTAAGAAATCTTCTTGACTGATATACCAAGATGCAGAAGCAGCAGGGAAATAACCATATTTGTTTTCAGGACCAAATTTGGATGATCCATCTCTACGGGCTAAAACCTGTAGATAATATTTATTATCGTAAGAATAATTGATACGAGCAAAAAGAGATGCAAAGGTATCTCTACCATTGCCGCTATAATAAAGTAAACTGTTGCTGTTAGCTAAATTTTGCATTGCCGCATATAAATTTTCTTTATTTTCTGAAAATGGCTCATTTGCAGGTCCATTTATCCCGTTAGGATAACTATTTCTGTATGAGAATTGAGACTCAGTGCCAATTAAGGTTGTAACTTTATGTTTATCTGAAATTAACCAATCGTAAGTTGCAGTACCAGAAAAAGTTCTGTTGAAAATTTTGGTTGGATATAATGTAGCGTTACCAATAGTTGAGTTATTAAGCGATGCTGGAGTGAAGATATTATCTTGTACATCCAAATTATCCATGTTAAAACTACCTTTTAAACTTAAGTTCTTAATTGGTTTTAACTCCATAACCACACCAGCTAATAGACGAGAATTTCTAGTTTTCCAATCCAATAAACCTAGGTTTCTTGCTGGGTTAGCACCATTGCTAAAGAAAGTGCCATCAGCATTATAAACTGGGTAGATAGGTAGTGCTGTAGACATTGCTTCTCCTAAACCACCGCCCCAAGCTGCATTTACTCGTTGGTTTGTACCTTTATCATAACCTACGTTAATACTAGTAGAAAAATATGATGTTGGTTTAATATCAAAGTTAGTTCTAAAACCATAACGCTCGTAAGAGTTACCTTTTAAGAAACTTTCATTATCACTGTAATTTGCAGAGATGTAAGTTTTTATTTTGTCTGTGCCTTGGCTAAATGAGATGGCTTGATCGTTAGACTTACCGGTTTGTGTTAAAATATCCCACCAATCGGTATTGTTTTGTTGAGCTTGAGCCAAAGTTAAACCACCAGGTAGGGGAGCCAAACCAGTGTTGCCATCATTCGTCCATGCTTCTTGGCGCAATTGTAACCATTCTGATCCTGTAACAAATTCTGGTCTATTCGCGTAAGTACTTAAGCCATACTTGGTTGATAATGAGATTTTTGGTTTGCCAGTTTTACCTCTTTTAGTAGTAATTAAAATTACACCATTTGCACCACGTGAGCCATAAATACCTGCAGCACCTGCATCTTTTAAAATCTCTACAGACTCGATGTCATTAGGATTGATGGTTGCCAAAGGATTTTGGTTCATCGCTCCTCGGTTACCGCTAATAAAAGGGTCAGCTGTGATTGGAATTCCATCAACAACGTATAGCGGATCACCACCAGCACTAATAGAACCAATACCTCTAATTCTAATTACCGAGCCGCTACCAGCTAAACCGCTGCCTTGTGTTACTTGTACACCTGCAGCCTGTCCTTGTAAACTAGCTTCGAAACTTGGTGTAGGCAATGAAGTTAATTTATCGCCACTCACTTTAGAAATGGCGCCAGTAACCTCACGTTTAGTTTGGGTGCCATAACCAACCACAATTACTTCGTTTAGGTTAGTTTGCTCGCCTTTTAAGTTAAAGTTAGCCACCACATTTGTAGTACCTACAGTTACCGTTTGTTTTAAAGATGCGAAGCCAATATACTTTGCAGTTAAAGTATAAGTTCCACTGGTTAAACCTGTAAGTCTGAAATTTCCATCGCTATCTGAAACTGTTAATTTTTGCGTGCCGTCTACTTGTACAGAGGCACCCGGAATTGGTAGTTTAGACTCGTCGACAATTTTACCAGAAATGCTTCCGGTTTGAGCGTAAGTTGTTAATGTGCAGAGCGCAAAAAACATTAACAAACAAAGCTTAATTGGGTAAAGTTTTTTCATTGAAAAAGCCCGTTTTAATGGTTAAATATTTGGTTATAAAATCTTGTGTATTACACTTTTGTAAATTTAACGTAGCAGATGAAAATTCAAAATTTTATATCATATTTTTTTTGAACACCATATTTTGAGGATGTTAAACCATTAAAAAAGCAAATTTTATAGCTCATTTTTTTTGAATATATTAGTTTTATAACTTTCAAGTACTTGTAAATCAAGCTTTTGAAAAATTAATTTATCATAGTAGGTGTAATTTTTACACTATATACAATTTATGTCAGTTTTCGGGAACGTTTTCGGGAACGTTCCCGAGATTATTAACATTTTTTTCAACCACTCAGTAAGTCGAGGGTTAAAATTCTGCGTATTTTTAGGAAAAGTCTATTTTTTTTGAAAAAAAATGCATGGATTTAAAGCAGAAAATTGGACTGTTTTTTAGCTCAGATTTACCCGTTAAAAGTAGATTCTCTTTGGATCAATTTCGACTTTAAAATCACCTCCGAATCTGGATGAACATCAGCAGGATTTTCGAGCATTTTAAACAGCAGTTCGGCTGCGGTTTTACCCAATTCGGCAGCAGGTTGAGTAACGGTACTTAAAGCTGGATTTAAAAGTGGGGCAATCTCTAAACTAGAAAAACCGATGACCTTTAAATCTTTAGGAATGGAGAGCTTAATATCATTACAAGCATAATAGGTGGCAAAGGCCAAACGCTCTACCGAAGTAAAAATGCCATCAGGTTTTAAGGTAATGAATGCTTGCTTTAATAAATCGATATTTTCTTTGTAATTGTTAGTGCAATCTATAATCAGCTCGTCTTTGAAAGGAATTTTAAATTTCTTTAACGCATCAATATAGCCTTGCATCCGTGTTTTACCAATAGACAAGGTTTTGTTTACAGCTAGATAAGCTATTCTTTTACAGCCTTGTTGAATGAGGTGTTTGGTGGCAGAAAAACTACTGTCATAGTCATTCGTAATTACACGAGGGGTTACAATATCTTCATAAACACGATCGAAAAATACCAAAGGCAAACGCTTTTTACCAATTTCATTGAGGTAATTATGATCATTTGCTTCGCCAGAAACCGACATGATTATTCCATCGGCTCTGCCATTGTGTAAGTGCTTAATAAAGGATACCTCTTTTTCAAACTGATCGTTTGTAGAATAAACTAAAATGTGATAGCCTTTGGCATTTGCAACACTTTCTATGCCTTGTATGGCTAATGAGAAATAATTATTACCCAATTCTGGTACGATAACAGCAATAGTTTTGCTTTTTTGCTCACGTAAATTACTAGCATAATGGTTAGGCTGGTAGTTTAACTCTTTTGCCATAGCCAAAATACGCTCCTTTGTTGCAGAGCTGATATCGCTATTGTCTCTAAAAGCTCTAGATACGGTTGATGTAGAAAGACGAAGGGCCTCGGCAAGTATTTTGATATTTACGTGATCCATCTACTGATAGCTGTTAATTTTGTCTGATTTTGGTTGTAAATATAAATGATAAAAAAAGTATTTATTTCTATTTATTTGTTAAATGATTATAAATTAAATTTAATGTTCAAAAAAATCAGTCTCTTTATCTTTTTAGTGCTTATCTGTGCAATTAGTTTTGCTCAAATTAAGGTTGTTTTCAGCTTTAAAGTTGATAAGTTAGATTCATCATTAAATTATTTTGTGGCAGGTAATTTTAACAATTGGACACCAAATGACACTGCATTTCAATTTAAGCGCAAAGCGGATGGTTCTTACATACTCGAAAAAAATCTTCCGGTAGGTAATTATGAGTATAAGTTAACCAAAGGCGATTGGAAAAGCGTAGAAACTGGCATTAATGGGGAAACAGTTTCTAACAGGAAATTAGCTTTAAAGATTGATACTGCAATAGATATTAAGGTTTTAAATTGGGCAGGTCATTTTAAAAAATCTAAACCTTTTAATACTGCAACTTCAAATGTAAAAGTAATTGATACTGATTTTAACATCCCCCAATTGGGGAAAAAGAGAAAAATATGGGTTTATTTGCCACCAACTTATGAAATTACAAATGCGAAATATCCAGTTATTTACATGCACGATGGACAAAATTTATTTGATGAGGCAACAAGTGGTTTTGGTGAGTGGAAAATTGATGAAATTTTGAATGACTTTGCTAAAAAAGAAGTTAAAGAATTTATTGTGGTGGGTATAGATCACGGAAAAAGCGATCGGTTAAAAGAATATAATCCTTATGATAGCGAATATGGAAAAGGTGAGGGCAAACAATATGTAGATTTTTTGGCGAAAACATTAAAACCCTACATCGATAAAACTTATAGAACCAAAAAAGATTTTAAAAACACAAGTATTGCTGGTAGTTCAATGGGCGGATTGATCAGTATGTATGCCATTATACGTTATCCAAATGTTTTTGGTAATGCAGGTATTTTTTCGCCAGCATTTTGGATTGGAAAACCCATTTTAGATGATTTAAAGATTGCTCAGCATCAAATTCGTAATCGTAAAATTTATTTTGTAGCTGGTGAACAAGAGAGTAAAACGATGGTAAGCGATATGAAAGAGGTCTATCAAATCATAAATCCTTCTGGTAAATATAAAAATATAAAATTTGTGACAAAAACTGATGGAGCGCATAAAGAATGGTTTTGGAGTCGTGAGTTCGTAGATTTTTATAAATTTATAGCTCGGTAGACCTATTTGTTGATGCAAAATTATAAGATGCAAAATTTTGTAATAAAAGACTTCGATTTTCTGTTTACTAAAATGAATGAATTATGAAACAACAAAACGCTGTACAAATATTTGAGGATAATAAAGTGAGAACAGTTTGGGATACTGAACAAGAGAAGTGGTATGTTTCTATTGTTGATGTGATTGCTGTTTTAACTGATAGTCCAAATCCACAAGTTTATTGGAGAGTAATGAAAAAGCGGCTAAAAGATGAAGGAAATGAAACCGTTACAAATTGTAACGGTTTGAAATTGCCTGCGCAAGACGGTAAAATGCGACTAACAGATGTTGCCGATACAGAACAACTCTTTCGACTTATCCAATCTATACCTAGCCCAAAAGCCGAACCTTTTAAACTTTGGTTGGCTCAAATAGCCTCCGAAAGATTGGATGAAATGCAGGATCCAGAATTGACTATTGATAGGGCATTAGAGCAATACATTCAATTAGGTTATTCTGAGAGCTGGATAAATCAACGTTTAAAAAGTATCGAAATAAGAAAGGAATTGACAGACGAATGGAAAAAGAGAGGTTTAAAAGAAGGGCAACAGTTTGCAACACTAACAGATATTATAACTAAAGCTTGGGCTGGCAAAACTACTAAAGAATATAAAATATTAAAGGGTTTAAAAAAGGAAAACCTTAGAGATAATATGACTAATACCGAACTTATTTTAAATATGCTTGCAGAAGCATCCACTAAAGATATTTCTCAAGCAATTAATCCAAAAGATTTTGACGCTAGTAAAAAAGTTGCAAAACAAGGCGGTAATGTAGCAAAAGTGGCGATGAAAGAATTAGAAGCCAAAACTGGTAGAAAAGTAGTTTCTTCTTTAAATGCAAAAACAATTTTGCCCATCCCAAGTAAACTAGATACAAAAGGAAAATAGAATTACTAGTCCAAAATTTAAGAGCCTTAAGGGTAGAAGGCCAGTTTAGCGTATTTTAAGAAGAAGCATTAAAATGATTTTTGAACCTGAGTTGTTGATTTTTGTAAATTTATAGCTTTATAGAATTAAACAATTTGAAATGCATGTTGCAAGATTTTTTTTAATTTAAAACATCCTAATTTATTATATATAATGCGAATTGATTTTAGAAGTGATACCGTAACTAAACCTACAGCTGGAATGTTAGATGCCATGATGAGTGCAAAAGTAGGTGATGATGTTTTTGGCGAAGATCCAACTGTTAATGAATTGGAAAAGAAGTTGGCTGATATGTTTAACATGGAAGCAGCTTTGTTTTGTCCATCGGGCACGATGAGCAACCAAATTGCCATCAAATGCTTTACAAACCCAATGGATGAGGTAATTTGTGACCAAACAGCTCACGTTTACAGATACGAAGGAGGTGGTATTGCTTATAATTCATTAGCTTCTGTACGTTTGTTAAATGGCGAAAGAGGAATTTTAACGCCAGAGATGATTGAGCCAGAAATTAACGATGATAACATTCATTATCCAAATTCGAGCTTGGTGGTTTTAGAAAATACCGTGAATAAAGGTGGCGGAAAATGTTATAGCTTAAGTCAAATAGAACCAATACATCATTTATGTGCAGTTAAAGGTTTAAAACTTCACTTAGATGGGGCACGGTTATTTAATGCCTTGGTTGCCACAGGCGATGAGGCCAAAGATTATGGAAAGTATTTTCACGGCATTTCGATTTGTTTATCAAAAGGCTTGGGCGCTCCAGTTGGCTCTGTGTTTTTAAGTTCTAATGAAATAATTAAAAAAGCCACAAAAATTAGAAAAGTTTTGGGCGGCGGTATGAGGCAGGCTGGTTTTTTAGCTGCGGCTGGTATTTATGCCTTAGACCATCATGTAAATAGATTAGCAGATGACCACGCACATGCAAAAACCTTAGCCCTTGCACTAAGCGAGGCTAATTTTGTAAGTTCGGTTATGCCAGTAGAAACCAATATTGTGCTTTTTGATGTAACCCCAAATTATAAAGTTGAGCAGGTAATAAAAGCTTTGGAAGCCAAAGGAATTTTTTGCAACAGTACATCAACAAAAACAATTAGGTTTGTAACACATTTAGATATTACGGCAACAATGGTTGATGAAGCTATTGAAATAATCAAAAAAATGAACATTTAAACTATGTCTCAAATCTCCAATCACACATCTCAAATTTCTAAAATATTAGTTGCCAACCGTGGCGAAATCGCTTTGCGTATCATGCGTTCGGCAAAAGAAATGGGTATTAAAACAGTTGCGGTTTTTTCAGAAGCTGATAGAAATGCCTTGCATGTTCGTTATGCCGATGAGGCTATTTGCATTGGCCCAGCGCCTTCAAATCAATCTTATTTAGTTGGCGAAAAAATTATTGAGGCATGTAAAGCTACTGGTGCTCAGGCAATTCATCCTGGTTACGGATTTTTATCAGAAAATGCTGGTTTTGCCAGAGCGGTTAAAGATGCGGGCTTAATTTTAATTGGTCCTACGCCAGAAGCTATGGAAACCATGGGTAATAAACTTTCCGCAAAAGCTGCAGCATTAAAGTATAATATCCCGATGGTGCCTGGTACAGAAGAAGCCATAACCGATCTAGAAGAAGCTAAGATTAGAGCAGTTGAAGTTGGTTTTCCAATCTTAATTAAAGCTGCAGCTGGCGGTGGCGGTAAAGGAATGCGAATTGTAGAGAGGGTAGAAGATTTTGAAGAGCAAATGCATTTGGCTGTCAGTGAAGCAACATCAGCATTTGGAGATGGCGCAGTTTTTATTGAAAGATACGTTACTTCGCCTCGCCATATCGAAATACAAGTTTTAGGCGATACTTATGGCAATATTGTGCACTTGTTTGAGCGTGAATGTTCAGTGCAACGTCGCCACCAAAAAGTGGTAGAAGAAGCACCATCATCAGTTTTAACGGAAGAAATTAGACAAGAAATGGGTCGTTGTGCGGTTGATGTTGCCCGTTCGGTAAACTATGTTGGCGCTGGTACAGTAGAATTTATTTTAGATGAAAATCTGGATTTTTTCTTCCTAGAAATGAATACCCGTTTGCAGGTTGAACATCCTGTTACCGAAATGATTACAGGATTAGACTTGGTAAAAGAGCAAATTAAAATTGCCAGAGGCGAAGCATTAAGCTACCAACAAGATGATTTAAAAATTAATGGTCATGCGGTAGAATTACGTGTTTATGCAGAAGATCCTTTAAATAATTTTTTACCAGACATAGGTACTTTGCAAACTTATGTTATTCCAAAAGGCAATGGCGTACGTGTTGATGATGGTTTTGAAGAAGGTATGGAAATACCAATTTATTACGATCCGATGATTGCAAAATTGATCACCTTTGGTGCCAATAGGGAAGAGGCCATTAACCGAATGATTAGAGCAATTGACGAATATGACATTACGGGCATACAAACTACCTTAAGCTTCGGTAAATTTGTAATGCAACATCAAGCTTTTACTTCAGGTAATTTTGATACCCATTTTGTAAGCAAGTATTTTAATGCCGATAGTTTAAAAAACGATAATAAAGAAGAAGCTATGTTGGCAGCTTTAGCAACTGTGTTAATGTTGCAAAAAGAAAAAATAGCAGTTTCGGCTAATACACAAGTAGAAAGTGCGAGTAGTTGGAAAAAGAATAGAAAGAATTATTTGTAAAATTTGTCATCCTGAGCCTGTCGAAGGAGTTTAATGAGGTGTTTCGACAAGCTCAACATGACATTATCTGAAATAAATGTTTACAGGAATAATAGAAACCTTAGGCGAAATACAAGACATTGTAAAAGAAGGTACAAACGTTCATTTAACAGTAAAATCTACCATTTGTGCCGAACTTAAAATAGACCAAAGTGTAGCGCATAATGGCGTTTGCTTAACGGTGGTAGCTTTAAATGAAAATTCGCATACGGTTACTGCGATTGAAGAAACATTAAACAAAACCAGTTTAGGTAATTTAAAAATTGGTAGTAAAGTAAATTTAGAGCGTTGTATGCAAATGAATGCCCGTTTAGATGGGCATATTGTACAAGGTCACGTAGATCAAACTGCAAAATGCATTTTGGTAAACGAACTTGATGGGAGCTGGGAATATCGTTTTAAGTACAATGCAATCTTAGGCAATGTTACAGTAGAAAAAGGTTCAATTTGTGTAAATGGCATTAGCTTAACCGTTGTTAATTCTCAGCATGATGAATTTTCGGTTTTTATCATTCCTTATACCTATGAGCATACTAATTTACACGAAGTAAAAGTAGGCGATACCGTAAATTTAGAGTTTGATATTATTGGCAAATATGTGGCTAGATTAATGGGAAATAAATAGTTCATTGGTTCAATTGTTTGTACGGTAGCCTTAAACATTAAGGCATTAAGAAGAATTGAGTCTTAATATTTCTTAACTTCTTAATGTTAGTTTTTGAAAAGCAAAGACAGTGGTTCTTTTGAAAATTCAGCCCTGCTTTCCCTACAATCTTTTTTTCGCTGTCAGCCTAAGCGTAGTCGGAGGGAAAGCGTAGAAAAAAAGTATTTTCGCTCTATCAGGTTTAGATAAAAAGGTTCAGTTACAAAAATTTGCAAGTTCAAAAAAAAATGTATTCGCTTAACTATCAATAGTTAATAAAAAAAATGTATAGCAAAGAAGAAGCATCAAAACTCCGCCAGCAATTTTGGATAACATTTGGCAAGTACATGAAACCCATTCTATCTGCCGAAGGCTTACCGATTAATTGGGTAAACTATAAAACAGGTGTTAAAAATGTGTTCTTTAAAATGAATGCCGAGCAAAAGTATGCTACTATTTCTATAGCCATCACTCACGCAGATTTTGCAACTAGAACTTTGTTTTTTGAGCAATTTATAGCTTTTAAAAACTTATTTAATGATGCAATAAATGAGCAATGGGAGTGGGAGCCAAATGCGGTGGATGAGTATGGAGTTACGTTAAGTAAAATTTCAAAAACGATTACTCATGTTACTGCTTTCAATCAACAAGATTGGCCTAAAATCATTTCATTTTTAAAGCCTCGTATTATTGCTTTAGATCAATTTTGGACAGATGTTAAGCCAGTTTTCGAAGATTTAGGTTGAGTAATTTCTGCTATTCTTGTTTTGGTATAATCAATTTGAGATTTTTCACCCGCAGTTGGTTTGCTTTTTAAATATTGATTGTAATAGCTTAATGCAGTTTTAGGTTGGTTGAATTTAAAATCATAAAGTAGTGCCAATCGATAATAAATGCTATTGTAATCTCCAAAAGTTAAACCTTTTTTATAAGCTGCAGTAGCGTTAGTATTTTGGTTTCGTTCTTCATAAATACCACCTAAAAGCGAATAATATAGTGGCACATTTGGCGAAATTCCTTCCTCTATTGTCTTTTTAGCATAAAATGTCGCCATTTCATAATTTTTTAATTCGCGGTAACTAATACTCATGTAGTACAATATCGATTCGTTTTGCATCGACATATTTTCTAATCGTTTGTAAAGGTCAATACATTTTTGATAGTTCTTTAAAGAAAAATTGGCTTTGCCAACATCTCTTACTACGTTAGCATCTCCACCATTTCTTAATAGCTTTTCGCCAACATTAATTACTTCTTTATACTTTTTAAGTTCGTTAGCAATAGGTAATTGAGCTTGTTGTAATATCAAATTGTTTGTATCAGCTAATATGGCAACTTGTAAAACTTTGTAAGCTGGCTCAAAAACTTTTAAATATTTATATTGTAGTGCTAAATCGAACGCTACATCAGCATCTGTAACGTTAAGGCGATTGGCTTTTTCCAGGTATTTTACTTTAAGTTTAATACTGTCTGTATAGTTGGCCAATTGCTTAAAAGCATTAAAATTTGTACTATCTAGCTTTATAATGTCTAAAAGATAAAACTGGGCCGCAGCTGTATTGCCTCGTCTAGAATTAATGTTGGCTAAACTAAACAGAACCGAAAGTGTATTTGGTTGTAATGCATTAATTTTTAGGTAATTTTTTTCTGCATCGGGCAATTTACCCGCCATCATGTAACAATATGCAATTTGACTAAGCGCTTTTAAATCATCTGTATCTGGTGGATAAATGGATTGTAAATATTGAGCAGCTTCTGCATATCGTTGAGTTTGGTATAAGTCTAACAATTTTTCTCTATCGATATTTATATTTTGCGCTTTTACAATGCAAGATACTAAAAACAAAAAAATCAGGATTAAGGACTTCATCATAATGGAATAATTTTAAACTAATTTATTAGTTATTATTTGTTTTTCCAAAATGTATTTAATTTTTATTGATGCTTAACAAACTTTTAAGGTTTTAATTGGTTATATAAATGAAACAAATTGTTTTATCATTAATAAAAAAGAATTATGGATACGTTAAAGAAGTTTGAGTTAATGGAAAAGATTGTAAGAGAATTAGAAGACTTACAACATTCGCAACAGGCAATTATCCAAAAAATTGGAAAAATTGAAGTTGACAATATCGAACTAGGCGATAAAAAATTAGATAAAGATTTACCAGATATGCACCAAAGAGTTGCAGATAACTTGGATTCGATTGTTGATATTTTAGCTTATTTTGCAGATAAAACGCAAAATTTTGGTAATAAAAATAACGTTGAAGCTTTAAAAGAGCAAGAAATAATAAACCAAGTATCTGGTCAGTAAAATTTAAATGGCTCTTGCAAAAGAGCCATTTTTTTTATTTTTTATAAAGATGTGGGCACCGTAATGCAAAACTTTGATCCTACGCCAACCGTACTTGTAACCGTTATATCTCCATCGTTACGTTCCATAAAGTCTTTACAAACCATTAAACCTAATCCAGTACCTTTTTCGTTTGAGGTGCCTCTGGTAGTAACGTTTTCTTCTTTAAAAATTTTGTCAATCACATCTTCTGGTATACCAATTCCATTATCTTGTATGCAAATTAGCATATTGTGGTTTTTCTGGTAAGCAGCCGTTATATTAATCTCACAATTAGGATGACAAAATTTAATCGCATTATTAATGATGTTTCTCATTACAATTTGGATCATCAAAATATCAGCATAAACCATTTCACCCGGAAAAACATCATGTATAATTTTTATCTGTTTTAATGTTGCAGCAGGTAGGTGGTAGTTTATTTCGTTAATGATTAAACTTCTGAGGTTAAAAAATTCCTTTTTAATGCCAAATCCTTTTAGTTGACTACGAGACCAGTGTAAGATGTTTTCTAAAAGATCGGTTGTATAAATAATATCTTTACTTAAACTTGGCGATAAAATTTTAAATTCTTCAGTGCTGATTTGATTATTTGAAATCATTTTTAAAACTTCAGACAAATTAACTAATGGCCCTCTTAAATCATGTGCTATAATTGAAAATATTCTATCTTTTAGTTGGTTTAATTTTTCAAGTTCTTTTGCTTGCTCTTTTGCGGTAATCGCATCTTTTTTAAGCGTAGTTAAATCTTGTAATTTAATGATTGTAAAATTATTATTGATTTTGTTCTCGTTTAAAAATAGAATATCGGCCTCTAAATAAAAGTAGTTGCCATCAACAGTTAGATTAAGTTCAACTTTGCCAGGCGTATGTGTTTCAATGTGCTCTAAAAGCTGAGGCTGGTTGGGTAAAACATACTCAATATGTTTTGCTATTAAATCTTCATTTATTTTGCTATCTATAAATTGAGTGGTTGATTTATTATAATCAATAATTCTATTCTGATGATCTAAAACAAAAAATCCATCTTGCATTAACGCCAATACTTTCTCTCTTGCAATAGGTATAATGTCGAATAATTTAAACCTATAAATACCAATAAAAATTAAAAATGTGGCTATAATAAATGCAAACGGTGTTAAATCTATATGTCCAAATGGCCTGATACCCAAAAGATAAAACATATTTGTTATCCAAGGAACTAATGCAGCAATAACTATACTGTAATTTTGCTTTTTATAAATCGAATCTATAGTTTTAAATTTTTTGATGACCAAAAAAGTGCCACACGCTAAAGTGACATAAAAATAGGTGGTAAAAATTAAATACCATGGGCCTGGCTCTATGTTGGCAATAGGAAATGGTCCATCCAAAGAAATAGTTAGCGATTTATAGTGTAAGTGATGTAATGGATTTGTCCATACCATTAAAATTGTAACGATAGGAATGGTAACTATCGATATGAAATTTAAAGGTTTTTTATACCAACATTCTTTTCCACTAAAATATAAACAGAAAATAAACCACAATATAGGAACTGTAGCAATACCTATATACTCTATATTAATTAATATTTTAATTTGTTTAATTGTGCTACTAGCTAATTCTAACCCATAAGCTATAGACCAAATGGAATTAGCAAACATCATTACCGAAAACCATTTTACAGTACTTCCGCCTTGCTTAAAAATATAGCCAGCTAAAATTAAAGTAAGTAAACCACAAACAATTAAGAAAGTAGAATAAACGTTAAATGCAAAGTCCATTTGAGAATGGTATAATTTAGTTTTTAAAGATAAACTTTTATGTATAGATGTTTGTTAAAACAACAAAGAATAAATTGCTAGTTTTACGAAAAGAATTATCCTTACACTTAATATTGTTTATAATGAAAAAAATTATCCTATCATTACTAGTGTGTTTATGTTTAAGCACATTAAGTTATGCTCAAATTATTCCCTCTTTTCAATTCGGCTTAAAAGGCGGGTTAAACTTATCAAAATTTAGTACAGCTAATACATTTAGCAGCGATAATCAAGCTGGTTATTATGCTGGTATATGGACTCGTATAGGTGCGGCGGGTATTCATTTACAGCCAGAACTTTATATTTCTGGTAAAAATACAACGCTAAAAAATGATGCAGGAGTTGAAAATGAAGTTAAATTTACCAGTTTAGATGTGCCTATTTTATTAGGTACAAAAATTGGAGCTGCTGGTGTTGGATTGAGATTAAATACTGGTCCCGTATTTTCATTTATTATAAGTGAAGATCAAAGTTTAGGACAAGCAACTGCTGCGGCATTTAACGGAGAGTTTAAAAATCAGGCTATTGCTTGGCAATTTGGCTCTGGTTTAGATGTAGGTAAATTAGGTATTGATTTAAGATATGAATTGGGCTTATCAAAATTAAACTCGTCAAATTTCTCTTCAACAAAGTTGAATTTGTTTACCCTTGGTTTAGCTTATAAATTGTTTTAAGCAAACCCACTTTGCATTTTTTTAAGATGGATAGACTTTCTAGTCTATCCATTTTTTTTGTAAATTATTAATTTGTTTCTTTTGGGATTTCTTTAAGCTCGTATAAAAAAGCTCCTTTAATTGTCCGGATAGATTTTGCGCCAGCATCACTAAGTACTTTTACAAAACAGGCTCCAAAATAAAATATAAACGATGAGTAGAATACAAAAAGCATAATTAAAATTATTGAGCCAGATGCACCGTAAATGTTCCCAATATTGCTCAATGGCAACATAATTCTTAAAATAAACTTTCCAATTGTAAATAAAATTCCTGTTAACAAACCGCCTCTAATTGCAGTTTTCCAACTTGGTCTGCCGTTTGTTAAAAATCTAAATAATACAGTAAACCATGTTGTAACAATAACAACAAATAGTAACTGATTTAGTATTGAAAGGAATATTCTGCCAAATGTTGGTGAGGCATTGTTAATGTAAGCTCCTATAAATGCCTGAATACTATCTGTAACCAAACCTACAAAAAATAAGATCCCTGCAAGCAAGATGATGATCATTGATCTGCCTCTTAGTTTTAAAGTAAATAAAATGCCAGGTTTATCTTTAATGCCAATTTGCCAAATTTGCTCCATCGAATTTTTGATTACATTAAAAAGCGTTGTGGCTACAAAAATGAAAAATATAAAACTTATAATAGTTGCCATCCAATTGTAATCAACCCCTCTAATGTTAAGTAAAGTCTGGCGAATTTGATCGGTACTGCCTTCGTCTAAAATATTACCTAAACGCTCAAAAATTCTGGTTGCTAAGGTTTTTCTATCTACAAAGAAGCCGAAAAGTCTGATTAAAATTAATAAAATTGGTGGTAAAGCAAAGTTTGCGAAGAATGCCGTTGCTCCGGCTAAACGAAGGGGATCGTTTTTTTGAAATAGTTTAAATGCCATGCCGAAATGGCTAAAAAATAATTTGGTTCTTTTGATTGAGTTTGTACGTTTCCCCATTAAAGCCAAAATTAACAATTTTATGGTAATAAATTTTTTAACTATATTTTTAAAGCAAATTCCTTAAGTATTTGCTTTTTTTAAAACATTGCAACTGGCGTGAAGTGCATTACCTTTCATTCTAAACTCCGACAGGAATGGCATCCTTTTTTGTTTGGGATGATGGAGCATGGGGCAACAAAAAAGATAAAATGGATGGCGGGACTACTTTTGTTGAGGGCTGCTTACTTTAATTTTCAAAACCTTTTATAGCTTTTGGGGTTATTGTAAAAAAAAACTTAAACTATGAACAACTTTTTTAGAACGATTATTGCCGGATATGGTGCGAAAAAATTAGGTGGAGGATGTTTATCGACCATTGTTATTTTTGTGGTAATTTATTATGCTTTAGGGCATTGTTAAAATAAATTCGTCATTTCGACTTTAGGAGAAATCTTTAAGTTGGCTACTCAATTATAGATTTCTCCTCGTACCTCGTTCGAAATGACGATATATTCTATTTACAAATTACCTCTTAATTCTTGCTCACGCTCTAAACTTTCGAATAGTGCTTTAAAGTTGCCTGCACCAAAAGATTGAGCTCCTTTACGCTGTATAATTTCGAAAAAAAGTGTGGGTCTATCTTCTACAGGTTTAGTAAAAATCTGTAATAAATATCCTTCTTCATCGCAATCTACCAAAATGCCTAAGCTTTTTAATAAGGCAATTTCTTCGTCAATTTCACCAACACGAGTTGGCATCATTTCGTAATAAGCCTCTGGTGGAGCGCTTAAAAACTCTACTCCACGAGCTTTTAATTCTTTTACCGTTTTAACAATATCTTTAGTTGCTACCGCGATGTGTTGTACGCCTTCGCCTTCGTAAAACTCTAAATATTCTTCAATTTGCGATTTCTTTTTACCCTCTGCTGGCTCGTTAATTGGAAATTTAGAAAATCCATTACCATTACTCATCACCTTACTCATTAAAGCAGAATATTCAGTATTGATTTGTTTATCATCAAAAGAAAGGATGTTTACAAAACCCATTACATCTTCGTACCATTTTACGGTTTCGTTCATTCGGTTCCAGCCTACGTTACCTACACAATGGTCAATGTATAAAAGGCCGGCATCTGTTGGGTTGTATGCACTTTCTAAAGCTCTATAGCCAGGCATAAAAGTACCACTATAGTTTTTACGCTCAATAAACATGTGGATGGTTTCGCCATAAGTGTATATGCCACTCATTTTAACTTCGCCATGCTCATCTGTTAAGGTTTGAGGCTCTAAATATGGTTTTGCGCCACGTTTGGTTGTTTCTTCAAATGCACTATAGGCATCATCAACCCAAAGCGCCAAAATTTTAACGCCATCACCATGTTTTTTAACATGCTCGGCAATTGGGCTGTCTGATTTTAATGCTGTTGTTAAGATTAAGCGGATTTTACCTTGTTGCAAAACATACGATGCTCTATCACGAACACCAGTTTCTGGTCCGGCGTAAGCTAACGATTGAAAACCGAATGCTGTTTTATAATAATGGGCTGCTTGTTTAGCATTACCCACATAAAATTCTATATAATCTGTTCCGTTAATTGGAAGAAAGTCTTGTGCTTTTGCTATTTTTTCTGCGAATGTTTGTGTACTCATAATTGTTGAAATGTTGAATGTTGAAATGTTGAAATGTTGTCCTTCGACAAGCTCAAGATGATATTTATAATCATGCTTTATCCTGAAAATCCCTAAATCTTGATCCTACTCTACGTTAATTTGCCAACTGGTATGGTAACTTTCATCTTCAATATCAACTGCATCTTGCGTTAACATTAATGGCCTAAAAGGATCTATCATTACAGCCAATTCTTCTGTACTTTCTTTGCCAATAGATTTTTCTACCGTTCCGGGGTGCGGGCCATGTGGTATCCCGCCTGGGTGCAAGGTAATTTGACCTTTTACCACGCTTTTACGGCTCATGAAATCTCCATCAACATAATATAAAACCTCATCGCTATCTACATTGCTATGGTTATAAGGCGCTGGAATTGATAATGGATGATAATCGTATTTACGCGGCACAAAAGAACAGATTACAAAGTTATGCCCTTCAAAAGTTTGATGAACTGGTGGTGGTTGATGCAAACGACCAGTTATCGGCTCAAAATCGTGAATAGAAAATGCCCAAGGATAATGAAAACCATCCCAACCCACAAAATCGAAAGGATGTGTGCCGTAAGTGTAAGGATACATGATGCCTTGTTTTTTAATTAGAACTTTAAAATCGCCAACTGCATCAATGGTTTCTAAATCTTGTGGGCGTTTAATATCGCGTTCGCAAAAAGGCGAATGCTCTTCCAACTGTCCAAATTGGTTTCTATAAAGCTTTGGAGTTCGTATCGGACTAAAACTTTCTACGATAAATAGTCTATTTTTTTCGTCGTTAAATTCTAATTGATAGATCGTACCACGAGGGATTACTAAATAGTCTCCATAGGCGAATTTGATTTTGCCAAAGCCAGTTTTTAAGGTTCCCGTACCTTCGTGGATAAAAATTACTTCATCAGCCTGACTGTTTTTATAGAAATAGTCAGTCATTGATTTTTTTGGTGCTGCCAAAGAAATATGTAAATCGCTATTTACCAATACAGGTTTACGACTTTTGAGATAATCATCTTCTGGCTTAATGTTAAAACCAATTAAACTGGTATGGCGCAAATGTTTTTCGCGAGCAATTTTGGGTTCAACCGAATAAGGTTCGCCTAAAGATTTTACAATTGTTGGCGGGTGGCAATGGTAAACTAAGGAATATAAACTTGAAAAACCTTCGGTAGAAACCAATTCCTCGGCATATAAATTGCCATCTGGTTTGCGAAAAACAGTATGTCGCTTCGGCGGAATTGATCCTAATGTATGATATATGGGCATAACGTTAGGTAATTTGGTTAGTAGGTAATTGTATAATATAAAACGTGAAAACGTTTGGTAATGTTGCTCAGATAAAGCTAGAGAGAATATTGTGCAAAAATGATTTTAGAAAGCATAGCAGATCTAAATGCAGCAAGAACTTCGTTTGCATTTAAATTTTGATATGTATATTTTATTATCATTTTATGCAGTAAAAGTATGATTTTAAACGATAATTTCAAATTAATTCATACTTTTAAATATGGCTACGGATGATAAATACCAAGATAAATTAGTTGTTGCAAAAGCAGCTGTAGCGTACGTAAAACACAATGATATTGTAGGTTTAGGAACAGGCTCTACAGCAACATTGGCCATTAAAGAGTTAGCAAAGCTGATTAACAATGATTTTAAAATTACTGGTGTACCAAGCTCTGAGGCTACCAAGGAATTGGCAATTTCTTTAGGTATACCTTTGTTAGAATTAGGTGAGGTTTCTTCAATAGATATTAGTATTGATGGAGCTGATGAATTTACCAAGGATTTGAATTTAATTAAAGGAGGTGGCGGTGCATTATTTAGAGAAAAAATAGTTGCATCACTAAGCAAAAAGCAAGTTATAATAACTGATAGGAGTAAGTTGGTTGATAAGTTAGGTGCTTTTAAAGTGCCAATTGAAGTAAATGCAAATGCTGAGGCTTATGTTGTAAGGGAATTAAAAAAGCTTAAGGGTAAACCCGTAAAACGAATAAAGGAAGGAAAGACTTTTATTACTGATAACGATAATTTTATTTTAGATACTGATTTTGGTTTAATTGATGATCCGAGAATGTTGGATGTTAAATTAAATCAAATTGTAGGAGTTATCGCCCATGGCATTTTTATAAATTTAGCCTCAACTGTTTTAATGGCGAACGGAGATTTTATAGACAGTTATCATAATACGTAAACTTATTTAGCTTAAAGATAGCAAAATAACATTTTTTTGAGATTAAAATTTTTAAAGACTACACTAATTATTAGCTTTACCACTGTACTTAACCAGATATTCTTATGAAACTCGTATCCTATAAAACCGAAGAAATAGAACATTTAGGTGTTTTTGTAAATGGACATATTTACAATTTAAACTCTTGCAATAAGTTAATTCCTGATAACATGAACGAATTTTTGTTGGGAGGTGAGCCGCTGATGGAAAGAGCAAAGCAGATTAATGAAGAAATCATTAGCGGGACTTTAAAACCGAAAGAAGAAGTGTTTTATCAAATTTTAGCACCAGTTCCGCACCCAACTTCTTGCAGAGATGGGTATGCTTTTAGGCAACATGTAGCTGCTGCTCGTAGAAATAGAAAAGTTGATATGATTGCAGAGTTCGATCAGTATCCTATTTTCTATTTTACCAATCATAACGCAATTGAAGGGCCAGGTGAAATAGAATGTATGCCAGATCATTTCGAAAAACTAGATTTTGAATTGGAAGTTGCCGTAGTAATTGGTAAAAAAGGTAGAAATATAAAAGCTGCAGAGGCTGATGATTACATTGCTGGTTATACCATTATGAATGATATGAGCGCCCGAACCTTACAAATGGAAGAGATGTTGCTGAATTTAGGTCCTGCCAAAGGCAAAGATTTCTCTACCGTAATTGGTCCGTGGTTGGTAACACCTGATGAATTGGAGTCATATAAAGTTGCTGCGAAGGCAAATCACACAGGTAATGCCTATAAATTAAAAATGACTTGTCGAGTTAATGGAGTAGAGGTTTCTGCGGGTAACATGGCCGATATGGACTGGACTTTTGCCGAAATTATTGAGCGCTGTGCTTATGGAGTAGATATTTTGCCAGGTGATGTAATTGGCTCAGGAACAGTTGGTACTGGTTGTTTTTTAGAGTTAAACGGAACAGGTTTATTAAATGACCCAAATTATAAAACACAATGGTTGCAGCCTGGAGATGATGTGGAGATGGAAATTACAGGATTAGGGAGTTTAACTAATATCATTACAAAAGTTGATACGGATTTTTCGATACTAGGATTGAAGAAGGGTTAAAGTGTTGAAATGTTTTAAGGTTGAAAGGTTGGCCTTTGTACTAAATTTGTGTTAATAATTAGTAAATTTGAATATATGGAAGCACTCATCGTTTACCCTGAAAATATAGAGCAATTAACTGCACTTAAGGCAATTATGCAGGCTATGAAAATTGCATTTGAGCAAAAGAGCGAAGTTTATCCTCAATTTGTTATAAAAGGAGTTAAAGAATCTTTAAAGCAGGTAGAAGATGGGGATTTAATTCCATATCATGGATTAAATGATTTGCTAAAATAAAATGGCACTTGACGTATTTTATACGCCTAAAGCAAAAGAAACTTTTGTTTTAGTCTATAATTTTATTGCTGAGAAGTTCAGTATTAAAATTGCTAATCAATTTTTAAGTAAAGCTGAAAAAACAATTCATTTAATCTCTCAGCAACCTTTTATGTACAAATCATCATCAATTGATGAAAACGTTAGAATTGCTACTTTTACTAAACATACTGCATTATTTTATCAAGTTAAGCCGAAAAGTATAAACCTCTTGTTCTTTTTCGATAATAGGCAAGAACCTTTAATAATTGTCTAGATCATTTTTGTATGCTTACCTTAAAAACATCAGATCTTTCGCCAATGCAATTGCAAAACTATTTGCAGTATGCCATTGCACCGCGTCCAATTTGTTTTGCTTCAACTATAGATGCTGCAGGGAATATAAATCTAAGCCCGTTTAGTTTTTTTAATATGTTTAGTACTAATCCACCGGTTTGTATTTTTTCTCCCGCTAGGAGAGTAAGAGATAATACCACTAAGCATACTTTAGAAAACGTATTAGAGGTAAAAGAATGTGTAATCAATATTGTTGATTATGCCATGGTACAGCAAATGAGCTTGGCGAGTACAGAATATGCCAAAGGTGTAAATGAATTTGAGAAAGCCGGTTTTAGCATGCTCGAATCTCATTTGGTAAAACCGCCTCGAGTTGCAGAAGCACCTGTTCAATTAGAATGCATTGTTAATCAGGTTATCCCATTGGGAGAACAAAATGGCGCTGGAAATTTAATTTTAGCAGAAATAAAGTTGATCCATATTAAGGAAGAAATATTAGATAGCGAGGGAAAAATTGACCAAGCAAAAATAGATTTGGTAGCACGTTTGGGCGGCGACTGGTATTGCAGAGTTACACCAGAAAGTTTATTTAAAGTAGCTAAACCACTTACTACCTTAGGAATTGGTGTAAATGCCTTGCCTATTTCTGTGAGAAATTCGAAGGTATTAACGGGCAATGATTTAGGGATGTTGGGCAATGTAGAAAATTTACCATCAGCAGAAGAAATTGATGCGATACAATGGAACAGCAATGTAAAAGATATTTTAGATGCCACAATTGGCGATACAACAAACAGAGAAAGAGAGTTGCATGAGTTGGCTCATCAATTATTAGCAGTAGGGAATGTTATTGATGCTTTGAAAGTTGTGTTGTTGTAGTTTAACTCATTATCGTGATAACAAATTGATCTTTTTACATACGGTTGCTATTTAGCGATTTTGCAACTGCAGTTTCTTGTAAAGGTATTTGTGATTTAGCCTGAAATTAAGAATTGCTAAATGGCACTTTAAAATGATTTACTCTACAAGAGTTACAGCCTTCAGAAAACGATTTTTGTAATAACCTTCTAAATCAGTAATAGTTACCCCTTTGGCTTTTCCAGATGAAGAATGAATAAACTTAATTTTACCATCTTCATCAATTGATGATATGATTCCAACGTGGCCTGGACTTCTTAATTTAGAATTTGTACCAGTGAACACCAATACATCGCCAACTTTTGCTTCTTCTAATTTAACTTGTTTGCCTTTTTTAGCAAAATCTACTGATGATCTAGCACCAGTAAAACCGAAATTTTTAAATACATAACTTACAAAACCAGAACAATCGAAACCTCTTTCTGGGCTTGCAGAAGCATATTTGTATTTAACACCAAGTAAAGATTTTGCGAAATCCATCACTTGAGTTGCTTTTTGGTTAGCAGCATCAGGTATTTGACCTAAGATATTTGTAACTGCTTCCTGATATTGTTTAGGAAGCGACTTCGGTTTAGTTTCTTGAGCTTTACTAGTTAGCCCTACAAACAAAAAGAATGAAATGATGAATAAGGTTTTCTTCATAATTTATATTCAAAGATAGCAATAAAATTATCTTTGCGGTAAGATGTTGATAACTTGCATGTTGATAGTTGATCTAACGAAAAAAACCTCGATTTGGTATCGAGGCTTTTAATTTTTTGTTCATTTTTTAAATTGAAGGAAACATGTTTTGTGATTTTTCACCAATTAGTGGCATAGGTTTTTGCTCGCCATTAATTGCTCCAATTAATCCAATTACCCAGATTATAAATAAGACAATGTATAACACATACATAATATAAACTAATGCACCAATTCCTGTAGTTAAAATTAATATGCCTAAAACAAAACCAACTCCCCATCCAATAATTAATGATACAATTGCGAAAAGTAAGGTTTGCCTTAAATGGTAGCTGCCTAAGGCTGTTTTTTGATCTTTGTGTAAAGCGAAATAAGCTATAAGCCATCCAATAATTGAAAAATAGCTAATAATTGCTGCTGTTTTGCCGTTGTCTGTTGTAGTGTTGTTTTCCATAAGTTTGTTTTTTAGTGACAATTATCAAATTAATTGCCAAACAAAATCAAATGAATAAACCCCAATTAACTCGCTTATGGAGTGGTAACTGCTACAGGTAAAACTTTTCCGTTAAAAAATTTATGCCCCGTACGGGCAAAATCGGCAACATATTTACCCATTTCAAATGCCAATACTGGGCTTTCGTAACCAGGAAAGGCTGATTCTAACATTTCTGTTTGTGCCGATCCTAAAGCCAAACAATTAACTTTAATACCTTTATCTGCTAACTCGAACGCTAAACATTCGCTTAAAGTATGCAAAGCTGCTTTACTTGCCGAATATGCTGCTAAACCAGGAAATTTTACGCTTCCTTGAAATCCGCCCATGCTGCCCACATTTACAATATGACTTCCGCTTTGCATTAATGGCACACAAGCTTTAATCATTTTAAAATGGCTCATCACATTACTATCTAGCATTTCTGCCAAATCTGCTTCTGTAGTTTCTAAAAAAGGTTTATTTATTAAGCTACCTGCATTGTTTATTAAAATATCAATTGTACCTAATCTTTCCTGTAAAAACGGAATAAGCAACGAATAATCATCATTTGCTAAATCAAAAGCAACTGGCAACAATGTGCAATCTGGGTTAATTTGTATGGCAATATCAAAAAGTTTTTTCAACTTATCTGTCGAACGAGCAATACAAACAACTTTGTTTTTGTTATCTAAAGAAAATTCTAAAGCAGTTTCAAATCCAATTCCGCTGCTAGCGCCAGTAATTATTATGTTCATTTCCTAATCCGCCGCTGCGGAACTTTAAATTAATTATCAAATTTCAATTCACCAACTCATCAACTCAACCTGCTAACTAACTCACCCACAATTAATCTTCTTCAGTTATCAGTTGCGTTACCGGATTAGCAATCACATGTAACCCATCGTTTATTAATTTCGTATGATCTTGTTCTGTGGCAGCTTTCATTTCCAAATAAATACGTAACTCTTTTTCAAAAACAGCATCAACACTTTTGTGGTAAACAATTTCTAAAATCTCTAAAGCGCAAAGCCAATCATGTCTATGTTTAGTTTTAAGCTCGTTAAAAATGCTTGGTAATTCTGCATATCCAATCTCATTTTCTCTGGTATTTCTTACTTTTTGGTATAAATTATGAAGATTTTTAGTATGTTCATCATAAACTATTTTATAAGTTTGAGCATGACTAATGAGCGGTATTTCTTCATAAGCATCCTTATCTGCAGCACCATTAAATACCGAAACAATTTTTTCGCCAACAGCCATATCGTAAACTCCCCATTCTGGTTTAAACAAAATGTTTTCGTTACTTTCTTTAACGGTACAATCTTCAAAAGCAATTAAAATCACTTTTTCATCAGCAATTAAAATATCCTTAACAACCCCTTTAACATTTATGCCGCTTTCAAAAGTTAAATCAGCTCTGCTACCTTTTGCAACGCCTATTATTTCTAGCTCTGCTAAAGTATGTGCTTCTAATGGCCTATCAGTATCCTTTAATTTGCCAACTGGCGATGAAAACCCGTCTTTGTGGTAGGCTTTCCCGTGTCCGTTTAATTGTTTACCATTAAAAGCTAAAGCAGATTCTCCAGTAGTTTTTATAAAAGTTAAACCATCATTTTTATCGATACCTACATCAGTAAAAACTCCAGTAACTTGCAAGCCAGAACTGTAAACCGCCGTACTCGGATTTTTACATTCAATCGCTTTTAAAATGCTTTCCGTACCGCCACGTCTAAATGCCATAGTATCCGCAAAAGCTTCTAAAACATCAATTAAGTTCTGAAAATTTTCAGTTACAAATAATTGAGGCTGTTGCTGTGTAATATCATACGTATAATTAACAGCATTAATATCGTACCATATTTTTTTAATATTTGGGTTCATGCAAGTTGCACTTTCACCTATCGATGAAAGCAAAGCAGCACCATAAATTTTCGGATTTTCTAAAGTGCCAATCAACCCATATTCTACCGTCCACCAATGCAACCTGCCTAATAAAGCCATTTCACTTGGTTCGCCCATATTTTCGGCAATAAACTTTAAATGCTTTTCAGCAGTAGCAATTTCTAATTCATCAACACCATGTGCCTCTTTTAAAATAGAAAGTTTTCTAATCGCTTCATACAGTTCAAAATCCTTACTGCTAAACATGGCTTTTGCGCCAATAGAACCAAAATAACTGAGGTAACTATTGTAGTCGGTATCGGCAATAATTGGCGCATGACCAGCGCTTTCGTGAATAATATCTGGAGCAGGTGTGTATTCTATGTGGTTAATTTGGCGAATATCTGCCGCAATTACCAAAACACGATAAGCTTGATACTCCATAAAAGCAGCAGGCGGAATAAAGCCATCAACTGTAACTGCACCCCAACCAATTTTACCTAAATTATCATTCATCGATTGCAAATCTGGGATATACTCTATACTTAAACCCGCCCTTTGCAAACCTTTAATATAAGGGTAAAATGCCACATGTTTTAAATAGCTATAATTTTGGCGCATTACATAACGCCAAACCGCTTGGTCTACCGGCGTATATTTTTCGTAATTTTGCTCTACTATAAATTGCCTCAAGTGTTTAGGCAGTTTGGCTACTTGTTGATTATTAAAATCATTAAAATCACTCATAGTATATGTGGATGTTGATTATGGCTAAATTAGCTTCTTAGAATTAGTATTCCAAAAAAAGAATGCCCTTTTACGCTAATATGATGAGTATCATTTTTATTTGAAAAGCAATTGCAGCAGCTTTTGGCTAAAGGAGTCCCGCCAACGCTTCAATCTTTTTTGTTTTTTAAAACTTACAAAGTCTCTCGAGATTGCTTTAGAAGACTTCGTAAGTTTAAAACAAAAAAGTATTTCTCGCTAAGTCGGGTTTAAAATGCAATTGTACTACTCTTTGGTTCAGTTGCAGGATGTAAATGCCAAAAGCTTAGATAATTATTTAAAGTGTTGATTTTCAAATACTTATGTTAAAAAAAATGAAATTGCCGCTTGGGCTGCGAATGAAGTAGATTTTTTAGTCATTCAATTTTTCAAGCTCAACCTCTAATTTATCAAAGTTCTCCTCGTTTTTATCAATTACATAAGGTTTTAGCTTGCTGCACTCTTTAGCAGTTTCAAAAAGCATTTTAAAAACAATTTTGGTTTGGCTTTCGGCTAAGCTCTCAAACGTAAAAAGAACTTGAAACAAGGGTTGTGAAAGTCTTTTCCAAGCAATTAATGTAGGTTTTTCTATTTTAATAAATTCACATTCGTTGGCATAATTTCCAACTTCGGGCCCATGCATTATAAAACTCCATTTGCCACCAACCCTAAAATCAAATTCATTAAAAGTATTGGTAAAACCTGCTGGTCCCCACCAATTTTTTAAATGAGCCGGATTAGCAAATGCTTCAAAAACACTTTCAATTTTAAAGTTTACAATCCTTGAGCTTACAATTTCGCTTTCGGGCGTGGTTTGGATAATGTTAGTTGCCATTGTATTTTAAATATCAGTAAGCTATTTTTTTAATGTGCAGAAACAGCTTTTAAGCCAATAATGCTACCTATTAAAGTAAAAATAAAAAATATTCTCCAAAAATTTGCTGGATCTTTAAAAACAAAAATGCCCATTAGTACTGTTCCAACAGCGCCAATACCAGTCCACACAGCATAAGCGGTGCCAATTGGTAAGGTTTGGGTTGCTTTAACTAGCAACAACATACTTATGGTAAGCGAAATAAAAAAGCCGATGTACCAATAATAAACATCGTTGCCTGTTGCTTCTTTGGCTTTACCTAAGCAAGAAGCAAAAGCTACTTCAAATAAGCCAGCAATAATTAAAATGATCCAATTCATGGTGTTGTATTTTAAGCAAAGATGGAAAATGTAAAGGGGAATTGGTAATTAATTTGAATTTGTTGTGAGAGCTTTTGTTGTGGTTGGGAATAGTTTTTCGTGACAAACGAGCTAATTAGCCTTTAAATAGCTATCTCTTGAAGCCAGTCCGTGCGTAGTCGAAGATCAGTTTTTTAAACAGCTTAAATAGAATACAAAAACCAATTGTTCAAATGATTTTATTGTTAATTCATTCTTTCTGCCCACTTTAGTGCTGTTGGTAGTTCTTGATTTGAAAATTCAATGTGAATTACTCGTCTTTTTTTGTTATTGGTTGTACGGCTTGAGCTGTGTAAAATTAAAGGTTTCATTATCATAATTCCACCTTTGTTAACAACGCATGTTGTTTCAATTTCAGTTGTCCAATCGATAGTTTCTGGTCTATAAACTTTCTTTAAGTGTGATTGTGGAATAACTCTTAATGCACCGTTATTTTCATCTGTATCGTCTAAATGAATGCGGATAGTAAAATTATTTTCTAAGATGTGAATTGGTGGTTGTACCGCAAACTGGTTTTGCTTTGCTGTCCAAGGTCCGAAATTTTCAAGTTCAATTTTTTTGTCAACAGAAATTGTCAAATCCTGATGATAAGCAACATACCAATTTGAAGTTTCAGGTTTGTCGAAATAAATGCTCTTTACCACAAAGTATTTATCGCCTAATATTTGAACCATAATATTATTTAGCTTCTCGTTAAATACTAAATTCCTCATCTCTGGAATTTCTTTTAAAAACTGTCTAATGGCGAAAAGATCAGCCGATTTTCTAAAAGTTTCTTTTGTTTGGTTGGCGTGGTTAATGGCCCACAGTATTTGCTCTATTTCTTCATCAGTATATATATTGTTAACAGTCGTAAAACCATTTTCAGCAATTTCTACTTTTTGGCTTTCGGTTATAGTCATTTTTATCGATGGTGTTGGTTTAAGTAGTTAACGTTTTACGGCTTGGCGATGTGGCGGATTTTTAGCACAAATGTTTATTCAGAGCACAAAACTTTCGACTACCACAAAACTGTCTGCGGAGTACGAAAGCCCGCCTATTGCAAATGTGTTGTTACTTGCTGTGTTGTTTTCGGTTATACATTTTCAATTACGAATTTAACGATTTTCTCTTTACGTTGTTGTATAAGTTCTTTCGTCCAAGTTTCACTTTTAACCGTCATTTCTTGAATTTCTCGTTGCTGTGTCAACTCTTTATAAGTAGCTCTCTTATCGGCAAATGGTTTGTTACCAACTGAACAATTATGTGACTTAGAAAGCAACAAATAATTCCCTAAACAATTGATGTATTGATTTACAAATTCCTCGTCATAATTGTCATATCCTGTTTCAGGATTTTCGGTTTGCGGTGCAATATGTTCTAATTCTGGATTAACGATTTTGTCAAAACGTGTTGCTTTGTAACCACTTTTGCCTTGACTTTGCAAATGGTTTTCATATTTCCAAAGTAGATATTTTGCAGTTGAATGATTTAATCCGCCTTGAATTGAACGCTCTAATTCTTTGTTCCCCCAATATGACCACCACCAATCTTGTGTAGTTTTCATCCAATCAATTCTAATATTTATTGGTGTGATGTCAGGATTTTCAGAAGTGAATTTTTGGTAAACGTCATTTAATCGTGATGTAATTTCGGCTCTTGTTCCGATTAGTCTATGTCGCAAAACCATTGTTTCCAACTTGCTACAAAGCAAATTGATTTGATTTATTGGTAAACCAAATTTGTATGCTTTGATAATGAAAGGCATTGCAATACCAATTCCACCAAGTGTTACAAGCGAATGAATTTCCAAATTTTCTCTTTCGTCTTTGCTGAAAAATGTTGTTAGATGCTCAAAACTGATTGCAAGCGATTGAGTAAATGATTTGATAAATGGTATTGGATTTGCTTCCGTTAACAACTTATTTATTTTGTCGATTGCATTTGTTTCCCAAAGTGAATTGAAATGAACACGAAGTGTGTAAACCAGAACATCATCTTCGTTAATTCGGTATTCAATTGAAGAAATTGATTTATAAATTTCTTCAAATCGGTCTTTGATTTCTTTTATCAGACTTTCTTTTTCTTCTCCACCATAAAGATGAACGTTGAACATAAATTGAGCCTTAATAATTTCCAAATTTGAAGGTTGTTTACCTCTGTTGTTTTGGAAAATAAACATTTGAATTGCTTCCGATGCGTCTTTTACTGGATGTGTTGTGCAAGATGCGTTTTGAACTGTATCCAACATTTTCAATAAATACGTTTCGTCTTTATCTGCAAGTTGTGAAGTGAAAAAGTCAAACGCAATTGCAATACGTTTTGCAGAAACGGTTTTTATTCCATTTCTGTCTTTTTTGCTTTGGTCAATTACGCAATCTTTGAAAAATCTGTCGTCATAATCAACTGTTTCAAAACGATAAGTTGAGTTTCGTTTAATGATATCTTCAAATGTTTCCTGCTCTGTTTCATTTAAAGGTCTGATTTGTTTTAGTCTGCTGAATAATACTGATAAGAAAATAATGATTGTCGTCATTCGCTGTTGTCCGTCAATTATTCCAAACTTTTTCTCGTCTTTTTCTTCAAATAAAAAGTGTCCGAAATAGTATTTTGATTTGGTTGAACTTTTATTATAGTCTTCCAAATCAGATAAAAAAACGTTTGTCTGTTTTGGTGAATTTACTTTTTCAAGTTCTGTGTCCCAAGAATATGCTCTTTGATAAGTTGGCACAAAAATCTTGTTGCCTGCTAACATTTGTTTTATAGTTGTAGATGCTTCCATTAAATATGTTTCGGATTAAAAAATATCAAAGGTGACGAAGCCACCTTTGATAAATGTTTTTAAAGAGCTGGTTGGTGTTTTTTTGTTGGACTTTTTGAGCAAGAGTTCATAGTCAAACTTGACAAACTGGAATACTTGTTTCCACAACATTTACAAGTGTATTGTGGTTTTTCACTTCCTTCGTAAAGTTCGTGTTTCTTTCCCTCTGGATTTCTTGAACAAGAGTTCATTGTTAAACTTGAAACGCTGGAATATTTATTTCCGCACCATTTGCAATAAAAGTTTGCCATAATATTTTTGGTTTTTTCATTTGTGCTTACTCTATTCGGTTTTCAGCTTTCCCCGTTAGATCTAAAATGTCGGATTTCAATTAACTATAAATTGTAGCAATCGATTAACTTTTCATTCTCAATGACATATTTATTGTCAATAGTTGCTAATTCTTTATTTTCAGAAGCAAGGTAATACAAAATTTAACCACCACGTTACGGTTTCCCGTAAGCATAATTTATTTTTTCAACCCGTCATGCAACCTTAAACTTGAGCACTATTTTTTCATTCTAAACCTGATTGCAGCGATATCCTTTTTGGTTAAAGTCTTAAAACTTAAGAAGTCTTCTGACAAAGTAGTAAATAGACTTCGCAAGTTTTGCAGTGGGCAAAAAGATATAGCGAAAAGCAGGAGCAAACTTTAAAAAAAGCTTGTGCCATAGCTTTGCTAAAAATTAAATTTTAGGGAAATCTTTTTTAACGCGAAACGTGAAATACTTTTGCGAAAAGTAACTAAATACAGCCAATATGAGTGTAATTAAGGCTTTGGAAATAGTTGGGTAAAATAAAAATCCTTCTACCAAAATTTTCATTAATGCGTAGTTTAACAAAATATTTGTACCGTAAACAGTGGCATACCTAAATAATTGTATGCGCCCTTTGAGGTTAGATTTGGTAAAAACCAGGTATTTGTTTAGCACAAAACCAACACAAAAAGTTACTGCAGATTCTAAAATTAGGGCGGCAATTGGTGCAGTGATTAAAAATCGGTTAATGTGCACATCTTGCTGGTGCAAAATGTAGTTGTAGATAATGTAGTAGCCAATAATGCCTGTTGCAACCGTAATACCTCCACTGGCCATGTACCTAAATGTATGTAACGAAAACCATTTTTTAAAAGGTGGATAAAAGAAATCTATAATGGCTAAAATGGCTTTACGCATAGGTTGGCAAGAGTTGTTAATTTATTTTGTAACGCATAAGCTTAGCTAAAAATTGTATTATATAAACAATTGCGTGCTTTATTATTTAAAGCACGCAATTTAAGTATTGACTATGGTATTTTAAAATTTGCAACTTGTTTTAAGGCGCTATAATGGTAAAAAGGTAAGTGGCAAAAATAACCAATAAAACTACACCTTGCAGCATATTGGTTTTTCCAGTAGCTAATGATAGCATAATGGTAAAGAGCGATAGTAAAAGTAATACGGTTGCTTTCATATCTACCCCTAATGTGATCGTCATGCCAGTAATCATAGCTACAATGGCTACTGCTGGTATAGTTAAACCAATACTAGCCAATGCCGAGCCTAAAGCTAAATTTAAACTAGTTTGCAGGCGGTTTTTTCGGGCGGCATTATAGGCTGCTAAGCCTTCGGGTAGTAAAACTACGGCTGCAATAATTACCCCAACTAAAGATTTTGGCGCACCAGCATTTACAATGGCAAGTTCTATATCTGGTGCTAATGCTTTGGCTAATAACACCACAATGGCTAAGCAAGTGAGTAGCAAAATGCCACTAATTAAAGCTGTTTTTTTTGAGGGTGGTGCTGCATGAACTTCTTCATTACCAGCTTCTACGGGAGGCAAAAAGAAATCTCGATGCCTAACGGTTTGCGTTAATACAAAAGCACCATAAATAATTAAGGAGATAACTGCTACAAAACCCAATTGCACCGGACTGTAAAAAGGTCCAGGTTTACTGGTAGTGTAATTTGGTAAAATTAGTGTTAGAACAATAATTGCACTCAAAGCTACTAAAGCCACACTTACGCCACTTAAACTAAAAACTTGTTGCTTAAATTTTGCACCTCCAACTAATATACAAATACCAATCATACCAGTAAGGATAATCATTACTGCAGCTAGTACTGTATCTCGGGCTAAAGCAGTAGTTTCTGGTCCGCCAGTTAACATTAATGACACGATTAGTGCCACTTCGATTGTTGTAATAGCCAATGCCAACAGCAACGTGCCATAAGGTTCGCCAACTTTGTGTGCAACTACTTCGGCATGGTGCACTGCAGCTAAAACGCTTGCAATTAATAATATGGTAAGTATAATAATGTATGATGTACCTAACCCACTTATTGGACTAAAATAAGCTAACCAAGCAAGAATGGGTGCCACTATTGTCCATAAGGGTAATTGTAGTTTTTTAAGCATAATTTAATTTGTATTTTAATAACATTTATAGCGCTTTAGTGTTTGTAGATTTCTTAAAATACACATAAATATTGGTTTTTTGCTTTTTGTAAGCAGATATTTACGTTTCAAAAATGGATATAAAGTGCGTTTTTGTACCTTAGTCTTTCAATATTGAGATATGATGAAAAGCCTGTTATTTGCTTTAATTTTGAGTTTTTTTGAATTGCTTGCTCATGGGCAGACTGATACGGCTGCTTATCGCTTATTAGCCAAAGAAATTCAAAAGAAATTTGCTCCTGATAAACGAGCAATTTATGTAAACCTACAAATTAAAGGCGACTCGGTATGGTTAGAAAGTTCGTCTGCATTGGTTTTAGCCGAATTTGAGAAATTAAAACCAACTCGTTCTGAGGTTAAATATACTTCGGTTTTGTTGCCGAGTAAAGCATTAAACGGATTAGAATATGGGGTTTCTAATTTGTCTGTAAGTAATAATAGAGCAAATCCCCAAAATGCAGCAGAGCTGATGACACAAATGATTTTGGGTACGCCCGTTAAGATTTTAAAAAAGCAAGGTGGATTTTATTTGGTGCAAACGCCAGATTTATATTTGAGTTGGACGGATGGAAGTGCGATTAAGCCAATGACAAAAACCGAATTTGAAACGTGGCAAGCTGCAGAAAAAGTGGTGTTTACGGCAGATTTTGGTCATGCATTTACAAAACCTAATGCTAATGAGTTACGTGTTTCTGATTTGGTGAGTGGTAATATCTTACAATTGTTAAATAATGGAAAGGTCTTTAGTAAAGTCGCTTATCCTGATGGGAGAGTAGGTTATGTAGAAACAGCTAAAATTAAACCTTATGAAGATTGGGTTAAAAGAAACAATCCATCGGCTAAAGCAATTTTAACTACTGCAAAAAATTTAGTTGGCGTACCTTATTTATGGGGCGGTACATCTGTTAAAGGGGTAGATTGTAGTGGTTTTACCAAAACCGCTTATTTTTTAAATGGGATTATTATTCCACGTGATGCATCGCAGCAAGCTTTAGTTGGCAACGTAGTTGATGTTTTGGAAAATGATAACATTAGCGTAGCAAAATGTATGAAAAATTTACAAGCTGGAGATCTGTTATTTTTTTCGGCCGCAAAGCGGAGAGGTGTAAATGGCGGCAGAGTTACCCATACTGCAATTTACATGGGCGATGGAGAGTTTATACAAAGCGCTGGAATGGTTAAAATTAGTAGTTTGATACCAACAGCTGCCAATTATGATGCTGGACAAAGCACAACTTTGGTTGGTGCTCGAAGAATTTTAACTGAAATTGGTAAGCCCGAAATTACGAGGGTAGAGGAACACGATTGGTATGGGAGAAAATAAGATGATTACAATATATCACAACAATAGCTGTAGTAAAAGCAGAACTGCCTTGGCAGAATTAACAAAAAGTGGAGAAGATTTTGAAGTTATTAATTACTTAGAACAGGTACCCAGTATTAAACTTTTAAAAGAAATTATTGCAAAACTAGGCATTAAGCCTTTTGAACTGGTTCGAATTACAGAAAACCTATACAAGGAAAAATTTAAAGGCAAAACCTTGTCTGATGAAGAATGGATTTTAGCCATGCATGAAAACCCGATTTTAATACAAAGACCAATTTTAATTAAAGGCGATTTAGCGGTTATTGGTAGAAGTGAAGATGCTTTGGATGAGATTTTGTAAAAAAATTAACGTCATTTCGAACGAGTTTTTCACGAGGAGAAATCTTTTTTGTAAACAATCTAAACAGATTTCTCCTCGTGCCTCGTTCGAAATGACGGGTGCATATTAAGCCAATAAATTTCTCCAGCTTACTTTACCTTCAATAATTGTATGTAATTCTTTAATTTCAATACGTTGTTGCTCCATCGTATCTCTATGTCTTATTGTTACTGTATTATCTTCTAAAGTTTGATGATCTACAGTTACGCAGAAAGGTGTGCCAATGGCATCCATACGACGGTAACGTTTACCAATAGCATCTTTCTCTTCATAAACACAGTTGAAATCAAATTTCAATTGATCCATAATTTCACGAGCTTTTTCTGGTAAACCATCCTTTTTAGTTAAAGGGAAAATAGCCACTTTAATTGGTGCCAAAGCTGGATGTAAACGAAGCAAAGTTCTACTGTCTTGTTTATCTTCAGTACTTAAATCTTGTTCTTCAAAGGCGTTAATCATTGTTAACAAGAACATTCTATCTAAACCTATCGAAGTTTCGATAACATAAGGAACGTAATTGCCATAAGGTTTACCTTCTTCATTTAAATCGTTATCAAAATATTGCATTTTCTTTCCAGAAAACTCTTGGTGTTGTGTTAAATCGAAATCAGTTCTGCTGTGTATACCTTCAACTTCTTTAAAACCAAAAGGGAATTCAAATTCGATATCTGTTGCTGCATTGGCATAATGTGCCAACTTAACATGGTCGTGGAAACGATATTTTTCTGGAGCAGTGCCCAAAGCTTTGTGCCATTTTAAACGAGCTTCTTTCCAGTAAGCAAACCATTTTACATCTTCGCCAGGGCGAACAAAAAATTGCATTTCCATTTGCTCAAACTCACGCATCCGCATAATAAACTGACGAGCAATTACTTCGTTTCTAAAAGCCTTTCCAATTTGTGCAATCCCAAAAGGAATTTTCATTCTGCCAGATTTTTGCACATTTAAAAAGTTAACAAAAATACCTTGAGCTGTTTCTGGCCTCAAGTAAACTTCATCGCTACCTTCAGCCATTGCACCAAACTGGGTGCTAAACATCAAGTTAAACTGACGAACATCAGTCCAGTTTGAAGTTTTAGAAATAGGGCAAATTACTTTATAATCAACAATTAAGTCTTTTAGTTGCGCTAGATTTTCAGATTTCAAGGCTAAATTCATTTCAACCTCAAGTGCTAAACCTTTTTTAACAAACTTCCAGCTAGCCTCATCTACAAAAGAGTATTGTGCATTATCTACAACTTCTGTTTCGTTTCTAAAACCAGTAATCCAAGTAGCCTGATCTTCATCGCTTTTTGCTAAAATTCCATGCTGAAAGCTTTCGAATTTAGTTTTGTTCTCTTCGCTAAAATTTGCTAATTCCGAGTATAATTCATCAATTTTATTTTCCAATAACTGATCAGCACGGTAACGTTTATTACTGTCTTTATTGTCAATCATTGGGTCGTTAAAACCATCAACATGCCCACTTGCTTTCCATACTTTAGGGTGCATAAAAATTGCAGAATCAATTCCTACAATGTTTTCGTGCATCTGCACCATTGCTTTCCACCAGTAAGTTTTAATATTATTCTTTAATTCGGCACCTAGTTGTCCATAGTCGTAAACGGCACTTAAACCGTCATATATTTCGCTGCTTTGAAATACAAAACCGTATTCCTTAGCGTGTGATATTACATTTTTAAATTGTTCGTCGTTTGTTTTAGCCATAGTAGCGCAAAGATAATATTTAAAGATGAAAGACTAAAGCTAAAAGACTAAAGCAGAATTACTATAGCTTAATAACATGCAAGCGGACAACTTATATTTCCTTAAATGTCTTATATGGTCAATTGAAAAGCAATTCTATTACAAAAAAACTTATATCAGTCCCGCCCTCGCTACAATCTTTTTTGTTTTTTAAAACTTACGAAGTCTCTTGCTCGTGTGTTAGAAGACTTCGTAAGTTTAAACAAAAAAGTATCTCCGCTAAGTCGCCTGCCTGCCGGTAGGCAGGGGTTTATCTTACTCAGGCTTTTGCTACTATGTAGTTCTAGGCGTACAGCAACCCGTAATAGAATTACCGGCTTAAGTTATATAAACGGGATAGTAGCGGAAATCCTTTTTGTGTTACGCTGAGCGTAGTCGAAGCGCACAAAAAGATTGAAGTGCATAGCCCGACTTACTTTAATAGAGTTCTGTTTTTGCTTTTTTAGAAAAAAATTAAGCATTTTACCCTAAGCCCTTAACCAACTAACCCCTGCACGCCAACTCAATATTTTTTCCTACTTTCGGTAATTTACTAAGCGTATACAAAATGAAGAGAATTCTTTCTATAGATGGCGGCGGCATTCGTGGGATTATCCCAGGTATGATTTTAGTGGCATTGGAAGAAAAAATTCAAAGGGCAACTAAAAATCAAAACGCACATATAATAGATTATTTTGATTTTTTTGCTGGTACAAGTACGGGCGGTATATTGTTATCTATTTTGCTTTGTCCGGATGATGAGAACCTGCAAAAACCTAAATATACCGCAAAACAAGCTTTAGATATTTACTTAGAACATGGTGTCGAAATTTTTTCGGCCAATAGATGGCGCCGGTTTTTAGGTAAATTTGGTTTGGTGAGCGAGTTATATGATGCCACAATTTTAGAGAAAATTTTAGACGGCTATTTTGGTAATAAAAAATTAAGCGAGTTGTTAAGGCCTTGTATGATTACCGCTTATGATATCGAGTTACGTAAAAATCATCTATTCAGGCAACAGAAAGCCATTTCTCATGGTGCCTCTAGAGATTTTTATATCAAAGATGTTTGCAGAGCAACAGCTGCAGCGCCAACTTATTTTGCTGTTGCCGAAATCTTCTCTTTAGCAAAAACACGTTATCCTTTGGTAGATGGTGGTGTATTTGCTCATAATCCATCTCTATCTGCAATGTTAGAAGTAATGAAGACCTACAAAACCTACAAAATTGATGATATTTGGATTTTATCATTAGGTACGGGTTTGTCGAAAATATCTTACCAGTACGAAGATTTTAAAAAGAAAAAAGCAATTTCTATCGGGCCAGCTTTGGTAGACATTATGAGTAGCAGTTCTGCAGAAAGTAGCAATTATTTTCTCAAACAATTATTTAGATCGGTAAATGAGAGTAGCAATTATATCCGTATCGATCCCAGTAATCTTTCCTCCATAAATTCTTCAATGGATGCCGCTACGCCTTCCAATATTCAAAAAATAGTTTCCCTTGGCGATAAGTTAGTTAGCGAAAATGAAGAATTATTGGATCGTATTGTGAAAAATCTCATCGAAGATAAAAAAGCTAAAGAAGAAACTTCAGTTTGGAACTTTTTAAAGCGATAAGCATCACATTAATTACATTCTAATTTAATACAAAGGATTAACTTTGCGATTCAAAATAGATTACGTGAAGCACATTAAATTTTCGTTTTTACTTCTTGCCATTGTTGGCATTTCATTTATCGGGCCAACAAAACATCATTATATTAGTTTTAAAACGGCCAAAGAATTTCGTTCATTCTTAAATAGAGAAACAGCCGGTTTTCCATTAATTAGTGCACACCGTGGAGGTCCAATGCCTGGCTTTCCAGAAAATGCGATTGAAACTTTTGAAAATTCAACTACTTATCAGCCAGTAATTATAGAGTTTGATGTGGCTTTAAGTAAAGATTCTGTTTTAGTGGTTATGCATGATGACAAATTGGACAGAACAAGTACAGGTACTGGACCAATTGGCAGCTACACCTTTACAGAATTACAAAAGTTTAGCTTAAAAGATAAAGCAGGACAGGTAACCTCATTTAAAATACCTACAATTGAGCAAGTGTTGAAATGGGGCAAAAACAAGGTGATTTTTACCATCGATATTAAAAGAGGTGTACCTTATGCTAAAATTGTAGATGCGGTACGTAAAACTAAATCTGAAACGAACGCCATTATTATAACTTATAATGCCAATCAAGCTGCCGAGGTGCATAAATTAGCACCAGATTTAATGATATCGGCATCTGCCAGAAAAGTGGAAGACATTGAGCGTTTAAATAGTATGGGCGTACCAAACAATAGAATTGTAGCTTTTGTGGGTACAGCAGCACCAGATCAGGTAGTTTATAAATATTTGCACAGCAAAGGCATTAGTTGCATTTTAGGTTCAATGGGCAACTTAGATCGCAGTGCGATGGCTAACCCAAACCAAAAGGTTTACGAAAAATTACTAGCTAACGGAGCAGATATGATATCTACTGATGAAGTTGTATTAGCAGGAAAACAATTTGATAGCTATAGAACTGATAAAAAACTTAAATTTGCTAACCTAAGCATAAAGTAAATTGAGCATCGTTGTAAAAAAATTAGTTAAAAAGTTCGATAGCCAAATCGCAGTAAATGAGATTAGCTTTGAGGCAAAACCTGGGAAAATTTTGGGTTTTTTAGGGCCAAATGGTGCCGGAAAATCTACAACGATGAAAATGCTTACTGGTTATATGAAGCCAACATCCGGCGATGCCGAAATTTGTGGTAAAAGTATTTTAACTGATGAATTGGCAGTGAAAAAGCTAATTGGTTATTTGCCAGAAAATACACCTTTGTACAACGAAATGTACATCCGTGAGTTTTTAAATTTTGTTGGCGAAACTTATCAAATCCCCAATCTTAAAAACAGAGTTGACGATGTGATTAAAAAAGTGGGTTTAACGGCAGAACAGCATAAAAAAATTGGCACACTTTCTAAAGGTTACAAGCAGCGTGTCGGTTTAGCTCAAGCCATTATTCATAATCCAGAAGTGTTAATTTTAGATGAACCAACCTCTGGTTTAGATCCCAATCAATTGGCAGAAATAAGAACTTTGATTAAAAACTTAGGAAGAGAAAAAACCGTAATTATTTCTACCCACATTATGCAAGAAGTAGAAGCTTTGTGTGATGAAGTAATTATCATAAATAAAGGCAATATTGTTGCAAATGAGACGCTTCAGGGATTAAAAGAAAAAAATAAGACAGCATCATTAGAAGAAATTTTTAGAAACTTAACGTCAGATTAAATGAGAATTAGAACATTACTAACCATGCTGATTTGCGTTTTTATCTTTACAACTACAAAAGCGCAAATTAGTACCATTGGCATCGGACCAGAGTTAAATGTGCCAACAGGTAATTCATCAAATATCAGTTCAATTGGAGCAAGTGCGGCCATAAAAGTAGAATTAGGCTTGTCGCCAAAAACTGGTTTAACTATTAATAGTGGCATCACTAGTTTTTTAGGGCGTAATTATTTTGGCATTCGCACACCAGCAGAAACTGCTGTACCGTTAAAAGGTGGCTTTAAATATTATACGTCACCTAATTTTTATGTAGAAGGGCAAGTTGGTACAAATTTTCCTATATCGGGAAATGCCAAATCAGGCTTCGTTTGGTCGCCAGGAGTTGGTACTTATTTAAAACTCCGCAATTCTGATAACCAATTAGATGTGGGCTTACGTTATGAAGGTTGGTCGAGCAGAAGAACAATTACAGCTACAAACGCAACGTTTAGTACTTTTAGTTTTATTGGTTTAAGGGTTGCTTACGCTTTTAATCTTTAGTTAAAATCTGCCAATATGGTTATTTACCATTTGTCAAGCTAATGTAGGAATTAAATTTCGCTCAGAAATTAATGAACTGATTTACATTTTGTTAGTTTTTTAAAACTTAATCTTTATTCCTAAAACTCTTAAAAGTTGTAACGATTGGCAAACTTCTTGTGTCTTAAAGTTCAATTAATTCAAATTTAATTTAACAAAAACACAATGAAAAAATTATTATTATCATTAGCCTTAGTTGCAGGTTTAGGTTTTGCAGCAAGTGCACAAACAGAAGGTGCGGTTAGAAAATTAAGTGTTGGCGCAGATTTCGGTTTTCCTACAGGAAGCAATTCTGAAAATAAATTGTATGTAGGTGGTTCATTACAATTTGAGCAACCAGTAGCTAAAGCATTAAATTTAACTTTATCAGCAGGTTATTTAGCTAATATGGTTACAGGAAATCCAAAAGACATACTAGAAGCAGCAGGTTTACCAACAAGTTTTGGCTACATTCCTTTAAAAGCAGGTGCTAAATATTATTTCGGAGGTAACTTTTATGGAGCAGGTGAAGTTGGTGCTGCTATTAGCACAGAAGACGGAATGGGTACTTCATTCATTCTTGCTCCAACTTTAGGTACTTCTTTTTCAGTTTCAGACAAATCTAGCTTAGATTTTGGTGTACGTTACGAAAACTGGTCTAGAGATGGTGGCTCTAGAGGTTTTATTGGTTTGCGTGCAGCTTTTGCATTCGGTTTGTAAGCAATTATATTTTACATTATTAAAGGCTTTTCACATTGTGGAAAGCCTTTTTTATTGTTAATTTTATGGTAATCCCTTTTGTTTATGATATTTCAATACATATTTTTCTTTCTAATATATCCGGCAGCGCTTTATTTTAGTATTTACATTGGCATTTTGTATGCTAAAAAGCGTGTTAAACTCAATAAAGTTTGGAAATCTATCGGGCTTGAATCTAGCTTAGTAAGTATTTACTCATTGCTACTTTCATTTTCATTAGTTTTATCTAGCAACCATGCAGCAAATAGAAATCATGAAATTTATGCAGTAGCCGACAGATTATCAGTATTGGTGAAAAAGGCAAAATATTACGATGAACCACTTAAGCAACATTTGCAAACCTATCTTAAATCATTTTTCGAAATACATGATAAAAATTTAAAAGTAAATGGATTTTCAACTTCAAGGGTTGTTGCAGAAGTTATTAAAATAGATCAAAATCTAGATAAATTTTTAATTCAGCATCAAAAAACCAATGCAGAAACAAGTGCAGAAATAGATAGAATTTTAACACACATCACAAATTTAAGATCATCCTATATAAGGTTAACTGAGAATTACAATCAAAGTACACCAACATTAATTATTGCAATTCTCATTGTTTATTCGCTTTTAATTGGGTTTTTAATAGGTTTTATGATGAATATCGAAAATAACCAAACCTTCATACTTGCAGGTATCTTTTTCTTTATTAGTTGGGTTATGGTAGCTGCAATTTGGGATCAAGACCACCCGAACCTTGGTTTTATACAGCCAAATTACCAAAGTATAACAGATATAAGCAGCATTTTCAATTCACATTTGAAAGGTGAATAATTTCTTACTCATAAATAATTAGCTAACTTCGGCATCATTAATCGCATTGCATGTACGCAGTTTTTAAACGAGAATTATTTAGTTTTTTAAATTCATCGGTGGCTTACATCACCATTGGTATATTTTTATTGGCTTGCGCCATGTTACTTTGGTTTTTTCCAGAAACTTCTATATTAGATTATGGTTATGCAGAGCTGAATGGCTTTTTTAGTCTTGCGCCATTTTTATTTATTTTTTTGATACCTGCTATTACCATGCGTTCGTTTGCAGAAGAAAGAAGAGAAGGTACTTATATAATTTTGGCAACAAAGCCTTTAACCAATACTCAAATTATAGCTGCTAAATTTCTTGCCTGTGTAGTTTTAATGCTATTTGCTTTATTACCAACACTAATCTATTATTACAGCATTTATCAATTGGGTTTAACTAAAGGGAATATAGATAGTGGAGCTGTAATTGGTTCGTATTTAGGTTTATTTTTATTAGGAAATGCATTTACTGCCATTGGTATTTTTGCTTCATCCATTACAAAAAATCAAGTTATTGCTTTCGCGGTAGCTGTTTTTTTATGCTTTTTCACTTTCAGTGGATTTGAATCGCTTAGCCAACTCTTTGAAATGCAAACTTTAGGTATTATTCTAATCAATTTAGGTATCAATGAGCATTATCAATCGATAAGCAGAGGAGTTTTAGATACTCGAGACTTAGTTTACTTTATCACTTTTGTGTTGTTGTTTTTAGGATTTACACAGCTAGCAATAGGAGGTAGAAAGTGGTAGATTTTAAGACTAAAGCTGAAAGACCAAAGACTAATTCTGAAAGACTAAAAAAGAAGAATTGGCTAAAAATACTTGGATTTTTAGCCGTTTTGGTGTTGATAAATGTAATTGCTCAATACTTTTATACACGCATCGATTTTACTAAAGAAAAACGATACACCTTAAACTCAAAAACAAAAGAAATTTTAGCGAAAACAGAAAAAGACATCACCATAACTGTGTTTTTAGACGGAGAAATACCAAGTGCTTTTAAGAGATTACGCAATGCGACGAAGGATTTGTTGAATGATTATAAAGCGTACTCAAATGCCAAAGTAAAAATTATTTTTCAAGATCCCTTGGATGGTGTGGCGGCAAATGAACAAGATACACTAATTAAAAGTTTGGGTGAGATTGGGATTAAACCCATCGCAATTAATATTAAAAACGATGCTGGTTTAACGCAAAAAATTATCTTCCCAATGGCATTAATTGATATTGATGGCAAGCCAATGGCAATTAATTTATTGCAAAAAACTGGCGGGCCAGCAACTGATTACGAAACAAATATCAATAGCTCGATACAAAATTTAGAATATTCATTTACAGCAGCAATTAAGAGGTTACAAAAAGGCCAAAATCCTAAAATTGGATTTTTGGATGGTCATAACAAAGCATTAGAAACTCAATTTTACGATGCAGTAAATAATACGCTTTCGCAAAATTTTTATGCAGGTTTTGTAGATCTCCAAATTATTAAAAAACAAGGCTTAGATGATTTGGATGTTCTTTTTATTACCAAACCACAAACAGCTTTAAGCGAATTGGAAAAGTATAAAATTAACTATTTTGTAATGAAAGGTGGCAGGTTGGTTTGGTCTATAGATCAGGTTATTGCCAGTTTAGATAGTTTGCAAAAGCGACCAGAAATAATGGCTACCAATAATCAATTAAACATTGATGACATGCTTTTTGAATATGGTGCTAGAATTAATTATAATTTAATAACAGATGTTAATAGTGCAGCTATTCCGGTGGCTACCAACAATCCTGGTGAGCAAGCACAAATAGATTTGGCACCATGGATTTATTATCCAATTCTTACTCCTGATACATCCAATGCTCTGGTGAAAAATATTGATGGTGTAAAAGCAGAATTTGCAAGTACAGTAGATATTATAGATGTGCCAAACATAAAGAAAACAATAATTCTTCAAACATCACCTTACAATAAAGTTTTTGAAACGCCTAAAATGCTCTCCCTACAAATGTTGGCGCAAGAGCCAAAACAAGAAGAATATACCAGTATGCCAAAAACTGCAGGTATTTTATTAGAAGGAAGATTTAAATCAGTATTTTTAAATAGACCAGTACCAGCAGGAATTGATGAAGATTACAATTTGCCAGCTATTAGTAAACCAACCAAAATGATAGTAATTGGCGATGGAGATATTTTTGCAAATCAATATAGTAAGGCTGACAATTCTATTTTCCCGTTAGGATTAGATAGATATACCCAACAAAATTATGGCAATAAAGCATTATTGTTAAATATCGCCGATTATTTTACAGATGATGATAACCTTATCGCCTTGCGAAACAAAGAAATAAAAGTAAGATTGCTAAATAAAGCATTAATAAAAGCCGAAAAATTAAAATGGCAATTAATTAATACTGCTTTCCCGTTCATATTGTTAATATGTTTCGCAACTTTTCAACATTATTACCGTAAGCATAAGTATGCAAAGTAATTTTTATATTTTTGAATATATATAAAACCAAAATGAGATTTATAGTATCAACCTCTACATTATTAAAACATTTACAAACGGTTAACGGTGCATCTAGCAGCAGTACAGTTTTGCCTATATTAGAAAATTTCCTTTTCGAAATTAAGGATGGGAATTTAACCATTTCTGCTACAGATTTGCAAACCAGCATGACAACCTCATTGCCAGTAGAATCTAAAGAAGAAGGTAAAGTTGCTGTTCCGTCTAGAATATTATTAGATACTTTAAAAACATTACCCGATCAGCCAATTTCATTTAATATTGATGATAATACTTTTTCTATCGAAATTAGTGCTGGTGATGGTAAATACAAATTAAGTGGCGAAAACGGAGATGATTTTCCTAAAATTCCGGTTGTAGATAATGCCTCTTCAGTAAATTTACCCGCATCTGTTTTAGCAGAAGCCATTACAAAAACCATTTTTGCAGTTAGTAATGATGAGTTAAGACCTGCAATGACTGGTGTTTATTGCCAACTTTCCCCTCAGCACATTACTTTTGTAGCAACTGATGCTCATAAATTGGTGCGTTACCGTCGCATGGATGGCAAGGCAGATAAAGCATCATCATTTATTTTGCCTAAAAAAGCTTTAACGTTATTAAAAGCAGCTTTGCCAAATTCTGATGTAAATGTTTCTGTAGATTATAACGCAACAAGCGCATTTTTCAAATTCGAAAATATCAATTTGGTTTGTCGTTTAATTGATGAGCGTTACCCAGATTATGAAGCCGTAATACCAGCTAATAACCCTAATAAATTGGTAATTGACAGAGCTTTGTTTTTAAATACTTTACGTAGGGTTGTAATTTTTGCCAATAAAACTACACATCAAGTGCGATTGAAAATAAACGGTAGCGAATTAAATATTTCATCAGAAGATTTAGATTTTGCTAACGAAGCACACGAGCGTTTAAGTTGCCAATACGAAGGTGAGGATTTAGAAATTGGTTTTAATGCTCGTTTCTTAATCGAAATGCTGGGTAATTTAAGTGGTGAGGAAGTTACTTTAGAGCTTTCTACTCCAAATAGAGCAGGTTTATTGATACCACAAACTAACGATGAAAATGAAGATGTTTTAATGTTGGTGATGCCTGTAATGCTTAATAACAGCTACTAATCAGTTAACGGTTTTCAGTTGGCAGTTTTCAGTATATGATATAAAAAAAGGCTTGGTTTATACCGAGCCTTTTTTCGTCACATTGATTTTTTCAATTTCGTCATCTCGACAGAGCGCAGCGACGAGAGATCTGTCAGTAAGTTGCTGCTGATTTTGTTTTACAACTAGTTCAGTCAGTGCTTAAGAGAGATAGAGATTTCTTTCCGATTAATCGGAACTAGCTCTCGTGAAAAACTCGTTCGAAATGACGCGAAATAAAAGCAAAAATTATTTAATTGCAGTCATATTTTAAAAATTACTCCGTTATCAAAACGATATCCTTACTTTTGCAGAATAAAATATAAACACATTGGAATTTTTCGACTTACTCGTACAATTACTTACGAATACAAAAGATACATTAGAGCAGATTATGCAGGAGTATAGAACCTGGACTTATCTGATTTTATTCATCATCATTTTTGCAGAAACTGGATTTGTGGTTACACCATTTTTGCCAGGCGATTCAATGCTTTTTGCTGTTGGAGCTCTTGTAGCAGGCGAGGGAACTGGTTTAAATATCTGGTTCATGTTAATTATTTTGATTATTGCAGCAATAACCGGAAATACTTTAAACTATCAATTGGGTAAATACTTTGGTATTAAGGTATTTAAAGAGAATAATAAAATCCTGAAATTAAAATATTACCATCAATCTCACGAATATTTCGAAAAACATGGTGCTAAAGCCATTGTATTTAGTCGCTTTTTGCCAATTATAAGAACAATTGCTCCATTCGTTGCAGGTGCAGCAAGAATGTCATTCGGTAAATTTAGTTTTTATAATGTTGTTGGTGGTATAGTATGGATTGCAAGTTTGTTATTCGCTGGTTATTTATTAGGTAAAATTCCTTTTGTAGAAAAGAATTTTGAAATTTTAGTGTTAATTATTGCAGTGGGTACATTTTTACCAGTAATTTACGGTGCTCTAAAATCTTTATTCTCTAAAAAACCAATAGAAAAACAAATAGAAGAAGAGATTAAAGAAGATTAGTTTTTGTGCCCCTTTAGTCATATCGAACGCAGCACAGCGAGAGAAGAGGCTGTATCAAAATTCAAAAAGAAATATCGAAAACGAAATTAAATTTCGTAGCTTTTTTCTACTTATAATTTCTAGCTGTTTTTTGTCAGTCTGAGCGTAGTCGAAGACTTTATAATGCGCTTCGACTACGCTCAGCGTGACAGTTTATAAAATTAAATTTGTCTAGATTTTTTTCCTATCGGTTGGTGTCTCACCGACCGAAATATGTTTACTTGCTAAAGACCAGCCTTTTCTAATTCTCCCTGCCAATAATATTACCTTCTTTATATTTTTGTTCAGTTTTCTCCATCCATTTTTTCTCCTCAGGATCTATTTCTGTTTTGATTAAATTCTTCAAAGTTGGCTGACCAGCATCAACCCAAGCGGAAAACCAAAACGAACCGATAGATAGGATAGAGGCACGCATTTGCTTCTCAACCATGCCATTCATTTTATCTTGATAAGCTTTAGAATAAGCTTCGGAATATTGTTTAAGTACAACATTATTTCTTTCAGAGAAGCTATATTTTTGATCAGATGGAAAAGATTTATTCAGCGTTGCTTCAAATACTAAAACACTATCTAAAAGGCTGTGCGAATGTTTCACAATTTTCCAAGCAGCTTTTAAAGGATCATCGATATACACCGCTTTACCAACTACAAAGTTATATTTTCCGGCAAAAAGTTCAGGAATTCTGCTTTCCCAAAAAGCGTGTATACCATGTTGATTGGTAAGTTGTCCGTTGTGGTTGTGTGTGGTGTGGAGTGGTACATGAGCATCGCCAATGTAATGGCCTAAATCCGCAGAGTATTTTAAAATTCTTAACGAATCGTGTGTTTTAAAAGCTTTAACTAAACTGTAGTAAGTTCGCTGAATTTGCCAAGGTACAATGCCACTTTCGTTGAGTTTTTTCTGCCCATATTTTGCCAAAGCATCATTAAATTTTTCTGGAATGCTATCAATATTTTCTTCGTAGTTTTCTACATCAAGATAATGTCTTGGCGCCTCTAAAGTGTCGATGTATCTTCTCTTATCAGGATCTACTGCATGTTCTATAATATATTTGTTGGCAGTTTTATAAAAAGTAACCATTTCAGTTGGCAAGGTAAAAATGGCCAATTGATTAATCCGCCGATGCGCAAAAAAGCCCCAAGAAGTACATAATATGAGAGGGATGATTAACAAAATAAGTTTTGCTAATCTTTTCATAACTTGAATATAAAGAAAATTTTTGTGGTTTAAAAAAATCTAAATTTCTTTATTTGATTATCCATAAGCTACATGCAAATGTTTTTATTTAATTAATTACAGCATTTATCTTTTGCCATAATTCGTTATCGAAACCAGAAAGTGCAAAATTTGGATTTGCGGGATCTGAAGCGTTACCCATTCTAACAATCACCATGTTTTTACTTGGTATAACATAAATACGTTGATCTTCTGCGCCCATTGCAGCATACATATCTGCAGGTGCATTAGCAACTAAACTGCCATTAAAAACGGTTTGAGCACCTGGAACCATGTATTTTGATTTACCATTTAACCACCATAAATAACCATAAGATGGATTGATGTTTTGCGATGTATTGATGCTTTCATTAAAAAAGGTTTCATTAATGATAGTTTCGCTATTCCATTTGCCCTTATGTAATGCTAAAAGACCGAAACGAGCCATGCTGCGGGTATTGCTATGGTAAATTTTAAAAATAAGACCATTATTCCAAAAACCATCCATGCCGATTTTGTTTTTTAGCTTGGCATTAAAGTAAGTTTCAAACTCTTGATTGCTTGCTGCACCAACAACATCCATCAGTTTCTGAAAAACATTGTGATAAGACCATCTAGTACCAGCATCGGCTAGATAAGTTAAGTTTGCTTTGATTACCAATTCTTTATCATCGCTAATGCCCGAGGTCATGGTAAGTAAATGTTTAGAAGTAATTAAATTCTCTTTTTCAATCGGTTCGCTCGTCCAGCCGTTACCCAAATATTGAGAAACTTTAGTATTGATATTTAATAAACCCTCTTGTTGTGCTATGCCTGTTGTAGTGGCAACAAGTGTTTTACCAGCACTGTTCCATTGCCAAGTTGTGGCTACGGTATGCCCATCAAAATATTCTTCCATTGCAATTCTGCCGTTAACTAAAATTATGAAAGACTTTGTTCTTTTTTGTTGCAGGTATTCTTTTAATGGTTGTACCGCATTTTGATTCCAATTTAAGCCGACCATACTTGTAGTTTCCCAATTTGAGCTGGCATTTGCCGGGAAATACATTTTTGTATCAGGCTCGGTGGGTGTGTTATCGTTTTTTTTGCTACAGCCAAAAATTGATAAAAAGACTAAAGTGAAAACAAAAAATTTCATGAGCGGGGAGGATTTAAATTGTCTATTTCATTTAAGACTAAACAAATCGCGAAACGTTTAATGGTTTCTTTTTACTGCTCTGACACACAAAAATGCTGGAAATTCATTTAATTCTTTGAAATGTCTCGGGTCTGCATTTTCAAATTCTTTGGTGGGTTTTGGTTCAACTAATTTATCAATATAAAAGCCATTTTCGGTTAAAGGCGTTAAACATTCACTTAATGATCTTCTGTAGCTGTTCACTTCAATTGCTTCTCCAAAGCCTTTCCAAGTACATTTTACCTGTTCTATCTCGAAGTATTTTTTAGATTTAAAAAAGTTGAAATCGTTAAAGGGATGCTCAATTGAAATCACAAGTATTCCATCCTTTTTTAATACCCTGTTAAATTCAATAATTGCTGGAGCCCAATCTTCTAGGTAATGCAAGGCCAAAGCGCAAAGCACAATATCATAAGTTTCATTGCCAATGGTTTTAAACGGAGTTGATAAATCGTGAACGTAAAATTCTGCTTGGTTTTGGTTTCTTTTAATTGCCAATTCTACCATTTTAGGACTGATATCATAGCCTAAAACTTTTGCACCTTGGGCAATTAAAATTTCAGCATACTTACCTGGCCCGCAAGCAGCATCTAAAATATTCTTCCCTTTTACATCTGGTAAAAGAGCCAATGTATTTGGTCTATCGTAATAGGCGTTATGAGGTTTATGGTCTATGAGTTCATCATATTTTACTGCCATTTTTTCGTAAGCAGCAATTACTTTATCCTTTATCATTTGGTTTGTTGTAACGGTGTTTGAGGTATTAGTTGCAAAATTACGAAGAAGCGTTAGAAATTTATGCAGCATGGTATGGTTGTTTTAATAGTAGCAATAAGTTTGTAAACTAAACCCGGTTGAAATGTAAAGCCCCAATGTTTCCCGATTTTCGGGATCAAAACATTGGGCTTGTAATGTAAAACGGGACTGCTTTAACCTATTATTGCTGGTTTTGCTTTTCTAATTTTTAAACTCCGAATTGCGTTAAATGATGTTCTAAATGTTTTTGAAACATGGTATTCCATTGAGCAGCAGTTAATTTGCCAAAAGATAAAGATTCTCTACCTTCGAAGTGATTAGCGCCTAACTGCGAGGTTTTCTGTAAATAGGCAATTAAACGAGCCTTTTCTTTTTCGAAATCTTTAGGGTCTGTAATTAAAAAAGCTGGTGCTGTTTGACCATTTTTTTTATATGGTTTACTACCTACAACTTGGTCTTTAACAAAAAGTTTGAGAATCAATTTTACAAATCCGTTTGGTGCTTTATGTATGTTTTCAAAAGCCATTTCGTAACTCACATTACAATGAGCTAACATTTGACTTGCATTCATTTTACCCCAGTTTGGCTTTGTTTCTGCCGTAAGTTTTTCGAGCCTTGCAATTATTTCATTTACAGTTTCTTGCTGAAAGATTGTTTTCATTTGTTTGGTTTTAATTAGATGAAAAATGTGTAAAAATTACAATGTAGATAATGAGAGAAGGTTAAAATTAAGTCTTATTTTTTTGTTTAAAGAGCCATTTTGGTATTTCATCACTTAACAGAAATGGAATATTGATGTTGTCGTGATTAAGGTTGATGTAAGTTTTAAAAATTAATTTTTTGTTGTTTTTTAGTTTTTTTGCTAGTTCTACACTGCCATTATAGGGGTTTTCGGTATCGTTTTGCCCATGAATTAGCAACATATTTTTGTTTTTGAAAGCTCTTAGATTTGATAAATCTGGAACGGCAGCAATAGATACAATTGCTGCAAACTTTTTTGCATCGATAGTCATTAAATTTTGTGCTGTAGAAGCTCCCATAGAATAGCCTACCAAATAAATTCTAGATTTATCGATGTTACCATACTTTAAAGATACCGAATCAATTAATTTTAAAACTAGGTTAACATCATCACTAGGGATTGACGATAAAATTCCATCAGCTTGTTTGGTATAATTTGATGAACGTTTGTTAAACTGAGGAGCTATCACAAAGCAAGGAAAATTGTCGTAAATTTCTGGTCTGAGCCAAATTTTTGCCAATGGCTCCAATTGTTTTTCGTTATCGTTGCCAATTCTACTTGAATTGTGGAAGGTAATAACCAATGGATATTTTTGAGATTGATTATAATTTTTTGGCAATAAAAGTCGATAAGGAAGTTCTACTTGTTGTTGAGTAAACTTCTGCTTTTTAAAACTTTCTATACTTAGTTGATTGATTTTGTTTTTCGTGTTTACAAATGTTGTACTATCAACTGTTAAACTATCGAAGATTTGAGTTTGTGCGTTGCAGAAAACTGAAATATTTATGAAGAATATGAGAAGTGTTAAGCCTTTAAAATAGTGAGACATTAGTGTATTATTTGAATTAATTGTTATGGGAATGGTAATGTTACTTAACTCTTCAACATTTTAAAAGCAAAAAAGCCAAGTAAACCAATAATTACTGCCATAAGTGCCCAAAGCCATGCCTTATTTTCAAAAAGAGGTGCTTTTTTAGCTTCAACTTTAAAGCCCGGATTATTTTGCTCATTACCAACAGTTAATTGGTTAATCTGCATCGGAATTTTATTCTCGAAAGTTTTTAGTTCATAAACTGGCGGATTAGCATCTTTGTTGCCATAAAATAATGCATAATTAAATGATGGATCATCAAATCGGCCAATTAACTCATAAACAGGACCTTTTAATAGCAATGAAGAAATGCGTAAAGGTTTATTATCGTTATTTTCGATGGTAATTTTTACTCTGCCAACAAAATTGCTAGCAAAATTAAATTCCGGAGTTTCTAAAGAACTAATGGTGCCATCATAAAGCTGTGCATAATTGTATTGTATGCCTTTATCAGTCTTAAAGCTATCCGTTGCATATTCAATTTTTAAAGTTCTGTAAAAATCGAAATCACTTTGTGCATTAATTTTTAAATAGGAGAGGTGCGTGGGATTAACCAAATCTACATTGATCATAGTTTGTTTGGTCTTTGCATCATTTACCAATTGATAACCCTTATAGGCCACATTTTGATAAACCCCTTTTAAAGTATCGGTTTTTAAAATTTTAGCTGCAGTTAATTGGGGTTGTTCATTGGCTTTTATAGCTAGCCTAAAATAAGTGTATTTAGCTGTTGTAAAATCTAATTGGGTAAACTGGTAATCGGTATTGTTGTTTTTAATGCTTAAAATTCTGTAATCTTTTAAAATGGTAAACCATTGCTTGTTGTCGTTACTTCCTTCTAGTTTGGTTTTCCAATCGAAATTAGTTTGCTTAAACGATAGCTTAATTTGATTGATGCTTGCTGAATTTGCCGCCTGAAAAGTATAGAAAAATCCATCAGCATTGCTACTCTGATTAATGATGTTAAAATCAGTTTCTCGATCCGTAACCTGGTCTGCACTTTGCTCTAAAATGTAGGGTACTTCAACGGTATCTTTTCCTTTAAAACCATAAATTCTTAAATCTGCTAATCCACTTTTTGTATTTTTAAAAACCTGATTATGTATAGTTAAACTGTGCCAAGTGGTATTAATTCCTTTTAAATCACGCATGTAACGATAGGCATTTGTTTGGGCTTGTAAACCTAAAGCACAGCAAATTAATAAGGTTAATATTTTAAATTTCAGTTTTATCATCATCAATAATTAAATGTTTGTATTTGTTATAAAGGAACGAAATGATCAATAAAAGCACACCAAGCGATACAAAAACGATGGTGCGAGAAATGGTATCAAGCGAAGCCATATCATAGAAAAATAGTTTAAGGAGTGTAATAGCGAATAACATAATTGCTCCAATTCTTAAATACTTTTTGTTTTTCCATAAACCCATCGCTATTAAAAACAGTGCATATACACCCCATAAAATGCTCAAACCTAACTTGTAGCCAGTTTTTAAGCCACTAAGCTCTAAAATGTGCAGCAATTCGCTACTTAAAACCCAAAGTATGGCAATGTACAGCACATAATCAAAGGCGGTTTTAAGCTTAGCCTTAAATATTTTTGATTTACTTAATAAATAGCAACTTGCAATGAGCGTTGCGAAAAATGCCAATGAAATATATCTAATGCCAATATTCATGCTCGTACTCACAAAATATTTGTCGCTTTGCGAAATGTAAGCTTGGCGTAATTCGCTTAATACATATAAACCTTGAGTTAAAAAAGCCAGAATGGTTATTAGATTAATAATTGCATTACTAACCGCTAAATCCTTACTCTTTATTTTTTTAAGGTTGATAGAAGTAAATGCCGAAGCAAAAAACATTGTATAGATGTAAACGCAAGCAGTTTTAAAAAGCGGGTAGTTATAATTGTATACAAAATTCGGACTGTTAGCATTAGTTTTGATATTTATTTTGCTCACTTGATACAGATTTTCGAAAACATTAGCAATCTCTTTTCTAAAAGTATAATAAATTACTGCAACTAAAATAGAAGGAATAATATAGCTAAACATTTCTCTAAATTGATTGGGCTGCTCATCATTTTTAGCTTTTCTGCTAATAGTAAACATAAAAGCAAATGCACCGATAAAAACGATTGCACTTAAAAATCCAACGTTTAAAAATGGTTTAGTTGGGGTGTAATCAACTAAGTAATTAAACTCGCTCGATGTGAATGTCCAATCTTGTAGTAAACTAAAAAATGCTAAAAATATAAGCGGGTAGGAGAGTTTCTCGTAAATAGAAATCCCCTTCATTCTGCCCAAATAGAATAAAATTGAAGCCTCAACCGCCCAAAATATGGTAACCCAATTACCACTTAGCTGTACCGGTACGGCCATGGTAATAAATGTAATTACCATTGCTAATACAAAGTAGAATAAGTTTTTATCAGCAAGTTTGCGTTTGTAAATCACTAAGCTTACCACAAAGTGGATAATTGCATTTAACAAGGTAAATAAACCCAAATATTCTCCATGTTTTTCGCTTAAAATAAAGTAACCAATGCCATAAAAAACAAACGAATTTAGTAGCAGAATAATCACATCAGTTATGCCAAAAACCTCGGCTTTGTTAACCTTATAAGCCAAGTTACTTACATAAAATATCAAGAAAAATATACTCGAAAAACCTAATGCCAAATTAAAATGTTTGGCGTCTGAGAAATCCATAAATAACCACGAGGCGAAAATGATCCAAGTAAGTCCGAAGGATAAATAGAATAAAGGTTTCCAATATTTTTTAAAGCTTAAAATTAGTATGCCGATGTTAATAATAGCCATGTAACTAAACAAAACAGCCACTTTTCCAGAGCCATCACTCAATAAAAAAGGCACCGCATAAGCGCCTACTAGACCAATATGTGCAATTACCTGTTTATTATATTTAATGGCTGCCACAACGGTAAATGAGGTGAAAATAACCATTAAGCCAAATGCTAAAGCCTGCGGAATTAGACTATTAAAATCATAAGCTGCATAAGTTAAAAAATACATGATGGCAATAGCGCCACTCAATAATACAGCACTAAAACTCTCGTATTTCGCTTTTAACTTTATGGCAAAACCCATTAAACCAATCCCAACCAAATAGCCTAAAATAATACGCGTTAGCGGACTAAGCATATCTTTATCAATGGCATATTTGGCGCCAATGGCAACGCCAATCACTAAAATCAAAATTCCAATCTTGCTGATTAAATTTTCGCCAATAAATTTCTCAAAATCAGATTTCTCGTAGCTGGCCCTTTTGAAATTATCGCTAAACTTTGGCTTTGTTGTTTGCTTAAATACGGGTTTTGCAGTACTTATTGGTGTATTCTTTGGCGGGAAAACTATTTTATGTTCTTGTAAAATTGGAGTAGGTTGCGTTTGTTCAACAGCATCACCAGGAAACTGCAACTGTCTTATTTGATTTCTTAAATCTTGTATTTCTGTCTCAAAATGCTGTTGCCTAAGCGATAAATTTTCGAGTTTAAGTAGCAGTAAATTTAGCTTTTCCTTGTCGTTTTCCATTCGATAGCATGAGGTAATTTTCTTAAATATACTAAGCTTTGAGAGATGATATGCTAATTATTTTAAACTTTAACTCACAGGATGGAAGATTTTCTGTAAAGGAAATTCAGTGGGATTTGGGGTTATTCGGTCCGCCTATTCGCTATATCTCCGATGAAAAATCGGAGGATGCCGCTGCTATGCGGTTTAGAGTGCAAGGATTGTGCAGCTATTTGAAGTTGCATGGTGCCTAATAACCTGTACTTTGTCAATCTTTTACAGATTGACAAAGTTTGAAGCGTTATTAGGGGAATTTATATTACATTTTTTTTTGCATTACGATTGCCAGTCGAGCTGGCAATGACGCGTTATTTCTACATTGTTAGTCTTTTACAGATAGCCAAAGTTTTATGGTACTGTAGGGAAAATATGTTAGTTTTTTTTCTTGCTTATTGCATTACGATTGCCAGTCGAGCTGGCAATGACGACTAAACTAATTTGTCAATCTTCTACAGATTGACAAAGTTTGAACCGTCGATAAAGTTTAAGAATATTTATCTGTGGTTAATATTACTCATCAATACTTTTACCCTTCATGGCTTGGCCAACAGCCATATCCATTAAACGCTCTGCAAACGGACGGGTAAATTCATTCAGTTCGTCTGCTTTTTTAAGGATGTTATCTTTATCTCCTTGAGCTAAAGCATCTTTTAAAGCTATAATGTAAATATTTGTTGCTGTAATTTCTTCTGCTGTTAAAATCTGACTGTTTTTAGCAATAAATCTTTCAGCAGTGTAAACCAATTGCTCGCCTTCGCTTCTGGCTTCAATTAGCATACGTTGTGCTACATCGCTTTTGGCATTTTCAATACTGTCTATTAGCATTTTTTCTACCGTATCATCACTTAAACCGTAACTTGGTACTACATCAATTTCTTGTTTTACGCCAGAGCGTAATTCAATTGCTTGTACGGTTAAAATTCCATCAGCATTGAGCATAAAGTTAATATCAACCTTTGGTAAGCCTGCAGGCATTGCCGGAATTCCTTTTAAATCAAACTCTGCTAATTTTCTGTTTTCTTTTACCAAATCGCGTTCGCCTTGGTAAACAGAAATTTTCATGTTTACTTGGCCATCTATCGAGGTAGTGTATTGTCTCCCAGCTTTTGTAGGGACTTTGCTATTGCGGGCAATAATTACATCCATTAAGCCGCCCATGGTTTCTATGCCTAAAGAAAGCGGAGTAACATCTAACAATAAAATATCAGAACGATTTCCTGCTAAAATATCAGCTTGTATGGCTGCACCTAAGGCTACAACTTCATCAGGATTAATTTGATCGTGTGGTTGGCGATTGAAAAATTCGCTAACTGCTTTTTTAACGAATGGTGTACGTGTAGAGCCGCCAACTAAAACAACTTCATCAATTTCTGCTATGGTTAAATTTGCATCGGCTAATGCTAATTTACAACAAGTTATTGTTTCTTCAACTTTAGCAGCAATCAATTGCTCAAAGGTTTGTTTGTCTAGTGTACACCAAATATCTCCAATTTTTTCATTGTACAAGTTTTGACTTGATAATGCTTTTTTAGCGGCTTCAGCTTGTAAACGCAAAGTTTGCATTAAAATATTGTCTGCCGCAATGCTTGCAAAATCAAGTTTGTTTTGTGCTATCCAAAAATCTAAAATGGCTCTGTCAAAATCATCGCCACCTAAAAACGTATTGCCGTTTGTGGCTAAAACTTCAAATATGCCATTTTGAATTTGTAAGATAGAAACATCAAATGTTCCGCCACCTAAATCATAAACTGCAATTGTTTTTTGTTGTGTTGGGTCTAAACCAATTCCATAAGCTAAACTTGCTGCGGTTGGTTCGTTTACAATACGCAAAACATCTAATCCGGCTAGCTTGCCAGCATCACGAGTGGCTTGGCGCTGGCTGTCATTAAAATAAGCTGGAACGGTGATTACTGCTCTATTTACAGGTGTTTTTAAGGCGTGTTCTGCTCTAGCTTTTAGCTCTTTTAAAATTTCTGCAGATAATTCAATTGGGGTGTAAAATCTGTTTCCAGCTTTAATTTTCACCAATGCATCAGTATCATCATCAATAATTTTATAGCTAAAAATATCTTGGTGAGCGGCCACATCTTTGTAAGAGCGACCTAATAATCGTTTTACCGAAAAGATGGTGTTTGCAGGATCTGTAGTTAAAAAAGCTTTAGCTTCATTACCCACTTCTGCATCTCCATGTTCGTTAAAATGCACAACAGAAGGTACTAAAAGTCCTTTTCCAGTATCGTTAATTACTTGCGGGTTTTTATCTGGGTTGATAAATGCAACCAAACTATTGGTAGTGCCTAAATCTATACCTACTATAATTTCTTCCTTCTGAAATGAACCTGTTGCCAAGTTGATGGATATTTTTGCCATAACAACGCAAATTTACACAATTGTTGTTTTAAAATTGTTTGAATGTTGTAATGTTAGAAAGTTGGAAGATTAAGATGTTTGAAAGTTGTAAGATTTTGTACGATCAAAACTGAAAACTCCAAACTGCCAACTCATTTGTTCTTCTCCTCAATCCACAAAGACATGTATTTTGTGCTTTGATTGGTGTGGTAATGCAACAGTTGACCAACAAAGTTTTGCTGCCGATGAGTTTTTAAATTTTTAGATAAGACTTCAATTTGCTGAATAAACGATTGACTAAATTTGTTTTTGCTAAAACGTTCGTTAATAATTTTCACACCATTTTGTTGAGCTTGTAGCCACAATGCTTTATTTTGGTAAAGCTCAATAGCTTTGGATATGAACTGATTTACATCATCTTCAATATAACCGTTCCAATCTAAATTTCCTTTCATAGCTTCGGCACCGATTGTTGTCGTAACAGACGGCGTTCCTACATGCATAGCATCAATAAATTTGCCTTTTACACCTGCGCCAAAAAGGATAGGGGCCAATAAAATTCTGTGTTTTGCAATAGTTTGTTTTGCATCGTCGGCTCTGCCTACAACATAAAAATTTTCTTTTGGGTTATGCAATTGCAATACTTTTTGACTTGGGTAGGCTCCATAAATATGTAACTTAGCTTGTGGTAAAAGTTTACTTAAAAGTGGCCAAATTTTAATTTTTAGATGAAGTACTGTTTGCCAATTGGGTTCGTGCAAAAAATTACCAATAAAGATAAAATCTTTCCGTTCTTCGAAACTGAGCCAGTTTGCCGTAGCTGTTATTTCATCTTCTAAAAATGGAAGATAGTGGAGTAGAGAAGGATCAATTTTAAACTGGTTTTGAAGGATATTTATTTCTTGTTCTGATATGATTAACGATAAATCGCAACGCAAAATGGAGGCAATTTCTCTTTTTGCATCATCGTTAAACAAATCTTCGTTTTTTAATATTGATGCTTCTTTAATTGCTTTTTGGCGTGTTTTACGTAGGAAATGTAAATCTTCGGTATCTAAAATTGTCATGGCTTCTGGGCATTCTTGTTGCACACGCCAACCATATTGTTCTTCCATCACAAACCGATCGAACATTACGATTTGAGGGTTTAATGAAATGATGAAATCGTTAAAACTTTGGTCGTTTAATTTAATAGATTGTTCATTTACGCCAATTTGTTGCAAATTATAACTGAATTCGCTTTTAGCTGCCGCACAGGCAAAGGTAATTTGATAATCATTGGCAAGAAATAATTCGATCAATTGAATCATTCTAGTTCCGGCTGCTGATGAGGTAGGTTCAGGCCAAACTAATCCAATAATTAATAATTTCTTTACACTCATCTTCTAAAATTTATGCAAAATAAGTGTTTTTTTTCTCTCGAGAATTAAAATGATTTCGATTGGCAATAGTTTAAGGCGATTGAAGGGAAAGGTAGCCAAGAATTACTGGCTTTAAAATATAAACCCTATTGAAGTGTATGCCGATTTTACATCGGCAGGAACGAAAAGAGGGACTGCCGAAAGCGATTTTGGATGACACTGTTTTTCTAATTTAATTATTTTAATTTTGCAAATCAACAACAAGCACAGATGTTAGGATTAAAATTATTAACAGACCCACGTTGGGCAAACATTGCGGAAACTAATTTAGAAGAGATTTTAACCGATCATGCTTGGTGTGAACAAAAAGCTGCCATAAATGCGATTAATTTAATAGCGGATAATTGCGAACATCAGGATTTAGTTGATGAGCTAACGTTAATTGCATTGGAAGAAATGGAGCATTTTAAGCAAGTGGTAAACATAATTAAAGAGAGAGGTTATACTTTAGGTCGCGGAAGAAAAGATGATTATGTTGGGCAGTTAATGAAGTTTTGCAAAAAAGATGGCTCACGTAATAATGCTTTTATTGAGCGCTTGTTGTTTGCTGCAATGATAGAAGCTAGAAGTTGCGAACGTTTTAAAACCTTGTCTCAAAATATTAAAGATGTAGAATTAGCTCAATTTTACCACGATTTAATGGTTTCTGAAGCTACACATTATACTACTTTTTTAAACTTTGCTCGTAAATACACAATAGATGTTGATGTTGATAAACGCTGGAAAGAATGGTTAGCATTTGAAGGCGAATTGATTAAAAATTTTGGTAAAAAGGAAGCGATACACGGGTAGCCCAGTTTTCAGTTTGCAATTTTCAGTTGCTTCCGCTTTATGGCATTAAGTTTAAGCAGTTTCTAGATTTGCCCCCAAAACTGGAAACCGTTAATTGCCAACTGTTAACTCTTCTTTGTGTATATTCCACAACCAAATTACAATATCTTGGTAGCTATCTATACCTTTTGGTTGGTTGTTAAATTTCAAAAATTTATCGAATGCTATACTCATATAAGTAGACATTTGTCCGTTATATTTAGCCCAAAATTCGTTTTCTGCCTTAAAGTTTGCCAAAACTGCTGGAGTAATTTTAGTACGTAGGGCGATGTAATCTTCTGGGGATTTGATCCTGATTTCTAACAAAATATACCTCAGCATATTGTAGTTTACGGAATATTGAAAATTAACATCATTGCTTTTTACGCCTACCAAATATGCCACTAAATTAGCTTCATCTTCTTTTGCAACCCCTAATTGATGGGCAATTTCGTGACAGGTTACAAATGGTAAAACCCAAGCAGGCAACTTCATATTTACATTGGCTTCGCCACTTAATGGATTGTAATAGCCCTCGATACCTATTTTACTTATGAGCCAGCCATTAATTACAGGTTTAACAGAAGGCTGATTGTATTTAAAAAACGGGTTTTCTTTTGCAGCGTTTTGATAATCGATAACTGCTTTTAGTTGTAGTTGTTTAATGTTATAGTTTAGATTTTGTGATATTTGAGGTTGTAATTTATTGGTTTTTTCGATAAAGTAATTAGCTAACAATTGCAATTCTTTTACCGTATATTTTTCGTCGCTAATGTTTAACTGCTTGCTAATACTTGGGCGAGCGTAATTTAATCCCCAAAGTAATTTAAAACTGATGTAAAAAATCAGAAGGGTGTTTAGGATGTAAATAGGGATAATGATTTTATCGGTTTTTTGCCATCCATTTTTTTTAATTCTTATAAAGAATTTGAAGATTAGTCTTAATAGAAAGACAATTATTACTGCATATAAAATGTCTCCTATTGCAAAAGGAAGTAATGAAGAAATCCATCTTAAAACAGAAGAGATAATTGGATATAAACCCTTTGAATAAATATTTAGAACTATTTGAGGGAATAAACCAAATAGGAAGATAATTAAGGTTGTGATAGATAATATAATGAATTGTTTAAATATAGATTTTGAATTCATCTTGCTAAATAGAATTCATTATCATTTGGTCCGCCATTCATTTATAGATTTTCTAGTCTGCTCAATTTTTTGAACTTGCTCTTCAGAAAAAACGGGTCCAGTTAATAAAATATCAGAAATTTTAAAATTATAATCAACCGAAGGCTCTTCAACATTGTTGACCGCATCAGAAGATTTTTCTTTTCTTTTTGACTTTTGCTTTAAAAAGGCAACAAAGTCAGAAACTTCCTGTTTTAAATCAGAGGGAAGTGAAGAAATTTCTGAATATAATTGTAAATCTGTCATCTTAATTTGCTGCTAACTAAACAAATATAATCAATTATCTAGTAAAGCTCAACCTCTTGCCAATCTCACTAGTTACAAATTTACCGTTTTTATAAGCCAAATTTCCAGACACGAAAGTGTGGGTTATGCTTGCTTGAAAAGTTTCTCCATCAAATGGGCTCCAACCGCATTTGTAAAAAATATTTACTGGTGTTACTTTAAAAGGGTCGTTTAAGTTTACCAAAACCAAATCTGCCCAATAACCTTCTCTAATAAATCCACGTTTTTCTATATCAAAACAAATAGCTAAGTTATGCGCTGTTTTCTCAACGATTTTTTCTAAAGAAATTTTGCCTTGCAAATGCATTTCCAACAATGCTGGTAAAGCGTGTTGCACTAACGGTCCGCCAGATGGCGCTAGCGAATAAGACTGCTGCTTTTCTGCTAAAGTGTGTGGCGCATGGTCGGTTGCAATTACATCTATATGGTCTGCTAAAACGCCAGCTAAAATTCCAGCTTGGTCTGCAGCGGTTTTAACTGCAGGGTTCCATTTTATAAAGTTTCCTTTAGTTGCATAATCTTGGTCGTTAAACCAAAGGTGATGCACACAAGCTTCGGCAGTTATTTTTTTGTCTTTTAATGCAATGGTATTATCAAATAAAGCAATTTCTTTCGCGGTTGAAATATGTAGAATATGTAAACGAGTTTGGTAACGTTTAGCTAACTCAACCGCTAATGATGATGATTTATAACAAGCTTCTGCACTACGAATTAACGGATGCATATCTATTGTTAAATCTTCGCCATATTGTGCTGTAAACTTGGCTAAGTTTTCCCTAATTGTTGCTTCATCTTCACAATGCGTAGCTACCAATATTGGTGCTTTACTGAAAATATTTTCTAGTGTTTTTTCATTATCAACCAACATATTGCCGGTTGATGAACCCATAAAAACCTTAATGCCACACACGTTTTTTGGGTCGGTTTTTAAAACTTCTTCAATATTATCATTACTAGCACCCATATAAAACGAATAGTTAGCCAATGATGTTTCTGCCGCAATTTGATACTTATCTGCTAATAGATCTTGCGTTAAAGTATTCGGAACTGTGTTTGGCATCTCCATAAAAGAAGTAATACCACCAGCAACGGCAGCCATACTTTCTGTAAAAATATCTGCTTTATGGGTTAAGCCAGGCTCACGAAAATGAACTTGGTCGTCTATCATTCCTGGTAAAAGGTAAAGGCCTTCGGCATTAATTTCTTGTGCTTCTGGAGCAGAAAGCGATTGCCCAATTTTCTCAATTAAACCGTTTTTAACTAAAACATCAGCTATAAATTGCTGTCCTTCGTTTACTAAAGTAGCGCCTTTTATGAGGTAAGTATTCATTTGGTAAAGGTAGGAATTAGAGTCGGAAAGTCCGAATGTCGGGAAGTTTTAGTACACCCCAAATTACTTTGATAAAGTTAAATGTGGCTAAAGCCAATTGTATTCTGTTTCTTAGACGTTGGCTGAAGCCAACGGCAATGAATACTAGATTTTGATTTTACATAAATTAAAGATTTAGCTTTATTCAAAGAAGATCTTGCGGCAATGAATACTAGATTTTGATTTTACATAAATTAAAGATTTAGCTTTATTCAAAGAAGATCTTGCGGCAATGAATACTAGATTTTGATTTTGCATAAATTAAGATTTAGCTCTATTCAAAGAACATCTTGAGTTCATAAAAGTGCCGTTAGTTGCGTTCTTAATAACTATTTGTTCATTGCCGTTGGCTTCAGCCAACGGACTGTAGGTTTTACATTTTTGGCTTTAGCCGCTGATAGTAGTACAAGCTTTTGTTCTCTAAACCTGACTTAGCGAAAATCCCCCGATTTTTCTTCGGGGATTGCAGCGAGGGCAGGACTATCGCAACCGATTAGCACTTAATTTGCTTTACCCCTAAATCGCCTAAAGGGGACTTTGCTTTACTTATATAATTCGGCTTTAAGCTGTGTTCTTTAGTCTTTTAAGCTTTCAGCTTAAAAAAGCTATCTTTGTGCGCTATGGCAAAATCGTTCGAAGAATTTAATTTAAATAGGCAAATATTAAACGCAGTTGCCGATGCTGGTTACACTGTTGCCACGCCAATACAAGAAAAAGCAATTGCACCAGTTTTATCTGGTCAGGATATTTGTGGCATTGCCGAAACTGGAACTGGTAAAACAGCTGCCTACGTTTTGCCAATGTTAATGAAGTTGAAATATGCGCAAGGCGATGCTGCAAGGGCATTAATTTTAGCACCTACACGTGAATTGGCCATGCAAATTGCAGAGGAAGTGAAGCGTTTTTCTGTTTATACAGATTTACGTTCAGTGGTTATTTTTGGCGGTATTGGTCCGAAAGCGCAAAAAGAACAGATAAAAGCTGGGGTTGATATTATTATTGCAACGCCAGGCAGGTTTTTAGACATTTACCTATCAGGAGAAATTAACACCAAATATTTGCAGTTTTTGGTGTTAGATGAGGCTGATAAAATGATGGATATGGGCTTTATTGGCTCAATCCATAGGATTTTGGAAGTGGTGCCTCGTAAACGTCAAAACTTACTTTTCTCTGCCACAATGAGCGATTTAGTGCAAAAAATTGCCGGAGATTTCTTGAAACATCCAACAGTTATTGAGGCTTCTGAGCAAGCAACACCTGCACAAACGGTTACGCAGGTTTTGTATGAAGTGCCAAATTTTAAAACTAAAATTAATCTTTTACAGCATTTGCTGAAGGATGTTGAAGTGTTTAATAGGTTAATTATTTTCTGTAAAACCAAAGCAGTGGCTGATAATATTTTTAGTTACGTGGTGCGAAAATTTGGAGAAGAAAGTGTTCGTGTTATTCACGCTAATAAAGGTCAGAATACAAGAATAAACTCAATTAATAGCTTTAAGGAAGGAAATATTAGAGTTTTGGTGGCTACAGATGTGGCAAGTAGAGGAATTGATGTAACAGAGGTTAGCCATGTAATTAATTTTGATGTGCCCATTATTATTGAAGATTATGTACACAGAATTGGTAGGACTGGAAGAGCTTTTGCTAAAGGCGATGCCATAACTTTTTGTACAGAAGCTGAAAAATATTACGTCCGTAAGATTGAAAAGTTAACTCGCCAGTTTATAAATGTTGAGCCTATACCAGAAGGTGTTTTTATTGAAGAAACAGGTTATGATGAAAAACAGCAAATTGCAAAAGAAATAGATTTACAGAAACGTAAAGATGACCCTGATTTTAAAGGTGCTTTCCACGAAAAGAAAAATGCCAAGCAGATAGAGGAACGTGAAAGAGAGAAAGCTAGAAACAAGGCGCATAAAACAAAAGTATTTAAGAATAAAAAACGTTTTGATAAGAAGAAATAAAGATCAGGATTTTAGGATTAAAAAGATCGTTGTATAGGAATGAAAAAGCTAAGAATAACGCCATTAAATATTGTTGCTGCACTAGCTCTGGCATTTTTTATCATATCATTTTTTCAAACGGATAAAAATAGGGGCCATGTTGATTTTAGCGTGTTTTACAAAGTAATTTTTGGCGGAATGGTGCTGGTTGCTTTTATTACCGATATGATTTTTAGATTTATTTTTAAAGATTTAAAACGTATTTGGTTTGTAGAACTGTTATTTATTGCTTTAACAGTTATCCTGTTTTTAATACTTAAAAAGTATTATTTTTAATATTACAAAAGTAAAACGATGAGGGCTTAAATTTGCTTTGTAAAATGAGCATATTTGCAACCGAAAAATATATTTAGACCGAAATCGGTGAAATCATCTTAATCGGTGAAATCATCTTAATCGGTGAAATCCTTTTATAATGAGAACAGCAGAAATAAAAATTACCGTAGAGCTAGACGATAAAAATATGCCAGAGAATATTCTTTGGGAAAGTACAGATGCCGAAACTAAAGATCAGGTGCCTGTTAAATCTATGATTTTGGCTTTATGGGATCATAACTATAAAAACTCAATGCGTATTGATTTATGGACTAAAGATATGCCAGTTGATGAGATGAAGCGCTTTTTCTACGAAACTTTACAAACCATGGGAGATAGCTTTTTAAAAGCCACAGGCGAAGAAAATATTGTAGAAGATTTGCGTGATTATTGTGCGCATTTTGCAGAGAAAATGGGTATTGATCCTAAAAAGTAAATCAGTTTTCAGTTGCTTGTCATCCTGAGCGCTTGCCCGCTTAAGGCTGGTAGTCGAAGGACAGCTGATAATTAAACAATCTCACAATTAAACAATACTTCAAAGTTTTTAAATTATGTTAACCATTAGAAAAACGAATGCTTACATCGGTTTTTTGCTTGTTGTAATCGCGATTACCATATCGCCAATAATAAAAGTACCAATTAAGGGCAACTGGATTTTATATCAAACTGATGATCGCTTATTTTTTATCAGTTTTGTTTTGGTAGCCTTAACAGGATTTTGTTTATACCTAAGAAGAGTAGCCGCATTTAGGATTTTTACTTATGTGCTATTTATTTGGAGTGTTTTAATGGCAGCTGCAGTGTTTTTTAAATCTAACAACTATTTCGGATCGAAGTTTTTTGATAAAGTTTTAGCTAAAACCATTCATTACCAATGGGGATGGATTGTTTTGTTGGTAGGTGTTTTATTATTGGTAACTTCTGTAAAAAAGATGCAGCTAACAGTTCCTACTTAAAACTTTAACTCTTTCCGACTTCCCGACTAAAAACTTTCGTATTATACTTAAAATTTCAACTCTGTTTGCCCTTTTTGCGCAACTTCTCTTTCATGTTGCAAAAGCCATTTTTTACGCCAAAGTTCGCCTGCATAGCCAACTAGTTTACCGTCACTACCAATTACCCGGTGACAAGGAACAACTACAGCTAAATTGTTTTTTCCGTTGGCTGCTGCAATAGCTCTAATAGCTAAGGGATGGTGTGCCGAAAACTTAGCGTAGGATAAAGTTTCGCCATATTGAATTTGCATTAAATTTTTCCAAACTTCTTGCTGAAATTCGGTTCCGTTCTGTGAAATAGGGAAGGAGAAGATAGTTAAATTGCCCGTAAAATAGGCCTCAATTTCTTTTGCCGCCAACTGGCTGATGTGATTTTCTGTTAATCCATCAACTTCTTTAGGATGGAAAGAAACCACATTAACCGCATTTTCATCAGCTAAAATAATTACATCGCCAATAGGGCTTTTAACTACACTACAAAATTTTTTCATTCAACATACAATATTACAACAATACAACAATTTATCAATACAACAATTTGGCAATAAAACTATCTTTGCGCCAATGCAATTAGCAAAACAGGTAAAACAACTCATCAGAAAAGAGATGCTATTAGAATGGCGCTCAAAATATGCACTTAATGGTGTATTGTTGTATGTTGTTTCTACCGTTTTTGTATGTTATTTGTCTTTCATTAGTATCGAGAAAATAACATGGAACGCTCTTTTTTGGATCATTATGCTCTTTGCTTCTATCAACGCTGTTGCCAAAAGTTTTTTACAGGAAAGTAAAGGTCGTCATTTATACATCTACACATTGGTTAGTCCAACGGCATTAATTATTGCTAAAACCATTTACAACAGTTTGTTGATGATTGGTTTAACGCTAATCGCTTTATTGTTTTACTGTTTGGTTTTTGAGTTTCCAGAAACTGGAGATTTGTTAATGTATATCATTGCAACCGTATTGGGTAGTTTAAGTTTTGCAACTATTTTTACAATGGTTTCGGCTATAGCATCTAAAGCTGGTAATGGGGGTATGTTAATGGCAGTTTTAAGCTTTCCCATTATTATTCCGGTATTAATATTATTAATTAAATTGGCTAAAAATGCAGTTGACGGTTTAGACAGAAGTGTAAGTTTAGATGATATTGGCATGGTTGCTATTGTAAATGTGTTGGTAATGGCGGTATCTTTGCTGCTGTTTCCATTTTTGTGGAGAGATTAAAACAAATGATTAAATGAGAGAATTATAGAATGACTGAATTATATTAAGTTGCCAACTTATTCAATCATTTAAAAATCAATCATTCAAAATTTTAAAGCATTATGAGTAAAAATTGGTGGAAAATTTTAGGTGCCGTATTAGTTATTTACACAACTGTTGCTGGCTTGTTGTTAGGTGTTCCACATCTTAATATTTTAAACGAAACCATCAGAAATTTGTATTTCCATGTACCTATGTGGTTTGCTATGATAGTTTTATTCTCTATCTCAGTGTTTTACAGTATAAAATCATTAAGTTCTAAAAGCGAAATTGACGATCTAAGAGCCGTTGAAAGCATAAACGTAGGTATCGTTTTTGGTGTTTTAGGTTTAGTAACTGGTGCAGTTTGGGCAAAATTTACTTGGGGGCAATATTGGAGTTTCGATCCAAAACAAAATTTTGCGGCAATTTCAATTCTTTTATATTTTGCTTATTTAGTGCTTCGCAATGCGATAGACGAAGAACAAAAAAGAGCAAAAATTTCAGCCATTTATAACATATTTGCTTTTCCGATGATGGTGGTTTTGTTATTTGTATTGCCACGTTTACAATCTTCTTTGCATCCTGGTAACGGCGGTAATCCAGGTTTTAATAGTTACGATTTAGATAGCCGTATGAGGGCTGTATTTTACCCAGCTTGCTTAGGATGGATCATTATTGGTTATTGGATTTATACCATCCGTTTCAGAATTAGAAGTATAGAAAATAAACAGCTTTAAATACATTACATCAGCCTCACTTTAATTAAACAAGCCGATAAACTTAAATTCATTACTATTAAAAATATACCGATGAAAAAAATTGCATTTACTTTATTGATGTTACTTACTACCTTAAACATATTTGCACAAGAAAATAATGTAGAAATGGCCGATGCTATGCGTAGTGACGGAAAAATCTATGTTGTAGTAGCTGTAATCCTGATAATTCTATTCGGCTTACTATTCTATTTATTCGCGTTAGATAGACGTTTAAAAATGTTAGAAAAAAAATCTTCTGCTAAAAACTAATTTTAAACCTCATAAGCCTAATCTTTTACCCATTTTGCTAAAGTGTTTATCTTACACTAAGCAAAATTTTACTTGCAATAGTGGTGTTTTTTAATGCAATTTTGCACCCGTAAAAGAAGAAAACTACAATTTATAAAACAAAAAATAATGGCTAATACAGCAAACCCTACAAGTTTCTTTCAAGATGTTTGTAAGAACTTTGATAGTGCCGCACAATTTACCAACCATCCCGAAGGTTTATTGGCTCAAATAAAAGCATGTAACAGTGTATATCGTTTTCAATTCCCTATTCGTAGGGGTAACGGTTTCGAAGTAATTGATGCTTGGCGTGTAGAACACTCACATCACATGAGCCCAACAAAAGGCGGTATTCGTTACAGCGAAATGGTTAACGAAGACGAAGTAATGGCACTTGCAGCTTTAATGACCTACAAATGTGCAATTGTAAACGTTCCTTTTGGTGGTGCTAAAGGTGGTATTTGTATCAATCCAAAAAATTATACAATTGCCGAGTTAGAAACAATTACTCGTCGCTACACCACAGAATTAATTAAAAAGAATTTCATTGGGCCTGGTATCGATGTTCCTGCTCCAGATTACGGTTCGGGTGAGCGTGAAATGAGCTGGATTGCAGATACTTACATGACCATGAACCCAGGTTCTTTAGATGCTTTAGGTTGTGTAACAGGTAAACCAATTGCTTTACATGGTATCCGTGGTCGTAAAGAAGCTACTGGTCGTGGTGTTGCTTATGCAGTACGCGAGTGTGTTTCTTTTGCCGAAGATATGGCTAAAGTTGGCTTAACCGCTGGTTTAGATGGTAAAAGAGTTATTGTGCAAGGCTTGGGTAACGTGGGTTATCATTCGGCTAAATTTTTGGCAGAATTCGGTGCTACTATTGTTGGTATTTGCGAATTTGAAGGTGCTATTTATAATTCAAATGGTTTAAATATCGATGAGGTTTTTGCTCACCGTAAAAATACTGGTTCAATTTTAGGCTTCCCTGGTGCAACCGACTTTAAAAATTCTATGGAAGGTTTAGAGCAAGATTGCGATATTTTAGTTCCTGCAGCTTTAGAAAATGTAATAACTGAAACAAACATTCGTAACATTAAAGCAAAAATTATTGCCGAAGGTGCAAACGGACCATGTACACCAGAAGCAGAAGAAATTTTTACGGCAATGGGCGGTATGATCATTCCTGATATGTACTGTAATGCTGGTGGTGTAACTGTTTCTTATTTCGAGTGGTTAAAAAATCTTTCTCACGTTGCTTTTGGCCGTATGGAAAGTCGCTATGCTGAGAACTCAAATGCCAACTTAATTAACACTTTAGAAAGTTTAACTGGTAAACAAATTCCTGCAGAAAATCGTTTAATGATTGTTAAAGGTGCCTCTGAAATGGAATTGGTAAACTCTGGCTTAGAAGATACCATGATCCATTCGTACAGAGAAATTAGAGCTACTTGGTTAGCCAAACCAGAAGTTAAAACGTTAAGAACTGCTGCTTTTGTAAATTCAATTGATAAAATTGCTGTTTCTTACATGAATTTAGGGATTTGGCCGTAGAAAATTGTCATCCTGAGCTTGTCGAAGGATAACGACCATAAACTTACGAAGTTTTATTAGTGCAGTTAATTAGAAACTTCGTAAGTTTTAACAAATCCTTGCAATTTTAAAGTTGCAGGGATTTTTTTTGAAAAGCAAGTTCAGTTTTTCATCTTAAAGTTAGCCCTGCTTTTCGTTTCAATCTTTTTTCTCATCAAACCTCGTAGGTTTTTAAAACCTACGAGGTTTAGAAAAAAGTATTTACACTTCAATCAGGTTTGTAAACTTAGGTTTTTGCTACTATGGGGTTTAATGCACTAGCCCAGGTTAAATAGCCTATCAGCCACGGCAGACAAGAATTGAAGCGGTATACTTTTTTGTCCTTGCTGATGCTCTTGCCCAATGTTATTTTGTTAAGAGTTGGTGGGGGCGCCAACCCCAGAGATTTCCAACGTTGGCGTCCCCGCTAATTTTTAAAAATCTTTAACCTAATCACATTGAGCTATTGCCAGGTGTAGTTAGGGTTGAAGAGCAAAAAGGATTAAACGGAATTTGAACTACAGATAATTCATCATTCTACCTCTGCGCTTCAAATAATTATCATTTTATGACAAACACACAAAAACAAAATACAACTAACTCCGTATATTGTAGTATGAAAATATTATTTGGATTTTTATTAACGCTGGTAGTGCTATCTTCTTGCAACAATGCCGAAGGAAGCAAAGGAGAAAAAGTTGCAGATTTGCCTAAAGCAAGCAAAGGCGAACAGACGGCTACTTTTGCAGGCGGTTGCTTTTGGGGTTTACAAGAAGGTTTTATTCAATTAAAAGGAGTAAAAAAATCTACAAGTGGCTATTCTGGCGGCTTCAAAAAAAATCCAACTTACGAAGAAGTAAGTGCGGAGAAAACTGGTCATGCAGAAGCGGTGCAAGTAATTTATGATCCAAGTGTGATAAGTTTTGACCAATTATTAGCAGTATTTTTTACCATGCATGATCCTACACAACTCAACCGCCAAGGCCCAGATTATGGAGAAAGCTACCGTTCTATAGCTTTTTACCGTACAGAAGACGAAAAAAACAAAATTGAACAAGCCATACAGAAATATAAAAATGCTGGTTTTGCTTCGCAGCCAGTGGTTACACAAGTTAAAAAATTCGAAGTTTTTTATCCAGCAGAAGCATATCATCAAAATTACTATAAGTTAAATCCAAATAGTTCTTATATCCAAAATGTATGTGGACCAAAAGTGCAAAAGTTGCGAAAAGCTTTTCCAGAGTTATTGAAAAAGGAGTATAAGTAGTTCATTCGTTCAATGGTTCATTAGTTATAGGTTCATTTGGTCAAGGTTTACCTTTGAACTTTACGCATATATATTCTCATTTCTTTATTATTAATAATTAGATAACGAAATACTGTATAGTTAATTTCTCTTATTATTGGTTGACTTAAATAGCTTTAATGATTTGGTTCTACCAATGAGCGAGTGAACAAATGAACTTTTTATGTCGAACTATCAATTAATTGTCACGTTACACTTTCCAAACATGCCAAATTGCCTTAGCTAGTATTGTTTTTTTATCTTTGTGGTCAAGGATTTTTCAATTCAAACCAAAATGAGAAAAAGTGCTATTATCGGTTTAATTACCATTGCAATTTGCATCGGGCTGTTGGTAAGCTTAAATGCAGAAACTGATTCGTATTCTAATTTTACTCAAGCAGCTGGCTCTGAAAAAGAAGAGCATGTGATAGGGCATTGGGAAAAAACAAAAGGAATGCATTATGATGCAGTTAAAGATCCTAACCATTTTGCTTTTTACATGAAAGATGAAAAAGGCAAAGTAAATAAAGTGGTGCTAAATGGCACCAAACCTCAAGATTTTGAGCGTTCTGAGAAATTGGTTATCATAGGCGAAATGAAAAATGACACCTTTTATGCTTCTAAAATATTAATGAAATGCCCTTCTAAATATAACGACAACATGGTTGAAGTTAATCAAGATGGAACAGTAACTCAAGTCAAAAAATCTTAATGGATATTCAATTTTACGGAGAAACACTCCTTCCGGGTAAAGTAGGGCAGTTTTTTATTGTTTTAGCTTTTGCAGCATCATTATTTTCAACAATCGCTTATTTTTTCGCGACTAAAAACAAAGATTTAGCAGATAAATCGTGGACGAATTTAGGTAGAATTGGTTTCTACGTTAATATTGTAAGTATTATTGGTATCGGTGCAACGCTTTTCTATTTAATCTTAAATCATTATTACGAATACAATTACGTTTATCAACACTCTTCTAAATCATTACCTGTATACTATATTATTTCTGCTTTTTGGGAAGGCCAAGAAGGAAGTTTTTGGTTATGGGCATTTTGGCAATCATTAATAGGTGCCATTTTAATTTGGAAAGCCAAAACTTGGGAAAATGGTGTAATGACTGTAATTGGTTTTTCTCAGCTGTTTTTAACTTCAATGCTTTTAGGTGTTGAAATATTTGGTCAAAGAGTGGGAAGTTCTCCATTCATCCTGTTAAGAGAGGCAAGAAATTTAAAAGAATTTGCACCAGTAGTTTTTGCTGATCCAGAAAACTACAAAAATTACTTAAAATTTATTACAGACGGTAAAGGTTTAAATCCATTATTGCAAAATTATTGGATGGTTATACATCCACCAACCTTGTTTTTAGGTTTTGCCAGCATGATTGTGCCTTTTGCTTATGCAATTGCTGCATTATGGGAAAGACGTTTTAAAGATTGGGTTAAACCAGTTTTACCTTGGGCATTATTTGCAGTAATGATTTTAGGTACAGGTATTATTATGGGTTCTTTTTGGGCTTACGAAGCGTTAAATTTTGGTGGTTTTTGGGCTTGGGATCCAGTAGAAAATGCTTCTATTATTCCTTGGTTAACATTAATTGCTGGTGTACACGTATTAATTGTTTTCAAAAACACTGGTCATGCTTATTTTACTGCAATTGCACTAATTTTAATTAGTTTCCTTTTAGTTCTTTATGCTTCATTCTTAACACGTAGTGGTATTTTAGGAGAAACCTCAGTACACTCATTTACAGATTTGGGCATGTTTGGCCATTTAATTGGTTACATTGTAGCATTTTTAGCAATCTCTGTATATTTTGTTGCCACAAGGTGGAAAAGTTTACCAATTACTACTAAAGATGAAGAAACTTATTCTCGTGAGTTTTGGATGTTTATTGGTGCTTTAGTGCTAACTGTAGCATGTATTCAAGTAATAGTAACCACTTCTTATCCAGTATTTAATAAAGTATTTGGTACTTCAAAAGTTTTACAAGACCCAATTCAATATTATAACAAATGGCAAGCAGTTTTTGCGGTATTTATTACCTTAATTTCTGGTTTTTCGCAGTTTTTAAAATACAAAAGAACCGAGCCACGTAAGTTTTACAGTAGCTTAGTGTCATCAGTTGTTTTTGCATTAGTACTTACCGGTGGTTTTGTTTGGCTAACAGGAGTTTATACAAACTTACTGTACATAATTTTAACATTTAGTTGTTTGTTTGCTGTTTTATCTAATGCTCGTTTATTAAGTGGAGCTTTTGGTAAAGCAAATAAAATGTTGGGTTCGTCAATTGCACACATCGGCTTTGCCATATTATTATTGGGAGCTCTAGTAGCTGCGGCAACAAGTAATACAATTTCAATTAACGAAACCAATTTTATTCCAGTTAAAGATTTTGAAAAAGCAGCAAAACCTGGTGAAAATATCATGCTGTACAAAAATGAGCCTAAAAAAATGGGCAAGTACACCATCACGTATTTAAGCGATACAACAGTTGCTCCAAATACCTATTACAAACTTAATTTTAAAGTTTTTGATGCTGCGGGTAAGGTAAAAGAAGATTTTGATTTAAATCCAAGTATTCAAGAAAACGGAGATATGGGTTTAATTGCATCACCTGATACCAAACACTATTTAACCTCTGATATTTATACTCACATTACTAGTGCAGCACAAAAGCAAGAAGAACATGGTGATCACGAAGGGCATACAGAAGAGGAGAATTACAAAGCGCCAAGAATATTAAGTGTAAAACCAGGTGATACCATACACACCAGCAGCGGAATTTTAACAGTTGGCCAATTGAACGCAAAACCAGTGGTTAAAGATTTAAAAATTGCTGAAGGTGATTTGGCAGTTGCTTTGCCTTTAGAAGTAAATGTGAGTGGTAAATTATACAAAGCCGAGCCTTTGTTTATGGTTAAAGGAAATAATACATTTGATTTTGCCAGAAAAATTGAGGAACTAGGTTTAAGGTTAAGATTTACTAAAATTATTCCTGAAGAGGGGAAATTTGAAATACAGGTTTATGAAAAACCACAACAAGCTAAAGATTGGTTGGTGTTTAAATCGATTGAGTTCCCTTACATCAACTTATATTGGGTAGGTACAATTGTGATGGTAGTAGGTTTTATAATTTCTATTTTTAGAAGAAAGAAAGAAGTTACCACATAAAATGAATGTTGTACTAATAGGATCAGGAAATGTTGCCACACATATTGCTAAAGCTTTAAATGCAGTAAATGTAAATATAGCGCAAGTTTGGTCTTATCATTATCAAAATGCATCGCTTTTAGCTAATGATGTTAGTGCAACTGCAATTAAAGAGCTTTCGGAGGTAGATTTTGATGCAGATGTATGTTTGATTGCTATTAAGGATGATGAAATTGTTAACATAGTAAATCAATTGAAATCATTTAAAGGTATCATCGCCCATACTTCTGGTTCAGTGAATTTAGCTGTGTTAGAAAATTCCGAAAATTTTGGAGTTTTTTATCCATTACAAACTTTTTCTAAAAATAAGCAGGTCGATTTTTCGACTATTCCACTTTGTTTAGAAGCCAATAACGAAGAAAGTTTAGCTGTTTTAAAAGAAATAGCCAATAAATTAAGCACAAATGTTTTAGAAGTAAATAGCGATAAACGAAAGATATTGCATTTGGCGGCAGTTTTTGCCTGTAATTTCACTAATCATTTGTACGCATTAGCGGATGATTTGTTAAAAGCAAATGATTTAGATTTCGATATCATTAGGCCATTAATTACCGAAACAGCAAGTAAAGTACAATATGCTTTACCTTTAACAGTACAAACCGGACCAGCGATTAGGCATGATGAGCAAACGCTCAAAAAGCATGAAGAGTTGCTAAATGATCATCAAGAATTGCTTGAGATCTATAAAATATTAAGTAATAGCATTAAAAAAACGAGATAATTATAAAATTGCCGTTTTAGCTAATACCTTTGCAAATAATTATGAGTATTTATAAATTAAAAATAAACTTCGAAGAAGCTGATAAAGCAACCATAGAATTGCCTATTGCGGCAGGAGAAGATGTTTTAGACATTTGTTTAGACAATGGTATAGAATTGCAGCATAATTGCGGTGGTGTATGTGGTTGTAGTACTTGCCATATATACATCAATAAGGGTATGGATAACCTTCAAGAAATTTCTGATAAAGAAGAAGATTTTATTGATAGAGCAGTTAGACCAAAAATTTCTTCGCGTTTGGCTTGCCAATGTGTAGTTTTAGATGGTGATATTGAAGTAACTATACCTGATCAGTCAGAATTTTTAGGACACTAGTCAGTTTCAGTTATTTGTCATCCTGAGCGCTTGCCCGCCAAAGGCTGGTAGTCGAAGGACATTAACATTACAACATTACAACCTTTCAACATTTGAACAACAATTATGAACAACGATAAATTTGCATTACCAATTTACTGGAACGATCACGAAGACATTGCGCAAGAGCTTTACGAAAAATTTGGCGATGAATTTGGTGAACCAAAAATATACCGCATCCGCTTTACAGAATTGTTAGAATGGGTATTAGAATTACCTAATTTTAAAGGAACTCGTGAAGAAAGTAACGAAGGCCATTTAGAGCAAATTCAATCTGCTTGGGTTTATGAGTGGAGAGATAACCAAGATTAAGTTAACAGTTTCTAGTTTACAGTTGTCACCCTTAGCGCTTGCCTGCCGAAGGCTGGTAGTCGAAGGGCTAACCTTTAAACATAACCCTATACATGTTCTTCGAAAAACTTAAAGAAATAACCACATTTATTTTTGATGTTGATGGTGTATTAACAGATGGAACTGTTATTGCATCAGAATCTGGAGATTTACTCCGTACATTCAACATCAAAGATGGTTATGCTTTACAGTTAGCTTTAAAGAAAGGTTATAAAATTTGTATCATATCTGGCAGTGGAGGTGCGGCAACAACCAAACGTTTCGAAAATTTAGGTTTGCCTGATGTTTATTTAAAAGTAAGCGACAAAGTTGCTGTGTTTGAACAATACATGAAAGAAAATAACATTTCACCAGCACAGGTACTGTACATGGGCGATGATATGCCAGATTATTATGTGATGAAATTAGTTGGCTTAGCTACTTGCCCTAGTGATGCTATTGACGAAATTAAAGATATTTCACATTACATTTCTCCTAAAAAAGGAGGAGATTGTGCAGTAAGAGATGTGATAGAGAAAGTGTTGAAAGTTCAAAAAAACTGGTTTGATCTTAATCCAGATGCTGCTGAAGCCAGTAAATAATACAATTTTAATTCTTGCGGATATAGGTTTAAAAATGTTACAATTATTTTAAATTGTAAATTAAACTTTCTGATAAATTTATGCTCAAATAGGCATAAAACAACAACCATAAATCTCTTTTAACTGAGGTTTAAAACAAGAATCAAAATCAAAAAAAACATGAAAAAATTATTGATGATTTGCGGATTATTATTCGCAACAGTTGCATTTGCTAATGCACAACAAGGCGGTGGCAGAATGATGGCAGCACCAGAAGAAAGAGTTAAGCAATTAGATGAGAAGGTAAAATTAACCGACGATCAGAAAACTAAAGCTACTGCAGTTTACACAGCAGCGGCTGATGAAATGAAAAAGATGCGTGAAGAAATGCAAGGTGGCGGAGATAGACAAGCAATGATGGAAAAAATGCAGAAAATGAACGCAGAAACTGACACGAAATTAAATGCGATTTTTACTGCAGAGCAAAAAACAGCATACAAAGTTTGGCAAGATCAGGTGAAAGCAGATAGAGAGAAAATGATGAAAGAACGTCAAGCTGGCGGTCAATAATCAAAATAAATTTAAACAACAAAAGCGACTTTCGGGTCGCTTTTGTTGTTTTTGAGATTTCGTCATTCCCGCGAAGGCGGGAATCGTAAAGCAATAAAAAAGAATGCATATAAGTAATGTTTTACGCTTTACGATACCCAATCGAGTTGGGTAAGACGCACAATTTTTAATAACAAATATGATTTTGTTATTTTAGCTTAAAATTTAATAAGCTTTGTCAAAGTTATTTGATATTCGCTATAACTTTGACAAAGCTAAACGCACCATTAAATATGTATAAACAAAACTCACCCATTATTTTAGCCTCTAAATCACCTCGTAGACAAGAATTAATGCAATTGATGGGGTTAGATTTCACGATTGAACTAAAAGAAGTTGACGAAAGTTTTCCGACTGATTTATCACCATCAGAAATTGCAGTTTATATATCAGAAAAAAAGGCTAAGGCATTTGAGGCAAAAGATAACCACATTGTGATAACTGCTGATACGATTGTAGCTTTGAATGGCGAGATATTAGGTAAACCTGAAGATAAAGCTCATGCTCAAGAAATGCTAACTAAACTTTCTGGAAGTGTACACGAGGTTTATACTGGTGTTACTCTAGTTAAAAATAATCAAATTACCTCATTTTATGATTTAACTGAAGTTACTTGTAGAACCGTTACAGCAGAAGAAATTGATTATTACATTGATAACTTCAAGCCATTTGATAAAGCTGGAAGTTATGGTATACAAGATTGGTGGGGTTTGGCTGTTGTAACTGCTATGAAAGGTTCATACACCAATGTAATGGGTTTACCAACAGAGAAGTTGTATAAAGCTTTGCAAGAGTTAAGATAGATTTAATTTATCTAGTTTAACGTTGTTTTGCTTGTTTATCCGTCATTGCGAGGCACGAAGCAATCCTACAACTATTGTAGGTAACAAAACTACCGCTTTAAGATTGATTCGTGCCTCGCAATGACGACACTTTTTAACTACGGGCTATAATAACTGATGATGATCAACAAGTCAATTACAGAATACATTAGTTTGATATTTTTCGTAAAGCTGAAATAAATTCAGGTGAAGTCAAATCAAAGTTTCAAGATGCTGAATTTATTTTAGCATCTGTTTTAATGAATTTGCAGCTAATATGCCATCAAACTAATCTCTCAAACTTTGCAAAACGCCCATTTTCAGGTCGTAGGTAGATAGTTTGATATTGTTGATGTTAAACTCGTTTAGTACATAATTGGTTAGCAAAGTTGCCATCACAATCATATCTACACGCAATGGAATTAGGTTGTCCATTTTTGCCCGTTCTTGATGAGAAGAACTGATCAACTTTGTTGCTAAATTTTGATAAGCTGCAAAAGAAATCTCAGCTGTACTTATTGTTTTAATGTCTAATTCTGGCAATAGCATCTGGGCAAAAGTTTCAAAGGCGCCGGCAGAACCAATTAAAGTTTCTGGTTTGTATTCTTCACAAATTACTTTAAGGGCTTTTAATTCATTTGCAACGTGCTGCTGAATTTTTTGTTGATCAATTTCATTAATTGGGTCTGACTTAAAAAAGCCTTGCATTAATCTTGCTGCACCAATATTGTAGCTTTTTTTCCAGATTAGGTTTTCCTCATCACATAAAATAAATTCAGTACTGCCGCCACCAATATCCATTATCAATGATTTACCAGTAATAGCGCCACTTAACTTTACACCTTCGTAAATCAATTGTGCTTCTTCATCGCCATCAATAATGTCAATCTCAATTCCGGCTTCGGCTTTTGCAGCGGTTACGAAATCCTGACCGTTTATGGCACTACGAACTGCAGAAGTTGCAGTAGCTTTTAGGTTTACAATATGATGCTGATCTAACTCTTCTTTAAACTGTTTTAAGCAATTTATTCCTCTTTCAAAAGCTGCTGGAATAATTAGATTGTCTTTCGTAATGTCTTCACCTAATTTAACAGGCTGATTGGTTTTGTAAATGATTTCTAATTCTGTTCCGTTTTGTTCGGCTATGATTAAGTGAAAAGTATTTGTTCCAAGGTCTATTGCAGCTATCTTCATATTATATTTAACGAAAAGTTTAAAGGTATTATTTTGTGTTTTACCTTTTAAAACATAGATTAGTTTTAATTTTTTACCACCAAAGTGACCCAAGTTTACCTAAGCAGATTTGTTTTAGGTCTGATGTTTTATGCGTTTTGCTGTTGCCAAAAACTACTGCCTTTGTAATATAAACCTGATTTAGCGTAATGCCAATTCAAATAGCATTGGTTACTTTTTTATAGTGTAGCGAAAATAAATAACAGGTTTAATTGGCAGAAGGGAGAGCAGGGCTGCATTAGCCAAAAGCCCCTAGCACTCGTTTTCAAAAAAAATAAACCACCAAAGAAACCAAAATTTACCAAAGCACAAACTTAGGTTTTCTTAGGTTACTTAGGTGGTTCATAAGATTTGTAAAAACTAATTTTTATACGTAAACCATTTAAACATTTCCTTAAACGTGGTTTTTTTGCCATACATTAAAATACCCACACGGTAAATTCTACTAGCTACCCATACGGTAAAAATAAAACCGACTACTAAAATTGCCATCGATAAGGCCAATTCCCAGCCTGGTACGCCATAAGGTAAACGCACAACCATGGCAATAGGAGAGGTAAATGGGATCATAGAAAGCCAAAAAGCAACATTGCCATATGGATCATTTGTTACTACACTTAACGATAAGGCATAACCTAAAAGTAGTGGCATCATTACCGGCATCATAAACTGCTGGGTTTCGGTTTCGCTATCTACGGCAGAACCGATAGCGGCGTATAAAGCGCTATAAAACAAATATCCACCAATAAAAAAGAAAATAAATACAGTTACGATTTTGCCAAAATCTAATCCAGCTAAACTTTTTTGGATATCGCCAATTGGTCCTTGGGCTGCCTGAATTTGCTCTTGGCTTGCTCCAACAGTACTTCCATTTTGCGACGATGCCGCAATTTTTTTCACATCAGCTTTGTCTATTAAAACGGTTGCTGCAATGGTACTAATGGTTAAGGTTAGCACTATCCACAATATAAATTGGGTTAAACCAACTAAGGCAATGCCGATGATTTTACCCATCATTAATTGAAACGGTTTAACCGAAGAAATCATGACCTCGATAATTCTACTCGTTTTTTCTTCGATAACGCCACGCATCACTTGTATGCCGTATAGCATAATGAACATGAACATTAAAATACCTGCAATAAAGGCAATTATGGTACTTGCACCAGCGCTACTGGCTTCTTCTTTGCCAGTTTCTATAGCAATTTTTTTAGTATCAATATCAACTGAGGTTTTCAATTGGTCTAAATCAGTTTGCGAAATACCCGATTGTTTAAGCTTTTGGTTGCGAATGAGTTCTTCTAAATCTCCAGAAATTCTGTTGTTTAGAGACATACCAGCTTGCTTTTCGCCAAAAAGCTGAACGCCTTTAGGCTCTGCCAAAGTAAACTCTGGTAAATATAGAATATAGTCGTAATCAGATTTAGAAAGCGATTTTTTCATCACATCTAAAGGTTTGTTTACGTATTGGTATTCGATATTTTCGTCGGTTGCTAATTTCTCTGTTAGCGTGGTATTTGTGCTAACAACGGCAACTTTATCATGCGTATCTTTAATGCCTTTGTAAGTAAAATAGCCAATTAAGCCATAAATACCAGCAATTAATAGTGGTGTTAAAAAAGTCATTACAATAAATGATTTCTTTTTTACTCTCGATAAATATTCTCTGCTAATAATGAGTAAAACTTTATTCATGACCTTCTCCTTTAACTGTTTTAATAAAAATATCGTTCATAGTTGGTATCACTTCGTCTAAACGATGAATGTTTACCTTAGGTAATAGCATGGCTAAAACCTCATTTGCAGTTCTGTTTTCGTGTAGTTTAACCTTAATTAAGGTTTTACCTTTCACGTTTTCAGTTTGTAAAACCTCAAAAACGTTTTCGGTACTTTCTACTTTATAATCGCCCTCATATTCTATCCAATAAGTATTGTTGCGGTAAGTTGCTTTAATTTCATCTACGCTGCCATCTAAAATCTTTTTCGATTTGTGTATCAATGCAATATGATCGCACAACTCTTCAACACTTTCCATGCGGTGGGTAGAAAATATAAATGTTGCACCTTGTTTGTTCAGTTCTAAAATTTCGTTTTTAATGATATCGGCATTAACTGGGTCGAAACCAGAGAAAGGTTCATCTAAAATAATGAGTTCTGGTTGATGTAAAACTGTGGCAACAAATTGTACTTTTTGTTGCATTCCTTTACTTAAATCCTCAACTTTTTTGCTCCACCAATCTTGCATACCTAACTTCTCGAACCAAAATTTAATGCGTTTTGTAGCTTCGGCTGTGCTTAAACCCTTCAATTTAGAAAGGTATAAAACTTGCTCACCAATTTCCATTTTTTTGTACAAACCACGTTCTTCGGGTAAGTAGCCAATTTGAGAAATGTGGTTGCTATTTAATCTTTCTCCGTTAAAAAGGACTTCGCCACTATCTGGAGCGGTAATTTGGGTAATAATTCTAATCAACGAGGTTTTGCCCGCACCATTCGGACCTAAAAGTCCAAATATTTTGCCTTTTTCTAGCTCTAAGCTAACATTATCTAAGGCTCGGTGCGTGGCATATTGCTTTACAATATTTTTTACGCTTAACATGTGTAATTTGTTTTAGTTTAGTAATAGTTAGATGTAGAAACAAGTAAATAGTTACTGAAATATTTAGAAAAGCAAGGTAAGAATTTTCATTGCTTATTTCAGTCCCGTCTTTCGTTGCAATTCCCGATGAAGAATCGGGAGATTTCCACTGCAACCGGGTTTAGATTTTAATGGAAGTAGTTCTTTTGGAGTGTTGCAAAGTGCAAAAAAAATAGCCTTAACATCTAAAGACATTAAGGCTATTCAATTATTTGAATAAATTCTTACTCAAAATATTCTTTCATTTTATCGAAGAAACTCTTATCATTTTTACCAGGTTGTGGTTTAAAGTTCGGAGACTCTTTCAACTTTTCTAAAATTATTCTTTCTTCTGCGTTTAGCACTTTTGGTGTCCAAATGTTTACATGTATAATTTGATCGCCACGGTGGTAAGAGTTTACCTCAGGAATACCTTTTCCTTTTAGTCTCAATAATTTTCCACTTTGTGTACCCGCTTCAATTTTAATTTTTGCTTTACCATCAATGGTTGGTACTTCGGCACTGTAACCTAAGGCAGCATCAACAATGCTTACATGTAAATCGTAAACGATGTTGTTTCCTTCACGTTTTAAAGTATCGTGTGGCAACTCTTCAATTAAAATAATTAAATCGCCTGGTACGCCACTGTTTGGAGCAGCATTACCTTTGCCAGCCATGCTCAACTGCATACCTTCGCTTACACCAGCTGGAATATTAATGGTAATGGTTTCTTCACCGCGTACAGTTCCTTCGCCATGGCAAGCACCACATTTGGCAGTTATTTGTTGCCCGCTACCTTGGCAAGTAGGGCAGGTTGCTGTAGTTTGCATTTGGCCCAAAATGGTATTGGTAACTCTGCGTACTGCACCGCTACCACCACAAGTTTTACAAGTACTTACTGAGCCTTTATCTTTTGCCCCAGAACCATCACAAGTTTTACAAGCAATTTGTTTGTTTACCTTTATCTTTTTCTCGGCACCGTTGGCAATTTCTTCGAGGGTTAATTTTACCTTGATACGTAAATTACTTCCTTTTGAAACTCTTCTTCCGCCTCGAGATTGTTGACCTCCGAAAAAGCTATCGAATGGGCTACCACCACCACTACCAAAAATATCTCCAAACTGACTGAAGATATCTTCCATATTCATGCCACCGCCACCATAGCCACCACCTCCGCCTGCACCGCCAACACCTGAATGACCATATTGATCATAACGTTGTTTTTTTTCAGGGTTACTTAAAACCTCATAAGCTTCGGCTGCTTCTTTAAATTTATCTTCAGCAGATTTATCATCAGGGTTTTTATCTGGGTGATATTTAATAGCTAACTTACGGTAGGCTTTTTTAATTTCTTCCGCAGATGCGCTTTTGGTAACCCCAAGTATATCGTAAAAATCTCTTTTGCTCATTTCTATTTAATAATTGAATGACTGAATTTTGAATGATTGAATGAAAAGCCCATTCTATAATTCAATCCTTCTCTCATTCTATAATTATATTTATGCTCCAACTACCACTTTCGCAAAGCGAATTACTTTATCGTTAAGGGTATAGCCTTTTTCTAATTCATCAACTACTTTACCTTTCAAATCATCATTTGGTGCTGGTATTTTAGTAATTGCCTCATGTATATCTGTATCAAAAACAGTGTTTAAACTTTCCATTTCTTTTAAACCTTTTTGGCCTAAAATGCTTTTAAGTTTAGTTTGTACTAGCATTACACCTTCGCGAATTGCATTAACTTCAGTTGCATTTTCGGTAGCTTTTAAAGCACGCTCAAAATCATCAAGAACAGGTAATAAAGAAATAACTACATCTTTACCAGCAGTTTGCAATAACTCAACGCGTTCTTTTTGTGTTCTACGTTTATAATTATCGAACTCGGCAAACAAACGAAGATATTTATCGTTTAAATTGCTGTTTTCTTGTTGTAGTTTTTCTTCTAATGAAAGTTCTATAATAGGTTCTTCAACGGTTTCTGTCGAGTTTTCTTCTATCGCTTCAGTCTGCACATCAGCTATTTCTTGCTCAACCTGATTGTTCTCTACAATTGGTTCTTCTTCCTTTTTCTTCTTATTAAACATGTTTTTTATGTGCGTGTTTTTTGTTCAAACTCAAAAGTTTTGCCAATAACTAAAATCAGCCATGCTGTCAGTTTAAGTGTAAAATAACTGAACAGAATGGCTGAATTGTAAAATTTTGTCAGAATTGACTATGTAATTTGTGCATCCTCATGAACTACACCACCTTCGCATTTAATAATACGTGATGGGAAAGTACGAATGATGTGGTAATCGTGTGTGGCCATTAAAACTGCAGTACCGCTTTGACTAATTTGCTTCAATAGTAATACAATTTCTTCAGATGTTTCTGGATCTAAATTTCCGGTAGGTTCATCAGCCAAAATAATTTCTGGGTTGTTTAATAATGCTCTAGCAATTACAACGCGTTGTTGCTCGCCACCAGAAATTTCATGTGGCATTTTTTTAATTTTAGAACGCAAACCAACTTTCTCCAAAACGTCCTTAATGCGTTCGTTAATTAGGTTTTTATCGTCCCAGCCTGTAGCTTTTAATACAAATTCTAAATTTTGCTCAATTGTTCTATCACTTAACAACTGAAAATCTTGAAAAACAATCCCTAATTTTCTGCGTAAATACGGTACATCTTTTTCTGCTAAATTCTTTAAATCAAAACCTGCAACAGCACCATTTCCGTTTCCAATATGTAAATCGCCATAAATAATTTTAAGCAAACTACTTTTTCCTGAGCCAGTTTGCCCAATTAAAAACACAAACTCGCCTTTGGCTATGTCTAAATTTACGTTTGATAACACTAAATGCTTTTGCTGAAAAACATCTACTTTTTGTAGGTTGATAACTATATTTTCTGCCATTTTAAATCTCCAATTTCGTTACTTGCCCAAAAGGTAAGTTATTAATAATATGCATAATCTGATCTTGCTTGTCGCCTAAACCTAATTTATCTAACGATTTATCAGGTCTATCTACCCTAAAGTAAGCCAAGAGTGTAAATTTCTCATCTCTAAGCTGCACATAATCTGGTATTTTGGCAATGCCCTTTACTTTTATGATATACATTTGTCCAAAAATAGCATTTCTAGCTGATAATAGAACTTAAAAATAGATTTTATCTGGTAAGCATAACCCATCCAGAATATAATTTAAAATCTTCATTAAGGTAAAGATTGTAATAATATACGCCAACAGGCACATTTTTACCTCGAGATTTTCCATCCCAAGGTTCGGTATTTCTAGTTTCGTAAACTAATTGTCCATTTCTATTGATCACTTGTAACTTTGGCTTTTCGAACGCAGATATTGAAGGAATATTCCAAGTATCGTTCACACCATCGCCGTTTGGTGTAAAAGTATTTGGAATTTCTATTTTGGGATAAACTTTTACAAAAACATCATCTGTACTAACATTACAACTTGATTGTACGGTTAATGTATAAGTGATATCAGTAGGAGGGTTTGCAATCGGATTTAACTTTGTTGGGTCATCTAAATAATCTATTGGCGACCATAAATAGGTAATGTTATCACCTGAAACTGCTCCTTCTAACACAACAGATTGGCCAACTAACATTTTTTTATCATCACCTGCATTAGCATTAGCATTTTTTAAGACTGTAATTGTAACTTCTCTAGTTTCAGAGCAAGCTCCATTAGAAATGTTGACTGTGTATTTAGTAGTTTGTTGTGGAGAAGCTATTGGATTTGCAATAGCAGAATTAGATAAACCTTCTGTAGGTAACCAAGTATAAGTTGTACCACCGCTAGCCACTAAATTAACCGATTGATTTTCGCAAATTGTGGTGTTAGTGATGTTAATGTTTGCATTTACAACTGGCAAAACGTTTACTGGTGTAGAGGTAGTAGCAACACAACCAGCAGCACTGGTTACGGTAACTTGATAGGTGCCTATACTTGCCGTAGTAACGTTTGGAATTTGGGGGTTCTGCAATGTTGAAGAAAAACTATTAGGACCTGTCCAAACAAAGGAAACACCTTGATCTACGTTAAGTTGAACAGTGCTTCCTTCGCAGGCGACCCCACTGTTTGTTGCTATGGGAGTTGGTTTGGCATTTACATTTATCGTTAAGGTTGCTGATGAAACTCTACAATTCGCAGAATTTATATTTCCGTTTTCTGCAACAGCTAAACGATATTGGTATAACCCAACCTGTGCATTGGTGAAAACTCTTGTGGTTTGAGTTGTGGTTTCTCCGGCAATATTTACCCAGTTATTACCAATAAACTCTTGCCATTGGTAAACGGGATCATTGTAGCCAGAAGAAACTGTTGATGAAAGGTTGAAACTGCCGCTTTCGCCAGCACAAAGATTTGCATTAATGCCAGAGTTGTTAACTGTAGAACTTATGTTTGGTCCACATGGTCTAAATGTAATGTCATCTATACCTAAATCATTACCTACACCTCCAGGATTTTCATTTGTCATGGTTAAGGCTATTGTACCAACATTTACAGGTGTTTTAAATGTTGTACCGTACTTAATCCAATTGGTAGCAGAACCTTCTAGAATTTCTCCAGTAGAAACATCACCACCTGCAATTGGAAGGCCGTTATTTGTGATTGTAAATCTAATTTTAGGCTTCACGCCACTATTTCTTAAAATATTTATAACCCATGCTGCAAACTCATAAGTTGTGTTTGGACAAAGATTACTTACTGTAGTTTGATAGAAAACACCTGGGTCATTGTTCGCATTTACGAGCATAAAATAACCGTTCGGGTCATTTGGTGTTCTATTAATTACATTTTGATGCCAACCAGAATTTAGTCCAGCACTCGTTTTAACAATGGTATACCAACCATCGTCTGGAGTTCCCGCAACATATCTATAGTTTGTTTCACTAATTTGAGGGCCAAATGTTGTAGTTCCTCTGCCAAAATCAATATTAATAACAGGATCGCCTAATGTACCTGAACAAACTTGTGCTTTAACTATTGTTGTAGCATTTAATAAAATTAGAATTATAAAGTATTTTAAGGATGATTTTTTCAATTGAAACAAAAATTTCATACAATGTAGATAAAATTATACTTCTTTTTAATTGAAAATAAATGCTGTTGTGGTATTGTTGTGTAATTAAATGTTTTAGAATTAGAGTTTAAGCAGAAAGTCTACTGTATTAACATTGTCCGCATAATCCCATAGTTTAGGATTTTGGCTATCTCCAAAACCAATCTTTTCTTTATTAATTTTTAAATCTAAGTTAGTAACAACGCATTGAATTTGTTCTTCCTGAGTTATTAATTTTTCTTCAACAAAGTTGATGTTTTTATATTCTTCGTAGAAAAGAACAGCCAAAGGCGAAACAAAATTTTCATCTTCCTTAACTAACAAAAAACCATTGTCAAAATGTTTTACTCCATTTACCAAATAAATTGATTTGTTATAATCGTAATTATTGTTGTATTTGAAATGGTTAATAATAGCCTGATGTTTTTCTATTGGCTCAAAAAAATATTTTAAATCATAACCAGTTGGGATATGAATTTTTGAAACGTTTCTGCAGCCTAAACCAAAATAGTCAAAAATATCGTGGCCTAAATTTTCTAATTCTTCAGATGTTTCATCACCCCTTAAAACGGCAACACTATTTCTATTTTTACGGATGATATTTGGAACTTTGCTAAAATAATAATCGAAATAACGAGAAGTATTATTACTACCTGTTGCAATTATCGCATCAAAATCTTTTAATCGCTCTGCATATTCAATTTGACTTGCGTAAGCAGGCTCAATAGAAATTAACTCTTTTAATAATGCTGGCAATAGCTTATCATCAGATGATGACATTTTGATCACAGCTATATTTCCTGTTGCTAAAACACATAAAACATCATGGAAACCAACCAAAGGAATGTTTCCTGCCAATATTAAACCCACTTTTTTAGGATTTTGACTGATGGAAATGTTTTCAAACCATTGTTCCAAGTCTTTTTTGTTCAACATTTTAGCTAATGATGAGATTGCTCTTTCAACTTCATCTATGGTAAACCATCCATTGCTATTTTTAGCAGCATGCATCATCGCTACAAAATCTTCACTCGGATTACTCATAAACCCGCTGAGTTTAATTAAGGAAATGATAATTTTTTCTTTTGTTAGTGACAACGATGACATATTTAGAACTATTTTAAATCGATTATTGTTATATTTGCAGTGCAAAGTTAAACTTAGCAAAAGATATACACGAAGACATGGCAATTAAAATAACAGACGAGTGCATTAATTGTGGAGCATGCGAGCCAGAATGCCCAAATAATGCAATTTATGATGCAGGTACAGCTTGGCGATTTTCTGATGGTACCAATTTAGATGGTATAATTGATTTTGGTGGATCGCAAATGGATGCTGGTGCATCTCAAGATGCAGTTTCAGATGAGGTTTACTACATCGTTTCTGATAAATGTACAGAATGTAAAGGTTTTCATGATGAACCTCAATGTGCGGCAGTTTGCCCAGTAGATTGTTGCGTAGATGATGAAGATGTTAGAGAAACTGAAGAAGAACTATTGGCTAAAAAAGCTTGGTTACACCAAGAAGGATAGTTAACAGTTTTCAGTTGACAATTTTCAATTAATAATACAAAAAAGAGATTTAATTTAAAGTCTCTTTTTTTATGCTAGCAGATTTCTTTGTCAACTGAAAACTGTCAACTGAAAACTGATTAATCTTTATTAGGTACAATTAAAACAGGACAAGCCGCTTTTCTTGCTACATGTTCTGCTACGCTACCCATTAAAAAATGATATAAGCCAGTTCTGCCGTGGGTGCCAATTACAATTAAATCTGCACCCCATTCCTCTGCTTGTTGTATAATGCCATGTGTGGCCGTATCTAAACTTGTTAAATAGGTGGTTGCAACTCCATTTCCATACTTATTAGAAATTTCAGTTAATAATTTCTGACTGTTATCTTCGCTATTGTCATACATTTCCATAAAAACTGGAGCTAACGTATAATCAGGATTTACGGTAGCAGGTGCAGGCTCAATAATATTCAGAAGTGCTACATCCGACCCAAATTTGACTGCCATTTCGTAGCCAGTTTTAGCGGCTTTTTCTGAGCAGGTACTATTGTCAACTGCAATTAATATCTTTTTGAAATCCATGTGTTTAGCTTTTAGAGTTGTATAAAATTAACAAATAAAAAAGTTAAATGTTTAGGTTGTGATGTTTATCATTATTTTTGGATATTTAAATTTATTATGGATAATTATCACGTTTGTAGAATTGCGGTTGCACCAATAAGAAAAGAACCTTCGGATCGAAGTGAAATTGTTTCTCAGATTTTATTCGGAGATCGGGTTACAGTTTTAGAAAAAACAGAAAAATGGTGTTTAATTGTAACTAAACATGATAATTATGAAGGTTGGATGGATTACAAACAACTCCAAAAAATTACAGATCTGCAATTTAATGATGAGCAAGCTTACCAATATTTAACGCCAGCCCAATTAGATAATACGGTTATAGCATCTAATGGTACTAAATTTTATTTAAGTCCAGGAAGTACATTACCGTATTTTAACAATGGTAACTGCTTTATTGGTGAAAATGAATTTATGGTAACCTCAAAACCTTTTATCCCAAACAAAGTTGATTTTACATTAAATGTTGAAGAAACGGCTAAGTTTTTTTTAAATACTCCATATTCATGGGGAGGAAGAACCTTTTTTGGAATTGATTGCTCTGGATTTGTGCAAGCTGTTTATAAATTAAATGGAGTTTCGCTTAAACGAGATGCATCACAACAAGCTCAAGATGGTGATACCGTTGATTTTTTAGCAGCAGCACAATTGGGTGATTTAGCTTTTTTTGATAATGAAGAAGGAAAAATTACCCACGTTGGAATGATGTTAAGCAATTCAGAAATCGTCCATTCGGCTGGTATGGTACGGATTGACCCGATAGACGATCAAGGGATTTATAATGTAGAGCTAGCGAAATATACGCATAAGTTAAGGATTATCAAGAGGTTTGTGTAGGTTTTGAACCATATAAGGCATATAAGAAAATATAAGTTTTTTCATTCATTTCTTGTGCTTAATGAAGTAAAAAATTCTATGTCATAATTAATTTAATTAACTGAATGTTAAATATATATAATTAATTATTGGATAATTTTTAATGGTTATTTTGTCTCATTATATTGTTTTATAAAACTATAAAGAGATGACAAAATCATACCTAACAGATTTAATTTATAAAGTTAATGGTACCGCAATTGAAGTTCATAAAACTTTAGGGCCGGGTTTATTAGAAAGTGTATACCATAAATGTATGGTTCATGAGCTTATTTTAAGAAAGATTAATTTTAATACAGAATTATTAATTCCTGTAAATTATAAAGGATTAAATCTAGTTGTCGATTTAAGATGTGATCTTTTAGTAGAAAACGCTCTAATTGTTGAGTTTAAATCAGTTGATACGGTTCTGCCGATTCATATCGCACAGCTAATGACATATATGAAGTTATTGAAATTACCAATAGGATTAATGATAAATTTTAATTGTTCGCATATTTTTAAGGAAGGTCAGAAAACCTATGTAAATGAATTATACGAAGAACTATATTAACAATTTATCTTATATGAAACTTATATTTCTTATATGGTTTTACTCTTACTATTCAACACCAAGTTCGGCCATTAATTTAGCTAAGTTTTCTTTAAGTTATGCTAGCTCGGTTTCTAATTTAATAACTCTTTCCTCTAATTGACTATTTGATTTCGCAGGACTTTCATCTGAAGCATAATCTTCTTCGATAAATTCTATATCGCCTGCAAATAAATGCATGTAACGTTGCTCTTTTTGTCCGGGGCGTTTTGGCAACTGTTTAATGTAGCCTTCGCTGGCTAGTTTTTCTAAAACTTCATTAACTTCCTCTAAAGTTTCAAACTCGTATAATCTGCCAGAGTTGGTATTAATTTCGCCAGGGGTTTGTGGGCCACGTAAAAATAACAGACACATTATAGCAACTTCGCTCGGTAAAACAGGAAATACAATAGCGAAATTGTGTTTATATTTAATATTACGTATAGAACCACCAGTTGCAGTAGAGATTAATCCTGCAATTTTTAAAGAATTTAGCGCAGTTGATATGGTACTCTCATCATATTGCACCACGGGTTTACGAGATGTTTTCTGGTTACAAGCAGCAGCTAATCCGTTCAAAGTCATTGGATAATAATCTGGTGTAGTTTTGCTTTTTTCCATTAAAGCACCTAAAACTCTAATCTGAGCTGCATCTAAAACTGGTAAAGTCTTTGTGTCCATAAGGCTAAGATATATCTAATGATTTTAAATTTAAAAATTAATCCTCTATTTCCCAAATCATTACTTTTCTATCATCTCCTGTAGAAATTAGATGTTTTCCGTCTTTACTCCAAATAATTTTATTAATAGAATGTGTATGCCCAAATTCGCCTTTTTCTAAACTTAAAATTTTATAAAGTTTAAAGTTTTCAGCATCCCAAAGTTTAATGCTTTTATCTTGGCTGCTTGTTGCAAAATAGGGTAGGCTTGGGTGAAAAGCAATATTGTAAATGGTAAATAAATGCGCTGGAATGGTTTGAACTAGTTCGTAGTTGGGTAAATTCCATATTTTTAACTGTGCATCTCTGCTTCCAGAAATTAAATATTTACCAGAGGGATGATAAGCTAAGGAAGTAACTGGTAAAGAATGACCTTTTAAAGTCTGTTTTAAGCTATAATCAGCCAAGTTGTAAATTTTAATCAAATGATCTTTACAGCCAAAGGCGATTTCAGTTTCATCTGGCGAAATGCCGATACACCTCACCGTATCATAAGCCACCTGAAAACGATAAATTTCTGAATAATCTAATAGCGACCAAACTGCAACTGAACCATCTTCGCCTGTGGTTAACAATTCGTTTTTGCTTTTGGTTACTTTAATATCGAAAATTGGTTTTGGATGCGCATTAATTCTGGTGATGATTTCCTGTTTAGTTAAATCATAAACGCTAAAGGCACCACTTCTTTCGCCAATAAATAGTAAATTATTATAACAAAGTAAACTGTAAACCGAACTTTGTACAGGAGTTTTCACTTTTACGAAAGCCAATTCAGCTAACGACCATTCTACAACACCCTTGTCATTACCTGCACTAAAGAAAATATCATTCTCATCAGCATTTGCTAAAGCATAAACAGGGTTTTGGTGGCCAGAAAGTGTTTTTAAATGTTTTAGCATCTTAAATTTAACTTAATTAGAACGGCTTAATATTTTTTTATTTTCTTTTAAAGCTGTAATAAATTGGAATATTATAGAAATATCAAATAGTTGCCTTGCTAGAAATAAATAAATTGAAGGTCCAAGGTAAATGCTTGTATTTGAGAATACTCCAAAAATAATTTTTATTGTTACGATTGTGGAAATAATACTTATGAAAACACTTAAATAGCCAACATACAAATGCCATTTATCAAACCTTAATTTATTTTTAATTAATTGATATAAGGACAGCCAGTTAAAAAGAATTGACGGAATTAGAAAAGCTAAATCAATATAATTTTTGTTGCTCCTTAAAACTACAGCGAAAGCTATTGCGAAAACTAAGTTAAGATATGATAAGTATTTGAGCATTTTATTCGTATTGCATAATAAGGAGTACGAGTTGCAATTGGAGTGGTCTCACTTCTAACATCTCAAATCTCACATCTACTTATGTCTGCTTTCTAATTTCTTAGCAATATCTTTAATTGATAACCCTTTTTCCTTCAATAAAAAAGTCAAGTGAAAAAGTAAATCTGCTGCTTCCCCAATTAAATCTTCTTCAGTTTCTGCTAAAGCTGCAATTACTGTTTCTACACCTTCTTCGCCGACTTTTTGTGCTATTTTATTTAAGCCTTTAGCTCTCATTTTATTGATGTACGAGCCTTCTACAGGATTTTCATATCGATCATTAATAATATTTTCTAACTCAAAAATAAAGTTTTGGTTATAATCAGTTTTAAAACAACTTCTACTGCCTGTATGGCAAGTTGGTCCAACCGGATTAGCTTTAATTAAGATGGTATCATTATCGCAATCAATATGAATAGATTTTACGAAAAGAAAATTTCCGCTTTCTTCGCCTTTAGTCCATAAACGGTTTTTAGAGCGAGAAAAGAAAGTTACTTTCCCTTCAGCTTGTGTTTTCTCAAATGCTTCGGCATTCATATAGCCTAACATTAAAACCTCTAAAGTTTGCTCGTTTTGTATTACTACGGGAACCCCCCAACCCCCTGAAGGGGGAGTTTTGCCAAAGTCTATCTGGCTTGATGCTATATTTTCGTTAACCATTTTTTGCTTTTATTTATGTTTTTGCTATTCCTAAATGAGGGGTAATTCCCCCTTTAGGGGGTTAGGGGGTTCTAACTTGTATTCCATTCCTTCTCAATTCTTGTTTCAAATCTGGAATTAATATTTCTCCATAATGAAATACCGATGCTGCCAATGCGGCATCAACTCCAGCTTTTTGAAAAACTTCTGTAAAATGTTCCGTTTTTCCTGCTCCGCCAGAGGCGATGATGGGAATATTAATTGATTTATTGATTTTAGCTAATAAATCACAGTCAAAACCTTGTTTTGTCCCATCGTGGTCCATTGAGGTTAACAAAATTTCTCCTGCACCTAAATCTTCCGCTCTTTTAATCCAATCTTCCGTTTCTAATTCGGTTATTAATCTTCCTCCATTTAAGTGGACTATGTTTTTGCCATTAATATGTTTCGTATCAACTGCTAAAACCACAAATTGAACGCCAAAATTTTTAGCCAAATCTTCTATTAATTGGGGTTTTTTAAGTGCGGCAGAATTAATGCTAATCTTATCTGCACCAGCATTTAACAATGCCTCTGCATCTGCCAATTCTGTAATACCACCGCCAATTGTAAAAGGAATATTTAATTGCCTAGCTACCGATTTTACCATCTCAATCATCGTTTTACGGCGTTCGTGAGTAGCGGTAATATCTAAAAATACCAATTCATCTGCACCTTGTTGGGCATATTGCGCAGCCAATTCTACTGGGTCGCCAGCATCACGCAAATCAACAAAGTTGATGCCTTTTACCGTTCGGCCGTCTTTTACATCAAGACAAGGGATTATTCTTTTTGATAAACCCCCTCCGCCCCCTAAAGGGGGAACTGCAATACGTTCTTGTATGGTTTGCTTTATTTTGTCCAAAACAGAATTTAAATTGTTATGTAATTGGTTATTGGTGAATCTTATAACAGTTATTCCAAGTGCTTCAAGATTTTTTTGTCTTTCAATATCATTTATTAGTATCTCAGGGTTGTTATGAATACTGCCATCAATTTCAATAATTAATTTAATCTCATGGCAATAAAAATCAGCGATATATAATGATATTGGATGTTGTCTTCTAAATTTTACCCCTAATTGTTTATTGCTTAAATAACCCCAAAGCAAACTTTCACTTTCAGTAACCCTATTTCTTAAAGCTTTTGCATTTTCAAAAATTAAGTTTGAAGCACCATAAAACATACTTGATCTAACCCCTAAATCCCCTAAAGGGGACTTTTCCTTTCCATCATTAATGTTTTGCTTCATATATTTACTATGGGTTTTCAGCTCCCCCTTTAGGGGGCTGGGGGGTTATATACTTGACAACATCTTCAAATTCCAATCCTTAATCTCTTCAATAGAAATTCGGTTTTCATAAATGGCTTTACCAACCACCACACTTCTAATATCGTATTTTGCCAATTCGTAAATATCTTCCATTGAGCTTACTCCGCCAGATGCGATTAATTTAATCATTGGCGAATGGTCAAGCAGTTTTTTATACAAATCTACCGCTGCGCCACCTAATTTCCCATCTTTACTAATATCAGTGCATAAAAAGCGGAAAAACCCTAAAGCCAAGCATTTATCCACGTAATCCATTAATTTGATTGGAGAACTTTCCATCCAACCCGAGTATTTAATTACCTCATCCAAAACATCAATTGCAATTACAATTCTGTTGGCATAATCGTCTTTTTTAGCAAAAGCCTTACTCAAATCAGGTAAAAAATCTGGATTGCTAATGGCTTGCGTACCAACAATAACACGATGGATACCTGCATCCAATAAATTATTTACTTGTTCAATGGTTCTAATTCCGCCACCATACTGCACCCGCATCTCTGTTTTTTTAATGATGTCAAACAAAGTTTTCTGGTTGCTGAAATCGCCTTTAGCGCCATTTAAATCAATAATATGAATAAAATCTGTCCCGTTAGAACGGTAACGCTCAATCATTTCTTCGATAGAAACATCGTATTCAGTTTTCTGGTTATAGTCGCCTTCACGTAAGCGGACAACTTTTCCGTCTAAAATATCAATTGCTGGAATTATATACATTTTATAAACTAAGGTTTGAGAAGTTTTTCAATAAGCGTTCGCCTGCTTCGCCAGATTTTTCTGGATGAAACTGAACGCCGTAAAAATTATCTTTTTGTATTGCCGCCGAAAACTTGTTGCCATAATTTACAGCCGCGATATCAAAAGTAGGGTTATATTCAATAAAATAAGAATGTACGAAGTAAAATTGTGTATCAGAATTAACACCTTCAAAGAGTAAGTTGTTTTTAAAATCAACATTATTCCACCCCATGTGCGGAATTTTTATCCCTAAATTCTTATCAAATAATTTTGTTTTTAACGGGATGATATCCAAAAGATTAGCATCTCCCTCTTCAGAATGTTGTGTAATTAACTGCATACCCACACAAATACCTAAAACTGGTTTTGTTAAAGCTTTAATTGCACCCACCAATCCGGTTTGTTCCAGTTTTTTCATCGCAGCACCAGCATGACCAACACCAGGAATAATAATGTGACTGTATTTCTCTAAATCAGCTTCTGTATTAACCATTCCGTAAGTTATATTTTGCCTTTCTAAAGCTGCGGTTAAGGAGAAAATATTTCCTGCGCCGTAGTTTATGATGCCTATCCCCTTGGCATCCGAAGGGGACTTTTCGTTAATTTTATTTTCTTCCATTTTATTAATTATTGGAAAATGAATGTCAGTTTTTCATTGGTACTGTAGTCCTGCTATCCGTTACAATGTTTTTATTGGTCTTCGACTATGCTCAGACTGACATAAAAACATTTTCACTGCTATCAGGTTTATTTTACAAAGTCAGTTTTTCAAACCTGCTAAATCCCTTTTCCATCTTACATCTTCCGTTTTACAACAATCCTTTGGTACTCGGTAAAACCATTTTTTCTGCATCACGTTTTACCGCCATTTTAATTGCTTTTGCAAAAGCTTTAAAGATAGCTTCTATTTTGTGATGTTCGTTTTCGCCTTCTGCTTTAATGTTCAAATTGCATTTTGCGGCATCGCTAAAAGATTTAAAAAAGTGGAAAAACATTTCAGTAGGTACATCGCCAACTTTTTCACGTTTAAATTCTGCATCCCAAACAATCCAGTTTCTGCCACCAAAATCTATAGCCACTTGTGCTAGGCAATCATCCATTGGTAAGCAAAAACCATAACGCTCTATGCCTAATTTATTGCCTAAAGCCTGTGCAAAAGCTTCTCCTAAGGCAATTCCTGTATCTTCAATGGTATGGTGCTCGTCAATATGTAAATCGCCATCGGCAATCACATCTAAATTCATACTGCCGTGTCTAGCAATTTGATCTAACATATGGTCGAAGAAATTTAAACCCGTTTTAATGGTTGCTTTTCCTGTTCCGTCTAAATCTAAACCAATTGTAATATCTGTTTCATTTGTTTTACGAACGTGATTAACTTTTCTTGCTCCAGCTCTTAAAAAAGTATAAATATCTTCCCATTTTTGAGTTTCTAATGCAATTACATCAGAAAGTGTTTCGTATTTATCTAAAGCTTCTGCACTTCCTAAAGCATCATTCTGACGTAAAAAAATCGCTTTTGAGCCTAAGTTTTTGGCTAAAATCACATCATTTAAACGATCGCCAATTACGAACGAGTTCTTTAAATCGTAAGCTTCACTAAAATAATGAGTTAGCAATCCTGTTTGCGGTTTGCGGGTAGGTGCATTGTCTTTCGCAAAAGTTCTATCAATTACAATTTCACTAAAAACAACGCCTTCGCCTGCAAATGTATCGAGCATAAAGTTGTGTATCGGCCAAAAATTTTCCTCAGGGTTAGCTGGCGTTCCCAAACCATCTTGATTAGTCACCATTACCAACTCAAAATCTAGTTCTGTTGCAATTTTAGAAAGATAATACAACGATCTCGGATAAAATTTCAGCTTTGCAAAACTATCTACTTGTTCATCATCTGGTTCGATGTTTAATGTGCCATCACGGTCTATAAACAATACTCTAACCCCTAAATCCCCTGAAGGGGACTTTTGTACTTCGTCTATTTTATTCTGCTCCATATATTTACGCTGGGTTTTCCGCTCCCCCTTTAGGGGGTTGGGGGGTTAATACTCTAATAAGCTCATCATTTTCTTCAACTGTTCCTACCGTAATTCTTAAACAACCTTCGCAAAGCGATACTTTTGAACGGTCGCGAACAATGATGCCCTTATCTACTAATAAATTGTAAGTTCCTAAAGCATCATCTACCTGTGCCAAAATAAAATTAGCATCAGATGGGTAAACTTTTTTAACCATTGGAAGTTTAGCGAGTAAATTACTCAATCTGTCTCTTTCAGAAACTGTAATTTTTATCCAATCATTTACCTGCTGGATGTTTTCTAAAGCTGCCAAAGCCAAATCTTGTGTTGCCTGATTGATATTATAAGGCGGTTTTACCTTGTTTAAAATGTCAATAACTGGTCTTGATGAAAAAGCCATTCCTAAACGTAAAGCTGCTAATCCCCAAGCTTTAGAAAACGTTTGTAGAATAACCAAATTGGCATATTCCGTTAATTCTTGAATAAAAGTTTTCTGTTTAGCGAAGTTGATATAAGCTTCATCAATTACCACCAAACCTTTAAAGTTGGCTAAAATAGTTTCAATATCTGTTCGGTTAATAGAATTTCCAGTAGGATTATTTGGCGAACAAATGAAAATCATTTTGGTATTTGCATCAATAGCTTCAGCAATTTTTTCTAAGTCGAGTTGAAAATTTGGCAATAAATCAACTTTTCTAATCTCCACATCGTTAATGTTAGCCGAAACCTCGTACATTCCGTAGGTAGGAGGTAAGATGATGACATTGTCTTTTCCCGGATTGCAAAAAGCACGGTATAATAAATCAATTGCTTCATCGCTACCATTGCCTAAAAATGTGTTTTCAATCGGCACACCTTTAATTTTGCTAATTGCATCTTTTAAATCTAATTGCAATGGGTCTGGGTAACGATTGTAGTTAGCTGGCAAAGGAGAGCCAAAACTATTCTCGTTTGCATCTAAAAAGACACTTGCTTGTCCTTTAAACTCATCTCTAGCGGTAGAGTAGGGCTTAAGGGTTTTTATATTTTCTCTTTGTAAATCTTTAATGTCCATTTTTTTTTGAGATTTGAGATTTGAGTAGTGAGATTTGAGACTGTGAAGCGTTCTGATTTCTCACATCTCATATCTAACTTCTCACATCTCCTTTAATCTAATACTTATCGCATTTTTATGTGCCTGTAAACCTTCGGCTTCTGCTAAAACTTCAACTGTGTTGCCAATGTTTTGTAAACCTTTAGCGCTTAAGTGCTGAAAAGTGATCTTTTTTAAGAAAGTATCTACCGAAACTCCCGAAAAAGCACTTGCAAAACCACTTGTAGGTAAAGTGTGGTTTGTGCCCGAAGCATAATCGCCTGCGCTTTCTGGCGTTAGGTTGCCTAAAAACACAGAACCTGCATTAATAATTAATGGGATTAATGGTTCAAAATTGTCTGTCGCTAAAATTAAATGTTCCGGTGCGTAAGCATTGCTGAAATCCATTGCATCGTTTAAGTTTTCGGCGAAAATGATATAAGAATTTTCAATTGCTTTTGCAGCGATGTCTTTTCTAGGTAAATCAGCTAATTGTTTTTCAACTTCCAAAATAACCTCTTCAATTAATTTCTTTGAAGTGGCAACCAACACCGCCTGACTATCAATTCCGTGTTCGGCTTGGGCTAATAAATCGGCTGCCACAAAAGCAGGATTTGCAGTTTCATCGGCTACTACTAAAACCTCTGATGGGCCTGCAGGCATATCAATTGCAACCGTGTTTTGCACCAGCTTTTTTGCCTCGGTTACATACCTATTTCCGGGTCCAAAAATCTTGTCAATTTTAGGAATTGTTTCCGTTCCAAAAGCCATTGCGCCGACAGCCTGAGCACCACCAACTAAGTAAACTTTTTCTATGTTTAGCAAGGTAGCAACATAAGCAATGTAGCAGTTAATTTTGCCATCACTTTGGGGAGGAGAACAGACTACAATTTCTTTGCTACCAGCAATTTTTGCAGGGATGCCAAGCATCAAAAAAGTGCTTGGTAAAACCGCTGTTCCGCCCGGAATATAGAGCCCAACTTTTTCAATTGCTCTGGCTTCTCTCCAGCAAACAACACCTTCCATTGTTTCAACTTTAGATTCAGTTTTTAACTGCGCTTGGTGAAATTTATAGATGTTTTGGTAGGCGACATCAATGGCGTTTTTTACTGTTAAAGGAATTTGTTTGGCGATGCTAGCAAGCTCTTCTTTGCCAATAAATAACGAGGTTAATTTAACCTTATCAAACTGTTCGGCATAGGAGAGTAGCGCTGCATCACCATCGGTTTTTACTGTAGAAATGATGCTTTGCACCCTTGAAAATATCAAATTATCATCCTCAACTTTTCTAGAACATAGTTCTTTAATTTTTTGTTGAGTTAAATCTTTATAATTATAGAGTTTCAATATGTTATGTGTTGAATTTAACTATTAGTTAATATTAACTATCGTGTTTAAATCTATTTTTTTTTGTTTTTAGGTAATGATTTTCTCAATTGGCATTACCACAATTCCTTCAGCACCTGCTAATTTTAAACCATTAATTTTTTCCCAGAAATCTTCTTCAGCAATTACCGAATGTACAGCTACCCAACCTTCTTCGAACAATGGAACAACGGTAGGACTTTTTACGCCTGGCAACAAATCTACCACGGCTTGCAAGTTTTCTTTTGCCACATTAAGTACCACATATTTTGTTGCTTTTGCTCTTAGTACAGATTGAATTCTTTGCAACAATTCTAACACTTCAGGATTTAATTCCATCCCTTTGCTAGCAATTAAAACTGCTTCAGAACTCATAACATTTTTGAAGGCTTTTAGTCCGTTACTCTTTAAAGTTCCGCCTGTAGAAACGATGTCGAAAATGGCGTCGCTTAGGCCCAAACCTGGACCAATTTCTACCGAGCCAGAGATGTTTCTAATCTGCGCATCAACGTTATTTTCTGTAAGATATTTTTGTAAAATTACAGGGTAAGAAGTGGCAATTGCCTTGCCATTTAATTGCGACAATTCGGTGATATCACTAGTGCTTTGAACGGCAATTTTTAGGGTACATTTACCGAAACCTAAAGGCTGTAAATAAGCAACATCTGCACCCGCTTCTATGATTACATTTTCGCCCACAATACCTAAATCGGCAATGCCATCTTGTACATATTCTGGAATATCATCGTCTCTTAAAAAGAGAATTTCTAGAGGAAAATTTGCAACAGTTGCAATTAGAGAACTTTTGTAGTTTTCGAAAGAAAGACCACAATTTTTAAGAATTTCTACTGATTTTTCGTTTAACCTACCCGATTTTTGGATAGCGATTTTAAGTGTTTTCACTTTATATAAAATTAGGAATAAGAATATTAAATCTGTTTTAAAAACCGTTTTGCGTACAAAACATATATCTATCTATCGCCACAATGGCGATGATGTAAATGTACGTGATGGTTTAAAACTTGGATCATTATATTGCTTATCTTTCCGTAATTTTATTGAGAAGATGACGCAAATATAGCTTTGTTAAATTAAAATAAAAAATATGTGGCATTTAAATTGAACAGTTTAATTAAAAAAAGAATAAAATAATTAATTAATATATCAACGAAATTGAAGAAAACGCTACTTTTTTTATGCTTATGTTTAGTTTTAAGTTCTTGTGGTTGGTTTAACACTAAACCAGAGATTGCTACTGTACTTGCTGAACATTTCGACTACAAGCTCTATAACAAATTTGATACATTGTCGTATTATCCAATATTCAGTAAAAAATTGGACGATTTGAGCAGTTCTTTGTCCAACCCTAAAACTACAAAAGCTTTTTACCTATCTAACAAAAACAATCCAATTCTTATTACTCGCTTTTTTGCAAATGGAGAAATTGATTCGTTATTAAATTACTTACAATTTAGCAAAGCTGATGGAATAAATCCAGCATCTTTTAAGTTTAATGAGTTAGAAACACTAGTAAAAAAGTTAAAAGCCAATAATTTTAAGAGCATAGACGAAGTTTATCCAATAATTGCAGAATTAGAAATTAAAACTGCCGATGCGCTATTGAGATATACAACATTTATGAATTATGGTGTAATAAATCCTCGAAATATTTTTAATAGGTATTATATTAAGGTTAAACGCCCAGATAGTTTAATGTTGGATTCTGTTTTAAAAACGAAAAATATGTTTGCAGTACTTAAAAATGCTCAACCAACTGCTAAAAGCTATTTAGAATTAAAAAAATTACTGGCTCATTACCGAGATAGTTTGGGCGATGAAAATGATTTATCGATTCAAAAGATAAAATTAAATTTAGAGCGTTTACGGTGGCAAATCCCCATAAAGACTGAAGAAGTTGTAATGGTAAACATACCAGATTTCTCTTTAACATGGTTTAAAAAAGATGATACTTTAGCGCACATGAATGTATGTGTTGGCGGTAAAAGAGAGGCAACCTACACAGAACGGATGAAAACTTTTTTAAGAACTGGTAGTTTAGATGATAAACCAAAAAATCATGAAACACCACAATTGGTAAGTGTATTTAACGCCGTGCAGGTTAATCCAGTTTGGAATATTCCGGTAAGTATTGCACAAAGTGAAATTTATTGGATGGCCAGAAAAGATCCCTATTACCTATCTAATAGCAATATTAGGGTTTATTATAAAGGTAAACAGATTTATGAACCAGATACCATACAATGGAATAGATACGCTAGAGAAAAATTACCTTTTACATTTAAGCAAGGTTCTGGTGAAGGGAATGCATTAGGGAAATTTAAATTTGTTTTCGACAATAGCTCAAGTATTTATTTACACGATACCAATAATAAATATGGTTTTAAGCTTAAAAATAGAGCAATTAGCCATGGTTGTGTGCGGGTAGAAAACCCATTAAAATTTGCAGAGTTGATGGTAAAGGATAAGTACCAATATGATCAGCTAAGGATGGAAGTAAATTTGCCGCCTATTGATACCAATAGAAATAAGCAATTTCAGAAAATATTGGCGAAGAAAAATGATAGTACAAAAGTTTTTCGATTAAAGCCATCGTGGTTTGCTACCCGAAAAAATGTAGCTGTTGTAATTGGTTATTATACCGCATGGGCGGAAAACGGCAAAGTACAATTTAGACCAGATGTGTATGAATATGATGGGATATTGTGGGATGCAATTAAAAAATACGTTCGATAATAGTAAGAAATTATGGAAGATAATCATACTGAAGATTCATTAGGTGATAGCCCTGAAGAAAATTTGCATATCGAAAACGAGTTGTTAAAACTTAAAATGCAAGCAGAATTGGGTGCGCTTTTTCATTCAGAAAATGATTTGCCACCAGCAATGGAAAATATGTTTTTAAAAAATATTTTGGCATTTCATCAATCAGCAGAGAATCAAAAAACGATTAAAATTTTCGATAAAATATCAAATCCTAAAATAAAAAAGGCAGTAGATTTAACTGATGAGCAAATAACCGAAGAATTGGCTGCTTTAAACTTGCTTTTGGAAAATAATAACATTGAGGTTTCTTATTTGTACGAATATGATAACCGTAAAAAGTATGTGTTTTTAACGGAAGAATTATTTGATGTTGAAATTGATGATGTAACCATAGAAGGAATGAAAAACCATTTCATTTATGAAGAATTTCATCCAAATCACGAAGCTGATATTAAAAAACAAGCAGAAGTTTTTATAAATGCATGGTTTAACCAAACAATAACTACAGATAATTGGGAATTGAGCGATGAATTTGTTTTGCCAGAAAGAAAGACTTTAAGCAAGCAACAAGTTGTTGATCAGATTCACAATATTTTTAGCTTATCTAGCAGATTTATAAATGGGAGGTATGATATTATAGATACCAGCTTTCAATTAATGGATAATGATAGGGGAATGGGTTATGCAGAAGGAGCTTTAGGTTATAGAGTTGTTTTAGCCAATGGCGAAACAGAAGTGATAAGTGGGCCTTTTAAGCTTTATTTTGCCTTAGAGTATGGTTATTGGCAAATTATACACCTAGTTTTTCCAGGTTTTTCTTATTAGGATAGTGGTAGAAGTCGCTGTTAAAATGATGTAATTTTTAGAAAATGTTAAACCTTTCAAAAACAAAGAAATAAATTAGCAGAAATAATCTTAATTTTTCAAACAAAATAGACTTAAATTTTATTTTAGTCTATATGAAATTCACATCCAACTCTAAATTTAAAGCTTTCAAGTTTCTTTTTCTTGTAGCGGCATTTTTAATCATTTTCCAATCTTGCAAAAAAAGCCACTCAGATATTGGTGCAGTTGTTTTTAAAGAAACAAGAAATAAGATCTTTAAAGACATAGAAACAGAAACTTTTATCTCGAAGTTTAAAGAAACCTTTGCCAAACAGCAAAGTAAATACCGCAACCCTAAGTTTTTAAAAGCTTTTTACGAGGCAAATGATTTTGAACCAGTTTTGCTGATGAAAAATTTGCAAAAAGATAAATTAAAAGATGCAGTTGCTGTATTGAATAGTGCATCAAATCACGGTTTAGATCCAGTTATATTTAAAACCAATGAGCTAAATGAACTTATTGAAAAAACCTACAATAAAAAAGAAATCAAAACACTCGATGAAGCTTATCAAGTTTTAATTGATTTAGAGCTTTCTGCGGCAAACTCTTTAACTAATTATAGCAATGCCTTGCAATTCGGTATAATTAGTCCGAGGAAAATTTATGCGCAATACTATACTGCAACTAAAAGGCCCGATAGTAATAGCTTTTTGCAAGTTTTTCAAACTAATGATGTTGTTGAGTTTTTAGATAGCATTCAACCTAAAGAAAATCAGTACATCGCTTTGCAAAAAGCTTTAGCAAATAAAGCTATCCTGCCGGGAAGTAATTTAGAAGAAACCGAAAGAGTTTTAAAAGTTAATTTAGAACGTTTAAGATGGAAAAACCTGCCAACAGAAGATAAATATGTTTGGGTTAATATTCCAGATTTTAAATTAGATGTAATGGATGGAGGGAAATCTGTATTAAATATGAAAGTTTGTGTAGGCGAAGGTAGAGAGTTGGGCAGTAAAGATAACTTAGTAGAATACGATGAAAATGATCTAAAAAAAGATAGGCCATTTAATAGAGAAACACCACAATTAAAAAGTCTTATTCACAGTGTTCAGGTTAATCCGGTGTGGAATATACCAGAAAGTATTGCTACTAACGAAATTACTAAAGACGCGGCAAAAGATCCTTATTATTTAGCAAATCATAACATCGATGTTTTTGAAAACGGACAGCTAATTGAAGATCCAGAAACAATAGATTGGTCGGCAGCAGATGCAGGCAAAAAATATGCGTTTAAGCAACGTCCGGGAGATGATAATTCATTGGGTAAAATAAAATTTCTTTTTCAGAATGAAAGCAGTGTTTATTTGCACGATACTCCTGCTAAGGCTGCTTTTAACAAAGAAATGAGAGCTGTTAGTCACGGTTGCGTGCGAGTAGAAAAACCGCTTGAACTTGCTGAAGCCTTATTTGGCAAAGGAGCTAAATATGATAAAATTAAAACGGGTATGGTAAGTACAGATCCGGTAGCAACTGATATTGGTTTGCCTAAACAAATTCCTGTTTATTTAGCTTATTTTACCTGTTGGGCAGATGCTAGCGGAAACCTTCAATACAGAAAAGATATTTACGGATTGGATATTGTGCTATATACCCACTTACAAAGATTAGCATAATTAAATCCTTCTTAACTAAATAGGCACATAGAGAATTTTCTATGTGCCTATTTGTAATTTATAATATCGTTGTACTAATCCATCAAATGAGTGGTAGGATCTGCGGCAAAATTAGCTGCAAAAGCATGGTCTAAATACTTTGATGAATATTCATTTACGCTTTTATTGATAAATAGTACGGTTTTATCACCAATGGTGTTTATTACTTGATCTGCAACTTCAGGTGCTACAGCTGGGCAACCTTGGCTTCTGCCTAATCTACCTAAAGCGTTAATGGTTCCTTCGCTAACATAAGAAGCTCCATGCACTACAATTGAACGGCTTCTGGCATTGTCATTAAAACCTTGATCCATTCCATCAAGCTTAAGCGAACGGCCATGTATACCTCTGTAAACCTCGCCAGTTACGTAAAAACCTAAGCTACTAGTAAACGAATCGTTTTTGTTAGAAAACTTTATCGCGTCATCAAATCCACTGTTCTGACCATGGGCAACCCAGGTGTTCAAAAGCATTTCTCGCTTTGCTAAATCTATAATGTACAATCTTTTTTTCTTGCTAGATTGATCAAAATCTGCAATAGATAAAATAGACTTATCAGAAAGTTGACCAGCTTTTTTTAAGTTATAAAACCCTGTAACCGCTTTTTCGAAAACAGAAAAGTTTAAACCAGCCTCTTGCAAATGCGCAGCACTATATAAACTACTAATGTAATTTGTATATAAACTGTCGGTACTAACGATAGGGGGTGCAGCTGGTGTTTTTTCTGTTGATTTGAAACTGGTAATGGTTAAACAGAAAGCGATGGATAATAATCCAGTTATTCCTAAAATGTATTTTCTCATAGTTTTTCGGTATCTCGTTCACAATAATCTTTAGTATGAGTTTGTTTTATAGGCTCTATTTTTATTTGTATATCCAAATATAAGCAAATATTAACTTTTAATTAAATGTTTAATTTTTAATTACTTTATAGTGACTTATATAAAACGCTGTAAATTAGTGTTTTAAATTATTTTAGTGTTTTAATATATTGATGATTTTTTTCGTTATTAATTATTTTTTTCCGCTCAATAAGGTTACAAGTCGTAAGTTTTCGTTTACCAATTCGATAAACTGTATAATTTTTCTATCTTTGGTTTTTAATGAATTTCCTGTATCCGGGCTTTCTTTTTGCACTTTTTACGGTTGCCATACCGATAATCATCCATTTATTCAATTTCCGGAAATTTAAGAAGGTTTATTTCAGCAATGTTGCTTTTTTAAAGGAGATTAAAGAGCAAACATCATCACAAGAGCGACTCAAAAATTTACTTATTCTACTGAGCAGAATTTTAGCAATCCTATTTTTAGTGTTGGCTTTTGCAAAACCCTACATCCCAAATCAGCAGAAAATTGATACAAGTAAAGGAAATGTTGTAAGTATCTATATCGATAATTCTTACAGTATGGACGCTGTAAATAAAGAAGGAAGTTTGTTAGATGAAGCCAAAAGAAAGGCAAAAGAAATAGCAAAGGTATTTGAGATTAATGACAGGTTTCAAATATTAACTAACGATTTTGAAGGAAAACATCAGCGCTTGCTAAATGCAGATGAATTTATTTTGGCAGTTGATGAAGTTAAAATTTCATCCGCTAGTAGAAAACTGAATCAAGTATTGGATAGGCAACAAGCTATTTTTAAAGGAACAGCTAATCGCTTTGTTTATGTGATATCAGATTATCAAAAAGGTTTTGCAGGGCAGGATTTGATTAAAACAGACCCCAATACAAATATTTCGTTGGTTAAATTGGCAGGTAATGATTTGCCAAATGTGGCTGTAGATAGTGTTTGGTTGCTTTCGCCTGTACACCAAGCTAATACAACAGAAAAATTGGTAGTACAACTTAAAAATTATGGAAACGAGGATGCAAAAAATATCTCCGTTAAACTTGATATTAATAATCAGCAAAAAGCAGTTAGTAGTTTTAATATAGCTGCTGGCCAAAAAGCATTAGATACACTTTCGTATAGCGGGTTAGCTTTAGGCTGGCAAAAAGGAGTAATCGGTATTAAAGATTTTCCTTTAACTTTCGATGATCAATTAAATTTTAGCTTTAAAGTTAGTAAAGAACAAAAAGTATTAGCAATTAATGGTTCGCAAAGCGGAAAATATATTAGGGCTTTATTCGGGGCTGATCCCTACTTTAATTTAACAGAGATGCCCGAAGCAAATATTAATTATTCTGCTTTACAAGATTATAGTTTAGTGGTGTTAAATGAGTTAAATAGCCCATCTAGCGGATTGGCACAAGAACTCAAAACCTATGTTGCAAATGGCGGGTCACTGATTATCTTTCCAGATTTAAATGCTAATCTACAGCTTTATAGCTCATTTTTAACAGCTTTAAATCTTCCAGCAGTTGCTGAATTAAATAATACACCCTTAAAAGTTAATGCTATTGAACTTAAAAACCCATTATTTAAGGATGTGTTTGAAACTTTGCCGCAAAATTTAGATTTACCTCAAGTTAATCGTTATTTCAGCTACGCTGAACGTAGTAGAAGCAACAAAGAAAACTTATTGGTCTTACCTGCCAACAAGCTTTTCTTTTCGAAATTTACAAATGAGAAAGGTGAGATTTTTTTATCGGCAACTGGTTTGGCAGCAGAAGATAGCAATTTTGCTAAACACGCTATATTTGTGCCGTTGCTTTACAAAATCGCTTTTGCTAGTGTTAGAGCGCAGCCCATTTATTACCTTACCACACAAGATCAGGATGTAGAATTAGAGAAAACAACTATCGGAGCAAATCAATCTATAAAATTGGTTGCTGATGATTTTGAGATTATTCCCGAAATTCGCCAAACTAATGGTAAAACACTCTTGTATACTGCAGATCAAGTTAAAAGAGCTGGTTTTTATGATGTAAAAAAAAGTGATTCAACTTTATCAGTGATGGCATTTAACAATAATAGAGCAGAATCTGATATGCATTTTGATGATCAAAAGCAATTAGAAAAACTTTTTGCGCAAAAACAAGTTACATTTTTAGATCCTAAAAGTGATAATTTATCTACCTCAATTACAACAAAAAATAATGGAACCGAGTTATGGAAACTTTGTCTAATTTTGTCATTAGTTTTTATAGCAATTGAAATATTATTAATCCGATTTTATCATACTCAAACTTATAAAAATTCATGAACCTCTTAGTAAAGGGAATTACAATTGCAGATCCTAACAGCCAATTTAATCAACAAATAACTGATGTAAGAATTGAAAATGGAAAAATTGCAGCCATATCAAAATCTTTATCACCCCTAAAAAACGAAGCTGTTTTTGAAGCAGATGGTGCAGTTCTTTCGCCTGGATTTTTCGATTTAAATTGCATGGTTGGCGATCCGGGTTTAGAGACAAAAGAAGATATACAAACAGCAACAGCCGTAGCAAAAGCGGGTGGCTTTACAGGATTGGCTGTATTACCAACCACTAAGCCAGTTGTACAATCTAAGGGAGAGGTGGAGTATATCCTTAACCGAGCTAAAGGAAATTTGGTTGATGTTTATCCGATAGGAGCAATTAGCAATAACTTAGAAGGCAAAGAATTGGCCGAGCTTTTTGACATGAAAAATGCTGGCGCCGTTGCTTTTTCTGAAGGTAGTAAAGCCATTGCAGATGATGGTTTTGTGAGTAGAGCCTTGCAATATTGCTTAGGTTTTGGTGGTTTGTTAATGCTTTGTCCCGAAAATAAATCTATTGCTGGTAAAGCACAAGTTAATGAAAGCGCAAATAGCGTTTTATTAGGGATGAAAGGTGTGCCGGCATTGGCCGAAGAAATGCAAATTTCAAGAGATATTTTTTTGGCTACCTATCACAATGCACCCATTCACATCAGTAATGTTTCTACAGCTGGTGCAGTGGCTTTAATTAAAAAAGCAAAAAAGGACGGCGTTCAAATCACTTGCGATGTTGCTGCTCATCAATTGATATTTACAGAAGAATTATTAAATGGTTTCGATAGCAATTATAAAGTAAAACCGCCGTTGCGTGGCAAAGCCGATCAAAAAGCGCTGATTAATGGTTTAAAAGATGGAACCATTGATGCGATCTCATCACAACATCGTCCGCACGAAATTGAGTTTAAAGATGTAGAATTTGAGATTGCTGCTTATGGAATTATCGCGTTGCAAACAGTTTTACCAATATTAATAAAAGCTGGACTAGATGCTACTTTAATTGCTGAAAAATTGTCAATTAATCCTAGAAAGATATTAAACTTATCAATCCCATCGATAAATGTTGGGGAGAAGGCAAATTTTATAATTTATAATGCCTCACAAGAATGGGAATACAATTCAACGAATAACTTTTCTAAATCAGCCAATTCACCTTTATTAGGTAAAAAGCTAAAAGGAAAAGTTAATTTAGTTTACAACAACAATCAATATCAAAAATATGAACAGTAGTGTAGAACAGGCTTTAATCGCATCTTTAGATCAATTTGCGGCCGCTAACCAAATAGAATCTTTAGCAATTGAAGAACGATTAGTTGATGTTTTTAGTAAAGACATGAACTTTTTAGAAAAGGTAGCCGAGTTTGACGAGGTTTTTGACGAGCATCCAAAATTTGATGAATTGAGAGAAGTTTTCTTTGATTTATTGATGATTAACTTTTTTACAAGTGATGTTAATAAATTAGAGGAAGATTACTTGGAATCGAGAGAATGGGAACAGATTGAGGAAGATACCATAGATCGTGGAACAGAATTGTTGAATTTGTTATTGTATATTAACGAATGCCACGATGAAGAAATTAAGCCAGGTTTAGAAGATTTCTTGAAAGAGTTTTTATTGGTAGAAGAAGATGAGTTTCAAGATGAATTTCATATTTATGAAGATTTAATTAGCAACCAACAGTTAGCCGAAAGTAGCGTAGAAGATATTTGTAGCAATGCCGATTTGTTAGAGCTTAGCGAAGAAATGGAAGAGCTTTTTGTGCCATTTATGACTTTCTTTTTGCAACCTAATACCAGTGAAGCTGTACAACAAGATTTAATTAATTTTAGTAATAACAAAAGCTTTGATGTTTCAGTATATACTTTAATTACTACTTTTAATAAAAATAGATAAACCTAAAAACTAAATAGAAATGGAAACTACTACAAACTTTAACCTTAAAGCAGAAGCTTTAAAAAACGGTGCAATTTGGGGTGCAATTAATATTGTAATCTTTTTAGTTACCTGGTATATTATGCCAAGCTTAATGAGTTCATACATTTATGCAGGTATAACTATTGTAATCGGAATTACTTTAGCGGTTTTTTTCTGCATCGATTTAAGAAAAAAAGCAGGTGGGTACTGGAGTTTTGGAGAGGCATTATGGCCAATTTTTGCTATGTTTTTAACCTCAATGGCTATTGTGTTTGTATTTACTGTTTTGTTTGGCAAGTTTATAGATCCAAGTTATCCAGTAAAGATGAAAGAACTTTCATTAGCCAAAACGGAAGAAACTTACAGAAATATGGGTATGGACGAAGAAACGAGTGCTAAAGCTATGGAGATTGTTGAGGAAAGTTTAGATAAACAGTTTTCACCTACTTTTAGTCAAGCTGTTACAGGTTTTGGAGTAGCAGCAATAATGTACTTTGTTGGTGCCTTAATATTTGCTTTGATTTTTAAAAAATCGAATTCAAATCCATTTACACCACTTAATGATGAACAAGTAGAAGTGCAATAAATAAAGAAACATAAATTCATAACGTGCAAGTTTTATCAAAATATTTGATGAAATTTGCACGTTTTGTTTTATACAAACCTCGTAGGTTTTTAAAACCTACGAGGTTTAAACCGAAAAAATGGATATATCAGTTGTAGTACCACTATATAATGAAGATGAATCGTTGCCTGAGTTAGTTGCTTGGGTTGATAAAGTAATGGTCGAAAATAATTTTTCGTACGAAATTGTATTGGTAGACGATGGCAGTACAGATAAATCTTGGCAAGTAATTACACAGCTAAAGGAAACTTATGCTACTATAAAAGCAGTAAAGTTCAGAAGAAATTATGGCAAATCTGCCGCATTAAACGTTGCTTTCGAAGTAACGCAGGGCGATGTTGTAATTACCATGGATGCCGATTTACAGGATAGTCCGGATGAAATACCAGAATTATACCGCAGAATTAAAGAGGAAGGATACGATATCATTTCTGGCTGGAAAAAGAAACGTTACGATCCGATTACAAAAACTATCCCTACCAAATTGTTTAATGCGGCAACACGCAAAATGAGTGGCATCGAATTAAATGATTTTAACTGTGGTTTAAAAGCTTACCGAGGTGACGTAGTAAAAACCATAGAAGTTTATGGCGAAATGCACCGCTACATTCCGGTAATTGCAAAATGGGCTGGTTTTAGCAAAATTGGCGAGCAAGTTGTAGAACATAGAGCTAGAAAATACGGGACTACAAAATTTGGGATGAGTAGATTCATCAATGGTTTTTTAGATTTACTATCTATCTTTTTTGTTGGTAAATTTGGCAAACGCCCAATGCATTTTTTTGGTTCATTAGGCGTGTTAAGTTTTGTTTTGGGGATCATTATGGCAATTTACATTATGGTAGAAAAGCAAATTTTAATCTACAATAACCATTCTTACCGAAACGCCACAGACCAACCCTTGTTTTACTTAGCATTAGTTGCCATAATTGTAGGTTCACAAATGTTTTTAGCAGGTTTTATAGCCGAATTGGTTGGTCGCAATGCACCAGAAAGAAATCAGTATTTAATAGAAAAAGAAATTATTTAAGCTAAAAGACTAAAGCTAAAAGCATAAAGCGCTTTGGTCTTTAGTCTTTCGGCTTTCAGCCTCAAGACATGTTTTTCTCCATCATCATACCACTTTACAATCGCCCTCAAGAAATTGATGAGCTTTTACTATCCTTAACTAAGCAAACTTACATGCAGTTTGAGGTTTTGGTAATTGAAGATGGTTCTGTAAATGATGCAAAGAATATTGTAGCTAATTATGCAGATGAGCTGGATGTTAAATATTTTGTAAAACCCAATGCTGGTCAGGGTTTTGCCCGAAATTTTGGTTTCGAAAGAGCAAAAGGCGATTACTTTATAATTTTCGATTCTGATTGCCTCATTCCGGAAGATTACCTCGAAATTGTAAAGAATTATCTCTTTGAGCATCAATTAGATGCCTTTGGCGGACCAGATGCTGCACATACTACCTTTACTTCAGTGCAAAAAGCAATTAGTTACGCCATGACATCTCCATTTACAACAGGTGGTATTAGAGGAAATAAAAAACACATCGGACAATTTCATCCACGTAGTTTTAATATGGGTGTTTCTAGAGAGGTTTATGAGAAAGTTGGTGGTTTTATCCTTACCAGACTAGGAGAAGATATTGAGTACAGTATCCGTATTCATGAAAATGGATTTAAAATTGGACTAATTCCTGAGGCTAAAGTTTACCATAAAAGACGAACAAGTTTTGCTCAATTTTACAAACAGTTGCACTTTTTTGGCAGGGCTAGAATTAATATTTACAAACACTTTCCAAAAGAACTAAAAGCAGTGCATTTTTTTCCGGCAGTATTTGTGGTTGGTTTAGGGATATTATTGTTATCTAATGTATTTTATCTCCCATTGGGATACGTTTGTAATTTCTTTTTCTTGCTATTTTTTGTGTTGATATTTTTTCACGCTTGGCAAGTCAATAAATCAATAAAAATTGCAATTTTGAGCGTTATTGCATCATTTATACAACTTTTCGCCTACGGTTTAGGTTTTATACAAGATTTTTTCAAAAGAGTTATATTTAATCAATCATGATCGATTATTTAAAAGAAAGTACTTTCGCAGTTAAAGATGTTATTATGCAAGCATGGAGGGTAACTCGAGATAATTATTTCTCTATTGCAACCCTATGCTTTTTGATTTTCATAACGGCATCAACCTCTACTTTTATGGCCTTTTTTATGGGCGATTTAAATGTAGGAATCAGGATAATTATGCTTTTAATTTTTGTAATGAGTTATTGTGTGGTAGAATTATGTATGATCAAATATATATTCAGGCTACTAGATCACGAAAATGAAAATGATATTAAGATTATTGATACTTTGCCAACACGAATTGAAATAGGGAGATTTTTAGTTGGAACCGTATATTTCGGTATCAGTATATTTTTTGTGGTGATTTTGCTGATGCCTATATTATATATTTTAGATTTGATTTTAAAATTTGCAGTAAATCAGGGTTTGATTGATAATTTTACGTTCGCAGGGCAAATTATTGTTAACATCGCAGTAGCAATAGCTATGCTAAGTATCTTTTTTACCTTCATCAGGATTGTATTTTTTCCATTTTTTATCATTGATAAACATAGTACGCCATTCGAATCTATTAAGCTAAGCTTAGCAACTACTAAAGGAAATTTTATTAAACTATTATTTATTTTGGCGGGTTTGGTTTTGGTACAAGCAATTGTTTTTGGGTTTTTCTACATTGTTGTTTTAACAGGTTTTCGTTTGGTAAATTACTTTTTCGATTATGATATCAATCAATATGTATCTTTAATTGTTGTTGTGTTTAGTTCGTTTGTAATTGTACCATTTACTACGGCTTTTTTTGCTGTGGCTTATAGAAAAATAATGAGCGAATACAAAGGAGATGAACATCCTGATATTATACATAATTTGGTTTAAACCCTATGGCAGTTTCAATTGAGAAGTTATTAAGTAATTTGAATAATTTTGCTGATTTAGGAAGACAAAAAGCATTCGAATTAGGTAATCCTTTTTATTACCAAGAAAAAGGTGATGAAAAATATTGGAGAAAAGAGTTGCCAAATGGTGAAGTTTATTTAGTAATATTTGAAGTGGAATATGATGAAGAGAATCGTCCAGTTAGGATTGTTGATATTTTTGAGAAACTAATTGATTAAATGATTATTCAACCAGAATTATTTGTAGTAACTGGGCCAAATGCAGCAGGTAAATCTAGTTTTATAAGAAGTAGATTGAACGATTTTTCTGACTTTGAAATTATCATGACTGATGTTTACAAAGAAAGAACAAGGGAAGTATATTCAAATGCAATTAAATTAAGAAGGAATATCGTATTTGAAACCGTATTTAATAATTCTTCTTTTACGGCATTAATCGATGAAGCAAAAAAAGCAAATTATAAACTAAATTTAATTTTTTTATTTTTAAATAGTCCTCAGCAATCATTAAATAGAGTTGCATTAAGATATTTGGAACAAAGTGGATTAGAAATTTCCAAAGGTAATGTAGAACTGAATTTTACAGAAAATTTTAAAAATATTTCCTCCTATCATTACCATTTCGATAGAGTAGATTTTATTTATACTGGTAACAAAAATCAAAATGAAAATGTATTGACTTTGTATGGTTTAGAAGTAATTTCTTATAAAAAGAATGATTATAGCTTTTTACAGTATTTTGCACAATATGCCTTTAGCAGAGATAAAATTTCTAAAGAAGCATTTGACGTAATTGTAAACAATATAGATTTTAGAAAGGAGAAGCCTCTTTAGGGTTTTGGGGTTTATGGGATTAAAAGCAGCACTAAGTAAACCATTTGCTGCCTTTGTAGTTAAAGGTATCAATAAATGGAAAAAAAATGCATTAAAAGCACAAGAAGAAACGCTACAATATCTTGTTAAAACTGCTTCACAAACAGCATTCGGTAAAGATCATCAGTTTCAGTCCATTCAATCTTATCAGGATTTTAAAGCTAATGTACCCGTTAGAGATTATGAAGATTTAAGACCTTACATAGATCGTGTTGTAGCTGGCGAAAGCGATGTGTTATGGAAAGGAAAACCCGCATATTTTGCCAAAACATCAGGTACTACCTCAGGCGTAAAATACATTCCAATTTCTAAAGAATCGATGCCGGAGCATATTAAAGCTGCTCGTAACGCATTATTAACTTATATCCATGAAACGGGCAAAGCCGATTTTGTAAATGGCAAGATGATTTTTTTACAGGGTAGCCCGATTTTAACTAAAAAGAACGGAATAAACGTTGGCCGCTTATCTGGTATTGTAGCTCATTTGGTGCCTGCGTATTTGCAAAAAAACAGATTGCCATCTTATCAAACCAATTGTATTGAAGATTGGGAAGAAAAAGTTGAAGCCATTGTTGGCGAAACTTTAAATGAAGACATGACATTAATCTCGGGTATACCACCATGGGTGCAAATGTATTTCGATAGGTTAAGTGAAAAAGCTAACGGCAAAAAGATCAAAGATATATTTAAAAACTTTAGTCTTTTTGTTTATGGTGGAGTAAATTACGAACCTTATCGTGCTAAAATTGAGGCAAGCATTGGAAAAAAAATTGATGCCATAGAAACTTATCCAGCATCCGAAGGTTTTATTGCTTATCAAGATTCGCAGAGCGATAAAAGTTTATTGTTATTGGCAAAAGCCGGAATTTTTTACGAGTTTATTCCAGCAGATGAATACTATAATGAAATACCAACACGTTTAAGTTTAGCTGAGGTTGAGCTGGATAAAAATTATGCATTAATTTTAAATACTAGTGCAGGTTTATGGGGTTATAGCATAGGCGATACGGTTAAATTTGTGTCAAAAAATCCTTATAAGATTTTGGTTACAGGAAGGATCAAACATTTTATATCCGCCTTTGGCGAACATGTAATAGGAGAGGAAGTTGAACAGGCTATTTTATCGGTTGCTAATACCGAAGGCATAGAAATTACTGAATTTACTGTAGCACCGCAAGTTAATCCGCCAGATGGCGAATTACCTTACCACGAGTGGTTTGTAGAGTTTGCAAACGAACCAAAAGACTTAAAAACCTTTAGCGAAAAAGTAGATTTAGCTTTACAAAAGAAAAACATTTACTATTTTGACCTCATTGAAGGAAAAATTTTACAAAAGTTAATGATTAGGTCATTAAAAAAGGATGCATTTGTAAATTACATGAGAGCAGAAGGAAAACTCGGCGGACAAAATAAAGTGCCAAGGTTAAGCAATGATAGAAAGTTAGCAGAGGTTTTGGAGAAATATACTAGATAATTTGTCATTCCGAGGAACGAGGAATCTCACATTGAGATACTTCGACTACGCTCAGCATGACAAATCTCAAAAAAATAAACAAGTTTGAAAAACATATCCATATTAGGTAGCACAGGCTCAATAGGTACACAGGCATTAGAAGTAATTCGGGCCAACCCAAATTTATACAAAGTAAATGTACTTACTGCGCAAAATAATGCTGATTTACTAATTGAGCAGGCACTAGAATTTAAACCAGAAATGGTAGTAATTACCTGCCAAGATCATTACTCCACAGTTAAAAAAGCCTTGCCAAATGTTAACGTACTTTGTGGCGAAGATGCCTTAATTGCTGCGGTACAATTGCCGCAAACTCAATTTGTTTTAACCGCAATAATGGGTTCAGTAGGTTTAAAGCCCACAATTGCAGCTATAGAAGCAAAAAAAGACATCGGCCTTGCCAATAAAGAAACCTTAGTTGTTGCAGGTGAGCTGGTAATGCAATTGGCAAAACAACATGGCGTAAAAATTATTCCTGTTGATTCAGAGCATTCAGCAATTTTTCAATGTTTGGTAGGCGAGGAGCAAAATCCGATAGAAAAAATATTTTTAACCGCATCTGGTGGTCCGTTTAGAGGTAAAAATCTCGATTTCTTATCACTGGTTACCAAATCACAAGCTTTAAAACATCCAAATTGGGTAATGGGTGCAAAAATAACTATAGATTCAGCTTCGCTGATGAACAAAGGTTTAGAAGCGATTGAAGCAAAATGGTTATTCGATTTGCAAGCAGATCAAATTGAAGTAGTGGTTCATCCTCAGTCTATTATCCATTCTATGGTGCAATTTACTGATGGCTCTATAAAGGCCCAATTGGGTTTGCCCGATATGAAATTACCCATACACTACGCTTTAGCCTATCCGCAAAGGGTGCAAAGTAATTTTGAGCGTTTTAATTTTTTAAACTATCCAGAATTTACTTTTTCGCAAGCTGATACCAAAAGTTTCCGCAACCTAGAAATTGCTTTTACCGCGATGAAAAAGGGAGGAAATATGCCTTGTATCATTAATGCAGCCAATGAAATTGTTGTCGATGCATTCTTAAAAGATCAAATTGGTTTTTTAGAAATGAGTGATGTAATTGAGGCTTGTATGCTAGAAATTAATTTTATAGCGCAACCAACACTTCAAAATTATTTAGAAACCGACAAACAGACACGTATATTTGCCGGCGAACTCGTAACAAAACAAAGTTTAACAAATCTAAAATAAAACAATACTAAAAAAATATATGGACGGACTGATTATGGCGGGCCAGCTTTTGCTGGGATTATCGATATTAGTAATACTACACGAATTAGGACATTTTTTAGCGGCACGTGCCTTCGGAATAAAAGTTGAAAAATTTTATCTTTTTTTTGATGCTTGGGGATTTAAACTTTTCAGCTTCAAAATTGGCGATACTGAATATGGAGTTGGATGGTTACCTTTAGGTGGCTATGTTAAAATTTCGGGAATGATAGACGAATCTATGGATACCGAACAATTAGCTTTACCAGCACAACCTTGGGAATTTCGCTCTAAACCAGCTTGGCAACGTTTAATTGTAATGTTGGGTGGTATTATCGTAAATATTATAGTTGGTATTTTCATTTTTTGGATGATTACCTTTAAATATGGCGAAGATTTTACACCAAATGATCAGTTGGTAAATGGCGTTGACCCTGGTATCATTGGAAAACAAATTGGCATTAAAACAGGTGATAAGATTTTAGCTTTAAACGGCAGTAAAGTTATTCGCTTCGAAGAGCTGATTAGCTCTAAGGTTTTGCTGGGCAACCCAAAATTAACAGTTTCTAGAAACGGACAAGCAGTTGATTTAAGAGTGCCAGAAACAGTTTTAGATAGCATTAGCGAATATGGAATTAGAGAATTTGTTGCGCCAAGGTATGAAGTTAAAAAAATTGTAGCTGTTGTAGATCATACACCAGAAAAGGTATCACTCATTAAAAAACTTTTTGGTGCTAAACCAGCAAAAACTATTGCTCCGGCTTTTGATGCTGGGGTTAAAGTTGGCGATAGTGTATTGGCTGTTAATGGAAACAAAATTCGTTTTAGAGATGAAATTAACAATATCGCAGAAAATTCAAAAGGGAAAGTGATAACCTTAACGGTTTGGCGAGATGGAAAAATTATCGATTTAAAACCAAAAGTTTCTGCCAATGGAACAATAGGAGTTCTATTTGGAATGAAAGAGTTACCACAAAAACACGTAGATTATGGTTTCTTAGAATCTTTTTCTGTCGGTAATAATAAAGCAATAACCACTTTTATAGATAACGGAAAAGGAATTTGGAAAATGATTACGGGTAAGGTAAGCGCTCGTAACATTAGCAGTCCAATCGGTATTGCACAAATTTATGGTTCTGAGTTCGAGTGGGAAAATTTCTGGCGTTTAACCGCTTTAATTTCTATGGCTTTAGCATTTATGAATTTGCTACCAATTCCGGCTTTAGATGGCGGTCATGTGGTGTTTTTAATTATCGAAATGATAAAAGGTAAGCCACTTGGTGATAAATTTATGGAACGTGCTCAAATTGTAGGTTTCGTAATTTTATTGAGTTTAATGGTTTTCGCCTTTGGTAATGATATTTTAAAATTGTTTGGGAAATAAACCCCTTAATCCCCTAAAGGGACTTATTTAATCTTAAATGAATTACTTCGAGCTTTACAATTTGCCAATTAGTTTTAATCCCGATCAAGCAGTTGTGAAGCAGCAATTTTATGCGCTAAGTAAAAAGTTTCATCCAGATTTTTATATCAACGAAAGTGAAGAAAAGCAGCAAGAGGTTTTAGAACTTTCTACGCTTAACAACAAAGCTTTTCAAGTTTTAAAAGATCCACAAAAACGATTACACTACGTTTTAGAGTTAGAAAATCAATTGGTAGAAGGCGAAAATTACGCTCTACCGCAAGATTTTTTAATGGAAATGATGGATGTGAATGAAACCTTGATGGATTTAGAATTTGAGCCTAATGCAATCAAACTAGAAGGCGTTAGGGTACAGGTAGAGCTATTTGAGCAATCTCTAAATAAAGAATTAACTGAACTTACCGTAGCTTTCGATACGGCAAATCAAGATGCTCAAATTACTCTTTTAAAAGCAATTAAGGATGTTTATTACCGCAATAAATATTTGTATCGCATCAAACAAAGTTTAGCTCGTATCAATGCTTAATACAGCATAATGTAAAAAAGCAAACCAGCCATATTAAATCGAGCTTGCTTAGTTACTTTTGCATAAAGTAAAATGCCATGTCATCATTAAATATTTTCAGAAAAGTAGCCGTAGCCGAAGGAATTTCTTATATTTTATTGCTTTTTATAGCTATGCCCTTAAAATATTGGGCAGATATGCCCTTGGCTGTAAAATATACTGGCTGGGCACATGGATTACTTTTCGTAATGTATGGCGCATGTTTATTAATGGCTTGGCAAGAACAAAAGTGGAAATTTGGTAAAGTAGTTTTAATTTTTGTAGCTTCTTTACTGCCCTTCGCCCCATTTATTGTAGATAAAAGGTTAAAAGACGAACGCCCTATAAAAGCTTAATAATTGTAAAGCAGTTACATTGCAAAAATTAAAGACAGTCCTCCTTTTAGCTATATCTTTTACAAGCTACGCAAGTAAAAGGATGCCGCTGCAAGTAGGTTTATTTAATAAAAACTTGTGCTTTGTAGCAAAAGCATTGTTGGACTAACTTCTGCTAATCCACCTTTGTAGGTATTAAAACCATAAAACTAGAACCTTCATTTACAGTGCTGGTAAAGTAAATACTTCCATCTTGTCTTTCAATAAATTCTTTACACAATACCAATCCTAAACCAACACCTTTTTCGTTGTCTGTACCATAAGCAGGTTTTGTACTAACAGAAAATATTTGATCTTGCTCTTCTTCTTTTATCCCAGCACCATTATCTTCTACGGTTAACTTGCAATATTTTCCTTCAGCTTTTGCTGTAATGTTAATTAACCCATTAAAATGAGTAAACTTAATGGCGTTACTTACTAGGTTTCGTACCACTAACTGTAGCATATCTATGTCTGCAATAACAATAATTGGCGATGGAATTTGATAGTTTAAGGTAATGTTCTTTTTAGAAGCAAGAATTTTTTCCATTTCTAAAGTATTTTTTAAGACCTTAATCAAGTCTATTTCTATAAGTTGAACTTTCGGGCCGTCCATTTGAGATTTAGACCACAATAATAAGTTAGAAAGCATTTCCATGGCATTACTGGTAGATTTAAGCAAATCCTTTTCTATGGCAGGTCTATCGCTGGCAGCTATTTCATTCTCATTAAGTAAGGTTAAATAATTCTGTATGCTTACCAAAGGCGATTTTAAATCATGCGAAATGATAGACATCAATTTATCTTTTTCGATATTACTTTTTTCAACAGCAATTGTTTTTGCTAAGGTGTCATTTTTTTCTTTATCATAGCTTCGCCTCATAAATTTAATCACTAAAAAAATCGCAATAATTGGTATGGGAAAAGCAGTAACGCGATCAATAAATTGACTTTTACCAGGTGTAATTGGATAGCTAATGAATTCTGGATGTAAATATTCTACCACATGTATAGCAGCAAAGCAAATAAGGTAAACAATAAGCCAAATAATATGCTGTTTATAAGGGGATATGGCAAAAACCAATAATAGGTAAGCAGGCCAAATAATATCTGTAGAACCAACAATGCCAGAGTTGGTAAAATAATTTGCACCTAAAATTACAATTCCTAAACTGCCAAATAATAGGTTGCTATGCGGTTTATGGTTAATTCTAGAATTGTAATACTGGTAAAAGAAAACCAGGAAAAAGATGAAACCCGATAAGGCTCCGATGTGAAGTCCGATAAAAAAGTTGTAAGGAATATAGAGTAGATTTAAAATTAATAATCCGATAGAAATGGAATGAAAAATTCGGCTTTCTAATGAAAAATTTTCTTTGCTACCTACTAAATCGGCCCAAGATGTTAATTTTAAATCAGTTAATTTATTAGGGAGACTTTTAGACATGTTTATAAATAGAGACGTTTGAAGGTAGCAATACTTAATAAATAATTTGCTATTCTTTTTAAAATTTTACCTAACAAAAAAGCCTCAGATTTCTCTGAGGCTTTTTGCAGTACGCAGCAGGGGGACTACTTTGAACACCTTATATCATTTCTAAGCATATTAGCGCCCATTGTTGATGATCTAAAGAACAAAAGAATTATTGATTACTGATCAAATTTTAATCTCTAAATTCTTTTCTTTCACCTTGGGCGGATTAAAATTGAACCAAATTGTTGGCATATGTCAATAATTTGGTTTTGGATCTAAATGACCATCCGTGAGGTGTCAAACAAAGACTTTCAATTCAGAAATCCTAAATGGTGGAATATTTCCTAAAGATATTTCAGCCACGATCGTGTATGTGTGGCTTTATAATTTTGAAATCAGGTGCAGGTTGAATTGCTTTTTGGCAAAAATTATGACAAGAGGAACAATAATATTTGCAAGTGGGCATATGGTAAAAGGCAATGAAGAGAGGTTGATAATCTTTATTATGGCGAAGTTATTTTCACTATTGGTTTCCACTTCTTCAAGCAATTCATTTTCTTTGATTCCTAAAGTCTTCGCTAATAATTTAAGTGTTTGTCCTTTTGGTTCATTTTCCCGATTCAATACGTTGAATGGTCCTTATAGAAATCTTTGATTGATGAGAAAGCTCTTCCTGCGTCAAGTTAAGTTTTTCTCTGTTTTTTTTCAGTTTTGACATTCGATTTGTTTTTATAAATGTTGCCTAACGTTTTGCAGCTTTAAGAATTTCGGTTTTACTTGCAGATACTTCGTCGGAACTAATTTTAACAAAATTGATGAAGGACTCAATTTTTTTGATATCTCATTTTATAATGTAGTTCTGTCTCTTCAAAGGTTTGAAAATTTAAAAATTAATAGAGTTTTATAGCCCGGATATTAATTTTTCAAAACTTGTAACTCAATAATTCTATTATATTCAGATGCCGTTTCAATGGTATCAAGAAGCACTCTAGTTCCAATATTTCTTCCCTGAGAATCTGGATCTATCAGGATATTTTCTATAAGCAAAATATTTTCTGTAATAAAAGTTGATATATCGCCCACCTCATTTTCACCATAAATTATGATTTTAATTTCATTGGGGTTAAATTGATTTTTATGATATTTGAGTTGTACATCTTCATCCCAACCCCAAATTTTTTCTACAAGTTTTTTACTTGTACTTCTTTTTAGTATAAATGTGAAGTCGAAGTCTTCGTTTATTGCCTGTCGATATAAAATCATTTTACTTTAATTTTCATTTACATATATATGATTATGAGCTTTCGATATTCTTCAAAAGGGTCGTCGCAATAGTTATAAATTCTTTTGGCTTATCAACGAAAACAAAACAGTATCTGTCCGTTATTAAAACCGAATATTTTTGTTATTGCATGACCATGAAACAAACTGATAGCTTCGGTCTGCAAATTAGATGCTATAATTCTGTCAAAATTTTGCCATAACCCAAATCTTAGCTATCAACGCATTTTAAGTGGCTATTTTTTATTTGAAGAGCAACAATCATAATCATTTGAATCCGTTCAAATCTCACGTAACCTCATTTTAAAGATAATCACATAACAAAAGGTGCAGACTTAAAATTCACCCTATAAGATAAAACAGCCGAGAAGACATGAACGGTTGGACAATGAGGATGAGTTGTTGATATAGTGAAGTAATTTTATTATTAGTGGTGATTTTTTTACGTTAGTATATCTTGAAAACATAAACTTATTTTATGATTTCGATTAAAATTATAAATGAAAATATATGGGTTGAATTCTGCAAAATTGTATGACCGAAAAAGTAAAATGCCATGACAAAAAAATTATTGAACATATTTAATGTAATCATTATTCTCCAATTACTTATTTCATGCAATTCCTCAACTAAAAATGTTAATGGAATTGTAGAACCTTCAAGGGCAGAATACAGACGTAGACACCTCATGACAAAAGCTGAACAGAATTCATTGTCTCCAGAGAAAGTTTTACAGGAGTTTAAGGAGGGTAACCAACGCTTTAATACAGGGACTGTAACCCAACGCGAGCACACCGAAGAAATCAGGAAAACTGTAACAGATGGACAGTATCCAAAGGCTATGGTTTTAAGTTGTTTGGATAGTAGAGTGCCGGTTGAAGATGTTTTCGACCAAGGTATGGGAGATGTATTTGTTGGAAGGGTTGCTGGTAACTTTGTAAATACAGATTTATTAGGGAGCATGGAATTTGCTTGTAAGGTGGCTGGGGCAAAACTTATTGTTGTGATGGGACATCAACACTGTGGTGCAGTTAAGGGAGCAATAGATGGAGTGGATTTAGGTAATATTACGGCTATGCTATCGAACATACAACCTGCGGTTGCAATGAGCCAGGGGTTTGAGGGAGAAAAATCCTCTAAAAATGAAGCTTTCGTAAAAGTGGTCGCACAGAATAATATTAGATATGCAATATCTCAGATAAGGGCCAAAAGTGAAATACTAAAGGATATGGAAAACAAGGGTGAAATAAAAATAGTAGGAGTTTTTTATACCTTGAGAACGGGTAAGCTTGAATTTGTGGAATAGTTTTACTCTCATTTTATGAGGCTGTATCATTTTTATGATACAGCCTCTTCTTTTAATGATTTTTATATTTTTCGACCGATTATTTAATGTATGGGATCAAAGAAAAGCGTTTCATTAGTTATCTGATTTAGCCTTTGCCGGAGTTCATCTCTGTTAGTTGGTTTTACCTGATCTTTTTTTGTATTCTGGGGAGCACTTGTTTTGCACAGATTAAATATGGTTGAACTAGCGTGACTATATATCAGGTAGCATGATTCAGTTCAATATTTGCTTAAATAGTCATTAATCATTTAATAACTTTTGAACCAAGAAACATTAAGTTTCGATCTTGGCTGCATTTTCATATTTTCTTCTACTTATTAGCTAGCAAAATTAGGACTTGCCAGTTCTTTTGCACGCTATTACTCTTATTTAACATCGCATTGATCTTTTGCTTGAATAGCCAGCAAGTATTTTTCTTCAAAGCGGTGCACATTGAAAGCTCCCTTGCTGTTCTGCTTGTGTATGACCTTAGTAAAAAAAAACATATATAAGGCCTCTAAAAACGGAAATTTAACCCTATGAAAAACTGTATTTGAAATTGCAGTCTCATTGTAGCCACACTTAGAGAAGCGCCTTAAATATTCGGATTTTCCTTTGCAATATTTATCCTGCCTACATTTCTTGCATCTATGACGATTAGCCTAATTTAGCAGGGCTAAGTGCTTTAGGCAGGTAGGCTCATCATGGCAGATTTTTTTAAATTCATTCCTAATGGCTCTAGGTTCATTCTCGCGTCTATTTCACTCCTAAGCTGATTTTTCAAATTGCTGTTGTCGGCATTCAACAACTTGTTGATTTTTTCAATTTCGTCGCTTTGTGCCATTGCCATCAGTGATTTATATAGCTAATATCAATACTGCTCATACCATGTGAATCTGTTCTGCACGATGGTTGAGATATTTTGCTTTAGGTAGGTTAAATAAGCTGCAGAAACTGGAGAGAGTTTTTTGCCTTTTAGCCAAACAATCCGCCAGGTTGTGGTAATCGGAAGACCTTTTACTGGTATAATCTGCAGTTCCTTGTTTTGCAATTCGTTCCTGATCCCAATCAACGGCATAATAGAATAGCCAAGTCCGGCCAGTAAAGCTTGTTTTACCGCCTCGTTAGAGGAAAGTTCCATCTTCTTCAGCACTGCAATTTCATTTCTGTTGAAAAAAGCTTCCATTGTTTGTCTGGTTCCAGAGCCCTTTTCCCTAAAAATAATCGGCAGCTCTTCAAATATCTCCTTTACCTTCGCTTTTTTATTTAAAACCGGAGATGAATCACCTACCAGATAAAGTTTATTCTGCAGTAGATCAAGTTTCTCCACATGTAATGTGGTCGGTAAAATAGAAACCAGTGCGAAATCAACTTCGTTGTTCTCCAAACTTTCTAGTACCTTATTCTTATTGGTCACATCCATTAGCAGTTCTACGCCCTGATGCTCTTTCATAAAATCTGATAAAAAAAAAGGCATCACATACTTGCCTGTGGAAACTACGGAAATTTTTAGCCGCCCTGTTAACTGTCCCTTGAAGGTAGAGGTTTTGTAATTGATGGCGTAAACCTCATTCAAAATATTCTCTGCAGCATGGGCAATTTCTCTCCCGAAATCCGTTACATAGAGCTGACGTCCAACTACTTCGGTAAGTGGAATTTCGAATTGGTCCTGCAAGTTTTTCAGTTGGATGGAAACTGCAGGTTGGGTTAAATGTAACTCTTCTGCTGCTTTGGTAATGCTTTTAGTTTGGGTAACCTTCAAAAAAACTTGAAGCTGATGTAGGGTATAATGCATAAATAATTTTTATGTATATCATTACAAACATAAATAAAAATATATAAAAACTTTCCCGGAATATTGTGCCAATCAAAAACACATCATCAATATGACGAGAATTACAGTTGCAAAAGGAGACGGAATAGGTCCAGAAATTATGGATGCCACCTTAAGGATCTTAAAGGTGGCTGGAGCACAATTGGAAATTGACGAAATTGAAGTAGGAGAGAAAGTTTATCTAGCTGGAAATACTTCGGGCATTGCTGCAGAATCTTGGGATACAATCCGTAGAAACAAAATTTTCTTAAAGGCTCCCATTACCACACCACAAGGTGGGGGCTATAAAAGCTTGAACGTAACCATGAGGAAAGCGATGGGTCTGTATGCAAATGTTCGCCCATGCATGAGCTTTCATCCATTCATTGCTACAAAACATCCGGTAATGGATCTGGTAATCATCAGGGAAAACGAGGAAGATTTGTATGCGGGGATCGAGCATCAGCAGACAGATGAGGTAATCCAGTGTCTGAAGCTCATCAGCAGGCCCGGATGTGAAAAGATTATCCGCTATGCTTTTGAGTATACCAAACAGCAGGGCAGAAAAAAGGTGACATGCCTCACCAAAGATAATATCATGAAGCAAACCGACGGGCTGTTCCATAAGGTGTTTGATGAGATTGCTTTGGAATACCCAGAAATCAGAACCGATCACTGGATCATTGATATCGGAGCCGCTAAATTGGCGCAGTCGCCTGAAGATTTTGACGTAATCGTAACCCTGAACCTTTATGGAGATATCATTTCTGACATTGCTGCAGAAATTGCAGGCTCGGTTGGTTTAGGTGGTTCAGCAAATATTGGCGAAGAATGTGCCATGTTTGAGGCCATACATGGTTCGGCTCCAGATATTGCAGGCAAAAATATGGGTAATCCTTCTGGGCTTATCCAAGCCGCTGTTATGTTGCTTACACACATCGGACAAACAGGGGTTGCACAAAACATCCAGAATGCCTGGTTGAAAACCATTGAAGAGGGCATACACACCAAAGATATCTTCAAAAGCGGATTTAGCAAAAAGGAGGTAAGCACATCAGAATTTACGGCACACCTTATTTCAAATTTGGGAGAGCAGCCATCGTTTTTAAAAGTCAGCACTCAGTTTACGAATACAGCTTTAAAACTACCCAAATACATAAGAAAACCAGCAGCAGTGAAAAAATTGGTAGGTGTAGATCTTTTTGTGCACTGGTCTGGTAGTAACGCTAACAAGCTGGCAACGCAAATTAAGGCAATGGACAGCGGCGACGTGGTGCTTGCCATGATTACCAACAGAGGGGTAAAAGTATGGCCTAATGGTTTTGAGGAAACATTCTGTACCGATCATTGGAGATGCAGGTTTATATCAGATGTGGATATTACCATTAGTAAAGAAGACATCGTTCAACTGCTAAAACAGGCCGATGAGTTAAATATTGATGTCGTTAAAACAGAGAATCTATATGAGTTTAATGGCAAGGCTGCATTTTCATTAGGTCAGGGTCAATAAAAAAGGGTAAAATTTATGGTCAACGTTATCATTTACTTAGACAAGAAAAACAACGCCGAAGAATTGGTTAAACACCTGCTTGGAGCCAAATTCATCGCATCGGCAGTGATAGATGTAGACAATATTTCCTACACCATAAAAGACGGAAATTTTACCAAACAGGTTTTTAATGTGATTACGGCCAAATCTAAATCGCTGTTAATTAACCAGATCGTTAATGCCGTAGAAGCAAAATTGGGCGAAGAAGTTTTGATTATCTCAACTCCAATTGTTGGCTCTAACAGCAGTTTTGATGAGATGGTGAAACAAAATACCATTCCGGTTTAATCAATTATTCTTTTTTCAATCAGTATTAAAATGAAACAAAACAATATCATCGCTCTGCTTACAACAATAATGCTCCTATCTCTCACTACGGCGTTAGTCACCACCGATTTATTCATTTGCGAGCTATTATCTTCATTAAGTATCATTTCAGGAGCATTTTGCTCAGCACAACTATTAAAACAACAACAATCATGAACAACGTACAAAAATTCAAGTTTATTGACGGCAATTTTTCTGCTTTAGAAAGCCGTGAAATTTTAAAGAATGTTTTTACCAGTAAGATACAGTTTCATCAGATTAAAAACTTCAGTTCGCAAGAGCGAAATGGCAAAGATGATGAACATTCTTTACACCGTATCGTAGAACTTAAAGAAAGTATCGAAAATGTAGTAAGTTTTCTGGAGGAAGCTCGAAAACAGGGCAAACAGCTCGAGATTAAATCAGAAATACAAGTTACAATACTTTAAAAAATGTTTAAGGGGAGGCGTTTACTCATTGCAACTAAACATCAAAAAGAAAGCGTCATTGCTCCAATTATGCAAAGGGAGCTTGGCGTTAACTGCTTTGTTTGGACAGAATTTGATAGCGATTTACTAGGGACTTTTACAGGTGAGGTAGAAAGAACCGATGATGCCCTAACAACTGTTAAAAATAAATGCCTACAGGCAATGGCTTTGGCTAACTGCGATTTGGCAATAGCTAGTGAAGGCTCTTTTGGTGCGCATCCAACGCTTTTTTTTGCTCATGCAGATGAAGAAATCTTAATTTTTATCGATCAGAAAAATGGCTTAGAGATAACAGTAAGTGAGCTGAGTTTGAGTACTAACTTCAATGCGGCGATGATTGCTTGTGAAGATGAATTGCGAGCTTTTGCAGCGGATGCAGGCTTTTCATCGCATGGACTAATCATCAGAAAGCAAAAAGAGGATCTAGGATGTATGGTTAAAGGGATTACTGATTCGGATTTGCTGATATCAAGCTACCATATGGTTAAACTCGATAATTGGAGTGCCTACGTGGAGACCGATATGAGAGCCATGTTTAATCCCACGAGAATGAGGGTTATTGAAACTGCCGCTCAAAAGCTAGCAGACAAAATTAAATCCTTATGTCCAAGCTGTCAAATGCCTGGTTTTGCAGCGGTAGAAGCAAAACAAGGTTTGCCTTGTGAGTTGTGTAGATTTCCGACACGATCTACACTAGCCCATATCTATCGATGTGCACACTGCCATTTTTCCTTAGAAAAAAAATATCCCCATGGGAAAGAAAACGAAGATCCAAAGTTTTGTGATTTATGTAACCCTTAATTATGATAAGTGATGATATAGCTTTAGCTGCAGCTATTTTAAAGCAAGGTGGCTTGGTTGCCATACCTACCGAAACTGTATATGGCTTGGCAGCTAATATTTACAACGAAAACGCGGTAAAGGCGATATACGAAACTAAACAGCGTCCGTTGCATAATCCTTTAATTGTGCATGTTAACAGCATCGAGTATTTGGCAAAAATAACAGCAGATGTGCCTCCAATGGCGCTAAAGCTGGCAGAACAGTACTGGCCAGGTCCATTAACTTTGCTGCTTAAAAAAAATGAGAAAGTGTCTGATCTGATAACTGCTGGCAATTCTACGGTGGCGGTTAGAGTACCAGATCATCCGGTAGCTTTAGCTTTGCTGAATGAAATCGATTTTCCATTAGCAGCACCCAGCGCCAATCCATTTGGGAGTATTAGTCCTTCCAGAGCCGAGCATGTTGAGGAATATTTTAAAGACCGTATTGGCATGGTACTGCAGGGTGGTCGCTGTAAAAAAGGGATCGAATCTACCATTGTTGGTTTTGAAGGAAACCAAACCATTGTTTATAGGTTGGGCTCGCTCTCTGTGGCAGAAATTGGAGCAGTTGTTGGTAAGGTAAAGTTGATCAATAAAGCTGGTAAATCTCCTGTAGCACCAGGCATGCTTGCTAAACATTATGCTCCGGCTACGCCACTGATTTTCACAAAGAATATCAAATTTGAAACCAGTAGAATGAAGGATAAAAAAGTTGGACTGTTACTTTTTAATGAAAAATTAATTGGTTTGCCAGCTTCATTTGTACAAAAAGTGCTTTCCTTTGATGGTTACTTAGCTGAAGCTGCAGCTAACCTATATGAAGCCATGCACCAACTAGACAAAATGCAGTTAGATTATATTATTGCCGAATATTTCCCAGAGGAGGGCTTGGGTTTGGTAATTAACGATAAGCTGAGTAGAGCTGCACTTGGCAGTTCACTGGCGCTGATTTAAGTATTTATCAGGAGAAAATTATATGCATCACATCTTATTTTTAGTCTGTCCTTTTTCTTACCTAGAGCAACCGCTAAAGCGGAAGTTTGGGAAAGAGCATTTCTTCCTAACCGCTCCTGCTGCAGTTTTTGGATGGAACCAGATAGATCACTTGATTGTGATAAGAGATTTAATTGTTCAGCAAAAGGTTAACGAAATTTGTTTGGTAACGGATACTTCCTGCAGGTTTATCGATGCCGTCATCAACAGAAGCGAACCATTTGGAGTGCCCGCCGAACAAACGATCATGTCGCTTTACATAAAGAACTATTTTAACTGTTTCAAGGATAAGTCGATAGCCCACCAGCGATATCAATTGGCTAGACTTATTATGCAGCAGCAGATCGAACAGCTTACTAAAGTGCCTCTTACTGGAGAATGTATTGCACAGTATTCGATCATCGTCAAAGGTTTGGTGAGTTCTTCTGGCAATTTTTTAGAATAGTATTGTTATATATAAATCAAATCATACTTATGGATTATAATTTACTGTTAGATAATTTAACCAACCCTGCACTTTTGTTCTTTGTGCTAGGTATAATAGCTGTTTACCTCAAAAGCGATCTGGAGATACCTCCAAACTCTTCTAAGTTTATTTCGCTTTATCTGCTCTTTGCCATAGGGTTTAAAGGTGGGCAGGAACTTTCCCATGAAACTTTTACAACAGAGATTGTATGGACAATGATTTTCGGTATACTGATTTCATTGTCTATTCCGCTATATACTTTTTTTATCCTCAAGAGGCGATTAAATGTATATGATGCTGGCGCAATTGCTGCGGCCTACGGATCGGTAAGTGCAGTAACTTTTGTTACTGCAGTCTCTTATCTGGAAAGTCAGCAGCTGATTTTGCATGGGCACATGGTTGCTATTATGGCATTGATGGAATCGCCAGCTATCATTATGGGTTTGCTACTGATCTCATTTTTCAATAAAAACGCTAGCCATGAGATCAATAAAATGAAGGTGCTTAAACATTCTTTTACCAATGGGAGTGTGCTGCTAATTTTGGGCAGTCTTGTCATTGGTTATCTGGCCAGTGCCAAACAAGCTGAAGGCATTAAACCTTTTACCAATGACCTGTTTAAAGGTTTTTTAGCCATTTTTTTACTGGATATGGGCCTTACTAGCGGAAAGAAGCTAAAAGCCTTTTTCTCTTTTGGTTGGTTCCCTGCATTATTTGCATTCTTTATTCCCTTGTTTAATGGCAGCTTGATTGCGTTTTTAAGTACTTATCTTATTGAAGATGAAGTAAATAGATTTGTTTTTGCTGTACTTGCGGCAAGTGCCTCTTACATTGCTGTGCCGGCAGCCATGAAAATCTCAGTACCCAAAGCGAACCCTGGGCTCTATCTACCAATGGCGCTGGCAATAACCTTCCCAGTGAATATTACCATTGGTATGCCAATCTATTTTATGATTGTGCAGAACTGCTGATGTACTCAATATAACTGTGGGCCTTTAATAATTTGCATACATGACATTTCTCTCAAGAAAACAAAAATTAGCGATGAATCATATTTCAAGATATGGAGAAGTGACCATTGCTCTGTTGGATTAGGGTTATTATTCACGAAGAAGAGATGGAGTCAAAGTAAGGCAAAACCTCTAAATAAAAAGAAAAGATAGTATTACTGTATAAAATATTAGTAATACAACTAATTTCAATACAATGGCTATTACAAATGATTGTTTTGCGTTTTTATCCATAACTAATGATATTTTTGTTAGAAAATAGATTATGCTTGTCTTATTGAAATATAAAATTAATGAAAGGTTGTATCCTCTCGATCCCGAAAAAAGGAAGATTGGAAAAATGATCATTCAAAAAGTGAGAGAATTTGGCGATGAAATCGAACAAAAGTGCTTTGAATTAAAAAAAACCTGTTGTAAGTTTAAGTTCAACAGTGACCGCAATCTATCAACACGTTGTAGTTAAATTTAGCATTTTAATAAACATTTTAAGTAGGTTATACATTGAAATTGTTGAAAAAATTAGTTTAAACAGTTTGATTGATCTTGTAGCAAAGATAATATCAGATAAAACTCCCTGTTATTTCATCAATTCTCAATTTTTAGGCTATAATCCTATAAAATTACTGGGTAATGGAAAAAATTCTGAACATAGTTGGGTTTCTTTAATTAGAGAGACAGATTTGGAGCTATTTAATAAATCCTGAAATGTGGATATCAATTGTGCATGATCACGAGAGCAATATGACATTTAGGTATCCATACAATTGTCAAGCAGCTTTCCTAGACAGTCTCAAATTATAAGTTTTTGGCAAACATCTCACTAAACTAATCGATTGGATGTCGAATGTTCAGTACAAGAAATATGTATAGTTAATTTTTATTAGCGTTTCCATGGATTAATATTAAAAAAATGGCAGAAGTTAACGATTTTACAAAAAGCAGTATCGCACTATTCAAGTATATTACTAAAGAAAAAAAGGATGTAACTGCTATTTATATGTATGCCATATTGAGTGGTCTGGTTCAACTAAGTATACCTTTAGGCATTCAAGCGATTGTAAGTTTTGCCATGGGCGCTACGATGGTCACCTCGTTGTATATGCTTATAGGATTTGTAGTAATTGGCACTTTTTAACTGGCTACTTCCGGTTACAAGTAATGCAGATAATTGAGAAGATTCAGCAGAAGATTTTTGTTGAATATGCTATTGCATTTGCAGAAAAGCTTCCTAAGATCGACGTGTCGAAAAATAAAAAGTATTATCTACCGGAGTTGGTGAACCGTTTTTTTGACACGCAAAATCTCCAAAAGGGTATTTCCAAGATCCTGCTAGAAATTCCGTCTGCACTGATACAGATCCTATTTGGTATTCTGTTACTATCTTTTTATCATACCTGGTTTTTAGTTTTTGGAGCATTCGTAGTGGTAATTGTGATCATCATCTTCAGTTTTACAATGGACGATGGTATACGATCGAGCATTGATGAGAGCGCTAAGAAGTACAAAGTTGCATGTTGGCTGGAAGATGTTGCCGGGGCAATAAAAACATTTAAAATTTACTCTAAAACACAGATGCATCTTTCAGGTACTGATGAACGTGTTGTAGAATATCTGGAATGCCGAACCCAGCATTTCAGGGTGTTGATTTTTCAATATGAGGCAATTATAGGCTTCAAGGTGGTGATCACTTTGGTAATGCTTGCCATCGGTACTTATCTACTAGTCGACCAAAAATTAAATATTGGTGCTTTTATTGCAACTGAAATCGTGGTGTTAAGCATCATGGCGGCAGTTGAAAAGCTGATTATAAGTCTGGAAAGTTACTATGATGTTGTCGCCTCTTTAGATAAGCTTGGCAAGGTGACCGGACTAACTGAAGAGCATAACGAGAATATTGTTCTAGAATCAAAGATAGCTGGAATGGAAGTTACTTTCACAGAGGTTGAGTTTTCATTTACCGACCAAAAACCTATTCTATCTAATATCAATTTTAATATTCAACCAAATACCATAACATTGATAACCGGCAGCCTCGGTTCTGGAAAATCGCTACTGATGAATATGATGGCTGGTTTTTATGACCCCTCAAACGGAAGCGTTTTGTTTGATAAAATTCCTTTAAAAAATATGGATAAGGTTTCACTAAGAGATCACATCGGCATGTATATGGATGATATGCAAATTATTAAAGGTACATTGGAGGACAATATCCTATTGGGTAGACAGAATATTGGTACGGATGGTCTACTTGAGGTTTCTGAAGCTATAGGTTTAGATAATTTATCCGGTACTTTCACAAAAGGCTTTAATACCCATTTAAGCAAGACCGATACAGAGATTTCGTTCAGCTCTAGAAAGAAGATCTTAATCCTAAGAGCCCTGCTGGGAGATAAGCGCTTGCTATTATTGGAGCATCCATTAACTGGAATGAATGCAGAGTTCTGTAAGAGAATGGTCAATTATCTTCAAGAAGCGAAAGAGAGAATGACCATTGTAATTATTTCAGATGATCCATCATTAGTTTCGATTGCAGATCAGAGTTTACACCTACAAAACGGCACACTTTATAAAATGTAATCCAATGCTTAAGATGAAAATAAAATCACTAGATCATATTTATCAGATCCATAGAGACTCTAGGGTAAAACGATGGTTTTTCATCTTTTTAGCGATTTGTCTCGCCGTATTAATTCTGCCATGGACTCAAAATATTTAGCTTATAGGCAATGTAAGCACGCTATATCAAGATCAGCGTCCTCAACAGCTCAATTCACCCATACCTGGCAGAATTTTAAATGGTACGTAAAAATCGGCGATCATGTTCAAAAGGGTGATACGCTAATACAACTAGCAGAAGTTAAAGAAGATTATATGGATCCTTTATTAGTGGAGCGAGCCCAACAACAGGTGAAAGCAAAAATTGGCGTTAGAGATTATTATCGGGCCAAAGTAGGAACAACCAATAGTCAGCTCTCCGCTCTCAATGCTTCACGTGAGTTAAAGTTAAGTCAGCTTAATGTTAAAATTAGCCAGTTAAAAAACAAAATTGTAGGAGAACAAGCAGAGCTCGTTGCTGCAAATAATGAGTTCAGATTAAGTGAAGACCAGTATAATCGTCAAAAAAAAATGTATGAGGACGGTTTGGTATCCCTTACACAGTTTCAGCAAAGAAACGTTTCATTCCAAAACGAATTGGCTAAAAAGACATCCATAGAAAATAAGTTAGCTCAAACCATCCAAGAGATCACGACTATAGGCATAGAGCAAAACTCCGCCATACAAGATTACACAGAGAGGGTAAGTAAGACAGAAGGGGAGCGATTTCAAGCCATGGGACAAATAGCTGGTAGCGCTGGCGATATTGCCAAGTTAGAAAATCAAGTAGCTAATTATAAAGCAAGAAGAGGACTTTATTATTTACTCGCATCTCAAGATGGTCAGGTGGTATCACTGAATAAAGCGGGTATTGGAGAAATACTTAAGGAGGCCGAAAACATTGGGGTCATCGTGCCTAAAAAAGTGGATTACGCTGTTGAAATTTATGTAAAACCTGTTGATCTCCCATTGCTCGAACAAGGGCAGAAAGTTATGTGTACTTTCGATGGCTTCCCTGCAATCGTATTCTCTGGATGGCCAAATTCGAGCTATGGAACATTTACTGGCAGAGTTATAGCAATAGAGAGTTATATAAGTTTAAATGGTGACTTTAAAGCATTGGTTATTGAAGATCCAACACAGAAGCCTTGGCCACCACAAATAAAGATGGGAGCAGGTGTACAAGGCATCGCAATTTTAAATGATCTGCCCATTTGGTACGAATTATGGCGAAATATAAATGGCTTCCCTCCGGATTATTATACAGTTAAAACTAATAGCGATAATGAAAAGGCGAAATAAGCTAGGATTGTTTATATTTTTGATTAGTTGTATGCATTTTTCCCATGCTCAATATACCTTAAAACTATCTCATCAAGAGTTTTTAGCGGTGGTAAAAAACTATCATCCCCTAGCTTTTCGCTATCGCCTGCAAAATCAAATAGCCCAAGCAGAAATTCAGAGTGCAAGGGGCAATTTCGATCCAACATTGGCAGCCAAGCAAGGCTCGAAAACCATCGATGGGACTAAATACTATAAAGAAACAAATATTGAGTTCGGTATTCCAACGTGGTACGGAATACAGTTAAATGGCAGCTATAACTACATAGATGGACAAAAATTGGATAATGGCGAAACTAAAGGTGAGTTAAATCAATTTGCCTTAACCATACCTTTGGCCAAGAACTTACTCTATGACAAGCGTAGGGCGTTGTTAGAACAAGCAAAGTTTTCCCTTCAAATGACAGAAACAGACCAAACTCTGCTAACCAACGATCTAATGTTAGAGGCGGATAATTCTTATTGGGAATGGGTAAAAGCTCATGAGGCATTGCTGTTGCAGACTAAAGCCGTAAAAATTAATCAAGATAGATTGCAGCTAATCAGAAAAACTTTCCAGTATGGAGAAAGGGCGGCAATTGACACGACGGAAGCGCTCACGCAGTTGCAAAATTTTGAGCTTAATCAAACAAATGCTTATTTGGCGTTTGTGAAAGCAACTCAACAATTGTCATTGTTCTTATGGCAAGAAAATCAACAACCTTATAACACTTCTCAATTGATCCTCCCATCAACCTCGCTAGAAGAAAATTTGGCCTATCAAAATTACTTAACACTTATCACAGAAGTCGACAATGCTTCGCTAGCTAATCATTCCTCACTTTTGTTTTATTTCAGCAAGCAAAACCTAATGGAGAGGGAGCGTAGACTAAAATTTCAAAGCCTATTACCCAAGGTGGATCTGACGTACAATTTACTCAATAAGGAAAATTTTCAGGACAATTTATTTCCACTGTTTCAAAACAACTATCAATACAGCTTAAAGCTAGAAATCCCAATCTTTTTTAGACAAGCTAGGGCAGATTATCGTATCTCTAAAATCAAACTTCAACAAAATCAGCTTGATATCGATTTTAAGAGGCAAGAAATTAGCATGAAAATTACGACTTACAAAAACGCAGTAATTAATTATAACCAGCAAATTGGTATCGCATTTCAAACTGCTAAAAATTACCAACGTTTGCTCCAAGCAGAACAGGTTAGATACGATAATGGAGAAAGTTCTCTTTTTCTGATCAACAGCCGCGAGAATAAACTGATCGAAATGCAAGAAAAGATTCTGGAACTGAGATTAAAATTTCTCCAAGGTTATAACCACCTTAAATGGACGAAAGAAAACTTTAATTAACAAGATTATGAAAGGGCTTGACAAACAAATGAATAGTGCTAATGTGCACCAATCATTAATCCTATCAATTTGTGTAAAATAAATGTAAATGATAAATGAAGCACAGTACAATACTTTAAAAATACTAAGTAAAAAGTGTCTTAGAGAGAAAGAAATATTTACGAACATTCCCTCCGATCTAAAAAAGATATCCGATAGGGGTAAGTTTTAAAAGAATTGTAAATATTTATGAATTAACCAAAAAGGTTATAGTGAAATTCAATTATATGAAACAAGAAGGCGTAAACAAAAGACCGTTGACGGTATTGATGATATATTTGGATCTTATGCCTAAAATGGGAAAAGGGAGTTTAAAAGATTTTGGCGGATATTTCCCTAGCTTGTATATTTCGGAGAAACTGACCATGTGATTCCGTGGCAAACTGACCACCTAATTTGCTGGCGAACGAACGTTGCAAATGCTATAGAAGCGTTAACAAAAGTAGTTATTTAAAGTTGTTTTTTATTGGAAGCTATTTTCTTGCACAGGCACCCTTTTCTTCCGCATTGATTCTCCCTTGAGTTCAATACGGTTGGCATCATGAACAATCCTATCCAATATTGCGTCGGCAATGGTTTTTTCACCAATCACTTCATGCCATTTGCTTACTGGCAGCTGTGAGGTAATGATAAGTGA
>NZ_SWBO01000006.1 GCF_005116475.1 Pedobacter cryotolerans | reverse complement strand
TGAACTGGTCGCCATCCCAAAGCCATAGAGCGGAACTGCTGTTTAAACTATATCCTGATTTGCACAGGGCCTATAAGATTTCACAGGAGCTATCCTCCATACTCAGCCACTCCAAGTCTAGAATGATTGCCTTTAAAAAACTGGCTTTATGGTACAACAAGATAGAAGAGGCAGGTTTTAAATCATTTAACACAATAGCAAGGACTATCCAAAATAACTACGAAACGATATTAAATTACTTTGATAATAAATCCACAAACGCATCAGCAGAATCTTTTAATGCTAAAATCAAAGCCTTCRGGTCTCAATTTAGAGGGGTTAGAAACGTAAAATTCTTCCTGTTCAGGCTATCAAAGATATATGGCTAAATCCTCCCCAACTTTTACGCTTGATCCGAATTAACTCTTATCGAGTGCTAGCGCACGCCTTTGGCGTGTGATTTTTTAATTTCTTTTGGTTTATATGATGCACATGCCACAAGCGTGCGCTAGCTAAGAGTTTTATTCTTCTCCAATTTTGATAACTACATGAATTGGATTTGATTATGATTAAGACTCAACTAACATCCCCATATTGTTCGTATAGCGAACGACCATGGTTGTAGTCTGGGTTAGTATCTATCAGCCGTGCTGTAATTGCTGTGTTATTGATAAACGACGATACTTTTTTTATCAATATTATTCCTCTAGATTAATTCGCTCTGATGATCTAAGGGCAGTCTTAAAAAGTTCAAAGTTATTTGGTTTTTGGTATTCAACGAAAATTTTAATAATAGGATTATTTTGTCCTCCTTGTGATCCTTTCAATCTGATCTCATTAGCCATAGCAATAGCCATAACTTCATCATATGTTTTATCATAAAAAGGATTAGAAATTGGCACCATTTCATTAATAATTTCTGGTATATTAAGTTTTATGTAGTCCTTATAAATTGTAATTATATTATTTGATTTTGAAACATTACCGATTCTACCACTCAAGCTTTCAATCCTATCCAAAATTATGCTCAGAGGATTCCCCTCGTCTAAATCTTTGAAAATATTTTGTTGGGTAGCAGCAGCGTAGACCGGATTGTCTGGCTTTTCATCTGCCAAAGCATTCTCCACAAATGAATAAAGTATTGGCTTTGCAGCTTCTGAACCAGCTAGTGTATCTTCATAGAAAATAGTTCGTTGATCTGTAATGTCAAAAGGTAATCTCGGAGTAATTGCCTCTTCTGCCATAATCACAACTGGCAGACGGGCAGAATGCCTTATCGCTAGTTCATACATAACGTTAGGGTTTAATCCAGTAAGGTTAGCGATGACTAGGTCAGATTCTAAAATTTTTTTTATCAACTGATTATTAATCGAACCAGATAGGGATATTTGATGAGCAGCAATAGCCTCGTAACCAAATTCTTTAAGTACAGGAGTTATTACGGCATTTATTAGTCCATTTGCTTTTTTATATATCTCAGAATTTAATTCTCCAATTGGGGTTATAATAAAGCATTCCTTTAGTTTAGGAAGGTTTTCTATATTGTCATCGTTTTTTTTAGTCATTTATTAAGTCGTTAATTTTTATAAATTGTAGTAATTGGTAAATAAGTAACATCTTCAATGATAATAACTATGGAAATTAAATATTTTAGAAGATTTTTAAAATGGCATTTGCAGTAAATTAGGCATACTACAAACTACAAATAGGATTTTAATTTATTGTACATTACACTGCCTTGCTCAATTAATTTACTACCTGAACCATTCTTATGAGCCAATGCATTTATTGTTCTACTAAATTCGTTGTAATCTTTTGTAGATAAAAAAATACTTGCAAATTCTAAAGGCGTCAAATGCAATAATTTACTAGATTGCTTAACCCACGTATCAGATGCTATATTTGCCAATTTGTGATTTTTTATGGTGTCATCGACCTCCCCTTTAACCTTTTGAAATTCATCTGGATTCTGGTTTTTCAAAATAGCTTCTGAATATATTTTCAATGATTCGGTAACTGAGTTTAGTTGTTCTAAACTATTGTTTAAAGTCGAGAGTTCAAGTTGTTGTTTGTTATTAACTATGAAATCTGCGAATAGATGTGCCCACTGTAATTTCAGCCAACTTGAGATATCTTCGAATTTAGAAAAACCTTGCACAAAGTTACCTTCCTTAAGAGAATAAATTTCATCCAAGAGATAAAATACATTTACGCTGCTAACATGTGCGTATTGAATAGTATCATTATTTCTGTTCTTTTTGAAAGTATCATATTCTGCTAATACTCCATTCTCAACAAAAAAATAAATTGGTAATTTCAGTTCAAGTGCTGTCAAAAATTCAGTTTTTGTAATGGAGTTGAACTTCTTATAATGATTTTCTTTTTCTTCAGGTTTGATATGGTCTGCAGTAGCAGGGCTGCCGTAATTTCCTCCAATGATCAATACCTGCATGTGTGCATTGTGGATTTCCTTATAGCATGAATCATCCAATGGCTTATCTGGTAAAAAGCCAATATCGCCGCTTTCGAAAAGCACCGGTTCATATCCCATACTCTTGATGAAAGCTTCCAAATTTGCACGTAGGTGCTTTAAATCGTAATAAGTAGAACTAACGAAAACCCTAAGTTTAGCCACAGTTTTTTGGTTTAAAACCAAATATAATAAATACTTGCAATTATTACCCCGGATTAATCAACCAGTTGTTTTATCATTGTACTCATTAAGCTCATAACGAAAATTAAGATCTTACATCACTTTAGTTACCAAGACAGAATTTTAGTGAAAATAAAACCCCATTTGTTGCTTTTTCCGAATAATAATCCATGCAATCAATTTTGTAGAAAAGAATTTATTTATCGCAAAAAATCATAAACTTATTGTTTATCAATAAATATTTATTTATAATTGCATCGTTGCATTAAAAATTAAAAACGATGGAAATTAAAATTTCGACCCAGCAGATCCTAAAAGTGCTTTATATTGTCGCTTGGATTATCTTTATCGGCTTATGTATAGAAGCAGGAGGGATCATCTTCAATACTTTTTTTGCGCTGTTTATTAACCCACAAAATGCCAGTACCATGTGGGGAATGGATTTAGGTGATTTGTATCAAAACGATAGCGGAAGGTTTTTGATGCTTACTGGTTATATGATTATTACTTCGCTAATGAAGGCTTTGATGTTTTACTTAATCGTGAAGATTTTGCACGATAAAAAACTGAATTTAGTGCAGCCCTTTAACACGGCAGTGGCATGTTTTATTGCACACGTTGCCTACTTGGCTATCGGAATTGGTATATTTTCCCTTTGGGGCATTAAATATGCAGATTGGTTGTTGCAGCAAGGCATAGTTTTACCAGAAACTAGGTATTTGGGTTTGGCGGGCGCCGATGTTTGGCTATTTATGGGCATTGTGTTATTGGTAATTGCACAAATTTTTAAACGAGGAATAGAAATACAAGACGAATACGAATTAACGGTATAAATTTATGGCGATTATAGTAAACCTAGATGTGATGATGGCAAAGCGAAAAATGTCGCTCAATGAACTTTCTGAAAAGGTAGAAATTACGTTGGCCAATTTATCTAATCTAAAAACGGGGAAGGCAAAAGCCATTAGATTTACCACACTCGATGCCATTTGCAAAGCTTTAGATTGCCAACCGGCAGATATTTTGGAGCATCGTTAGTAAAATTTAATTTTGTGATTTTTTATAAGTAATTATTTAAAATTATTTTTTATTCTTTGTCAGTCTGAGCTTGTCGAAGACCCTTTAATGCGCTTCGACAAGCTCAGCGTGACAATCTATAGAATTAAATTGATTTTTAACCTCATTCGATTAACGTTTAGGTTAAACGCAATGCCTGTAATTCCCTCTCCACTTGGAGAGGGATGTGCAGACAAAAGCAAGGTTTACTAACATTGATTGGGTGAGGCTTAATAAAATTTCAACTATAATTTATCGATTAGCTGTTAGTTTGACTTTAGAAGCCTTATTTAACTCAGAGGTTCTTCACTGCGTTCAGAATGACAAATGTCATTAATAAAAATCTTCAAAAAATTAATGCGATGCGCTATTCTCAAAGCCAAAAACAGTTAAACGGTATGGCGTAGCAGAAACCTTAATCTTTTTAATGATACTTAAATCGCTTAAGCTAATTTGCTGTATTTCGCCAGCTTTTGGCAAAACCACATACGCATAACGAGCAGTGCCAGCCAAGGTTGGCTTTTGTGTTTCGGGTTTAGCAGTTGCGTCTAAAACTTTAGCCTCTTTTTTAAGTGAACCTGTACTTAAATCGTAAACTTTAAGCGTTCCATCATGTAATAAAACCAATAGGTTTTTCTTTGCAAAATCAACTACACATTGCATAATATCTAAACTTTCAATTACTGGTGTTACGGTATTTGTATTGGTGTTAATTAAGTACGCACCTTTAGCTGCTGTGTAACCAATAAATTTACCATCGGCGCCGCCTTCTAAGATAGTACCAAACCAAGCCGTACCAAAACCTGCCGGGTGAGCAATTAAACGTTGTGAACCAGTTTGGTCTACCACTAAAATGCCGCTGCCAGAGCCAAATAACGAAACTTTACCATCGCTAGCATTACCATGTATGCCTGTAGTTTGTATGGTAGATGCAGTCACTTGTGCACCCGAAGCATTAATTAATTTCACTCTTTCTGGTAAAGTACCACTAACCGAACCATCTTTTACAGTAATGGCGTAATTACCATTGTCGAACTTAGTCATGGCGCCATGGTGAGCCACGTTGCCAGCATTTATGGTTTGCATTTTAGCGCCAGCCACATTAAAGTTTGCTTCGTTGGCTACGCTTAAAGTACCATCGCCATCGTTAAAAGTGATAATTTCGTTTCCTTTGGTTTTAAAGTGCGTAGGTCTGTTCGCATCACCAGTTAAGGCTGCCATTCTAGCATTGTTTTTTACATCAACATGGTCGCCATGAAACTCTAAGCCACTATCAAAGTTTTCTACAAAGTTAAATCCGCCATGAATCAAGCTGGCATATCTGCCAGATGCAGTAGTATAAAGTGCTGCTTTAGGGTGCTTGGCTGTAAACGATTCAACTTTTCCAGTCGCAGGATCAATTAAACTCAATTGATTGGTTATTTCATCGCTCACTAAAAGTCTTAAATGTTTATGCTCTGCAGCGGCGGTTTCAATTGGCTCTGGATCTACGGTTCTGTCTTTTTTACATCCGCCTAGCGCCAATAAAGCAACGGCTAATACAACTAGTAATTTTTGGTAATTTGTTTTCATTTTATTTTTAGGGTTTAATTTATTTTAATACTGATGCCTTTAATGGTTTGCCAACCTTCTTTATCGGTTAGCTTTATTAAAAAATGGTAATCGCCTGGGTCTATATCTGCTGGTACGGTAATTTCATTTGTGGCTTCAAAAGTTTTTTGCCCTGCCGGGATTTGAAAAGTATCGATGAGCACAAAAGGTTTAACAGGCGTTTTAACAACTACTGCCGAGCAGTCTGAAACTTCGGTGCTGTGCGAATGGTTATCAAAATTGTGGTGGATATCTATGCTGTAAGAACCTAACTCTGCATTGTCAGTAAATCTGGCTTTAAACGTAAATTTTTGTCCGCGACTAACCGTTGCACATTGCTGCGGGAAAGCATTGGCAATTGAAAGGTCGATTACCGGATATTCGGTATCAATGCTTTGTTCGTCTTTTTTACATCCGGCAGCAAAAATGCTCAATAAGCCAAAGGCGATTAATGTTTTGTGTAAATTTCTCATTGGTTTTATCATCATTTAAATCGTGTTATTTATTCATTTTTAAAGTTTATGGCTTGTCGAAGTGTTCTTCAAACTCGTTTTCTTTACCAGCTTGATCTACTACTTTTAATTGCACATGGTAATGTCCTTTTGGTACTTCGCTTACGTTAATGTGTTTGTGGAAATTGTAGCTAGTTGCACCAACCATCGCAGCATCGCTGTATAAAAACTCTTTTTCGTAAGTGCCACCATGTATTTCTACCACCACTCTGGCAATTTTATTTACTGCCGTGATGTTTGCTTCTACGTGTAAATCGTTGCCAGCGGTGTTTAAACCAACTTCAAGTCCACTTGCTTGTGGTAGGGTTTGATCGAATTTTAATTCTAAATCAGATTCTATTTTCGTCGACTGACCCTGTGCGTCTGTTAAGGTTAAAACCACACGGTACATGCCTAAAGCGGCATCAGTCGGAATGTCGAAATGCTCATGAAATTCAGCGTTTTTTAAACCAGCAAAACCATCGGTAAACTCTTGGTTAAACTTCCATCCATTAGCTGCAACAGGGTTGATTACTAATTTTACACTAGCAATATTTGAGGTTGCGATTAGTTTAGCCTCAATGTGTAAATCCGAACCAGGAAAAGCTACTTTGCTATTGTTTAAGCCGACTTCAATATCGCTAATGGTAGGCATTTCGAAGGTTTCGTCTTTTTTACAAGCTGTAAATAATGCAGCTACGGTAACGAATAGGAATAATAATTTTGAGAATTTCTGTAGCATAGGTTTTTTGTAAAGGGTTTGCATAATTGTTGTTTTTTAAGATGATTATATATTGTTAATTCTGGGTATGTGATAAATTAAAAGGTATTTTTAAGGATAAAATGATGTTTCTTCCAGCTTCTGGTAGTTCAATTAGGCGATAGAAACTGGTGTGATTCATATATTTGGTGTCTAACAAGTTTTGCGCTTGCAAACTGATCATCAACGGTTGTTTGTAGAGGTGAAGTTTGGTGCCCACCTGCAAATTAATGATGTAAAAACCATCTGTTTTACGCTCTGGTGGTACAATGTTATTTTGCGTGGCGGTAATGCGGTAATCGACAGAAAAATAGGTGTCTATTAATAGTTGATGATCTTTTGGCGTATAGGTTAAATTAAACAATACCGATGGAGGAGGGGAAAAGGGAAGTGTGAAACCCTTTTTGGATCCAGAAAGTTGCTCGGCATATAAATATTCACCCAGTACCTCGGTACTTAAAAATTTAGAGATTTGATAGTTGAACTGTAATTCGCCGCCATAACGCATTACTTCACTTTGTGCATACTCGAAAACCTGGTTGCCAGCACCGTAAAAATAATCGTAGTTGGCGGTTGGGTTTAGGTAGATGTAATTAGGGAAATAGTTGTAAAACGGGCTAAACTTAACCGACCAGTTTTTTTCTTTCCAGCCTATGGTGGCATCGGCCTGATAAGATTTTTCTGGAGAAAGCGTTGGATCGCCTTTTTCATAGCTGAAATAGTGATAATTTACACCATTTGCACCCAATTCTTTGGCAATGGGCATCCTAAAACTTTTACCGATATTGGCTTTAAAAATAAATTTTTCTGGGTTGTAGTTAATCCCAACCGACCAAACAAAGCTGTTAAAGTTTCTCGTTAAATCATCTGCTCTAACTAAATTTTGAGTGCTGCCATCGTTTAAGGTAGATGCGAACCAGTCGGTATATTTATTGAGTTTGATGCGGCCATAATCATAACGCAACGCACCATGTAAAATGGTTTTTTCGTTCAGTTGCAATTGATCGTACACAAATGCGCCACTGGTAAATTGCTTAAATCCGGGTACTAAAAAAGTCCAACCGTTAATGCTATTGTCTTGATATTCGACATTTCCACCAAAACTCAATTGATGTTTGCCTAATTCAAATTTATCTTTCAAGTTTACCGAGTAAACGTTTTTATCAAATTCGCGTTCGGTATCTCTCGGTATGCCGAAATTTTCTGGAAAAATAGCAGGCATGTAACCATGGTTTACATACTGACTAAACTCTTGTCTAAAATTGCGCTGATAGCCCAACTCTATTTCCACTTTGTGATTATTCAGTTGTAAATCACTTCGGTTAATTAACTTAAAGTGGTTAACTTGTTGTTTTGGCAATAAAATATCACGGTTGCTGCGATCGTGTAAGGCTAAATCGACATTTCTAGGTTCTAAACCGTGGGCGTTGGCAAAAAAACCGCTTTCGCTAAATACATTGTTTAGGTAAAAAATCGAGTTAAACTTTTCGCCCAAAATACCAGCGCTTAAGTGAATGCCGTTTTCGTTTCCGGCTGTGTTGCGTAAATAGTTTTTGTCCAACGGCACTTGGAAATTGTACACCGAAACACGGTCAGTTGGCACACGGTAATCGCCATAATTTTGATAGGTAAATCTGCTATCGAAAAAGTAGCGGTCGTTTCTACCAAACAGATTTACCGATGTGCCGTACAAATTATTGTTGGTTTTGCCAATCAAATCTACGTTTCCGCCTAAGCTATGTTTCGCAGGTGCTCTTGTTGGTTTTACGTTTATTGCACCCGCAATTGCATCAGAACCATACATAAACGATGCTGCACCTTTTAAAATTTCTACTTCTCCGGCAGCAAACTGATCTAACTCTAAGCCATGGTCGGCACCCCATTGCTGGCCCTCATGTTTTACGCCTTTATCTACCACCACCACACGGTTAAATCCCAAACCTCTAATTAATGGTTTCGATTGCCCCGAGCCAATGCCAATAGTTTTAATGCCTGGCAAACGTTCTAACGTTTTCATTAAACTTCCACCTAAATTACGTTGAATGAAATCGGCATTTACCACTTCAACATTAAGCGATTGCTCTTTTTGTAGGTTTTCAATTCTATTGTCTTTTATTAAAACTTCGTTTAAAAGATAGCTTGATGCAGCTAATTTGATGGTTAAAATTTGTTGGGCATTTTTTAACGTAAGCGTCCTTGTCTCCTTTAAAAAACCCTCTTTACTAATGTTGATGGTTAAGGTTTCTCCAATTTGGCCGTCATAAATAAATGTGCCATTAGTATTGCTATTCAATGTTTTTGCAGCAGGGCTGATGTTTATTGTAGCACCAAAAACTGCCGTGCCATTGCTGGTCAATACACGGCCATTCAATTGCGATTGTTGCGCAAAAACAAAAACTTGGCATAATAAAATAAAGCCGAGGATACTGAATTTCTTCATTATCATTTAGAAAATAGAATTGGTCAACAAATAGAAAATCTTAATTAGAATTTCGCTCAGTTGAGTAAATAAAATTGGATAAAAGCACTAGTTTGATTAAACTGATTGCAGCAAATTCTGGTTAACAGAAAAGCGAAGGCGGGCCTTTATTGGTAAAGCCGTTGAGGGTAAAATTATAGTTTATAGCAATGTAGTTGCCGTAAATTTTTACAGATTGTTGGGTAGCAACAAGCGTTGTACTTGCTTTTGGTAAATGAAATTCTTTAAACTGTTTGTGGGCTAAAAAATCACAAAGTTTACACTGCTCACTCAATTTATCGATAATAGTTTTACCATCAGTTTGCGAACTAAGTTCGGTTGCCTGATCATGAAAGTGAAACAACTGCAAGGTTGGCAAAGCCAAAAAAAGCAACAACAATAAGCAAGCGCTTAGCTGGTTCAATTTTAATGCGATATGATGTTGTGCTCTTTTCACAGATGCAGCAAAGTTGCAATAATAAATTCTAAAAACCTAATTAGATTGTGAATTAGCTGTTTTTATATAAAAGTGTGACGGAAATTGCGATTGATTTAGGCTTTCGTGTTGCAATTTTCGCAAATGCCATGTGCCAGTAACTGAATAGATTCCATGGTAAAATTAGCCGGAATAGTGGTAGTTGGGATTTTGATATCTAAACAATATACTTTTTTACATTGGTTGCAATTGAAATGCAAATGCTCATCGTGGTGATGATGCGAAGAGCAATTAGATTGGCAAATGGCAAAATTAGCAGTGCCAGCGTTGTCAATAATTTTGTGTAAAATTCCTTTTTCCTCAAAAGTGCTTAAGGTGCGGTATAAGGTAACTCGATCTACTTCTTTACCCAACTTTTTCTCTAATTCGGGTTGAGAAATAGCAGAATTTCTTCCAATAATTTGATCCAAAACCATTAAACGAGGTTTAGTTTGTTTTAAATTACTGGCGGTAAGTATATCTTTTGGTTCCATGTTTAATATACAAGATTAATGAAAATATGCAGTTTCGCCAAACATTAAGCAGTATACCAAAGCTTGTTTACAATTTTTTAGCAAATTGAGTTGCAGATTTACAAACTGCTTGCTTAAGTTTTGTGGCTTCTTCTTTGTGATGATGGTGTTTACAACTAGGCTGTAAAATGCTCACAGATAAAAGGATCATAATAAAATATTTACGATATGCTTTCATCTTTTAAATGTTGGTGTGTGCTTAAATTTTTGTTTGCTTTTATGTTAAATAGATGTGCAAAAGCAATCATTAAACCACCTATCGGGATTAGAACAGCTTCAGTATTTTCAATTAAATGACCTAAAACAATGAAGATAAAACCGAGAGATAATAGTAAAATTGGGCTTTTTTGTTGATGTGAGCGGTAAGAAGTTAAGAGTGCCATTAAACCAATGCAAAGTGATAAAGCAATCATAACAATTTCAAATATTGGATTGGCCAAAAAAGTTAAACCAAATAAAGGCAAAATGGTAATAGCAAAGGGAAGTAACGCACAATGGATAGCACAAACTAGCGAAGCTATAACACCAGTTTGGTCTAAATACAAAATTCTATTTTTCATAACGCAAATATAAATGCAATTAAGTTGCGTTTAAAATTTTTTAATTTATTTTTTTATTCATTCTTGATTGTTTTAAAGAATTAGATAACAAAAGATTGCTTTCAATAGCTAAGAAGGGATATTATTTCAAAATGTAAAATAAATGCAATAATGTTGCAATTGTGATTTTCATTTTGCATCTTTGGTTTTCATCATTTAGTTTATAGTTCAAAAATGGTGCAGCGGATTGGTTTACGTTGCATCTTTTTGTTTGATATCACCGTTTTAAAAATCAAATTCGCAAGGCTTTCTTAATTCTGCCGAAAATGTTTAATTTGCCTTGCAAAATCGAACCAAAAGCCATGTATAAATTATTGTTGGTGTTATTTTTAAATTTAATAACCTACACTTTACCTAATCAAAAACCTATAGTGGTTTACATTATTGGCGATTCTACCGCAGCTAACAAAACACCAAATGCTTTTCCAGAAATTGGATGGGGAATGGAGCTAGGTTCTTTTTTTAATGAAAAAGTGCAAATTGATAATAGAGCGTTAAATGGCAGAAGCACCAAATCCTTCATCAATGAAAAAAGATGGGATGCGATTTTAACAACGCTAAAGCAAGGTGATTATGTGTTGATCCAATTTGGGCATAACGACGAAAAAATTGATAAACCAACAGTTGGTACATCTTTAGCGGAATACAAAGCTAATCTGATTAAGTTTGTACAAGAAACGCAGGCTAAAAAAGCACAAACGATATTGCTAACGCCAATTATGAGAAGAAGTTTTAGCGATGGTGTTTTTAAGGATACGCATCAGGGTTACCCAGATGTGGTACGTAAATTAGCTGATTCGCTTCAAATTCCTTTAATAGATATGCACCGTAAAACAGAAAAGTTGATTGTTGATCTTGGCGAAAAATCTTCAAAAGAACTTTTTAATCATGTTGATGTTGGTCATGTGAATTATCCGGCAGGAAAAAAAGATGATACACATTTGAGCCCCAAAGGAGCAAAAATAATTGCTAGTTTGGTTATTGATGGTATAAATGAACTTTACATCCCTTTGGGAAAACAAATAAAAAAAACTGGCAAAGTCATGAGAAAATAATTTTAGTTCTTTTTTTTGTGAACTAAAAAAACTTATGTAGATTTGCAGTGTTAATTTTGAAAGCTATGGCAGACAATAAGGTGGTATTGAAGAAAGAGCAAGTGGAGCTGATAGAAGAATTGGCAAATGTGAATGAACGTTTGGGCCAGCAACCAGCTATGTCTAAAGTTTTAGGTTTATTGGCGGTTTCTGATAATCCAGAACTTACCTTCGATGAGATTAAGGATACTTTAGAATTGAGTAAAAGTGCAGTAAGTCAGGCTTTAAACCAATTGTTAATGTCTAAAAAAATTAGTTACAAAACTAAAATTGGCGATAGAAAAAGATATTTTCATTTAAGAATAGCCGATTGGGATACGCATATTTTAGAGCAGTTTGAAGGAGTTTCTTCTTTGATTAGAGTGTATGAGAAAGTAATTGCAATCCGTACTACTGAAACTAAAGAATTTAATGAAAACTTGAAAAAAATGGCAGATTTTTTAACATTAGTGCATAATCAAGTGATGACATTGCATCAAAAAATAGTACAAGAGAAGAAATAATTTTTTTGATTATTTGGTTCTTTAAAAACAGAACTAACTAATATTAACTAATTAATATAGAAACTATTAGACCATCTAAATTAACGCAATTGGGGTGGGTATTTTAAATAGTTGAGATTGGAAACGAAGGAATATATAATAAGTGAGGCAGATAAGCTTTTTTGCCAATTTGGCTTTAAAAGTGTAACGATGGATGATATTGCAAGGCAACTAGGGATATCAAAAAAAACAATATATCAGCATTTTACTGATAAAAATGATTTGGTAAATGTGCTGATGGAAGCTCGGTTTAGCAATCATGATTGTGATATAAAAATGTATGCAAAACATGGTTATGATGCAATACATGAGGTTTTGTTAGGGTTGGATGACATTAATGAATGGTTAATTACCCTCAACCCAAAACTGTTTTTTGATATGCAAAAATATCATCCAGATACCTGGCTTAAGTTTATGCAATTTAAAGAAGAAAGTTTAGCAATTGGCATAACTGAGAACATGAAAAGAGGAATAAAAGAAGGAATTTATAGAAATGATATTCACATTCCGATTTTAACGGAGTTGCGTTTGGCACATACACAACTCATTTTTAACGAATATAATGCATACAATAAAAATAAATACAGTATCCCCCAAGTGATGAAAGAGATGACCCAGCATTTTCTTTTCGGAATTGTAACTGATAAAGGAAAAATAGTATTAGAAAAATATATAAACGAACAATTAATTAAGCAATAAAATAAAAATGAAATCGAGAATAAACATAGTTAAGCTACTGCTGATCTTATTTGGGCTAACTGCGCTTCCAGAACTTACTTCAGCACAGCAAAAAGTTACGTTAGGTGAGGCTTTAAATTACGCTTTGCAAAACAATATCAAAGTACGCAAGGCCAGGTTAGATATAGAAGGTGGAAAATATAAAGTGGAAGAAGTAAGGGCACAAGCTTTACCACAAATTACAGGTACATCGGGTTTAACTTACAATCCAATAATTGGTCAGCAGGTTGTAGATTTTGGTGGTCAGCTACAAACTTTAAGATTTGGCCAAAAATGGAATTCGAATGCTGGTATTCAATTATCGCAGCAATTGTTTAACCAACAAGTATTTACGGGTTTGCAAGCTGCAAGATCTAGTACTGAATATTACAACCTTACAGCTCAATTAACAGAAGAGCAGATTATTGAGTTGGTAGCCAATAATTACTATCAGGTTTTGGTTAACAGACAACAATTAACAGTGGTTGATAACAACATTAAAAATGTAAAAACGATTGAGAAAATAATTGCTAATCAGTATAAAAATGGTTTAGCAAAAAAGATAGATGTTGATCGTATTCAAGTTAACCTAACCAATTTAGAAACCCAACGTGAGCAAACCATAAATGCGATTACGCAGTTAGAAAATCAGTTAAAATTTGCCATGGGGATGCCGGTAAATACTCAAATTATTTTACCAGAAACTGAATTAACCGAGGTAACACAATTACCGCAATTTACAGATTCTATTGCTTTGGCTAACAGAACAGAAATTAAATTATTAGACACGCAGGATAAATTATTATCGCTACAAAGAAAAGCTTATGTGGCAGAATATTATCCAAGTTTGGCCTTGTCGGGAAATTATACTTACTCTAGTCAAAGTGGTGGTTTCGATTTTTTAAGCTCAAATGCAAGTGCAATTGGCTTTGGTTCATCGGCCGTAGGCTTAACTTTAAGAGTGCCAATATTTAATGGCTTTTTAACCCGATCAAAAATTCGCCAAGCAGATGTTGACATTAGAAAAGCTAGAGAAGATAGAAAAGAAACTACTAACTCTTTAAACTTGGCTTACGAGAATGCTAAAATTCAATTGAAGAATAGCTTAAATACCATTAATGCACAAAAAAGAAATGCAGAGTTGGCGCAAGAGATTTATAAAAGCACTCAAAACAATTATAATAATGGCTTGGCAAGTTTAACAGATCTGTTGGATACAGAAAGTTCGCTAACCGAAGCACAAAATAGCTATACACAGGCATTGTTAAATTATAAAATAGCCGAAATACAATTAATCAAATCAAACGGAAACATAAAATCGCTAGTAAAATAAGATGAAAAGAATAGTAATCATAGTTGTTGTAATTGTTGTTGCTCTTGGTGCAATAGCTTATGTATTAACCAACAATAAAAAGAAAAATCAAGAGAAAACCGACTTTGTTGCACAAGGAAATGGGGCAATTGCTGTAAATGTTGCTACCATAACTAAAACAGTACCTGAGTTAGATTTTAGTGCAAATGGAACTTTTGCTCCAAATCAAGAATTAAATTTCTTATCAGAAAATGCTGGTCGTGTTAAAGCTATTTATGTACAAGAAGGTGCACGTGTAAGTAAAGGACAAGTTTTAGCTAAAATTGATGCTGAAATTATCAATACCGACAGAGAAACTGCTGAAGCAACTTACCAAAATGCCTTAAAAGACGAAGCAAGATATAAAAGCTCTTATGAAACTGGTGGTGTAACACAGCAACAATTAGATCAGGCAAAATTGGCTACGCAAAATGCAAAATTGCGTTTGCAGGCTTCACAAAGAAGATTAAGCGATGCCAATATCAAATCTCCAATTAATGGTATCGTTAACAAAAAATACATTGAAGTTGGGGCTTTTGTAACTGCCCAAGGAACGCAATTATTTGAATTGGTTGATGTTTCTAAATTGAAATTGCAAGTTAATGTAAACGAAAGTCAAGTTGCTAATTTAAGGGTAGGCGATAAAGTGGCCATTCAATCTTCGGTATTTCCTAAAGATAAATTTACGGGTAAAGTTTCTTTTATTGCAGCAAAAGCTGATGGTGCTTTAAACTTTCCGATAGAAATTGAAGTGGCTAACAACATTAACAATTCATTAAAAGCCGGAATGTATGGTACTGCTGTATTTGATTTCCCTACGCAAACAGCAAGCATTTTAATTCCACGTACTTCATTTGTAGGTAGTGTAAGCAGCAACCAAGTTTTTGTGTATGATAAAACTAGCAACACAGCAAAAACTAGAAGTGTGGTAAGCGGTAGAATTTTAGGTGATAAAGTGGAAATTTTAAGTGGATTAAACGAAGGCGAAACTGTAATTACCAGTGGCCAGATCAACTTAGTTGATGGTACGCCAGTAAGCATAGTTAAATAAATTATAAGTCAGATTTGAGAAGTTAGATATGAGATATGAGACAAGCTCCCAGTTCTCACTTCTCAAATCTTAATAAAAAAAAAGATGAAAATAGCAGAAATATCCATTAAAAGACCTTCATTGGTAATTGTAGTTTTTACTGCATTAACCTTATTAGGCTTATTAAGTTATTTCTCATTAGGCTACGAATTATTACCAAAATTCTCTCCAAATGTGGTATCGGTATCAACCATTTACCCAGGAGCATCGCCAAGTGAGGTCGAAAATACGGTTACTAAAAAAATTGAAGACGCCGTATCGTCGATGGAAAACGTTAAAAAAATTAATTCAACATCGTTAGAAGGAGTTTCTATTGTTACCATTACGTTAACAACAGCAGCAGATGTAGATTTATCCTTAAATGATGCGCAGCGTAAAGTAAACGCCATTTTATCAGATTTGCCCGAAGATGTAAAAGCACCTTCGTTAAGTAAATTCTCTTTAGATGATATGCCGATTATCACCATAGCTGCAACGGCAAAAATATCAGATATTGACCTTTACGATATCATCGACCAAAAAATTGCACCAGAAATTTCTCGTGTTCCTGGTGTTGCGCAAGTATCCATTATCGGTGGTTCTGAGCGTGAAGTTAAAGTTGGTATCGATGCAGCAAAATTAAAAAGTTACGGTTTAACCATTGTGCAAGTTCAGCAAATGGTACAAGGCTCTAACTTAGATTTTCCTACTGGAAGTGTAAAAGCTGATGGACAGGATATTTTAGTGCGATTATCTGGTAAATTTCAAACCATAGATGAATTGAGAAATTTAGTAGTTGCTACAACAGATGGTGGAACACAAATTAGAGTAGGAGATTTTGCCGATGTGCAAGAAGCATCTAAAGAGGCAGAAAAAATTGCCCGTATCGATAGGTCAAACTCGCTTACTTTAAGTATTGTAAAACAAAGTGATGCCAATGCGGTAAGTGTAAGTGAAGGCATTAAAGTTGCCATTGCAAAAACCAATGCCGATTATGAAAAAGTTAATGGCTTAAACTTAAAAATAGTTAATGATAGTTCTATTTACACCTTAGAATCAGCTGATGCGGTAATACACGATTTAATGATTGCCGTTATATTGGTAGCATTTGTAATGCTTTTCTTTTTACATAGTTTAAGAAACGCCTTGTTTGTAATGATTTCCATTCCTGTGTCATTAATTGCAACTTTTATTGCCATTAGTCAGTTTGGTTTTACCTTAAACTTAATGTCATTATTAGGGCTATCGCTGGTAGTAGGTATTTTGGTTGATGATGCGATTGTAGTATTGGAAAACATACAACGCCACATGGAAATGGGTAAAAACAAGTTTAGAGCGGCTTTTGATGCAACTCAAGAAATCGGTTTTACCGTAATTTCTATTACATTGGTAATTGTGGTAGTATTTTTACCAATTTCTATGAGTACAGGTTTGGTGTCAGATATTTTGCGCCAGTTCTGTATTGTGGTAATTGTGGCTACATTAATGTCGTTAATTACCTCATTTACCATTGTACCTTTATTGTTTTCTCGTTTCGGTAAATTAGAGCGTATCGAAGGTAAAAATGCTTTCGGTAAATTCATTTTATGGTTCGAAAAACAGTTGGCTAAATTCACAAAGTGGATAACCAATATCCTTAACTGGACTTTAAATCATAAAGCGATTACACTAATTGGTGTATTTATGTTGCTGATTAGCTCTTGTGGTTTATTTGCCGGTAAATATATTGGGGTAGAGTTTTTCCCTAAATCTGATAAAGGTGAATTCTTGGTGCAGGTTGAGTTACCTAAAGATGCATCGCTAGAATTAACCAACCAATATGCCTTACGTGCTGAGAATTACTTGAGTAAAAAACCAGAAATTGAGCAATTAATTACAACAGTTGGTCAATCTAGTGGAGATATGGGAAGCTCGCAAGCAACCGCTTACAAAGCAGAGATTAATGTGAAATTGGTAGCCAGAGAGTTAAGACCAGGAACTAGTAGTGATATTTTGGCCAAAACATTTTCAAGAGAATTAACCAATGAACTGGTTGGTGCTAATGTAAAAACTGTTAATATCTCTATTATGGGTACGGCAGAAAATGCAAATATCCAAATGGTGGTAATTGGCCCAGAGCTAGATAGCGCTTTACGTTATGCAGAGCAGGCTAAAGCCATTTTAGCAAAAATACCTGGTGCGGCAGAAACCAAACTTTCGGTAGAAAAAGGCACACCAGAAATTAACGTTAAAGTTGACCGTGATAAAATGGCCGCTTTAGGATTAAACTTGCAAACCGTAGGTACAACAATGCAATATGCATTTAGTGGCAATACCGATGCAAAATATCGTAAAGGTCAATACGAATATGATATCAATGTTCAATTTCAAGATTTTGATAAGAAAAACATTGACGATGTACGTAACCTAACTTTCATCAACAACAAAAATCAGCAAATTAAATTAATGCAATTTGCAGCTATTAACGAAGGTTCTGGCCCGTCGCAATTAGAGCGTTTAAACAAAACTACTTCTGTAACACTTAAAGCACAATCAATTGGTCGCCCAACGGGTACAATTGTAGAAGATTTCCAAGCAGAGTTAGACAAGCAAGAAGCAGATGGTAAACTACATCGCCCACTTGGCGTAAGTTATACTTGGGCTGGTGATCAAGAAAACCAAAGTGAAGGTTTTGGTACTTTAGGTATCGCTTTATTGGCCTCAATTATATTGGTATACTTTATTATGGTTGGTTTGTACGATAGTTTTGTTTATCCATTGGTGGTAATGTTCTCTATTCCGTTGGCAGTAATTGGTGCATTTTTAGCACTGGCCTTAACTAATAATAACTTAGGTATTTTTACCATTTTAGGTTTAATTATGCTAATAGGTTTGGTAGCAAAAAATGCAATTATCTTGGTAGATTTTACCAACCAAATGAAAGCAGAAGGTAAGCCAACACGTGAGGCTTTAATTTTAGCTAACCATGCACGTTTACGCCCAATTTTAATGACAACCATTGCCATGGTAATTGGTATGTTGCCTATTGCATTAGCAAGTGGCGCTGGTGCCGAATGGAAAAATGGTTTGGCTTGGGTAATTATTGGTGGTTTAATTAGTTCGTTATTCTTAACCTTAATTATTGTACCAGTAATGTATCAATGGTTCGATAATATTATGCATTATTTTGGTACAGATAAAAAAGCTGCACCAATTGATGAATTGATAGCAGAACCTTACGATCACAAAGATGTTCATGAGTACGAGATCAAACATTAATTCCCTTAATTAACATATATCCAATCCCGTTTTATTTCGATAAAGCGGGATTTTTTGTTTTTCCGCCCCGCGGGATAAAAATATATTTTAAATTTTGATGGGAGTTTTGATATACAATAGCTCTTATAGCTAGAACCAAATTATCAACCTAACCAAAATGAATAAAATTAAACTTGTATTAGCCCTTGTTATTTTCATCAGTTTTACGGCGCTAAAAACCAAAGATGATGATTTTGTAAAACGAAGTTTTGATGCTGCGACACCATTATACACTTCACTCTTAAACCTAACAGGAGATAATTTTAAAAATTATCCGCATTCTTTTTTGCCAAATGGGACTGTAAAATACTACCAAATAGATGAATGGACTGGCGGTTTTTGGCCAGGGAGTTTGTGGTACATTTATGAGTTTACCAGAGAGGAGAAATGGAAAATCGCGGCTCTAAAATGGACAAATTCTTTAGAAAGTAATCAGTTTAATGATAAGCACCACGATATTGGTTTTATGATGTATTGCAGTTATGGCAATGCTTTGCGTTTTGATAACAATCCGAAATATCAGCAAATTTTGGTGCAATCCGCCAAAACATTAACCAAACGTTATTCGCCAATAGTGGGTAGCATTCAATCTTGGAACCAGCGTAAATCTAAGGGCGATATCAATACTTGGGAATATCCAGTTATTATGGATAATATGATGAATTTGGAGTTGTTATTTTATGCTTCTAAAGTAACTAAAGACGATACCTATAAAAACATCGCCATTAAACATGCAGAGCAAACCATGAAAAATCATTTACGTACTGATTATGGTTCTTACCATGTGATTAATTACGATCCAAAAACTGGTAAAGTGCTGCATAAACAAACTTTGCAAGGTTTTTCTGATGAATCTAATTGGGCTAGAGGACAAGCTTGGGGTATTTATGGCTTTACCACAACTTATAGAGAAACAAAAGATAAAAGGTTCTTAAAAACTGCAGTTAAAATGGCCGATTTCTTTTTAGATCATCCAAATCTACCAGCAGATGGAATTCCGTATTGGGATTTTAATGTTGGGCAAGCAGGCTATAAACCAGATTGGAATTTCGATCCGAATAGATTTAAAACAACCCCAAGAGACGCATCTGCAGCTGCAATTGCAAGTTCGGCGATGTTAGAACTAAGCACTTTTTTAAACGGAAAACAAAAAGAAAAATATTATAACGCTGCGGTTAAAATGCTCAAATCATTAAGTACCGATCAGTATTTAAATACAGATAAGGCTAATCCTTACTTTTTATTGAAACACAGCACAGGTAATTTGCCAAGTGGCAGAGAAATTGATGTGCCTTTAATTTATGCTGATTATTATTTTTTAGAGGGGTTGCTAAGGTATCAGAAACTGAAGAAATAGGCTTAACACCTCGTCATTGCGAGGAGGAACGACGACGCAATCCTACAACTATCGCTACATAACAACAAGCTAGCGTATTAAGATTGCTTCTTGCCTCGCAATGACGAGCGATTGTTACATAATGCTGGTGCGAGCTTGTAGTTCCTACAGTTAGAAACTAATATAAAAGTCCGAGCTACAAGCTCGAATTAGCTAAATGCTTTTAGGTATCATTTTATCACTTGAAACATTCAATTTATATGTTCATTTGATGAATTTACATCGCCAAATTTTGCCTAAATAAAGATTTTACAGTACAATTGGTTGTTTAATCCAAAATATTCAATATTTTTGATTTACTCCCAAAATGTTTAAATCAAAAGATAATAAGGCAGAAGATGATTTGCTGTTGCAGCAAATTAAAGCGAACAGCATGTTGGCCTTTGATGCTTTGTACGATAAATATTGGGAACAAGTTTACTCAGCGGCGTATAAAAGGTTAAAAGATGCTGATTACGCTAAAGATATCACTCAAGATATTTTCTTGCAAATTTGGCAAAAACGTGAGGAGATCAACATCGATCATTTTGCACCATATTTATTTACAGCAGTAAGAAATAATGTGTTTAAATGGATGCAAAAAGAGCAACGTTTTACACCAATACCAGATTTGTTAGCGCATTTATCTGCCACCAAAGATAATGCCGACGCCGAAGTGTTAAGAAAAGAGTTTATGCTTAAATACGAAGCGCTAATTGAAACCTTAACACCTGCGCAGCAAGAAATTTTCAGGATGCGTTTTCATGAAGATTTGAGCACCAAAGAAATCGCCGAAAAATTGAATATTACACGTAAAACCGTACAAAATCAATTAGGCAAAAGCGTAAACCAATTACGTGGATCTTTAGATTTGCTTTACTTTGTAATGATGTTGCACGTCTATAATTAAAAATATTTTATTTTCTCGTGGGAGTTTCTGAGAGTTATAGCTCTATCTATTAATGGCATACTTATGCCGAAATTTGTAATGGATAAAATAGAGTTTTTACAACTTCTCGAAAAATATAATGCTGGTTTGGCAAATGCCGAAGAAATTGCTTTTTTAAATGCTTATTATGATCTTTTTGATCAAGAAGAGGATGGATTTGCACAGATAAATAGCACACAAAAAAATGTGCTCAAAAATGAAATAGCTGAAGAAATTAAATCTCAAATATCAGTTTTAGCCCAAGAAGAAATAAAATCATTACCACTTTTTGTAAAATATAAATGGCTGGCAATTGCTGCGGTTTTGGTATTGATAAGTAGCTTAACCATATTATTCTTTAATAATGAAAGCCCCAAAGAACAAATAGTAATTGCCAATCCTAAACCTGTAAAAAATACCATTGTTCCGGGCAGTAACAATGCAGTGCTTACCTTGGCAAACGGCAATCAGATTTCTTTAAATGATAAAGAAAATGGTGTTTTGGCTAGTCAATCTGGAGTTATCATTACCAAAAATAAAGATGGACAGTTGCAGTATCAAATCAAAGCAAATGCGCCTGCTGGTATCAACACCATCAGTACACCAAGAGGTGGTCAATACCAATTAATTTTAGTTGATGGTACCAAGGTTTGGTTAAATGCAGCATCATCAATTACTTTTCCTACACAATTTAAAGGTGCCGAGCGTAAGGTAGAAATTGTTGGTGAAGCTTACTTCGAAGTTGCTAAAAATGCGAACAAACCTTTTAAAGTAAAATCTAAAAATCAAATCATAGAAGTATTAGGAACTCATTTTAATGTGAATACTTACGATGATGAAGCCGCTGATAAAACCACTTTGCTCGAAGGAAGTGTTAGCGTGAGCAAAATTGCCAATGGCAAGGTGCAAACAGCCACTTCAAAAATATTAAAACCTGGTCAGCAAGCTACAGTTAATGCAAATCAGTCTCAAATTTTGGTAGCAATAGCTGATGAAGATGAGGCCATCGCTTGGAAAAATGGCTATTTTAAATTTAATAAAGCAGATATACAAACCATTATGCGACAAGTTTCGAGATGGTACAATGTAGATGTTGAATTTAAAGGAGAAATGAACAAAGACCTTTTTGTAGGTAAAATTAACAGGAGCGAACACGTAGAAGAAGTGCTGAGTATTTTAGAGCGCAGTAAAATTAATGTTGCTATAAAAGGCAGAACCATCATTATATCTAATTGAACAAAACCAAATATATAAACCTAAACCCCTTAGAACATATGAAGACATAATTACAATCCCTCCATTCTAATCCATAAATAATAAAACCGGTGTGCTACCAACACAACCGGCTTTATCCCGTTAAGGAAATTTATTTGGCGTTAGAGAAAAAAAATCGTTAGTCATTTTTATCAGTTCAACCAAACTTAACAAAAGTATGCAATTAAATTTTTATGGAAAAATGCAGCATTTTGCTGTGCAAATCCACCCAAAACTGTTAAGAGCTATGAAACTCACAGTAATTTTTATGATTGTTGGCTGTTTGCAGATTAGCGCTAAAAGCTTTTCGCAAAACATTAACCTCATTGGTAAAAATATCCCTTTAGAAAAGGCGCTCACTCAAATTGGCGAGCAAAGTGGATATTTCTTTTTTTACAAATACAACGAAATTAAAGACGCAAAACCAGTAACACTAAATTTAAAGGGTGTAAGCTTAGAAAAAGCGTTGAAAGAAAGTTTCAAAGATCAGTTATTTACCTACACGATAGACAAAAAAACCATCGTGGTAACTAAAGCACCTGTTAAAAATGAACAAGTGGCTTTACCAATAGATGTAAAAGGTAAAGTAGTAGATCAAGCTGGTTTGCCATTAATTGGTGCAAGCGTTAGGCTAAAAAATAGCACTAAAGGTGTAATGACAGATGGAAATGGTAATTTCAGCATAGCTGATTTGCCAGATAATGCAATTTTAGTAGTTAGTTATACAGGCTTTGTAAACACAGAAGTAACTGTTGGTGGCAGAACAAATATTACGGTTACGCTAAAAGAAGACAGTCAAACTTTAGATGCTGTTGTAGCAATTGGTTACGGTACAGTGCAGAAAAAAGATGTTACAGGTTCTATTAGTTCTATCGGTGCTAAGCAAATTAAAGATCAACCTATTGTAAGTTTAGATCAAGCAATGGCGGGTCAAATGGCAGGTGTACAGGTTACGCAAGCAACGGGCGCTCCTGGTGGTGGTGCAACGGTTAGAGTACGTGGAGCTGGATCGTTATCTGCTGGTAATGAGCCACTATATGTAGTAGATGGATTTCCGGTAACTAACGATTATAACCAAAGAAATAACCCCTTAGCTACAATCAATCCTGCTGATATTGAAAGCATTCAAGTTTTAAAAGACGCTTCTGCAACAGCTATTTATGGTTCAAGAGGGTCAAACGGTGTGGTAATTATCACTACTAAAACAGGTAAATCGGGAGCCTCTAAAATAGATTTTAGCTTAAATACAGGTGTACAACAAGTAGAGCGAACTTTAGATGTTTTAAATGCTAGAGAATTTGCCATATACATGAATGAAGCTAGAAATAATGCCTGGGTTAATTCAGCTCCTGGTCGTTCTGCTTCAGATCCAAACTCTGCAAGGTTAAACAACGTAATGTATTTATTGCCGGCATCATTAAGTAATCCAGATGCTTTAGGCGAAGGTACCAACTGGCAAGATGAAATTTTCAGAACTGCTCCAATGAGCAACTACCAAATTAATTTTTCTGGTGGCAATGAAAATACTAAGTATTTTATTTCTGGCGGATATTTAACGCAACAAGGTATTGTTTTAGGTTCTGACTTAAAACGCTACTCGTTCCGTGCCAATGTAGAATCGCAGGTAAACAAAATTGTTAAAGTTGGTGCAAACATTACTCCTTCATATAATTTCTCAAACCAAAGTTTGGCCGAAGGAAACTGGCAAGGTGGTGGCATTATTCAATCAGCTTTAACTGCAAATCCTAACTTAAGTCCTTACAATGCAGATGGTAGTTATACAAAAATTACTGGTCAAGGTATTGGTACAAGTGAGGTAGATAATCCAGTTAAAATAGCGAGAGAATATTTTCATCAACAAGGTAACATGAGGTTGTTGGGAACTGCTTTTGCAGAACTTAGCATACTGAAAGAATTAAAATTTAAGGCTTTAGTAGGTGCTGATATCAGAAATTTTAGAGAAGAAATTTTCAATCCTTCGGTAATTAACCCAAATAGTGTTAATGACACTAAATTGGCAACAGCTAACAATAATACCCTAGAAAGCAGAAATTGGTTAACCGAGTTCACGTTAAATTATAACAAAAAAATAAATAAACATGCTTTTGATGCCCTCTTGGGATATACCATTCAGAAAGAAAACTCAGCACTAAATAATATCAATGCTACAAGCTTTCCGAACGATCAAATTAAAACCATCAGTGCTGCAGGTGCAATTACCAATGCTACTTCAATAAAAGAGGAATGGGCATTGATATCTTATCTAGCTCGTTTAAATTATAGTTATGATAATAAATATTTATTAACCGCAACTTTTAGAACTGATGGTTCATCCCGTTTCGGAATTGATAATAGGTATGGTGTTTTTCCTTCAGTTTCATTGGCATGGAGAGTTTCTGAAGAGAACTTCATGAAAGATGTAAATTGGATATCAGATTTAAAAATTAGAACAAGTTTCGGTATTACCGGAAATAATTTCATCAGTAATTACGGAGCTATTGGTTTAACATCAGCAGATAATTACATTTTTGGTGCTAGCGGAGGTTCGGTTAACAATGGTATTAGGTTAGCAAATATCGGTAACACCTTATTAAGTTGGGAGAAAAATGAACAGTTAGACATTGGTTTGGAATTTGGTCTGTTACAAAACAGAATAGCCATGTCTGTTGATTATTACAACAAAAAAACTTCTGATTTATTGTTAAATGTTCCGGTGCCAACCTTAACAGGATATACCAATGCTTTACAAAATATTGGTAAAATTGAAAACAAAGGTTTTGAATTTACAGTAACGAGCAGAAACTTGGTAAAAGAGTTTAAATGGACTACAGATTTAAATTTCTCTACCAACAACATTAAGGTTTTAGCTTTAGGGCCTGATGGTTCTCGTATTTTAGCCAGACAAATCACGTTTGCTGCTGGTAATACTCACGTAACAGAAATTGGCTCAGCACCTGGTTCATTCTATGGTTATAAAGTTGTTGGTGTTTATCAAAATCAAAATGAAATTGATACACAACCGATTATTAGAAATGCGAACGGAACTGCGTTTTCTAAACCTGGTCAGTTAAAATTTGCTGATACAAATGGCGATGGTGTGATTACTGCAGATGATAGAACAAATATCGGAAGTCCATTTCCAGATTTTACCTATGGTATGACTAACAGCTTCGCTTACAAAGGTTTCGATTTTGCTTTTACCTTACAAGGCGTTCACGGATTTGAAGTATTAAATGCAGCTCGAAGATTTTATGGTAACTATGCTGGTTCTTACAACGTATTAAAAAGTACTGCAAACGGATGGAAATCTGAAAGCGACCGTGGTGATGGCGTAAGTCCGCAAATTGATAGAAATTTTAATGCTTTAGGTATCGCTTCTGTAATCAACAATGCTTCTTCTGATTTTGTAGAAGATGGATCTTTCTTAAGAATTAGAAACATTACATTGGGTTACAACTTGCCAGCCTCAATTGCTAAATCTTTAAAAGTTGCTAACGCGAGATTAAGTTTTACTGTGCAAAACGCTTACACTTTTACCAAATACGAAGGTTATAATCCTGAGGTAAGTGTAGAAGGAGCTAACCCATTAATGCCGGGTGTAGATTCTGGTGGTTATCCATTAGCACGCACATTTATGTTTGGTTTAAATTTTGGATTTTAATTATAACAATTGAAAAGAAAGCATCCCATTTATCGGGAAAGCCTTATTTCAGTTGAAAACAAAATATTTAGAGATGAAAAATATAAAAACAATTTTTACTGCAGGCGTAATAATTTTACTTTCTGCCAGTAGTTGTACAAAAGACTTTTTAGATCGTGCTCCTATATCTCAAATGAATGGGAACAACTTTTATAAAACAGCCGACGATATGAAGAATGCCCTTTCTGCAGCCTATGCTGGCTTGCAAACTGGAGGTTTATACTATTCTTCTATGCACGTTATTGGCGATATGCGTTCTGATAACACAGAAATTACTAATCCAAATGCAGGTTCTGATTTAGTGGCGGTAGATAATTTCCAAAATTTAGCCACTACTTCTATTAGTAGTACTACATGGGCTGGGCATTATCAAGCTATTCAATCGGTAAACATTGTAATCGAAAAAATAGAAGCAGTTAATATGGATGCGGGTTTAAAAGCAAGATATACCGCTGAAGCTAAATTTTTAAGAGGCTTAATGTACTTTAATTTAGTTCGCATTTTTGGCGATGTGCCTTTGGTTACAAAAGTGATTAACAATCCGCAAGAAGGTTATACGTATAGTAGAAATCCATCAGCAGAAGTTTATGCTCAAATTGTAACTGATTTGGCTGATGCAGAAGCTGTTTTACCTCACGAATTTACTGGTGCTGATATTGGTAGAGCAACAAAAGGCGCTGCAGCAGCATTACTTGGCAAAGTTTATCTTACTCAAAAAAGATGGGATTTAGCAGCACCACAACTTAAAAAAGTAATCGATAATGTTGGTTTAAATAAATACCAATTATTGCCAACTTATGCAGGTGTGTTCGGTATTGCTAATGAAAATAACAGAGAATCAATTTTCGAAGTTCAATTTAAAAAAGGTTCTGCTGGCGAGGGAAGTCCATATACCAATCAGTTTGCACCTATAGGTTCAGGTACTGCGGTTGTTTCTATTGGTAATCCACTGGGGCAAAACATACCAACAGCCGATATGAGCAATGCGTATGAAGCTAACGATGCTAGAAAAGCGGCATCAATGAGAAACAGTTATGTGCTTGGTGCAAACACAGTACAACACAATTATATTGTTAAGTATTTAGGTGTGCCAGCAGCTAACTTAGATAGCGACAACAATTGGATTGTTTTAAGATATGCTGATGTGCTGTTGATGTACGCGGAAGCCTTAAATGAGCAAGGTTACGTTGCAGATGGACCAGCTTTCACTTATTTAAACCAAGTTAGACTAAGAGCTGGTTTATTAATCAAAACAAGCAATAATGCTAATTTGGCACTTAGAATTGTTAATCAGGCTGCATTTAGATTAGCCATTGAGCAAGAAAGACGAGTTGAATTAGCTTTCGAAGGACACAGATGGTTTGATTTAATTCGCACCGATAGGGCTGTAACCGTTATGGCCGGTAAAGGTATTCAATCTCACCATGTGTTATTCCCAATTCCTCAAAGTCAAATCGATATTAACCCAGCTTTGATCAAACAAAACCCTGGCTATACCAACTAATTGATTGTAATGTTCATCCCAGTTTACAAATTGGGATGAACTTTATCAACCTGAGATCGATAGTTAAATATTGATTTTTAAGGTTTAAACTACGTTTTGGGTTATGTCGTTCGTCACCCTGAATTTATTTCAGGGTCTTTCATGCTAAACAGATGCTGAAATAAATTCAGCATGACGACCTTACTAATAGTAGGGGTATTAAAAAGTTAATTTGAAATAATAGTAATCGGACTTAGTTTATCAAACAAAATTCTTCTCCTAAACCTAACCTAAATGAAAAAATCCCTTTTCCATTTAACGGCCTTTGTTTTGTGCTTTCAATTTTCTTGGGCTCAAGTTCAAACACTTAATATCAAAGATACTGGCTATCGTTCTATTTGGTATAGCAACGAACCTTCTAAAGACGAATATGTATACAAATATAGTGGTGGTTTAGGCACTTATCCCGCTAACCACTATCCATTTTCTATTTATGTGGCCAAAGTAAACAAAACTTTTTTTTGCTATGGCGGTACAGATATAAGCGGAAAAACATTGTTGCATAGCGTTTCTTATTTCGATCACAAAACTAAAATGGTTCCAAAACCAACCGTAGTTTTAGATAAAAAAACCAACAATGCGCATGATAATCCGGTAATGAATATTGATAAAGAGGGTTACATCTGGATATTTTCTACTGCACATGGTACAAACGGGCCATCTTATGTACACAAAAGTTTGCTACCTTATGATATCAGCAAATTTGAACAAATTCAAACTACCAAAATAGAAAATGGTAAGGTAGTACCGATGAATAATTTTTCTTATTTACAAAGTTGGTATCAACCAGAAAATGGGTTCATCAATCTTTTTACGCATTACGATCGTCAGGTAATTGCCAACCAACCCTCAAAACCAAGGCGTACCATTAGCTACATGACCAGTAAAGATGGTGTAAGTTATTCTGACTGGAAAGACTTAGCCACAATAGAAGAAGGACATTACCAAACCAGCGGTCAGTTTAACAATAAATTAGGCAGTGCATTTAATTATCATCCGGTCACCGTAGGGCAAAATGGATTAAATTTTCGCTCAAATTTATACTATATCCAAACTCAAAATTTTGGCAAAACTTGGCAATCTGCCAAAGGCGATGAACTAAATCTACCACTTAAAGATGTCTCGAATGTTGCTTTGGTAAAAGATTATCATTCGCTTGGCTTAAATGTTTACATCAACGATTTGGCTTATGATGCGAAAGGAAATCCCGTTATCCTTTATTTAACCAGCAAAGGTTACGAAGCTGGCCCAGAAAACGGCCCTAGAACTTGGTACACGGCTAGGTTTACTGGTGCCGATTGGGAAATTTTACCCCTTACCAATTCTGGTAATAATTACGATATGGGTTCGCTTTACATTGATGAAAAAGGAGTTTGGCAAGTAGTTGGGCCTACTACAACTGGCCCGCAAGCTTTTAATACCGGTGGCGAAATGGTTTTGTGGACGAGCAAGAACCAAGGTAAAACTTGGAAAAGTAAAGCCATGACAGCCAATAGCGAATTTAACCATTCTTATGCTCGTAGGCCGGTAAATGTGCATCCAGATTTTTATGCTTTTTGGGCCGATGGCGATGGCAGAAAATTCTCAAAAAGCAGGCTGTATTTTTCAGATAGGAAAGGAAATGTTTATCAATTACCCACACAAATAGATGCAGATTTTGCTAAACCAATCTTGATAAAAGTGAAGAAATAGTTATGAAAAATTACCTGTTAATTTTTTGTATGGCTGTGGTTTTTTGCTCTTGCAAGCAGGGAAAAGAGCTACCCATTATAGATTATATTCAATTAGAGAACACAACATTAAATGTTGAAGTTTTAGCTAAAAACTTAGATGTGCCTTGGGATATTGCTTATGCCGATGATAAATCTTTATGGTTTGCCGAGCAAAGAGGCGTTGTATCTAAAATTGACTTGCAAACAGGAGAACAAAAGAAATTATTAACCATAACCGATGTTTGGCATAAACGTACTGCCGGATTATTGGGATTAGTTGTTCACCCAGATTTTAAAAATAACCCTTACGTTTTTGTAAATTATACGGTAAAAATAGACAGTTTAATTAGCAACCATTTGGTGAGGTACGAGTATAAAAACGATACGTTAATCAACAAAAAAATATTATTGGTTATTGATGGTTTTACGGCTCACAATGGTTCTCGTTTAGCATTTGATAAAGGCGGAAAATTACTTTGGGCAACTGGCGATGCTTACGTAAAAGAAAATGCGCAAAACTTAAAAAGTTTAAACGGTAAAATTTTAAGGCTCAATGTTGACGGATCCGTTCCAAAAGATAATCCTTACCCAAACAGTTATGTTTTTGCCAATGGTTTTAGAAACATGCAAGGCATTACCATAGGCGATAATGGTTTAATTTACACATCAGAACATGGCGATGCGATTGAAGACGAGGTAAATTTAATTGAAAAGGGTAAAAATTATGGCTGGCCAAACATTGAGGGTAAACATGATTTGCCTGCCGATAAATTATTTGCCCAAAAACATCAAACAGTAGAACCCATCCAATCGTGGACACCAGTTATTGCGCCTGCCGGGATAGCTTTTTATGGCTACGGTAAAATTGCCGAATGGCGAAATAGTTTACTCCTTACCACATTAAAAACAAAAAGTTTAAGGGTTTTAAAATTAACGGAAGATGGGCGTAAGGTTTTAAGTGAAGAGATTTTTCTGAAAGAACATTATGGTCGTTTACGTGACGTAGCTGTTGGGCCAAAAGGCGAAATTTACATCAGCACCAGTAACCAAGATTGGAATCCATCGCCAGGTTTCCCATTACCTGAAGATGATAAAATATTAAAAATCAGCATTGCTGAAAAACCAGTAGAAAACGTATTAAGAGCAATTAAATCAACTGGTGTTGAAGAAGTAAAAGATGGTAAATTATTGTACGAACAATATTGTGCATCATGCCATAAAGCTGATGGAAAAGGCGTGCCAAACGTGTTTCCAGCTTTGGCTAGCTCTAAAAAAGTAAATGGCAAATCTGCCGATTTAATCTCGCTGGTTTTAAATGGTGCAGGCGAGCAAATGCCTTCTTTTAAGTTTTTGAAAGACGAAGAAGTGGCGAAAATCATCAATTATATCCACACAAATTGGGGTAATAAGAACAAAGAAATTTTATCCACGGATGTGAAAAACAATAGAAAATAATGAGTTCGAAAACACAAAAAAATAAATTGATCAGCGTTTTGGCTGGGCTTGGTCCGGGAATAATTACCGCTGCCTTGGTTTTTGGTCCGAGTAAAATGACCATCACCTCAAAGCTAGGGGCAGAATATGGTTACAGCATGTTATGGATTGTGGTTGTAGCCATTTTCTTTATGCTCATTTTTACCAATATGGGCGCCAGAATTGGTTTACATACCGAAGTAAGTTTGCTTACAAACATCAGGGCAAAATGGGGCAAAGCGGTTAGTATTTTAATTGGTTTGGGCGTTTTTTTAGTCGCCACATCATTTCAGGCGGGTAATGCAATTGGGGTTGGCATCGCGGTAGCAGAAGCAACAGGAACCAAAGCTTGGATTTGGGTGTTAGTATTTAACGTTTTTGGTATGGCATTGCTTTTTTTTAGCAGCTTTTACAAAGTGTTAGAAAAACTGATGATCGTCTTGGTAGGCTTGATGCTTATCTCATTTTTAACTACGCTATTTTTAAGTAAACCCTCATTAAGTGGAATAGCCGAAGGTTTTGTACCTAACATTCCGCTAGGTTCATCGGCCTTAATTATTGCTTTTACGGCATCTTGTTTTTCTATTGTTGGTGCGTTTTACCAATCGTATTTAATGCAAGAAAACAAAAAAAATGGAGTTGTTGGTACAAACAAAAGTTACACTGGTATCATCATTTTAGGCGTAATGAGTGTTGTGGTCATCATCTGTGCCGCTGCGGTTCTACATCCCCAAGGCTTAAAAGTAAATAGCGCATCAGAAATGTCTAAAGCTTTGGTGCCCTTATTTGGTACTTATGCCGCCGATTTATTTTTGGCTGGTTTGTTCGGCGCTTCATTTTCATCCTTAGTAGGTAATGCTACAGTTGGTGGCAGTTTATTGGGCGATGCCTTAGCTTATGGCAGTAAATTAAGCTCAAAAGCAGTGCGATTATTTATCGCATTTGTAATGATTTGTGGTGCAAGCATTGCCTTAATATTTGGTAAACTGCCTTTAGAACTCATCATTTTCGCTCAAAGCGTTACCATTTTTCTCGTTCCATTTATCGGCATTGCCATGTATATCATTGCTAATGATAAACAAATTATGGGCAAAAATGCAAACAGTTTATTCGTGAAAATAACTGGTGCTTTGGGCTTATTGCTACTTATCGCCTTAGCGGTAAAAAACTTTTTCGAATTATTTATCAACTAAAAAACACACAAATAAAACCTAAAATCTATGGTAGATTTAAAACAATTAGAGCAGGATTTGACCAAACCATCGGCAGCTTTAATAGCAGATATTAAAAAAATTGAAGGAGATATTATTTTACTTGGCATTGGTGGTAAAATGGGCGTTAGCATGGGCAAGCTTGCAGTTGATGCTTTAAAAGCAGCTGGCATGAACAACCGAGTAATCGGCGTTTCGAGATTTTCTGATGCCAAAGCCAAAGCAGAATTAGAAGCCGTTGGCGTAGCAACCATTGCCAGCGATTTATTAAATGATGCCGAGTTGCAACAATTACCAGATGCCAAAAACGTAATTTACCTCGCGGGAAATAAATTTGGCACCACAGGTAAAGAAGGTTTTACTTGGGCCATGAATGCTTATTTGCCAGGTAGAGTTGCCGAAAAATATAAAAACTCGAATATTGTAGCATTTTCATCAGGCAATGTTTTGCCATTTGTACCTGTAACTTCGGGTGGCGTTGCCGAAAATGTTACTCCAGAACCCATTGGCGAATATGCACAATCTTGTTTGGGCAGAGAACGTATTTTCGAATATTTCGCCAAACAAAACCAAACACCAATCTTAATTTACAGGTTAAATTATGCAGTAGATTTTCGTTATGGCGTATTAATGGAAATTGCCAAATCGGTATTAAACGAAAAAGAAATTGATTTAACTACCGAAAATGTAAACGTAATTTGGCAAGGCGATGCCAATGAAATCGCTTTGCGTAGTTTGCTCCATTGCGAAGCGCCAGCAAAAATCTTAAACGTTACCGGACCAGAAATTTTATCAATCAGATGGATAGCTGAAGAGTTCGGTAAAATCTTTAATAAATCGCCAAAATTCATCAATCAGCCCGCAGGTAATGCTTTGTTAAACAATGCATCCGAGTGCCATCGCTTATTTGGCTACCCAAAAGTTACCATCAGAGAAATAATTGATATTACAGCCACTTGGATTACCAACGGCGGTGATGAGTTTGGTAAAGCAACACATTTTCAAGAAAGAGGAGGGAAATTCTAATGCAAACATTACATTCATTATTAAAAAAACACTTGCTAAACGGAACGGTTTTTCCAGCGCATCCCTTAGCATTAAATGAAGATAGAACACTTGATGAAGCTAAACAACGCCAATTATCAAGATATTACATGGCAAGCGGAGCAGGTGGAATTGCTGTTGGCGTACATTCTACGCAATTCGAAATCAGAGATCCTGAAGTTAATTTATTCGAAACGGTTTTAAAACTGGCAGCAGAAGAAGTTGATGCAGCAAATTTAGATAGACCTTTTATTAAAATTGCTGGTATTTGTGGGCCAACGGAGCAAGCTATAGAAGAAGCAAAATTGGCGCTAAAATATGGTTACGATATGGGCTTATTGAGCATGGGTGGCTTACAAAGTTTAACCGAAGCTCAAATTTTAGATCGTGTAAGAGCAGTTACTGCCATTATTCCAGTTTTTGGTTTTTATTTACAACCATCAGTTGGTGGTAGAATTTTTAGCTACGATTTTTGGTTACAGTTTGCCGAAATTCCTAATGTTGAAGCTATAAAATGTGCTTCTTTTAATCGTTACCAAACTTTAGATGTAATGCGTGCGGTTGCCAATAGTAGCAGATGTGAAGAAATTGCCATTTACACCGGTAACGATGATAATATTGTGGCAGATTTGCTAACTACTTATCAATTTAATGTGAATGGTAAGACTATAAATAAAGAGTTTGTTGGTGGTTTATTGGGGCATTGGGCAGTGTGGACTAACAAAGCGGTTTCTTTATTGGCAGAGGTTAAAGCTTACAAAGCCAATAAATCTGCAGCAGCAGCTGATGACTTGTTAACACGCGGTATTGAAATTACTGATGTAAATGCAGCGATGTTCGATCCAGCAAATCATTTTCACGGTTGCATACCGGGTATTCACGAAATTTTACGCCGACAAGGTTTACTGAATGGAATTTGGTGTTTAAATCCGAATGAAAAATTATCTGCTGGGCAGGATGAAGAATTAGACAGAGTTTATGCTGCTTATCCTCACTTAAATGATGATGAATTTGTAAAAGAATTTCTAGCTAAAGATTTATAAAGATGAAACAATCATATATCAAGTTACTTTTATTGCTGCTTAGTTTTAGTCAGTTCGCCCTTGCGCAAAGCGATGGTAAATTTACCAATCACGGGCCGCAACTGGGAGCTACAATGATACAAGGCAGTATTTTTGTAACCGATGATAAAGGTACAGAATTAGTTTATACCGTTGTTCGTGGCGAACCGGCTCATTTGTTGGCCTACAACTTGAAGACTAAAAAATTAGTGTTGGATAAAGAGTTACCTAAAGCAGATGGCGTTTGGGATATGGCACAAGCAAGCGATGGATTTTTATATATCCCAGGAGCAAATGGAAGCTTGTTTAAACACAAACCTGGCAGTCAAAAAGTAGAAGATTTAGGCATTGTATTACCTGGTGAAACCTATTTATGGAATTTAACTGCTGGTAAAAATGGCGAAGTTTTTGGCGCAACTTATCCCGGTTGTCGAGTTTTTAGGTATCATCCAAAAGATGGATTTACTGATGTTGGCAAAGGTGCTTTGGTTGAGGGCGAAAATTATGTTCGCAGTTTAGCTTATCATAAAAGTACGGGTTTGGTTTATGCTGGTGTGGGTTCTCATGCGCATTTAATTGAGCTTAATCCCTTAACAGGAGAAAAGAAAGAAATATTGCCAACTAAATATCAAGATCGTGAGTTTGTATATGGTTTAGAAATTGTGGCTGGCAAAGATGGAAATGATAGACTTTTGGCTTTGCTAACCGCAGGCAACATTACCTTAGTTTACAATTTAAAAACCAAAAAAGTTGAGCAAGAGATCAGCGATATGGATATGAAATCAGTATCCAGCTCTGCTGCAAAACAGGTTTTTTATACAGGGAAAAGTAATTTGTACAGTTTCGACCCAACAAAAGCTGTGAGTTCGGCTAAACAATTGGCGGCAAATGTGGGTAGTGCAAATGCTTTTAAATGGGGCAAAGATCAAAATCTATATTTCTTAACGGCTATGGCCAATTTGGTGCAATACAATCCAAAAACCAAAAAATATAGCAGTACTAAATTGCAAATTCCGCCACAGCCAATTCCTATACAAGCAATTATGGTTGGGCCAGATCAAAAAATATGGACGGGTGGTTATTTAGCTGGCGGACATGCAACTTATGATGCAAAAACCAATAAAAACACGAAATATTTAGGCTTAGACCAAACAGAAGGAATGGCAGTTTACGGCGATCAAATTTATTTTGGCATTTATCCAAAAGGGCGTTTTTACGTATACAACACCAAACAAAACTGGGATGTTGCCAATAATAATCCACGTAAACTGGGCGAAATTGAAGGGCAGAGTAGGGCTTTTGCGGTTTTAAGTTTGCCAGAAAAACAAAAAATGTTTTTCGGTACCATACCCGAATATGGTAAATTGGGTGGTGCATTAATTATTTACGATGTAGTTAAGGATGAGTTAAAAGCACATGAAAATATTGTGCCTAATCAAGCAATCGCAAGTTTAATTGACGATAAAAATTTGGTTATTGCAGGCACTACGGTTTCTGGTGGTTTGGGGGTAAAAGCTACCACAAAAGAAGCTGTTTTATTTGGTTGGGATATCGCTAAAAATGCCAAAACGTTTTCAGTTGTTCCGGTTCCGGGTGCTGCGGCAATTACGAGCTTAATTAAAGTTGATGGCAACATTTGGGGCATGGCCGATGGAAATTTGTTTGTGTTTAATGTTGCAGAGCAGAAAGTAATTTCAGTTAAAAAACTATATGATTACCCGCCTTTGGGCAGTCACATTTGGCGAAGTGCTTTTTTGGTAAAACACCCCAACGGACAAATTTATGGCACAGATAATAATTTGTTGTTTAAAATTGACGCAGTAACGCAAAACTATACCGAAATTGCTAAAGATGCCGCGTTATTAGTTGTAGATGCCAAAGGAACTTTATATTTTAAACGTAAAACGGAATTGTGGTCTTATCAGCCTTGATTGGCTAAGCTATACTTTGCACCCAAATCGTCATTGCGAGGAACGAAGCAATCTTAAAGCGGTTGTTTTTTTGCCTACAATAGTTGTAGGATTGCTTCGTGCCTTGCAATGACGAAATCATTAATTCCCTCGTTGGCGTCCTCGCCAACGGTAAAAAATATAATAATGAAAAAAATACTTTTAATTGCTTTTATATTATGCTTCCAAATCCTTAACACTAAGGCTCAGCAAAGTTTTAAACCTGCCGATTTATTTGTAGAATGGCAGCTTTTAGAAAATGATTATCAAAATAAAGCGCAATTTTTGGCTTCATTTACGTTAACCAACAAAGGGAAAGCGGCGATAGATTTAAACGATTTTAAACTCTATTTTTCTTATCCAAGGGTAATTAATAAGGTAACGAGCAATAACGCCAAATTCGAGAACTTAAGTGGAGAGTTTTGCAGAATTGTTTTTGATGAAAACATAAAATCAATAAAAAATGGTGAAAAAATAACCATTGAATACATCGCCAATGGCAAATCTAAAAACTATACTGATGCGCCATCAGGATTGTACATCGTTTTTAACAAACAGCCAGAACAAGGACATCCCATCGTAAATTTTAAAAGTAATTATTTGGTTGAGAAAGAATTGGCACAGCTGAAATTGGATCCAGCAAAGGTTTTCGAAAAGAATAAATTGGTTTCAGATTTGCCAGTAGAGAGCTTGGTGCCAATTTTACCTTCGCCAAACGAATATCAGGCTACAAAGGGAATTTTCTCACTCACTAAGAATACTTCAATTAATTTCGATCCATTCTTCAAAAACGAAGCAGATTTATTTAATGAAGAATTGTATCAACTTTTAGGTTCAAAATTATCATCCAGCAAAGCTGAAAACGGTATAGTTTTCAAAAAAATTGAAGGATTGGCAGATGAAGCGTACGAGCTAAAGGTAACAGCAAATCAAATCGAAATTGCGGCAAGTTCAACAAATGGTGCTTTTTATGGTGTCCAGTCGCTAAAAATGATGATGCCGCCAAACAGTTGGGCAAAAAAGCAAAGCGAAATTAATATTCCATGTGCCGAAGTTAAAGATGCACCGAGATTTGGTTATCGCTCATTTATGTTAGATGTGGCCAGAAATTTCCAAACAAAAGAACAGGTTTTAAAAGTATTGGATTTGTTGGCGCTTTACAAAATCAACACCCTGCATTTTCACTTAAATGACGATGAAGGTTGGCGCTTAGAAATACCTAGTTTGCCAGAGTTAACAACCGTTGGTTCAACTAGGGCACATACTTTAAACGATCAAAAAAGCTTGCATCCTTCGTATGGTTCTGGTGCTTTGCCAAATACTTTTCCGGGCAGTGGTTTTTACAGCAAAGCTGATTTTATTGAAATTTTAAAATATGCAATGGCAAGACATATCAAGGTAATACCAGAAATAGAAACACCTGGTCATGCTCGTGCGGCCATAAAAGCCATGGATGCAAGATATGAAAAGTATAAAAACACCGATTTAACTTTAGCAAAGCAATATTTATTAAGAGATACTTTAGATCAATCGGTTTATAAATCGGTGCAAGGTTTTAAAGATAATGTAATGAACATCGCCATACCATCAACCTATACTTTTATAGAAAAGGTAGTTGATGAAGTTAAGCAGATGTACAATTTGGCAAATGCACCTTTAAAAACCATTCACATTGGTGGCGATGAAGTTCCTAATGGCGTTTGGGAAAAATCGCCTGCAATAGCTGCGTTAATGCAAAAAGAAAATATCAAAAATTATAACGATTTATGGTATTTTCATCTATCAAAAGTTAATCAAATCTTAAAAAAGAACAACCTCTATTTATCTGGTTGGGAAGAAGTGGCGATGCGAAAAACAACTTTAGATGGAGCAACAAAATATTTGGCCAATCCAGATTTTACTACTCAAAATTTTCATGCTTATGTATGGAACAATGTTTGGGGTTGGGGACAAGAAGATTTAGCTTACCGTTTGGCAAATGCAGGTTATAAAGTAGTCCTATCGGCAGTAACTAATTTTTATTTCGATTTAGCCTACGAGCAAGACGCTGATGAACCTGGTTTATATTGGGGTTCTTTTGTAGATGTAAATAAGCCGTTTGAGTTTATCCCTTTGGATTATTACAAATCTGCCAAAGAAGATGTGCAAGGCAATCCGGTTGAGCCGAAAATATTTGATAATAAGGAACGATTAACCGAATATGGTGCTAGCAATATTGTCGGCATTCAGGGGCAAATTTGGTCTGAGAAAATTAGAGGAGCCGAGCAGCTAGAATACATGTTGCTGCCTAAACTTTTGGGTTTGGCAGAAAGAGCTTGGGCAAAAAATCCTACTTGGGCAACAGAAAAAGATAGCATTTTAGCCAATCAAAACTATTTAAAAGATTGGAGTTGGTTTAGCAATTTGCTAGGCAAGCGTGAATTTACCCGCTTAAACCATTATGCTGGCGGACTTAATTACCGTATACCAACTGTTGGTGTAAAGCTTGAGGATGGGAAAGTTCATGCAAATACTCAATTTCCAGGGTTGGTAATTAAATATACTTTAGATGGTAGTACGCCAACTTTAAAAAGCAAAACTTACACCATGCCAATTACACAAAGTGGATTGATGAAGTTTAAAGCGTTTAACAGTTCAGTTAGGGGTGGAAGAACCATTGTTATAAAGTAATTATGGATGATTTTAGATTAAATAGAAGAGCATTTGTAAAAGCGAGCGGCTTTGCAGGTTTAAGTTTGTTGGTAAATCCGTTTGATGTATTTGCTAATCAAAATAGTGGTAAAAGAATTGGGGTAATCGGTTTAGATACCAGTCATAGTTTGGCTTTTACCAAATTGTTATTCGAAGCTCAAAACGGAGCATATAATGGATACAAAGTTACGGCTGCTTATCCCTTTGGGAGTAAAGATTTAGCCTTAAGCAAAGAACGGATCCCTTTGCAAACTGTAGAAATTCAAAAATACAATGTAAAAGTAGTTGATTCGATTTCAGCATTGCTTGAAGAAGTTGATTTAGTTTTGCTAGAAACCAACGATGGCAGATTGCATTTGGAGCAAGCTTTAGAAGTAATTAAAGCTAAAAAACCAATGTTTATTGATAAACCCATGGCTGCATCATTAAAAGATGCAAAGGCAATTTTTAAAGCAGCTGAGCAAAATCAAGTTCCGGTTTTTTCATCATCGTCTTTAAGGTTTATGACAGCAGTTACTGATGTTAAAAACAATAAATATGGTAAAGTTTTAGGTGCAGAAACATTTAGTCCGGCAACAATTGAACCTACCCACCCAGATTTATTTTGGTATGGCATACATGGCATTGAAGCACTTTTTGCTTTAATGGGTACCGGTTGCAAAACGGTAACCAGACATTATACAAAAGATACGGATGTTGTAGTTGGTGTTTGGAACGATGGCAGAATTGGAACTTTTAGAGGCACAAGGAATGGCAAAGCAGATTTTGGAGGCACTTGTTTCTGTGAAAATGAAACCGTAAATATTGGTCCGTATTTGGGTTATCAGCCATTGTTAAAAGAAATCATCTTATTTTTTGAAACAGGGAAAGCACCAGTTAGCGCTGCAGAAACTTTAGAGATTTTAGCTTTTATGGAAGCAGCTGATGTGAGTAAAAGGCTAAATTGTAAAACCGTTAAAATAGAAAAAATGTACCAAAAGGCACGGTTTTAAAATTTTAATCGAGCTTAAATGCCATTGCTAATCAGAGCTTCATGTCCTTAAATTAAGGAAAATCGTCATTACGAGCCTCTGTTTTTCACGGGGTGAAGCAATCTCCTTTCCACGTTTTACAGCAAGCGTAATGGTATTACGATTGCCAGTGAAGCTTAGCTTTTGAAATTTACCATATAAGACATATAAAGAAATATAAGCAAGCACCTTGAATGGACATATATTTCTTATATGGTTTAATCATCTACTTTTATGGTCTTTGCAGAATGTTTCTAAACTAACATGAAATTATTTTGTATCACTTCAATCGGCTAGCTTTGTAAAAATTTAAAATTATGTCTAAAACCAAACTTACAATAAATAACAACGGCTCAGTAAAAATTGATGGAGATTTTGAAATAGTTGATAGAGAAGGTAATGCTTACGGATTACAAGGAAGAACGATTGTTTCTATTTGTCGTTGCGGCTTATCTAAAAATAAACCATTTTGCGATGGATCTCACAATGGACATTTTGAGCATGATGCCATCGCATTTGATTTGCCTCCTAAAAAAGTATAGTATTTAATAATACCAATAATGCCCTTAAATTTCAAAGTTTAAGGGTTTTTTTATGGTTTTTATTTTTTCATATTGATGAATAGAAATTTCTGAAACACGACCTCTTAAAACATCATCGCTTTTGCATTGTTAATCAAATACAATCTAAAATCTATGAAAAGTTTAAAATTACTGCTTTGCATTTTTGTTTCGAGTATCATGTTGTTTTCGTGTAAAAGCGGACCTTTTAATTTGTTAAAACCACAAACCCCTCATCAAGCCTATCAAAAAAAAATATCTGCTGCGGGTTTAGATCAAACTGCAATGGGCGCAAAATGGCTTGCTAACGCTCAAGAAAGTTTGCAAAATGCAGTTGCTATCAAATTACCTTATCAGGAAAAGGGATATTTTTCTGCCGAGAAAAACGAAGCAATTGCGTTTAAATTTAATTTGTTAAAAGGCCAAAAGCTTCAAATAAAGCTAGACAGAAAGCAAATTTCAGGTTTCGATGTTTTTTCTGATGTATTCGAATCCGAAAGTGGAAATTATAAATTGTTAGCTTCTGCTGATACACTGGGAACAAGCATCCAGCTAGATGCTGAAAAAACGGGACTTTACATTTTAAGATTGCAACCTGAATTGTTGGGTGCTGGAGAATTTACTTTAGGGATTACTTCGGGTGCATCACTAGATTTTCCATTAAAAACAGCCAATAGAAACTCAATAAAAAGTTTTTGGGGTGTAGATAGAGATAATGGAGCTCGAAGGCATGAAGGTATCGATATTTTTGCGCCATTAAGAACTCCTGTTTTAGCTGTTGCTGCTGGAACAGTTACACGTGTAAACACTAATAATTTAGGTGGTAAAGTGGTTTGGTTTAGACCAAATGGGAAAGATTACACATTGTATTACGCACATTTAGATGAACAATCAGTTACAGAAGGAGAAGCTGTAGTAGTAGGTGATACTTTAGGTAGAATGGGCACAACGGGTAATGCAATAGGTGGATTGCCACATTTACATTTAGGAATTTATACCAATGGCGGAGCTGTAGATCCTCTTCCATTTGTTGATCCAACTGTACAAGTATTGCCTAAAATTATCAGTCCAACTGTGGCATTAAATACCACTATGCGAACAAATGCTAAAGTTGCTTTGCTGATTGATAGTCAACAGGTCAGTTTGCCTGATGCTACAATTTTAAGAATTACTGCTGCACTGAGTAATAAATATAGAATAGAATTGCCAGATGGAAAGGTTGGCTATCTTAAAAGTAATCAACTCTCTTCGATAAGCAAACCGCTCTGTAAACAAACTGTTTCTACAATTGAAAAAGTTGTTTTTGATAAGCCTGATTCGGCTGCGGCGGTAAAATCTACACTTAAAAATGGCGAAATGCTTAACATTTTAGGTTCTTATGAGAATTATTATCTTGTTGTTAACGCAAGTGATGAAATAGGTTGGATTGAAAAGTAATGCGCAATTTTTATATGCGAGTTGTAATAAATGTTGTTTTTGATATTGCACCATAAATTAGAATGAATTGATATTTTTCAAAAATTGCTTTGAAATAGCTGTATTTATTTTAGATTTATAAAATAAACGTTGGTTAAACATTTAATTGAAGAGATAATATTATTGTCTTTATTACGTATTTAATCATAATTAAAGATTAACTGGTTTTTTGAACTAATGTTTAAACAATCTTTAATGGTTATTTTATTATTCTAAATTATATGAAACACATCTTCGCTCCACTCTTGGTGTTGTTTTTTGTAAGTTTATCTTGCAAAAAAAAATCATCTACAACAGATTCATCAGAAACTGTTATTGGCGTACCTAATACACCATTATCATCTTCATCAGCTACTCCGTTTAAAGATTTTTTAGCGGTAAATGCATTTGAATGGGATTTTGCCCAACAAAGTTCTCCTGAGATGATTGATGAAAATAAATTCAATGTAATCAAATCTTTTGGAGGCATTAGACATTACCTAGATTGGGAACGTATAGAATCTACAGAAGGAAAATATACTTTTAGCGTAATGCATTCTGGCGGATGGGATTTAGATGCCATATACGGTAGGATGAAAGATGCTGGTTTAGATGTGCTGGTCGATTTAAAAACTTGTCCGACTTGGTTACTCAATACTTATCCAGAAGGAAAAAGAGACGCTGAAAATGTACCAGCACCTTATGGTTTAAGCAGAAGTGAGCCAAGTTCATACATTAAACAGGCCAAAGCTGGTTTTCAATTGGCAGCAAGGTATGGCAGCAATAAAAATGTTGATGCGGCATTAGTTACAGTAAATAGCACTCCTCGTTGGACAAATGATAAAGTGAATACCGTTAAAATTGGTTTAGGTTTAATCAAATATATTGAATGCGATAATGAGCGAGATAAATGGTGGAAAGGTCCGCTAGCACAACAAAGTCCGGAAGAGTACGCTGCAAATTTATCAGCATTTTATGATGGACATAAAGGTGCTTTGGGTAAAAATGTTGGGGTAAAAACCGCTGATCCGAATATGTTAGTAGTAATGGGCGGTTTAGCTACACCAGATCCAAATTTTGTAATTAAAATGGTAGAGTGGTGCAAAAAAAATAGAGGCTATAAAGCGGATGGTTCGGTCGATTTATGTTTCGATATTATCAATTACCATCAATATGCTAATGATGCTTTTAACAACAAAGGAACAGCAACGGTTGGTGTAGCTCCAGAATTGTCTGATTTGGGAGAAGTAACTGCAAAATTTTTAGAAATGTCGAAAAAATATGCCAACAATATGCCTGTTTGGATAACTGAAGTAGGTTATGATATTGGCACATCTACGCCTCAAAGAGCTATACCTATTGGCGATAAAAGTTCGCAAATTACACAGGCAGATTGGAATTTAAGATCATCATTGATGTTTGCCAGGAAAGGTTTAAGCAGGTGTATGTTTTATATGTTAGATGATGTAGATCTCAACAGCACCATACAATATTCTTCATCGGGTTTTGTGAACGCTAATTTTACCAGAAGACCATCTGCAGATTATATGTTGCAAGCAAAAACTTTAATCGGTAATTATCATTATAATTCTACGATAAGTTCTGAGCCAATTGTAGATATCTATACATTAGATAAAAAAATAATTTATGTGTTAACTGTACCAGATCAAAAAGGTAGAAAAGCCACTTATGAATTAGACTTGGGCGATGCTCAAAAAGCAATCATACATAACTTACAACCAGGTAAAGATGTAATGTTAGCAAAAACCGTTAATACAGTTAATGGTAAACTAAAAGTAGATGTTTCTGAAACGCCAACTTTTGTAGAAAAATTGTAAATCAAGAGCTACGTTATTTATAGCTTAACTAGCTAATCATTTCTCGTGTAAGAAATGCTTAGCTAGTTTTTTTATTTTTAGTACTTATATAATATATCCATTTTTAAAATTTTAATAGCCCTATTAGGTAGCGATGGCTCAAAATCGTAAACTTATTTGTCTGTAAATCAATTATTTACATTGTTTTAAATTTTTTATAGCCCTATTGGGCTATTGTTGAGTAATTCCATTAAGCCCATCTTTGACTTATTAAAAGAGTTAAATAATTGAGTTTTTTAAATTAATCATCCCTAAAAATGAAAACAAACGGTAAAGCATTCCAAATTTTTAAAAAAAGTATTTTAATTGTAGATGGTGGATTAAATCTATCTAAATTATATAAATATATATTATCTGCCGATTACACGGTAACCATTAAGCAAAATGGTATTGATGCATTAGCTTGGTTAGAAGAAGGAAATGATCCGGATTTAATTATCTCTAGTTTAAGAATGCCATATTTTGACGGAACTGCTTTTCTTCAAAATTTAAAATTAAGTGGTTTTTACCGCAATACACCAGTAATGTTGTTATCTGGTGAAGAAAATTTAGCAGAGAAAGTTCAACAAATGTCATTCAAAATTGATGGTTATTTAGAAAAACCGTTTAATCCAATGGTATTAAAGTCTCAAATTACTCAGTTAATAGCGTAATGATTACTTCAACTTTTAATAGTCAGGCCGTGAATTCAAAAGTGGTATATTTCGGAGATTTACTAAGTAAAGTATTAATTTCTGACTTAGAGAATAACATCAGTGATTTAACATGTCCTGAAGATTTCGATCAATATATCAATGCCCAGACATTATTAAGTTTACCCGATGTAATCATCATTGAAGTTGATGAAAACAAAGAGTGTTTCAATCAGGTTTCATTGTTAAGATCGAATCCTCTTTTCAAATCTATTATCATCATTTTAATAGGGATAAAAGAAAGTAAAGAATTAAGAACTAAAGCATTAGCGCTTAAAGTAAACGATTATTATACATACCCTTTCCCATTAGATGATTTTTATTCGAGAATAAATTTTTTGGTAAAGTTTAAGTTAATTAAGCCAAAATTAGAAGAGCTTCCAGAAAAATTAAACGACACGTATCAAATGCCTTTGGCTAAAAGGATTTTTGATGTAGTAATGTCTGGAACTGCTTTGTTATTTTTAATGCCGCTATTTATCATCGTTGCGATTGTCATTAGATTAGGTTCTAAAGGCGATGTAATTTACAAAAGCAAGCGAGTAGGAGCGGGCTACAAAATATTCGATTTTTATAAATTTAGATCGATGCGTAGCGATGCGGATAAAATGTTAACCCAAATGGCTGATTTAAATCAGTATGCCAATGAAGGTAACAAAAGTGGAAAATCAGCTTTCGTGAAGTTTTCTAACGATCCTAGAATTACAAAATTTGGTGCTTTTTTAAGAAAAACAAGTATTGATGAATTGCCGCAATTGATTAATGTTTTAATAGGCGATATGTCTTTAGTTGGCAACAGACCTTTACCATTATATGAGGCAGAACAACTAACTACAAACAAATGGTCTGAGCGTTTTATTGGCCCTGCTGGTTTAACTGGCTTATGGCAAATTAGCAAACGTGGTAAAAAAGACATGTCTGAAAGTGAGCGAAAAGAGCTTGATAACTACTATGCAAGCAATTATTCGATGTGGTTAGATATGAAAATTATTCTAAAAACATTCCCAGCATTAATTCAAAAAGAGCAAGTATAATTTTATTAGGCTCATTCAGAAGATTTCTTATCTTTAAACTTTCTTGTTATAACATATAATTAAAATGAAAACAAAATTTAAAATTACCCTCTTGTTATTGGTTTTTTGTTCGGTAGCAAGTTTCGCTCAAGAAACAATTATTCCAGATGTAAACGCTGCTGAACTAGATAAATATATCCAGATGGCAAAAGAGTTTATGCCAAAAAGAAAAATTCAGGCTGCAAAAACAGAAAGCGTTAAAACTGCAGTGGGTTCATCACAGGTTTCCTATCTTGATTTATTTTCTGCCAATTATTTTTATAGACCATCAGATAGAGTTGCACTGAATCCTTTAAATCCATTTGTAGTAAACGGCATGCAATATGGTATTAGTTTAAATTTAGGAACATTTTTGCAAAAGCCATTTGCGGTTAAAAAAGCCAAAGCAGATTATAAAGTGGCGCAGTTAGAACAACAAGATTTTGATATCCAATTGGCTAATGAAGTGAGAAGAAGATATTACGATTATGTACAATCTTTAGCAGCATTAAAAATTAACACGTTAAGTGCGCAAGACAGCAAGGGTGTTGCAGAAAGTATGCGTTATAAGTTTGAAAAGGGTGAGGTTTCATTAGACGCTTACAATCAATCACGATTGATTTCAGTAGGTGCGACTACGGCAAAAATACAGTCAGAAGTATCTTATTTAAAGGCTAAAGATTTATTAGAAGAAATGATTGGGCAAAAAATCGCTACCGTTAAATAAAATAAGTTAAAACTATAAATGGATATCAAATCTTTTTTAAAATTAGTTAATCGATATAAGTGGATTATCATTATAGTGCCAATAATTGCGGTGGTACTTACTTATTTCTTAGTCAAAAAATTACCAAAACAGTATTCTTCTGAGTCAAGAATTTCAACTGGTTTATTAGATCCTTCCAAAAAGGTAATCTCCGAACAAACTGTTGATTTTTTTCAGGTTAGTCAGCAGTTTAACAGCATTATGGAAAAGCTGCAAATGAAAAAAATGATGGATATTTTGTCTTATCATTTGATTTTGCATGAGTTAGAGCAACCAAGAGTTGGATTTAGGCAATACAGCGAAAAGATCAAAGAGCTAAATAAAACTCAAAAACAAGAATTAGCTAAAATTTATAGACAGAGATTAATTAATAAATCGATATTAACCTTGGAAGATAACAAGGGGAAATATAAATTGTATGATTTAATTCAATCGATGGGTTATGGAGAGAAATCACTAAAAGATAAATTATATATTGGTCATGCAGATATGAGTGATTACATCAGTATAGAGTTTATTTCAGAAAATCCAAAATTATCTGCTTTTGTGGTGAATACCTTAACCACAGAATTTATCAGTAATTACACGGAAGATGTAAGCAAAAATCAAAATACTTCTATTGCTTTATTAGATTCTTTATTGAAGAAGAAAGAGCAAGTAATGAATGAAAAAAACGCGGCTCTATCAGGTTTTAAAAGAAATAGAGGGGTTTTAAATTTATCAGAACAATCTTCTAGTGTAAATGTCCAAATTGCGCAGGCTGAAGCCATGAGAGCAAATGCGATTAGAACCATACAATCTAATGTAGGAGCTATATCAATAATTGAAAGTAAATTAAGGGGAAATGATAGTTATGTTGCCGCACCGAATCGGGCAGAAAATAGAACAATTGTTGATTTACAAAATCAGTTGAAAAGTGCTACGAATGATTTTGTAGACAACGGATTTAAGTTAGGTGATCAGAAACGAATTGATTCGTTAACCAGACTAATCAATGCCAGAGGCCAAAAAAATTCTGATGATAATATCTATAATCCTCAAACTTCTAGGCAAACGTTGGTTGCTCAAAAAATGACCTTAGAAATCGAACTTCAGCGGGCAAAAAGTAGCATGAGTTCGATTAATAATGAGTTGGCAGCTTTGAGGGCACAATATAATAGCATGGTGCCTTATGATGCTGAAATTCAGAATTATGAACGAGATGCTGATTTGGCCTTAAAAGATTATACACAAGCCTTAGACCGTTACAATACATCAAAAACAGATCAAACCATTGGGCTAAAATTACAAATTGATCAAATCGGAACAATTGGAAATCCATTACCTTCTAAAGCTCCATTATTTGTTGCAGCATCTGGGTTTTTAAGTTTCTTTTTATGTTTGTCTGTTGTTGGGGTGATGTTTTTAATGGATCGCTCAATTTTAACCTCTCGTCAGCTGGAATTGGCTACCAAATCAAATGTTATTGGTAGTTTAAATAAACTCTATGATAAAGAGCGCATTGCTCGAAACATCTGGAATGATAAAAGTGACAAACCTGATTACGAAATGTACAAAGAGCACTTACGCTCTACCCGTTTCGAGATCTTAAAAGCCATGGAGGCTGATGAAAGTAAAATACTTGGTGTTACAAGCTTAGCGGCTAATGAAGGCAAAACATTTACCTGTTACAGTTTGGCTTATGCATTTGCCATGACAGGTAGAAAGATTTTATTAATTGCAGATGAGCAACCACTTGAAAAAGCCGATAGCACAGAGTTAGTTACTGCGCAAAATTTTCAAACTTTTTTACAAAAGAAAGAATTTCATACGGATGATTTAATCACGGTAATGAATAAAAGCGCAGAAAGAAACTCATTATTAGAAGCACAAAATATCAAAAGTTTGAGAACTGGATTTGATCTCTTGAGAAAAGAATTTGATATTGTAATTATCGATATCAACAGTTTGCATGATGTAAATATTTCCAAGGAATGGTTGTTATTTACAGAAAAAAATATTGCAGTTTTCGAATCAGGAAAATCTTTAAATGATACAGACCATTTATTAGTTGATTATATTCAAAAACTGCCAGGTTTTTTAGGCTGGATAATGAATAAAATTGATTTAAGAAAGGATGTATAAGTCAGAAAATTGCAGTTATCTGAATTTTGACATATAAAAATATGCCACGTATTCTATCTTTTATACTTATAATTTACTGTTTCATAATTGGTTTTTTAGGACGTGAGGTTGGTAAACTACCTTATGGTATTTTTATTGAGATTTTTTTGTTACTCATTCTAATTGCAGTAATTATAAAAAAACCTTTAAAGGAATGGACTAATCTTAACAAAGATATTTTTTACCTATTATTAATTTGGTTTGTTTTAAGTTTAATTGAGGTAATTAATCCTGGAGCTGCTTTTATGGGGTGGTTAAATGAGATTAGAACTGCTGCACTATATCCTTTATTAATTGTTTCTTTAGGTTTAATTGTTTTTAGTGTAAAAAAAGACTTAGATGTTTTCTTAGTAATAATATTTTGCTTTTCATCGTTAGCAGCATTTAATGGAATAAAGCAATTGTATATCGGTTTTTTTCCAGGTGAAGCTGCTTTTCTACAAAATGGTGGTGCAGTAACTCATATGCTGTGGGGGAAATTAAGAGTATTTTCTTTTTATTCTGATGCAGGTCAATTTGGAGCTTCACAAGCACATGTTGGTATAATTGCTTTGATAATTTCCTTTGCACCAATGAAATTATGGAAAAGAATTTTGTTTATTGGTTGTGCTATGCTTAATCTTTATGGGATGTTAATATCAGGCACCCGCGGTGCTATATTCATATTCTTCGTTGCAGCATTTGTAGCTATAGTTTTAAGTAAAAATGTCAAATCAATAATTTTAGGAGGTTTTATAGTTATTAGTTCTATAGGTATCCTAAAATATACATCGATTGGTGATGGTAACTATCAAATTTATAGAATGCGTACTGCATTAAATCCCAATGATGCTTCTTTAAAGGTTAGATTCGATACTCAAATGAGATTAAAAAGTTATATGGCAGACCTTCCATTTGGAGGGGGATTAGGTGTGCTTGGTTATAATGGAAACCTGTATAATAGTGATAAGTATTTAAATAAGTTCCAACCAGATAGTTTTTTTGTAAAGGTATGGGTAATGTATGGAGTTGTTGGATTGACTATTTGGTTTTCGATAATGATGTATATTTTTGGAAAATGTTGTAGTATAGCTTGGTGCGTTCGAAACACTGAACTCCGTATAAAGGTCATTGCATTAACAGCTGGATTTGCTGGCATCTTAGTTGGTTGTTATGGTAATGAAGTGATCAATATTATGCCAACTTCAATAATCGTTTATTTTTCTTGGGTATTTATTTATAAAAGCCCAACTTGGGACGATAAATATTCAGATAAAGAAGTATTATCTTAAAAAAATATTAAATATGCCGTTTGAAATATTTGTAATTCCTGGTATGATTTGTTTCTTATTAGCTTTTTTTTTAGGGATAAAAGCCTATAAAAAAGAAAGTGCCAAAAGACCTGATGATTTAATTAATTAATGATGACATATATTTGGTATATCATACAATTTCTAATCGGTTATAATTTAGTTTTACCTTTATTTTTAGCCATTTGTTATTTTCTTTTTCGCAAAAGAAAAATAAATGCATTGGAGACTAAAAAATATGACTATGCAATTATTGTAACCGCTTATCAGCAAACTGCACTTTTGCCTGCTGTTGTGCAATCGCTGTTACAATTAAATTACAGCAATTACCTTATTTATGTAGTAGCTGATAATTGTGACATTACGGATTTAAATTTTAATGACCAAAGAGTTGTTTTACTTAAGCCCGAAACTACCTTAGCTAGTAACACCCGTTCTCATTTACACGCCATAGCTAATTTTAAAAGGCCACATGAAATCCTCACCATTATTGATAGTGATAATTTAACTGATCCTAATTATTTAAATGAGTTAAATTTGTATTTCGACCATGGTTTTGAGGCAGTACAAGGCATTCGCAAAGCGAAAAATTTAAATACCAATTATGCCTGCATGGATGCAGCTCGTGATTTATATTATCATTTTTATGATGGCGAGGTATTATACAAATTAGGTTCTTCCGCCACTTTATCGGGCTCTGGTATGGCTTTTAAAACTTCATTGTATAAAGCTTGTTTCGAAAATCACGACTTAACTGGTGCTGGTTTTGATAAGGTATTACAAGCGAAAATTTTATTGGCAGGAAAACGCATTGCTTTTGCACCTAAAGCGGTAGTGTACGATGAAAAAACAACCAATGCAAATCAATTGGTTAACCAAAGATCTAGGTGGATCAATACCTGGTTTAAATACTCAGTTTTTGGTTTTCAAATTTTATTAAAAGGAATTAAAAATTTTAGTATCAATCAAATCTTATTTGGTTTAATCGTGGTTAGGCCTCCATTATTCATGTTTATTCTTTTATCAGGATTATGTTTTTTAATCAACCTATTCATCAATCCACTTATTGCGTTAATATGGTTCATTGCCTTTGTCTGTTTCCTGGTCAGTTTTTACATTCCGTTAAAGTTTTATAAGGCAGATCCTAAAATTTATAGTGCATTGGTTAACATCCCTAAATTTATCTATTTTCAGTTAGTATCACTGGTATACGCCAAAAATGCTAACCAAAGGTCAGTAGCCACACAACATCAAATTGATAACTCAATGAGTACTTCATCCCAAAAAAATAAGATCAATTGAAAAATCAAAACATCATTGTTGTGGGTCAACAGGCTTGGGATACTGAAATTGGCAGTAACTGTAAAAATATTGCCTTAGAATTTGCTAAACAGAATAGGGTATTATACATCAATTTCCCGTTAGATAGAATAACAAAGTTTAGAGGTAAAAATGATCCAAAAATTCAAAAACGTTTAAATGTAATCGCAGGTAAAGAAGATGGTTTAGTTCAAATTTCTAGCAATTTATATCAACTTTATCCTAATTGTTTAATTGAATCAATCAACTGGATCTCTTCAGATTATATTTTTAAATGGTTAAATAAGCTAAACAATAAAAGATTAGCCAAAGCAATTGCACCAGCGCTCAAAGAACTAAACTTTAGCGATTTCATTTTGTTTAATGATAGCGATATGTTTAGGAGTTTTCATTTAAAGGAGCTTTTGAAACCTAAATTGAGCATATATTACTCAAGAGACAATATGTTGGCAACTAGTTATTATAAAAAGCACGGACAAATTTTAGAGCCACAAATTATCGCTCAATCAGATTTGTGTGTGGCTAATTCAGCCTATTTGATGAACTATTGCAAACAGTATAACATCAATTCTTATGATGTAGGGCAAGGATGTGATTTTACGATTTTCAACAATCCAGCTATTGCAAAAGTTTCTACAGCCTTGAAGCAATTGAAAACGCCTATTATTGGTTATGTAGGTGTGTTAACCGCTGCCAGATTAGACATTGATTTAATCTATTATATTGCTAAAAAAAGACCTGATTGGAATATTGTTTTAGTAGGCCCTGAAGATGATGCTTTTAAAAGCAGTGCTTTGCACCAACTTGATAATGTACATTTTTTAGGCTCACAACCTACTGATGATTTACCTAAATACATTAACTTTTTTGATGTTTGTTTTAATCCTCAATTGTTAAATGAGTTAACCATTGGTAATTATCCTCGCAAAATCGACGAATATTTAGCGTTAGGAAAGCCAACCATTGCTACAAAGACTGAAACGATGGAGGTATTTAAAGATCATGTTTATTTAGCCAATAACGGTGAAGAATACATCATAGGGATAGAAAGTTTGATAAAAAATAATAATGAAAACCTTATGACAGAGCGAAAAAACTTTGCTTTGGCTCATACTTGGGAAAACTCTGTAAAAAGTATTTATAATGCAGTTAATCTAAATATCAAATTATAATGAAAATTGCCAATATTATAATGGTTCACAAAAACCCAGCTCAATTAGAACGGTTGATTAGAGCCATGGATCATGAGTGTTTTCATTTTTTTATTCATGTAGACAAAAAAATAGATATTCAACCCTTTTTATATCTAAGTGAATTTAGGCGTGTTACTTTTATTGAAGATAGAAAAATATGTAGATGGGGTGGTTATAGCTTTGTGAAAGCTATTCTTGCATCACTCGCTGAAGTTTTAGACTCAGCTATTTCATTTGATTTTTACAATCTGATGAGTGCCCAAGATTATCCAATTAAGCCAATCGATCATATTGTAAATTTTTACAGGGAAAACTTAGGTAAAAGTTTTATCTCCTATGACCCTGATGAAAAAAAGGATTGGTGGGAACATGCCATAGTTAGGTATGAGCAGTATCATTTTACAGATTTTGAATTCAGAGGTAAATATTTTATTCAGAAAGTATTTAACACAGTTCTACCAAAAAGAAAATTTCCTCTACCCATTAAACTTTATGGTAGTAGTGATTCAAGTTGGTGGTCTATTTCAAATAGTTGTGCTAAATATTTACTTGATTTCATGAGCATAAACAAGAACCTATCGAATTTTATGAAATATACTTGGACTGCTGATGAATTTTTGATTGCCAGTATTCTGATGAATTCACCTCATAAAAATGAAATCATTAACAATAATCTAAGGTATATTACTTGGGTAAACACGTCACCCAATCCACTTATTTTAACATCAACTAATTTGCCAGAAATCTTAAATGCTACTAATAAACTCTTTGCTAGAAAATTTGATGCAGAAGTTGACTCAATGATTTTAGATGAATTAGACAAGGCTAGAAAGTAAATATTTGAAAAGACAGATTAACTCATGTTTAGATTAATTTAGGTCAAATTTGACCGACTAGCTGTTTAGTGTTAACTGTTTTATTTTAATGGTTTCATTATTTTAATATCAAAATTGTATTTGATCTGCCTATAAGCATCCCTAAGAATTTTTATAAAGATGTTTTTATTTTGTTTCCAGTTAGTTCTTGTCATTGTGCTAGGCTCAGCTTCTGAGTTTTTTTGCAAAAATAAATTTGCATAATCTTTATAAAATAGGCCTTTGCCTTTTTGTTGAATAAAGGAAATACACATTTTATATTCGGTTACATCTCCTTTTAATCCTTCGGGATATCTGCCAAATTTATCAAAAAATGTTGAACGCCTCAAGTGAGGATGATCAGTGTAAAAATAGATTTTATCATATCTAAGTCCGTATGATTTAACATACATTTCATCGTAATCTAAGCTAAAATTCCTAAGGTAAGGATAAGGATAGTAGGCATAGAACTTGACAATATCTAAGCTATTATCAGCATTCAAATAAGCTAAAGCTTTCTCAAATTTGATAGGGAAAAGATGACTAGGCTCAAAATCTTCTTGTACATAAAGGGTGAATTTTTTGGTTACCGCATCTTGTCCTTTATTAATGTTGTTGCCTAATCCCTTGTTTTGAGCAGTGGTAATTAGTTTAAAACCATAAGTTTCAATTAATGATGTAAGTTTATTTAAGTGTTCAGGCTTACTACCATCATCAGAAACAACAATTTCACCAAAAAAGCAATTTAATTTTTTAAAGGATTGTAAAAGATTTATTAATGATTCGCTTCTGTTATAATGCGTAATTAATAGTGATACATCTGAAAATGTATGCATAATTGATAAATTGATTATTCGTTTTTACTAGTTTTGGTATCGTGGGGTTTGTGAGGTGTTGCCAAAGAAAATAAATTTCTAAACTCTAATTTAATTCTAGAAGTTAAAGCTTGCATAAAAGTGCCATCTCTTTGTAGTGTTCTTGGAGCTGTCCATGCCCGGGCTCTATTAGACCTTACTGGTTTAACTTTTCCAAATTGCATTAAATCAAAACATAATCTACCATCATCACCTCTGGTATTGTGCATAATATAACCAACTTTTAACCCATATTCTTTTACATAAGCCATACTTATTCCAAAAGCATTTAAATAAGGCCTATTAAATTGTCGTAGTTCTGCAGCTAAATCTTTTAGTTTTTCTAAAATAAACAATTGCCACCTCGGAAATCCTTTTTCTGGAATGAAAGAATAGCGGCCATATACACAGGCAACACCTGGTTTTACCATTACCTCCATCACATCATCTAACCAACATGAAGGATAAACACAATCTGCATCAGCAAGAACGATATATTTGCCTTTTGCATTTTCCATGCCTAATTGCCTAGCTGGGCCACATCCTTGAATAACCTGAAATAAACTTGTAACACTTAATTTGTCAAGAGTTGTTTGTGTATTGTCTTTAGAGTTATTATTTACAATAATGATTTCTAATGGAATCTGAGTTTCTAAATCGGCAATGCTTGCCATGTTGCGCAAAATATTTATTTCTTCGTTCCATGCAGCAATTAAAATGGTTACCAGTGGCTTCCCTTGCTGTAATTTTTTCAATTTAGTATTGATATTTTCAAATACTTTTTCGGGTACATCCTCAATTTTTTGGTAAGGAAAATGATATTGATTAACCCATTTAGGGATAGAAAGAATGTGCATAAATTTTAATAATTTAGGTTGATACGTTAGTCATTTTGAATACAATTATTATAGGATTATAGTTTGTTTTCTGATTATAAATCTTATACGCTCTTTAATTAAGTGCAAAATTTATTATTCTTAACCTTAAAGAATTAAATATTTAATTTAAAACACAATAATATAAAATTTAGTTTTCCTGTTCGTTAATGCTATTGTTTATTTTTTTCTAGATTAAAATATATTGATTATTTTTTAGTTAGTATATTTTTTTAATTCCCCTGCTATTAATGATGAATATTTTCTTGCCCCAGCCTCATTTAGATGTCCAAAATCGTAGAAGTATTCTTCTTTTCCTGTAATGCCTGGTAAATTATAATAATTTAAAAAATCTATGTTATTTTTTTTAGCAAGTATTGTAGGTATAGTTAGAAAATCAACGCTGTCTACAGCATACATGGGAGAGAATAATAATACTAATTTTATATTTTTGTCTTTACATTTGTTTATGAAGGCTTGAAGATACTTTACTCGATTTTGATCTACAGGAAAATTGAATTTTTCTGGAGCAATCTTACCTTTACTTTTATCAATTTCCCCATAAAGCGGTTTAAGACCTTCATTTTCTAAATTTGTTCTAGTAAATAAATTACCTAAAATAAGGTTTGGGAATAGACTATTGTATCTGTAAGTGTGAGATAAAATATCTTTATAATAATATTTCCCCTTTTTTAAAACTTCATCACAACCCGAGCTCCGGTTTACAAATGGTGATAGGTTTGATACTGAAGTTAAATCTGAGTATGGAGTTTTTAAAAAATCAATTGGATGAATTTCTAGAAAAATTGTTTTAGGGGTATAGCGCTCTAAAATGTTACTCAACAAGCCATATTGAAAATAAATGTTTCTCATACCCCACAAGCCAGCATTATAGACTTTCGTCTGTAATGTGTCTTCTAATACATCAGGCACATAATGATGATGGCATCTTGAGCTTCCCATGAAAATTATTGGAGCATCCATTTGATTAGTAGTGAAGTTTAATTTATATTCATCAGTGGTAGTAGCTGTGTTATATAAAATTTTTATCACTAATCCCATTGTTCTATCAAGAATAAATACAATGCCGATGATAATGATGAGTCTAATTAAAAATTTTCTCATTATTTTAGAATTTAAAATAGATAAATTGACCTCCATCTAACACGCCCATAAACAAGATTAAGATAATATAAAAAGAAATTGTTAATTCGTATTTATATTGAATTATCCATCCCCTATTTTTCTCATCTTTTTGCAACATATATTCATCTTTAAAGTCCTTAATGAAAAGAATAAATATGCAAATAATTGCATTAATTAAAGTCGTTGAGTCAACAAATAAACTACCCCAGTCTGTTAATATTTTGTATACAATACTGCTAGCATGTTCAACACCAGTAGATCTGAATAATATTAAACCAATTGCAACCAATAAATATGTCCTAATCATTTTTAGGATTGGTACAAATGTTGGAATGCCTTTTGACTTATTTTTTTTAAAAAATGCACCTGAAAGCATAAGTGGTACATAAAGTAATCCATGGTATAATCCGAAAAGAACAAATGTCCAAGCAGCACCGTGCCAAAAGCCAATTAGCACAAATGTTGCAATAATTGCTAGTAACGATCCATATTTCTCTAGTTCTCTGAATTTTATGTTAAGCGGCATGAAAACGTAATCTGTAAGCCAACTGGTAAGAGAAATATGCCACTTACGCCAGTAGTCTGCAATGTTTGTTGAGAAAAATGGTCTTTTAAAGTTTTCTGTAACTTTTAAGCCTAATAAACAACCAACTCCAATTGCCATTTCTGAATAACCAGCAAAATCTGCATAAAGTTGGATAGGGTAAAGTAAAACTGCAAAAGCGATTGAAGTTCCATTATGGTGTAAGGAATTGTCAAAAATGGCATCAACGTATATTGAGAGTCTATCCGCTATACACATCTTCATAAACATACCCCAAAAAATTCTTTTTAGCCCCTCTGATGCCATTTCAAAATCTAAAAATCTAGGTTTAGTTAATTGAGTTAAAAATGGCTTTGGTCTATCAATTGGGCCCGATAGGATTGTAGGGAAAAAAGATATATATAGTGCAAAGTCTATAAAATTTTTGGTTGGAGCCAGATTGCCACGGTTAATTTCAATTAAATAGCTGATTAACTTAAATGTAAAAAAGCTAATCCCTAGCGGCATGATAATATTAATTATAGACCAATTATTAGTTAGCCCAATAGAAGTAAAAAGATCACTAAATGATTCTATAAAAAAGTTGAGGTATTTAAAGTAAAGCAATAAACCTATGCCAGTAAGGCAACCAATTGAGGTAAAAACAGACGCTCTATTATTTGACTCCTCTTTAAATTTACCTATAATTAGCCCAAATATATAAAAGAAAATCGTTGCAAAAAGCAGCAATGGTATCATTTTCAATGTTGCAAAACCATAAAAAAAATAGCTACATAATAGGAGCCAAAGATTTTGAAGCTTATATCTATTGCCTAATAAAAAGTAATATACAATGAAAACAACACAAAAAAAGATTAAAAAATTTATTGAATTTACGAGCATTTTAGGTTGATATGATTGAATAAATGCTTATTTAATGTTTACTCCAGAATTTATTAGTAAATCAATTCCATTAACATGCTGATTAGAATTTATTAGAAAAAGTACGCTCTCTGCCACTTCATTGGTAGTTAATAAACGCTTGAGTGGGTGAGTTGCTACTATCTGTTCTACAATACGATCATCTATTGATTCAGTAAATTTAGTCAGCATAAATGCAGGTGAGACTGTATTGGCACAAATATTGAATTTTATATTTTCAGTTGCCCATATCTTTGATAACTGCATCAAATACGCTTTGTTAGCTACATATATTGATGATCCAATTGGTGGATTATTTACTAATGCTGCTGTTAGAACGGTAATAATTTTGCCGAATTTCTTTTTGCGAAAGATAGATATGGAGGCTTGGGTAATTTTTATTGTTGGTAAAATATTCACGCGAAATGAACCTAAAAAATCGTTTTCATTTGTTTTATGAAAATAAGAATCTAAGAATTGACCGTTATATGCATTATTAATTAAAATATCTATATCTAGGTTAGGTAAAGAATCTACTAATCGATTAACTTCCTCATCTACATTAAAATCGCATTTTATGCTAGTAACATTAGAAAAATTTTCTTCAATTTTTAATGCCCTATCTTTTGAATTAGCATATGTAAAATAGATTTTAAATTCTGGTTTAGAAGCTATTAATCGTGTTATGGCCTCTCCTAGCCCTGATGCCCCCCCTGTAATAAGCACATTCATATAAATATTCCAATTTGTATCTTACCTTTAGCGACAATTTTAGATGAGCTATTTTTGAATGAGAATTTAAACTGAATTACATTAACAGATTCAATTACTTCACTAACAATAGCAGAGAAAAAAATTTCATCATTTAAATAAACTGGGTTTTTATATTGTATCTCTTGTGTATGAATGATTACATTTTTAGTAGGTAAACATTCTCCAATAAAATAAGATATAAAACCATTTAAAATATTGCCATGCATTACTTTTCCATCGAACCCTTTGTCTATTGCAAAATGTTCATTAGTATGAAGAGGGTTTTTGTCTTTAAATAAATCTAAAAAACCTATGTAAATGTCATTAGAAACAAAAAATGACATCTCAAATTTATCATTTACTTTAAGCACTTTTTTTAGTTTGGATACATTCAATCATTTCACCTACATTGCTCCAAGATAAAATTTCTTTCGAAGTAAATTTTATCTTCAAACTTTTCTCTATAGCTACAATAAGTTGAATATGTGTTAAAGAGTCCCAGTCTTCAACATCGTTCGCACTAGTTTCAAATGTTAATTCAATTTCATCATTATCTAAGATGTCTCTAAAAATTTCTTTTACTTTTTCTAAAATCTCATTGTTGTTCATAAATATTTTCTTAATGTTCAGTTATAAAATGCTCTCTACTTATAAAATCATTAACATATAGTTCATACTGATTGTTTTCAGATCCTATTAAGGTATTAAAACCTAATTTAGAATAGTGTTCTGCAACCATTTGATTTTTAGCGGTTGGCAAATACTCACCAATAATTTTTTTAAAACCATTGGCTTTTGCATAATTCACAAGAACTCCTAATGTAAAATCTTCCATGCCCCGTTTCAAAACTCTACAGCTCATAAACCAACTTTCTATAAATAAAGTTTCACGATTATCTTTTTTAAGGATAATAATGCATATCAATCCGTTATCTCCAAACTTATCCTCTAAAGTAAATGAAAAGCAAGCATAATCATTATCAAGAGATAAAGCTTCGATTTCCGCTTCAGTATAGCGAATAGTTCTTAAATTAAACTGGTTACTTCTTTGAGATAATTGTGCTACCCTGAGTTTGTTAAAAGAGTTAAAACCTTTAACAGCTGATACCATATTTAAAGACTTTAAAAAATCAGACTCATTGGTGAAACTTTGAAGAAGTTGAACTCTTTCATTTTCAACTTGGTATTGTTTTGTCCTTTCAAGATCAGCAGTAGAATAGGAAGCAGTTTCAAATAAATTTAATGAGTAAAGATATTCTAAGTAATCTCCTGGATCCTCAGGTAGTTCAGGTACAGTTACTCCAGGAACATGTTCTCTCACAATATTTCTTTCGAAGGGATTATCATCTAGAAAAACCATAGAATCAAATCCAATATTTAGAATATTCTGTATCTTTCTGATGTTATCAGCTTTGTTTTCCCAGTTGGCAATAAAAACAGTGATATCATCCATTTTCAAAATCATCTCAGGATTTAATTCGAATGGTGCTTTAGCTTTATCTTCATCATTTTTACTGCAGATTGCAATAATGATTCCTCTATTTTTTAGTTTTTTAATCCATTGTTGAAATTCTGTAAAAGCTTTACCTATCCCTAATCCATGTCCAATTTGAATATTTTCCCACCCATCATCACCAACAATTCCTCCCCACATCGTATTGTCAAGGTCTACTATCAAACACTTTTTGAATTTTCCTTCAATTGCAGAAATAATATCCAATGTTCTAGATGATACATGGGGTAAAATATCAATACTTAACAACATTTCAGTATTAATATAGACACTGCTATTAAACATCAAATCTCTTCCATATTTACTTTGCAGACTTTGTAAATCACAAATAAATAAATTTGATCGTTCTTGAGCTAAATTCATTAACTCAAAATTTAACTTACGAAGTTGATAAGTGAATGAAGAACTCACGCTATTAGCATAACTCCCAAAAACTGTATCTTCAATTTCTGGATAGTTATAGTAAATAATTCTTCCCTTTACATTATTACAAATCACTTTAATAAAATCTAATCTCTCATTACAAAGATTAGATTGTTCAGTTAATACTGTACTACTGTATTTTTCAATAAGTTTATGTGTAGATTGAAAGATAATAACGTAATCTGCATCGAATTCATTTAAGTCCGAAGTTTGATCTAAAACCTGTCGTTCAACCTGATTAAATTCCGCCTCAAATAAATTAATATGATATCCTCTTTCATATCCCATCCCCTTAATAGCGGTAGCTAGAAATTGTGTTGCAGAATCTCCTAATAATGCGACTTTTAGAGTGGGAAATGATGAATGATCTTTTTTTAAATTCTTTTTTAGTTCTCTAAAATCCATTATGTTCAATATGAAGCATTCACATTTTGTAGTATTCCTGCAAACAAGTTATTACAAGTTTATAACCGTATAAAGTTTAATTTGGTGCGTAATACAATGAAAATAATTAATGATAAGTTAAATATTTACTTATCATTAATTTCCAAATGCAAATGTAATTTATATTTAACTATAAAGCAAAAATTTACTTAGTCTTGAGCTTTACTTAAAAGTGGATAAATAGCAAAATTGTATTTGTAATAAACTATAAAAGCATCGTTAATATTAAATACTAGATGAAATATAAATGGATTGCTTTAAATTAATAAGAGGTTTTCTAAAAAAAGAGAAATAATAAATGCTAAATATTAATCATAAACCAGAAAAATCATTTATCCTTTTACATTAATCAACATACTTGCTGGAAATAAAGATTTTCGAGAAAGAAATATAAGTAGGATGATTGTTAGATATATTTTATTAAAATCTTGTAGTTTTAGACTTTTTTTTAAAAAAATTTAGCCAAATTAATTTTAACTCATTGAATCCTGAATTATAACTGTTAAGTAATGAAAATCTCAAATAATCTTTTTGTATATAATGTTTTGAGATTAAAATAGCCACAGTAGTAGGTACAATTGATGCAATCACTATGCCATAAACATTTCCAAAAATGCCAATGCCAACAAAATCCGCTGCAATGCTAAGAACTAGCATAACAATTACTTTCATAAAATTAATTTGAGGCATATGTATAGCGTCTAAAGTAACACTCATAAAACGATCTGCTGGATAAAGTAATGCGAATAACGCTGAGAGTCTAAAGACATTCGCCGCCATTTCACCCTCAGGTGTACCTTGATATTGTCCTCCACCAATAATTCCTAAGGCAAAATCAACAAAGATAATAGCAATAATTAATGCTGGAATTAAACCAATAGTAATGATGCCTATATATTTTTTCATAATCTTAATCACTTCTGATTTATCATTATCATTATAGGCTTTGGAAAGTGACGGCAAAGCGGTAGCAACGAAACTTCTTATTGGTATTTCTACAACTTCCATTAATCTTCGCCCTAGATTGTAAACAGCAATAGCAGAAGGGCCAAGCATGAAATTAATAATAAAAGTGTCTGTAATACCAAATAAATTGCTACTAATTGAGGTGCCTACGGTATACTTTCCAAAATTAAAAAGTTCCTTAATGCAAGATTTGCTTTTAGAAAAAAACATTCTTATTCCAGACCATCCAGTTATAATTGTAAATAGGCTCGTGGTTGCTGTTGCAAAAACATTAGCCATCATTAAATTTTGCAAATTATTTTGTTTAAAAAATATTAATCCTAAAACAACAAATATTAACAGAGTAACTTGCACAACCTTTATATATAATAATCGGTCAAACCTTAATTCACTTTGTGTGATACACATCGCTATAATCATGGGTAATGAACAAACCAGATTTAAAGAGAAGTATTTAAAGAAGTAGTTTAAACTTTCATCAGTAAAATAGTTTAAAAAAAACAATAAAGGTAAGTTAATAACAACCATAACCAGAGTTATTATTGAAGCAATAATCCAAGTAGATCCAATCACTTCTTTTCCTCTTTCTTTTGTAGAACCAGAATAAAATTTGATAAATGCGGTTGTTAAAAAACCTTGCCTAAAAGTGTCCAAAAACGATAAAGATGTTTGGAAAAAAAACCAAATTCCTATTTCTTTAATGTTTAACGACCTATATAAAATAGCAGTGAAAAAAAAAGTGAGCACAGACATTCCACCTGTTCCCATTAAAGATAAAAAATGTATGTTTTTTAGTTTAGAAGTTAAACTCATTAAAGTTAGGGATGAATAATGCTGAAATTTAGATAATATGTGTTTTTATTTAAATTTTTTCGCTGAAAGAAAACTTTTTAATTAATAATGTGGTAAATTTAACTAATTTAATTAATGATTTAAGTGAATAGAAGAAAAGCCTTAAAAAATATCTTCATTTTTAGTGTTTTTACAACCATAGGTGTTGGTGGGTATAAATTTTATAATTTAAAAAAAAAGCCAGCAATATACTTGTTAAGCGATTATAAAGACTTAATTGCAGAATTGGCGGAAACTATTATTCCTGCTACTCATACACCTGGGGCTAAAGCAGCAAACGTACAAGATTTTATCATTAATATTATCACTAACTGCACAGGTAAAGAAGATCAGAATAATTTTATAATTGGTTTACAAGATTTAGAGCAATACTGCTATTCGAACTACGATTTGGCATTTACAGATTGTACGCTAACACAAAAAATTGAGACCTTAAATTATTTCGAGCAAAAAGATACCTATCGGTATAATATTTTAAATAAGGTAAATATGAAGCTATTCGGATTAGCTTTTATTTTTCAGCTAAAGTCCTTAACGGTACAAGGTTATTGTATGTCTTATCAAGGTGCTACCAAAGGTTTGGCTTATGATTTTATTCCGAAAGTCTATCAACCATGTTTGCCATTACAACCTAATCAAAAATCGTGGGCAACCAAATAATTATGCAAGATACACCAAGCAATTCTAATACTACATTTGATGCCATTGTGATTGGTTCTGGTATTAGTGGAGGATGGGCTGCTAAAGAACTGTGCCAAAAAGGCTTAAAAACAATAGTTTTAGAAAGAGGTAGGGATGTGGTACATATCAGAGATTATCCTACCGCAAATCTTAATCCTTGGGATTTTAATAATGGATTGCACCATACTAAAACAGATATGGATCAAAATCCAGTACAAAGCTTTGTTTCTGATGCCGGCGACCAGCATTTTTATGCAAGTGATAGCGATCATCCCTATCAGCAAGAAAAGTCATTCAATTGGATTAGAGGCTATCAAGTAGGGGGAAGATCGCTAGTGTGGGGTAGGCAATGTTATAGGTTAAGCGATTTAGATTTTGAAGCTAATTTAAAAGATGGGCATGGGGTAGATTGGCCCATTCGGTATAAAGATTTGGCTCCTTGGTATGATTATGTTGAGGAATTTATTGGTGTGAGTGGTCAGAAAGAAAACTTAAGTCAGTTACCAGATGGAAAGTTTTTACCGCCCATGGAACTGAACTGTATCGAAAACCATTTAAAGCTTTCGGTTCAAAAAAATAGTGACAAAGTGTTAACCATAGCAAGAGTAGCCAATTTAACTAAAGGTTGGGATGGAAGAGGTCCTTGCCAAAATCGTAATTTATGTACCAGAGGTTGTCCATTCGGAGGCTATTTTAGTAGCAATAGCTCTACCTTACCAGCTGCTGAAGCAACTGGTAATTTAACGCTTCGCCCTAACTCTATTGTAAAAGAAATTATTTATGATGACGAATTGAAAAAAGCTACTGGTGTGGTTGTAATTGATACGTTAACGCATGAGGTATTCACTTTTTATGCCAAAATCATATTTTTAAATGCTTCAACCATTGCAAGTGCAGCTATTTTATTAAATTCTAAATCTGAAAGATTTCCGAATGGTTTAGGCAATGATAGTTTACAAATTGGACATAACTTAATGGATCACCATTCTTCAGCTGGTGCTTATGGGGTACATACAGGTTATTTAGATAAATATTATAAAGGTAGAAGGCCAGCTGGATTTTTAATCCCGAGGTATAGAAATTTAAAAAACGAAAAGTCTGAATTGCCTTTTTTACGTGGCTATAATTTACAAGGCCATGGCGAGCGACAAGAGTGGCAAGACCGTTCGTATAATTTACCGGGTTTTGGAAAAGATTTTAAGGAGCAATTGACCAAGCCTGGGCCATGGACAGTTTGGATGGGTGGCTGGGGCGAATGTTTGCCTTATTATGATAATCAAGTAAATTTAGACTATACTAAATTAGATCAATGGGGATTACCAACGGTGAATATCAATTTTGCATTTAAAGAAAATGAAGCTGCTATGATGGAGGACATCAAAGAAACTGCTGGCAAAATACTAAAGGATGCAGGGTTTATTAATATAGAAACCTTTAATTATCATAAGCCTGGTGGCTCTACCGTGCATGAAATGGGTACGGTAAGAATGGGGCGTAATCCTAAAACATCCGTGCTCAATCAATTTAACCAAATGCATGAGGTGAAAAATGTGTTCATTACAGATGGAAGCTGTATGACTTCTTCATCTTGCCAAAACCCTTCATTAACTTATATGGCTTTAACAGCAAGAGCTTGTGATTTTGCTATCAAATCAATAAAAAATTATCCGATGTAATTTAGTCAATAGCAAAAATTTTTCTAATCCAATTATCGAGATTTGAGATCTCTTTTGGCTGATGAACTGTTTGATCAAGTAAAAAATATTTTGGGATTTCAATGTTGTTGATATCTATGATGTGAATTTGTTTTTCGTCATAAATTTCATCATTTTTTATCCATTTATTAGTTGTTACAAGCTTTTTACCAGAACCTAGCACATCAATTACTCTCATTGCCATTCCTGTTTGCTTTTCATTACTAACGTCTACTATGGCCTTAGATTTCAAGAACAAATTGATATATTCTTTACGGTTCATTGGCTTAAATTTAATTAGCTTCCAATCAATTTTAGCACCTTTAAGCCTTTCAATTAAATAATATCTTATTGGCATATAGAAATATGTTTTTAGCCTGATATTATTTTGTTCAGCGTATTCAATAAACCTTAGTAATCCCTTGTATCTTTCTGGTAGGTAAGAACCAAAGTAAAATAAATCATATTCATAATCAGCTGGTCTTGGAGCCATGCCAATTTTCTTAATTTCGTCGGTATAAAAAATGGGGCAATATTCTATATCATCATGCTCTTTAACATCTTTATAATCAAATGAAAATTTCGCATCGAATTCTGGCAAGATATTAATTTTAGAATCTACGTCAATAAAAGGACTATTAGTATTAGAATCCCATTGGTAGTTAATTGTTTTAAGACCTGGATTTAATTCTTTTACTTTTTGAACAAACCATAGTGGCATCTGAAAGCCTCGGATAACTAAAAAATAATCAAATTTCTTCTCTTTAATTTTTGATAAGATTTTTTTATAATAATATTCCTGATAGCTTTCTAACATATTTGGCGCTAGCCTGTTTACTATGCCATATTTAATGGATGTATCTCTTTCTGGGAAATAAGTAACAGATGAACAATAATCTTTAGTTAACTTGTGAATAACCTCTTGATGATAATGGTAAAACTTAACGCCTATGAAAAGGATTTTTTTTTGATTTAAAATATTTTCTGTCATAAAAATCTAAAATTGTTTGCGTATTAACTAAGAATAGAGATGATAAGTTTTAGAAATCAGTTTTATTTTAGTGATTATAAAAAAAAATAACCCAAAAATTGAGAATAAAATTATCTTTTAATCTGCTAATTAAAGACAAAAATCAGTTGATTTATTTATTTAAATAAACCTTTTGCTTTCATTTCCTCAATTGATTGCATATACTTATCTTCCTGCACTTCTTGCGTTTCGACCCATTCGGTAAATCGTTTTAAACCTTTTTTAAAATCAAATTTTGGTTCAAATCCTAGCTTACTTTTAATTTTGTTTAAATCTGCATAATTATGACGGATATCGCCAAGTCGATAATTTCCACTTATGTTAATAGGCACTTCAACCCCATAGTTGGATATTAAACCATTTGCCACCTCAATTACATCTGTAGGAATACCAGTTCCAACGTTAAAAACTTCATTATTTGCTTCATCTTTTTCAATACCCAAAATAGTGGCGTCAACAACATCATCAATAAATACAAAGTCTCTGGTCTCTTTTCCATCTTCAAAAATATTGATTGAATTACCATTTTTTATTTGTGTAGAGAATATCGAAAGAATACCTGTATATGGATTTTTTAATGATTGTCCTGGTCCATATACATTCTGGTAGCGGAAAGCAACAGGAGCAATGCCTAAGGTAGGGCAAACCGTCATGATCATTTGTTCCTGATTCTGTTTAGTGATGCCGTATACAGAAGATGGATGTATTTTGGATTCTTCATCTGTAGCAACCAACTCAAGAGCCGATGAGCCTTCATACTTTACTTCAAAGTCACCATCATCCATGTAGTTTGCAGTGCGGTGTTTAGGATAAACATATCCCAGTTCTTTACTCTTATATTTACCCTCTCCGTAAATTGACCTTGAGGACGCAATGACTATTTTTTTTACTTGATGCGGTTCGTTTGCCAATAAATCTAATAATATTGCAGTTCCGTTGATATTTACATCAACATATTTCTGAATTTCATACATGGACTGTCCAGTTCCAGTTTCTGCTGCATAATGAACAATAACATCTTGTCCTTTGATTGCTTGTTGCCAATCCTCTTTAGAAGTTACGGTTCCTTTAATAAAGTTAACTTTATCTTTTATGCTCAAAAATAATGGTGAAGCAATTTCCGCATTTTTACCATGGATTTGTACCGATAAGTTGTCTAAAACGCTTATTTTATGACCTTTATTTATTAATTTTAATGCTAAATTACTTCCGATGAATCCGGCTCCACCGGTGATGAGTATGTTGGACATTGCTTTTTATAATAGGGTTTATTGAAATAGAGTTTAGGGCGTTAAATCTGCGAAGATAAATAAATTAGAAGTTAATTTTAGTTAAAAAACACTTTTAAAGCTTTAGCTATTTATCTACAACTAATATTTTTCTCATTTTCTTTTTGATGCTATTGTATTTTGAGCATCATTTAAACAATAAAAAAGGTCTGTTCACAGTATATTGGTAATTAGACAAATCTATCTTAACGGAGATAAGATAGAAACAAGCTACTGCCTAAATTAGTTTTATCAATAGTACATAAATATTTAAAAATTTTTAAGGAATAGCAAATTGAAATAATGCTATAAATAAAAATTACTGTTTTACTTTAACAAAAATAGCTATTGAATTAATTTACCTGATTGCCCCAACTCCACTAACTAATGATTTAAATGTAGTGAAATCTGAAACGGCTTCTGCTGCATTTGATTTGTAAATATTATTAGAGTTTTTGATTATTAATGTATTTATATCTGAAGACATTTTATTGATAGTTAAAGCATCAGAATTATTAAATAATAAATTATTGTATACTTCAACAGTACCATAAGTATCATATAAATCTAAAAGTCTACCTTCAAAGTATTTGGGTAAACCAGTGTTTAAATTTCCAGTCGTATTGTTATAAACTTTAGCAGTTACTGCTGGCTTAAAACTATCCATAGCTTTTAAAAAGGGAGGTACTTGTAGCTCAAAAGCTCCATATCGAGTTGAATTCCAAACTATATTATTATAAATCTCAACACTGCCTTCTTTGGTAAAGCTGCACAGCCAAGCTCTTACAACATTACCTTGGTGATTGGTGCATTTATTGTCGAAAACCTTCCCATTTCCTATGAGATGAAAGATCCCATTATGATTGTTTTGTTTCGAATTAACGTTGTCAATGATGTTATTTGAAAATTCGTAATCCTCAGCTGCTGCTAAATAAACTCCATTAGATAATGTTGGACTGTTAGTTATAGCACATCCACTCATTTTAAAATTTTTAATTAAACCTGAATAGCCGTCATTTGTATGTCCGCCAGAAGATGCAAAAAAAGTACCTACATTATTCGCTTTAATGTTGATGAGCTGGATGTTATTAGAAAAACTTGATGGAGTTCCATCATATTTTTTATTGATGTGAAAAACTATGGCAACATCACCAATATTATTTAATGTAATATCTTTTAACACTAAATCATTAGCGTTGGTATAAATGTTAAATGCCCTATAAGTACTGTTCTCTATAGATAAACCATTTAAAGATAAAGCATTAACATTTGTTAAACTTACATTTCCACCCTCAATTTTAACATCGTAGGCATCAATATTGCAATTGCTTATATTTTCAAATTGAAAATAACTATAAGTGCCTGGTTTTATTCTGAAATTTTTATCACTTTCATTTTTAATTACCAAAGCGCCTGAACCCGTACCAATTTCTGTAGCTTGTGCAGCTGGTGGTTTCACAATGGTTGGTAATGTAATGGTAGGTTCTGGCAATGGTTCTGTTTTTGCCTTTTTACAAGATGAGCAACTCACCAATAAAAATAAACTTAATGCCAAAAAATTTTTAGGGAAAACTTTTGAAAACATGCTGATACAATTTAGATGAAAGTTTGTTTTAATAAATATTAATTTTTTTTAAACATATAAATATTTATCCACATTTCAATAAAAGATTGTTAATGAGGTAAGTTAAAATTTGTTAAAATGATAAAAATTGTTGTTTTAACATTTGAATAGTATATTCGTAAATATTTTCATCCCAATAATGATCAAAAAAATCGCTCTGATATCTAGCTTTTTTGTAATTGCTATGGTATTAATTTCTTGTCAAGAGGAATCACAAATTGCACATCCTGCAAAAAAAATCACTTTAAATAGCCAATTCGGTATCAATGCTTTTGAATGGGATTTTTTACAAGATCCAGTTAATCCAGCAGATGGTAGCAAAATTTTTGAACCAAAAATGAACTTGATGACCTCTTTTGGTCAGTTTAGGCATTATTTAGATTGGGAAAAGTTAGAGTACACATTAGGTAATTATACCTTTAACCCAACAAGGAGTGGCGGTTGGAATTTAGATGTAATCTATGAAAGGTGCAAAAAAGAAGGCATTGAGCCATTGGTTTGTATCAAAACCATACCGAATTGGTTGTATAAATCTTATCCAGTAAGTGAACAGACTAATGAAAATTTGCCTTTAGAATATCCTGCAGATCGTCTTTTACCAGCATCTTATATAAAAATAGCTAAAGTTGGCTTTCAGTTTGCAGCCAGATATGGAGCAAACAAGGATATCAATAGTAATCTTGTTCAAATTGACACCAGCTTAAGATGGCCAGGTGACAATGCGAACATAAAAAAAATAGGCTTAAATACAGTAAAATATATTGAATGTAACAACGAGCCTGATAAATGGTGGAGAGGTCGTCCTGCAGAGCAATCTCCGGAGGAATATGCAGCAAACTTATCGGCCTTTTATGATGGGCACATGGGCAAGTTAGGTAAAAATGTAGGTGTGAAAACAGCTGATCCGAAAATGATGGTGGTAATGGGTGGATTAGCAACTCCAGATGTAGAGTATGTTAAAGCTATGGTTGAATGGTGCCGAAAAAATAGAGGCTTAAAAGCAGATGGCAGTGTAAATCTTTGTTTTGATGTTATCAATTATCATTTGTACGCGAATAATAATAACAATTGGTTTGTAAAACTATTTAAAAAGCATAGAGGACAAGCACCTGAAAATTCTGATATAGCTCAAATTGCAAATAATTTTGTAAAATACGCTCGTTCCATCAATAACAATATGGAAGTGTGGAATACGGAATCGGGTTATGATATTGATTTGACTAGTCCGCAAAAGGCAATTGCCATAAAAGAAAAATCAGCGTTGCTTACCCAAGCAGATTGGACTTTAAGGTCTAGTTTGTTGTATGCTCGTCATGGGATCAACAGGGCTTTTTATTATATGTTTACAGATTTAAACCCTCCTACAGGCAGATTTGCCTCATCAGGTTTTGTAGAAGGCGATAAACGTAGACCCGTAGCAGATTATTTTTATCAAGTGAAAAACTTAATGGGCAATTACCATTATGAAAGTACCATCAATAAAGATCCATTTGTGGATGTTTATGCCTTAGGGGATAAAAAGATGTACGTATTGGCAGTGCCTGATGAAGTGGGTAGAGAAGAAGAATTTACCTTAAATGTTTTCGGTGCTACAAAAGCAGACATTTTTACGCTAAAACCTGGGAATGATCAAATGGATGTAAAAAGGGTAAACGTGGTGGATGGTAAAATTAAATTAACGGTAACTGAAACCCCAATTTTTGTAAGGGCTTTGAAAAAGTAATTTCAGCGCTTAAGCTAGCTGAGCAATAAAATAGATGAGTTTGACTTCAATAATCACTGTAAATTTTAATCAACCAAACGTAACAATAGATTTTTTAAAGTCGGTTAAAACGCATACGCAAGAAAATGAAGTAGAAGTAATTTTAGTTGACAATGGTAGCAATGAAGACTGCGAAGCACAATTTAAAGCAGTTTATCCAAATGTAATTTATATACGTTCGACAAAAAATTTAGGTTTTGCTGGAGGTAATAATTTAGGCGTTGCCAAAGCCAAAGGAGAATATTTACTCTTTTTAAATAATGATACTGAAATTACCCCTGGATTAATTGAAGTACTTGTTGCAGAAATGGTAAAAAACCCAACAATAGGATTGATTTCTCCCTTGATTTTGTATTATGATGAGCCGACAATAATTCAATACGCAGGTTTTACACCCATGAATTATTTAACCTGCAGAAATAATGAAATTGGACATAAAGAAGTAAATCAAAATCAATATTTAAAAGATAGCCGAGAAACAGGTTATTGCCATGGTGCAGCAATGATGTGCAAAAGGGCTGATTTAGCTATTGTTGGCTTAATGCCTGATCAGTTTTTTTTATATTATGAGGAAATTGATTGGTGCGAAAGGTTTAAAAAAGCAGGAAAAAAAATCTGGTTTACCGGGAAAACAAAAATTTACCATAAAGAATCGATGAGTGTAGGTAAAGAGAGTAAAATTAAAACCTACTTTATGACGCGAAATCGCTTATTGTTCATTAGAAGAAATACCTCTTTTTTTAATACCATACTTTTCACCATTTATTATACCTTCATTGCTTCTCCCAAACAAATATTGGTTTATTTGGTCAAAGGTCGTACAGATTTAATTAAATATGTATTCAAAGGTTTAATCTGGAATTTTACCCACCACAAAAACAGCAAAAACTTAGGTTTTAAAATTTAAAATTAATGATCATCATATTCTGGATTGCCTTATTTTTAATCGTTTATACTTTTGTTGGGTATGGATTTTTACTCTATATTTTGATCAAAATCAAACGAATGTTTAAAAAACCGTTTGTATTTAAAACCGATCAATTATTGCCTTCTGTTACTATTCTTATTGCGGCATGGAATGAAGAAGACATGATCGTAAAAAAGATTGAAAATACACTAGCAATTGATTATCCGAAAGAAAAGCTTCAAATTATTTTTGTAACGGATGGATCTACAGACCGTACGCCAGAACTCATTAAGCCTTATCAGGAAGTTGTATTACTTCATAACAATGCCAGAGACGGTAAAATGGCAGCAATTAAAAGAGCAATACCATTTGTTGATGGGGAAATTATGGTGTTTACCGATGCCAATACATTTTTAAATGATCAGGCAATTAAAAATTTGGTTAAACATTATCAAAATGAAAAAGTTGGCGCAGTAGCTGGAGAGAAAAAAGTATTTATCCCAACGGTTGCAGATGCAAGTTCGGCTGGCGAAGGATTTTATTGGAAGTATGAATCTTTACTTAAAAAGTGGGATTATGAATTATATTCTAATGTGGGTGCCGCAGGCGAATTATTTAGTATTAGAAAAGCACTTTACCAACCAGTAGAAAGTGATACCATTATTGATGATCACATGATTGCGATGCGAATTGCCGAAAATGGTTATTTAATTGCTTATGAACCTGAAGCTTATGCCATGGAAACAGCATCGGCAAATACCAAAGAAGAACTGAAGAGAAAAATTAGAATTGCTGCAGGTGGTATGCAGTCGATCTTTAGATTGGGTAAGGCTGCTAACCCTTTCAATTATCCCGTTTTAACTTTTCAATATATTTCGCATCGGGTTTTAAGGTGGACTATTGTTCCCTTTTTACTAATGTTGGTGTTGATATTGAATCTTTTAATCGTTTTAAATACGGATTTATTAGGCTATCAATTGCTACTTGTTGCGCAAGTGTTATTTTATATTTTAAGTTTAATAGGATGGTTTTTTGAAAGCAGAAACCTGAAAATAAAAGCATTTTTTATTCCCTATTATTTCTGTTTAATGAATTATGCAGTAATTGCAGGCATTGGTAGATACATCAGTAAAAGCCAAAGTGCAGCCTGGGAAAGATCTAAGAGAAAAGTTTAACTACATGATATAATTATGGATAATTACTTCATCACCCAACCCCCATACACTAGAGCAATTAAACCGTCATTTATTAAAAAATGGGTTGGTAAAGGTCTAAGATATTTAAAATTAGGTGATTTAACACCTTTGATAGATCCTTTTAGAGACATGAATAATGTGGAGCAAAGAATGAACTATTATCATTTAGTTAACCAAATTATAGCTGCCAATGTAAAAGGCGATTTAGTAGAACTGGGTGCATTTACTGGTTTTTCTGCCATGTTGTTCCAAAATGTATTGCAGCAAAATCAATCTGATAAAAAATTACACCTGTATGATTCCTTTGAAATTCAATTTTCTGAACATGGAGATATTCAGGAGATCTTAAAAGCCAATTTTCTAAAGGCTGGCCTTAATTTACCTACGCTACATAAAGGTTATTTTCAAGATACTCTGCCTACACAATTGCCAGAGGAGATTGCGTTTGTGCACATAGATTGTGGGCATGGTGGAGATAAATTTGAACATAGAGATATCATGATTTACTGCTTGACAGAAGTTTATCCTAAAATGACAAAGGGTGCAATTTGTTTGCTAACCGATTACATTGATAGAAATCAATTTCCTAACGGCTTTGATTGTAATCCTGGGGTTTATTTGGGAGCTAGCTCGTTTTTAAAAGATAAACCAGAAAAAATGGTTGCGCTTTATGGCAATCAACTACATCATGCTTATTTTAAAAAAGAATAAAGCTAAATAAAATTCGATATGCTTGAGAGTCCGTCATGCTCAGCTCGACTGGGCATCGTAATGCATAAGTAGGATATGAAAAACAAAGAATAGCTACTGCATTAGGATCCCCACCTGCGTGGGGATGACGCAGAAGTTAGGGATTCGTCATGCTCAGGGGTAATTTATTTCATAAAAATCATTATAAATGACGCTAAATTTAAAGCGATTTGTCATTCTGAGTGCAGCGAAGGATCTCATAAATAAATTCAAACTATGAGATTCCTCCGAAGTCGCCTGCCTGCCGGCAGGCAGGGAATGACAAAACTAGGAGTTTAGAATTTTAAAAAAATTTGATTTATAAACCTTAACAAATAATGTCAATGGTAGCTTCCCGAAGTAAATTCGGGACAAGCTTTCTGGGCATCGTAATTCTTGAGTAAGATATGAAAAACAAAGAATAGCTACCGCATTAGGATCCCCACCTGCGTGGGGATGACGCAGAAGTTAGGATTCGTCATGCTCAGGGGTAATTTATTTCATAAAAATCAATATCAATGAAGTTAATTTAGCTCGTTATGTCATCCAGAGTGCAGCGAAGGATCTCTTAAATAAATTCAAACTATGAGATTCCTCCGAATTCGCTTGCCTGCCGGCAAGCTACTATTAGGGCACAAGTATTCAATTTTCACTCAGCCTCTTTGCCGGCGGGCATCAAACTTTTGAAGCATCAAAAGTATGCAAAAATGCTTATCAATCCATCAATGTGCCTTTTCACAAGCCTCCGCTCATCAAAAAAACAGCGGCACTTTGTTTTGTTCGGTAGTGAAAAATTAAAGTATCTGCCAAATTGAACACAAAACCACTGCGTTTTAGGTTTGCTAGTGCATTTTTTTCTGTTGTGCTACTGTTTTTTTGATTTGGCTGGCACTGAGGATTGACGGTCGTCCTTGGCTCTAGCTTCTACTTTTATCAATGTAGCCTTGTATAGTTCAATATTCCAGCGCACAAAAATGTGTCCTAATAGTAGCTGACGGCAGGGAATGACAAAACTAGGAGTTTAGAATTTTAAAAAAATTTGATTTATAAACCTTAACAAATAATGTCAATGGTGGCTTACCGAATTAAATTCGGGACAAATTTTATGGGCAGCGTAATGCGTAAGTAGGATATGAAAAACAAAGAATAGCTACCGCATTAGGATCCCCACCTGCGTGGGGATGACGGGAAAAAGAGGAGTTGGTCATGCTCAATTAATAAATAAACTCCGTCATGCTCAGTTCGACTGGGCATCGTAATGCTTAAGTAGGATATGAAAAATAAAGAATAGCTACCGCATTAGGATCCCCACCTGCGTGGGGATGACGCGAAAAAGAGGAGTTCGTCATGCTCAATTAATAAATAAACTCCGTCATGCTCAGTTCGACTGGGCATCGTAATGCTTAAGTAGGATATGAAAAACAAGAATAGCTAACGCATTAGTATCGCCACCTGCGTGGGGATGAAGTGTAAGAAGAGAATTTTGTCATGCACAGGGGTAATTTATTTCATAAAAATCAATATGAGTGACGTTAATTTAGCTCGTTTTGTCATCCAGAGTGCAGCGAAGGATCTCTTAAATAAATTCAAACTATTAGATTCCTCCGAAGTCGCCTGCCTGCCGGCAGGCAGGGAATGACAAAACTAGGAGTTTAGAATTTTTAAAAAATTTGATTTATAGATACTTAACAAATAATGTCAATGGTAGCTTCCCGAAGTAAATTCGGGACAAGCTTTCTGGGCATCGTAATGCTTAAGTAGGATATGAAAAATAAAGAATAGCTACCGCATTAGGATCCCCACCTGCGTGGGGGTGACGCGAAGAAGAGAGTCCGTCATGTTCAGCTCGTTCCGATAGCTATCGGAAGGTCATCATAATATTCTAATACGTCCAAAAATTAATTTCTTGCACTAAACTACTTACTGCTATACTTGCAACATAATGTTTTTCTACTAAAAAACTAAGCAAGTTAAAAGTTTCGTTTTTTCTAGTGATTTGATTTGGTAAGCAATTTATTTCTGGTAATTCCTCAATCAAACCTTCGCCTGTAGCTTTTAGTATCGCTTCTTTTCTAGTCCATAAGCCATAAAAGCAAGTAAGCTGATCTTGAGAGTTTTTTATTAAAACAGTCTCATTTGGATGAAAGCAGTCTGCCAAAAGCGAAGTAAAACTAAAATCTTGTTTCATCAACTCCACATCAACACCTACTGGTAAGGAACCTACTGCAATTAGTATCAAGTTATTGCTATGGCTCACATTAAACTCTAAGCCTTGCACAATCGGTTTTTGATTTGCCGCTTTATCATATTGAATTTCATTTTGCGGCACATTTAAAAAGCTTGACAAAATTTTCTGAGTGATATATTTGCGAACGATATAGCTATCGCGGTCTTTTTTATGCCTAAACCTGTTGCTTTTTAAAATTTCACGTTCTGTTAAAAAATCTTTGTAAATCGCTTCTATTTTTTGAAAATGCTCATCAACAGCAATTTTAAAAATGTGCAAACCCCCATTTAATTTTTCAGCCAGTAGCTGATACGCTGTTTTCCAAACGATATTTTCTTTTAATGGTAAACACTCCATATACAATACTTGTTATTTTTGATTTAAAGTGCGTTGCAAAATTTCTGCAAACATTTTAACATTGGGCTCAAAAAGAAAAGTTTTGTGATCTCCAGGTACTTCGTGAACTGATACGCCCTTTTTAGCATAAGAATTCCAACCTAAGTATTTTAAATCATCTAAAAAATATAAACGTTTTTTTACTCTAAACAAATCTACGTGTATGGGTAGGGGTTTCAACTTGTAGTTATTGTAAGCGATGTCGTAACTTTTAGAAAGTTTTTCTTTATTTGATAACACATCATCAGGCGTTTTGTTATTAATATTGAAAAATTTATTAAATCTAGTTGAAATGCCATTGAACTGATAGCTAATGGTTTCTAAAGGATATTCTATAAAAGATTTCGAAAAAAAGAGTGGTTTATGAATTTGTCTGGTAAATTTTTTCATCAATTCATCAGCCTTGCTCTTATAAAGTTCTTTACCCGTAGCATTGGTGTCTAAAAGCCCTAACATTTTAATTTCTTTACCCATTTGCATTAATTTACCAGCCATTTCGTAAGCAAGTAATCCACCAAAAGAGTATCCTGCTAAGGCATACGGGCCAGTTGGGTTATGCGCTAAAATTTCAGCAAGATAAATGTCTGCCAATTCTTCCATGGTGTAGCCAAATTCTCTATCTTCATCTAAACCAATAGCTTGCATGCCATAAACTGGCTGTTCTTTATCTACATATTTACTAAGCAGATTAAATATGAGCACATTTAAGCCTGCTCCATGAATGAGATAGATGGGGATTTTATTGCCAGTTTTTTTAATGGGCACTAGCGAATTCCATTTAATTTCTTTTTCATCAACAATTAGCATTTTAGCCAAACTTCTAATAGTAGAATTTTCGAAAAGTGTAGCCAAAGGTAATTTGCGTTTGGTTTGCTGCTCAATCTCCATCATTACACTAACGGCTAATAAAGAATGCCCACCAATTTCAAAGAAGTCATCATCTGGCTTTAAATTTTCGAGCTTTAAAACTTTAGACCAAATATTTGCTACCAATAATTCATTTTTACTTAAAGTAGGTTGATGGTCATCGTCATTTTCAGTTTTTATAGTTGGATAGGGCAGTTTATTTCTATCAATTTTACCATTTGGTGTTAGCGGAAATTCAGTCAAAGCAATGTATTGATCGGGGATCATAAAACTTGGCAATAACTCATTGAGTGCTGTTTTCCAATGATTTGTTATTTTTTTATCAATAATAGATGGCTCATTATCATTTATTTTCTTGTTGTGATTTAAAATTAGGTAAGCCACTAGCCTTTGCTGTTCGTTTAAATCTGTTTTTGCGGTTACCACAACTTGTTTCACATCAGGTTGTTTGGCAAGTGCAGCTTCAATTTCTTCCAATTCTATTCTGTAACCACGAATTTTTACCTGATGGTCAATTCTGCCTAAACACTGAATTTCACCATTGGGTAGATATTTTCCTAAATCGCCAGTTCCATACATTTTTTGCCCTTCAACATCACTAAAAGGATCAAAAATAAATTTTTCAGCAGTTAGTTCAGGTCTGTTCAAATAACCATCAGCAACCCCTTCGCCAGCAATAAATATTTCGCCAATAGTATTTACGGGAAGCTGCTTTTGATGTTCGTCAAGAATATAGATGGCGGTATTATTTACAGGTTTACCAATGGTGATCAATTCATCAGTAATACTTACTTGCTTAATGGTAGAATAAATGGTTGTTTCTGTAGGTCCATATAAATTCCACAGTGCTTTTGTTTTTTGCAGTATTTGATGCGCCAATTGTTTTGTTAAAGCCTCGCCAGCTGTAAATGCAGTAATTGGATATTGTTTTTCCCAACCAGCGCTCAATAACATTTTCCACCTTGATGGTGTGGCTTGAAGAATGGTAATGTTTTCTTTTTCTATCAATTCTAGCAGTAATCGTCCATCTTTTCCATCTTCTGCTGTGGCAATAACTACAGTAGCCCCTGCTAATAAAGGCAAAAAGATTTCTACCGCGGCAATATCAAACGAAATGGTGGTTAAGGCTAGAAATTTATCTGCTGTTTTTACACCAGGTTGATTTTTTATACTTGTGATTAAATTAGCAAGATTTTTATGAGTGGTTTTGGTACCCTTTGGTTTTCCGGTAGTGCCAGATGTGTAAATGATGTTAGAAATCTGTTTTAGATTGATATTAATGGTAAAATGAAGCGCTTCTTGCGCTAATTCTTGCCAAATGTTTTCAATGTAAAGTTCATTTTGGCTTGCATTAAATTGATGGGCATATTTTTTATTTAATAGCAATAATTTTGCGCCAGCATCGGCTAGCATAAATTCAATTCTATCTTTTGGGTAAGATGGATCTAAAGGCAAATAAGCAGCTCCAGCTTTTAAAATGCCTAAAAGCATTACCACCATGTGTATAGACCTATCAGTAGATAAAGCAACGATATCTCCGCTACCAACCCCATTTTTAACTAAAATTTGAGCTAGCTGATTTGATTTTTCCAGCAGTTGCTGATAGGTAAGCGTTTCATTTTTAAACTTAACAGCAGTTTTACTTTTATTTGCTACACAAGATTCATTAATGATAGCAACAATATCCCCGCCTGTATAATTACGCGTTACTTGCTGCTGTATTGGTAGTTTTAGTTCCGAATTAGTTGCTGCAAACTCAACAGCACTTTCGGGGTTTTTAACAAAATCTTGCAATAATTTTTCAAAATCAGTAACCCAATGTTTAATGGTACTTTCCTTAAATAATTGAGTATTGTAATTCCATTCTAAAATTAAAGTTTCTTGGCTGCCTGTGGCGTTTAAAAAAAGTTCAAATGTTTCATAGGCTCTATGGGCCGAGCCCAACTCTAATGCTAATCCATTAAATTCTACGGCTTGATCCATTCCCATGTCTATATTAAAAACAACAGGTACTAAAGGTATTCGAGCAGGATCTCTCTTAAAATTGAGTTTCTTTAACAGTTGCCCAAAACTGAGTTGCTGATGCTCATAAGCATCTAAAAAACTAGTTTTGCTTTCTTTTAGGTACGATAATAATGTATGCGAGCCATCTATTTTACTACGTATGGGGATGATATTTACGCAATGTCCAACCAATTCATAATTTGCGGTTGCGAGTTGTCCGGCTGCGGGTAAACCAACCACAATATCACTTTGATGTGTTATTTGTGACAAAAAAACTTCAAAAAGGCCAAGCATGGTATTTACCAAACTACAGCCTGCTTTAGCTCCAGCTAATTTTATTTGTTTAACTAATGCTGAATCTAATTTATGGTCTATTCGGTTTGCTTGATAAGTTCTACTTTTACCTCGCTCAAAATCTGTAGGTAAATTTAAGGATGGAATAGGGCCAGCGAATTTTTTTAACCAAAATTGTTCTGTTGCTTTAAATTGCTCACCTTGTAAATAGTTAAATTGTTCTTTGGCATAACTACTGATTTGATTTACGGGAGGTAGTGTTGGTTCTTCATTATTTTGGTAAGCATTATAAGCTTTACTTAGGTTTTCTAAAATGATGCCAATAGACCAGCCATCGCCAATAATATGATGAATAACTAGCGTGAAAAAATACTCATGTTCATCTTTTTTATGAAGGTAGAATCGAAATAATGGCTCATTTACCAAATCAAATGGTTGTAACATTTGACTTTTTAAGAAATTACTGATTGTATGCTCCTGCTCTTCGTCGGTCTCATTGCTAAGATCGTGATAAACCAGCTCAAAAGCTAAAGCTTTATAAATGATAAAATGAGCCCCATTTGCACTAACAGTACTTCTTAGGGCTTCGTGCCTATGAACAACGGTTGATAAAGCTTTTTTAAAGTTTGGGAGAGAAAAATCTCCTTTAAATGCTAACGTGACAGATTCATTATAGGCCAAATTAGCCTCCACTCCGCCAATTAAGCAAGATAACCAGATTTCTCTTTGAGACTCATTGATTACAATTATTTTATCAATTTCCCTTTCAATTTCAAAAGGGTTATAATCTACTGCAATGAGGTTTTGAGGTAGCGTTTGATCTGTTTCCATCAATTAATTTTATCTCCTAATTGTAAATATTGATGTTCATTTGATGGATCTTTGATAAACCAAGCCGGATTGCCTTCTTTATCTTTACCTAGTTTAGCGCCAGCAAAAGGAGGGTTGCTCGAATCGATTACTACAGCTAAAGGATTATAATTTTGATTGGGTTGATGAAGTGATGGGAAAAATCCTGCTTCAATCATTTCGTCTAAACTTTGTACAAAAGCATTGATGATCATTTCGATATCATCATTCGAAGTAGCCTCTGTAATAAAGCACGGGAAACCATCTAAAATGTGAATTCCTTTTATTCTTAAAAGCACAAACAGCAATTCGCTGTAAGGCAATTCTTGATGATATTTTAATTTCCACAACGATCCATAATTTGCAATAAACATGGGTAGTTGCCTTTTTTCTATGGCTTCGTTTAGTTTTTTGCTCAGATATTCTCCCTTAGTATTTAAACTTTTTTGCAACTCAGGTCCCTTTTCTTTCATGTATTTAAGAGAGGCGTAAGCAGAAGCTAAAGCTAATGGGTGCCGAACAAATGTACCTGCAAAATAGGTTACCCCAATTTCTGGAATAGATTCATCACCATAGTTCCAATTGCCGCCGTCAAGAGCGTCCATCAAATAACTATCGCCTGCAATAACGCCAATAGGAATACCTCCGCCAACAACTTTTCCATAAGCTGCCAAATCTGCTTTGATATTAAATATTGCTTGCGCTCCACCAGGGTGAAATCTAAAACCAGTAATCACTTCATCAAAAATCAGTACCGCTCCAGTTGCTTTTGTAATTGTTCTCAATTCTTTTAAAAATTCAATTGGTACAAATTCTGGTCGCCTGCTCTGAATTGGCTCCACTAAAACAGCAGCAATTTCATCTCCACGCTCTTTGATGATGGCAAGAGTTTCGGGAGTGCCGTAGTCTAGTATTAAAATATTTTGTACCGCTTCTGGCATAATTCCAGCAGCAGCAGGAAATGATTTTAGTTTTTTTGTACCTCTTACTAAAACCTCGTCAATTATACCATGATATGAGCCACTAAACGCAACAATTAGCGAACGGCTAGTTACTGTTCGGGCAATTCTTATGCAACCTAAAACAGCTTCTGAGCCAGTGCTGCATAAAGCTGCTCGTTCAAAACTAGTAAAATCACAAATTAATTTACTTACTTCTGATGCCAGTTCATGTTGGGGCCCAACTTCATAACCTTTTTCTATTTGCTCATGCATAGCCTCTTTGATTACATCAGGTTGATAGCCCAACATATTAGATCCAAATCCATTAAGCGCATCTAAGTATTGATTGCCATCTATATCCCACAATTTGCTCCCTTTAGATTTGTTAATCACGATAGGGTATACCAATTCTTTTGTAACGGGTTTAAAGCCCGAAACTACTCTAGGATCGGCCATAAATGACCTACTTGAAGCTGCATATTGTTTACTCTTAAAAGTTTTTTTGTTATAGCGTAAAGTAAGATCTTTTAAAAAAGAAACTTGTTTATCATTTAAGGTTGATGCCAATCGCTCTATTTTTGGTGTAGCGCCAAATGGTTTTTTAATTTCTGCTTTTTCTTCTTCTGAAAGCTCGCTAATAGAAGAACGATCAGTAACAGTTTGTAGAACTGGTATTGGTACATGAGCAGTAGGATTGATTTGGGCTGATGCATGGTTAGGATTTTGGCCCTGCATGAGCATCACTTGTTTACTTAAGATGTTTAACTGCTGTGCAATTAAGCCCAAAGCACTATTGTCGGTAGTTATAGCTGGTAATGACTGATTTGGCAAATGATCAATTGTTGAACTAACCTCTGCTAACGTAGCAAAATGCGATTGTGGTAAATTTTTATCTAGATAAGCAACTAAACTGGCAATGCTTGAAAACTCTTCGTTTAGTTGCCTAAAAGTTATCGGTAAGTTAAACTGGCGCTTTATTGATGTGGCTACTTGAGTTAGCAATAACGAATCGAACCCTATTTCTAGGAAATTACTTTCTGATGCTACATCATTCATGTCAATACCCGATGCATCTTCTAGTACTTTTTTAACTTGTTGAGTAAGGGCGTCTATTCTCATGTGCGTATAATTTTTTGGAGCATTAATTTCTACAGGAATAATCGGAGAAGGAATTTCCTGAGTTAATATTTCTTGAGTTGGTTTTGGCTCAAGCCAATATTTTTGTCTCTCAAATTGATAGGTAGGTAGGTCAATAATTGACTGTTCTTTACAGAGAGCTTTCCAATCCACACTTATGCCATTGGCCCATAAATGACCCAATGTATTTAAGATAGATTCTAGTGCGTCCTTCTGCGGATCTAAGCTCGAAATAGCTTTCAATGTTTGGCCTTTAAATGCAGCAATCTGTTTAATCAAACTTGAAGTTACTAAGCCAGGGCCAACCTCTAAAAATAGGGGTTGGTGATAAGATAATGCGGTTGATATGGCAGCTAAAAACAATACTGGTTTGCGTAAATGAGCAGTCCAATAAGCTATGCTAATCGCTTCGCTATCACTTAAAATCTTACCAGTAACGGTAGAAATAACAGGAATATTTGGCTTGTTTAATTTAACCTCGGCTACAATCTTTTGATAATCATCTAAAACAGGATCCATCATTGCCGAATGGAAAGCATGACTGGTGAACAAAGGCTTATTGATGATTTCCTTTTGAGATAGTTGTTTTGCCAATCGTTCTATTTGAGCAGTTGGCCCAGCAACCACTACTAATTTTTGACTATTGATGGCTGCAATACTTAAATCGCCAGTAAGTAAATTGTTTACTACTGCAGCTTCAGCTCTTACAGAAAGCATGCTACCTTTTGGTAAATCGCTGATTAATGCCCCTCTAGTGGCTACAAGTTTCAATGCATCAATTAAGCTAAATATACCAGCTAAATGGGCTGCTACATACTCACCAACACTGTGTCCGCATAAAAGGGTAGGATTTATGCCCCAACTAATCCACAGTTGTGCCAATGCGTATTCAGTTACAAATAAAGCGGGTTGGGTGTATTTGGTTTCTTTTAATAGGTTAACTGCGGTGTCACTTTCTTCTTTGGCAAAAATAATCTCCTTGATGTTGAGTTTAAGGTAGGGAGTTAAAATTAATGCACATTCATCAACTGCTGCACGGTAAATAGGCTCATTTTCGTAAAGAGACCAGCCCATGTTTAAATACTGTGCTCCCTGACCAGGAAAAGTAAAGACAATTTCGCCAGAGATTTCTCTTAATAAATTCGGATTAAATGAACCGATAGAGTTAGTTAATAAGCTATCACCCAGTTGCGAAGAACTTACGGCTACTGTAAATGCCCGATGCTTATAATCAGCTTTGCTATGATATAAAGTGTATGCAACAGCAGCTAAGGATGGATTTAGATCGTCTTGTAAATAATTTCCTAATGCCTTGCGATATGAATCTAAACTATCTTCTGAATTTGCAGACCAAGCGATCAATTGAAATGGTTTATCAGAAACAGGGGGTGTAGCTTCTGGATTTTCATAGGCTTCCAAAACCACATGTACATTGGTGCCACCAACTCCAAATGAACTTACTCCTGCTATTCTTTTGTCGTCATTCCAATTGGCCAATTTGGTGTTTACATAAAATGGACTGTTAACAAAATCTATATGCTGATTAGGAATTTTGTAACCTAAAGTGGGTGGTATTACTTTGTTTGCTAAGGCAAGGCAAGTTTTTATAAATCCAGCTACACCAGCAGCTTGTGTTAAATGCCCAAAATTACTTTTGATAGCGCCAATGGCACAATATTGGTTTTTGTTTTGTTCTCCAAACGCTGTTGTTAAACCTTCAAACTCTATCGGATCGCCAATTGGAGTACCGGTGCCATGGGCCTCAATATAGGTAATTTCGCTAGGATCAACACCTGCATTTGCAATGGCTTCGCTAATAGCATGAGCTTGTCCGCTAGAGCTTGGCGCAGTAAAACTACCTTTGCCAGCACCATCATTATTTACGCCAACACCTTTAATAATGGCATAAATATGATCTCGATCTTGCTGTGCAGTCGATAATGTTTTTAAAAGAACAACTCCAGCGCCATCGCTAAAAACAGTTCCAGTAGCCTCATTGTTAAAAGGCGCACAATGGCCATCTGCACTGAGTATACTCCCTTCTTGGTATAGGTGCCCACTATTTATGGGAGATGTAATGCTTGCTCCACCCGCCAATGCTGCATCGCATTGCCCTGCACGTAAACTATTAACTGCTTCGGCTATAGCCAACAATGAAGTAGAACAGGCCGAATTAACACTAACTGCCGGGCCATGAAGGTTTAAGTGATAGGCTGTTCTAGAGGCAATATAATCTTTTTCATTAACCGAATGTACCTGTAACTTACCCTGATTTTCAATTAAATCAGGATGTGCCAATACATTGTTTTCATAATAGGTATTGGTTCCTGCTCCTGCAAAAACGCCGATTTTGCCAGTATAGTTTTGATGAAGGTGTCCAGTTTTTTCTAGTGCCTCATGTGCAATTTCTAAAAATATGCGTTGCTGAGGATCCATCAATGCGGCCAACTTGGGATTGATCCCAAAAAAAGCAGGGTCGAAATGGTCAGCTTGATCAATAATGCCCCTTGCATTTACATAAAATGGATCGTTTTTTAATTCATCAGGAATTTCTTTCGCAATCTCCTCTGGTTTAAAAAAGGTAGTCGTTTCTTTACCATTAATTAATACATCCCATAACTCGTTGATGTTGTTAGCGCCTGGAAATCTACCTGCCATCCCAATTACCGCAATAGGGGCATTGTTGTCTAGTTCTCGCTGGTTTTGAACTTGTTTTTGTGAAGTTTGAGGGGTTAAAAACTTTGTTAAGCCTTGTATAGTTGGACTTTGGTATAATTTGGTAACAGGAATGGCATATTGATGTAATTCACGCAGAGCAATCAACACCTTTTTTGCCATCAGCGAATTGCCGCCTAACTCAAAAAAGTTATCGGTAGTGCCTACTCTGTTTACATGGAGTGCGGCTTTCCAAACGGCAGCTACATTTTTCTCAATTTCGGTTTTTGGATGTACATAGGCATTGGAAAGTAACATGGAAGCATCAGGAACGAGCAAAGCTTTTTTATCAACCTTTCCATTTTTTGTTAAGGGTAATTCGCTTAATGTTACAAATAATTGCGGAACCATGTAATCAGGCAAATGTTCCTGAAGGTAAGTTCTAATTTTTTGCTGATTAGAGTCTTTGTTGTTCGGTACATAAAAAGCCACCAAACGTTTGCCGCCATCTCCATCATCAGTAGCGATAACTGTGCAAGCCTTGGCCAAACCAGAATTTACTACCGAAATTTCAACTTCTCCCAATTCTATCCGATATCCCCTAATTTTAACCTGATCATCAGCTCTGCCCAAATAACTTAAATTTCCGTCGGCTTGCCAAGCACAAATATCTCCAGTTTTATAAAGTCTACCCTGCTGTAAATTACTTTCAATAAATCTTGACCCTGTTAAATCTGGTTTATTGATGTATCCACGTGCAACTTGAGCACCACCAATATGCAACTCGCCACTTTCGCCAATGGGTTTTGGTTGTCCATCATCGCCTAATACCAAAGCAGTCGTATTGGCAAAAGGCGTTCCGATAGCTATTTTCTGTTTTAAGTTGCCTGAAGGAGAAAAAGCATAAAAAGTACAACCAATTGTGCACTCTGTTGGCCCATATTCGTTGTAAATGGTAAGGTTTTGGTTTTCGTTTAGGTTAACAATGTTTTCTGGTTTTAATTCCTCTCCTCCAACTACTAATTTGTTGGTTAAAAATAAATTATCACCATATTTTAAATTTAGTAAACCCAAATGAGCAGGTGTAATTTTAATAAAATCATATGGCGCATGGGCTATTAAGTTTGGGTCTTCGAAAATATCTACACCTGTTTTAGTGCTAATTACGATTTTTTTTCCTGTGATTAAGGGTAAGAACAATGCAGTAATTGATGCATCGAAAGTAAATGGCATATAAAAATAAGTGCCACTTTTTAATTGGTCTGTAAATAATGATTGACTAAAAAGTAAATAATTCACAATATTTCTATGCTCAATCATTACCCCCTTTGGTAAGCCTGTAGAACCTGAGGTGTAAATTACATAAGCCAAGCTGTAATCATTTACATTTGTATGTGGTACTGAGGTTGGATAAGCCGAGATTACTGCTAAATCTTTGTTGAGGTTTACAGGTATAATATTGGTGCTTATTGCCGGAAGTGCCGTATGATCGATTAAACAAATTTTCATACCAGTATCTTCCAAAAGATAATTGATACGGTCTGCTGGGAAATTTGGATCTATAGGAACATACGCAGCTCCAGCTTTTAAAATGCCCAAAATGCCTACTACCATGTTAAATCCAGGCGCTAAGAAAACGCCTACTAATGCATCATTACACGCCCCAAGTTCAAGTAAATGATGTGCAAGTTGATTGCTTTTGGTGTGCAATGTTGCATATGTCATCTCTAAACCACCGTACACAAGCGCAATGGAATTATCATTTTTTAAGGCACCGTTTATCAGAAGATCATTTAATGTTTGACCAATTGGATATGGCACACTTGGGCCATAGCATGTTTTAGCACTTATTTGAGGTGAGAGCTCATTAGACGGTTTACCGCTTATCATAAATATAACAATAGGGATATTTTGTTACTTATTTATTCTAATAAAGCAAAATATACGGTTTTTAAATCATCTATCAGCACGGATTTGCTTGTATTTCGTTGCAAGATAATTAATTTCGCTTCAATTAACAATTAAATCGTGTTAAAGATGGTAGTTTAGGGCTATTGTATTGTGGTTTTTTTCATTTACTTTCGTGATAAAAAAAATACCCAATCAGTACAATTACATTGCAGCTGATTTAACGATATTTAAATTAATCCCTAAATAAAAATATAATAAATGAAAATAGCTGTAATAGGTACCGGTTACGTAGGACTGGTAACAGGTACTTGTCTGTCTGAGACGGGCAATGATGTAATTTGCGTTGATATCAACGAAGCGAAAGTTAAGAAAATGCAAAATGGCGAAGTGCCAATTTACGAACCTGGATTGGATCTTCTTTTTCACCGTAATATTGCGCAAAAGAGATTAACTTTTACTACAGACTTAGCTGCTGCAGTTAAAGATGCACAGATTATTTTTATGGCATTACCAACTCCTCCGGGTGGCGATGGTGCTGCAGATTTATCTTATATTTTAGGTGCTGCAAAAGATATTTCGAAATTAATAACCGATTATAAAGTGATTGTGAACAAATCTACGGTGCCAGTAGGTACTGCAGATAAAGTGAGTGCAGTTTTTGCCGAAAATACAAATGTTGAGGTTGATGTAGTTTCTAACCCAGAGTTTTTAAGAGAAGGTGTAGCGGTAGATGATTTCATGAAACCTGATCGTGTTGTTTTGGGTACAAAAAGTGAAAGAGCTAAAAAACTAATGACCGAATTATATGGTCCTTATGTTCGTCAAGGTAATCCAATTTTATTTATGGATGAACGTTCTTCTGAATTAACAAAATATGCCGCAAACTCATTTTTAGCTACCAAAATCACTTTTATGAATGAGGTAGCGAACCTTTGTGAAATGGTTGGTGCAGATGTTGATGCGGTACGCCGTGGCATTGGTTCTGATGAGCGAATTGGTAAGCGTTTCCTTTTTCCCGGCATTGGTTACGGAGGCTCATGTTTCCCGAAAGATGTACAGGCATTGGTAAAAGCAGCAGATGAAAGTAAATATGATTTCCAGATTCTTAAATCGGTAATGGAAGTTAACGAGAGACAGAAAACCATCTTGGTAGACAAAATTCTTAAATACTATAAAAACGATATCAAAGGCAAACATTTTGCACTGTGGGGTTTGGCATTTAAGCCAGAAACTGATGATATTCGTGAAGCACCAGCCTTGTATATTATTGATGCATTGGTTAAACACGGCGCTACATTAAGCGTTTTCGATCCAGAAGGAATGGAGAATGTTAAAAATATCATTGGAGATAAAGTAGTGTACGTAGATAATCAATATGAGGCTTTGAAAGATGCTGATGCATTGTTAATAGCAACAGAATGGTCAGTTTTCCGTAACCCAGATTTTGATAGAATGGATGAAATTTTAAAGAACAAAATCATTTTTGATGGTCGTAACCTTTATGATTTAGAAAAAATGGTTGACATGGGTTATTATTACAACAGTATTGGTAGAAAATTAATTGGATCAAATGAAAGGTAAAAGAGTATTGATTACAGGTGCAGCCGGATTTTTAGGTTCACATCTTTGCGATAGATTTATTAAGGAAGGCTTTCATGTGATAGCCATGGATAACCTGATTACAGGTGATTTAGCTAACATCGAACACTTGTTTAAATTAGAAAATTTCGAGTTTCACCACCATGATGTTTCTAAGTTTGTTCACATTGCAGGTGAGCTAGATTATATCCTACATTTCGCTTCGCCAGCAAGCCCGATAGATTATTTAAAAATTCCAATCCAAACTTTAAAAGTGGGCTCATTAGGAACACACAATTTATTAGGGCTAGCCAGATCTAAAGGTGCTAGAATGCTAATAGCATCAACCTCTGAGGTATATGGTGATCCAAACGTTAATCCGCAACCAGAAGAATATTGGGGCAATGTAAATCCAGTTGGCCCACGTGGGGTATATGATGAGGCCAAACGTTTTCAGGAAGCGATCACTATGGCTTACCATACTTTTCACGGTGTGGAAACGAGAATTGTGAGGATCTTTAATACCTACGGCCCCCGCATGCGACTAAATGATGGAAGAGTATTGCCAGCTTTTATTGGTCAGGCCATACGTGGCGAAGATTTAACAGTTTTCGGTGATGGTAGCCAAACTCGCTCATTTTGCTATGTAGATGATTTGGTTGAAGGTATTTATCGTTTATTATTTAGCGATTATGCTCAGCCAGTTAACATTGGTAATCCAGATGAAATTACCATTCAACAGTTTTGCGAAGAGATCATTAAATTAACGGGTACAGACCAAAAAATTGTCTATAGAGAATTACCGCAAGATGATCCGAAGCAACGTAGACCAGATATAGAAAAGGCAACTCGATTATTAGGTTGGACACCAAAAGTAGCTAGAGCAGAAGGTTTAAAAATAACTTACGATTATTTCAAATCGCTGTCTCAAGAAGCATTGGCTAAAATTGAGCATAAAGACTTTACTACATTTAATAAATAGTAAAATTTTAAATCTTATTAGCAAGGAGACGTTTCGAAAGAAAGTCTCCTTTTTTGCTTTAAAACCTCCTACAATACATATTTAACAGATTAACAACAGATTGTCGATTTGTTAAAATTAAAACATAATAACGTAATTAGTAGTTAAGGGCTATTGTGATCTAGCTTGTACACACCTACTTTTGTAATGTGAAATTTTTACCATAACGTAAAGTTGTAATTACTGTTAATAATAAGTTTCGCAACAACCAATTTGATAGTTAATTTAATCATTAAAATTTCAGCTATCAACCAAAAATATAAATGGAAAAACTAAAGCAGATCTATTATAGAGCAAGGTATCACGGCCCTTTTCAAGATTGGAAAGTGAACAAAGGAAATTTTAAAGGAAGAATTGTTTTGTTTCTTTTTAGAATTGCTTCCTTTGTAAGAAAAAATCCTGTATTAACTGTTTTATTTATTTGGTATTTAGCCCTTTATAGAATTATCATTGAATGGATATTTAATATTGAAATTAATTGGCACGTTAGAGCAGGTAAAAGCCTTAAATTAAATCACGGACATGGTTCTGTAATTGAAGCGAGTACGGTATTTGGTAACAACTGCACCATTCGCCATTTAACAACAATTAGTAATAAATTATTGCCAGATGGTACCTATAGTTTATCACCTCGTATTGGTAACAATGTTGATATTGGTGTAAATGCCATCATTTTAGGCGATATTGAAATAGGCGACAATGCAATTATTGGAGCCGGAGCCGTAGTAACTAAAAGCGTGCCGCCAAATTGTGTAATGGTAGGTAATCCGGCAAGGCTATTAAAAAAAGTTTACAGCCAACACTCTATCAACTAGTTGTTTAATAAACTAAGCTAAACTTATTTGGTCAATAGTAGCATTGGTAATCAAAAGTAAATCTTTTGGATTAAGCTCAATTTCAATGGCTACTTCACCTGATCCAACCATTATAGTTTGATAATTTAACAGTTCAGCATCCATAAAAATTGCAATGTTAGCTGTTAAACCAATAGCGCAAACTCCAGTTGGTGGATAACCAATCATTTCTGCCAACTCATTTTTATCTGCTACTTCTAGTTTATTCACCTTTGCCAATTGGGCTAATTTTGCAAAGTCTAATTTTTTATGGCAAGAACAAACTGCCATAATGTATTTATCCTTTGTTTTTGCTCTCAAAAAAACCGATTTCGTGATACGACCTATTTCATAGCCTAATGCTTCCGCAAAATCCAAAGGCGAGTGGATCGGTTTGTCAAAAGTTGCGTGTTTAATTTCTTTATAATTAAGCTGCGCTTCAGTTAATTTATCTTTAATTTTTGGATGCATTTTTATTCTTTTTTTGTGCCAAAATTAATCTTGCCAAAATTTTTCTGGTAAGCTTGTTCTAAAACTTTATCTCCTTCTAAAAAAGGCCAGTCTGTTTCTACCATGTACCTAATGGCTAATAAAGGTACTGGCGATTGTAAAGGTCTAAAGCTAGAGTTTCTTAATCCTCCTTGTTGGCAATTTTCATAAAATTGTCCAATCATCATTCCTTGTTTTACAAATTCTGGTTTTAGTTTTAATTGTACACCATCAATAATATCAAGTACCTGATTTTCATTTAAAGTAGGAAATAATATGGTAATTGCTTTAAATTTCTCATCTTTTTTATTGGTAGGATTCATCGTTATAAAAAGTTCCTTCAAATCTCTAATAAGCGAAATAATTAGCTCTTGTTTTGGATCTGGTGCATCAAAAACACCAACTTTAAAATATTCTTTTTCCTCTGCATATTGTACATAAGGGCAAACAGCGCCAGTACGACCTAAGTTTGCATTAGATTTTGCTAAAAAATTAGCTACCCAATCAGAAAATAATTCCAATTCTTTTTGATAAGTAAGGTAAGTTTCTGGTATGTTTTTTTTACCAATTTCTTTTAGGTTAAAGAGTTTAATTGACGAAGCATTTTCTGTAATCACGGCAAAATAATTTAAGGATGATTGATTTTGTGAATTATTATTCTAATTCAACGTTTAAATAGGAATAACCAAAGATATTGTTTACTTTTTAGCTTATGAATTTTAAACAAATATTTATTTAAAACAAACAGTAGCCCGTTTTGTTAATTAAAAAGAAATTTAGTTGTATCTTAACATCAATTATATTTTTTCAATAACATTCTCCTACTATACGTTCAATACGCCTCTATTTATGGTTAATTATTTTGGTGAAAAGACCATTCCGTTTCTTATTAAGCAACAAGCTCAACAATTACCAAATCAAGTTGCCATTCAGCATCATGCTAAAAAAATTTCTTATAGTGATTTAACGCTAGCTTCAGATCAGCTCGCTGCTTGTTTTTTAAGTAAAGGGTACAAACCGAATGATATTGTAGCGGTAGCAATGGATAGATCCATTGAAATGTCTGTCTGTCTGTTAGCCTTACTCAAAGCAGAAATTACCTATGTTCCAATAGATCCAACACTTCCTGTAGATCGGATTTCGTTTTTAATGGAAGATTCTGGTGCTCGTACCATCATTACTGCAAATGCTTATTCAGCAACTTACAGCGCTTTTCCGTTGCTTTTGTTTGATGAATTATGGGCGGTTAGAACGCAACACCATTATGTACCGAAAATATTTAATTTAGCTCATTTAGTTTACATCATTTATACCTCTGGCTCAACAGGCTTACCAAAAGGAGTAGGCATTAGCCATCAAAGTTTATTAAATTTATTATTACACCGTTTAACAGAACCTGGCGTAACTTACACAGATAATATGCTGGGTTTAACTACCATGTCTTTTGATATTTCTGAGGAAGAACTCTATCTACCATTAATTGCAGGGGCCAAGTTAACTATAGTTGATCAGGATGTGGTTAGAGATGGTTTCGCATTGCTGGAGATTGTTAAAAAGGAAAAAATAACCTTAATGCAAGCAACGCCCTACATTTGGCAAATGATGATTGAAGCTGGTTGGAAAGAAAAACTACCAATCGTTGCTTTTTGCGGTGGCGAAGCTTTAACTAAACAATTAGCTGAGCAATTATTGGCTAGATGTAAGGCGCTATGGAATATGTACGGGCCTACCGAAACCACCATCTGTGCTTTGGCAAAGCAGTTAAGTATTGATGATGAGTTAATCAGCATTGGCAAACCCATTACAAATACGGAAATTTATATACTAAATGAAAGTCTTGATGCGGTAGATAAAGGAACCGAGGGCGAATTATATATTGGTGGTTTAGGTGTGGCCAATGGCTATATCAGCAGACCAGCTTTAACTGCCGAAAAATTTATACCAAATCCTTTTTTAATGCCAAAGCAGCTGATGTATGCAACTGGAGATTTGGTTAAACAATTGCCAAATGGTGATTTACAGTTTATTGGAAGAAAAGATACACAGGTTAAAATTAGGGGCTATCGCATTGAAACAGAAGAAATTGATTTTCAGCTTAAAGCCCAACCATTGATTAAAGATGCTTTGGTGATGGTACACCAAGATAAAGTAGAGAATGCTAGATTAGTAGCCTATTATACGCTCAAAAATCCACAGAATAAATTAACAGCTGTAGCAATTGAGACAATATTAAAAGAGAATTTAGAGAAATTGCTTCCGGCATATATGGTGCCTGTAGATTACGTATTACTGCCAAATATGCCCTTGTTGCCAAGTGGTAAAATTGACAGGAAGTCTTTACCTAAACCACTCATTAAAAATAATACCTCCAACTATGTTGCCCCATCTACTCCAAATGAAGAAATTGTAGCTCAAATTTGGATGCAAAATACTGGCATCAATAAAATTGGGGTTGATGATGATTTTTTTGAATTAGGTGGTACTTCACTTATTGCGTTAAAAACAAAAATTCAGATTGAGAAAAAATTAGCTAAGCGACTTTCTCCATCTATACTCTTTAAGTATCCTACCATCAAACAATTGGTAAATGCCATAGAAAACAATGCTGCAGAAGAATTTAAATCCTTAATACCTATCCAACCAAATGGAGATAAAGTGCCGCTGTACATTGTCCATGGTATTGGTTTAAATGTATTGGGTTATAGAAGCATGGTTGCTCACCTCAAAGCCGATCAACCTGTTTATGGTTTGCAAGCTTTTGATGATGACAACGAGAAAACTATTTACAACAATATTGAAAGTATAGCTGAATTTTATAACAGTGAAGTATTAAAGCATAATCCCACTGGGCCTTATGCAATTGGTGGTTATTCTATAGGCGGCATAATTGCTTTCGAAATGGTTAAACAATTAAAAGCAAAAGGCAAAGAGGTAAAACTATTGGCCATGTTTGATACCAATGTTCAAATACCAACCCATCAATTTCAATTTGGAAAAAAAATAGCTGTTAAATCATTGCGCCAGTTCGAAAAGCTAAAGTTTAGGTTAAAATCAATCAAAAAGGCACCAACAAAAAATATTAGTTATTTAATTCAATCTAACATAGATGGCGTTAGAAAATTAATTAATAAACAAACAGATTTTCCTAATTACCCAAAGTATATGCTTGTATTAATGAAGGAAATCATGAATGCCTTTTATAGATACAAATTGGTTCCAATCGCTGTTAAGATTGATGTTTTTAAAGCAAATAATCTTTATTTTATTGATGATCCTAAATATTTGGGATGGAATGATTATGCGCTTGAAGGTGTAAATGTTCACGATGTACCTGGTAATCATGCAGAGATCTTTAAGGCTCCTCATGATAAGGAATTAGCAATTAAGCTGCAATGCAGGTTAGATGAAATTAATGTAACTTAATAAGCTGAGCTAGATAATTAAACATTGGTTTTCAAGTTATAAATTAGGATTTGGGTTAGCTTTTTCCTCACACTGAATTTATTTTACTGCGTAGCTTTCCGCTTCACTACAGGTCAGGTTCTTTCGTGCTAAATAGATGCTGAAATAAATACGATAGCTATCGGATCAACATGGAGAGTCTACCAAAATAGACGTATTAAAGCGATAATTTCGTTGAGTAATTATCGAACTTAGGTAAATAAGCTACTTACGTAAATTGTATTAAATAAAAAAAGAGGGCATGGTCCCTACACCAAAATCCCTCTTATCTATTGTTTGTTTATTGTTATCTACCTTATGTGTTTTGCTAAACAATTAGTGCATTAACAAAATGTTGTTTAAAAAATCTTATCATCTTTTAAACAAAGCAAATAATAGATAAATCAATTAATATTTGTTTAACAAACTTCCTACATTTTGCTGCTAAAAACAATAGCCCATTAGGGCTATAAAATTGATTGATAAAGAGAGAGAATAAGGATTACATGTTATTGAACTTATTTAAAGCCTCAATTTTGTTTTGAACGTGTAATCTCTTATAAATATTTTTACAGTGATTTTTAACCGTATTTGCGCTTATATTTAATTTATCAGATATTTCTTTATAAAGTAAACCCTTACTGAGCAAATTTAAAACCTCTAACTCTCTTTTGCTTAAGCCAAAATCATTTGTTTCTGGTTTATGGTACAAGCTAATTACTTTTCGAGCAATGTATGGGCTCATTGGCGAACCACCTTGGTGTAGTTCTATAATTGCGTTCTGAATTTCTTGAGTGGTAGATCCTTTTACAATATATCCTGAAGCTCCTGCCCTTAAAGCATTAAATATATTTTCACTATTCTGAAAACTGGTGCACATTAAAAATTGAGTATCGGGTACTGTACTTCTAACTTTTTCTATAAACTCAATCCCAGACATGTCAACTAATTGAATATCTACAAGAGCAATGTCTGGTGGATTAATTTCAATTTGCAACAAAGCATCTTCAGCCGAACTGTAAACGCCGATAATATTAAATTCTTCATTTTGTTCAATTGCTTGAACCAATGAGTTTCGATAATTCTCGTGATCTTCAATAATGGTAATAGAAATCATTTGCTTAGAACATTAGGGATGTTTAATCTTCTAAAGATAAGACCAATTATTTAAAAGTGAATGATTTAATTTAATAGTTAATAGATATTTTAACTTATTTTAAAGATTTTTAACTATTAATAAAAAATATTTATGTTAATTTAAACTTTTAAAAAGAGCTTAAATCATTTTTGGATAGGTTTTTGTTTTAATCATCATGTTAAATCCCATGTGCTTTATTTACTATTAGTGATAGGGAAATGATTATTAATTTTTAATTAATATTTACATAAATTAAAACATTTAATACACAATATTAGTTTAGATGCCAAATACGCTGTCAATTTATAACATTATGCCTCCAGAATTCCTCTTAGTTTTAATTATTATTGTTTTAATTTTTGCTGGAATTATCTATTTTTTGATTAAAAAAAACAACAAACTTAAAGAAAAATCGAAAGCTGTGTACTTAGAACAGCAGCAGTTTATCAGAAAAGAGCGACAAAGAATTAGCGGAGAAATACACGATGATATAGGTTCTGGCTTATTCTCTATACAATTGTTTGCAGATTTAGCTAGTAAAAAAAGAACAGATATTGCAGAGCTTAAGCAAATAAGCGGTATGGTAAATGAAATGTCTGAAAAAATTAATGAAATTATTTGGAGTACAAATACGGAAAGCGATAATTTAGAAAATTTATTGTACTACATCGAGCATCAAACCATTAAATTATTTGAGTATACAGAAATTAACTACGAGCCTAATTTTCCAATGGATGTAGATAATTTGATAATTAACAGTCAAAGTAGAAGAAACATTTATTTATTAGTTAAAGAAATTGTTTACAACGCAATTAAACATGCTAAAGCTACTAATGTTTACCTTAATGCAACAATTAGCAATGGCTTGTTAATTTTCGAAATTAAAGACAATGGTGTTGGCTTTAACCCAGGTGAAGTTAGACAAAATGCTAGAGGTTTAAAAAATATTAAAGCTCGTATCCAAAGCTTAAATGGCAATTTAGTAGTAGAAAATTACAAGGGTACTATTGTAATGGTTAAAATTCCTTTAAACAAAGCTTTAGCCTCTACTTACGCTGGCTAGGCAGCACAATGCAAGCGTTGCAAAATTTCATATTCCTAATGTGTTTAGCTTTTAATTAAACTACGGATTAATCTTTCTCTAATTTATCTTGTCATAAGATTGTAATTGGAAATTGTCATGAGAAAAATTCGCAGTTTTTACATCAGTATTTTTGCTTTTAGTTTGGCATTGGTGTTTTCATCATTTGTTAGAGTTTCAAATGATAGAGAAAAGTTTAATTTGCCTTATAAACAAGCCGGATTAACGCCACAACAAGCAGCCGCTCATTTATTAAGTAGATTTACGTATGGCGCAAAACCTGGCGATGTAGCCGATGTGCTAAAAATTGGCTTAGAAAAATGGCTAAATCAACAATTTGAAGGTAATTTAAAAGATGATGATTTAACTGCCAAACTAAAAGTTTTTGATGCAATAAACCTAAGCAATACCGAAGTAGAAAATTTATATCCGCGTAATGCGCAATTGGTGCGTTTCGCAGTTAGAGATGGTGCAGTGCATAAAGATTCAGTAAACGGAAAGGCCTATAGAAATTTGCTTGCCGCTTACATGAAAGAAAAGGGTTACAGACCGCAGCAAGACTTATATCGCCAATTTATCAATCAAAAAATATTAAGGGCAACTTATACCAATAATCAGTTTCGCGAATTGATGACAGATTTTTGGTTCAATCATTTTAATGTAGCATTAAGTAAAAATCAGTGTGCTTCTTATGTGCCTGCTTATGAGCGAGATGTTATTCGTCCGAATGTGTTTGGTAGTTTCGAAAACCTAGTTTTAAGTACGGCTAAATCTCCAGCAATGCTGATGTATTTAGACAATTTTACAAGTTCTGGCACTAATGTTCCCATGAGTTTGCCCGATGATATGATGATGGGAAATGCTAAAAATGCAGCAAATCCTCAACAGAAAAAAGCTAGAGCAGCTGCATTACAAAAAATGCAAGCCAATAAAAAGAAAAACGCTAAATCTGGCTTAAACGAAAATTACGCTCGTGAGGTAATGGAGTTGCACACCATGGGGGTTGATGGTGGTTATACGCAAAGCGATGTAACCCAAGCAGCTCGTATTTTAACTGGGTGGACATTGGCGCCAATGGGCGATAATGGTTATGGCGCACCAATAAAAAAGATGATTGAAAACATCGGCGAAGCCAATTTAGCAAAAAGAGGTTTTGTACGCGAAGGAGATTTTATGTTTGTGCCTAACAGACATGATAATGGAGAGAAAACTGTTTTAGGTAAAAAATTTCCGGCTGGCGGAGGTTATGAAGAAGGTGTAACATTATTAAAAATGTTAGCCCACCATAAAGCAACTGCTCAATTTATTTCTGGCAAAATTGCAACACGTTTTGTAAGTGATCATCCGCCTAAAAGTTTGATAGATCAAATGGCGAAAACATTTACTAATAGCAAAGGCGATATTGCAGCAGTTTTAACCGCCATGGTAAATTCACCCGAATTTTGGTCGACAAATGCCTTAAGAGAAAAAACAAAATCACCTTTTGAATTGGCCATAAGTGCAGTAAGAAGTTTAGATGCAAAAATTAATCAACCTTACCAATTGTATACTTGGATTAATAAAATGGGCCAACAAATGTATTATTACCAAGCGCCAACTGGTTTTCCAGACCGCGGACAATACTGGATCAATACGGGTTCATTGTTAAACAGAATGAACTTTGGTTTGGCTTTGGCTTCACAAAAAATACCGGGCATCAGTTTTAATTTGGCGGCAATGAATAATAACCACGAGCCAGAAAGTGCCGAAGCTGCATTAAAAATATACAGCAAATTATTAATGCCTGAGCGAAAACTTGAGGAAACCATTGCAAGGTTAAAGCCAATGTTAAATGATCCCAATTTGGAAAATAAAGTAATGCAAGCGGCAGAAAAAACTGCACCGCCAATGCAAATGAACACCATGGCTAACGAAGATGCCAATATTATGGATGATGCAGAAAAGATGAAAAAAGGTAAAAAAGCCTTAGCCAATGCTAATCCCACCCAAAAAGCAGGCACAGTAAATATGCTTTCGCAAGTTGTTGGGGTAATTATAGGTTCACCAGAGTTTCAACGTAAATAGATCAGATCATGACATCAAGAAGAGGATTTTTAAAAGCAGGCGGCTTAGCCCTATTCGGAATTGGATTAAGCGGCGGTATGCCAAGTTTTTTGGCTGATGCTGTTGCGGGAACCACAACACCGGCTTTGTTCAAGAAAAGAAAAATCATGGTTTGTATTTTTCAACGCGGAGCGATGGATGGATTAATGGCAGTAACGCCATTTACCGATCAATATTTAAAAGCAGCCAGGCCAAGTATATTTATGAGTGCTGCACAGGGTGGAAAAAATAAACCGTTGATAGATTTAGACGGCAAGTTTGGCTTACATCCATCAATGACTGCCTTTGAGCCGATGTTTAGAGAAAAACGCATGGCAATTGTACACGGAATTGGTTCGCCAAATAACACGCGTTCACATTTTGATGCACAAGATTTTATGGAATCCGGTACGCCGTTTAAAAAAGGTACGGCTAGTGGTTGGTTAAACCGTGCAGTTGGTTTGTTAGGTCACGATGCAGCAACTCCTTTTCAAGGTGTAAGTTTAACTACTTCATTACCTAGGTCTTTTTATGGAGATCATCCGGCAGTTGCCATTAACAATTTAGCAGATTTTAACATTCAATTGAAAGGAAATCAAGCTGGTGCTAATTTGGCATCTAAAAGTTTCGAAGATTTATACGATCAAACTTCATCTGGTTTATTAAAAAATACGGGCAAAGAAAGTTTTGATGCCATTAAAATGCTACAAAAAACCGATACCAAGAATTACAAACCAGAATACAATGCGGTTTATCCGAATACGGCTTTGGGTAACTCGCTAAAACAAATTGCCCAACTCATAAAAATGGATGTGGGTATGGAAGTGGCTTTCACCGAATCTGGTGGTTGGGATACGCACTTTAACCAAGGTACAGATACTGGTATTTTTGCCCGTAATGTTAACGATTTGAGCAATAGCATGATGGCATTTTGGACTGATATGGGTAAATACCAAGATGAAGTTACAGTAATGACCATGACTGAATTTGGAAGAACAGTTGCACAGAATGGAACTGGAGGAACTGACCATGGCCGTGCTTCATGTAATTTTATTTTAGGTAATTCGGTTAACGGTGGCTTGGTACATGGAGTAGTAAATCCATTGGTAAAAGAAAATTTAGAAGATGGTAGAGACTTAGCCGTAACTACCGATTTTAGGGCAGTGTTTAGCGAAGTAGCAGATAAACATTTGGGTATTAGCAATGATCAAGTATTATTTCCAGATTGGCAGGGCAAGCAAATAGGGGTGATGAAATAAAGCCCCACCCAACCTCCCCCGAGGGGAGGAGTAGTGTTAAATGAGAAGTTATACTTTGAGTTTTTATGAAGATTGAAAGAGGCTGTATCATAAATCATTTTTTAAAAAACTAAACAAATTTAATTTTACATACTGTCACGCTGAGCGTAGTCTAAGCGCACTAAAAGGTCTTCGACTACGCTCAGACTGACAAAAATGAATGAAGATTGAATTGAAAGTCTTAGCGAGACGCTAAGACTAGTTGAGATATGCTGCCGTCTTTTCGAAAGAGCTTTTCGCGACTGAGAAAACTTTTAAATGTATTTTTAATTCTAAACTTATGTTAGCGATTAATTCTTAAACGCTGCCAAGTTTCATGTTTCATTTCAAATTTGGTTTCGTCAGAACCGTGTTTCCCAACTATTTTCCAGCCTGCTTTAGTGTAAAAATGCTCTGCTCTGGTATTAAAAGCTGTACCTAGCCAAACAGTTTTTTGGGTTTGTTCAAAATACCAATCTAACATTTCATTATGCAATAATTGGCCGATACCTTTTCCTTCAAAATTGGGGTCTATATATAATGCCCAAATGTTGTAATTAAGAAGATCAACAATTGCAAAACCCAAAATTTGATTATCCATTTCACACACCCAACCTTTTCCTCTAAAGGTAATAAAGTTAATGCAATCTTCATCTGTAACAAGATTAGGGTCTGTTAATGTATTTTCTGTTACCGAGTTTCTTACAATTTGAATTTGTTTTACATCATCGATTACAGCTGGTCGAATTATCATATTAATTCAGGTTTCGGTAAATAATCTTACTTATCGTTAGGGTCGAAGTTGATCATCCATTCAATTCCATATTTGTCTCTAAACATTCCGAAATAGGTGTCTAAACCACTAGCTTCAAATGGCATTTCAACTGTACCACCTGCAGAAAGACCATTGAACAATTTTTCGGCTTCTGCTTTACTTTCGGCGCTTATCGAAATTTTACTTCTATTTTCATTTTCGTTGGTTCGCCCCATAATTTCTGGAACATCATTGGCTAAAAGAAAGTTTTTACCAATGGGTAAAGCAATGTGCATCAGCTTATCGGCTTCATGTGCTGCTACAGGAAATTCATCACTAGCAATGTCTTTAAAACGGATGATCCTAGTAAATTCTCCTCCAAATACTGATTTGTAAAAATTGAAAGCTTCTTCGGCATTGCCATTAAAGTTGATGTGTGGATTGATCAGAGGCATAGTTTGTTAGTTAAAAGTGGTTTTATTAAGATATTAATAGACTGATTTACATTTTTTTAAGCTTTAATCGATAAACTAATATAATGAAAAGTTTCGGCGGTTGAAGAAAACAGCTGATAAGGGAAAAGGTGCTGTTATCGGCTGTTTGTCTTAATATTGCCCTGTTACTGGAACTTTAAATGTCTTGATAATTGGGTCAGAAAAAGTTTTCCTCTCATATCTTGGCGTAATAATAGTGTCTGTGTATAGTTGGTTTTCGTAAATATTTGTTTCCCAAATTACGGAGATCTTAATATTAGCATCAATACTTTGAAATTGATTATCGTTTGAAAGTCCGATGTGAAAAATACCTTGTGTTCTGTCTGAATTTTTGCCATACGCTGCTATTCCTTTTCCCTTGTCAAATTGCATAAATGATTGGCGTCCCATAAAAAGTTGGGCATTGTTGTCGTCAGTAATAAACCAATAACCAACATCTTCCCCCATTGTCGGCATAGCTAAACTTGAAATTGTTCCTATTGCAAGTACTGCAAGTGGTCCACCACCAAAAATAGTTGCTGCATCAGAAGCAATATTTTTTACTGTATTTACATTTTTTGCCCAAGCAGCTGATGCTTCTTTACCAACACCAATCCAATATAACCAAGAAACAATTTTTTTGGTCTTGTAAGTTGATATTTCATTTTGTGGCAAGGTAACTCGAACAGTTTTAAAGTTCTTATAGTCGAGATTGTTAATTGAATGAACTCTTTCTGTTTTGTCAATAATCATTTCTTCCGAAAGCTCTGTTTTTACTAACTTTTTTATCGATTTTTGAACGTATGTTGTGTCATAACCAACAACAACGTCTTTGGTATAAGTATTATAAGTTGTTTCTTGTTTGGTTTCCCAAGTAACTGTCGAATTGAAATTTTTTGTTTCATTCGATGCAGGAATTCGTTGAATTTTAATTTTACAAATTCTTCCACCTAAAGCAGAGTTCTTAAATCTAAAAGTGTAAACACCTTGCTTTGTTACTAAAATAGATTTGTTTTCAACTTTTTTAGTTTTGTAATCTGAAAATTTTGAATTGCTCGGATATTCTATGATTTCAATTTCTTTCAATTCTTTGTCGTCCATTTCTTGAAAATTGAAAATAATTTTGTCGCCAGTTGCAAATCCGAAATAGAGTTCTTCTTCGTTTCCACCACGAAGTTTTATTGTTTGGTCCGTTACGTCAATTGGTTCTTGTCCGAAAGAAACTGCGGAACAAAAAAGTAGTCCGAAAAAAATAGTAAAAATTTTTGTCATTTTTATGATGCTGTATCGTTAGGGTGTTGTCGGGCAATGTTGCCACCAACTCGTAAATATGCGAAACTGCCATTTGTAAAATGTGTCTTCGCTATACCTTAAAGTACTGTTTTTAATTTTAAATAGTTTCGTTTTTAAATGTGTATAAACCCTTATACACGCTTCCATTAATTAAATCTTGGGATGATTTTTAATGCAAAAAGGATGTTGATGTACTAAAGTAAGCAACAGTTGGGGAGATTTGCAAATATTTACTTTTTTAATTTTTTATTGCTATTTGATTTTGGTTTCATTTTATGCATAAATTAGCTTTGATGTTTATTCGCAGCTGGCAATTTTAAATGCGCTCATCATTTTACATAGTTGCAATGTTTTTTGTAATTTAAACCTGATTGGCAGCGGTAGTTTTTTATAGCCGAAGGCAAAAAACTTTAGCAGAAAGCAGGACTATCGTAACCTAAGAATTACTGCCACTGTTTTTCTAATAATTTTCTTTAGTAGTAGCTCTTTTAGCAGAGATCTCTCCTCGTACCTCGTTCGAGATGACGGGCTCTTAAATAATATTGCTCTTGGATTTAGTCTTTCCGCTTTCTTCTTTAGTCTTTCCTGTAACTTATTTGATGATTGTTGCGTAACAAACTAGCATTTCTTACCTTTCTCTCTTAAACTAAACTTTAATTTATAGAATGAAACCATGATGAGCATGCAGCTTTTAAAGTGCAATTAATATGCTCATTTTAGCTTCATAACCATTAAAAAACAAATTATATAAAGATGAAAACTACCCAAAAATCTCGCTTGTTGCTTTTTATAGCCACTATGCTAAGCAGCAGTTTTGCTTTTTCGCAAAGTAAAGAAGCATTTGTTGCCAATGTTACTAAAGAAGCAACCGAAAACTCGCAATTAGAAAAATTGGCTCATGAGCTATTAGATGTTGTTGGTCCGCGATTGGTGGGTACACCGCAAATGAAACAAGCTGGAGATTGGGCAGTTAAAAAATATGGCGAGTGGGGCATCTCATCTCGTATGGAAAATTGGGGAGAATGGCGTGGATGGGAGAGAGGCATCACGCACATCGATTTAATGAGCCCACGTTTAAGAAGTTTAGAAGGCACACAATTGGCTTGGAGCCCATCTACAGCAAAAGGAAAACCGATTAATGCCGAAGCAATTGTATTGCCAGTAGTTGCAGATTCGATGGCTTTTGTAAAATGGTTGCCAATGGTAAAAGGCAAACTGGTATTAATTTCTCAAGCTCAAATTTCTGGTAGACCAGATAAAAACTACGAAGATTTTGCCACTAAAGATGGTTTGGCGAAATTTAAAAAAGATAAACAGGATGCAGCAAATGCTTGGAGAGATCGTTTATCAAAAACTGGTTTAAATGCGAAGAATTTGGCTTTAGCTATTGAAAAAGCTGGTGCTGCAGGAATCATTATTAACAATTGGAGTGCTGGTTGGGGAGTAGATAAGGTTTTTGGTGCAAACACTACCAAAATTCCAACGCTAAATTTATCTCTTGAAGATTATGGTTTGGTTTATCGTTTAGTAGAATATGGTTCTAAACCGATGTTAAGAATTACATCTGAATCTAAAGAATTAGGTGTAGTGCCAACATTTAATACTTTCGCAGAAATTAAAGGGAGCGAAAAACCAAATGAATATGTAATGCTTTCGGCTCACTTCGATTCGTGGGATGCTTCTAGCGGTGCTACAGATAACGGAACGGGTACCATTATGATGATGGAAACCATGCGTTTATTAAAGAAATTTTATCCTAATCCAAAACGTACAATTTTAGTTGGGCATTGGGCTAGCGAAGAACAAGGCTTAAACGGATCGAGAGCTTTTGTAGAAGATCATCCAGAAATTATAAACAACTTACAGGCTTTGTTTAATCAGGATAATGGAACGGGTAGAGTGGTAAATATTGGCGGAGCTGGCTTTGCAAAAGCGAAAGATTTTTTACCACGTTGGTTAGCTGCGGTACCAGATACCATCAGAAATCAGATTAAAACAAACTACCCAGGCACACCAAGTGGTGGTGGTTCTGATAATGCATCGTTTGTTGCTGCTGGTGCTTTAGGGTTTTCTTTAGGTGCTTTACCATGGGATTATTTCTCGTACACTTGGCACACCAATAGAGATACTTATGATAAAATTGTTTTTGATGAGGTAAGAAACAACGCCATTTTAGCAGCAATTTTGGTTTATATGGCTAGCGAAGATCCTGAAAAAACTTCTACAGAGAAAGCGCCAATGCCAGTAAATCCAAGAACAAATCAGCCTGGCATTTGGCCAACTCCCGTTAAAGCAAACCGTAAAGGTGGGTTAAACTAAGAGCTACATTTTAAACACCACATAGGCACATAGATTTTTATTATATGTGCCTATGTGGTAAAATAATAATGACTAAAAACCATGTTTAAAAAATTACTATCTACAACTTTATTTCTTTTAACCTTCTATTTTGCCATTGGGCAGCAACCAAATTATCCACCAAAGGCGATGCAAGAGTTTAGGGCAGCTTGGATAGCCTCGGTAGCAAATATCAACTGGCCAAGTAAACCAGGTTTAACTACTGCCGAGCAGCAAAAAGAAGCCATTGTATTGTTAGATTTGTTGAAAGGTCTAAATTTTAATGCCGCAATTTTGCAAATTCGTCCTCAGGCAGATGCCTTGTATAAAAGTGATCTAGAACCTTGGTCGTTTTTTTTAACGGGCACACAAGGTAAAGCACCAGACCCATATTATGATCCTTTGAGTTTTTGGGTAGAGGCAGCGCATGATCGTGGAATGGAATTGCATGTATGGTTAAATCCGTATAGAGCGCATCATTTAAGTGGTGGCGAAGAAAGTGCAAATTCAATAGTTAAGGCTAAACCAGAATTGGTGGTAAAATTAAAGGATGGTCAATATTGGATGGATCCTTCCCTTAAAGGCGTTCAAGATCAATCTGTTGCGGTAGTAAAAGATATTGTAAAACGATATGATATTGATGGCGTTCACTTCGATGATTATTTTTATCCTTATGATTCGTACAATGGTGGAGCCGATTTTCCAGACGATAAAAGTTGGGCTGCTTACCAACAAAATGGTGGTAAATTAAGTAGGGGAGATTGGCGAAGGGAAAGTGTAAATAATTTTATTGAGCGGGTTTACAAAGTAATTAAAGCCGAAAAGAAACAGGTTAAATTTGGCTTAAGTCCGTTTGGAATTTGGCGACCAGGTTATCCAGAATCTATTGAAGGTTATGACCAGTATGATAAACTGTATGCAGATGCCAAGTTGTGGTTAAACAAAGGTTGGATAGATTATTTCACCCCTCAATTGTATTGGAAAGTAAATGTAATTCCTCAAAGTTTTCCGGTTTTGTTAAATTGGTGGCAAAGTGAAAATACCAAAGGCAGGCATTTGTGGCCTGGTATGAGTATAAGTTTAGGTGGCGATGATAAAAATGTGGATGAAATTATTAACCAGATTATGATTACAAGAGGGATAGTGCCGCAAAGCAAGGGTGCGGTACATTGGAGTATTGCTGGTTTAATTAAGCACGAAAAGTTAAGAAAAGGTTTAATTGATGGGCCATACCAAAAACAAGCAATTGTACCGCCAAGTAAGTGGTTAGATGATAAAAAACCTTTAAAACCTGAAGTAAGTTTATCGCCAGTTGGCAACATGTTGCAAATAAAATGGAGCCATAATGAACCAAGTGATGTATTTAGATGGGTGGTTTATTATAAATATGGCAACAAATGGAATTATCGGATCATGAACAGAAATGATCAATTGTTAGATGTGCTGACGGCTGTTTTAGCTGCCAATGGTAAAGACAGAAATAATTTATCTGCAATTGCAGTTACAGCCGTTGATAGAACAGGTAATGAAAGTGATTTTGTTGAATATCCAATTCTTGAACAAACCAAATAATGAAACAACATTCAAAAGAACAGGTTGAAGCAACAGCAAATTCGATAGTTAACCATTTCATACCTAAAGATCCAAACGAAACGAAATTGAGTTTTCATTTCACTATTCCTCCAGCTTCTAATTATAAAGTTAATTATGAAAAGGATGCAAAGGGAAATTGGAATTTTAAGGGTTACGAAATGGATGAGGTAAAATAGCTAAAAATTTTCTACCATCAATTAAACCGCTATTCCCTCACGTTATCCTATCGGTTGGTGTCTCACCGACCGAAATGTTGGTGGTTAGTTTTAAAATCATAAATATTATTATGGTTAAAATTTGAAAAGCAATTGCAGTAGATCTTATGAAGGGTTCTGTCCCGCCATTCGCTTCAATCTTTTTGTGCTTTACGAGTGTCATCCCATGAATATAAAAACAATGCTAGGTTCATCGGACGATTACTATGGCAAAACAAAAAGTATTTCCGCTGCTGTCGGGTTTAGATACCAGGGTTTTTGCTAATATTAAGGTTTGGGTGTTTAACACCTTCCATAGCATTGCAAGCTCGTGTTTTATAAACCTGCCTGTCTGGCAGGCAGGTGGGTTTGTAACGAAAATCCTTTTTTGTAACGTCATTTCGAACGAGCTTTTTGCGAGGAGAAATCTGTTCGTTGCCAGTACCATCCTGCATATTCGGTTAGAATTAAAAAGTGCTTCGAGAGTACAGAAAAAATAGTAGCAAAAAGCCCGGCTAACAGAAATCTCTTGCGTTGGCGTCCCCGACAACGCTCAAATTAATAACATCATTAACGATCAGGCTTACAAATAGTAAAAATAAGGGATAAATTACCTTAAGCGATTGCTTAAAGTTCATTACACAAATCATAGTTACTAAGCGGTATTAAAGCTGATACAATTTGTTTTCTTATAAGCTTTGACAACTTTTATAGCAAGAAGGAAAGAAAGTTGTCAAAGCTGAAAACAAAAGATTGGTTATGTTTCCCAAACCAGTTTTAACGTCGATTTTTGAAAATGAATTAAACCGCAATACCTTCGCGTTTCATGATATAATCGAAAATACCTTCAATTGGTTTTTGCAATATTTTTCCGGCTTTAATATTATTTTTGGCCAAGGCTTGTTTAAGCTCATCTTGGTAATAATAAGCAATAGAGCCTACAAAATGGCACTCCAAAGTTTTGTGTTCTTTGTAGTGGCAAATGTTAGTGTCAATAAATTCCTGAAAACCAGCTAACAAAATTTCCTGTATAAATGGATGCGCTTTATGGCCAATCATAAAGCGGCTAAAAGTTGCTAAATAAGAGTTAGGGAAGGGCTTTTGATAGATATTTTGAATTACCGTCTCTTTCTTCGCTTCAAATTGTGTTTCAAATTCAGTTCGCAAATCGGCTGGCATAGTGCCATACAAATAAGATGCCAGCACTTTTTTGCCAAAATATGTTCCAGAACCTTCATCGCCTAAAACATAACCTAAGCCATGTTTGCCATCGTGTACGTTTTGTCCATCATAATAAGTAATGTTAGATCCAGTTCCTAAAATACAAGTTAAGCCTTTTTTATCTCCGCAAGTAGCATAAGCCGATCCAATTAAATCGTGATCTACGCTTATAAATGCATTGGTAAAAAAGGTTGATAAACCGTTTGAAATAATTTCATGTTTATCAGGAGAAGAACAACCAGAGCCAAAAAAGTAAACCTCTTTTATGGTATTCGCATAGGCGGAAAGATCTTTATTTTTCGAAAGAATCCTTACCACATCATTGGCATTTACAAAATAAGGATTAATGCCTTGCGTACTGAAAGTAAGGGTATGTCCCGGACTATAAGCCATCCAATCTGTCTTAGACGAACCGCTATCTGCAACTAAAATCATGCACTAAAATAGTAAATTATTGGATATTTAATGTTCCACTTAACTCTTTAAGTGAAATTTCTGCCAGCTTAGCCTGATATTGAATTTCTAAATATCTGCTTTGTGCATTCAAGGCGTTTCTTTGTGCCTCTCTTAATTCTAATGGTGCAATGCTCCCTAGTCTATATTTTTCTAATGTGATGTCTAAATTTTCATCTGCGATATCAACATTGCCTTTTTCTAGTTTTACTAAGCCTAAAAATGTACTATAAGTTTGGTATGCTGTGGTTAACTGGGCAATAATTTCTTGCCTTGTTCTTTCAATAGTAAGTTCAGAAGAGTTAACTGCAATTTTTGCGTTCCTTTCATTTTGGCGTTGCAAAAAGCCATTAAATATCGGAATGCTTGCAGTTAAGCCATAAGTAAAACCATTAGATCTTGATCTGATACTGAAACCTGTAGGGTTGGCATTTCTATTAAAATCGTAACCACTATTTACCATTACCAATGGATAGCGATTTCCCTTAACGACCTTTAAATTAAGCTCAGCTATTTTTTTGCTAATTACTGCACTTTGTAATTCTGGATTTAGCATTTCGGTTTTAGTGGCCATGTCTGTATATTCCAAATTCTCATCAATGCTCATATCGTTAGGCACTACAAATTGCGTAAGTGGGTTTCTGGCTAATAACTGATTTAAAGTAACCTGATAATTGCTCAACAAGTTTTTTTGTTGCAAATAAGTAGATGTATCAGTATTGTAATCAACTTTTGCAGCAAGCACATCTAATTTAGAACCTCTACCAATTTGAAGCTTATTGTCGGCAATGCGTAACCTATAGGTAGAAACATTAATTGCACTATCTGATGCGGTTACCAACTGTTGTTGTTTGGCTACATTAAAATAAGCACTTACTACATCTGTAATGGTGGTTAAAATCTGAGATTTAGCAACTATTTTTCCTTGTTCTTCCAATGCTTTTAACCTATCGTAATTGGCAAACATGCTAAAGCCGTCAAAAATTGTCCAGTCTAAACCAACTCCATAACCCATATTGGTGCTTCTTGCGCCATCTACAATTCTTTGTATTCCGGTAGATTGTGTTTGTACGGTGTTTTGTCTACTTCCGCCAGTATTAAATGTACCCGCAACAATTGGTAAAATACCTGCATTCCCTAAGTTTACATTGTTTTTTGCGATGTTAGCTTCGTTATTAATCAATTTAATATCGTAGTTGTTTTTTAACGCAATTGTGATGGCTTCTTGCAAGGTTAAAACCTCTTGTGCAAAAACAGTCGTATTGCTAAGCCATAGGGCGATAAAAAATATAAAATACTTCAGTTTCATGTTAAATTTTATTTTGCTCTGCCTTTTCATCAGCTTCCGCCGATGCCAATGAATCTGTCAAATCTTTATTTTCTTTGTGCTCTTTACTCCACTTAGAATAAATTGCAGGGATAACGAATAATGTTAAAACCAAAGAGAAAATAGTTCCACCAATAATTACGGTTCCCATACTCATTCTACTTCTTGCAGCTGCACCTAAAGCCATGGCAATAGGCAAAGCACCTACAGCAATGGTAATACTAGTCATTAAAATTGGTCGTAGTCTACTAACCGATGCTTCTCTAATTGCTTCTTCAACTGTTGCCCCTTTTTCTTTTAATTGGTTGGCAAACTCTACAATTAAAATTCCGTTTTTGGTTACCAAACCGATCAGCATAATTGTGCCAATCTGACTAAAGATATTCCAGGTTTGGCCACATAACCACAGCGATAAAAATGCTCCAGCAACTGCCATTGGTACGGTTAAAATAATGATAATTGGATCTTTAAAACTTTCAAACTGTGCCGATAGAATTAAATAAACCAACAATAAAGCTAAGCCAAATGCAAATAAAGTATTTGATGAACTTTCTCTAAAATCTCTAGATTCGCCACTTAAATCTGTACTAAATGTTTCATCCAATACTTTTGCAGCAATTTCATCCATTACTTCAATACCATCGCCAATACTTTTGCCGGGTGCTAAACTTGCAGAAACGGTAGCAGAAATAAAACGGTTGTTTCTGTACAATTGCGGTGGGCTACTTTCTTCTTTAGCCGTAACTAAATTATCTAGTTGAATTAAAACTCCTTTATCGTTTCTTACATAAACAGAACTTAAATCTAAAGGATCTTTACGGTCGCTCACATCATATTGCCCAATTACTTGATATTGCTTACCATTCATGAAAAAGTAAGAAAACCTTTGGCCACTTAAGCCTAGTTGTAAGGTTTGCGCAATATCGATAATTGAAACGCCTAAATTTCTGGCTTTATCTCTATCAATTGTTAAATTGATTTCTGGTTTGTTAAATTTTAAGTTTACATCAGAAGTGGTAAATGTTGGGTTTTTAGAAACCTCATCCATAAACACAGGCACTTTTTCTCGCAGTTTTTCGAAATTTTGTGCTTGTATAATGTAACTTATAGGTAAGCCACCTCTTCTGCCAACAGAAATAGTAGGTTGTTGTGTTACAGTAACTTTACCTTCGGTATATTTCCTAGTGGTTTTTGTTAACTGGTCGGCAATTTCTTTTTGACTTCGATCTCTATCTCCTGGGTCGGTTAATGCCATTCTTACAAAACCAGAATTCGTAGCTCCAGCTCCCCCAAAACCTGGCGAAGTAATGGTAATCAGCACTCGTTTTTCTGGAACAGAGTCAGTAACCATTTGCGCAACTTTGCCCATAAAACGGTCTGTAAATGCAAATGATGATCCCTCTGGTGTACTGATGTTCATGTTAATCGCACTTCTATCATCATAAGGTGCAGTTTCTTTCTGCAACAAATTCCAAAATAGCGCAATTAAGCCAACGCAAACCACAAGTATCGGAATAGCTAACCATCTTTTTGCCAAAAACTTATCTAAATTAGCTTTGTAAGCATCGTTTAATTTAACAAAATAAGGCTCTGTAAATTTGTAAAAGCGACTAGGCTCATGCCCGCCTTTTTTCATCAAATAAGCATTAAGCATTGGTGTTAACGTTAGCGATACAAAGGCCGATATCAAAACCGCTGCACCAATAACAACCCCAAACTCTCGAAACAGCCGTCCCACAAATCCTTCTAAAAATATTACGGGTAAAAATACCGCCGCAAGTGTAATAGAAATTGAAATTACAGCGAAGAAAATTTCATTAGAACCTTTAATAGCTGCTTCAATAGGCGATAAACCTTCTTCCACTTTCTTAAAGATATTTTCCGTTACCACGATACCATCATCCACCACTAAACCAGTTGCTAAAACTATGGCTAGTAACGTAAGTACATTAATAGAGTAACCAAAAATGTACATGATAAAAAACGTAGCAACTAACGAAACCGGAATGTCAATTAGTGGTCTAAAAGCAATTGCCCAATCTCTAAAAAACAAATAGATAATTAAAATTACCAGTACCAAGGCAATTAATATAGTTTCGGCAACTTCGGTAACCGACCTTTTGATAAACAAAGTGCTATCAATAGAAACATTAAGTTTAATGTCTTCTGGCATATCCGCAACGAGCTTTTCGTAGCGTTTATTAAATTCTTTACTAATTTCTAGATAATTAGCGCCAGGCTGTGGCAAAATAGCAACCGCAACCATTGGTTTGCCCGATTCTCTTAACACCGTCTCTTCGTTTTCAGAACCTAAATCAACTTGAGCAACATCTTGTAGCTTAACCACATTTAAACTGTCGTTTTTGATAATCAGATTTCTAAATTCTTCTGGTGTGGTTAATTTACCTAAGGTTTTTACAGTTAATTCTGTTGTTGCACCTGTTAATTTCCCAGAGGGAAGTTCTACATTTTCGCTATTTAGCGAGGCGATAATATCTTGTGTGGTTAAGCCAAAAGACGATAATCGATTTGGATCTATACGAACACGCATCGCATACTTTCTTTGGCCTTGTATCTGCACACCACTTACACCAGGTATGGTTTGAATTCTATCAGCAATTACATTTTCAGCAAAATCACTTAGCTCAGTAACCGATCTTTTATCACTCTGTATGGTCATCGAAATGATGTTGTCAGAGTTTGCATCGGCTTTGGTTACCGTTGGTAAGCCATCAATATCTGTAGGTAAATTTCTTGAAGCTTGTGATACTTTGTCCCTCACATCATTTGCTGCTTCATCAATATCCTTACCCAAATTAAATTCAACCGTAATATTACTCGAACCCTGATTACTTGATGAAGATATATTTCTAATCCCATCAATAGAGTTAATGGATTTTTCTAATGGCTCAGTAATTTGAGATTCAATGATATCAGAATTTGCGCCAGGATAGGAGGTTCTAACCGAAACAACAGTTGGATCAATAGATGGATATTCTCTAATTCCAAGAAAATTATAGCCTATTATTCCGAACAGAACAATTACAAGGTTCATTACAATAGCAAGAACCGGTCTTTTTATACTCGTGGTCGAAATGCTCATTGCTTAGGTTTTACAATGTTAACCTTAACTGGTGCATCTGGTTTTAAAGACATAGATCCTGTAGTTAAAACAGTATCGCCAACTTTTAAACCCGATGTAATTAAAATGCTTTCTGCTGTACGCGTGCCCGCTTCTACAGGTACTTGTTGTGCTTTACCGTCTCTGGTAACGTAAACAACTTTACCTTTTAATACTGGTATAATTGCTTCGGTAGGTACAAGTATGGCTTCGTTTATAGTGGTTAAAGCAAGTTTAACTTGGGCAAACGAACCTGGTAAAAGCTCGCCATTAGGGTTTGGAGCCAATGCTCTAATTTGTAAGGTTCTGGTGTCCTGACTAATTCCTGGTTCAACAGCAAATACTTTACCAGTGTAGGTTTTGCTAGATGCATCAGTTTTAAATGATATGGTAGAGTTTAGTTTGATTAAACTTACATATTTCTCAGGTACTGAAAAGGTTACCTTAACAGGATTGATGCTCATTAAATTGGCAATCTGTGTAGTTGGCGTTAAATATTCTCCAACAGATATATTTCTTAAACCTATTTTTCCGCTAAATGGTGCAATAATAGAGGTTCTTGCCAATTGTGCTCTAATCAATTGTGTTTGCGATTGAAACGATTGAAAAGCAGCTAGTGAAGTATCATATTCTTCCTGACTTATAGCGCCTTTTTGCAACAACTGTTTTGCTCTACCTTCACTTGTAGCCGAAAGATTTTGTTTGGTTTGCGCATCACGTAATTGAGCCTGAATATCTCTATCGTTAATCTTTACCAAAAGCGTTCCTTTACTCACATTTGTACCTTCTTTAAAATAGATGCCAGTAACTAAACCAGCAACCTCGCTTCTTAAAGCAACAGATTCATTGGGCTCTATTGTGCCAGAAATTTCTAAGTTGCTATTAAATGGTTGGGTTGCTACCACAATTCCTTCTACCACTATGCCCGGTCCGCCAGCACCACCTTTTGCTCCTGCAGCTCCTTTTCCAGGGCCACCATCGCCAGACAATTTTTTATTTTCGGTTATTCTGTAATAAATTAAATAGGCTAATCCCAACGCAAGGATGATATAAAAAATATATCTTTTTTTCATGTGTATTTTTGATTGTAACGTGCAAAATTATTCAATTGTTTGAGTTTAAATTTGATGTACTTAATATGTTACACCTTAAATTTTATTTTTGAGTGTTAAAAAAATTAGAAATTATAATTTTGTGAATTACATTTTCAACTATGTTTATGAAATAATCTTTATTTAGTAAATTAAATATCGATTACTCATCCATAAAAAATAATAACCAATGAAAAAATCAATCTTAGGATTAGTAGTCCTACTTTCAATTACCATGACCGCAAAATCTCAAGTAAAAATAAACTTCGAAGTAAGTTTTAAAGAACCACAAGCACATTATGCAGAAGTACAAATGGAACTTGCTGGTGTTGCAGCAAAAACTTATGTGGATGTGAAAATGCCAGTTTGGACACCAGGTTCTTATTTGGTGCGTGAATTTGCAAAAAGCGTAGAAGATTTTGGAGCAACAGTTAATGGCAAAGCTGTAAAAACCGAAAAAGTAAATAAAAATACTTGGAGAGTTTATAACGCAAAGGCCAATGCGGTAAAAATCAATTATCGTGTTTATGCTTTTGAGGTTTCAGTTCGTACTGCTTTTATAGATGATTCTCATGCTTTTTTATCTCCTGCAAGTATTTTTATGTTTCCTGACGGGATGATTAAGAATCCAAGTACTGTAAAAATTATCCCTTTTGGTAAGTGGGATCAAGTAAGTACTGGTTTAGAACCTGTAGCTGGTCAGAAATTTACTTATGCCGCACCTGATTTTGATATTTTGTTTGATAGCCCTATTGAAGTGGGTAACCAAGAAATTTTTGAATTTAATGCAGCAGGTGTTAGACATGAAGTTGCCATGTACGGCGGAGGCAATTACGATAAGGAAAAATTAAAAGTTGATATGGCTAAAATAGTTGAACAAGAAACAGCTGTTTTTGGCGAAAATCCAAACAAACACTACACGTTTATTGTGCATAATTACGCACAAGGTGGAGGTGGTTTAGAGCATTTAAACTCTACCGTTTTAGGAGCAACAAGAAATGCTTACACCAGCGATAGAGGATATGCTGGGTTTTTAAATTTGGTAGCCCACGAGTATTTTCACCTGTGGAATGTGAAAAGATTACGCCCTATTGCTTTAGGTCCGTTTGATTACGAAAATGAGAATTATACCACCAACCTTTGGATTGCAGAAGGTTTCACTTCCTATTACCCAACAAAAATGATGTTAAGAGCTGGTTTTACAACACCAGAGGGATTTGTTACGAGTAACCTTGGCGCAATTGGTACCGTAATGAATACGCCAGGTTCTAAAATTAATTCTGCCGCCGAATCTAGTTTCAATGCTTGGATTAACCCAGCTTATCGCCCTTCAGAAAACTCGAACAATACATTTATTTCTTATTACACCAAAGGACAAGTTGTTGGTTTAATGATGGATTTAGAAATTGTAAATGCTACAAAAGGGGCTAAAAGTTTAGACGATGTAATGAAAGCGATGTATTTACAATGCAAAACCTTAAAAAGAGGATATACAGATGCAGAGTTTAAAGCCATGGTAGAAAAAATAAGTGGTATCAGTTTTACTAATTTTTGGAATAAATACGTAACCGGAACAGATGATGTAGAATTTGCTAAATATTTCGCTTATGCAGGTATCGATGTGGTAAATGAGAATGAAGGCAAAAGCGTACCTTATTTAGGTGCTACTGCGGCAAGAGCATCGGCTGGAACAGGAAAGGTTTTTGTTGGTAGTGTTAAAAGAAGTTCGGGCGCTTGGAATGGCGGATTAAATGTTAATGATGAAGTTACAGCAATTGACGGCGCACCAGCAGAAATGGCTTTTGATAAAATGAGCCAAATCAGCAATAAAAAAGTTGGCGATGTTGTAAATGTAAGCATTGTGAGAGATGGTATTAAAAGAGATTTAGCGATTACATTAACCGCCAATCCAGATGTGAGATTTAAAAGTACCATTAAAAATGATGCAACACCAGCTCAATTAGTGGTTCGCAAAAAATGGATGGGAATATAATTTCAGTTTTCAGTTAACAGTTTTCAGTTAAAAATAATCAGATGAGATTAAGAAGCTGTATCAGAAGTTAATATCAAATACTGATAACGAAATTAAAATTTGTATGTTTTTTCAATTCATACTTTAGATTTAATTTTTATTCACTTTTGTCAGTCTGAGCGTAGTCGAAGACCTTTTAGTGCGCTTCGACTACGCTCAGTGTGACAGTATGTAAAATTAAATTTGGTTAGTTTTTTAAAAAAAATGATTTATGATACAACCTCTTTTATTTAAGCATAAATTAAAACGTAAAACCTAATTCATTTTATGATGTATCTTTAAACATCATTACCAATGTAAATCTTATGAAAAATTTCTCTTTAATAGCTATTGTTAGTTTTCTTTTATTTTCATGTGCTCCAAAAATTAAGGCCACCAAAATTGATACTGCTCAATCAACTATTAAAACGGGGGCAGAACAAACCAGCTTGTATTTGCCTTTATTAAAAGGTAAAAGGGTAGCCATTTTAGCCAATCAAACTTCTGTTATAGGCAAATCTCATTTGGTAGATAGCTTGCAGAAATTGGGCATCAACATTGTTAAGGTTTTTGGTCCAGAGCATGGTTTTAGAGGTAACGCTAGTGCTGGTGCAAAAATAGCTGATGAAAAAGATGAGCGAACAGGTATTCCCATTATTTCATTATATGGTAAAAAGAATAAACCTAGCGCAGCAGATTTAGCAGATGTAGATATTTTAATTTACGATTTGCAAGATGTTGGCGTTCGTTTTTATACCAATATTAATGCCTTGGCAAGGTTAATGGAGGCTTGCGAAGCCAATAAAAAGCAATTGTTAATTTTAGATCGCCCTAACCCGAATGGTTACTTAATTGATGGACCTATTTTAGATATGAAATACAAATCTGGCATTGGTATGTTTCCAATTCCGATGTCGCATGGTTTAACAGTGGGTGAATTTGCACAAATGGTTAACGGCGAAGGTTGGCTAACCAATAAAGTTAAAGCAGATATTAAGATAATTCCGGTGGCAAACTACAACCACGATATGCGTTATGTTTTGCCAGTTGCACCATCACCAAATTTAAATACAGAACAATCTATTTTGTTATATCCGAGTGTTTGTATGTTCGAAGGAGTTTACGTAAACCATGGCAGAGGTACATATAATCCTTTCACTGTTTTGGGCAGCCCAGCTTATAAAGGGATTTATAGTTTTAGCTTTACGCCTAAAAGCATCAAAGGCATGGCCGAGGCTCCAATTTTTATGGATGAAGTTTGTTATGGCATCGACTTACGTAATTATGATGTAGAACTTTTAAGAAAAAGCAAAAAAATTAATTTTAGTTGGATTAAGGAGCTCTACAAAGCACATCCTCAAAAAGAAAAGTTTTTTGAATCGAAGTTTAGCAATCAAATGAATAATATCGAAATACAAATTGGGCGTGGAGATTTTAGACAACAAATTATTGATGATGTGCCAATTGAAACGATAAGAGCAGGTTGGGAACCAGGTTTAAAAGCTTATAAAAAAATGAGATTGAAGTATGTGCTTTATCCTTAATCGAAATCAGACTTACGAAGTTTTTGAAACTTCGTAAGTCATTAATTACTTTATCCTTAGCAAGAATTCAATAGCAAAATTTTTTCGATGACATAAAAAATCCCGTTTGGCAATTAAACCTAACGGGATTTTATAGTTTTTAGTAAATTACTAGAAAGTAAATCTTACACCTAAACCAACATCACCACTGTAAAAATCAGTATCAGGAGTTAATCTTAAAGTTGGGATCCAATCTAAAGATAAGTTAATAGGAGCGCCTTTAAATTTATAATCTAAACCTAAAACACCATTTACTCCTAAATAAATATCGCTTTCATCATTAAATTTATTTTTCACAGAACCAACACTTGCACCAGCACCATAGTACCAGTTTAAACCAGGAGCTCCACCAATTGGGTTATAAACTTCATATAATCCTGTTAATTGCGCCCAACTAAAATTTCTGTTGCTTCTAAAGTTACCAATCAATTCAAGCATTGCATTGTTGCTTAAGCCAGTTTTAAAGGTAATACCGTTATAGCTACCAAAACGACCACCAATTGCATTTTTGTAATCCTGAGCTTTTACATCAGATGTACTCATTGCAAAAATTGCAACGCCAGTAAGTAGAGTAAATAATAATTTTTTCATAATGTTATGTTAATATTTAATAATGGTATCAGCATAGCAACTTTTATGCCGTTAAGTTGTGCGCAACAAAAAATATATTTAAAAACTAAATTTTAAGAAGAGCTAAATTCTACAAAATTACTATGCATGCAGAATAAATTTAAAATCCGTTGGACTACAAAATATAATTTATTAGATTTGAGAAACGACAGTTAAGCCTTCAGCTTTGCTGTTAATTTGGCCAAATTTAAATCATAACCTTATGTCAGGAAATATCACAAGAGTATTCGATCTATTAAAACATAACCTCGAAAATTTCCCGAAGGATGAATTTGTAAGTGGAAAAATTAATGGTAAATGGAGTAAATATAGTACTGCTCAATTTTGTAAAGAAGTAGATTGGTTAAGTTGCGCATTAACTACAAAAGGTGTAGCAAAAGGTTCTCGAGTTGCGGTAATGTCGGCAAATAGACCCGAGTGGAACATTTGCGACTATGCAATTATGCAGTTGGGCGCCTATCAAATTCCGCTATACCCAACTTTAGCAGAGCATGATATTAAATTTATTATAGAAAATGCAGAGATTACAATTGTATTTGTTGGAGATGAAAACCTCTTTCAGAAACTAACTGCAGTAAATAAAATATTAACTAGTCCCATTCAAATATATACTTTTAATAAGGTAGAAGGAGCTTCGCATTGGCAAGAGTTAATAGAAATGGGTAAAAATGTTCAGGTTGATTTAGATCAGTATAAAAATGCAGTAGCTGCTGAAGATATTTTAACGATAATCTATACATCTGGAACAACAGGTACACCGAAAGGAGTGGTGCTAACCCATCATAATTTGGTTAATAATTTCATCAAATCTTCAGTTCTACTGCCCCCTGGATTAGAAAAAGCACTTAGTTTTTTACCCCTTTCTCACATATTTGAGCGAATGATATCCTATTTATATGCCTATGGTAATGTAAGTGTTTATTATGCCGAAAGCATGGATACAATTGTTGCAGATATTCAGGAAGTAAAACCAAATGCATTTTCTACAGTGCCACGCTTGCTAGAAAAAGTGTATGATAAAATAATGGAAAAAGGTAAAGACTTAAAGGGAATTAAACGTGGTATTTTCTTTTGGTCTTTGGCATTGGCCGAAAAATACGACCATAACAGCAGTTGGTGGTATAATTTTAAATTATGGATTGCCCGAAAATTGGTGTTTAAAAAATGGCAAGAAGCATTAGGTGGCAACATCGTGGTAATTGTTTCTGGTGGCGCTGCTTTAAATCCACGTTTAAATCGTATTTTTTGGGCAGCTGCAATGCCAATTTTTGAAGGTTATGGATTAACTGAAACATCTCCAGTAATTACTGTAAATCATTTTGCCTCAACCATGTTTGGTACTGTAGGTGCTGTAATTGAGGGCGTAGAAATAAAAATTGCCGAAGACGGAGAGATTTTAGCCCGTGGTCATAACATTATGAAAGGTTATTACAAACGTGATGATTTAACTGCCGAATGTATAGATCAAGATGGCTGGTTCCATACTGGCGATATTGGACAAATTGTAGAAGGAAAATTTTTAAAAATTACCGATCGTAAAAAGGAAATTTTTAAAACAGCGGGTGGTAAATACATTGCACCGCAAATGTTAGAAAACAAGTACAAAGAATCTCCGCTAATTGAGCAGGTAATGGTCCTAGGTGAGAATATGAAATTTCCAGCTGCTTTAATTGTGCCAACATTTCCGGCTCTAAAAGCTTGGTGTGAGTATAAAGGAGTAAAATATACTAGCAACGAAGAAATGTGCCAAAATGAAGAGGTTATAGAGAAATATAATCAGATTATCATTACATTAGGATCAGAGTTTGGTAAATGGGAACAAGTAAAAAGGTTTGCCTTACTACCAAAAGAGTTTAGTATTGATGGCGGAGAATTAACACCTAAGTTAAGCCTAAAAAGAAAAAATATTTTAGAAAAAAATAAAGATATTATCGATAAAATTTACAAAGATGCAGAAAGTCACAAAGGATAAAATTTACTTGACCCTAACGGGATTAGTATTTGCTTGCAGTTTATTATTTAGTTGTGCTGGCAAGCATTTGGGTAAAAATAACAGTGGCGAGTATAAAAACGGCATGGTGGTATCGGCAAGTGAAATTGCTTCTCAAGTTGGTGTAGATATTTTAAAAAAAGGCGGTAATGCTGTAGATGCCGCAGTTGCGGTGCAGTTTGCTTTAGCGGTTGTTTATCCAAATGCAGGTAATTTAGGTGGTGGTGGTTTTATGGTTTATCGTTCTGCCAAAGGCGAAACAAGTACGCTAGATTTTAGAGAAAAAGCTGCTTCGGCTGCTAGCAGAGATATGTATTTAGATGCAGCTGGTAATCCGATAGTAGAAAAAAGTTTATACGGACAATTAGCTGCTGGTGTGCCAGGCTCTGTTGCTGGCATGGAAGAAGCACATCAAAAATATGGAAAACTGAAATGGGAAGATCTAGTAAATCCTTCAATTGCGCTTGCCACTAATGGTTTTAAGTTAACCACCAGACAGGCCAATGAATTAAATGGATTAAAAAATAGATTTAGTAAATTAAATCCGCTAGGTACAGCTTTAGTTAAAGATACCAAATGGGTAGCAGAAGATGTTTTGGTGCAAACTGAATTAGCAAATACGTTAAAAGCAATCGCAAAAGAAGGAAGAAAAGGTTTTTATGAAGGGGCAGTTGCAGATTCTATAGTTGCAGAAATGAAGCGTGGTGGAGGCATAATTGCTAAACAAGATTTAATTGATTACAAAGCAATCTGGCGTAAACCAGTGACAGGAACTTATAGGGGTTATGATGTGGTTACCATGCCTCCGCCATCAAGCGGCGGAATTGCATTGATACAATTACTTAAATCTGTAGAGCCTTTTCCTTTGAGTAGATGGGGTTTTAATTCAGATTCTACCGTACAAGTCATGATTGAAGCTGAAAGAAGAGTTTATGCAGATAGGGCAGCTCATTTGGGTGATCCTGATTTTTACAAAGTACCACAGCAAAAATTGATTGATGATGCCTACATTAAACAACGCATGAGTACTTTTAATTGGAAAATGGCAAGTACAAGTACATCGGTAAGTGCAGGCCAAATTGCTCCATCCGAGCACGAAGAAACAACTCATTTTTCTATTGTAGACAAAGAAGGTAACGCAGTTGCAATAACAACTACTTTAAATGGTTCTTACGGAGCAGGTGTAGTGGTAAAAGGAGCGGGTTTTTTATTAAATAATGAGATGGATGATTTTTCTGTGAAACCAGGATCACCAAATATGTATGGTTTAGTTGGTGGAGAGGCAAATGCGATTGCTCCAGGGAAACGGATGCTAAGTTCTATGACACCAGCTATTTTGGCGAAGGATGGTAATTTATATATGGTAGTAGGCACTCCCGGCGGATCAACAATTATTACTTCTGTTTTTCAAACCATTTTAAATGTGGTTGATTTTAACATGTCGATGCAAAATGCGGTGAACGCTAAAAAGTTCCATCACCAATGGTTACCAGATGAAGTGTTGGTGGAGGAGAATGCAATGGATAGTCTAACAACTGAAAAATTAAAAGCCAAAGGTTACAAATTTGTGCGTAGGGGTGCAATTGGAAGGGTTGATGCTATTTTAAAAACCAAGTGGGGCTATTATCAAGGCGGCGCCGATCCGCGTGGTGATGATAAAGCTATAGGTTGGTAAAAATCGACTTTACGAGCTTGGTGTGAAGCAATCTTTAAGGAGGGATTAGCCAGCGATTGTCGTAGCATAAAATATTCCTTCGTCTCGATGAAGGATCGATCCTCGCAAAGACGACTTGTCTAATCTGTTTCGCCCATTGTTCTTAAATTAACCGGTTATGTCAGTCTGAGCGTAGTCGAAGACCCTTTAATTTTATCATGACTACAAAAAATAATCCTTCGCGTAGTTAAAGGAAGTCTTTTTTGATATTTATGCCTTAGTTTAAACACATAGTGCACTCCTCAGTGCCAAATGGTAACCTATATTTTGCAATCGCAAGATTAAAAATTGCAGATTATTGGCTACTTTCATCAAAAATATCATCCGCTATGCGTAAACTCTATTCGATTATATTCTTAGTTTTTGCTTTTCAAATCTCAATTGCTCAAAATGAGGCAAGTCTAATAAGCTCTTTAATCAATCAATATCAAGTTGATGAAATGATGTTTAACCGCAAGTATGCACTTAAACGTTCGGATGAATATTTTAAACGGATGGAAACTTTTTATGCTGCTTGGTTAACAAAATTAAAAACTTTGCCCTTCGAGAAATTGACCGTGAATGAAAGAGTAGATTATATATTGCTCAAACGCGATATTAATGTGGATGCAAGAACACTTCAAGAAAACTATTCAGAATTTAAGAATACAAATTTTTCAATTCCTTTTGCAGCTACAATTATTGATTTTGAGCAAAAACGTAGAATTGGCAAGCAGCAAGATGGCGAAACCACTGCACAAACTTTTAAACAGTTAACTATCGATATCAACGCTACCAAAAAAGCTTTTTCTACTCAACAGTTAGCAATTAATTCTGTTCAAGCCAATTGGGCACAGCAAACAGTTAATCAATACGTAACTGTTTTTACCGAAGCCTATAAATTTTATGATGGTTACGATCCTCAATTTACTAAGGCAACAAAATCAATTTATCCTGATGTAATTGCAGCTTTAAAAGATTATGCCACAGAGTTGGGTAAAACAGCTAAGCTCTCATCAGTTAAAGATGATGGAAGTGGGATTATTGGTAATCCCATTGGTAGAAATGCATTTTTAAGTTTATTAAATGATGAAATGATTGCCTACACACCCGAGCAAATCGAAGCCATCGCTATGCGTGAGTTTGCTTGGTGCGATGCAGAGATAATTAAAGCTTCGCAACAAATGGGTTTTGGTAATGATTGGAAGAAAGCATTGGAAAAAGTTAAAAATGCTTATCCTGAGTTGGGTAAACAGCCAGAGTTGGTTTACGAATTAGCGAATGAAGCCATCAACTTTGTTGAACAAAATAAATTATTAGATGTTCCAGAATTAGCAAAGGAAGGGTGGAGGATGCGAATGCTTACGCCACAAGAGCAACAATTTGCCCCATTTTTTTTAGGTGGTGAGTCTGTTCTAATTGCCTACCCCACAGAAGACATGAGTGAAGCCGCAAAAATGATGACTTTAAGGGGTAACAACCGCCATTTTTCAAGAGCGGTTGTTTTTCATGAATTAATACCAGGGCATAATTTGCAGTATTTTATGCAAAGTAGATACAAACCCTATCGCAGAAGTTTTAGCACTCCATTTTGGACAGAAGGTTGGTCGCTTTATTGGGAAATGTTATTGTGGGATAAAAATTTCCCGAAAACACCTGAAGATAAAATCGGGATGCTCTTTTGGCGTATGCATCGCTGTGCCCGTATCATCTTTTCAATGAATTATCATTTGGGCAAATGGACACCACAGCAATGTATTGATTTTTTGGTAGATAGAGTAGGTTTCGAAAGAGCAAATGCCGAAGCAGAAGTTCGTCGTTCTTTTACCGGTGGTTATGGGCCACTCTATCAAATTGGTTATATGCTGGGCGGTTTACAATTTAGAGCCTTGCACAAAGAATTGGTAGGTAGTGGCAAAATGAGCAATATTCAATTTCACGATCGTATTTTAAAAGAGAATAACATGCCTGTAGAAATGGTTAGAGCATTGTTAACAAATCAATCGTTACCAGAAAATTTTAGCACACAGTGGAAGTTTGCTGGAAAGCTTAATTAACTAAAAAGCAAAAAAAAACTTAAACTTACATCGGGGCATCGCCCCAATTTTTCAATAATTGTATAGCAAAGTACACACTTTTAACATTCTTTAACACTTCAAATAAGTGTGTGTTATGCTGTAAGTGATTGGTAATTAATGTAGTAACATGTATTTTGTTTAAATAACTATCAATGGTATTAGTTTTGAATATTGAGTTGTACAAATAACACTAACGCTTATTTTGTAAATTTAATAATATGAAACTTAGAATTTTAAACTTTTTGCCAGTTGCATTAGCTGGTTTATTTATTGGAAGTACAGCTTCTGCACAAACAACTACTTCAGCAGAACCAATGAGATCATGGTCAGTTGGTGTTAACGCTGGTGTTTTAACTCCATTATCTCCATTAGGTGGTAAAAATGATTTCAGTAACAACAAATCTAATTTTGGTTACGGATTATACATTAAAAAACAATTTACTCCATACTTCTCATTACGTTTAGATGGTGTTAGAGGTAAATTAAAAGGTGATAATTCAGAACCATTTGAAAGCGGATTAGTAAATAACAGTTCTGTTTCTGCATTTGATACACAGTTATCTTATTCAGGTACTTTAAGTGCTGTTGTTAACATGTTTAACATCGATATGTTTAAAAAAGAAAATGCTTTACAACTTTATGCATCTGCTGGTGCGGGTTTAGCAGGTTACCAACCAACAATTACAACTGGTAATGTTACTAGAGAATATGCTCCAGATCAAACCATTAGCGAATTAATTATTCCTGTAGGTGTTGGCGCAAAATTCAGATTATCTGATGCGGTAAACTTTGATTTGGGTTGGACAGTTAACTTTGTTGATGGTGATAACTTAGATGGTGTTTACAGAGGTGGAAACGATAAATACAATTATGCTTATGCTGGTTTAGAATTTGCTTTAGGTAAAGGAAAACAATTGGCTTTCCACAATCCAGTTGCTGCCACTTATGATGAAGCTTTAGCTGCAAAAAATACAGCAAATGCTTTAAAATCTGATTTAGATGCTCAAAAAGCAGAAAATGCTAAGTTACGTACAGAAATGAACGATTTGTTAAAAGATACAGATGGTGATGGTGTTGCTGATAAATTAGATAAATGTGCTGGTACTCCAGCAGGAACAGTTGTTGATGGTTCAGGTTGCCCATTAAAAGTACCTGCTCCACAAGTAACTGAAAGAGTAATTGTAACCGAAGCAGATCGTAAAGTAGTTGCTGATGCAATTAAAAACTTAGAATTTGATTTAGGTAAATCAACAATACGCTCTAAATCTTATGCTACTTTAAACAGAGTTGCTGCATTATTAATGGAGAAAAACTTTAGCTTAAAATTAGCTGGTCACACAGATAACACTGGTTCTGATGCATTAAATTTAGGTTTATCTAAAGATAGAGCAGAGTCTGTGAAAGCTTATTTAGTATCTCAAGGTGCCAATGCTAGCAGAATTGAAGCTACAGGTTATGGCGAAGCTCAACCAATTGCTACTAACAACACAGCTGCTGGTCGTCAACAAAACAGAAGAGTAGAATTTACTTTATACTAGTAGACACTTTTTAAATATACAAAAAGCGTTCCGAGCAATCGGGGCGCTTTTTTTGTTTAATAGATTTGTCATCCAGAACTTGTACCGATTTAACATCGGTAGCGCAGCGAAGGATCTCTGAGCTTAATTGCGATGAAAAATTTTTGTAAAACAATGCCATCACCTTTCGGCAATTACTGTCTCATTGCTAGTTCGAGCCTGTGGCTCGGACTTTAAAGTATGAGCCAATTGTCTGCAAAAGGATGGCGAATTATTTATAAAATGGTTTAGTAAAACAATGTCATCACTTTTCGGCAATTGCAGTCCCTCTTTTCGTTTTACTTCGGGTAACCGCAAGGGTTAGCCCTACGTGTTCACTACAATAGGGTTTATATCACAAAGCCAGTAGTTCTTTTGGCAATTTGCAACCCCTCATAGTAGTATAATTTTGTTTTTCTAGCCCTGATTGACGCGAAAATCCTTTTTAATGTCATCCTGAGCGTAGTCGAAGAGCAATTAAAAAAGATTGCAGCAAAAGCAGGAACAAACATTAATCATTGCTTCATATTTGCGCTACAAAAACTCAATCGGCTCCAATAAACTTACGAAGTATTAATGACAGCCAAAAAGAGACTTTGTAAGTTTTGCCACTGGGTTTTAATCAAAAAAATATTTTCATTTTCTACTTGCATACTAAAATCTAATTCTATAAATTTGTTATGCAAGCATAGCAAATTAATGAAACAGAAAGAAACGGTAGATTATTTTTTAAAAGTGGTTTGGCAAAATGTATCAAACACTTATAACCAAATTGCAGGGGGCTTTGGTATTACGCAGGCAATAGGCTATGTTTTAATAAATATTGAGGCAGAAGGCACTGCGGTTTCTGCCTTGGCTGCATTGCTTGGGGTTAAAGCAACCAGCTTATCTCGTATGCTAAACAATATGGAAGAGTTGGGGTTAATTTACAGAGAAACGTCTGCTGGAGATAAACGCTCTGTAAAAGTTTTTTTAACAGCATTCGGCATCGAGAAAAGAAAATTAGCGAGCAACGTAGTGATCAAGTTTAATGAATATTTAAACGAAAAACTAAGCGCCAAAGAAAAAGAACAATTGATATCAACCTTAGATAAAGTAAACCAATTAACATTAGCTTATACACCTAAAAAAGGATCATGATGAACAAAACCATTATGATTTTCCAAAAAGAAAATAGACACTAAAATCATCATAGCTTTTTAACCGCTGAAAACATGAATTCACTGAAAAAAAACATAAATAAAGTAGTGGTACTTGGCTCAGGTATTATGGGGTCTCGTATTGCCTGCCACTTTGCCAATATTGGCGTAGAGGTTTTGCTTTTAGATATTGCACCTAAAGAACTAAGTGCTGAAGAGGAGTTAAAGGGATTGGTTTTAACTCATCCAGTAGTTAAAAATCGTATTGTTAATACGGCTTTACAAACTGCTGTTAAAACCAATCCATCTCCAATTTATTCGCAAAATGTTTTAAAGCGAATTAGTACAGGTAATTTTGAAGATGATATGCCAAAAATTGCCAATTACGATTGGATTATTGAAGTTGTTGTTGAAAACTTAGGCATTAAACAAAAAGTATTTGAGCAAGTAGAGCAATTCCGTAAACCAGGAACGCTTGTTACTTCAAATACTTCGGGTATACCAATTCACATGATGGCCGAAGGTAGAAGCGATGATTTTAAAGCTAACTTCTGCGGAACACACTTTTTTAATCCGCCTCGTTATTTGAGGCTATTGGAAATTATCCCTACGCCGCATACCAAACCAGAGTTGGTAGATTTTTTAATGCATTATGGTGATAAATTTTTAGGTAAAACCACGGTTTTATGTAAAGATACGCCTGCATTTATAGCAAACAGAGTTGGTGTTTATTCTATTATGGCACTATTGCATTTAGTAGAAAAAATGGATTTAACGGTTGAGGAAGTAGATAAATTTACTGGACCGGCTTTAGGTAGACCAAAATCTGCAACTTTCCGTACAACAGATGTGGTTGGTTTAGATACAATGATTAAAGTGTCAAAAGGGTTGTATGATAACTGTCCAGATGATAAAGCCCACGATTTGTTTAAACTTCCAGAATATGTTCAGAAAATGGAAGCTAACAATTGGTTGGGCGATAAAACCAAACAAGGTTTCTACAAAAAAACAAAATCGCCAGAAGGCAAAACTGAAATATTAGCGCTCGATTTAAAAACACTTGAATATCGTCCACAACAAAAAGTAAAATCGGCTACTTTAGAAATGACTAAAACCATTGAAAAAGTTTCGGATAGAATGAAAATTTTTGCGGCTGGAAAAGATAAAGCAGCAGAATTATTCAGGGCTTCTTTTTTTGGGTTGTTCGAATATGTTTCAGACCGTATTCCAGAAATATCAGACGAATTGTATCGTATTGACGATGCAATGAGAGCAGGTTTTGGTTGGGATTTAGGTCCGTTTGAAGTTTGGGATGCTGTTGGTATTTCAGCTTCGCTGGATGGAATGAAACAATTAGGACACACGCCGGCAGCTTGGGTAACCGAGATGTTGGCAGCTGGACATACTTCATTTTATAAAGTAGAAGATGGCGTTAAAAAATATTATGACATTCCATCTAAAAGCTACAAAGCCATTCCGGGAGCTGATGAATTTATCATATTAGATAACCTAAGAGCCAATAAAGTGCTTTGGAAAAACAGTGGTGCATCAATAATTGATTTGGGAGATGGAATTATTAATGTAGAATTTCACTCTAAAATGAACACCATTGGTGGCGATACTTTAACAGCGATTAATAAAGCCATTGATATGGCAGAGAAGGATTACCGTGGTGTGGTTATTGGCAACGATGGTGCAAACTTCTCGGCAGGTGCCAATGTAGGGATGATTTTTATGATGGCGGTTGAGCAAGAGTGGGAGGAGTTGAATATGGCTGTTCGGATGTTCCAAAATACTTCTATGCGTATTCGTTATTCATCAATTCCGGTGGTGGTTGCGCCACATAATTTAACTTTAGGTGGTGGTTGCGAATTTAGTTTACACGCCGATTTTGTGCAGCTAAATGCAGAAACTTACATGGGTTTAGTTGAGTTTGGTGTAGGTGTTATTCCAGGTGGTGGCGGAAGCAAAGAGTTTGCTTTACGTGCATCTGATGAATTTAAAGCCGATCAGATTGTGCAGAATACAATGAAAGACCGTTTTTTAACCATTGGGATGGCTAAAGTAAGTACATCGGCTGTTGAAGCATTTGAGTTAGGTTATTTACAAAAAGATAAATACGCCATTAGTATGAATAGAAGCCGATTAATTGCCGATGCAAAAGCAAAAGCAATCGAATTGGCAGATGCTGGTTATACCAAGCCAGTTCAACGAAAAGACATTAAAGTTTTAGGTAAACAAGGTTTGGGAATAGTTTACGCAGGTGCAAATACAATGTATTCTGGTGGTTATATTTCAGAACACGATAAAAAAATCTCTGAGAAATTAGGTTGGGTAATGTGCGGTGGAGATTTATCATCGCCTACAGAAGTTACAGAGCAATACCTTTTGGATTTAGAAAGAGAAGCCTTTTTATCGCTTTGCGGAGAGCGTAAAACTTTGGAGAGAATACAATCGATAGTAACGAAGGGGAAACCGTTGAGGAATTAATGAGTAGATGTGAGAAGTTAGATGTGAGATATGAGAAGCGAAACGTTTAAAGATAAGAATGATGAATAAATTAAATGAACTGAAGATTTGGAATAAGGCAATTGACTTAACAGTTGATGTTTATAAAGCTACAGCTAGTTTTCCGTCCGATGAGCGTTTTGGATTAACAAGTCAATCTCATAGAGCGGCAGTATCAATTCCTTCCAATATTGCAGAAGGAGCTGGAAGGAATTCAATGAAAGAGTTTAATAACTTTTTAGGTATTGCTAATGGTTCTTCTTATGAATTACAAACTCAACTCGTAATTGCCAATAAATTAGAGATGTTGGATATAAATTTATTAAATCCACTACTTTCTCAAATAGATGAATTACAAAAAATGACATATGGTTTCCAGCAAATGCTGGAAAAGAAAATTAATATTAAAAAGGTGTGAGATACTAGTTATGAAATGTTAGAATAGGCAGTTTGTCTCATATCTCACTTCTCATATCTCACATCTAAGGACATCTCAAATCTCAAAAAAATGCAAGAAGCTTATATTATAGCCGGTTTAAGGACGGCAGTGGGGAAGGCTCCCCGTGGTGTATTTCGTTTTACAAGAGCTGATGAATTGGCGGCAAATGTAATTAGAGAGTTGGTGGCTTCGGTTCCAAATTTGGATAAGGAGCAAATTGACGATGTAATTGTAGGTAATGCCACTCCAGAGGCAGAGCAAGGTTTAAACATCGCTCGTATGATTTCGCTGATGGGCTTAGATACTGATAAAGTTCCTGGTGTAACCATTAACCGTTATTGTGCATCTGGCTTAGATACCATTGCAACTGCAGTAGCAAAAATTAAAGCCGGTATGGCCGATTGTATTGTGGCTGGCGGAGTGGAAGTGATGTCGGGTATGCCGTTTGGCGGTTGGAAATTAGTGCCAAATCCTGAGGTTGCTAAATATAACCCAGATTGGTACTGGGGAATGGGTTTAACTGCCGAAGCTGTTGCCAAAGAATACAATGTGAATAGAGAAGACCAAGATGAGTTTTCGTTTAATTCGCATCAAAAAGCGATTGAAGCCATAAAAAATGGACATTTAAAAGATGGAGTTTTACCAATTACGGTAAACGAAAACTATTTAGATGCAAATATGAAAAAGCAAACTCGTTCTTATGTGGTTGATACAGATGAAGGGCCGAGAGCAGATACAACGGTTGCGGCTTTAGCTAAATTGAAACCAGTTTTTGCGGCTAATGGAGTAATTACAGCTGGTAACTCCTCACAAACATCAGATGGAGCAGCTTTTGTTTTGGTGGTTTCCGAAAAGAAAATGAAAGAATTAGGTGCAGAGCCAATTGCTCGTTTGGTAAGTTATGGTGTTGCTGGCGTTCCACCACGCATTATGGGTATTGGTCCAATTGAAGCTATCCCAAAAGCATTAAAACAAGCTGGTTTAAAACAAGATGATATGGATTTAATTGAATTGAACGAGGCTTTTGCTTCTCAATCTTTAGCTATCATCAGAACTTTAGGTTTAGACCAAAGCAAAATCAACGTAAATGGTGGTGCAATTGCATTAGGTCATCCACTGGGTTGCACAGGCGCAAAATTATCGGTGCAAATATTTAACGAACTTAAAAGACAAAATAAAAAATACGGTATGGTAACGATGTGTGTGGGTACGGGGCAAGGTGCAGCAGGGATATTTGAGGTGTTTTAAGAGATGTGAGAAGCTAGATGTGAGATATGAGAAGCAAAACGTTTAAAGAGAATGTGAAGTGAAATGTGGAATAGGAGAATTGGCAACTTGTCTCATATCTAACTTCTCACATCTAAAATCTTGTTTAAATTAATATATAAGAAAGATGAATAAATTAAATGAACTCAAAATTTGGAATAAAGCAATCGATTTAACGGTTGATGTTTACAAGGCTACAGCTAGTTTTCCATCTGATGAACGTTTTGGATTAACAAGTCAATCTCGCAGGGCAGCAGTTTCAATACCATCAAATATTGCAGAAGGAGCAGGAAGAAATTCTGTGAAAGAGTTTAATAATTTTTTAGGTATTGCTAATGGCTCTTCTTATGAATTACAAACACAACTTGTAATTGCTAATAAGCTAGAAATGTTGGATATAGGAATATTAAATCCGCTATTAAATCAAATAGACGAATTACAAAAAATGACATATGGTTTTCAGCAAATGCTGGATAAGAAAATAAATAAAAAAATGTGAGACGTAAGATATGAGAAGTTAGACTAGGCAATTTGTCTCATATCTCACTTCTCCTATCTCACATCTCGTAAAAAAAAATAATCGGTTGGTTTTTTGAGTAGGAGCAGGTCTCACATCTCAAATCTCACATCTCAAATCTCAAATCTCAAAAAAGATGAAAAAAACAATTAAAGGTGGCGAGTTCTTAATTACCGAAACCACTTACCAGGATGTATTTATTCCTGAAGAATTTGATGAAGAGCAGCAAATGATTGCGCAAACTTGTCGTGATTTTTTAACGCAAGAGATTAATCCAATTTTAGACAGGATTGATACCCAGGAGGAAGGTTTAATGCCATCATTGATGGATAAAGCTGGCGAACTAGGAATTTTAGGCGTTTCAATTCCTGAAGAATTTGGTGGTTTCGGTAAAAACTTTAACACTTCAATGTTGGTGGCGGATGTTTGTGGTGCTGGTCACTCTTTTGCAGTTGCACTTTCTGCACATACTGGAATTGGTACTTTGCCCATCCTTTATTATGGTAACGCTGAACAAAAAGCAAAATACATCCCGAAATTGGGAACTGGCGAATGGAAAGCTTCTTACTGCTTGACCGAACCAAATTCTGGCTCAGATGCCAACTCTGGTAAAACGAAAGCAAAGCTTACAGCAGATGGAAAACATTATGTTATCAACGGACAAAAAATGTGGATTACCAATGGTGGTTTCGCAGATATTTTTATCGTTTTTGCAAAAATTGATGATGATAAAAACTTAACTGCATTTATCATAGAAAAAGATTTTGGTGGTATAACGATGAACCCAGAAGAACATAAAATGGGGATCAAAGGTTCATCAACTCGTCAGGTGTTTTTTAACGATTGCCACGTACCGGTAGAAAATATGCTTTCTGATAGAGAGAATGGCTTTAAAATAGCAGTTAACATTTTAAATATTGGTCGTATTAAACTTTCTGCTGCGGCAATTGGTGGCAGTAGGGAAGTTTTAAATCAGGCGGTAAATTATTCCAACGAACGTGTTCAGTTTGACAGGCCAATTTCTAAATATGGTGCCATCAGATTTAAAATCGCCGAGATGGCAGCTAAAATTTATGCTGTAGAATCTGCAAATTATAGAGCCGGACAAAACATTGATGACGCTTATGAGGAATTGGTAGCTGGAGGGATGGATGAAGGAAAAGCAAAGTTGAAATCTACCGAGCAATTTGCGGTTGAGTGTGCTATTCTTAAAGTTTGGGGTTCTGAAGTATTGGATTATGTAACCGATGAAGGCGTTCAAATTTATGGCGGAATGGGCTTTAGTGCAGATGCGCCAATGGATAGGGCTTATCGTGATGCCCGTATCAATAGAATTTTTGAAGGTACAAATGAAATCAACAGATTGTTAACAGTTGACATGATGTTGAAACGTGCCATGAAAGGCGAATTAGATTTGATGACACCTGCAACAGCAGTTGCAGCAGAGCTGATGTCTATCCCTGATTTTGGAGAAGAAGACACCACTTTATTTGCGGCAGAGAAAAAAATCATTCAAAATTTAAAGAAAGCAACTTTAATGGTAGCTGGCGCTGCGGTACAGAAACTGATGATGAGCTTATCAAAAGAGCAAGAGATTTTAATGAACATCGCCGATATGGCAAGTTATGTTTACATCGCCGAATCAGCTATGCTGAGAACAGAAAAACTAGTTTCATTACGTGGAGAAGAAGCTTGCAAGGGACAAATTGATATGATGAAAATCTATTTTGTAGAAGCAGTTGATGGCACTAATAAAGCAGGTAAAGAAGCTTTATGGGCGTTTGCAGAAGGCGATGAGCAACGCATGATGTTAGTTGGCTTACGCAGATTTACTAAAACGGAACCATTTAATGTAAAACAAGCTCGCCAAAATGTGGCTCAACAGATTATTGAGGCCAATAAGTATATTTTTTAAGGAAGCTAAAAGACTAAAGCCGAACGACCAAAGCGAAGATTGAATATGTACATCTTTGCTTTGGTCTTTTTTTATCTACTTTTTTAGGCTATAAATTCCGGCGCTTTAGTCTTTGGTCTTTCAGCTTTGGACTTTTCTTAATTGTTAAATTTGGTTAAAAATTGCGCCATCGGTAATAAAAGCTTATTTTTGTGCAATTATGTTAAAAACCAGATTTTTATTAGGTCTTTTTTTAATTGTTGGAGCCTTTGCTTCATGTAAAAAAGACAGTTACAATGCAGAAGAACAAGCTAAAAAAGATGATGTTTTAATTGCGGATTTTATTGCTAAAAATAGTATCGTTGCAGTAAAACACAGTTCAGGTTTGTATTATCAGACTTTAACTCCAGCCGCAAATGGTGAAAATAATTTCAGTGGTTCAACAAATGTAACTGTTACTTACGAAGGAAAACTTCTTGATGGAACAAGTTTCGATAAAGGAACAAATGTTTCTTTTCCTTTAGGAAATTTAATTCAAGGCTGGCAAATTGGTATTCCGTTAGTAAAAAGAGGAGGTAGAATTAGGCTATTTGTACCCTCAACTTTAGCCTATGGGAATTCATCTCCTGGTGCTGGTATACCAGAAAATGCGGTTTTAGATTTTACAATTGATTTAATTAGTGCACAATAATATGCAAATGCTTAAAAAATATACACTTTATTGTCTTGCTTTATTGAGCATAGTCATTCTTTTCAGTGCTTGCGAAAAGGAATACGAATCAATAGAAAGTATTGATGATGCAAAAATTCAGGCTTATATTAAGCAGAATAATTTAACAATGACAAAAGATCCTACTGGATTTTATTATCAAATTTTAGAACCTGGAACGGGTGATGTAATATTAAATAAAGATTCTATATTTTTTAATCTAAATGTTCAGTCTTTAACAGGTACAACTTATTTTGCTACAGCAAAGTATATTCCTGAGGCTACATATTTAGGCTATGTTTCGCCTGCCTCATACAGGTTAGCTTTAAATGGTATTAAAAGAGGAGGTAAAGTTCGTGTAATTTTACCTTCGTATTTAGCTTATGGTAAAAATGGATCTGGACCAATACCATCAAATGAAGTCATATCTACTACCATAACAGTTTTATCAGAAGGAATACAAAGCGAAGTAGATGATAAAATTATCAGAGAGTTTATAGCAGATAAAGGAATAACTAATGCTGTAAAAACAACAAGTGGAGTTTATTATCAAGTTTTAACTGCAGGAACAGGTAATACTGTTGATCTTGCTTCAACAATAACTGCAAAATATACAGGAAGATTTGTAAATGGTAACATATTCGATGGGTCAGGTACTGAGCCAGCATCATTAGGTCAGTTAGGTAGCTTGGTAAAAGGATATAGAGCTTTAGTTGGTATGAAAAACGGAGCTAAAGTGAGATTAATTATCCCTTCACACTTAGGTTATGGTGTTAATGGTAGTGCTGACATTATACCACCAAATTCAATTTTAGATTTTGATGTTGAGCTCACAGAAGTTGCTAACTAACAATAGGAAATAAAGTAGCCATCCATATCAAACGGATGGCTTTTTTTATGCCAATGCTCTTTTAAATTCTTTTAAAATCCGATCTCTAGCAAACGTATGCTCAACAATTGGAACTGGCAAAATTGCTTTTTTGTATTCAGGTGCATATTTAAAAACATATTCCATTTTTGGGTCGAATTTTTTGAGCTGTAATTCAGGGTTAAAAACCCTAAAATAAGGTGCGGCATCATTGCCAGACCCACAAGCCCATTGCCAACCACCAACATTACTCGCCAGTTCATAATCTAAAAGTTTGGCTGCAAAATAGGCTTCTCCCCAGCGCCAATCGATCAATAAATGTTTGCATAAAAAGCTAGCTACAACCATTCTTACACGGTTATGCATAAAACCAGTTTCATTTAGCTGCCGCATTCCTGCATCAACAATAGGATAGCCAGTTTTACCTTCGCACCAAGCTTTAAATTCTTGTTCGTTGTTTCGCCATTTGATGTTGTCGTAAGCAGGCTTAAATGCTTTATCCACTATGTGCGGAAAATGCCACAAAATCATCATGTAAAAATCTCTCCATGCTAATTCTGCCAACCACTTATCAGCTTTGTGGTCAATCGCTTTTTTAGCAGCTGCTCTAATGCTTACTGTGCCAAATCTTAGGTGCAAACCAATTTTTGTAGTCGCTTCTGCTGCCGGATAATCTCTTTTTTTACTATAATTATCCAACTTCTCTTCAAAGTTCAGCGTAGGAAAATGTTGTGTTGATTTTTCAAATCCCATCTCATTTAACGAGGGGATAGCTATTTTTTTGGTTGAATAAAAATTGCTAAAGTATTTCTCTGTTGGATAGGCTTTTACAAAAAAATCATTGAGTTTGCCATGCCAAATTTTATAGTAGGGTGTAAAAACTGTATAAGGTTTACCATCTGCTTTTACCACTTCATCTTTTTCAAAAACTACTTGATCTTTAAAGCTATGGAAAATAATGTCTTCGCTCCTTAAAAATTCAGCTAATGCATCGTCACGTTCTTTAGCGTAAGGCTCGTAATCGTGATTGGTATAAACCGCTTTCACGTTATATTCTTTCAAAACTGCTGCCCATGCGTTTTCTGGCGTGTCATATTTTACCAATAATGAGCAGTTTTCTTGGGTTAATTTTTCTTGTAAATCAATTAACGTTTGATGAATGAAAGTTACTCTTGCATCAGCCTTATCTTCTAATTTATCAAGTATGTTTATATCAAAAATAAATAAAGGCAAAACAGGGTAAGGGCCTTTTAAAGCGTGATAAAGAGCAGCATTATCCGTTAATCGTAAATCTCTTCTGAGCCAAACTATACTTACCCCTAAATCCCATTTAGGGGATTTTTTTATTTCACTTTTTTTGTCTCGTATCATATATGAAATTTGGTTTTACTCCCCTTTAGGGGTTGGGGGTGTAGATAGCTGCTAATGCATCATCCAGGTTGGTGTATGCAAATTTATAACCTGAGTTTAAAATTTTTTTAGATAAGGTATTGTTGCTCATTAATGGTAAAATACTCATTTCTCCTAACAAAGCATTTAATGCAAATTTAGGAACGTTTACTGGCCAAACTGGTCTGTTTAATTGTTTAGCTATAGATTTGGTTAAAAATTTATTGGTAACTGGAAATGGCGCACAAGCATTGTATGCGCCAATCATGTTTTGGTCTTCAACAGCCTTTATAAAAATACCTAAAATATCATCCAAGTGTATCCATGGCATCCATTGTTTGCCAGAACCTAATGGTGCGCCTACAAAAAATTGTATTGGTTTTTCCATTGCAGCAAGCGCTCCACCTTCTTTGCTTAAAATTAAGCCAATTCTAATTTTCGCAACGCGGATATCCATTTTTAAGCCTTCATCAACTGCGTTTTCCCAATTTACGCAGCATTCTGATAAAAAATCAGTTCCACTTGCACTTTCTTCGGTCAATATTTCATCACCTCTATCGCCGTAAAAACCAACTGCAGAAGCAGATACGAAAGATTTTACTGATGAATTTGTCTCTTTAATGGTTTGGTATAACAATTGCGTAGAAAGAACCCTGCTGTCTATAATTTGCTGTTTTCTCTCAGCGGTCCATCTTTTATCGGCAATGCCCTCTCCAGCTAAATGAATAATAGTATCAACTCCAATTAAACATCCTTTATCTATCTTTTGTGCATATACATCCCAGATAAAAGTCTTAACACCTTTAATCTGGTTGTCATTCCTGCTAAGGATATTAATTTCGTGCCCTAATCGCTGTAATGCTGGTATTAGTTTGCTACCCACCAAACCAGTTGCTCCTGTTATTAAAATTTTTTGCGGCATTATAATTTAACCAATAAAATGTTAGATAGTTTTGATGTAGGCAAGATAACAATTTACTCAATCATTAAACTATGCGTAAAAGTTGTGTTCATTTAGAATGCCTTAAATTAGCATAACATCAATTAAATTTTACATCAAATTGATGTTAGGCCTCCGGTTTCCAGAAAAAATATTATATTGAAATGTGTTATCCGTATGTAAAATATTGAGGGGCAAAGTGTGGCTCTGAATAAAATTACGGATATTGCGTATTCATATAAATGTTTTCCTTCATGAGCAAAAAAATTCTGGTTTGGTTTAGAAATGATTTACGTCTGCATGATAATGAAATGCTGGTGGAAGCTCTTGCCAAATCTGACGAAATTTTGCCTGTTTTCTGTTTTGATCCACGTCAGTTTGAGCCAACATCTTACCAAACAATTAAAACGGGATCTATAAGAACTAAGTTTTTAATAGAAAGTGTGAAAGGATTGAGGGAAGCACTACAAGCCTTGGGAGGTGATATTTTAATAGTACAAGGAAAGCCAGAAGAGGTTTTGCCAGAGTTGGTAAATCAATATGAAATTGCTGAGGTTTATCACCATAGAGAAGTTGCTAGCGAAGAAACAGAAGTTTCTACACTAGTTGAAGATTTGCTTTGGAAACAGAAAGTAAATTTAAGACACTTTATCGGTCATACGCTTTACAACAAAGAAGATTTGCCATTTCCTATCAAAGATATTCCGGATGTTTTTGCTCAATTTAAAAAGAAAACAGAGCGTGATGCAATTGTAAAACCCTGTTTTGTAACTCCACAGCAAATTTCTTTTGTAAATGTTGAAGCTTGGGGAGATTTGCCGACACTTGATCAATTAGCCATCAATGAAAATATTGAAGCTATCACCACGCAGGATGAAATTATTGGAGGTGAAAATGAAGCATTAACACATCTTCATGAGTTTTTACATACGGGTGAAGGGATGGCATTATCGAATACTTCACTTAAAAAGAATACCATTATATCTAAACTTTCTGCTTGGCTTGCGTTAGGTTGTTTATCACCTCGTGAGGTATATTGGAAAATGAAAGATGCAGAAGCTAATTATGGTTTAAAGCCATATTTTAATCAAATTATTTTAGGTTTATTATGGAGGGATTACTTCCGTTTCATGTTTAAAAAGTATGGAAATACATTTTTTAAACCAAAAGGATTTAGTTTGCAGCCCAATAAAAAGTATGACCTAGATACGCCTTTACTAAATGCTTGGAAGAGCGGGAATACAGCGCAACCTTTAGTAAATTCACTGATGATTGAGTTAAATACTACAGGTTATCTAAGCAATGCTGCTCGTCAGTTAGTTGCCACTTATTTAGTTTATGAACTAAATATAAAATGGGTATATGGAGCTGCCTATTTCGAAGAAAAGTTAATTGACTATGCACCTGCAAGTAATTGGGGTAACTGGGCCAATTTAGCAGGAGTGGGTAATGATTTGCGTTTAACTACCAGTTTTGATTTTCAGAAATTGGTTAAAATTGTTGATCCTAAGGGGATTTACACACAAGAATTGAGAGCTTAAATTATCATATTTATTAGTGAAATTTGATTTCAGTTTATCATTTCGCAATCATTAAAATTTTAATATCCAACAATCTCCCCCAAAAAGCGTTTTTTATTTGATTTTATCTTCAAGATTATTGCCATTTCTTAAGGTAAAATCCTAATTTTGCAATACTTATCGTAAAAAAACAAAATGGATAACTTATCTTATCTCAATGGCGCAAATGCCGAATACATAGAATCTTTATATCAAAGCTATTTGGCAGATCCAAATTCGGTAGAATTTGGCTGGCAGAAATTTTTTGAAGGCTTTGATTTTGGAAGAAGTGCAGATGCAACAAATGCTGGTGCTGAAGCCCCAGAGCAATTTATTAAAGAAATTAGTGTTTTAAATCTAATTACAGGCTATCGTCAACGTGGTCATTTGTTTACTAAAACAAATCCGGTTAGAGAGAGACGCAAGCACATGCCTACACTAGATATTGAAAATTTTGGTTTATCTAAAGCTGATTTAGATACCGTTTTTAATTCTGCAATTGAAACAGGAATTGGTGCGCCAGCAAAATTAAAGGATATCATTGCCTTTTTAGAGCAAACTTATTGCGTTTCTATTGGAGCTGAGTATTTATATGTTCGTACGCCAGAAGTTTTAAAATGGATACAACAGAAAATGGAAAGCGAACGCAATACGCCCAAATTTTCATTAGACGAGAAAAAACGTATCCTCACTAAATTAAATCAAGCGGTTAGCTTTGAGAATTTTTTGGGTACTAAATTTTTAGGTCAAAAACGTTTTTCTTTAGAGGGAGCAGAAGCCTTAATTCCGGCATTAGATTCGGTAATTGAAAAAGGTTCGGAGTTAGGTATTGAAGAGTTTGTAATCGGAATGGCACATCGTGGTCGTTTAAACGTATTGGCAAACATTATGCAAAAAACCTATAAAGATATTTTTGCAGAATTTGAAGGTAAGGGTTACAGTGCAGAATCTCCATTTGGAGGAGATGTTAAATACCACCTGGGTTATTCAACAGACATCACTACCAATAAAGGTAAAAATGTTCACTTGAGCTTATGCCCAAATCCATCGCACTTAGAAACCGTGAATGGTGTAGTAGAAGGAATGTCTCGCTCAAAAATTGATTTTAAATATGGCGGCGACAACAATCGTTTAGCCCCAATTTTAATTCATGGTGATGCTTCTGTTGCCGGACAAGGTATTGTTTACGAAGTAATACAAATGGCTGGTTTAGAGGGTTATAAAACAGGTGGAACTATTCACTTGGTAATTAACAATCAAATTGGTTTTACTACAAATTATAAAGATGCTCGTTCTAGTACGTATTGTACTGATATTGCTAAAGTAACTTTGTCTCCTGTTTTTCACGTAAATGGCGATGATGTAGAAGCTTTAGTTTTTGCGATTAATTTGGCAATGGAATATCGTCAGAAATACAAAAACGATGTATTTATTGATATTTTATGTTACCGCAGGTTTGGTCATAATGAAGCGGATGAGCCTAAATTTACGCAGCCATTATTGTACAAAGCGATAGAAAAACACGCTAATCCGAGAGATATTTATATCGAAAAATTAACTAAAACGGGTGAGTTAGAAGCTGGTTTAGCTAAAGAAATGGAGAAGGAGTTTAAAGGCTTGTTACAAGATCGTTTAAACGAAGCTAAAGAATTAACATCTACTTACAGCGAAGTAAAATTTGGTGGTGCATGGGCAGATATGAGATTAGCCACTGCTAAAGATTTCGAGACCTCGCCAAATACATCGGTTAAAAAAGAAACTTTATTAGAAGTAGCAAAACGTATTTCTACTTTACCAAAGGATAAAAAGTTCTTCAAAAAAATTGAAAAATTATTTGATGAGCGGAACAAAATGGCAACATCTACCCATGTTTTTGATTGGGCAATGGGCGAGCAATTAGCTTACGGCACTTTATTGGCCGAAGGTAAAAGAGTTCGTTTAAGCGGTCAGGATGTGAAAAGAGGAACTTTCTCTCATCGCCATGCGGTACTAACTTTAGAAGATAGTGAGGAAGAATATACTCCATTAGCAAACATATCTGAACAACAAGCACAGTTTGATATTTACAACTCACATCTTTCAGAATATGGAGTTTTAGGCTTCGAATATGGTTATGCAATGGCCAACCCTAATGCATTAACTATTTGGGAGGCCCAGTTTGGAGATTTCTTTAATGGAGCCCAAATTGTTGTCGATCAATATATTGCAAGTTCAGAAACCAAATGGCAAAGAGCAAATGGTTTGGTAATGTTGTTACCACACGGTTACGAGGGTCAAGGTCCAGAGCATTCATCAGCACGTATTGAGCGTTTTATGGAACTTTGTGCAGATTACAATATGCAAGTAACAAATTGCACTACTCCGGCAAACTTTTTCCATGCTTTACGCCGCCAGTTCAAACGCGATTTCCGTAAACCTTTGGTAGTTTTTAGTCCGAAAAGTTTATTGCGTCATCCGCTGTGCGTAAGTCCGTTAAAAGATTTTACCGATGGTAAATTCCAAGAAGTAATTGACGATGTAAATGTTAAACCAGCTGATGTTAAACGTGTAGTTTTTTGTAGTGGTAAAATCTACTACGAAATGTTAGAAACACAAAAGAACAATGCCAAAGGCGATGTAGCTTTAGTGCGTGTTGAGCAATTATATCCAACTCCTGTTGAGCAAATGGAGGCAGTATACAATAAATACAAAAATGCAAAAGATGCGGTTTGGGTACAAGAAGAGCCAGAAAATATGGGCGCTTGGCCATATTTATTGCGCAGATTGAGAAAAACTTCGTTTAGCCAAATGGATGTAATTTCGAGAAAAGAAAGTAGCAGTACAGCAACTGGATTTGCAAAACAACATGCTAACCAGCAAGCTTATATTATTGCTAATGCTTTTGAAATAAAAGTTCAATCAGAAGTAAAAGAAAAAGTTTTAAAAACAGCTAAAAGAATGGCTAAAGTTGATTAATACTTTAACTATCATTTTTACATTTAAACATAAGGATATTATAAATTATGAGTTTAGAAATTAAAGTACCGCCAGTTGGCGAATCGATTACAGAAGTAGTTTTATCTCGTTGGGTTAAAAACGATGGAGATTTTGTTGAAATGGACGAAATTATTGCTGAGTTAGAATCAGACAAAGCTACGTTTGAATTGACAGCAGAAAAGGCAGGTGCTTTAAAAACGGTAGCTAGCGAAGGTGATACTTTGGCTATTGGTGCAGTTGTTTGTTCTATTGAAGAAGGTGGGAGCGGAGCTTCGAAAGAAGAAGCTCCTAAAAGCGAAGAAAAAGCTGTCACTCCTGCTGCTGATAAAGCTAGTGCTCCAGTTGCAGAAAAATCTGGTGATAGCTATGCTTCGGGAACTCCATCGCCATCTGCAGCTAAAATTTTGGCCGAAAAAGGTGTTGATGCAGGTGCTGTAAAAGGTACTGGTGTTGATGGTAGAATTACTAAAGATGATGCGAATAATGCTCAAGCTGCAAAACCTGCTGCTAAAGCTGAAGCTCCAAAATCTGCTGCAGCTCCTGCGGTTGCTGGTGCCAGAAATGAGCGTAGAGAAAAAATGTCGCCATTGCGTAAAACAGTAGCAAAACGTTTAGTTGCGGTTAAAAACGAAACTGCAATGTTAACCACATTTAATGAGGTTAACATGAAACCAATAATGGATTTGAGAGCTAAATATAAAGACCAGTTTAAAGAAAAATTTGGTGTTGGTTTAGGTTTCATGAGTTTCTTTACCAAAGCAGTTTGCGAAGCAGCAAAAGATTTCCCTGCGGTTAATGCACGTATTGAGGGTGAAGAAGTTGTTTTTAACGACTTTGTAGATGTTTCTATTGCAGTATCTGCACCGAAAGGATTAGTTGTGCCAATTATAAGAAATGCAGAGAGCATGACTTTAGCGCAGATTGAAAAAACGGTAATTGAATTGGCTACAAAAGCTAGAGATAGCAAATTAACGATTGATGAAATGACAGGCGGAACATTTACCATTACAAACGGTGGTGTATTTGGTTCGATGATGTCAACTCCAATTATCAATGCGCCACAATCTGCAATTTTAGGGATGCACAATATTATTGAGCGTCCAATTGCTGAGAATAAAGAAGTAGTAATTCGTCCGATGATGTATGTTGCTTTATCTTACGATCACAGGATTATTGACGGACGTGAGTCTGTTGGTTTCTTGGTACGCGTTAAACAATTATTAGAAGATCCAGCTAGATTGTTGTTGGGAGTATAGTCGATAGCCTTCATGCTGAACTTGTTTCAGCATCTGTTATAGAGAGATAAAAAACCTTGTTCATTAAAATGAGCAAGGTTTTTTTGTGTGATTTGCTAATCCGATTCGTCATCGCGAGGTACGAAGCAATCCTACAACTGTTTTATACTATAGTACATGCGCTTTAAGATTGCTTCGTACCTCGCAATGACGAAATTAGATTGTCTACTTTCTGTTACTTATTCTTAGGTTTTAACTTATTTTAATACTTTCGCTAAACACAACAAATCAAAACTAAATGAGAAAATATTTACTACTTGCGGCATTCTTTTGCTTTATTTCTACTTCCCTTTTTGCACAAACAGTTAATCAAAATAGTGGTTGGCTCTTCTTTCTAAAAAGTACAAAATTAAGTGAGAAATGGGGTTTGCATTTGGATGTACAAGTACGTTCTGCTGATGAGTGGGGTTACGTACGTAATGTATTGGTTAGACCAGGATTAACTTATTTCATCAATAAAAATAGCAATGTAACTACGGGTTATTTATTGGCAACCACCAAAACTCAACTGAGCAATTTACCAGATGTAAATACAAACGAGCATCGCATTTGGGAACAGTATATTTATTCTCATAAACTTGGTAGTGGAGCTTTAAGTCATAGGTTTAGGTTAGAACAAAGGTTTATAGGGCAGCCAACAGGCGATGATATTTTTTCTCAGCGTATTCGCTACTTTTTTAGATTTGTACAACCTTTACAAAAGAAAGAAGAAGCATTTACAAAAGGAGCTTTTGCAGCTTTGCAAAATGAAACTTTTTTTAATCTTCAAAATAAAGACCAACTAAACGGAAGTCTATTTGACCAAAATAGAGTTTATTTAGCAGCAGGTTATCGTTTCTCTAAAAAGTTTGATGTAGAGGCTGGCTATTTAAATCAAGCCATAAATGGTAGGGCAAACAATACAGTTAATCATGTTGCTCAATTGGCTTTCTATACAAGGTTTTAGGAATTTATTTGCGTTTAAATAAAAGTGGTAGTTACCCTGAATTTATTTCAGGGTCTTTCATGTTAAAACGGTGAAGATTGCGAACATTCAATACAGTATGAAGAAGAGTGTTAGTGTTATGTAAATAATTAGTTTTTTTATTAAGAATAATAATCGAAATCATCAGGCTAATTGATGTTCTATTAGTTATTGATATGGACCAAGCTCTTTTTATTTGTTTTTCTAAAACTTGTGAAAACCATAAAAATTTATTTTATCTAACTATAATGTTATATCTTACAGTTTTCGAAGAATTTAAATAGTAAGCTTTTGCAATTTCTTTAATAGCATTAATTCTTCTGATTTCTAAATCAAGTTCTTTCTTATTGTTATTATCAATTTTATAAGAAATTTGATTTGTTAATCTTTCTACCTCCGAATAGCAAGTGGAGGTTACATCAATCATATTTAAGTACGATAAAGCATTTTCGTAATTTTTAATAGCTATTTGTGATTTAGCTTTAGAAATGTTCTCTTTACAAAGTTTTGATTGATAACCTTTGTAATAAATCAAAGCGTTTTTTTGCGCTTCTTTATAGCAATTTTTGCCTGTTTCAGGGATGGACTGCAAAATACTTATGGCTTGTTCAAAATCTTGTATAGCATAGAGATTTGATGCTTTACTCATTATTTTTGAACAGTTCTGGTTAAAATATTTATAGATATTTTCTTTCCCTTTTGAGATGAAATCCAATATGTTTTTATCTGAAGCTTTTATCAATGAAAAAGCATTTGTAATTGCAAGTTGCTCTGTTTTTCCACTCCCTTTAATTTTTTTAGAAATTATATTAAAAGATTTGTTAGTTGAAATTTGTTTAATATTTAATGTTAAATCTAACGTTGTAATTGTTAAGTTTTCTAAGCCTCCTTGTACTATGCTAACATCATCAATATTAACAATTGGTAAAATAACAAAATCATTATTGTAGCCGTAGGTTACAACTCCTGAATTGTTAATTAAGTTAGATAATTTACTTTCTAATTTTATTATTTGTGCTTCATTTAAATTTTGACTTGGCTCAGGAAGAATTAACCCAAGAGTAAAATCTAAGTTTTGTGAATAACATAGACTTGGTAAAAATACCGCTAATGTTAGAAGTAATTTTTTCATAACTAATTGATTGTTATATAAATGGTGTTTGCTTTGATCTCTCTAATAGGCTCTAAGCCTAATGATTTTAAGTAGTTAAAAATGTCTAGTGCAAATTTATTTGTTGTGTAATTATTTTGATTTTTGTCTTTTACAGGGATTTTGACATCATCAAAAATCATTTTTAGGTTTGTTGTTCCTTGAATGTGATAATTATTGTTTAATGAATTGTTTGAAAACCACTCTTCTAGAACATCTGATAATGCTAACTTATCATTTCCAAAAGAGCTCGTCATGTCATAAGATGAATTTTCTGAAAAAGAAATATCAACTAACACTGAACGACCATTTTTACTTATTTCAGCAAATTTTGAAGTCATAATTGTTATAAATTCTTCTATAGATTTATCAACTGCTTTTGAAACAAGTTTAGCAATATCATCAGTTTCAAATCTTCCAGAACTACTCACTTTATTTGATAAGGAATTTCCTGTTGAAGTTTCATAAGCAGAAATGATAACACTAGCGCTCGCAGTAGTTTGATCTTTTTTTGTTTGAACCTCAGCAACGACATAAATATCGCAACCAGCCATTTCTATTATTTTCGACTTAATGTCACTTTGATTATCAGAAGTGAATATCTGATTATCCTTTGCCGCTTTTAATTTACCCACAAAGTCAACAGTTGTAAAACCGCGACTATCGAATCCTTCTTTAATTTTAGTAATTGCAATTCGAATATTAATATTTTGGTCTAAAACTGTTCTTAAATCCTGTCCATCTTTTGTAAATGGTATTACCATTATTTTTGGTAATGCAGTTGGATCTTGAGCAAAAGTTAATATTGAAGAAAGCAAAAGAGTATAAAGAAATAATAATTTTTTCATAATCTTATTCTGAGATAATTTCACATTTTAGATTTGCTCGTGCATCTAATTTTGCTGCAATAGTAGCACCGCCATTGATTACTTTACAAATTGAAAAATTTTCATCTTCTATCTTTTCAACTGTAATTTGACCTATTTCTTTTTTTCTTGGTATTTTTTTACCGTCAACTAATAAATATGTTAATTCAAAAACTTTTAGAGTTGTTTGTAGTTTCAATCCAATATTAGTTCCGCCAGAAATCAACACTTTTGTTGCTTCATTTGAAGCATTTTTTTCTTCAATGTTGGCAATTGAAATTGCGATTTTGAAATTATCTTTAATGAATTTTTCAATATTAGGTTTTATGATATTTAATGCATCATCAAAACCATTTTTTCCTTTTGCTTCCGAAGAGAATTTTTCTGAAGCCATAATTTCTCCAGTTGAAACATCTATTACTTTGATATTAAATGAAATTTTAGCTTTTCTACTCGTAATAGAAAGACCACCATAGCCTAGTGCATTATTTTGCTCTTCAAATGATGATTCGATAACATTACCTGTAACAATGTAACTCGCTCCCATAGATTTTGATTGTTCAACGGTTTGACCATCAATGAAATCATCACTTTGTTGGGTTTTTCTCTCTCCCTTAATTAACACCATTTTTTCTCGTTCTACAAGAGTAAATCTTTTAGTACTTAAAAAAGCGTCTGAAACTGCATCTTGTATGGCAACATCATTTTTATTGTTGTTTCTATTAAAATAATTGTTTTCTTCCGAAGAGCTGTTAAAAGGCATTATCCCAACAATTATTTTTGTTTGAGCTAATAGACTGATTGTTAATAATGTTAATATTGTCGTTAAGTAAAAATTTCTCATATTTTCGTTATATTTTATTTAATAAAATCCGTTATTTTTCCTAGTATGAATTAGCTTGTCATCTTATAATTAAAATTTATTAATTGGCGCAAGCTACAAACTATAACCATTTATATTTTACGGTTTCCCGTAATGTGGTTTTTTAAAGCATTTTGTTTAATAATTATTTAAATGCGTGTAAGTTTTGATAGCATTTAGAATACTTTTTGTTGCATATCGATACAATTATTCACCGCTACATTTGCAAAGGATTGGAACTTAAGCAGGACTTGCTTTAATTAAAATCCTGAAACTGCTCTTCTAAAAAGTTATGTTGTAATATAGGTCTGTGAGATTCCTCGCAAGCTCGGAATGACAAAACTGCATAAAAAAAGCCCCCCGATTATCGGAGAGCTTAAGCTTTTTGTGTGTGTTAAAAGCGTTTATATTTTTCTTACTTTACCAGAACCAACAACACGTTGCTCTACTTCTGGGTTGCCGCTATAATTAATAGTACCTGAGCCACTAATTACTGCATTGATTTGGTTTTCTGCGGTTACATAAATAGAACCAGAACCGCTTACTACAGCAACCATTGTATCTACAGAGAAATCTTTTTTAGTTAACGAACCAGAACCGCTAATCGTTACCGATGCTTCATCTGCTGCGCCAGAAAAATTTAATTTACCAGAACCGCTAATCGTGCCAACAAAACTATTTACATCAACACTTGCAGTTATGCTACCCGAGCCACTTAAAGTTGCTGCTAAAGAATTTTCTTGTATTTTGCCTTTAACCAACATGCTACCGTTACCACTCATGGTTAAACTTTTAAGTGTTTTTGCAGAAACGTAAGCCGTAATTTTTTTATTCTCATATTTTTTTGCCCAACTCGTCCAGCTGTTTTTTGGTCTGATAACCAATTTGTTGCTTACCACTTCAGTTATTAAAGTAGAAATTGCTTCAGCATCACCTTCAAATCTTAAACCTTCGGTGTTGCCTAAAGTTATAATCACATCTATTGGGCCGCCAGAAGCTACTCCGTTAAAGTTTTTTACATCTCTATCTTCTTTTTTAAATTTAGATAGACCAATGTTAATTGGATCGGCAGCAAAAACTGGCTGAAAACTAGTAATTGCTAGCGCAAAAATTAAGCTAAATGAAAGGAATGATTTCTTCATGGTTTTATTGTTTTTATATAAGACGTAAATAGGTTGCAAATAGTTGCATGAGGATGAAAAAAAAATGTCATTTAAAGAGGAATCTAATTTTAAAGATTCTTTGTTGCACTCAAATTTGATAGATATCGGATGACAAAGATTCTTACTCTCCCTTCTTAACCTTTATGTAAAAATTAGGATCAGCATTAAAATTATCCATATTTACTGATGCATCAATTTTACTTGTTTTCCAATCATTTGTAGGTTTAATCAAGCTGTAATTATTCATTTTAAGCGAAACCTTTACTGGCATGTCAAAACCTTTTACATCAGTTACCCAACGGTAAGATAAAATGCCGTTATAAATTTTATATTCCAACACCGGTATTTTAGCATACCGTAAATATTGATCGAAAACCTTGTCTAATTTCAATCCACTTTTTTTAGCGATATAATTTTCTACTTCGGCAGATGTGGTGGTAATATGGTAAAACTCCTTGTTCATACCTCTTAACATTTGCCTAAATTTTTCATCATTATCTATTAATTGGCGGATGGTGTGAATTAAGTTTGCTCCTTTAGGGTACATGTCTCCACTACCTTCGTTATTTACATTATATTGGCCAATTACCGGACTTCTGTTGGCAATGCCTCTACGTAAACCAATTGCATATTCATCTCCAGCTTTTTTGCCTAAAGTAGATTCTGTAAAAAGTGCTTCAGAATAACTCGTAAAGCCTTCGTGTACCCACATATCGGCAATATCTTTTGTTGTGATGTTGTTCGCAAACCATTCGTGCCCGCTTTCATGTACGGTAATGTAATCCCATTTTAAACCATGGCCAGTACCTGATAAATCTTGCCCCAAATAACCTTTTTTAAACTGATTGCCATAAGCAACTGCACTTTGATGTTCCATGCCCAAATGAGGCGCTTGTACTAATTTATAACCATCTTTATACCAAGGATAAGGACCAAACCAATATTCAAAAGATTTTAACATCGGTTTTACATCGGCATCCCAATGCGGACGAGCTTTTGCGCTATCTTCTTTCAGTGCCCAATAATCTATCGTTAATGGTCCATTTTCGCCTGCATAAGTATCAGTCCAATGTGCATATTTGCCAATGTAAAAAGCAACATTATAATTATTGATTGGATTGGCAACAAACCAATTGTGTTGGCGATAACCGTCTTTTAAATCAACTATGTTGCGCAAACGTCCGTTAGAAACTTCATCTAAATCTTTAGGTACAGCAATGCTGATCAACATGCTATCAACTTCATCACTTTGGTGATCTTTTGTCGGCCACCAAACACTTGCCCCCAAACCTTGGCAGGCAACAGATACAAAAGGATTACCAGATTTATCTTTTTTAAAGATGAAACCACCATCCCAAGGCGCATTTTTAGCCACTCGTGGATTACCGTTGTACCACACTGTAAAGCTGTCTTTGCTTCCTTTTTTAATAGTAGTAGGGAAGGTTACAAATACAGCCCCAAATTCTCGAGTAAACTGAACTTCAGCACCTTTGTAAATAATTTTATCAATTTTTAAATTTTCAAATAAATCGAATTGAAGTTTGGTGAAATCTTGATTTGCGGTAAATTTAAATTCATTACTGCCACTTACGGATTGTTTTTCGAGATCAATTTTAACAGCTAAATGGTAATAATTAATGTCGTAACAAGTTCGTAAAGGAGTGAGCATTCCTCGCAACGTATCAGCTCTGCTAAATTCTCTTTTGTTGGTCATTAGTTGTGCATTTGCATTTTTGCACAATAATGAGATCATTAAAAAAGGAATAATCAATTTGTTCATTAGTATTTATGGTTTTAGTACATCTACGGTTATAAATGAACTGTTATTGGTATCGTGGTAAATTTTGTGCGTTGCTTTCTGAAAATCGCTTGGCTCTGCTTGATAAATATCCATAAATTTTTGCGGGTTTCTATCTGCCAACGGGAACCATGAGTTTTGAATTTGGATCATGATTCTGTGTCCTTTTTTAAAAGTATGGGCAATATCTGGTAGTGGATAATTTACTTTTGTAATTGCACCAGGTACAAAAGCTTCAGGATTTTCGAAGCTATTGCGGTACTTGCCACGCATAATTTCGCCGCGAATTAACATTTGGTAACCACCCATCATTATACTGTTCGGATTTGGAATAGGATCGGGTTCATTTTCTGGGAAAACATCAATCAGCTTTACTACATAATCTGCATCAGTACCAGTTGTAGAAACAATTAAATTAGCTAAAACTGGTCCGGTTAAGGTAATATCTTCTGTTAAAACATCGGTTTGATAAACTTTAACATCTGGTCTGCGTGCAGCAAAACGCTGATCATCTACCATATACTCTCTAGTTCTTTTGGCTTGTACACCATCTTGATAAGGTACAGGATTATTCGGGTCGCTTACATACTCATCCCAACTATCTGTTCTGCCAACTTTTTCGAAAGATAACTTCCCGTTAGGATGTAAATATAAATTTCTGCTTTCGGTAGCTGCTGGTGGCCAAGTGTCAAATTTTTTCCATTGGTTGCTTCCCGTTACAAAAATATTTGCTTCTGCTGGATTAAAGTTTCCTTCTCCTTTTAAGTAATATTTAAAAAATGGAAGCTCAAAGTTTTCCTGGTAATAAGTACTTGTTGGCTGACCAAATTTCATATCGCCGAAAGTTGAACCATCGCCACGTACCCAGCCCCCATGAAACCATGGGCCAGCAACTAAAATATTGTTGGTTTTTGGATTTTGCTTTTCAATTGCTTTGTAAGTTGCAAAAGTGCCGTAAGCATCTTCAGCATCGAAAAAGCCACCAACAACCATAACAGCAGGTTTTACATTGGTTAAGTGAGGCAAAATTGTTCTCGCTTTCCAAAAAGTATCTAAGTTGGGATGTTTAAATAAATCGTTCCAAAATTGAATGCTGTCGCCCATGTATTTGTCCTTCAAATTTTTTACAGAACCAGCTTCTAAGTAAAAACGATAATTATCTTTTATTGGAAATTGAAAAGGTTTTGGGCCTTTATCTGGCGTAATTGGTTTAGGGCGAGGAACGCCGAAAGAAGTCATGAAACTAAAAGCATCCACTAAAAATAAAGCGCCACGGTGGTGAAAATCATCGCCAATAAACCAATCGGTTACTGGTGCTTGCGGCGAAACTGCTTTTAAGGCTGGATGAGAATTTGGTAAAGAGGTGGTTGAGTAAAAACCTGGGTAAGAAATGCCAGAAATACCAGCTTTGCCATTATTGTTTTTGATGTTTTTTACCAACCAATCAATGGTATCGTAAGTGTCGGTGCTTTCATCGATTGCATTTTTGCCTTTTTGGGTTGTTTGCGGTCTAATGTCTTCAAACTTTCCTTCGCTCATCCAACGTCCACGAACATCTTGGTAAACAAAGATAAAACCATCTTTCATTAGAGCCGGAAAAGTGCCCAAACTCAATTTGTATTTATCTTCGCCATAGGGCGAAACCGTGTAGGGTGTTCGGGTAATTAAAAAAGGATATTTTTTAGATTGATCTTTTGGTAAGTAGATGGAAGTAAACAATTTTACACCATCACGCATAGGTATTAAGCGTTCTATTTTGGTGTAGTTGTTGCGTACGTAGGCAGAATCGGTTTCTTGGGCTGATAAATTTGTGAAAAACAAAGTGCAGCAAAAAAACAGCAGGAAAAATCTCAATTTTTTCATGAAAATTTGAATAGGTTTTGAATGCTAAATATAGATAAATGCAATTCAGGTTTCAAATGTTTGCATTTAAGTATCAAGAGTGTGACTTGGTTGTGGAGAGTAATACCATTACAATTTTACTTTCTCTCAAATAATAATTCTGGCAGTATGATTTTTATTTCCTGTTCTGTATCCTCTTTTTTCCAGTAAACGATGAAATTCACTTTTGCAGTTTTCAATTCATAGTTTTTCGCTTTCATACTTTCTATTTGTGTCGCGAATTTTCTCGAGAATTTTAAAACAGATTTTCCGTTGGTATCCAAACATTCATCTCCGTTTATTTTTAAAGTATCGCCACTGATAAACTGGTCAACTAAGTGCTGTTTGTTGATGAAATAGTTGAGCCAAACATCTTTTAAAAATAAGTGCATTAGCAATTCATTAGGCTGCGTATAAATTTCTTTATCGTCTACTCGCTCCAAATTCTCTGATGTTAGGTTGTCAAGAAAGTTTGAGTTGAGATGAATTGTTAAGTTTTGTTTTGCTCTTGTCATGGCAACATATAACTGCCGTTTAGCGCCATCAGTTGTAGGATTAAAGTTTTCGAGCATTAAAAAAACATTATCAAACTCTCTTCCTTTAGCTTTGTGAATGGTTGACACGAAAATAGTTTCGCCGTTTTCGCTATAGAAATCTTCTAATTTCGACTCTCTTATAAAAACTTCTAAATCAGTTTTGTATTTCTTTTTAGGGTTTGATGCTTCAAATTCTTTGATGATGTTTCCTAAAATATCTAATTTGTTGCTATGGCGAAATTTATTCACGACTTTATGCTTTGCATTTAACCACATTTCGTCGGTGATAATGAAAATATCGTCCCGTAAGTTCAAATGACTTAAGAAATACCTTACTTCGGCGAGGTTGTATAAGTTGAAGCCGTCATTGCTCTGTATTAACTTTGCCTGTACATTATTTTTCAGAAGCAATCCAGCAATTTGTAGTGCATCTTCATTTATTTTAGTTAGCACACAAGTGGTGCCAGAAAGTCCTGTTTGGAGAATGTCTTTTACAAGCGGATTGATGAGGTTTTCACTTTCGTAACTAATTATTTTCAGTTTTCCATTATCGTTTTGTTTTGCTATAATTGGCGTTTGTTTTAGTCGGTGAGCAATTCGATTTACAAATTGGTTTGTGAAATTTACCAGATTGCTCTTACTTCTGTAGTTTTCTACTAATTCATGTTTTGTAGCATTATTCTCATTGATGAATTGCTCCAAATATTTTGAATTTGCCCCTCTAAATTCATAAATATTTTGATCGTCATCGCCCACGGCAATTACTCTCATATCTTCGTTTTGCTCCATTAAAACGGTTATTAATGCAAACTCATCCTCATCCATGTCTTGAGCCTCATCAATAACCAAAACGGTTTTTGTTATTCGGTTTGCTTCAACTTCGTTGTTTTTTATTTTCTGGATAGTCTTTTTTACGATTTCACTTGATTTTTCTAAACTTCCAACTTTGCCCAACAAATCAAAACAATAAGAATGGAAAGTTTTTATCTCGATGTAGTTTGCAGCATTCCCAATTAATTTAAGTAATCGCTTTTTAAACTCTGTTGCCGCTGCTCTTGAAAAAGTAATCATTAACAATTGCTCGTGTTTCACGTCTTCCATTAAAAGTAGTGAAGCCAATTTGTGCACCAAAACTCGTGTTTTTCCGCTACCAGGCCCAGCAGCAACTGCAATATGTTTGGTCTCGTTGTCGTTAATAATTTTTAATTGAGTTGGCGAAAGCTCTCCAAAAAGTTGTCTGAATTTTGCAGGTGTAATGTTTCTTTTGATTTCATTTTGCCTACTGCCTTTAAAATATTTGTTGAGGAATGAAGCGTAGTTGAGTTGGAAATAATCTTCTACAAATTGTAAAGCATTTTTGTAATCTTCAATCATTTTGGTGGCATACTCGCCCACAATATGAATTTGTTGAACTTTACTTTCGTAAAACTGTTCTAGTTTTTGATAATTGTCTTTTGTGTATTGCTTATAATTATTCTGCTCAGTTCTCTCAATAGATAAGCGGTTATATACAACTAAAAAACCGCCTTCAATTTTTATGGCTTCAATTCTAGATAGATAAAAGAGCGTGTCTTCAACATCATCAAGAGTAATGTCCAGTTTAAATAAGCTCGAGGAGTTGTCATAAGCGTTCTTTATTTCATGAACAGAAAATTCAACTAATACTTCATCTTTCCCAAAATCGTCTTTTGATGCGTTTACATTACTTTTTTCGTATAAAAACTCCACCATAAACTTGGCTAATTCATGTCGTTTTACTAGTTTATCTTTTAGAAAACTTTTAGTGTGTAATATAGCTGTAGCGATATGATTTTTTGAATCTAAATTTTTTCGTTTAATCCAGTTTTTTATTGCCCAAAAGTTAATAATGGTTTTAATTTTGTTGGTGCTGATGTCGCTGAGGCCTATTTCTTCAGCATGTTCATTCAGTTCTTTAATGTGTAATACCTTTTCCTCTTCTTCAAAATAAGGCAGTAAAAAGTTTTCAATTTTGCTAAATGAATCAACAATATTGAAGGAACGATTTTTGTTTTCTCCTTTTTTGATGAATGCTGTTAAATCTTTTGCATCTGCTAAAATTTTCTCTTCACGTAAAATATTTATGATAGTGATGACTTCTTCTTTTACAATGCCTAAATGATCGCTGATGTAATCAACCCTCGACTCAGCACCTTCATCATTTGAATGCTTTCTGCTTTTACTAGAAAAAAGTTTTTTAATGATTCTCACTGCCTTTGACTTTTGATTGTCTTGCAGTTTTTCCGAAGCGTTTATTTTTTCAATTGCCTCTTGAGCATTTTTAGAAAGAATACTATTCGCAAAAACTCTTGGCATATTTTGCCCTCTTTTCAAGTAACCAGCGTCCTCTAGCGCAGCAATAGCTGTAGTTACACGGGTTTCAATGTCTGCAACATTATCATCCCAACCTGCTTTTCTTGCAATTTCTAAAGCAGAATTTGAAACTTGTAAGCGAAATCTTGTGATCTCTTTTATCGCTTTCCAAATCTGTTGAATTTCTTTGATGGACAGTTTGGTTTGATTAAGAAGAATAAAGTGTTTGCTTAAATCTTCTTCGTTAAACAATACAAAACATTCGGCAGTAATATTTTCATCTCTTCCTGCTCTTCCCGCTTCCTGCACATAATTTTCAAGCGAATCGGAAATTTCAAAATGGATCACCATCCCAACATCTTTTTTATCAACACCCATTCCGAAAGCAGATGTTGCTACCATTATTTGGATTTCTCCGCTGATAAATGAATTTTGATTTTCAGATTTTTCTGCCTTATCCATTTTTCCATGATAAGCTTTTGCATTGAAACCATCTTTAAATAGTCTTTCGGCCAATAAGAACGCTTTTCTTGTTCTGGAAACATAGATGATGGTCGGGCAGTTTTTTAGCTCAATTAAATCACGAACGGTTTGATATTTATCTTCTTCGTCTCCTTTTTCGTAAACCTTATACTGAAGATTTGTTCGTGATGCTTTTGAAGTAAACAACTCAAGATCCAACGAAAGCTTATCTTTGAAATAAGCTTGAATATCTTCGATAACTTTTTGTTTTGCTGTAGCTGTAAAGCAAGAAACAGGAATGCCGTCTTCTAAGTTTTTCTTTTCTTGAATGGATTTAATGAAATCTCCAATAAACAAGTAGTCTACTCTAAAATCTTGTCCCCATGATGAAAAACAATGCGCTTCATCAATTACAAAACGTGCAATTTTTCTGCCCAAAACTAAACGCTCAATAGTTTTCGAGCGTAATGATTCTGGAGATATATAAAGTATAGCAGCAGAACCATTTTCAACTCTCTCAAAAGATTTTGCTCTCTCAATTGGGTCGAGCAGCCCATTTATTGTAACTGCATCAGTAATGCCAATTTTTTCCAAATTGTCAACTTGGTCTTTCATTAACGATTGCAATGGCGAAATCACAACTGTTAAAGCTTTGGCGTTTTCGCCGCTCATTAACGCTGGAACTTGAAAAGTAATGGATTTTCCCCCGCCAGTTGGAAAAACAGCAAGAATTGATTTGTTGTTAATTGCTGCTTTAACAGCTTTTTCTTGCAAGGGTTCATCGCCATATTTTCGGTAAGTATCAAAACCGAAAAATCTTTTCAATCCTTTGTGTGCATCTAAAACTTGATTGCAATAATCGCAACCGCTTACACAAGGTTTGTTTCGCAAACGAAACATGATACGCTCTACTTCAGGATAATTTTTTAAAACCCAAGGCGGCGTTATGGAGTGTATTTTTTTATATTGTACAAAAGAATTTATTAGCGATAAACAGTAAGCAAGCTCAATCGGGTTGTCTGAAATATCTTTGTCTAAGGAAATTTGTTCGCAAATTTGATGTTTGAATTTTTGGTGTATTATTCTTTCGATATCTGCATTTACGCTTTGATAAGAAATATATTTGAAAAAAGATCGAAACTCTTTTTGCTCGTTTAAAAGCAGATAGAAGATTTCCCTTAGTGATTCATCAGTTTGTTTAAAAGTAGCAACTTCATCATAAAATAAATCTTTTGCTTTAATAGAATCGTTTAGAGGGTTATTGGTATCTTCCGATTGCAGTTTATCATCTTTAAGTAATGAATGATAAGGGTTCGTTGGGAAAAGTAATGGCGAAAGAAATAACGTATCGATGATATTTATAGAACTTATGCCAGCATCTTCAATCGCATTACCGATGTATTTAATGTCGTGCTTAAGAATATTGTGCCCACAAATGAATTGAGCTCCATATAGAAACTCCGTAAATTCAGCTACCGAGTTTTTGTGAAATGTAGAGCCGTTATCCTTGATACTTCCGATGTCAAGAATTTTACCGCTTTTGGGTTCAATTTCTGTATCAATAAATGCAATTGTGTTCAATCGAATTATTAAATGTTGCTTTACGGATGTTGTTTTCTGTTATGGTTAGTCTCAAATATACAAATCTTTATTATAGCCACAAGTTGTTGCTTTTTAAACGGGATTGAAGCGAAAATCCTTTTTTGTTGTATTAACTAAGATAAACCTCGCAGGTTTTTAAAACCTGCGAGGTTTGGTAGAAGTTGCGTTCACAAAAAAGATTGTAGTGCAAAGCTCGGCTTTCGTAACCGATGATATGCAGAAACTTGCTTTACAAATCCAATTATTACAGTTGACAATTTAATAATCTAGCGATCTAATAATCATTTCGGCTCACTTTACAACTTCCCAACAATTTATCAGGATTTATGGATTGTAGGATTTGTAAGATCATAAAGTCCGAAACATTACAACTTTCAAACATTACAACTTTCCAACTTCCCAACTAATCCGTAACTTAGCCACACAAAATTTATAAGATATGCAATACGATGTAGTTGTTATAGGCTCGGGTCCGGGCGGATATGTAGGTGCCATTCGCTGTGCACAATTAGGATTAAAAACAGCAGTGGTAGAAAAATATAAAACTTATGGTGGTACTTGTCTAAATGTAGGCTGTATTCCATCAAAAGCTTTGTTAGATTCTTCTGAGCATTTCCATAACGCGGCTCATACTTTTACAACACACGGTATTAAACTTAAAGATTTAAAAGTTGACATGCCCCAAATGATTGCTCGTAAAGATGATGTTGTTTCGCAAAATACAGCGGGGATTACTTATCTTTTCAAGAAAAACAAAATTGATACTTTTGAAGGTGTTGGCTCTTTCGAGGATAAAAATACCATCATTGTTACCAAAGCAGATGGAAGTACAGAAAAATTAACCGCTAAAAATGTAATTATTGCAACAGGTTCTAAACCTACTGCATTGCCGTTTTTACCAATCGATAAAAAACGCATCATTACCAGTACCGAAGCTTTAAATATTAAAGAAGTGCCAAAAACAATGGTAGTTATTGGTGGTGGTGTAATTGGTTTAGAGTTGGGTTCGGTTTATGCCCGTTTAGGAACAAAAGTTTCGGTAATTGAGTTTATGCCGTCTATCATCGCTACTATGGATGCTGGTTTAGGTAAAGAATTGCAACGTGTGTTAAAGAAATCTTTAGGCATGGAATTTTTTATGGGGCATAAAGTAACTGGAGCAACCACCAAAGGTAAAACCGTTACAGTTACAGCAGATAATGCCAAAGGCGAAGCGGTTTCTTTTGAAGCTGATTATTGCATCGTAGCTGTTGGTAGAACTGCTTACAGCGAAGGTTTAGGTTTAGATAAAATTGGGATTACAGTTGAAGAAAGAGGAAAGAAAATTCCGGTAAACGAGCATTTAGAAACAACAGCTAAAGGTGTGTATGCCATAGGCGATGTAATTACCGGTGCGATGTTGGCGCACAAAGCTGAAGATGAAGGCATTTATGTGGCAGAAACTATTGCCGGACAAAAACCGCATATCAATTACAATTTAATACCAGGTGTGGTTTACACTTGGCCAGAAGTGGCCTCTGTTGGTCAAACAGAAGAGCAATTGAAAACCGCGGGAGTTAAATACAAAGCTGGTTCGTTTCCTTTTAAAGCAAGTGGGCGTGCAAAAGCAAGTATGGATACCGATGGTTTTGTAAAAGTTTTAGCGGATGAAAAAACGGATGAAATTTTAGGTGTACACATGATTGGTCCACGTGCGGCAGATATGATTGCAGAAGCAGTTGTTGCGATGGAATTCCGTGCATCGGCAGAAGATATTGCTAGAATTTGCCATGCTCACCCAACTTATACCGAAGCTTTAAAAGAAGCTGCAATGGCGGCTACTGAAAATAGAGCGATACATATTTAACCCCCAACCCCTAAAGGGGATTCGAGGATATCCTAAGAATTATAATTAAATAAAAAGCCAGTAAGCAATTACTGGCTTTTTTTATGTCAAAAATTAATATAATGATAATCTACAGCAAATATAGGTTTGCTTAACAGGGAATATTTTTGCAATAATTAAAATAATCAAAAATGACCCTTAAAACTAAATTATTTACTGCTCTTGCTCTTGTAGCAATTACCTTAAATGCTTGTAAAAAAAGCAATCCGGTTTTAGAACCAGAAGTTGAAACAATATTACCAGAAGATATTGCAAGTTTTAAAGAAACAGCAATGATTGATTTGGGTGGAGAATTTGCATCAGAAATTTCTGCCTATGATCCATTAACTAAAAAACTATTTGTAGTAAGTAATGACGGTGGTACTAAAGTGGATGTGGTTGACTTAAGCAAATATCCAACATTAACAAAATTAACAACCTTAACTTATGCTAACAGTGTAGGTATTAACAGTGTTGCAGTTAGTAATGGTTTATTAGCAATTGCTTTAAATGGTGCTATAAGTACAGCCAATGGAACTGTAGTTGTTCTCAAAACATCTGATTTATCTGAAGTTAAAAAAATTACCGTTGGTGCAATGCCAGATATGGTAACTTTTAGTCCAGATGGTAATTACCTAATTACTGCAAATGAGGGTGAGCCAAATGATGCATACACCTTTGATCCAATTGGAACTATATCAATTATTGATGTAAAAAACAATTATTCGGTTAAAAATGCAGGTTTTGAAAGCCTTGAAACTTCAAAAGCATCACTTGTAGCTGCTGGTTTAAGAATTTATGGGCCTAATGCCAGTTTTGCTCAAGATATAGAGCCTGAATATGTTGCCGTTGCCGCTGATTCGAAAAAAGCTTATGTAACCTTACAAGAAAATAACGCAGTTGCCGAGGTTGATTTGGTTGCTGGTACAGTTACAAAAATTATGCCTTTAGGTGTAAGAGACATCAGCCTTGCTGAAAATGCATGGGATGTAAGCGATAAGGACGGAAAAGTTGGTCAATTAGGCACTTGGCCTATCAAAGCATTCTATTTACCAGATGCTATTTCTTATTTTTCTACTGGCGGAAGTAATTATTTGGCTTTGGCAAATGAAGGAGATACTCGTGCTTGGGGTGGTTATGATGAAGAAATTCGTGTAAGTTCAAAAAGCTATACTTTAGATGCCACTAAGTTTCCAACAGCTGCTACTTTAAAATTAGAGACTAACTTGGGCAGACTAACGGTTTCGAAAGCATTTGGAGATACCGATGGTGATGGTGATTACGATGAAATTTATGCAACAGGAGGCAGAAGCATGAGCATTATTAATGCTAGTAATGGTCAGTTGGTTGCAAATATTGGTAAAGATTTAGAACAAAGAGTGATCGATGCTGGTAAATATGAAGACGACCGTTCGGATAATAAAGGTGTGGAAGTGGAAAGTGTAACTGTTGCACAAGTAAACGGAAAAACGTTAGCCTTTATTGGGATGGAGAGAGTAGATCATATTGCAGTGTATGATGTAAGTATTCCTGCCACGCCTAAATTTGTTCAATTGTTTGCCACTGGCGATGCACCTGAAGGATTAATGTTTGTGAAACCTAAAGATAGTCCGAATGGAAGAAGCTTGTTGATTGTTTCTAATGAAGCAGATGGTACGGTAAGATTTTATCAGCCAAATAAAATATAACATTTACAAGCCTGTGTAAATTACTGGCTTTTTAGTTTTACAATATGAGGCATTTAAGGAAATATAAGTTATTCCTTAAATGCCCTTATATTTCTTATATGGTTCAAAAAATTTAGTTCCTAATAAGATTTGCTTCCAAAAACTCAGAATTATTACAAACTTAAGATTCTATTGGTCGGTGATAAATTAGGTTATTGATTTAACTGAAAGATAAGGCTGTCTCAAAAACAAAATATTGCCGTCCTTTCCATGATCGAAGGAGGAGAAATCTATCTCAAAAGCGCTTCCGAAACAGATCTCTCACCTGCGTTCGAGATGACGGATCATTTTTGAGACAACCTCATGACGTTTAGACTTCTTCAAAATTTTTACAAAACTTTACAGCTGTTATTTGTTAATTTAAATAACAAAGCCGATACATGAAGAAAACTATTTTTGCAGTAACTTTCATCTCGATAATTTATACTGCTTGCGTTCCGCTAAGGTCTATTAAATATTTAATTCCTGATTCACGAGATAGTGCGATTTTTAATAATCAAACGATCCAAAAATCAGCAAATCCATTCTATTTCAAGCCATATCAAGCAAATCCAGCTTATGCTGCACTAAAACAAAAAATAGACACCTCGTTAATTGATACAAAAACAAGTGCATTTATCGTCATTAAAAATGACAGTATTATTTATCAGCATTTATCAGAAGATACAAATTTACAAGCTAAGCAACCTAGTTTTTCTATCTCCAAATCATTTGTAGGTACTTTGGTTGGTATTGCAGTAGATCGTGGTCAAATAAAATCAACCAACGATCTGGTCATTAAATATCTGCCAGAATTAGCAAAGAATGATGAACGTTTTAATCGTTTAACTATACAACATGTGTTGGATATGCGAAGCGGTTTCGATTTTAACGAACGTTCTTTAAATCCATTCTCAAAAATTGTAAGAAGCTACTATGGCGCCGATTTAAAGAAAATGGTGAGTAAGCTTAAAATGAAAAGTGAGCCAAATACGGTTTTCGAATATCAAAGTTTAAATACCCAAGTATTAGGAATGATATTAGAAAAGGTAACGGGTAAAACACTCGATGTGCTGTTGCAAGAAAACCTTTGGCAACCATTAGGTGCACAAAGCGATGCCTTGTGGAGTGTAGACAAAGAAGGAAACATTAAATCTTTTTGCTGTATCAATGCAACTGCCTTAGATTATGCAAAATTAGGTCGGTTGTATCTTAATGGTGGTAATTGGCAAGGCAAACAAATCATCTCCAAAAAATGGGTAGATGCAACAACTCATCCAGATACTTTAGCTAAAAAGCGTTATAAAAATCAGTTTTGGGCAACCAGAGATTTTAAATATTTTCCAGATTCACTAAGTGCCATTAAACAATTAGAGAAAGAACATTTGGGTTATCCTGTTGAACGAAATAACGATGGTAGATATTTTTACGCCAAAAAAGTTTACGATTTTAAGGCTCAGGGCATGTTTCATCAATCTATATACGTAAATCCACAAAATCAGGTCATCATAATTCGCTTAGGTGGCCGACAAAAAGAACTCAACTTTCATGGTTTTGTACAAGAAATTGGCAGGTCAATTTGCAAATAGTAAATAATTGAAATCATTTCAATACAAATGCCGAAATTTGCAGTATTCCTATCAATTGTTAAATGTCAGAAACTATAGCTCAAATCAGTACCGATCAATCAATTACTCCATATAGCAGAAAAAGAGTACGTTTTGCCATCTCACTTTTCTATTTTGGACAGGGTGTTGTATTTGCATCTTGGGCAAGCCGCATACCAGATTTAAAATCTACATTAAACCTTTCTGATGCTGCGTTGGGCAGTATTTTATTAGCCTTACCGCTTGGTCAGCTCTTAACAATGCCAATTTCTGGCAGATTAACCACAATTTTTGGTAGCAGAAGAATGCTAACCATTGGAGCGCCGTTATATGCTTTGTCACTCATATTATTAGGTTTAGCAACAGTAGGTTGGCAGTTAGCTATATTTTTATTCCTTTTAGGTATTAGCGGTAACATTTGCAATATCGCCTTAAATACGCAAGGTGTTGCTGGCGAAACTTACTATGGAAAACCCATCATGACTTCTTTTCATGGTGCTTGGAGTGTTGGTGGTTTTACAGGAGCTTTGGTTGGCTTATTGATGATGAATTTTCACCTTACGCCATTCATTCACTTTTGCATAATTGCTGCAATAGTTTGGGTGCATATCATCATCAACTACCGATTTTTATTGCCTGGTCAAAAATCTAGCACAAGCGATAAACCAAAACTATTTACCAAACCTCAAGGTGTTTTGGTACAATTAGGTATCATTGGTTTTTGCAGCATGGCAACAGAAGGTGCCATGTTCGATTGGAGTGGGGTTTACTTTAAAGAAATTGTAAAAGCACCGCAATCACTTGTTATTTTAGGTTATACCTCATTTATGATTATGATGGCTACAGGAAGGTTTTTAGGCGATAAAATTATAGCGAAATATGGAAGAAAAAGATCGCTTCAAGTGAGCGGGATTATCATCTCAACAGGAATGTTTATTTCAGTTATTTTTCCTTTTTTAGTTCCCTCTGTTATCGGTTTTATGCTGGTTGGTATTGGCGTTTCGGGTATTGTACCTATGGTTTATAGTATTGCTGGTGCAAATACCAAAGTTTCGCCAGGTATAGCTTTAGCTATGGTTTCTGGTGTAAGCTATTTTGGTTTTTTAATGGGGCCACCTTTAATTGGTTACATTTCAGCTTTGTCTAGTTTACGTTATTCTTATGCAGTAATTGGCTGTTTTGGTTTGTTAATTACTTTTATTGTAGCTAAAATTAGTGCGATAAGGTAAAGCGATTTGCGTTAGTCGTTTTGCGATAAGGATTTGAAAAAGTGCGGCAGTGGTTTTTGGCTAAGTTAGTCCCGCCATACGCTACAAATTTTGTTTGTTGGTCTTCGACTACCTGCCTACCGCAAGGCAGGCGCTCAGACTGACACCGCACAAAAGTTTTCCGCTGCTGTCGGGTTTATATTACAAAGGTAGTGGTTCTTGGCCTAACCTATCAAGCGCCATAACCTACCAGGTTTCAAAATCCTGAATAGTTAGCTTTATGCGAGTTATTCTTTTTCTCCAAATGTTGTTTATTAAAGCTAGCTGCAAAATAAATAAAAACGTAATAACAGCCATTGCAAACCATTTTTTCTCAGTAAATTCAATCCCGTTTGTAAAAAATAGCATCAATCCAATTAACAAAATAGCTTTACTAATTATTACTTCTAATTGGTAGGTTTTCAATTTAGCAGCAAAACTTTTTAAATCATCTTTAATATTTTCGCTAGCTCTAAAATGTTGTTGTAATCGATATCCTTTGAAATGATTTAGCATACTAAATGCTACAGCAAAAATTAAAATCAAATTAATAAGTAGCGGTTTTTTGTTTCCATCAAATATGGTGTAATAACAAAATAGAAAAATCGCAAGAGCCAAAAATTCAATAATAGCTTGTCTTTTAATCGATTTTATTACCGGATGATTTTTTGCTTTCATCATTTTTGATAATTGGTTAGCATCTTTTTCTGGAGTTTTAATTCCTTTCCACAAACTTTTTAAATCATCATTTTCCATTGCTCAATATTTTATGTAGTTTATTTTTAATTCGGTTAATTTTTACTGCAGTATTGTTTTCACTTATGCCAATAATTGATGCAATTTCTGCATAGCTTAATTCTTCTAAATAAAGTGTAATTATTGCTCTATCGCCCTCATTTAATTGTTTAATTGCATAAATTAAATGTTGATTTTGGTTGTGCTGCTCTTCATCACTAAATATGGTTTCATCAGGCAGTTCGGCAACAAAATTCAGTAAGGGCTTTTTCTTTCTAAAAGAACTCATGGCAGTATTTAGTGCAATACGATATAGCCAAGTACTAAATTTGGCTTCGCCTCTAAAAGTTGGGTAGCCTTTGTAAGCTTGATAAGTGATCTCTTGAAAAAGATCTTCGTAATCTTCTTTATAATTACAATAAATGCTACAAACTTTGCCAATTATACCTTGATTGGAATTAAGTAATTGTAAAAAAGTTGCTTCACTCATTGTGGTTATTTTGCATTTTTTAATGCCTCTATTTTTTGATCTAAAACTTTTAAGCTATCTAAAATTACGATTTGCTTTTTGTTTAGCTGTTCAATTTTATCGCCAAGTTTTTTATCTCTCAATTGTGCTCTGCCATCTGGCGATGAACTTTTATTGCAGCCAAATAATCCAGTAACTATTGCTAATGCTAAAATTGTGATTTTAATTTTCATAATTATAATTGTTTAAAGTATAAGTAGCATTCTGTGATAAAAACTTACACTTGCTCAAAAAAACTTTGATAGCTGCAAATTTGAGGTTAATTAAACGGGATTGTAGCGCAAATACTTTTTGTGTGCCACGCTGAGCCTGTCGAAGCGTTTTGCAAGCATGCTCCTTCGACAAGCTCAGGATGACATGAGTGAATATTAGTGCCGATAACAAAAAGATTGCCTGCCTGCGGTAGGCAGGTAGCAGAAAGCCCGGCTGTCTTTGATTGGAGCGTATTACTTTGCTTTTCGAGGAATATTTTTCAAATTATTAAAGCAATGACACACAAAATAACGCTCAAAAAAAATCCCGATAACTTTTTAGGCTATCGGGATTGGTTTTCATTATTGCGTGTTTAAATTATTCTGATTTGTTTTTCTGCTCAGCAAAAACATCAATTGCTTCTGGTTTTTTCTTAAACCAACTTTTAATTAATTTAGAGTTTACATCGCCTAATAAATACATACAAGGCACTAATATTAAAGTAAGGAAAGTTGCAAAAGCTAAACCGAAAATCATGGTCCATGATAAAGGTCCCCAGAAAGCAACGTTATCGCCTCCAAAATATAAATGCGGATTAAACTCGGTAAATAAAGTCGTAAAATCCATATTTAAGCCTACTGCTAAAGGTATTAAACCTAACATTGTAGCTGTAGCAGTTAACAATACCGGTGTCATACGAGTTCTTCCGGCTTCAATTACCGCTTCTTTAACTGGCATACCTTGCTCAATTAATAAATCGGTAAATTCTACTAGTAAAATACCATTTCTTACCACAATACCTGCTAAGGCTACAATACCAATACCACTCATTACAATAGACATTTCCATTCTAAAAATGGTGATACCTAAAATTACACCAATGATACTGAATAAAATCTCACTTAAAATAATTAACGGTTTACTAATTGAGTTAAACTGTGTAACCAAAATAATTAAGATTAAACCTAGTGCAATTAGCATCGCTTTACCTAAAAATGCTGCGGTTTCCATTTGCTCTTCTTGCTCACCCGCCATTTTAACCTCAACACCAGTTGGCACTTTAAACCCATTAATCTCACTCTGTATTTTGCCTACAACTTCGTTAGGGTTAGCATCAGCCAATACGTTTGATGATAAAATGATAATTCGTTTCTCTTGTTTACGTTTAATACCGCCATAAGTATTTACATAATCAACCGTACCGAAAGAAGATAATGGCACTTGGCGAATAATACCACCCATGCCCATATCGCGGTAAGTCATTTTCATGTTTCTTAACGCATCAAGGTTGTTGCGTTGGTTTTCTTGTGACCTTAAAGTGATATCGTAATCTTCATCAACATCTCTAAATTTAGAAACCTCTTTACCAAAAATTGCGGTACGTAAATCGCCACCAATTTGGCCAGAAGAAATACCTTCTCTATTGGCACGCTCTCTATCTAGGTTGAAAACAATCTCAGGTTTATTGTTTAAAAAGTCAGATTTTAACTCTTCAATACCGGAAATCCTTTTGCCAACAATAAATTTCTTCAAGTTTTCAGAAGTTTTTACCAATGAGTCTAAGTTATCGCCAGTAATTTCTATACTAATTGGCTTTGCAGTTGGCGGGCCGCCTTGCTCTTTTGCAACCGTAATTTCGGCACCTGGTATGCCTTTAACTGCATCTCTAATTTTGCTTAAGTAGGTTGAAGTTTCAGGTCCGGTTCTTTTGCCAAACTGTACAAAAGCAACGGTTATTTTTCCCTTGTTAGGGTATTCACCTTGATCTTCATCCTGAGGATCGGTAACACCTACCGTAACGTTAGAAATGATAGACGAAACATCTTTGTTTTCTTTTCCGCCAACAACTTCAGTTACTTTTTTCTCTAATTTTTTAACAACCGCATTGGTGTAAGCTTGGTCGGTTCCAATTGGTAAGTTCAAATAAACATAAATAAAGTTAGGATCTCCCTCTGGGAAGAAAACAACTTTTGGAGGTACAACTGTCATTAAACCGAAAGAGAAAATTAACAGTGCTAATGTTCCAAAAAGCATCGCTCTTGGCCAATTTAAAGCTCTAGTTAACAACCTTGCATAACTAGCCTGAAAACGTGGCCATAAGTTATTTTGGAAGTTTTTAACTGCGTTTTCTAAGTAAAAATGGTTTAATAAATAAAGTAGAATTAATAGTACTACAAAGTTTCCTAACCCAAAAGCATACAGGTAAGCTAACACAGCTATACCCGCCATAATCAACACCGTTTTTTTAACTTTTTTATCAAATTTAGGCTTGTGTGTTTCATGGTCTTCAATCTCCATAAAATCTACCGCAAAAACAGGGTTGATAATGTATGCTACCACTAACGATGCTAATAAAGTAATGATTAGCGTAACTGGTAAGAAGAACATGAACTCGCCAATAATACCAGGCCAAAATAGCAAAGGTACAAAAGGCGCAAGTGTAGTTAAAGTACCAGAAAGTACAGGCATAAATACCTCGCCAGCTGCGGCTTTGGCGGCTTTTACAATTGGTACTTTGCCATTGTTAAAAATACGGTGTGTGTTTTCAATTACCACGATGGCATCATCTACCACAATACCCAAACCTAAAAGGAAAGAGAAGAGTACAATCATGTTCATGGTAAAACTAAAGCCAAATAAGCTGCCTAAAAATGGCATGGTTATAAAGGCAATAAACATTGATAATGGAACTGAAAGCGCCACAAACAACGCGTTTTTAACACCCATAAAGAACATCAAAATGATTGTTACCAAAATGAAACCGATGATAATGGTGTTAATTAAATCGTGTAGGGTAACACGAGTTTGATCAGATTGATCGCCAGTTACTTTAATTTCTAAATTTTTTGGCAACGTTGAGCCTTTCATTTCTTTAATTAAAGCATTGATTTTATCAGATGCTTCAATTAAGTTTTCGCCACTACGTTTTTTTACATTTAGCGTAATTACGTTTTTGCCATATAAACTTGCATAGCTATTTTGCTCTTTAAAACTATCTTTAACCTCTGCAATATCTCTTAAATAAACCGAAGAGCCGGTAGGAGTTTTGATAATTAAATCAGCAATTTGTTGTGCATTGGTAAATTCTTTTTTAACATTTAAAGTTCTTTTAATGCCATCCATCGCTACATCGCCACCAGAAATGGTTAAGTTTTCATAAGCAACTGAGCGTTCAATGTCTGCAAAAGAGATTTTTGCAGCTTCCATTTTGTTCAAATCCACATTAATTTGAACTTCTTGTTCTAAAGCACCAACAATATCAACACCAGAAATTTCCTTAAAGCTTTCTATTCTATCTTGTAAATCCTCAGCATATTTTTTTAAACTTTTAAGGTCGTAATCTCCCGAAAGGTTAATGTACATAATTGGCAAATCGGCCAAATTGATATCAGATACGGTGGGATCATTAGGTAAATCGCTTGGCAAATCTGTTTTAGATTTATCAACTGCATCTTTTACCCTTTGCTTGGCTTCAGCTATTTCTATATTGGTATTAAATTCTGCAACAATAACCGAGAAATTTTGGTAAGAGTTAGAAGTAACCTTTTTTAAACCTTTGGTAGATTTTAGTTGCTTCTCAATCTGTTTGGTCACCAAAGTTTCCATATTGGCAGGAGATGTTCCTGGATAAACGGTTTGCACAAATATTTTGGGCACCAAAACCTCCGGAAAATTTTCTTTCGGTAAACCTTGGTAGCCTAAGTAACCCATGATGGTAATGATAACGGTAAGCACATAAATTGCCGTTTTGTTATCTATAGCCCAACTTGAAGGTCCAAATTCTTTTTTAAAATCGTCTTTCATCTATTTTAAGATTAAGCGTGTGTATAAATGGTTATATTTTTAGAATTTAACAGCATCATCTGCGTTTAAATTCTGTGCACCTGCGGTAATTAATTTATCACCAACTTTTAATCCCGATAAAACTTCTACTTTACCTTCGTAAGATTTGCCAGTTTTGATATCTGTTTTTTTAGCAATACCATTTACTGCTACATACACAAACTCTCCACTTTCTGATTTTTGTACAGCTGAAATAGGGATAACTAAAGCTTTTGGATTTTGGTAATCAACAATTTTTAATACCGCTAACATATTCGGACGATATTTTTTGTTTGATGGTAAATTGATCTGTACTTCGAAACTTCTTGAAGCTGGATCGATAGTTTTTGAAGCGAAATTAATTTTAGTCATCAAACTATCTGGTACATCAGGGAAAACTACATTTACTTGGTCACCTTGGTTAACTCTACCTGCATAAGTTTCGGCAACTTGTGCTTTCGCTTTTAAATTGCTAGCGTTAATAACCCTAATGCTCGATAAACCTGGCATTACAGCATCACCTACTTTAAGATCCATTGCATCAATTGTTCCGTTAATAGGCGATTTGATTTTGTACATCGCAATTTGAGAACGTAAAGTTGCAATTCTATTTTCTGCAGCTTCTTTTTGTGTTTTAGCACTGATGAATTGTACTTCGGTTCCAATTTTCTGATCCCAAAGGTTTTTTTGTCTGTTATACAAACTTGTAGCTAAGGTTAATTGTGTTTGCAACTCAGCAATGTTCTGTCTTAAGACTTTGTCATCTATTTGCGCTAAAACCTGGCCTTTTCTTACATTCTGACCAATTTTTGCATATACGGCTGTAACAACGCCTTGAGCTTCAGAAGTAACCAAAATATTCTCTTCTGCATCAATTTTGCCTTGCACTTCCAAGTAGTTTTTAAAGTTGCTTTCTGCCACATCCATCACATCAACATCTTTTGCAACTGCTTTAGTTGTATCACTTGCACCTAATGTTTCTTCTAATTTTAATATTTTCGCATCTAATTCGGTACGTTGTTTTTTAAGATCTGCTAATTCTGCTTTCGGATCTTTTTTGTTGCCACATGCTGCTAAAAATGCAATGGCCATGATGAATAAAATTCTTTTCATTATATGTTGTTTTTGTGAGGTTAGTAATTGATATTTCCTAAAGCTTGATCTAGATTTACTTTGTTAATCAGCATATCATATAAAGCATTTATGTAATTGTTTTGAGCTTCTTTAAGTGAAGTTTCGGCGGTAGTTACTTCTAAACTAGAACCAACACCTTGGTCGTACTTAATTTTAGTAACTCTTAAAACTTCTTTAGCCAAATCCATATTTCTTTGTTGGTTTTCTAAAGATTTTTGTCCGTTTAAATAAGTAGTTTGTGCTTGAGAAACTTCAAGGTTAATTACATTTTCTAGGTTTACTAAATTATTATCTGTTTTAAGCGATTCTAATTTCGCATTGCGAAGATCATATAGTTTTTGTCCGCCAGAAATAATGGGCACTGATAGTCTTAATCCAACAACTGTAGTAGGGAAACGGTTATCGTATAAGTTTCTAAAGTTGTCATTTTGAAAGTTTGCAGAAGTGCTACCGAAAGCCGCTAAGCTTGGTAAGAACAAACTTTTATAGCGTTTTACATCTAATTCGTTTAGTTTCTTTTGGGTTTGTAAAAGCGAGTATTCAATTCGTTTGTTGTAAACCTGTCCATCAGCTAATACCTGAGCTTGGTCTATTTTTACATCGCTTATTTTATCTTTTAAAGTTAATGTGCTACCCACTGTCATTCCCATTTGAAATTTCAAGAGGTTAACATTTAGTGCTAAAAGTCTAATTACATTTTCGCGTTCGGTAAGTAAATTGTTATTTAAAACGCTCAATCTGTCTACATCAATTTTTTCTACAAAACCATTTTTAAATAGCTGTTCGGTATCGCTTAATGATTTTTTTAGGCGTTCTAAATTGGCATCAATTAGCGCCAATTGCTCATTGCTAACCAAAACAGAATAATAAGCTTTTGTTACAGCAACTGTAGTTTCAATTTTAGTTCTTCCTGTATTTTTTACTGATAGTTCTTTAAAAGTTCTCGATGCTTTTAAGCCAACCAAATAACTTCCGTCAAATAACAATTGGCTAGCTTCTAATCCAATTGCTGAATTGTATTTAACGCCAAATTTTACAGGTACAAAAGTACCAGGTTGACCAAAAAAATCTCCAGGAAGTAAACTTGTAGGTACTTTTAAGAAATCTTGAAAACTGGCATTTGCACTAACTTGTGGCAAACCAATGCCAATGGTTTTTTTAACCGTGTTTATTGCAATTTGTTCATCAATTTTTGCATTTAAAATATTAACCTGATGAGTTTGTGCATAAGTAATAGCCTCTTGCAGACTAAAATTCGCTGTGGTGTCTTTTTGCTGAGCAAAGCCTGGTAAAGCCAAAGTCAATCCAAAAAGGAATAGGTAAAGTTTATGTTTCATATATTAGGGTTGCGTTATTTGTTGTTGTTTATATTTTGCAATTAATGCCAAACCATTTTGGTTGCAAACACCATATAAAAAATGCTCGGTTATTTCAGACATTACCTGCGCCAAATTAAATTTATTCATATTGTATTGGCCATGTTGGTTAAATATCAAATCTATTTGATCTAGTCTCATTTGCGTAATGATTTCCGTGTTTAGCTCTTCCCTGTACAAACCCTCGCTAAGGCCACGCTCTAAATTTACCATAATGCATTTTCCTAAGTTCTGCTCCCTAAATTCTTTAAAGGTTAGCCATGCTTTTGGGTGGTGTTTTTGCAAATCGTAAAAAAGTATCGCATTCATGCTCGATAACATTTCATGGATATTTACAATTACAAAAAATATTTCTTGAACAGCATTTTCAGCATTTTTTGCACAAAAATCCATTGTGCATTCTTGGCTATTTAGCTTTTCGTTTATTAAAATGTTAACCAGTTCATCTTTATCGCTAAAATGCTGATAAATTGTTTTTTTAGACATGCCTAAGTGTTTGGCAATATCATCCATGGTTACACTTTTAAAGCCATATTGGCAAAAAAGTTTATCCGCCTCCTCAACAATATATTCTTTTACTTCCAATTTTGCTCCTTAGTTAAATTGCATACAACTAGTTCCAAATTTTTTTAATTAAAATCTTAATTTCTTCGCTAACTGTTGCTTCTTCATTATATAATTTCATGCGTATAAATTTAGAAGCGTAAAACTATGGAAACTATTTTTAATTCCAAAGTTTCCTTATCAAAATTTTTATTTCTTCGGCAATGCTGAGTTCTGGTGTTTGCTGTATTTCCATGATACAAAAAGAAGCTTTATTATGATGTTAAAACAGATTTAATCGGTGAATGGCGTATTTAAATAGGTGAGTTTAATTTTAATACGGATATAAATTTACACATCGTTTACAGAAGGCAATATAAAAATGAGATAACCGATTTTTAAATATTACATTTTATACATTTGTGCTTTATATTTAACCATGCCAATTTTACAAGAAAACATCTCCTTAAAACCTTACAACACATTTGGTGTAGAAGCTAAAGCAAAGTATTTTGTTGAAGCTAAAAGTGAAAATGATTTAGTAGAAATTTTTAGTAACGAACTTACTAAAACACAAAAATTATTGGTGCTGGGTGGTGGCAGTAATATGTTATTTACACAAAATTTTGATGGCTTAGTTTTAAAGGTTGGCATTCAAGGTATAAAATATACTACGCAAGGCGATGATGTTTCTTTAACGGCTGGTGGAGGTGTAGTTTGGAATGATTTGGTTAATTATTGCGTAGATAAGGGTTTTGCAGGGATGGAAAATCTTTCGCTAATACCCGGTACAGTGGGTGCATCGCCTATTCAAAACATCGGTGCCTATGGTGTAGAGCTCAAAGATGTATTTACTTCTTGTACAGCTTTTCAAATATCAAGCGGTACAATAAAAACCTTCAATTATCAAGATTGTAAGTTTGGTTACCGAGATAGCGTTTTTAAAAATGAGCTAAAAGGAAAGTATGTTATCACAAGTGTTACTTTTCACCTCAGCAAAAAGGCAAATCTAAAAACACATTATGGTGTAATTACAGCAGAGCTGGATGAAAGAGGGATTGAAAGCCCTACAATTGCTGATGTTTCTAATGTAGTTTCGGCAATTAGGGTAAGTAAATTACCAGATCCTAAAACAATTGGCAACGCTGGTAGTTTCTTTAAAAACCCAATTATCTCGCAAAGCGATTTTAAAGAATTGTTAGCTAACTTTCCATCAGTGGTTAATTATCCAGTTGGAGAAAACGAGGTTAAACTTGCTGCAGGATGGTTAATTGAGCAATGTGGTTTTAAAGGTATTGTTGTTGGGCAAACTGGCACTTGGAAAAATCAAGCTTTGGTTTTGGTTAACCATGGCAACGCTAGTGGACACGAAGTGTATAATTTTTCAGAACAGATAATTAATACAGTGCGTGCCAAATTTGGCGTAAAGCTCGATCGCGAGGTAAACATTTTGTAACAATGCCTTTTTTGCTTAATAAGCTAAGATTTTTCTTTTAAATAAAATTCAATTTACTTTTTGGTATCATAGTTGTATGTGTTGTAACAAATAAACGAACTTTTGCTTGAACCATTAATAGCGCTGTTCCTTTTTAAAACTTAAACTAAAAATTATGACACAGCTTCAATTTAACCACCAATTGCATGATTATTCTGGCTCATTACAGTCATTCGCTTTAAATTTTACTAAAGATGTTGAAGATGCTAATGATTTGGTACAAGATACCATGCTTAAAGCGGTTACTTATTACAGCAAGTTTAAAGAAGGTACAAACTTAAAAGGTTGGTTATTTACCATTATGCGTAATACGTTTATCAATAATTATCGCCGTATGGTTAAAACAAATACGCTAATTACGCAAAGCGAAGACATATCATCAGCTAATTTACATTATTCTGCTACCAGAAATGAAGTAGAAAGTAAGTTTGTAATGGGAGATATTCATAAAGCCTTAGCTACTTTGCAACCAGAATATTATGTGCCTTTTATCAAATATTTCGAAGGTTTTAAATATCACGAAATTGCTGAAGAACTAAATATCCCGATAGGAACAGTTAAAACCCGTATTCATGTTGCACGTGGTATTTTGAAAAAATATTTAAGAACATACGCTAAAGACCTTACATCTACCGAGTCTTAAAATTCAATACTCAACATATATCTATGTAAACCCTTCGATTTTTTCGAGGGGTTTTTTTGTTGTTGATTTGCGCCATCAAAACCATACTTTTGACAAATTTTAAATAAATGAATAACACTTTTTTATATCTCGATTTATTTTTATTCGTTGTACCCTTATTATTAGCTTTAGATCGAAAAGCAAAGGTTCTGAGCAATTTAAAAGCAATGCTAATTTCATCTCTATTGGTGATGCTGGTGTTTTCTGAAGTTGCAGTTTTTTTAACTGGCGTAAAAACTTGGAATTTTAATCCAGCCTACATTATTGGTGCTGATTATAGAGGGTTGCCATTAGAAGCGTATTTATTCTTACTTACTTTCAGCTTTGCTGGATTAGGAATTTATAAATTCTTAAATGCGAGATTTCCAAAAAACGATTTACAGAAATATGCGCTAGCGGTAAGTCATGCTATGATGGGTATTTGCATAGCCATGTTGTTTTTTGCTTATACCAAATGGTACCCGCTAATTACATTTGCATTTTTGATGATGTTGTTGATTGGCGTAGAATACATCAATACTATTAGATTTATGTATAAATTCTATAGGGGTTATACTTTTGCATTAATTCCATTTTTTGTTTGTTATGGCGTAATTTGTAACTTCCCGATTATAACCTATGATGCTAAGGAAACTTTAGATTTTAGTTTAGCAAATATCCCATTCGAAAATTATTTTTTGATGATGGGAACTTTGTTACTTGGGGTTTATTTTATGGAAGTGCTAAACCGAAAATTTGCCAAATAATGGAATTGCCAGTTTACACCAAACAACAGCTAGCTTTACGAAATGGGCAAGATAAACCACAAATTTGGGTAGCGCTTAAAGGTTTTATTTATGATGTAAGTGAAAGTAGGCTTTGGAAAAATGGTAAACACTACGAGCATTGGGCTGGGCAAGATTTAACGGATGAACTCGCTGATGCACCACACACGGAAACTGTTTTTGAGAAGTTTGAAAAAGTTGGTGTTTTGCAGGGAGCTATAAGTTAACCACATAGACATATAGTTGATAGCTAGTCTATAAAAATTTAAAATGATTTTTTATAGCGCATGACCAAGCCATGGTCTGTGGTACACAGAACACAAATTTATAATTTATAAGTCTGCTGTTGATGATCTAACCATTTGCACTATGCTGTGTTTGTTACTTGCAAAGGTGTAACAAAAATAGCCCCGGTTGCAGCGGCACCGTAGGTACAGCGGAAAACGGGACTATCTTAATATAGTAGCACTACAATTGCGCTTCTAAATTATTATTGCTTAATCTCGAAACTGCTTAAACTTACAAATTGTTGTAAACGAGCGGCAATCGCTTCTTTATCTAATTCTAACAAACGTTCGGTGCCAAATTTTTCTACGCAGAACGATGCCAAAGCCGAGCCGTAAATTAAAGCGTTTTTCATGTTGTTAAAGTTAACTGTGCCAACTTGGGCCAAGTAACCAATAAAACCACCTGCAAACGTGTCACCAGCGCCAGTTGGATCAAAAACATCGGCTAATGGAAGGGCAGGGGCAGAGAAAATTTTATCTTCGTGGAACAATAACGCACCGTGCTCGCCTTTTTTAATGATTAAATATTTTGGGCCCATGGTTAAGATTTTTTTAGCCGCTTTAACTAAAGAGTATTCTCCAGATAATTGGCGAGCTTCAGAATCGTTGATGGTTAAAACATCTACTAATTTGATGGTTTCTAATAAATCATCCATCATAATGTCCATCCAAAAATTCATGGTATCTAAAACGATTAATTTTGGGCGGTTTTTAAGTCGCTCAATAACCGTACGCTGAATTTGAGGGGTAAGGTTGCCCAGCATTAAATATTCACAATCTTGGTAGCTTTCTGGTATAATTGGGTCGAAATGCTCTAATACATTTAATTCTGTAACCAAAGTATCGCGACTATTCATGTCGTTGTGGTATTTTCCGCTCCAAAAAAATGATTTTTCGCCTTCTTTAATTTGTAAACCTTCGGTGTCTACACCATGTTTTTCTAGCAAAGCGATGTTGTCTTTTCCGAAATCATCGCCAACAACTGCCACAATTTTTGTGTGATTATAGAAGTAAGATGCAGCTAAACTAGCGTAAGTTGCGGCTCCACCTACTATTTTATCGGTTTTTCCGAAGGGAGTTTCGATAGCATCGAATGCTACAGTACCTATGATTATCAGGCTCATATGAAATAAGTTGAATTTTTTTTAAAATATTTTGCTACAAATATTGCATAAATAATTTAAAAGCCCTAATATTGCATTCCCAAAACGAACAAGGGTTTATGTTTAAAACATATCATCTAAAGGCGTTTTCGGAATAACCAGTACTCCTTCTTAGCTCAGCTGGTTAGAGTCCCGTAGGTACGGGATTAAACAGAGGGTTGCTGGAAAGATAACTGTCAAAGGATTTTGACTAAAAAAATTGAAAATATAAACACTCCTTCTTAGCTCAGCTGGTTAGAGTCCCGTAGGTACGGGATTAATCAGAGGGTCTGCTGGAAAGATAACTGTCAAAGGATTTTGACTAAAAAAATTGAAAATATAAACACTCCTTCTTAGCTCAGCTGGTTAGAGTCCCGTAGCTACAGGATTAATCAGAAGGTCGGCTGGAAAGATAACTGTCAAAGGATTTTGACTAAAAAAATTGAAAATATAAACACTCCTTCTTAGCTCAGCTGGTTAGAGTCCCGTAGCTACGGGATTAATCAGAGGGTCGGCTGGAAAGATAACTGTCAAAGGATTTTGACTAAAAAAATTGAAAATATAAACACTCCTTCTTAGCTCAGCTGGTTAGAGCATCTGACTGTTAATCAGAGGGTCGCTGGTTCGAGCCCAGCAGAGGGAGCCAATGCAAGAACAAGCCTTACCATGTCCGGTAAGGCTTTCTTGTTTTTAAAGCATTTTATGTTTTACCTGTATATTCTTTATTCTAAATCTTCTGATAAATATTACGTGGGTTACACAAATGATCCCCAAAGGCGGCTGCATGAGCATAACAACAGCTTAATGACAACCTATACTTCAAAACATCGTCCTTGGATATTACGAGTAGTTTATGCCTGTGGGCATGTAGAGGCGGACGCACTAAAAATAGAAAAGTTTGTTAAAAAACAAAAAAGTAGAAAATTGATAGAAAAGCTAATTGAGGGTGGTCAATTTACTGGGATTCTGGCTCAGCTGGTTAGAGTCCCGCACGTGCGGGATTAATCAGAGGGTCGCTGGGGAGTATCATCCCGACTTTTCGGGAAGCCCAGCAGAGGGAGCCAATGCAAGAACAAGCCTTACCATGTCCGGTAAGGCTTTCTTGTTTCTAGAGGTTTTTATGTTCTATCTGTATATTCTTTATTCTAAATCTTCTGATAAATATTATGTGGGTTACACAAATGATCCCCAAAGGCGGCTGCATGAGCATAACAACAGCTTAATGACAACCTATACTTCAAAACATCGTCCTTGGATATTACGGGTAGTTTATGCCTGTGGGCATGTAGAGGCGGACGCACTAAAAATAGAAAAGTTTGTTAAAAAACAAAAAAGTAGAAAATTGATAGAAAAGCTAATTGAGGGTGGTCAATTTACTGGGATTCTGGCTCAGCTGGTTAGTGTCACGCACGTGCGGGATTAATCAGAGGGTCTCTGGGGAGTATCATCCCGACTTTTCGGGAAGCCCAGCAGAGCGAGCCAATGCAAGAACAAGCCTTACCATGTCCGGTAAGGCTTTCTTGTTTTTAAAGGTTTTTTGATACCTTTAAATTTATATGAAGACAATTAAATTATTAGCCCTATTCTTATTTTTATTTTCCGCTGCACAAGCTCAAACGCAAGCTCCTTTTTATAATGATATTCAGCAGTTTAAAAAACAAGATAGCTTAGCGTTTCCTCCAAAAAATGCAGTTTTATTAATTGGAAGTTCTACATTTACCAATTGGAAAGATGTACAAAATTACTTTCCAAAACATACCATTGTTAACCGAGGTTTCGGCGGTTCATCTTTACTAAACGTAATTAATTATGTTGGCGATATCGTTTATCCATACCATCCAAAACAGGTTGTTATTTATTGTGGTGAAAACGATTTCATGGCGGAAGGAACCACGCCTGATATGGTGGTTGCAAGAGCTAAAAAATTAATTGATACCATCAGATTTAAATACCCGAAGGTTCCTATTGCCTACATTTCAATTAAGCCAAGTCCTTCAAGAGAAAAATATTTACCCATGATGATTGAAGCTAATGCTAAGATTAAAGATATGCTAAGCACAATTAAACGTACTACATTTATCAATACCTATAATGCTATGTTTAATGCGGATGGTACAATTATGAAAGATATCTTTCTTTCGGACAATTTACACATGAATGCAAAAGGCTATGCAATTTGGCAAAAAATTATGGAGCCTTATTTGAAGTAGATGTGTTTTGATTATTCTTAATAATTTTTTGTTAGAATGATCAAAAACTTCGCTAAATATCAAACCTAATCCTTAACGCCTCGCTATTAGAACGGCTTGATGTAACTCTGCTCTCAGAAGTGTTATTGAGCACAAATATCAATGCACCGTTAAATCCCTTTCTAATTTCTTTGATGTAATCTGTATTGATAATATCGCCTCGGTGAATTCTTAAAAATTCTTCTGGGAGTTTATCTTCTAGGGTTGATAAAGTAAAGTCTGTTAAGTGTTTTTTGCCATCCACTGTGTGTAAAAAAACATATTTATCTTCTGCTTGTATGTGTACAATATCACTCAGTTTAATTAATAAAATCTTTTCGCCTATTTTTACCGTCAAGGTTTTGATAGATTTTTTGCCGTTAATTTGTCGGATCAGTTCTTCTAAAGGTACTTGATTTGTTGTAGTTAAATTAGTTTGCTTTAGCTTTTTTATAGTTTTATCAAGGCGATCAAGCTCAATAGGTTTTAACAAATAATCAATCGAACCTTCTTCAAAAGCTTTAATGGCATATTGGTCATAGGCTGTGGTAAATACAACTTTTGGTTGGTGATTTAACTTAGCAAGCATCTCAAAACCATTTAAAATTGGCATTTCGATATCTAAAAAAATTAAATCTGGCTTAAGCTGCTCAATTATTGTTAAGCCCTCTTGGCCATTTTCTGCCTCTGCAACAATATCAACTTCATCATATTCTTTTAGCAAGCGTTTTATTCGTTGCCTCGCTAATTGTTCATCATCTATTATAATTGTTTTCCACATGGTGATTAGATTTTTTGAATTGATATTTTAATGTGTTTCTCAGGACTATTATTAAGCGCTAAGTTATAGTTGCCTTTGTACAGGAGTTCTAACTTATCGTAAGTACTTTTTAAGCCATAACCCGCGTTAAGTTCTTTAGGAAAAGGATGGCCGTTATCATGAATGTAAATCTCAATTTGATCATCATTTTGCGTAATAGCAACTCTCAATATTCCGTTTTGTATACTATCTTTCAATCCATGCTTAAGTGCATTTTCTACTAAAGGTTGCAATAAAAATCTAGGAATTTGATGGCTCAATAAATTATCTTCAACCTCAATTTTAAATTCAATTCTATTGCCAAATCTTACTTTTTCTATAGCTAAATAGGCGTTTAAAATTTCTAATTCCTCATTAATGCTCGAAAAATTTTCTTCTAATGTGTTAATGCTATACCTAAAAAGTTTCGAAAGCTTCAAAGTCATATCTTCGGCCTTGTTGGCATCTTCGTGTATTAAACTGATGATAGAGTTTAGTGCATTATATAAAAAATGAGGATTAATTTTAGCCTGCAATGCTTGCAATTCTGCCTCGGTTTTTAATTGATTTAACCTTACCAAATCCATTTCCTTGGCTTTTAAAATAGTTTCGGCATTTACACGCTGAAAGTGATAAAGTAAAATCAGTGTTCCTATTACCAATGCAATAAAAGTAGAAAATTTATAATCGTTGATGTGGTTGTAAAGGCTGTATTTAAAATCGAATAGGAGAGAAACAATCAAGTAAGATAATTCAATACCTATAAAAAGTCCAATTAAGTTGCAGAGGTAATAGAGCAATACAAACTTCCAAAAACCAATTTTGGCGGTATTAAAATATTTTTGAGTTAGCGCTACAATATTCGCAATACTAATGGTAATAAAAAAGCTGAAAAGTATATTAAGTAAAGCATTTTTAAGTTGAAAGCCGCTAGGATTAACTAAGCTAAAAAAAGAACTTAAAACTACACCAACAACAATTCCTATAATCCCGTATTTTATATTGGTTCGCAATAGTCCGCCTTCTTTAAAGGATAATTTTTCTGCTTTCATGCTAATTAATCTGAGCTCAATTTACCAAAATTTATTTTTCAGCAATGCTGATTTAAAATTGTTTTAGCAATTCATCAGCTTTTGTTTTGCCCCAATTAAGCTGTAAACTTTTAGTAGTATATTTTTCGAATTTAGATTTTGCTGTTGTAAGCAATTCCTTTGCTTTATCCTTGTCTCCTCCAAACATACCTGGGACGTAAAAAAGGCTAATTCCTTTTAGTAAATATGGGCGAGGATTTTCTGCATCCAGAGCAATTGCTTTATCAAATAAAGCGGTAGACTGAGGAATTAAGTTCATCGCTCTCTGCTGCGGATAAATAGACATTTGCATAAATAATATGTAACCTTTTAGCGTAGATATTTCGCTGTTGTTGGCATTTAATGAATCGGCTTTGTTAATGTATTTGAAAGCTTTGTTGAATAACTCGTCTTTACTTTCTGGATCTTTTTTACCATTTAAGCCTAACATTAAATTACTGTAAGCTGCATAATATTGAGCCTCCCATTTTACGGAATTTGCTGCTATTTTCTCGAAATGTGATACCGCTAACTGATGTGTTGTTTCAGTTTTCATGTTATCAAGTAGGTTAATTCCTTTCTGCATTTCAGTAGTAAAAATATCTGATTGTGCGTTTGCAAAAGTTGCTGAAAGTAATAAGGCTGCGATTAATGTTAATGTTTTCATCTGTTTAAATTTAGGTTGTTTGTTTAATTGAATAATCAAATTTGCAAACATGGCCCTAGCTTTAAAACAAATTAAAGATGAGTGGTATAAAAATTAAGATGAATGGTAAAAAATGGAGTTTGATATTTTTTATTTAAATAAACTTGATGTTTTTAAGCAGAAGTTTGGGGAACTTTAATACTTGTAAGTAAACATGGCGCTACAGAAACATTAGTGTTTTTTTCTAAATAAGCCTCTTTACCTAACTTGCGCAACATCCGATAATGAGATGCCAAAGCACTAAAAAATGTAGGGCTTTCTATGTATGGTAAATTAAATTCTAATGCCGTTTCCTTAACTATTTTACCGATTGCGGGATAATGGATATGACAAACTTTCGGAAATAAGTGATGCTCTACCTGACGATTTAAACCGCCACATAAAAAAGCTGCTACTTTGCTATTTACTGCAAAATTTGCCGTTGTCATCATTTGATGGGCTGCCCAAGCTTCTTCAATGTTTCCTTCATCATTCAATTCTGGAAAACTAGTTCCTTCTACCACATGTGCCAATTGAAACACCAAGCCTAATACCAATCCTTGTGCAAATTGCATTGCTAAAAAGCCAATTATAAACTGCCACCAAGTAATATCAAGTACTATTAATGGTAAAATGATAAACAGAAAATAGTAGAGAAATTTAAAAAAGAAAAGATTGAAATATTCAATTTTAGGGTGATTAGCAACTTGTGATCCAATTTTAGTTTGAAAAAACTTTTTATAATCTTTTCTGAAAACCCACGATAACATAGCTAAACTATATAATCCAAATGCATAAATATGTTGATAGCGTTGTATTTTGTTTACTGGTTCATCTTCAGAGAACCTAATTAAACCCGGTGCAACATCAATATCTTCATCGTGCCCCGAAATGTTGGTGTAGGTATGGTGTACAATGTTGTGGCAAATGCTCCAAACATAGGCGCTTGCTCCAATTAAGCTAAATAAAAAGCTAAATGTTTTATTTACAGTTTGGTTGGCTGAAAATGCTTTGTGTATAGCATCATGACAAATGTTAAAGCCAACAAATGCACCAAATACGCCCAAGAATATGGCCATGCTCAGTTTTACATAAATATTTAAATCGCCAAGTAGTATGCCTATGTAAAGCGCTATAAAAGTGCCTAAAAAGAAAATTACTTTAAACCACATTGCGCCATTGGCGTGTACGCTTAATTCATTTTCTTCAAAATATCCATCAACACGTTTGCGTAAGGTTGCGTAAAATGTAGATTTGTTGATGTTGGTAAACTTAACTTTTTTTGACATATATTATTTAAAGGATGCAGAGGGCGGTTTTATTATTATTAGCTAAAGTAGGTTAATAAAACTTGTAAATACAACAATTGTCATATTAATTTCATAACAACAGTATTTACGCAAAATAAAGCCGTGCAGATGTGTGGGATTACTTGAAGAACATTATTATTAGCATTAGGTTTTAATATAATCAATTATAAAAAAAAATAGTCAAAATTTATTTTCTCTAAATACCTAATATTGAGTATTTTTGAAAACCAAATATATTTCCAACATGAAAAAGCTATCCTATTTTTTTGTTATCATCACATTGCTTGCATTTTTTTCTTGTAAAAAATCGGGAACGTTCCCGAAAGAAGAGCCAACTCCAGTTCCTCCAACTACACCAACAGTGTCAACCTATCCATTGCCTGCCGCTGCCAAAGATGGCGTAACTTTTATTAATGGAGGAACTTCTGCAATAGTAACACTATTTGCGCCTTCAAAAACCTCAGTTTATTTATTGGGTGATTTTAACAATTGGCAATCTATGCCAGCTTACCAAATGAAATTAGCTCCAGATGGAAATACATGGTGGGTTCAAATCGATAATTTAAATGCAAATACCGAATATGCCTATCAATTTTTAGTAAATGATGCTTTAAAAATTGCAGATCCTTACTGCGAAAAAGTTTTAGATCCTGACAACGATAGTTACATTACGGCTGCTGTTTATCCGAATTTAAAAGCATATCCGACTGGTAAAACCACGGGTAATGTTAGCGTAATGCAGGCAAACCAAACTATTTATACTTGGAAAAACAATACTTTCACAAGACCAGCTAAAGATAATTTGGTGATTTACGAATTGCTCATCCGCGATTTTACGACAGAACATACTTACGCATCTACCTTACAAAAATTAGATTATTTAATAAGCTTAGGAATTAATGCCATCGAATTAATGCCTGTTACAGAATTTGAAGGAAATTTGAGTTGGGGATATAACATCTCGTATTATTTCGCCCCAGATAAATATTACGGAACTAAAAATGCTTTACAAAACTTTATTGATGAGTGCCATGGAAAAGGGATAGCAGTTATTATGGATATGGTTTTTAACCATTCTTTTGGTCAATCGCCTATGGTGCAATTGTATTGGGATGGGAATAAACCAGCATCTAATAGTCCTTGGTATAATGTAGATGCAAAACACCCTTACAATGTAGGTTTCGATTTTAATCACGAAAGTGCCGCAACTAAATACTTTGTAAAAGCAGCCATAAAACATTGGATGCAACAATACAAAATAGATGGTTTTAGGTTCGATTTATCAAAAGGTTTTACGCAAAACTTTACCACAGGTGATGGTCCTTTTGCAGCATACGACGCGACCAGAGTTGCCATTTGGAGAGATTATAACAACTTCATCAAAACTATAGACCCTAATTTTTATGTGATTTTAGAACACTTTGCTGATGCCAGTGAAGAGAAAGTTTTAGCAGAAGATGGTATGATGTTTTGGGCTAACATTAACCACAACATGAATGAGGCTACCATGGGCTGGCTTTCTGATTCTGATTTTTCATGGGGATTTTTTAACAAGCATAATTTCGCCAAATCAGAAAATCTGATAGCTTATATCGAAAGTCATGATGAGGAAAGGTTAACGTATAAGAACATCAACTTTGGTAACGCTTTTGGCGGATATAATGTAAAAGATTTAGCAACTGCTTTAAAAAGAAATGAAATGGCAGCGGCTTTTATGTTCGCCATCCCTGGTCCTAAAATGATTTGGCAATTCGGCGAAGTTGGTTATGATTATAGCATTAATTTTAATGGAAGAACGGGCGATAAACCTATTAAATGGGATTATTATACTGATGCGAAACGCAAGGCTTTGTATGATGCTTATTCGAAATTCATCAAGCTAAAAAAGAACAATCCGATTTTTTCTAGTCCGACTTACACCTACAGTACAACTGGAGCAATAAAGCACATTAAACTTACCAGTGGCAGTAATACGGTAATTGTGGTGGGTAATTTCGATGTAATCAATCAAACTGCAAACATAGATTTTGGCTCAGCTGGTACGTGGATTAATGCAACAGGTGGTGCAAATATTAATTTAGGAAGTGCTACTTTTGCTGCCACGCTTGCACCCGGAGAATATCATATTTATAGTAAGCAGGCGCTAAACTAGGCTTATGCGAAAAATTGTATTACTTGCGGTAATTTCCTTTGTTATATCTTTAAATTTAAAAGCTCAAGATACTATTCAACATATTATTGCAAATAAATTTAATGGTGTAGAACAGCAACAAAAACCGTATGTAATTTTAATCTCGTTAGATGGTTTTAGATGGGATTTGGAAGATAAATTTAATGCTAAAAACCTAATTAGGTTAAGAAAAATGGGAGTGAAAGCCGATTATTTAAAACCTTCATTTCCATCTTTAACTTTTCCTAATCATTACAGCATTGTAACTGGCTTGTATCCATCTCATCATGGTGTGGTAAATAATATATTTTACGATAAGGCTCGCAACGTAACCTTCAGAAGGGCAGATCGGAAAATGGCGATTGATAGTTCATGGTACGGTGGTAAACCATTATGGGTAATGGCCGAAGAGCAAAAAATGTTAAGTGCCATATTTTATTGGCCTGGTTCAGAAATATCAATGAACGGCATTAAGCCAACTTATTTATTTAACTACAGTGAAATTATCCCTTTAGAAAGAAGAATAAATGTGGTTAAAGATTGGCTGAATTTGCCAGTAGAAAAACGGCCTCATTTTATTGCGCTTTATTTTCCACAGGTTGATAAAGCCGCTCACGCAAACAATCCCGATTCTAAGGAAACGGAAGCTGCTGTACAAATTTTAGATGATGCCATTGGTAAATTGGTAGCAGTAGCCGATAACAGTAAATTACCCATTAATTTCATTGTTTTATCAGATCATGGGATGACAATAGTTGATAGAGAAAATACCATTCCACTGCCAAAGGCGATTGATTTAAATAAATTTATCGTACCCCCAGGAAACGCACTATTAAATGTATATGCCAAAGATCCAAAAGATTTAAAGCCCACTTACAAAGCTTTAAAAGCCGAAGCAAAAGATTACAAAGTTTACTTAAGTAAAAATATACCTAAAGCTTGGCATTACAACAAAAAGAATGATACTTACAACAGGGTTGGAGACATCATTTTAATCCCGCAATTGCCAAAGGTTTTTAATATCAATAACAATCAGCCAGATGCTGGTCAGCATGGTTTTGATCCATCTATTAAAGATATGCATGCTATTTTTTACGCTTGGGGTCCAAACTTCAAATCAGGATTAAAAATACCAGCATTTGAAAATGTAAATGTCTATCCGCTAATAGCGAAAATTTTAGGCTTAAATTTTACGCATCAAATTGATGGTAAGGAAAAGGTGGTGAAGCGAGTTTTGAAAGATTAACGTAGCGTAACATTTTAGTTTGGTTGATGGTAAGCCATTTTCATTTAAGATATTTAGCCAACCAAACAGAAATATCCGAAATGAAGAAAATATTTACCTCAACATTAATTATTTTAGGTTTAATCAACATCACATTTGCACAGCAACGCTCACAAAGTGGTCAAAGCCAAAATAATCAACGAACTGCAGCAGCTCCAGCAACAGCTGCCAAAGAAGAAACAAAAATAAATACCAATATCGCATCTAGAACTATTGTTCCAGAAAGTTCGGTTATTACCAACCACAGTGTGAATATTAACGGTAAAGCTGTTCCTTACAAAGCAACAACAGGTACTTTGCCAGTGTGGGATGAAGATGGAAAGCCAATTGCAGGTTTGTTTTACTCGTATTATGAAAGAACAGATATAAGTAACAAAGAAAGCCGGCCATTGGTTATTTCTTTTAACGGCGGCCCAGGTTCTGCCTCAGTTTGGATGCATATTGCTTATACTGGTCCTGTTGTTTTAAACATAGATGATGAAGGTTATCCAATACAGCCTTATGGTTACAAAGACAACACTACTTCGATTTTAGATGTAGCGGATATCGTTTACATCGACCCTGTAAATACAGGATATTCTCGTGCCACTAGTAAGGATGTGCCAACCAGCAAATTTTTTGGTGTGCGTGCAGATATTAAGTATTTAGCCGAGTGGATCAATACTTTTGTAACTCGCAACAATCGTTGGGCATCTCCAAAATATTTAATTGGTGAAAGTTACGGTACTACACGAGTGTCAGGCTTAGCTTTAGAGTTGCAAAGTAACCACTGGATGTATCTGAACGGCGTAGTTTTGGTATCGCCTACAGAATTAGGTATTGAAAGAGGAACCGTAATGGATGCCGCTTTACGTTTGCCATATTTTGCTGCAACCGCATGGTACCACAAAATGTTGCCATCAGATTTGCAAAGCAAAAAACTAACCGATATGTTGCCAGAAGTAGAGAAATTTACAGTTGATGAATTGATCCCTGCTATAGCAAAAGGTGGCTTTTTGCCAATGGCAGAAAAACAGAAAATTGCCGCTAAAATGGCTAAATATTCAGGTATTTCAGAAAAAGTAATTTTACAAAATAACTTAGATGTTTCTACAAATCTTTTTTGGAAAGAATTATTGAGAGATAAAGGTTTTACCGTTGGTAGATTAGACAGTAGATATAAAGGGATTGATAAATCTGCATCAGGCAGTAGTCCAGATTATAATGCAGAGCTAACCTCATGGTTACACTCATTTACACCAGCCATAAACATGTACTTGCGCAACGCCTTAAACTACAAAACCGATTTAAAATACAACATGTTTGGTCCGGTTAACCCATGGGACAGAACTGGCGACAATAGTGGCGAAAATTTAAGAGCTGCTATGGCGCAGAACCCATATTTACATGTTTTGGTACAGTCTGGTTATTATGATGGCGCTTGCGATTATTTTAATGCAAAATACAACATGTGGCAAATGGATCCGAGCGGTAAATTGCAAGATAGAATGAGCTGGGAAGGTTACGAAAGCGGGCACATGATGTATTTACGCAAACCAGATTTGAAACTGGGCAACGATCACATCAGAGCATTTATTGAAAAATCGCTACCAAAAGCAGGTGTGCCAGCAAAGTTTTAGAAAGCTAAATATACTTTGACAAACTTAATTGGCAACTGCAAAAAGTAGTTTGTCAAAGTTTAAAAAGACACACCTCAAAAAATACGTAAGCGATTAGAATTTTCTAGTCGCTTTTTTTGTAGCGCAAATGTTTTGCTATGGTTAAAGTTTGCTCCTGCTTTTGCTGCAATTCCCGATGAAAAAATCGGGATACTTCCGCGTCAATCAGGGCTAGATAACTTAGTCTGGTGCAATTAAACCCCTCATAGTAGCAAAAGCTTGTGTAAATCTATACCTGATAGGAGCGGCATCCTTTTGTGCTGTCATCCTGAGCTTGTCGAAGGAAGCAACAAAAGATACAGCGTATAGCAGGACTAAAATTTCAAATGAAAAACTGCTCTTGCTTTTCAAAATCAAAAACCTCAATTTGATAATTCATGCTAAATTTCTATCTTTCGGATGTAGATTAACGTAACAATGAAACAAATCATTATTCTAATTAGGGTAATTGCAGCTTTCGCGATTATTACATTAGGAGTTAACAACTTAAGTGAACCTAGCAATGTATATGTAGCCATTGGTATTGCCGAAATTATTTTAGGACTCGCTTTGGTATTTGGCCCTATTAGATCATTATTTAAAAAACTTTAACGCTCATGGAATTTCAAGAAACACAGAAAAAATCTTTGATAAAAAAACTGATTAAAGGATTAATTGCATTTGTTGTGCTGATTATTATTTATGCCATACAGCCTTTTACCTACGAAAATATTGATGCTGGTAATGTTGGTATTAAAATTAATTTATACGGATCTGATAGAGGGGTTGATAACATTACCATTGTTACGGGTAGAGTTTGGTACAACAGTTGGACAACCAAAATTGTAGAATTTCCTACTTACACACAATCTGTAGATTATGATCCTTTTGTGGTTACTACTAAAGATGCTGCCGAGTTTAAGGTAGATCCGAAGTTAAATTACCATGTAAACCCTACAATGGTGCCACAAATTTACAGGCAATACCGTAAACCTTTGGCAGAAATTGAACAACAATTTATGCGTAATACCATTTACGATGCTTACCGTATTGTGGCCAACTCTTTTAGTTCTGATTCGGTAATGAGTAATAGAGAAACTTTTGAAGACAGAATACAAACTATTTTAACCAAAAATTTAAGTAAGGATGGTTTTGTTTACGATCAATTAACATCTGCAATTACCCCACCAGAAAGTTTGCGCCAAATGATTGATGAAAAAAACGCATCGATACAAGCCAGATTAAAGGCAGAAAACCAAGCTAAACAAGCCGATGCAGAAGCTAAAGTTAAAGTTGCAACTGCCACAGGCGAGGCACAAGCATTATTGGTAAGAGCAAAATCTGAAGCTGAAGCAAACCGTTTAAGACAAGCATCATTAACACCGATGTTGATACAGCAAGAGTGGATTAAAAAATGGGATGGTAAATTGCCAACTACACAAGCGGGTGGTGGTATGAATTTGATGATGCCGATAAAGTGATAAAAAATGAAGAAATAGACTTTATAGCTGTATTCCTTTGTGTTGCATCTGCATTTTTATATTACTGGAAATACTCAAGAGATAAAAAATTGCTTATTGCAGCTCAAGATCGTTTAACCAATGCCAATAAAATTGAATTTATCTTTATCTGGATTAACATTGTTGTATTTTCTATAGCTGCAATTTATTTTATTATACGTTAACCATAAAAATTAATGCAATGATGGTGTTAAACACAGACCATCATGTTTTAAATTAGCATTAAGAAAATAAGGTAATGAAGACTTAAATTTCTTGATTTCTTAATATTTAAAGTTTGGTTGGTAATTAGATATTCTGAGTATTCTTTTAAATCTATGTAATCATTTAGAATAATTACTTATTTTTGCAGTCCGCTTATGGAACAGATTAAAACATCATTCGATTTCGAAAAACCTTTGGCTGATTTAATTCAGCAAATTGACAAGGTAAAGCAAGTTGCCGACAAAACTAAAGTAGACATGTCTGCAACCTTAGCAGAATTAGACGAAAAAGTAGCTGCAACCAGTAAGAACTTATATACCAACTTAACAGGCTGGCAAAAAGTTCAAATGTCTCGTCACGCAGAAAGACCGCAAACTTTAGATTATATCAATATGATTTGCGATGATTTCATCGAAATGCATGGCGATAGAACAGTTGGTGATGATAAGGCAATTGTTGGTGGTTTTGCTACAATTAATGGTCAAACGGTAATGATTATCGGTCACCAAAAAGGTAAAAATACTAAAGAGCGCCAGTACCGTAATTTCGGAATGGCAAATCCTGAGGGTTATCGTAAAGCTTTGCGCTTAATGAAACTTGCCGAAAAGTTTAACAAGCCAGTAATCTCTTTTATTGATACCATGGGTGCTTACCCAGGTTTAGAAGCAGAAGAACGTGGACAAGGTGAGGCAATTGCTCGTAATTTGTTAGAAATGTCTGTTTTAAGAGTACCAATCTTGTGCTTTGTAGTAGGAGAGGGTGCTTCTGGAGGTGCTTTAGGTATTGGTATTGGAGACAAGGTTTACATGCTAGAGCATACTTGGTATTCGGTAATCTCTCCTGAATCATGTTCATCTATTTTATGGAGAAGTTGGGATTTTAAAGAAAAAGCAGCCGAATGTTTGAAATTAACATCAGATAATATGTTAGCCAATGGATTAATTGATGGTATTGTTAAAGAACCATTAGGTGGTGCACATCAAAACCCTGAATTAATGGGGGCTACTTTAAAAGATCAAATTATTAATGACTTAAAAGAATTAGGCAAACAACATACAGATAAACTTATTGCGAGTAGAATTGATAAATTCTGTGCGATGGGTGTTGTGGTAGAAGGTTAATGCTAAAATAAAAATACTATTGAAACTCTCGGCTCTTAGTCGGGAGTTTTTTTGTGGGTTATGTTTTTATTAAGATGCATCATCAGAGTTTAACGAATGTGTTTTTTCGGCAGGTGAGACACCAGCCGATAAGATGAATGCTGACACCACTCATCGTCATCTGAATTTATTTTACCCCGTAGCTTTCCGCTTCGATATAGGTCAGCATCATTTTTGCATAGAAGACCCTAAAATAAATTCAGGGTGACGACCACTCCGTTGGCGCTTCTTGTTCTATGTGCCTATGTGGTTAAACAAAAAGAGCTTCCTAATTTAGGAAGCTCTACAATTCTTTAATTGGCTAAGAATTATTCTCCTCCACCCATTTGCTCTTGCATCTGTTGTTGTCTAGAGCGACTAAACAGATTGTCAAACCTCCCATCTAAAGCCTCATACTGCGCAATTAACTGTTGTGCTAATGCGGGTTGTTTATATTGTGAAGCAACTTGTGCCATTGGTAATAACGACCAGTTTAAACCTAGTTGAGCGTTTTGTCCGCCAACAATCTCACCCTTGCTTTTGGTTAAATCTGCTAAATAGCTTAATTCCTTTTGTATGTAGGCAGCAGATGTCTTTAGTAAATCATTTGCTTTTTGAGTTTCACCTAAAATATAAAGGTTTTGTGCCCTAGTAGCTACACCCATCATCATACGAAGGCTGTAAATTTTAGTTGGCATTACCTCATCATATTTCTTGAATACTTTTTTGGCATCTTCAATTCTACCTTCTTTAATTAGGCCAGAAATTAAATTATTAAACATATTGCTGAAAATAGAAACATCATCAACCGATTGAGCATCTAAATAAGAAGCATTTTTAATATTTCCCCACTTAAATTTATTCATAATGTGGTTATACATTGGCTCCAAATTTATAGGAGTTTCCCCATCGTTCGATAAGCTCTCAGTTTTTAAAGGTAATAAGCGTAAAGCTAGCCCTTCGCTATACAAATATTTATCTAAGCCATTAAATTGCTCTGATGGTACTGTACTACAGAAATAAACGGGTCTTTTCCAATTGTTGTGCGCTAAAATATCAAACATAGCTAATGTGCCTTTGGTAATGTAAGGTTTATTAAATCTCCATTCTAAGGCAGGTGTAATCATATCAGCTTTGCTTGCAGGTAATGTGCCTGTGTTAATTACATCTTGCGGATTAACCGTTAATTTTAAGTTTTTAGTTGGTAAATCATTATCGCCCTGCAATAAATAATCTACAACTTCTTTAAGCTCTACGTTGCCTTGAATGTTGGCATCAGTAAATCTCATGTAATCTCTAACACCAGAAACGTATTGAGACTCTTTCATGGTAATTGGCAAAGGCTCAGATTCATGAACTTTACGTCGCATACCATTGATATACCAATCGGTATCAAATAAGCTTAAATTTACTAATCTAATATCTGGTCTAACACCCTCTACTTCTTGTATGTACCAAAGCGGATAGGTATCATTATCACCATAGGTAAATAAAATAGCATTTGGTGCGCAAGATTCCATGTAGCTTACTGCTATGTCATGTGCTACCATTTTATCAGAACGGTCATGATCATCCCAGCCTTGACTAGCCATAATAACTGGCGCCATACCCATTGCGATAACTGTTGCGCCAATTGCTGCGGTTTGTGGCGTTAATTTTTTAAATACCCATTCTTTAATGGCGAGCACCCCGAGCCCAATCCAAATGGCAAAGGCATAAAATGAACCTACGTAAGCATAATCTCGCTCTCTAGGTTCCATTGGTTTTTGGTTAAGGTAAAGTACAATAGCTATACCAGTACAAAAGAAGAGAAGTCCAATAATACCACCATCTTTAGGGTTTCTTTGAAAATGCCATAAAGCACCTAAAAGCCCTAATATAAACGGTAAAGCGAATAAACGGTTGTACGAATTACTTTCAGTTATAGAAGGAGGTAAGTTGCTTTGATCTCCTAATGATAAAGCATCAATTGGTTTTATGCCACTTAGCGCTCTTCCTTCATAAATACTACCTTGTCCTTGGTCTTCATTTTGGCGACCAATAAAATTCCAACCAAAATAACGCAAGTACATAAAGCCCACTTGATATCTGGCAAAGAAACCTACGTTATCAAAAACATTTGGCACATCTTGGTCAGATAAACCCATAAAATCTTTATAGTAATTGGCGTGTCGCTCATCATCACTGTACATTCTCGGAAATAATGAAGTTTTTTGCAAACGCTTTAAACTATCAGGAAATCTTTCTGTTACGCCATAAACTTGTTCTGTTTTAACACCTGCAACTTCATATTTTTCGGCTCCCTTTCTGTAAATTTTACCACCAGTGTCAACTACAGGGTAACCTTCATCAGTATATTTTGGAATAGTGTTGTAATTTGGTCCAATCAATAATGGTCTATCTCCGTATTGCTCACGGTTTAGGTAACTTAAAAACGAAAAGGCATTGTCTGGATCACTGTTATTTAAATTTGGTTTAGCTTGTGCTCTAATGATAATCATGGCAAATGAAGCATAGCCAAAAATGATTAACACAGTTGATAATAATGCTAAATTTAAAATATTCTTTTGGTGTTGAATAGAATATCTAATGCCCCAAACTAGTGCAGTTATTAATAATATAGCAAAGAAAAGCACACCCATTCCAAATCCTGTACCTAAAGTGTTTACAAAGAATAAATCGAAATAAGCACCTATTTTAACGATGTACTGAATGATGCCGTATTGGATCACAGCTAAGATTAAAACGCCAATGCCAAAGGTTTTAAATATGCCAGAAGTAGTTGGTGTTTTGGTTTTTTTGAAATAATATACAAAGGCAATAGCTGGTATAGTCAATAAATTTAATAAGTGGATACCGATAGATAGCCCCATGATGTAGGCAATAAATAATAACCATCTATCAGCACGTGGTTCGTCTGCAATGGCTTCCCATTTTAAAATTGCCCAAAAAACTACAGCAGTAAATAATGATGATAAGGCGTAAACCTCAGCCTCAACTGCCGAAAACCAAAAACTATCTGAAAAAGTATAAGCTAAAGCACCAACTGCCCCAGCACCCATAATACTAATTAAGGTTGATTTGCTCATCGTTTCGTTACCTTTTACTAAAATCTTTTTAGCTAATGCAGTTATGGTCCAAAAAAGAAATAAGATGGTGGCAGCACTTGCAATAGCAGAGCCCATATTCATGAAGTAAGCAATTTTCATTTTATCGCCAAAAGCGAATAAAGAGAAAAAGCGCTCAATCATTAAAAACAAAGGAGCACCTGGTTGGTGTACAACTTGCATTTTTAAAGCAGAGGCGATAAATTCGCCGCAATCCCAAAAACTAACAGAAGGTTCTAAAGTTAAAGTGTAGGTTATGGCGGCTATAGCAAAGCATATCCAGCCTACTGCGTTGTTTATTTTAGAATAATTCATTGTACAAATGAGTAAAATTTAATTGATGAGCACATAAAAATGCAGCCGAAAATAAAGAAATAGATTGAGATAACTGGAAATATTTAACCTCTTTTAACAAATATTAACGGTTTAACGGGCTTAAAAACCAACTTTGAAAAATATTTTAATTTTTTTTGTCTTGGCACTTGCAGCTATAAAAAATTAGCGTAAATTTGCATTCCATTTCAGAACAACAGTTGTGGTGGAAAATTGCCCGATAGTATAAAGGTAGTACAACGGTTTTTGGTACCGTTTGTCTAGGTTCGAATCCTGGTCGGGCAACAAATTTTTTTCGGATTGTGAATAAAACCGCAATCCGATTTTTTTTAACCAGCATTGATACCCGCAAATCATGCCATTGCAATTTAACCCAGTTAAAATTTTTGCCGGAAGCGGTACAAAAGATTTAGCGAAACAAATTGCCGAAGCTTACGGCAAACCACTAGGAAGCGTTACTTTAAGTCGCTTTAGCGATGGCGAGTTTCAACCTTCTTTTGATGAATCGATAAGAGGGAGTGATGTATTCTTGGTTCAATCTACCTATCAGCCTAGCGATAATTTAATGGAACTTTTGTTAATGGTTGATGCCGCTAAAAGAGCATCTGCACATTACATCACAGCAGTTGTTCCGTATTATGGTTTATCTCGCCAAGATAGAAAAGACAAACCACGCGTGGCAATTGGGGCAAAATTAGTAGCAAATTTATTAAAAACAGCAGGTATCCACCGTATTATGACGATGGATTTGCATGCAGCACAAATACAGGGTTTCTTTGATATTCCGGTAGATCACTTAGATGGATCGGTTATTTTTGTGCCTTACATTAAAAGCTTAGGGTTAAAAAACTTAACCATTGCTTCGCCAGACATGGGTGGATCTTACAGAGCTCGTACTTTTGCTAAGTTTTTTAATGCAGAGGTTGTAATTTGTGATAAGCGTCGTTTACGTGCCAATGAAATCGAATCTATGTCGATTATTGGAGATGTAACCGGACAAGATATTGTATTGATGGATGATATTTGCGATACCGCAGGTACCTTAGCTAAAGCAGCTGCTTTAATTATGGAAAACGGTGCAAATAGTGTTAGAGCAGTTTGTACGCATGCAGTTTTATCTGGCAAAGCGTATGAAACAATTGAGAATTCGATGTTAGAAGAATTGATTGTAACTGATACTATTCCATTAAAACAAGAAAGCCCTAAAATTAAGGTGCTAAGTACGGCTAAGTTATTTGCAAAGGCAATTGCCAATGTAAATGAGCATGGCTCGATAAGTGACCTGTTTAAGGTGTAGGGTTAAGCGTTAAGCGTATTGCGGTAAGCGGTTTGAACGCTTAACTCTAATCGCTAAACGGTAAAGAGAATTTAATTACAAATTTAAATATAACAAAAATGAAAACAATCGCAATTAGCGGTTCTCCAAGAGAGAACGTAGGGAAACGCGATGCTAAAGAGCTTCGCTATGAAGGTAAAGTTCCTGCAGTATTGTATGGTGGTAAAGAACAAGTACACTTTTCTGTATTAAGAACTGATTTAAACGAAGCAATTTACACTCCAGAAGCTAACTTTTTAGAAATCACTATTGGTGGTAATAAAACAAAAGCTATCATTAAAGATGCGCAATATCATCCATTAACAGATTTATTATTACACGTAGATTTTCTTCAATTATTTGATGAGAAAGAAATTGTAATGGAAATTCCTGTTAAATTAACTGGAACGTCTCCAGGTGTTAAAATGGGTGGTAAATTGGTACAGAAATTACGTAAACTACGCGTAAAATCATTACCTAAACACATGCCACAAGTGGTAGAAGTTAGCATTTCTAAATTAGAAGTTGGAAACTTGTTCCGCGTTCGCGATTTGCAAAAAGCGGATTATGTTGTAACTAACACTCCAGAAGATACAATCGTTTCTGTAGGTATGTCTAGAGCATTAAAACAAGCAGAAACTGAAGCAGCTAAAGGTAAATAATTAGCAGAATTTTAGGATTTCCTTGATTTACAAGATAGAGCGGTAAAGAATAAATTCTTTACCGCTTTTTTTTGATCTTGATTTTGGGATTTATAGGATTTTAAAGATCAAATATATTGTAGAACTTCTGATTTAGCTTTGGTAATTAGTGTTTCCGCCTTTTGAAGCACAAGGCTTGTGTAAGTAACAATGTTTGTTCCTGTGTTTTGCTTTACGCTTCGCTGCGTAGCAAAGCTACTTGCTGCAGGGTATCGCTCAATCTCATTAAGTTAAGCGTTGGCGGGGACGCCAACGCTGGAAGTTTCTTATGTTGGCGTCCTCGCCAACGTGTTAATTTTTCTTAACTTAATGAGGACATTGAGGTATCGCTGCACCCGGGGCTAAAAAATTAAATCAGCGCTTTTTTTTAAGGTTGCAATCTGGCTACAGCACACTCATTATAAACCCAGTGGCAGCGATATACTTTACCTAAAGTCCCCTTTGGGGATTTAGGGGAAGATTAAGCGGATGACGAGACTAAAGGCCGCCATTAACTGCTATCGCTAATTTTCGAAAAAAAAAGTGAAACCATTAATAATTGGTCAAGGACTTTCATCTTTCTGCTTTAGTCTTTGGTCTTTTAGCTTTAAGCTTTTAACTTAGCAAAATGAAATTTCTCATCGTCGGATTAGGTAATATTGGTCCAGAATATGCACATACACGCCATAACATAGGTTTTGATATTGCCGATCAGTTAGTAAAGGATCTTGATGGTAGTTTTGAGCTGTTGCGTTTGGCTTATTATGCCGAAGTAAGTCATAAAGGCAAAAAATTGCATGTAATTAAGCCAACAACATTTATGAACCTAAGTGGTAAGGCAGTAAATTATTGGATGAAGGAATTAAAAATAGCACCAGAAAACGTATTGGTTTTGGTGGATGATTTAGCGCTTCCGTTAGGTAAATTACGAATGAAATTGCAAGGCAGTAGCGCTGGGCATAATGGTTTAAAAAGCATTGAGGAAGTTTGCGGTGGACAAAATTATGCTCGTTTACGTTTCGGCATTAGCGATAATTTTAGAAAAGGGCAGCAAGCAGATTATGTTTTGGGTTTATTTGATAAAGACGAACAAAAAGAGCTGCCAACTTTAATTAATAGGGGAGTTACCATGATTAAAAGTTTTGTAACCATTGGCGCCGCCCAAACGATGACACTGTTTAATAAGTAGACTAAAGCCCCTTTAGGGGTTTGGGGTTCAAGCAATCGTTATAAGTTGTTCCTATCGGGATAATTTGTTCGCCGATCCACACCTGAGACCTATCGTATTTGCTAATTTTATTTTTGGCAATAATAAACGCCCTATGCGTTCTTATAAATTGTTGATGAGGCAACAAATCTACCAGTTCATTGATGGTAATTCTCGAGCTTAAAAGTTTTCCATCAGTTAAATGAAATTGAGTATAATTTCCAGATGCTTCGATATATTTAATTTCATTAAACAATACTTTTACTTGTTCATAGCCATCTTTTACAAAAATAAAATCAGCTTTGCTTAGGGGAGCTTGATTGCGCAAATCGAAAAGTTCTTTTGCTTTGTTGCAGGCTTTTAAAAATCGTGCTAATGAAAATGGTTTTAGCAGGTAATCAACAGCATCTAGCTCAAAACTTTGCACAGCATGTTCGCTGTAAGCTGTAGTAAATATCACCATTGGTGGCTTACTTAAAGCTTTTAAGAAATCTATACCATTAATATCTGGCATTTTTATATCTAAAAAAATCAGATCCACTTTGTATTGTTGTAGGTAAGTTATTGCCTCAAAAGCATTGGTAAAAGATTTGGTTAGCTCAATAAACGGAACCTTGCTGGCGTGTGCTGCAACTATATCTAAAGCTATGGGTTCATCATCTATGGCTATGGCAATCATTTTATTTATTTCGGCTCAACAAAACTAAGTTTTTACAACTGTATTGTTAAATGTATAAAAAATTCTTTTGCGCTTTCGCGGATAATTAACTCGTGCCTGTTAGGATACAACAATGCCAAGCGTTGTTTTACATTTGCTAAGCCTATGCCGCTTTTCAATTTCTCTGGATCGTTATCTGGTTTAATATGGATACTGTTATGCACATCAAAATATAAGGTATTTTCTTTAGTTTGTAAAGTAACCTTAATGTGCGAAGACTGTTGCAAACTGATGCCATGCTTAAACGCATTTTCTACAAATGGAATTAACAGCATGGGCGTAATTTGTAAATTATTTAACTGCTCATCAATCTGTGTGTCTATCACAATATCGGCAGAACGAGAAGTTCTCAGTTTTTGCAATGCGATGTAATTTTCTAAATAATCTACATCTCTGGTTAACGAAATTTTATCTTGAACATTTTCATGGAGCATAAATCGCATCATGTCTCCTAATTTTTGTATGCCTTCTCCAGTTCTTTCTGCATTTTCTTGCAGGGCTGTTCCGTATAAAGTATTAAGGGCATTAAATAAAAAGTGAGGGTTAATCTGCGATTGCAAAAAACTTAAACTCGCATCAGATTTGCCTAATTCAGTTTTTAAAGTAAATAATTGGGTGCTATTTGCCAATCTATTTTTATATAAATACCAAGCTAATGGTAAAGTAATGATAATTTGCGTTGGGAAATGAAAGCAAAGCACAATAGCCGCTAATTCTGACTCGCCTGTCATTAATGCAGTAATTAATGAAACTGGTATAGCGGCTAAAATGCTAATCAATACCATTTGCCAAAAATAATTTCTAAATTTTTTGCTATTGGCATAGTGGTGTGGTAAATAAAAATAAATGGCGTAAATGGTTAATGCAATCGCCGCCAATATCACTAATGTCCATAAAATGACGATTTGAAATGGCGCACTAGCCGTAACCCACAACAATAAGCCAACAAACCAAAATGCTAAGCCAAAACCTATATCAATTTTAATTTGGTCTTGAATATTATCAGATTTTTTATGATCGGCTATTAAATAAATGACAAATTCTTTTAATAACACATAACCAGAAATAGCAATAATAGTCCATAAAGAAGTCGAAAAACCATTAAAAAATATCCGATTGTAGGCATCTTGAATATCATCATATCGCACCAAAATATAAGCTTCGCTGTAAGTTTTAGTGATGCTAATTACCACACCCATCATGATAAATAATCCAAAAAGTAGCAAGCTATTTAATGAGCTTTGCTGTTTTTTTATTAAGGCGGGAATAATTAAAAAATTGATAGAGAGAAAACCGAAGTAGATCACAGAATACTGAAACAGCTTTGGTAAAAAATAATTATAGAAGTATGAAAATGAAATATTTTCTTCTCTGAAATAGTAAAATTCATTTGGATTTCTTCTATCTCCAGTGTTTGATATCAATACAATAATGGCTATGCTATAAAGGATAGTTGATATCCAAAACTCTACTTTTTGTAAATCTTTTTGTTTCATTAGTTTAATTTTGATACTGCAATTTTACCACCTTTAAAGTTTGTAGCAATTAAAATGTGACCAACCCTACAAAAAATGTGATGAATTTGTAATATTAGGTTTAATTCTGAAAATTTGGCCTTTTAGCCTTTAAATATTGATGGAGATAAATTAGGTTTGCATCTTCAAAATCGTAATTCGTAAATCTAAAATCTAAAATTAACATGGTTGTATACGGCATTCCTAATTGTAACACAGTAAAAAAAGCGCTCGATTGGTTAAAAGCAAATCAAATAGATTTCGAATTTCATGATTTTAAGAAAAAAGGTGTTACTGCCGAGAAGCTAACCGAATGGTTTAATGCTTTTGGTTGGGAAAAGGTGATCAATAAAAATGGCTTAACTTTTAAAAAATTAACTAAAGAGCAACAAGCCGAAATAAATACTCCCGATAGCGCAATTAGTTATTTAATGCAAAACACAAGTGCCATAAAACGCCCAATTGTAGCGCAAAATGATAAGCCAATTTTAATAAGCTTTAATGAGCAGAATTACCAAGAAGTTTTAAAATAGATTTTAGAAAAATTAAACATAAAAAAATATAGGGTGTTCCAGGTTTATCAATCTTAAAACCCTATACTATGAAAGCAGCAGTATTTCACAAACCAGGCGATATCAGAGTAGATACCGTACCAGATCCAACTATTTTAGAGCCAAGAGATGTAATTTTAAAAGTTACTTCAACAGCTATTTGTGGCTCCGATTTGCACATTTTAAGTGGTGCAGTTCCGCAAAAAGACCCTTTAATTATGGGTCATGAATTTATGGGTATTGTAGAAGAAGTTGGTTCTGCAATTACCAATTTAAAAAGAGGCGACCGTGTGGTAGTTCCCTTTCCTATCGCTTGTGGCGAATGCTTTTTCTGCAACCACGAAGCTTCACCAGCCTGCGAAAATTCTAATTATAAAAACTATGGTCCGAATGGAAATATGATGGATCAAAAAGGTGCCGCTTTATTTGGCTATACCGATTTGTATGGTGGTTATTCTGGCGGACAAGCACAATATGTTCGTGTGCCCTATGCAGATATCAGTCCGAGGATAGTTCCAGAGAATTTAACAGATGACCAAGCTTTATTTTTAACTGATATTTTCCCAACGGGATGGTCGGCTTTAGATTGGGCACAACTTAAAGGTGGCGAAGTAGTTGCTATTTTTGGTTCAGGTCCAGTTGGATTAATGGCTCAAAAAGCAGCTTGGATAAATGGTGCAAGTAGAGTTATTGCTATCGACCCTTTAGACTATAGATTGGCAAAAGCAAAGGCAGTAAACAATGTAGATACTTTAAATCCGCACAAAGTGGATATTGTAGAAGCCATAAGAGAAATGACTGGCGGAAGAGGAGCTGATGTTTGTGTAGAAGCTTGCGGATTTGAACCTGAAAGAAGTTTTGTAGATAAACTGAAAGCAACCATCAATTTCGAAAAAGGATCGATGAAAGTTTTAGACATGTGTTTTGAAGCAGTGCGAAGAATGGGAACAGTTTCAATTGTTGGCGTTTATGGTTCTACCTATGATAATTTTCCTTTGCACCGAATTTTTGATAAAGGAATAACCATTAAACAAGGGCAAGCACCAGTTTTAAACTATATCGATAAATTAATTGAATTGGTTAAAGAAGATAAAGTAGTGCTAGATGATATCATTACACATACCTTGCCATTAGAAGAGGCAGTACATGGTTATAAAATTTTTGATGAAAAGCAAGACGATTGTGTTAAAGTTGTTTTAAAACCTTAATTACATTTTTTTGTTATCATTTAAAGCCATTGCCAAAGTTGCAATGGCTTTTTATTAAAATTCAATAAATCAACATTTGTATGTTAGAAAAAGAATTAATGCACCACGCTGCACGAACAGGAGATTTAGACGTGCTTAACGAGATGTTAAAAGGTAAACCTGATGTAAATATAAATGACGATAAAGGTTTTACACCCTTAATTATCGCTTGTTATAATAACCGGATTGAAGCAGCAAAACTCTTAATTGAGCATGATGCTGATGTTAATGCTCGAGATTTAGGAGGAAATACAGCTTTAATGGGTGTTGCCTTTAAAGGTTATCCAGAAATAGCAGAACTTTTAATAGAAAATGGAGCAGATTTAAATTTACAGCACGGCAATGGCGGTACAGCTTTAATGTTTGCTGCAATGTTTGGAAGAAATAATTTGGTTAAGCTTTTATTATTACATGGTGCCGATACCACAATTTGCGATGCCAGAGGTTTAACTGCAGCGGATTTAGCTGCACAACAAGGTAATGAAGAAGCACTGGAGTTGTTAGAGGCTTAGGGTAAAAATGTTCATTTTAATCTGCAAAAGATGATAAAGCAAAAGAGGCTGTATCATAAATCATTTTTTTAAAAAACTAACCAAATTTAATTTTACATACTGTCACGCTGAGCGTAGTCGAAGCGCACTAAAAGGTCTTCGACTACGCTCAGACTGACAAAATTTAATTCCGTTATCAGTATTTGATATTAACTTCTGATACAGTCTCTTTTGTTTTACTATGCAGGAACTTTTCTCGCCTTTTCCCTATCCCAAAAACGATGTTGGGCTATGGCTTTAATAAATTTTGTTGCTAAATCTTTGTTATTCCCAATAATTATACCATCCTCATTTACAGAGGAAGCAAAATAGGTTTCATTAATCACCTGTTTCGCATTTTCGTCTGCTGCAATTGCTTTGCAATGTTTAAAGGCTTCGTTCAAAAAATGAATGGCATCCGGTTCAGTCGCCAATGTTGCCACACTTTGTTTTCCGCCAGGTACATATACAGCGTCATAAAAAACAGATGCAGCTGTCACTAAGCTTTCATCCACCGGCAAAGCAGTTCCTTTGTCAGATTGAATATTTCCTAACTTCGGCGCTATAATTTCAACAGCAGCTCCTTCGGCTAATAAGGCTTGCTTAACTTCATTTAAAGATTTTTCATTTACTCCATCAGCTGCTAAAATGGCAATTTTTCTGGTCTTAATGCTATCTTTAATGGTGTTTTGCATACTTAAAGCTTCAGAAGTTTTTAGTTTACTTTTAACTTCTATGGGCTGGTAATCTTCTGGATTTCCATCTGCAGGAATACTATGATTAACAGGTTGAGTTAATTCAGTAGGAACTTTTAAGCCCAATGCAGTTGCAACTTTTTGTGCTAAATCTCCATCAATTTGAGTTAATCGCTCAATCATTTTCTCACGAATAGCAATGGTTTTAACCTTGCCTAATTCAAAGCGCAAGGCATCCACAATGTGATTTTTTTCTGCTTGAGATTGGCTGTTGTAAAATAATTTTGCCTGAGAAAAATGATCGAAAAAGCTTTTGCTTCTTGCCCTTACTTTTCTTGCATCAACTCGTTCGTTATAACTTGTAAAACCACCATCTGCTGCTTTTACTTGTGCCGGATCATTATTGCCTGTGGTATTAGGATTATAACTTGCTTTACCTCTGTTTATGGTTTGTCTCATTAAACCATCACGTTGGTTATTGTACACTGGTACAATTGGTCTGTTGATAGGTATTTCATGAAAATTCGGCCCACCTAAACGCAATAGCTGAGTATCAGTATAAGAAAATAATCTGCCTTGCATTAATGGGTCATTTGTAAAATCTATACCCGGCACTACATGCCCAACATGAAAAGCCACTTGCTCAGTTTCGGCGAAAAAGTTATCGGTATTTCTATTCAAAGTTAATTTACCGATGCGCTGTACCGGCACTAATTCTTCTGGTATCAACTTCGTTGGATCTAATAAATCGAAATCAAATTTGTGTTCATCAGACTCTGCTAAAATCTGTACACCAAATTCCCATTCTGGAAAATCGCCGTTTTGTATGGCTTCCCACAAATCTCTTCGGTGAAAATCTGGATCCTTTCCCGAAATATTTTGCGCTTCATCCCAAGCTACCGAGTGTACGCCTAATAATGGTTTCCAATGAAATTTTACAAAATTAGATTCACCTTTTTCGTTGATAAATCTAAAAGTATGAACGCCAAAACCTTCCATCATCCGCAAACTTCTGGGCAAAGCTCTATCACTCATTGCCCACATTACCATGTGGCTTGATTCTGGCATTAATGATATAAAATCCCAAAAAGTATCATGCGCACTTGCTGCCTGTGGCATCTCATTGTCTGGCTCTGGTTTAACAGCATGAATTAAATCAGGAAACTTCAAGGCATCTTGGATAAAGAAAACTGGCATATTGTTGCCAACCAAATCAAAATTTCCTTCTTGTGTGTAAAATTTAACGGCAAATCCTCTTACATCTCTTGCTAAATCTGATGAACCTTTTGAGCCTGCTACTGTAGAAAAACGAACAAAAACAGGTGTTTCTATCTCCGTATCGTTCAAAAATTGCGCCTTTGTTAACTCTGGTATTGCTTTATAAAGTTTAAAAACTCCATGAGCTCCAGAACCTCTAGCATGTACTACACGTTCAGGAATTCTTTCATGATCAAAATGGGTAATTTTTTCTCTTAGAATAAAGTCTTCTAATAAAGTTGCGCCTCTATCGCCAGCTTTTAAAGAATTTTGATCATCATTAATGCAAACTCCGTGGTTGGTTGTCATATTCTGATTACTTGCATCAGCATAATGCGCTGCTAATTTTTTTATTTTTTCACTATCATTAACTGCACTATCTTTTGGGTTAATTGGTTTTTTTGCCATAGGTTTATACATTGCTTAATAACAAGGTAACACTCATAAAATTTTAATGTTTTATAATATATTGATATTAATTTTTGATGCCTTAAAATTTTGCACTTGTCTGAGGAATCGTTTTCTTCATACTATTGTTAAATTTTGTTAAATAGCAGGGCTGAAGCTAAAAGAGCATTAAATTTGAACATGTACAAGAAGTTATTCATCTTCCTATTTCTATCATTACCACTATTGTCATTTGCACAGGGTATGCTTACTGGCGATATCTTTGATCACGACAATAGATCAATTAAAATACAAGGTGCAACAGTAAAGAATTTAACAACCAATTCATTTGCATTATCTGATAAAGATGGGCACTTTGCAATAGCTGCCAAAATAGGAGATTTGGTTTCTTTTGGGATGTCTGGTTATCAAACAGACACGGTTTACTTAACTAAATTGTTTCCTAAAAATGTATATTTAAGGGTTGAGGTAAATAATTTAAAGGCTGTTGACATTAATGGAGTTAAGATTTCTCCGCTGTTGGGTAACTTAGGTAATCCAGATAATAAACAAGCAACAAAAGCTGTAGATTACTCGAAAGAAAGAGGAGGTTTACGCCTTAACTTAGGCTATGGAAAATATAGACGCGATCAGGTTAAAGTACAACAACTTGAAGAGGATGAAATGTACCAAGATGAAATTAGGAGTAATTTTAATGAAGAGTATGTTAAATCGTTGGTTAAATTTGAAGGTCCTGGAATAAAGGATTTTTTAATAATGTACAGGCCAACAGTACAAGAAGTTAAGGCTGAGCGGCCGTTTAATTACGCTTATCATACGGCAAGAGCTTATCGAGCTTGGGTAAAATTACCATTAAGCCAAAGAAAATTACCATCATTAGTAAAGCCTAAATCTGTAAATTAAATTATCCTATTTCTTTATTGTTGCTGCAACCATATAGAGTAACATTAATACAGATTTATTTGGAAATATTTTCATACCGTTTAACTTTAACAAAAAATCTATATATGCATAAATTTATAACTAAAACTCTTTTAGGGGTTGTTGCAATGTGTTCTTTTACATTTGCAAGTTTTGCTCAAACCACAGCTCCAGCTACAAACTATGATCCTTCAGATGCATTTGGGCCATTGTTTTATACTCAAAATGGAAATGAATATCGTTCTGCAAGCGGTGCGCCAGGTGCTAAATATTGGCAAAACAGAGTTGATTATAATATCACGGCTAATTTAGATGAGACTAAGAATATGGTTAGTGGTTCTATCACAATTACCTATAAAAATAATAGTCCAGACAAATTACCTTTTGTTTGGCTACAATTAGATCAAAATACTTTTAAAGAAACCTCACGTGGTTACATGATTACCCCAGCAAGAAGCCGCTATGGTGCGCATGGCGAAAAATTTGATGCGGGTTATAAAATAAGCAACATCAGCGTTGCTAAAAAAGCGGGTACAGTTCAGTTTACTTCTTTGGTTGAAGATACAAGAATGCAAATTCGATTAGATCAACCTATGTCGCCGGGAGGAGATGTAATTACCATAAAAATGGATTACTCTTATATTTTGCCAAAAGAAGGTTCTGATAGAACTGGTCATTTGACAACTAAAAATGGGGAGATATTCGCGATTGCTCAATGGTTTCCACGTATGTCTGTTTATGATGATGTAATTGGATGGAATACTTTGCCTTATTGGGGTGGGGGTGAGTTTTATTGCGAATTTGGCGATATAACCTATGCTGTTACAGCACCAGCAAGCCATATTGTATTGGGTTCTGGAGAATTATTAAATCCGCAAGATGTATTTACAGCAGAACAACTTAAAAGATGGAATGCTGCTAAATCTAGTGATGCCACAGTTCATATTCGTTCTGAAGCAGAAGTATTAGATCCAAAATCTCGCCCAGCAGGAGATAAATTAACTTGGAAGTTTAAAATTTTAAATGCACGTGATGCAGCCTGGGCTTCTTCAAAAGCATTTGTATTAGATGCTGCTCGTATCAATTTACCTAGCGGGAAAAAATCGCTTGCTGTTTCTGCTCATCCGGTAGAAAGTAATGGAATGGATTCTTATGGTAGAGGTGTAGAATATGTTAAAGCTTCTATCGAACATTACTCTAAAAAATGGTTCGAATACCCTTACCCAATGGCTATTAATGTGGCTACTAATATTGGTGGTATGGAATATCCTGGTATTGTGTTTTGTGGTTGGACAGCTAAAAAAGGAAGTGCTTGGGGCGTGATTGATCACGAGTTTGGTCATACATGGTTTCCGATGATTGTAGGTTCTAACGAACGTAAATTCGGTTGGATGGATGAAGGATTTAATACTTTCATTAATGGTTTATCATCAGAAGAATTTAATAATGGCGAGTACAAAGAGCGTCCGATGAATATGCATGCTATTGGTAAAGCAGTAATTGGTAATCCTCGTTATGAAAACATCATGTTAATACCTGATGGTATGACCGAAGCAAATATTGGCGTAAACTTATACAGTAAACCAGGTTGGGGTTTAGATATTTTAAGAAATCAAGTTTTGGGAGCTGATCGTTTTGATTACGCTTTTAAAGAATACATTAAAAATTGGGCTTACAAACACCCAACTCCATACGATTTTTTTAGATCGATGGAAAATGCTGCTGGCGAAGATTTATCATGGTTTTGGAGAAGTTGGTTTTTAAACAGCTGGAAAAATGATCAAGCAATTGGTGATGTTAAGGAAGTTAAAGTAGATGGAAAATTAGCCGCATATACCATACAAGTTAAAAATTTAGAGAAAATGCCAATGCCGATTATTTTGGAGGTAAAAACCAAAAGTGGTAAAACAGAAATTGTTAAAGTACCTGTAGATGTTTGGATGAAAAATACCTCTTGGTTAGTTCGTTATGCAACTACCGAAGAAATAGTTGAAGTTAATATAGATCCTGAGAAAGTTCTTCCAGATGGAAATCCGGATAATAATACTTGGAAAGCAGGTAATTAGAAACAATGCTTAAATTATAAAGCCTCACTAAAATTAAATTTAGTGAGGCTTTTTTGCAATAAAATAGTTGAGTTTGCACTAATAAAATCTCAACTTAACTCAATATTCTTTAATCGCTCTGCAACATTTAAAATTTCATTAAACATTTGCTCAGCACCTGCTAAAACATCATAATTGCTATCGGCAGGTAAAGCATTTAAATGACACAAAAACTCTTGCCAATTAGGGATTAACTCTTTACCATAAATGCCGTAATAGCTAAAATTAAATGTTTCAGGGAAATTTGGATTTAAGCGAAGTTGCTTAATAATTACACTTCCACCTAATGTGGCACCTTCTAAAACATACATTGCACCTAAAGCCGCATATTCATTTTTGAGCGCTAGCTTAGTTATGTTTATTTGTTCTAATTGTTGTTTTTTTAAGCCAACTTGATCTACATCCAAAGATAAAGAATGTAACTTTTTCCGCTTATGGACACCAATTTTATCAGCAATTTCTATCGAAAGCTTGTCGAAAATCTCATCTTCGTGATGCCAATGAACCAGGTAGTTACAAGAAACTAGTTGTTTGTATTGTTCTATATTTAGTGTCTTTTGCATGATTTGATTAACGAACATTTGCTGCTCAAGTTCATTATGCAAACTTTGGGTATGTGCTTTTAGCTTTTCTTGTAGTGTCAATTAAAAGATATAATTAATTAAGTCCGCGGTTTTGTAAAAACCAAAACTCATGCATGGTTTTTAAACAAGTTAATAGGTTGTTGTAACCATCGGGTTTGGTTACATAAGCATTAGCGCCAAACTCGTAAGATGCTTTAACATCTTGAGGATTATCAGAGGTAGAAAAAAGGATAACAGGAATATATTTTAAATGAGGCATCTCTTTAATGGTTTTTAAAATATCCAGTCCTGATAATCCTGGTAAGTTTAAATCAAGTAAGATTAATTTTGGCAAGTTTTTTTCGTCAGAAAACAATCGTAATTGGTCAATAGCATCCCTTCCATCTTCAACTATGCTTAGTTTAAGTTCTTCCTGTATCTCACCAATTGCTGTTTGCAAAATAAACGCATAATCTGGATCATCTTCTACATAAAATATATCAGGCGTGCTCATCATCTTTTACAATTTTTTAAATGACAGATAAAATGTTGTTCCTTTGTCAAGTTCGCTTTCAAACCATATCCTACCGTTGTGCCTTTCTACAATGCGTTTAACAATTGCAAGCCCAACACCAGTACCTTCAAAATCTTTTACGTTTTCCATCCGTCTGAAAAGCTCAAATACCTTGTCGTGGTTATCCACTTCAATTCCTATGCCATTATCAGCTATTTTATAAATAATTTCTCCATTAACTTCCTCTCCATTAATGGTAATTGTTGGGTTTATTGATTTTGTAGAGTATTTAACAGCATTAGAAATGATATTAGTAAACACCTGATTAATGAGTATAGTATCTCCGTCAATTGCTGGGCAATTGCCAATTTCAATGCTCATATGATCTGCTTTATAAGCAGAAACAACGGTTTGGCAAATGTCGTTAATCATTTCTTGTACATTGATATGAGCCAGTTCTATATCGGCTCTGCCTACCCGAGCAAGTTTTAAAATTTCATCAATTAAAAAACGCATTTTATCTGCACCAACTAACACTCTATCTAAAAGTTGAACATTTTTGTCCTCAATATTTTTGTTTCTAGCTAAAAATAGTTCAGTATAACTTTTAATTGCTGTTAATGGCGTTCTCAAATCGTGGGAGATGGTGTAACTAAAAGTGTCTAGTTCCTCGTAAGCAAGTTTTAGGCGTTCATTTAAAAGGCGTATTTCGTCTGCTCTTTTGTTAATGGTATTGGTAATTTTTTCTCTGAGTTTAAGCGCTCCATTAATTTCAGAAGTTGACCACTTTGGAGCGGTGTTTTTTACAATTTCTGTAAAGCTCTCAAAAGAATTTCTAGGCGATAGATTTAGCATTCCAACCTCACTTTTTTCAACTGGCTTTTCTGGGTTTCCGGCCCAATACATCGTTGCTAAAGTTTCTTGCTTAAACCAAATAATTAGTTCTCCCATGCTTTTAGACAATAGGCAAGCAATAATGCCACTCGCTGTTTTGGCAAAAGATAAGGCCGGTTTGTAATGAGCTGATAGTTGATGAGTGTAATAAATAGAATCATTCATCGTAAGTTTTAGCCAATTAATGAGTGGTTCTAATTGCTCCATTGCAGGAGTTTGGCCTAAAGTATAAATCTTCTTTTCGTAAATAATGGCTACACCTGTTGCACTATTTGCATCAAGTAAATTGGTTTTGTGTTTAGTTAATGCGCTAATAATTTCAGGATCGCTTTCTAATTGTTCAGAAAGTGCATCAACAGCAGTTTGGTAAACTTGGTCATTTTCATTGTTAAATTCGGCTTCCCTAAACTCTAATGCCGAGGATAAAATATTACCGATCAATTTGCAACCTTCTCGTGCCTTGTAATCAATAAATTTAGGGCTATAATTATGACAAGCAATTAGGCCCCATAGCTCACCGTTTAACAAAAGTGAAATGCTAAAACTACTTGCCACACCCATATTTTTTAAATATTGAATATGGATTGGCGAAACCGCTCTTAATGTAGAATGTGTCAAATCTAGTGGAGCATCGTTATTAAAAGTTGCAATTGCAGCACTTTCTGTATAAACATCAGCAATAATGCGTGTCATGTTAAGTTTATACAACTCTCTCGCTTGTTTTGGGATGTCTGAAGCAGGGTAATGTAAACCAAAAAATGGCTCTAATTCTTCATTCTTTTCCTCTGCAACTACTTCGCCATGCCCATCTTCCTGAAACTTATAAATCATTACCCGATCATACTCAATTAGCCTTTTAACTTCGGCAGCGGCTTTTTCAAGTAAGCCATTTAATGATCGGTTTAAAAGTATTTCTGCTACAGATTTACCAATAATATGTTGCACATCGTATTGCAATGTGGCAATCTCAAACTCCAAAATGTAATTTTCTGCAGAGCGATGCAAAATTAAATAATATGGATTGCCTTTAATAGTTAACTTATATGGATTAATTAGGTCAAATCCCTGACTTTTGCCAAGGGCTAGTATAGCTTCAAGTTCAATTTCTACACCAAGGTTAGCTAAAAGGTCGATAAGATTTTGTAATGGCTGATCTAATAAGGCTGTAGCGCTTTCTCCTAAATGATTAACAAGGTTTTCGCTAGCGTAAGTAATGTTAAAATTTTGAGAATTGACCGCCAAAAGGAAGCCATGTGACTGAATTTTTCCTGGGATGTGAATTGGTTCCCGGTCACAGTTTGTAAGGTCAATAGAATGCATTATGTATTTTAAGGGTAAACTCTGCAAAAATATCATATTTTAAAAAACAATTAGTAATGATATAATTGTGGGCTTGTATAAAGTTACAACATTTTAGAGTATTAATTGATTTTCAATAGATTATATTTTTTAATTGGCTTAAATAGCGAGCAATCTACTGTATAAATTTATGCGATATAATAATGCTTAATTTTGCTCATGCGCAAAGGTGATTTTAAATTCTTCAGTTTTTTAAATGGTTATTTTAAACTTCATTTTTCATTTTAAATAAAAAGTATATGCCGTAATTTTTAGTGTATAAATACTCAATTATTCCTAAATAAAGTAAAGTGATTAAAATTGGCGCTAAATTCACGTCGTTTTTAACTAAAGGTTAATACAAGGAATCAAATTACAATTTTGTAAATAGTTTAAATATTCTTAAAAGTTTTAAATGGTAAAACTTTAACTGTTAATGATTTGTTTGATTTGAATACAAAGTTTAATACACAAAAGTTTATGAAAATGTCTAATGATGAGTTGTTTATTAAAATTGCAGAACAGTCTGATGACGGATATTTTATATTTAATTTAACCACTAAAAGCTTTATATACAGTAATAATGGATTAAGTAATTTGTTAGAAATTCCTGGACAAGAGATTAATAATTATATAACGAATTTAATCGAGTTTGTACATCCCGAGGACAGGTTACACGCAATCAATTGTTTTAACGAATGCCTAAATCAATTTCACGAAAAGAAATACGAAATACGTTTAGAATTTAACCATAAAGAAAAGTTTGTACGGTTTTCTGTTTTTTCATATTTAGAAAACGACATGTATTTTATTTGTGGCACCGCCGAAGACACAACCATAGATAGACACAATAAAATACACATTGAGCAAATTAATGCGCATAAAAATATCATGCTTGAGGTGCTTTCGCACGATTTAAAAGAGCCACTGGCGATGATCCGTTTAGCTGCAAGTTCTATGGAGAATGAAGTTGCATTGAGTGGAAATAATGAAATGATTACCTCAATTTCTTTCATCAAAGAGATGTGTGAGCGAAATATAAAATTAGTAAGAAGCTTAATTAATAAAGAATTTGTAAAATCAAGTGTAATTGAGCTTAAAAAAGAGCGAACCGAGGTTGTTTGGGAATTAGAAGATCTTATTCGTTTTTACAGAAGATCTAATTTACGTGATATTAGAGATTTTCGTTTTACGAGTTCGCATGATAAAATTCACCTCATGCTTGATACAATGAAGTTTATGCAGGTGATCAATAACTTAATATCTAACGCGATAAAATTTACATCGCTAAACGGGACTATAGAATTATCTGTAATGGATAGCGATAATAAAGTGGTAGTAGCGGTAGCAGACAATGGCATAGGTATAGCCGAAGAGCAAAAACCAAATCTGTTTGCATTGGAAACAAAAAAATTAAAGCTTGGGTTAATAGGAGAGAACTCAGGTGGTTTAGGAATGAACATCATTAAAACAATAGTAAAACTACACGATGGCGAAATTTGGTTTGAGAGCGAAAAAGGTAAGGGGTCTAAATTTTATATCGAATTGCCAAAGGACTGAAAATCATGATTAGAATAGTAATTGTAGAAAATCAGCAAATCATGTTATCCTCACTTGCGGCATTGTTAGGTAAATACGAAAACATGAAAGTAATAGCCGAAGTAACATGTGCTAATGAGTTATTTTCATTATTAGATAGTAAACCAAAGGTTGATCTGATTATTACTGATGTGATGATGCCCGATACTGATGGAATTACAATGATTGCGCAATTGAGGGAGAAAAATATAACTATTCCTGTAATTGTATTGTCTATGTTAGAAGATGAAAAACATAGCACTGCTGCGTTTAGGGCAGGTGCAAATGCTTATTTATCAAAAAATATTGATGTTGATGAAGTTTTATTTGCCATTAATACAGTGATGAAAGGCAATCGCTATTTTGCGTCAGAATTGGTTATTCAGGTATTAGAACGCTACCATAAACAAATAGGTATTAACGAAGATGATCAAAGGAAAATTTCATTTTCTGATAGAGAAATCAGTGTGATGGATTTAATGGCCGAAGGTTTAACCAATCAACAAATTGCTGATTTACTTTTCTTGAGTAAAAGAACAGTTGAAGGAATTAGGCAATCTATTTTAGATAAAACTGGGGCAAAAAACTCTGCGGCTTTAATAAAGTATGCAATTTTGCATGGTTATATAGGTCTTTAACACAATTAAACTAAATATATCACAGTGTGATAAACAATATAGAATTTAAACTGTTCAGTTGCTAAGAGAGTTTCTGTTCAATAAGTTTATAACGCTGATATGTTAAAAGGTTATAAAGACCATCACATCATTAAATTGATAAAAGATAATCATCACTCTGGCTGTAAAGAGATCATAGCAAGTTATGGCTCTGCTATTTATGGAATAATTTTCAGAATTGTTAATGACGAGGCCTTGGCAAACGAATTATTGAAAAATACCATTTATAAATTATGCAATGATATAAAATGCAATAAATTAAACATGCTTTGCGTATTTACCCACTTAATGCAAATTGCAAGAAACTTGGCAAAATCGCATCAGCAAAAACTATCAACAAAACCTTTAAAACCTATTCATTTAAATACTATATTAGACCTCATTGTAAATAAAGGCTTAAGTTTAATAGAAACAGCTAAAATCATGAATTTATCATTAGCAGAAGTTTCATCGGGTTTAAGAGTTGAATTAAAACGCAAACAAAATAATATATCTTGAATTTACAGCCTTACATAGCTAGCGGAATTTTAGAACTTTATGTTTTAGATTTACTTTCTCCTGATGAGAAATTAGGTGTGGAAAGAATGCTAAAGGTATATCCAATACTTAAGCAAGAAGTTTTGGCGATAGAAAATGCTTTAGAACATTATGCAAATGCCAATGCTATACAACCTAGTAAAAAACTAGAAAATGATATGCTAGAGATTGTTAAAAATTTAACAATCGAAAAAGAAATTAGCCTTAGCCAACTTCCAGTAATCAATCAACATTCTAATTACCTTAATTGGATGCCTTTGCTTGAGCAAGTTAAACCTGTACAACTAACTGATGGCATTTTTAATAAAGTGTTGCAACATAATGATCAAATTACGCAAGTGTTGGTTGTTTCAGAAATAAACATACCTGAAGAAATACATGAAGATGAGCATGAAAGTTTCTTGATTTTACAAGGCAATTGCGAATGCATAGTAAGTGGAAAATCTCGTTTTATGGGCCCTGGAGATTTTATGGAGATACCTTTGCACGAGCCGCATGATGTAATTTTAAAAAGCAAACAGGTTACAGCTATTTTGCAGCGTTTAAAAGTCTTAACTTAAATTTTAGATATTTATTTAATTCGAAAAGAAACCGTTTAAATTTCGAAAGACTAAATTGTTTGTTTTTGGAGATAAATGATATGGCACATAGCCCTGAGAAGTGCCCACAAATACCAAACTTAGTTATAAAATCAAACCGATCATTTTTGAACAGTATCTAAAATCAAAAAAAGCTTTCCGTTTCTGGAAAGCTTTGTAATTACTTGTTTCTTGAGTGAGCTAAAATCTTACTGATAGTTTCATCAGATGGATTTTTTACGAGCTGATCAAGTTGTGGCTTAATACTGTTATAAAACAGTTCATCTTGTTGTTCTGCCTCTGCAGCAGCTATTTGTGAAGGCTGTACATTTGGTGAACTGACAAGGTTAGTTGAAGTAGAGGTTTTTGTCATACGCAAAAAAATATATTTAGTTTTTAGTGATTTAACGTTGGTTATGTTCGCTTTATTTTATTACAGTTTTAAAATAATAACTTTTCGTTGGATAAAGTACTTTCACTTAACAACTTGTTACACTAAAACGTTTTAAAAACTATTTAAACCACTATAAATCGCCAAAAATTAATTTGTCACATTTTTGTTGCTGTAGTTTTGGCGTGATGCTGTTGTAATTAGCCATAAGCATTTACTTTTGTAATATAAACCCGACAAACGCGAATCCCGTTTTTTTCGGGAGTAGCATTGGCGGGGCTAAATTAGCCAAAAGCTTGTAACACTGTTTTTCAAAAAAAGAAAAATGGTTAGCACCTGAATAGTAAAATAGATTTTTTTGTCAGTTTAAACGTAGTAGAAAATCTATTTTAATTTATACATCGAAAAAATCGACCACGTTATTGATGTTATTTTTTAAAAATCAAAAGCTGGGAGTGAGGATTTAAGAATTTCTGGTGCTCACTTCTTTTACATTCATCATTTTGCGCAAATTACTTAGTGCATATCGCATACGCCCCAAAGCGGTATTAATACTCACATCAGTTAAATCTGCAATATCTTTAAAACTTAAATCAGCATAATGGCGCATAATTAAAACCTCTTTTTGTTCATCGGGTAAAAGGTGAATCATGGCTCGCAAATCTATATGTGTTTGTTCACGTAACATTCTATCTTCGGCGCTTTCTTCGTGAATTTGAATGAGGTTTAAAACATCTGTTCCATCAGCGCTAGTAATTACTGGTGCTCGCTTTTCTCGGCGAAAATAATCGATAACCAAATTATGCGCAATACGCATAACCCAAGGCAAAAATTTACCTTCTTCGTTATAGCGACCGCTACGAAGCGTGTTAATTACTTTGATAAAGGCATCTTGAAAAATGTCTTCGGCAAGGTATTGGTCTTTTACCAATAAATATATTGAGGTATAAATTTTTGATTTGTGCCTGCGGAGTAATTCTTCTAATACTGATTCTTCTCCGTCAAGATATAACTTCACCAAATCCTGATCACTATACTGTTGTATTTTCATAGGAGTGCGTATAAAAAACTCTTCTTTTTTTATTAAATAATAAATAAGTAGCTGTTTTAATCTATAGCTTTTCTCCTTGTTTTTAAGATGTTGGTTTCTAACTTGTGTGAGTTATAAATTCAAATGACGGATTTTTTTTTGACAATCCAATAATAAATATGTTAAAAAATGTAAAATTTTGTAAATCACAGATAATATAGAGCTTGGTTGAAACCATTTTCGTAAATTTGAAGTTGTTAAATATTATAGCTACAAGGCGGTTCATGAGTAAGGAAATAGAGAAAGATCCACACAAACATATCATCATAAAAGGGGCAAGGGTACACAATTTAAAAAATATTGATGTAGCTATTCCGAAAAATAAATTAGTGGTTATTACCGGTATGTCTGGCTCTGGAAAATCTTCCTTGGCTTTTGATACTTTATATGCCGAAGGTCAGCGCCGTTATGTAGAGAGTTTATCATCTTATGCCCGTCAGTTTATGGGCCGTATGAATAAACCTGATGTTGATTACATCAAAGGCATTGCTCCGGCAATTGCTATTGAGCAAAAGGTAATTACTTCAAATCCACGCTCAACTGTAGGTACAAGTACCGAAATTTACGATTACCTTAAACTACTTTTCTCAAGAATTGGTATAACCTATTCGCCAGTTTCTGGTGCTGTTGTTAAAAAAGATACCGTTACCACAGTGGTGGATTTTATTATCAGTTTAGGTAATGATGCCGTTGTAACCATATTTTGTCCGTTACACCCACATAATAACCGTTCTGTTAAAGAAGAATTGGCTGTTTTGCTGCAAAAGGGCTTTTTGCGTGTTTATTTTAAAAATAAAATAGCAAAGATTGAAGATTTACTAGAAGATGAAGCTATTAAAGATGTAGAGCTTACCGATACAGAAACCATAAGAATTTTAATAGATCGTATTGTTGTTAACGAAGAAGAAGAAACTTTAAGTCGCATTGCTGATTCGGTACAAACCGCATTTTTTGAAGGCAAAGGCGATTGTTTTGTAGAGCACGAAGGTAAGCAAACCTTTTTCTGCGATCGTTTTGAATTAGATGGTGTTAAGTTTGAAGAACCAACGCCAAATTTCTTCAGTTTTAATAATCCTTATGGTGCTTGTAAACGTTGCGAAGGTTATGGAAATGTAATTGGCATTGACGAAGATTTGGTTATTCCTGATAAGAGCAAAAGTTTGTATGATAATGCGATTGCCCCATGGCGTGGCGAAAAAATGGGCGAATGGTTAAAGCAATTTATTAAAAACGCAGATAAATTTGATTTTCCAATTCATCGCTCTTATAGCGAATTAACTGAAAAACAACAGCGCCTAATTTGGACAGGCAATAAATACTTTGCTGGTTTAGATGCCTTTTTTAAAGAGTTAGAAGAGCAAACCTATAAAATTCAGTACCGTGTAATGCTTTCGCGATACCGCGGAAAAACAGTTTGCCCAGATTGTAAAGGCACACGCTTGCGTAAAGATGCGAGTTATGTTAAAATTAGCGGAAAATCTATTTTAGATATGGTTTTAATGCCATTATCTACAATTTTGCCATTTTTCGAAAAGTTAGAGCTTTCAGAAACTGAGGTAAAAATTTCTAAACGGTTATTGGCAGAGGTTACCAGTAGAATTTTATACTTAAATAATGTTGGTTTAGGTTATTTAACTTTAAATCGACTATCAAATACACTATCAGGTGGCGAAAGTCAGCGGATTAATTTGGCAACATCTTTAGGAAGTAGTTTAGTTGGTTCAATTTACGTTTTAGATGAGCCTAGCATTGGTTTACATCCGAGAGATACCCATAAACTAATTGAAGTTTTAACATCGCTTAGAAACGTAGGTAATACGGTTTTGGTTGTAGAGCATGAAGAAGAGATGATGAAAGCTGCGGATTACATCATAGATATTGGTCCAGAAGCGGGCACGCATGGCGGAAATTTAGTTTTTAGCGGTACTTACGAGGAGATTATTATAGATGATAAATCTTTAACGGGTAGGTATTTAGCTGGCAAAGAAGAAATCGCTATTCCATTAAAAAGAAGAGGTTGGAAAGATCATATCGTGATTAAGGGAGCCAGAGAAAATAACTTAAAAAATATTGATGTAAAATTCCCTTTGGGTGTTTTTACCTGTGTTAGTGGTGTATCTGGTTCTGGAAAGACGAGCTTGGTAAAAAAAATCTTGTATCCTGCTTTGCAGAAGGCTATTGGTAATTATGCAGGCGAACAAACAGGAAGTTACGATGGTATTTTTGGTAATATAGATTTGGTTAGCCAGGTAGAAATGGTCGATCAAAATCCGATAGGCCGTTCTTCACGTTCAAATCCCGTAACCTATGTAAAAGCTTGGGATGATGTGAGGGCTTTGTTTTCGGCATTACCAGCCGCAAAAGCAGGTGGCTTAAAGCCTGCAGCATTTTCTTTTAACGTGGAAGGTGGCAGATGCGATACTTGCCAAGGCGAAGGTGAAGTTAAAATTGAGATGCAGTTTATGGCAGATATTTATTTGCCTTGCGAAACATGTAGTGGAAGAAGGTTTAAACAGCAAGTTTTAGACATTACTTATCAGGATAAAAACGTTGCTGATATTTTAGATTTAACCATCGAAGAAGCGGTAGAATTCTTTAAAAATGAGCCGAAAATTTTGCAAAAATTAAATCCACTGTTAGATGTTGGTTTAGGCTATGTACACTTAGGGCAATCATCAAATACCTTATCTGGCGGCGAGGCACAAAGGATAAAATTAGCATCATTTTTAATTAAAGGCAATAATGCTCAAAAAACCATGTTCATTTTTGATGAGCCAACTACTGGGTTGCATTTTCATGATATTAAGAAGCTTTTAAAAGCTTTAAATACGTTAATTGAACAAGGCAATACCATTTTGGTTATTGAGCATAATATGGATATGATTAAATGTGCCGATTGGGTAATTGACATTGGTCCAGAAGGTGGAGATAAAGGTGGGAATATAGTTTTTGAAGGTAAACCAGAAGATTTATTAAAAGTTAAAGGATCTTATACTGGCCAGTTTTTAAAAACACATTTAAAATAATTATTTACCATTTAAAGAATATATTTGGTTTAGGTGTAACAAACAAAAGCTAATTATCATCTTATCAACCAAATTTTTTTAGCGATAAATCATCAATAAAATCTATCACTAACAAGGTATAATTTAAATAACTATCTTCGCAAAGTATGCTCTTGCTAACCTTAATTATAGGCATCTTATTAAATGCCATGGGTTATATTCCGCCAGGTAATATTAACCTTACTGTGGCTCAACTTACCATAAATAAGGGTATGCGCCAAGCATTATACTTTATACTTTCGTTTTCTATCGTAGAAGTATTTTTTACATTCGGAATGATGCGTTTTGCCCGGTGGATAGTGAGTGATGTTAGTTTAGATGCAAGTGTAAGTGAAGTTAGATTAGGTACATACGTAGATGTATTTATGATTATGCTGTTTATTGTGATGGGCACAGTAACTTGGGTAAATCGCAAAAAGTTGCCTAAAACTAAAGCAGAAGATAACAGAAGTAAAAGAGGAAGTGTTTTTTATGGGATGTTGTTAGGCGTTTTAAATCCCGTACAAATTCCTTTTTGGTTGTTTTTTGGTAACTACATTATTTTGCACGAGTGGATTGAGATAGACTATCTTTCTTTGGTTATTTTTAGTTTAGGCTCTGGTATGGGATCTGCATTGGCCTTATATGGTTATGCGCATTTTGCCAAATACATTCAAGAAAAGTTTGCATTGAGTAGCCTGTTAATCAATAAATCAATAGCTATATTTTTATGGGTTTTGGCCTTATATTTAATTGTAAAACAATTAGGTATTCAGTTTCATTGGTGGGGGTAAATTTTATTTCTGCTTAGATGAATTAAGAAATTATCTTTTCTTCAAATGATAATTGTATCAGGTGTGTGTCTCACCTTAAATCAATAAATTAATCATCATCTTTCTGATAGCCTTCATAGTAATACGATTGCTCTATGCCTTTAAAAATGAGCTCTCGATTGTTGATATCATCGCTTAAATTACTAGCTAATAAAGTTCTTATCTCTAAATCGTTTATAGGGCTTCTTTCCATTGCTTGTAAGTAAAGAAATTTATCTACAAACTGCCAATCAACCACTTTTTTAAGTTTGGTTTTCAGTATCAGATCTAGCCATATCCGCATCGTTCGGCCATTACCCTCCATAAAAGGGTGAGCAATATTCATTTCTACATATTTTTCGATAATTTCTTCAAAAGTGTTTTCTGGCATTTGCTCGATTTTATTTAATCCCTCTTCTAAATAAAGGGCTGTAGCAAACCTAAATCCGCCTTTTGAAATGTTTTTAGTGCGTACTTTGCCTGCAAAATCATATAGCTCGTTAAATAAATAGAGGTGGATTTGTTGCAATCCTTTATATGTGCCTATTTCAAAACTATCTATCGTTTTGGTTTCAAATAAACGATAGGCGTTTTCTAAACTTAATTTATCTATATTTTTCATCTCAATTTTTAACCATTGAATATCAAACCAAAACAATTGTATTGAAATAGGTTTAACTACTTCAATAACTCTGGTATTTTCTTGTTGTTACCCACAATCCATACAATATCATCATTTTCGAATACTAAATTCGAATCTGGGTTTAAAATACGAACTCCATTTCTTTCTATACCAACCACCAAGCCTTGTGTTCTTTCTCTAATTCCCGAATCTCTAATAGTTTGTCCGAATACAGGAGATTTACTATTAATTACAATTTTTTGCAATGACATGTCTTGCTTAGGAAACGAAGTAGCGTTTTCATCAACTATACCTTCAAATAATGGCTTTACGGAAGCCAATTGATCATCAGTGCCAATTACCAATACTTTGTCATTTGGGTAAAGCCTTTCTGTTCTGGCAGGCGTGGGGATCATTATTTTACCTCGCTCAATTAAAGCGATATTGATACCGTATTTCTCACGAACGGCTAACTCTACTAATGTTTGTCCAACCAATGTAGATTCGGGTGCTACAATCAACTCTAAAAGGTGACTATCCCAAGGTAAAATTTCTGGTTGTTTGTTAGCTTGTTCTCTAGCGTTGAGGTTATTTAAAAACCTAAACTCCATCCGTTCATAAAATGTCTGTAATTTTCTTGAAAAAACCACCATCCCAACAATAATTAAACCTAAGGCTATGCTTACGGCAACAATGGTATTGTAAAACTGATAAATTAAAAATCCAACAAAAAATACTGCTAAAGCAATTCTCAATAATTCAATTGCTATTAATGGCCCACGAGTATATTTCTTGTTTAACCAAAGATGAGAGTAGGCTTTTCTTTCTATCCTTCTTATTGCCAAAGCCCATAAAAATGGAACCATAAAAATTAAGGCAATTATCAAACTTACAATCGTTCCGTTATCACCATTAAAAATATGTTTGCTTACAAAAGGTTGTAAATACCTTGATGAAAGTAATACAATGCCAATTAGTACGGTGCCGTGGATAATTGTATTAAATGTATATGCCTTTAAAAGTGTTTTCCAATCGCTAAAAGTAGTGATTCCTTGGGTGCTTGAGCTGTATCTAGTAATTGCATTGAGCCATCGCTGGGGTAAAATCCTAGTTAAAAAGTTATAGAATGGTTCTGAAACTTTAATTAGATAAGGTGTTGTGAAAGTAGTGATAGCTGATGCTGCAACTGCTATTGGATACAAAAAGTCGCTAGTTACTTTAAGTGTTAAACCTAAAGTGGCAATAATGAAGGAGAACTCGCCAATTTGTGCCAAACTCATGCCTGCTTGTACCGATGTTTTTAATGGCTGTCCAGAAAGCAAAGCCCCCAAAGTTGAGCTTATTAATTTACCTAAAACCGTTGCTAAGGTTACTACAGCTATGGGTAAGGCATACTCAAGTAAAATACTTGGATCAATCAACATACCAACTGAAACAAAAAATATAGCTGCAAATAGATCTTTAACAGATTTGGTTAGGTGTTCTATTTTTTCGGCTTGTGTTGTTTCAGCCAAAATTGAGCCCATTATAAATGCCCCAAGTGCTGGAGAAAAACCAACTTTAACGGCTAATAAAACCATTATTAAACATAAAGCTAATGACACAATCAACATCGTCTCATCATTCATTAGTTTTTTAGTAGCTTTTAAAAACGTTGGGATTAAAAAGATTCCTCCTAAAAACCATAACACTAAAAAGAATGCGAGTTTAAGTATTGAAATCAGCATCTCAGTACCCGCAAATTGCTGACTAACGGCCAAAGTAGAGAGTAATACCAACAATAATATGGCAACTAAATCTTCAACAATAAGGACTCCGAAAACTAAGCCAGCGAATTTTTTATGTTTTACACCTAGCTCTTCAAATGCTCTAATAATGATTGTTGTAGATGAAACAGATAATATACCACCTAAAAATATGCTATCCATTGTACTCCAACCCAACATCTTACCTACACCAAAGCCAATTGAAAGCATAAATACAACTTCAACAATTGCAGTTATAGAAGCCGAGCCACCTACTTTTACTAATTTTTTAAAACTAAATTCTAAACCGAGACTGAAAAGAAGAAATATTACGCCAATTTCGGCCCAAATGGTGATGCTTTTATGGTCGGTTACGGTTGGTGTAAAGTCTAAATAAGGACCAACAATAACGCCAGCCAAAATATAGCCAAGCACTAAAGGTTGTTTAATTTTTTTAAATAGGAGTGTAGTAACTCCTGCTGCGGCAAGAATAAGGCCTAAGTCGGCTATGAGAACTGGTAAATGGATCATAAAGAATATTTTTTGATAGTAAAATAATGTTGCGTATAAGCAATGTAGTTACCAAAAAGTATGCTTAGGGTAAAGATGATTTAGTATAAATGAATAATGTTTTTTTAGGAAACAGCCATAAGATAAGGCTGTTTTAAGAGCGCTATAAATTTCAATCCCTTCTTTACGAGCGTAAAAATTTACAATATAAGTTAACTTTACTATAGGCTGATTTGCAATATCAACTATCACAAAAGATCTATTAAAAGTTTGGGTTAACTTTTGCTTGTTACTTATAGAGCTTGATTTTTTAACAACTTCTTTATTCTGAAAAGCTTCTTGTACAAATGCAAGAGTTCCGTCTTCTGCGGTGCAAACCACAAAAGATTGAAAGCAAAACAATAGCAAACAAGTTGTTAAAAACCTCATTGCTATAAATATAATGAAATTAAGGCTTTTTTTAGGTAGAAAATGGTAATTTTAATTAGCGCTGACTAAAATAAGCTAAAGTAGCTTCTTTATCTTGATGAAGTTGTACGGTTAATGCCTCTAAACCTGTAAACTTTACATCATGGCGCAAGAATTTTAGAAAGTTCATTTTGATAGTCTGACCATATATTTCACGATCAAAATCGAAAATGTTTACTTCAATATTTCGGGTCATTCCATTAATAGTTGGGCGTTGCCCGATGTAGGCCATACCTTTAAAGGTTGAAGGTAGGAGGTTTGAGGGGATATGGTTTGCGTCCTCTACTTTCGATCCTTCTGCCTTTCCGCCTTCATTCATTTCAATTGTTACGGCATAAATTCCATCACCAGGGATTAATTTATAGGTTTCTTCCACAAAAATATTTGCGGTGGGGAAGCCAATTGTACGACCAATTTTATCGCCTTTTATTACTGGTCCGCTAATTGAAAAATCATAACCTAAATAGGTTGCTGCCAAAGAAACATCTCCATCTAAAAGTGCAGCCCTAATTTTTGTAGAACTTACTGCAACATCATTAATATCTTGTTCCGCAATTTCTTCGATGGCATACTTAAAAACTTCAGCTTGCTTAATCAATTCATCCATCCCGCCTTTGCGATCTTTGCCAAAACGATGATCATATCCAACTATAAGTTGCTTTGTGCCAATGGTATCAATTAAAATATCTTTGATATAATTTGCTGGCTCAAGGTTTGAAAAATCTCTGGTAAAAGGGGTAATAATTAAATGGTCTACACCTAATTTTGCTAAAATTTCTGCTTTTTCATGAATGGTATTGATCATTTTTAAGTCCTGATTTTCTGGATCAATGATCATCCGCGGGTGCGGAAAAAAAGTTAAAATTACACTTTCACCACCAGTTGTTTTTGCCAACTCGCAAAGTCGATTAATAATTTTTTGATGCCCAAAGTGTACACCATCAAATGTACCAATGGTTACAACAGCATTGTCGAGTTTTTTAAAATCAGATAGTTGATGATATATTTTCAAAATTATTACGTGTTAATGAAAAGCCTGACGTTTAACAACTCCTCCTTTTATGTCGGCAATTTGCTGCTGTACAACAAAAGCATCGGGGTCAATTTGTCTAATTTCTGTTTGTAATTTGCTCATTTCTAGCTTAGTTACCACAGTATAAATAATGTCGATGTCTTTCTTTTCTAAGTATCCACCTTCGCCTTTATAAATGGTTACACCTCGTTTCATGTTGGTAATGATAAAATGTTTGATTTCATCATTTTTTTCTGAAATAATAGTTACCCCGGTGTAAGCTTCTAAACCATTTACGATAAAATCAACAGTGTTGGATGCAGATAAATAGGTTAAAATTGCATAAAGTGCAGTTTCTATATTTAAAAAGTATGCTGCAAACGCAAAAATAATAATGTTCAGGATTAAGATAATGTTGCCAACAGTGAACATGCTATTTCTGCTAATGTATAACGCTAAAACCTCGGTTCCGTCAATTACACATCCGCCACGCATGGCAAGTCCAATACCACCTCCTAAAAAGAAACCACCAAAAAAGGCTATTAATAATTTATCGTGTGTAATAGGTTGAAAAGGTATAAATATTAGCGCTAGAGATAGAAAAGTAATCGCCACTGCTGTTTTAATTGCAAATCTTTTCCCCAATTGTTTATATCCCATTATAATAAATGGAATGTTTATTACTACGATTAGGTAAGATAAATTCCATCCAGTTAATGCCCTAACCAGCAGCGAAATTCCTGTAACGCCACCATCAATAAAATGACTGGGCAGCAAAAAACTTTTAAGTCCGAAACAAGCAGCTACCACTCCACAAATAATTAATGCAGCCTCTTTTAGTAGATGTTTGTATTTTTTAGTGTTAATTCTGTGACCTTCCATTTCTTTAATCGATTGGAGCTTTTTCAACTCTCTTTTCACGAAGATACTGAACCAAATCTGCTACTTCAAATGCATTTTCTAATAAAAAATTACCACTTCTCGTTCGTGTTAATTTAGATAAATAAGCTGCATTATTTAATTGCTTTCCAAAATCAGAAACTAAAGATCTAATGTATGTTCCTTTGCTACAAACTATTCTGAAATCAATTTCTGGTAATGCAATTCGGGTAATTTCAAAAGCGCCAACTGTTACATGTCTTTGTCGCAACTCAACCTCTTCTCCTAATCTGGCTTTAACATATAATCTTTCGCCATTTACTTTTACAGCAGAGTGTGCTGGCGGATATTGTGTAATCTCTCCAATAAATGGAGCTGTTGCGCTATAAATATCTTTTTCAGTTATTTTGTCAATTTCAAATGTAGCATCTATCTCAGTTTCCATGTCAAACGATGGAGTACTTGCTCCCAAAATCATGGTACCTGTATATTCTTTTTCTTCTGCCTGAAAAGTATCGATTTGCTTGGTTAATTTGCCAGTGCAGATGATTAAAAGCCCTGTTGCCAAAGGGTCTAAAGTGCCAGCATGGCCTACTTTTAATTTCAGTGGTTTAAAAGAATTCCTAATTTTTCCTACCACATCAAATGATGTCCATTTGTAAGGTTTGTTAATTAACAATAGTTCGCCAGCGGCGAAATCAAAATCAGGGAAAATAGGAGTTTTATCGCTCAAAATACTAATTAATTTTTCGCAAAGGTAACAATTATATGATTGATAATTCGTGACCCGAAAGTAATAGCGCCAAGATTATTAAACCAACTATAATGCGGTACCAGCCAAACGCCTTAAAGCCGTGTTTTGTTAGGATATTGATAAAAGTTTTAATCGCTATAATGGCTACAATAAAACCAACAACATTTCCCAGAATTAGCAGATTGATTTCGTCACCCGAAAAAGTATGGCCTTCTTTTAAAAACTTATACAATTTAACAACTGATGCACCCAACATCATAGGTATGGCTAAAAAAAACGAAAATTCTGCAGCTGCTTTACGGGTAAGATTTTGTGTCATGGCACCTACAATTGTACTTGCAGAACGAGAGGTGCCAGGTATTAGTGCCAAACATTGGTAAAGGCCAATGATAAAAGATTGTTTATAGGTAATCTCATCAGAATTTTCGATAGTTGGTTTATTAAACCATTTATCAACAAAAAGAAGGATAACACCACCAATAACTAACATTACGGCAACCATTAAAGGGCTTTCTAGTAAAGAATCGATAAGATTATTAAACACTAAGCCTAAAATTGAAGCTGGTATTGCTGCAACAACAAGTTTGTAATAAAAATCAAGTGATTTAAAAAAGCGCTTAAAATAAAGTGCTAACACAGATAAAATAGTCCCTAATTGAATAACTATCGTAAAAAGTTTTACAAATGGAGTAGGCTGCATGTTCATTAGGGCAGTGCCAATAATCATGTGACCAGTTGATGAAACAGGCAAAAATTCAGTTAATCCCTCAATTATTGCAAGGATTAAAGCTTGTAGAAATGTCATTAAGTTTTATTTTTTTAAGATGGCGTAAATGCCAAAGCCAAAACCAAATAACACAACCATTGGCGCTATTAAAGTTCTACGGGTATCATAAATATCACCTGTGGTGCCAATCATTAAGATAAAGCCCAGTACAACAATAGCAATGCTAATTAATAATAACTGATAATTTTTTTTAGTAAAAACCATCTCTGATTTTTCATCCTGTTTTACAGGAGCTGATTTTTTTTCTACCATTATCTATAAAGATCGTAAATTTTTAAACGTAAGTATCTGCTCACAGCAAACAATGTACTAATTGAGGTGATAAAAATCCCAATAATCACCATTCCTAAAAATACAATTCCAAATTCTGTATAGTTTCTTAAAATTAAGATCTCCGGAATTTCTTTTTGAGCATAATATAAAAAGCCTAATAAAATGATGATTGCTATAAATGAGGCAATTAAACCATGTAAAGCAGCAACTAAAATAAAAGGTTTTCTGATGAAATTTTTAGTGGCTCCTACCAATTGCATACTTTTAATTAAAAAGCGTTGCGAAAATATAGCTAAGCGAATGGTGTTGTTAATTAAAGCAATGGCAATAATCAATAAAATCACGGCAAAACCTAATACAATTAAGCTAATGGTGCTAATGTTTTTATTTACCATATCTATTAATGAACTCTGGTATACCACTTCTTTAACGATAGGATTGGTTTTAATCTTCTTTTTTAACGCATCAATATTAGCGTTATTGGCGTAATCAGCTTTTAAATAAACATCAATTGTTGAAAGTAATGGGTTGTAGCCTAAGAAGTTAACAAAATCTTCGCCTAAATCTTTTGTTAAATTATGTTGTGCTACTTCTTTGTTTACGTACTGTGTTTGTTTAACAGCAATATTGCTTTCTAAATCTTTTTTAAAGGCTAAAATGTCAGTTTCTTTTGCACCTTCATCAACAATTATATTTAGAACTATATTCTCTTTTACATAATTTGATAGGTTTTTTGCATGAACCAAAATTAGACCTAACATACCCAACATTAGCAAAACCAAGGCAATGCTAAATATGGTTGATATGTATATCGTTTTAGTCTTTTTAGACGCTTCGCTTACTTCAAATTCTTCCATATTATGTTTTTATTGTTGCGAAAGTAAAGAAAGATATGCAAAATCTTAAATTTAAAGCCTCTTTTTGTTCTGTTAACACATTTAATTAACGATGCAAAATAAGTAAAAGTGTTTTTATAAGTTGTACACTTAACATTTTTTAACTTTTATAATAGCTATATACTGGCATATCATTTGTGCCGTTAATTAATGAAGTATTAATCACCCAAAAATTTAAAATGAAAGCAAAATTATTATTAGGAGCAACTTTATTATTCTTTATTGCAAGTTTTACCGCTTGTAAAAAACAAGATGAAGCTACAAAACCTTTAAGAGCAAAAATGTTAGGAAAATGGCAAGTTAATAAAATAGATGTTACAATTGCTGGCTCTGCAACCGTATCAACAAGCTATGCTGCGAATGATTATATGGACTTTAAAGACAATACTAACGATGATTTTGAACTAAGTTTAGGTCTAAATCGTTCGATAGGCTCTTACAGTTCTACAATTGATGATAAACTTTACCTGGATTTTTCATCGAAAGATTTAGATTGTGTGGTAGCAACAATTACCCCAAATCAATTTCAGTTTACTGGTACCGTAGTTGGCTCAAATCCTAAACAAACTGAAACTTATTTTTTAAGCAGATAAAAGTTAAAATTTAAGCTATTTTTAATAAGCGCTATCCTCAATTATGGAGATAGCGCTTTTTTATATCATCAACACTTCAAAAACAGGCTTAATTTCTGTATTTTTGCAAACTATTTAAGAAAGAGCAATTTAATGGATTATCAATTTAAGCAGATAGAGCAGAAGTGGCAAAAATTTTGGGCAGAAAATCAAACTTTTAAAGCCGATACAAATTCTACCAAACCCAAATATTATGTATTAGATATGTTTCCCTATCCATCTGGAGCAGGTTTGCATGTCGGTCACCCACTTGGATACATCGCGTCAGATATTTTTTCGAGATATAAAAGATTAAAAGGTTTTAATGTTTTGCACCCAATGGGATATGATTCATTTGGTTTACCTGCAGAGCAATATGCCATACAAACCGGTCAACATCCGGCAATTACTACCGAAGCAAATATTGCAACTTATCGCCGTCAATTAGATCAAATTGGTTTTTCGTTTGATTGGAGTAGGGAAGTACGCACAAGTGAGCCAGGTTACTACAAATGGACACAGTGGATTTTTATGCAATTGTTTAATTCTTGGTACAACCTAGAGACAGATAAAGCAGAAGATATTTCTACTTTGATTGAAAAGTTTAACGCAGCTGGCAGTGCCGATGTAAAAGCAGTTTGTGATGAAGATATAAAATCTTTTATGCCAAGTGATTGGGCAGCATTTTCTGACGAAGAAAAACAAGCTGAGTTATTAAAATATCGCCTAACTTATTTAAAAGAAAGTACGGTAAACTGGTGTCCGGCATTAGGAACTGTTTTAGCTAATGATGAAGTTAAAGATGGTTTTTCTGAGCGAGGAGGTCATCCGGTAGAACAGAAAAAAATGATGCAATGGAGTATGCGTATTTCTGCGTACGCCGAACGATTATTGCAAGGTTTAAATACCATAGATTGGCCAGAACCAGTTAAAGAAATGCAACGCAACTGGATTGGGAAAAGTGTGGGAGCGAGTGTGAAGTTCCCTATTAGCCTCACCCCAACCCTCTCCGAAGGAGAGGGAGCTGGAAGTTATGGCTATGAAACTGCTGATCCGTTATTATGGGAAGTATTAAAAACTAATGCTAGAGTTAATAGAAGTCATCAAACCGAAGGAGAAGATGCGCTTTGGCAAAAATTAAGAAATAGTCAAACAGGGCATAAAATACGTAGACAACATCCAATTGGCACTTATATTGCCGATTTTATTTGTTTAAATAAGAGATTAATTATAGAGGTTGATGGTGGATATCATTTAGAAAACCAAGAAAATGATAAAATCAGAACAGAAGCACTTAATCAGCTAGGCTTTAATGTAATTCGTTTTTCTAATGAAGAGGTTCTGAATAATATAAACATGGTAGCAGAAAAGATAACTTCAGAACTCAATAACAGACCTGATAGTGCACCTGCTAAGGTAGGCAACTCTGCCTCCCTCTCCCTTGGAGAGGGGCGGGGTGAGGCTTATATCGAGGTTTTCACCACCCGTGTTGATACTATTTTCGGTGTTTCTTTTATCGTTTTAGCGCCAGAACACGAATTAGTTCAGGCTTTAACTACAGATGGGCAAAAAGCAGATATCGAAAATTATATTGCACAAACTAAAAAGAAATCAGAATTAGACCGCATGGCGGATACAAAAACTGTTTCTGGAGCATTTACTGGAAGTTATGTCATCAACCCTGTTAATGATGAATTTGTGCCAATTTGGATTGCCGATTACGTTTTAGCTGGTTATGGTACAGGTGCGGTTATGGGTGTGCCAAGTGGCGATCAACGCGATTGGTTATTTGCTAAACATTTCGATTTACCAATCATCCAAATATTAGATACACAAACCGACTTAGATGTAGAAGCAAATGCAACTAAAGAAGGAAAATACATCAACTCTGATTTTATTGATAATTTAGGTTACAAAGAAGCTACTTCTTATTTAAACCATTGGTTAGAAAGAGAAGGCGTTGGTAAAGCTAAAGTTAATTACCGCATGCGTGACGCAATTTTTGGTCGCCAGCGTTATTGGGGCGAACCTATACCCGTATACTTTAAAGATGGTTTGCCTTACTTAATTAAGGAAGAAGAATTACCTTTATTATTACCAGAAATTGATAAATATTTGCCAACTGAAAGTGGAGAGCCGCCTTTAGGTAGAGCAGCGGATTGGAGTTACGAAGATCAGTATGAATATGAATTGAGCACCATGCCGGGTTGGGCTGGAAGTAGCTGGTATTGGTACCGCTATATGGATGCACAAAATAACTGCGACTTTGCCTCGAAAGAAGCGATTGCTTATTGGAAAGACGTTGATTTATACATCGGTGGTTCTGAACATGCAACTGGGCACTTGTTATACAGCCGTTTTTGGAACAAATTTTTGAAAGATTTAGGTTATGTAAACGAAGAAGAACCTTTCAAAAAATTGATTAACCAAGGGATGATACAGGGTATATCTCAAAAAATTAATATTTCAGGCTCACAAGGTTCTACAAGTGGATCTAATAATTATAGAATTAATGGATTGCAGTTCTCATTTGGAGATAAGACAGAGCGATTAATTATAAGCCAAGATGTTAAAGTATCAGAAATTGATAAGGGAAGTGATATTGCAAAAGAGTTCTTCAAAACTTCATTACACAACGTAGATATTCAATATACTAATGAATTAACAAATGAGCTAGATATTGAGAAATATATCAAATGGAGGCCAGATTATGAAAATGCAATTTTTTGGTGTTCAGGAGGTTGTTGGCAAGGTGGTGTTTTCTATCCATTTGAAAATTCTAATGGAGAAAAGAGATTTTTTACAAAACCAGAAGTAGAAAAAATGTCTAAATCAAAATTCAATGTGGTTAATCCTGATGTTTTGATTGAGAACTACGGTGCAGATACCTTGCGTATGTACGAGATGTTTTTGGGCCCGCTAGAGCAAAGTAAACCATGGAATACCAACGGAATTGAAGGTGTATTTAAATTCTTGCGTAAATTTTGGCGCTTGTTCCATAACGAAGAATGGATTTTTCATGTAGAAGATTCAATTCCTGCAAAAGCAGAACTAAAAGCTTTACATAAAATCATTAAAAAGGTACAAGATGATGTTGAACGTTTCTCGTTTAACACATCAGTTTCTAGCTTTATGATTGCGGTTAATGAACTAACAGATTTGAAATGCAAAAACCGCCAAGTTTTAGAAGATTTAGTGGTTGTACTTTCACCTTATGCACCCCATATTTGCGAAGAATTGTGGTCGTTGTTAGGCAATACAAACTTGTCAACTACGCCATATCCTAAGTTTAATCCTGCCTATTTAGAAGAAGCAGAATTTGCTTATCCAGTTTCTGTAAATGGTAAAATGAAGATGAATTTAAACCTAAGTTTAAGTATAGAGCAAGATGAAGCCATCTCAACCGTATTGGCAAATGAACAAGTTCAAGGTTATTTAAATGGAGCTACGCCTAAAAAAATCGTCTTTGTAAAAGGTAAGATTGTGAATATTGTGATTTAAAATGCACGTCACCCTGAATTTATTTCAGGGTCTGTTTTGCCTGCAGATTTACAGAATGTCATCCTGAGCGCCCGCCTGCCGTGGCTGGTAGTCGAAGGAAAATTCGGTAAATCTGTGGCTTTTTTTGTCTTTTGTCAGTCTGAGCCTGTCGAAGACCATTTTATAAATCCTTCGATAAGCTCAGATTGACGTTATTTATTAAGTATTTATAAATCAATTTTTTAAAAAAAAATTAAGCTCCTTTCTTTGTCATTCCCTGCCTGCCGGCAGGCAGGCGACTTCGGAGGAATCTCATAGTTGGAATACAAAATTCGAGATCCTTCGCTGCACTCTGGATGACAAAACGAGCTAAATTAATGTCATTTATATTGATTTTTATGAAATAAATTATCCCTCAGGATGACATATTTTTTACAATTAATTCACGAATTTACGTCAAGCATTTACCGTCTAAAAATATATTTTTCAAAATCCTTGTGATATTTCTGACCTTGTTGCGAATAATATGGGAAAGAAGAATTAATTAATGCAAGCTACAACCCAAACTTCTCCTGAATTTTTAAACCTAATTGAGGCTAACAAGCGCATCATATTTAAAATATGTAACTCTTATTGTCGCAATGCGGATGATAGAGAAGATTTAGCACAAGAAATTATCTATCAATTATGGAAATCGTGGAATAGCTTTAATCCGGAATATAAGCTTTCTACATGGATGTACCGCATAGCATTAAATGTAGCCATTTCCTTTTATCGTAAAGAAAAAAAATCAGCATCAACTGTTAGCTTGGGAGAGCATGTAATTGAAATAGCTGACGTAAATTTAGATGAAGGTTTGGAAAATAATTTGAATGCATTGCAAAAATTCATCAATGATTTAAATCCACTAGATAGGGCATTAATGATCCTTTATTTAGAGGAAAAAAGCCACAAAGAAATGGCAGAAATTATTGGGATTACCACCACAAATGTGGCTACAAAAATTGGAAGAATTAAAGAACAATTGAAACAGAAATTTTCACAAAAAGAAATTAAAAATGGAAAATATAGAAATGATTAATTTATGGAAACAGTACGACGAAAGGCTGGAAAAAACGATATCTATTAACCATAGGTTAATTGCAGAATTGCAGCAACAAAAAGCTAAAAACGCATTAAGGCCAGCCAGAAATTATAAGGTGATTGCTATTTTAATAGGTATAGTTTACGCAGCTTTAATTGCTTATTTTTTATATCATTTACATCCTATAGCTAGCATTTTTATTAATATTTCTGTTGTTATACATTTGATAGTTACGCTAGTAGCAATAGCAATGTACGCACATCAAATCGTATTGATTAATCAAATTGATTGTACAGAGAATATAGTGGATATGCAGTATAAAATGGCCAAATTAAAAAGCTCTACCTTAAAAGTTATTGGGGTGTGTTTTTTACAGTTTCCGGTATTTGCAACTTGGAATATTAATTTAGAGTTAATAACCAAAAATCCTTTAGCCTTTTGGTTTATTCAGGTTCCTATCCTTGTTCTTTTCACTTACATCGGAATTTGGTTTTACAAAAATATCAATATTCATAACATCGAAAAGCGTTGGTTTAGAATGATGTTTTGGGGCTCAGAATGGCAATCGATTTTAAAAGCGGGTAAGTTTTTAAAAGAGATAGAAAATTTTGAGAAAAACTAATAAGTTGGCAGTTTTCAGTTTGCGATTGACTTAAGTTTTTGAGGTATGCATTTTTTGATAATTGCAACTTTAAATAGTAGCATTAGCTGATGTTTAATAAACCGGATTGAAATGAATCCCGATGTAAAATCGGGAGAAATGAAAAGCCGGACTAACTTTAATTTTTCTAGCAAATTGCTTTTCTAATTAATTAAAATAGCTTCCATTTTACCTCTTCCGTTTTACCTCTTTTCCATTCGCCGATTAATTTTTACCATTCGCCGCTAGATTAATTCAAGTGGTCTAAAATTTATATACTCCAATTGTAACAAAAAGTAATTTTGAGATACTAATTAACAAACAAAACAAACAAATTATAAAATGAAAAAAATTCTACTACTGTGTTTAGGTTTAATATTTGCGATAGGTGCTCAAGCTCAATTTCCGGGTATGGGTGGAGGGCAAAAGGCATCGGTAACTGGTCGAATTACAGCAACAATTATCGATTCGTTAACTAAACAACCGGTTGATTATGCAACCGTTTCATTAGCAAAAGTGAAAGATGGAAAAGCCGTAAATGGTGGAGTGACAGACGAAAAAGGTAAAATTGTACTGCAAAATGTTGCCGCAGATGAATATAAATTATCAATCGGTTTTATAGGGTATAAATCTAAAACTGTAATTGTAAAAACAACATTGGCAAAGCCAGATAATAACTTGGGTACAGTTATACTTTCGCCTACTTCTAACGTTTTAAATGAAGTAACTGTTGAGGGTAAAAAAGCGATTATTGAAAATAAAATTGATAGAATGGTTTACAATGCCGAGGCAGATGCTACAAATGCAGGTGGAGATGCTACCGATGTAATGCGTAAAGTGCCCATGCTTTCTGTAGATGTAAATGGTAACGTTCAATTACGTGGTGGTGCGGTAAGGGTGTTAATTAACGGTAAGCCATCGGGTACTATGGCAAATAGCGTTGCTGATGCGTTAAAAATGTTACCAGCTGAGCAAATTAAAAGTGTTGAGGTAATTACTAGTCCATCGGCTAAATATGATGCCGAAGGTTCTGGTGGTATTATTAATATCATTACTAAAAAATCTAATGCGCAAGGTGTAAGTGGTAGCGTTAATACATCAGTCGGTACTCGCCAAAATAATGGGTCATTTAACTTAACTGCTAAAACAAATCGTTTAAGTGTAAATGCAGCTTTGGGCGGTAGTTATGCCTACCCACAAAATAGTAGGGTATCTTTTTTAAACGAAACGGCAGGTACCACCACTTTTCAGGATGGCTTTTCTAAATGGGCACGCCCAGGGTACAACGGTAGCTTTGGGGTAGATTACGATATCAATGCTTATAATAACATTAGTTCTACTATAAAATATAACCATTTTAGCAATGGTGGTCCAGGCGAAGCGAATATCAATATCAACGGTTTGGCCTTGCAGAATATTTCTGATATGGACATGGGTTTTAACAACATGGATTGGAATGTGGATTACAAACGTACTTCGAAAAAAGTAGGGGAGGAGTTTAGTGTTTCTGGTCAGTTGTCTCAAGGTAGAAATACAACCGATTTTAGTAATATTTTAAGAACCGCTGGAGTTCCTGATATTATTACTGCAAATGACAATGTTGGTAAAAACAATGAATACACATTGCAAACAGATTACATATTACCGATCAATAAAAAAACAACTTTAGAAACTGGGTTAAAAGGTATTGCTCGTAATATAGCAAGTGATTATACTCAGGCTGCTCAAGATTTTGATTACAACCAAAACGTAGCATCAGCTTATGGTGTAATTGGTTTCGACTTAACTAAAAAAATTAAGTTCAAGGGAGGGTTAAGAGCTGAGTACACAGATATAAGCGGTGTTTTTGCAAATAGTTTGCCTATTAAAAATGATTATTTTAATTTATTTCCAAGTGCAATAGTTTCACAAACATTAAAGGATAATAAAACAACTTTAAAATTAAGCTACAATCGTAGAGTACAACGTCCAAGTTTGTTTTACTTAAATCCTTTCCGTAATGAGTCTAATCAGTTTAGTGTTTCAGAGGGTAATCCAAACCTAGATCCAGAGATTAGCGATAATTATGAATTTGGTTATTCAACGTTTATTAAAGGATCGATCATTAACGCTTCAGTTTTTTACCGTAGAACAGGTGATGTTATTGAAAGTGCCATTCAGCCTATAACAGAAAACGGAGTAGATAAAGTTTTAACCACGTTTATCAATGTAGGTACAGCTGAAACTTTTGGACTAAATGTTTTCGGTTCTTATAATCCGATGCCAAAGTGGACTTTGATGACAAATATTGGTTTGAATACTTATCAAGTAAGCAATGAGTTTACAGGTGTAAATACACCTACTTTTTTAAACTACAATTGGTTCTTAAGATCGGCAACTACATTTAATAAAGGATTAAGTCTAGAGTTTTTTGGAGTGCTAAATTCTCCACGTAGAACTTTTCAGGGTAAAACCGATGCGATGGTGTTTTATGGTGCTGCCATTAAAAAAGAGATCATGAAGAAAAAAGGCTCAATCGGCTTAAATACTCTAAATCCCTTTAACAGAGATTTGCATATAAAAACAGTTAACACTACCGCAAATACTTTTCAAAGTACAAATATTTACTATCCTTTGCGTTCGTTCGGAGTTAACTTCAGTTATTCTTTTGGTAAGTTGAAATTTACAGAAAAGAAAAAGGTTAAAAATGATGATATCAAACAAGGTGAGCAACAAGGCGGTGGACAAATGGGTGGTATGGGAAGCGGAAAATAAGCTAATCACATCAAACACTCTATTAAATGTCTTTTCGAAATTTCGAAAAGACATTTTTTTTTATCATAAAATTGCCAATGCTTTTGATTTAAATAACTCCTCACCATTAATCAATGCATTTTTATATTCAATAATTAGGTTAATGGGGGCATTCTAAATAATTGAATATACTAATACCCCTCCTCTCTCAAATTTAATCAAGTTTCAAGTGCTTAGTTTCTATACTTCCATTGCTCACAGTGTGGAAAATATTTCCCCTATGTAATTGTATGTATTCTCTTAATACCCATTTTTTTGCTAAAGAAGCCCTCTTTTGTGATTGGTATATACTTTGTCTAACACACGTGAAATGATATGCTCTTTGATGAAAAACTATCTGAGAGATTTTAAAGGATAAAAAACAATAACACAATTATATGATAACTTCTACAAAAAAAATTGTTTTCGTTTGCTTGCTTACTGCAGCATTTGCACAATTTGCAAATGCGCAGGTTAAAGTTGGTCAAAATCCAACGGAAATTAATAAGGGCTCAATTTTAGAGTTAGAAAGTACAAACAAGGGTTTGCTTTTTCCTAGAGTAAGTCTTATTAATACCACTACTTGGAGTTTGGCAACATCAAGTGTTCCTACTGCAGGTATGATGGTTTACAATATCAATACCACATCGGCTGGTTTTACTGGTACTACAGACTATCCAGCTATTGCAGGAAATGGTACTGGTATTTATTACTGGGATGGTAACGGCTGGGTAGCAACAAAAGGTACTAAGGGCGCTGATGGTAAATCAGTAACTGGTGCGCCAGGATCACCCGGAACTTCCACTCCAGGAAACGAAGGTGATATATATATAAATACTACCTCGGGTAATACATATATTAAACAAGGTAATACTTGGGTAGTTAACGGAAATATTAAAGGGGATAAGGGAGAGCCAGGTATAGTTGGTTTGCCAGGAACGGGAGTTCCAGGTACTCCAGGTTCGGGTACACCAGGTGCTCCTGGAGCAGGAGTAACCATTGTTAATAACGATAGTGGAACATGGGTATATAACCCAACTACCAATACATGGACAAATGTGATTGGTCCAAAAGGAGATAAAGGAGATGCTGGTGTAGTAGGAGTAGAAGGACAACCGGGATCAACTGGAACCCCAGGTATCCCAGGATCAAGTGCGACAGGTGCTCCTGGAGCAGGCGTAACGATTGTTACCAACGATAGCGGAACATGGGTTTTCAATCCAACGACCAATACATGGACAAACATTAACGGTCCAAAAGGAGATAAAGGTGACCCTGGTGTAGTAGGAGTAGAAGGACAACCAGGATCAACTGGAACCCCAGGTATCCCAGGATCAAGTGCAACAGGTGCTCCTGGAGCAGGCGTAACAATTGTTACCAACGATAGCGGAACATGGGTTTTCAATCCAACAACCAATACATGGACAAAYATTAACGGTCCAAAAGGAGACAAAGGTGACCCTGGTGTAGTAGGAGTAGAAGGACAACCRGGATCAACTGGAACCCCAGGTATCCCAGGATCAAGTGCGACAGGTGCTCCTGGAGCAGGCGTAACGATTGTTACCAACGATAGCGGAACATGGGTTTTCAATCCAACGACCAATACATGGACAAACATTAACGGTCCAAAAGGAGAYAAAGGTGACCCTGGTGTAGTAGGAGTAGAAGGACAACCAGGATCAACTGGAACCCCAGGTATCCCAGGATCAAGTGCAACAGGTGCTCCTGGAGCAGG
>NZ_SWBO01000005.1 GCF_005116475.1 Pedobacter cryotolerans | reverse complement strand
TCACTTATCATTACCTCACAGCTGCCAGTAAGCAAATGGCATGAAGTGATTGGTGAAAAAACCATTGCCGACGCAATATTGGATAGGATTGTTCATGATGCCAACCGTATTGAACTCAAGGGAGAATCAATGCGGAAGAAAAGGGTGCCTGTGCAAGAAAATAGCTTCCAATAAAAAACAACTTTAAATAACTACTTTTGTTAACGCTTCTATAGCATTTGCAACGTTCGTTCGCCAGCAAATTAGGTGGTCAGTTTGCCACGGAATCACATGGTCAGTTTCTCCGAAATATACACTTTGACATCATAACCATAGGCATCAGTAAACTGGCGGAAGGTCAAATTGTTCTGGCGATCTCTTTCCTTTTCGGTATCCAGTTGCATCCAGGCTTTGTAAGGCGTACCCTCCCTGCTCAAAAGGTCATCACGATAAACCGACCTGCCTTGTACCAAGTTAGCGGCCTGCTCTTTTGAAAATCCCTTTCCATGATCCAGCCAAAAAGTCTGTGGCAATGGTGGAGAATAAAATTCACGCTTGAAATCCCTAGAAACATAATTGATCTTGCCCTCTTCCATATTGGCAAGCATCGACTTGTTTGCGGCATCTTTTCCCACTGCAAGTTCGCTGTTGCCTTTCTGCTGTTTAAAAAAGTCGATGGCCTCGGCAACATTTTCCAGTTTCTTGACGATGTTCTTTCCTTCCTCGGTTTTGGTAATCACCATATACTTTTGCCCTTCTTCTAACGGTTTAAGTTGGTTATGTACGGCCTCCAACCTGTTGAGGTAATAATAATCAGATTGCCCAGACTGCTTAAAGTGTAGGGTAATATCAACCTGACCTCTGCTTGCCTTTGTCTCATCGTAAAGCTTAAAGGCAGGATCATCGTTTTTCATGTGCTCTTCCATCTTGGCAATCAGCGGATCGCTAAAGCCCAGTAATGGAAATATCAAATACCTTACCTTTGGCTATCATTTTATTGAACAGGTTTTTCAAAGCGAGTATAGTATTGGCTAGCAATACTCCTGCATTATCTCCTTGGTGCATGATTGATGGAATGTTCCAGTAACGATCCTCGCACTTAATATATTCAATGTCGTCAGGAATAATTAGATCGTCTCCCAGTCGCTGTGGAGCTTTTTTCATTTCAAGAATTGGAAAATCAACACATTTAAACTTTTGGTTGCCATCTGACATAATATCAAAAGCGTCAACATACCTACCCTCGCGTAGATCATTTACTTTAAAGTATGAGACTAATATTTTAAGTCCCTCTTTTTCCGTGATACTAAAAGGTACTAATTTATCCATCAAATCAAGCTGAGCTTTTTTTGGCGAACGAAGTTTTTCAATTTCCTCCTTGAAACCAAAATATTCATAGATTAATGAATTACCTCTTAAAAATAGGGTTACCAAAGATTTCCATTTGTGAATTGGAAGCTTTTTATTTACTTTGAACAATTTCTTATAGGCAGAGTTCTTCCCATATTCCTTGAAATTTTTCGCTGTTCTTTCCACCATATCTTCGAAAGGGTATGTTCTGATTGCGCCATCGAAATGATCAAAATCTTCTATTGTTTCATTATAGATCGAATGAACATACCTGCAATGAAAAACTGCTTCCTCTTCCATTGGAGCCTCTTGATCGCTGATTTCTTCCAATTGAAAGGTATACAGATTATAATATTTCTTCACAAAAAAACCTGACCGTTTCCGATCAGGTCTAACTAACTCTTTTATATAAGCTTTTGAATCAGGTAATTGTTTTTTCTACGAATAAAATCTTCTCTATCTATTTTTGGGTTCAATACCCAATACCTCGGGAGTTAGCCTGATTTCTTCGTCAATGGCTTTTCCACTTAAATCGGCTTTTTAAGGGAAGACTATATAGATCAGGCATAACCAGCATGACTACCATAAAAATATGAAGGATACGTAAAAGGTCTAGGGCTTTACATCGATGCATTGGCAAAACTGAAAAGGTATGTTTGGAAGGCTTTTGCAGACCGAAAATGAGCGTAGAAAAACACCGTGAGTACCTAACAGAAATCAGTGATTTTAATTAAAGCACCATGTTTCGCGGGCGCTCAGTAAGCAGAGAATAGTGCTATAGTTTATATGATTTTTTTTAACGTAACTTTTATTGATTTACTCAAACTACTGTTTTCCAAGTTCTTTTAAATCATTATTATTGACCTTTCGTGAAAGCCGTTTGACACGGAAATCTTTTCCAAAAGAATAAAAGGCACTGATTTTAAAGGCTCTGTTATTAAATCGAGTTTCCGAAATCTGATATATTCCACTTGATGTGGTAGTATTCTTTCTTGTCAATCCCAAGCTGTTGGTGATATCTGAAGCAATCACATTGATCGAAAAATTCTTATCAAATGTTTTGTTGACCGAAGCCTCAATTACATTAACACCATATATTGTTCCCTGAGGAGTCAATTTTGGAGAAGCATACATGACTGAAGCATCGAGGTTATATCCTTTTCCGAGATTTAGGTTCAATGTTCCATCCAGAGAATATGTATATCCAGAAGTAGAGACTTCCAACAATCTATCGTAGTTGTTTACTTTATTCATAAAGGTACTTAAGCTCATTGAAAATTTTTCAGTAAAATCATAGCTGATTGAAGTTCCGACCGTGTAAGCTGTTTTAGAACCTATATTCTGATATTGTGTAATAAGAATGTCTTGCGAGGGATATACGTAAGACTGTATTAAGTCAACTTCAGTGTTGTATCGTAAGGACGTCAAAATAAACATATTTCTGAACCTCTTACTATGAGTTAACTCTATAGCGTTGCCAAATTCGGGTCTTAGATTGGCATTTCCCACTAATATATTGTTAGGGTCTCTGGTGTCGACGAATGGATTTATGTAACCCACGCCAGGCCTAGCTATATTTCTTGAGTAATTAAGTTTTAAACGGCCAAATTGCTTCCAACTCTTTGACAATGCAATGCTTGGGAAAAAATTTAGGAAATTCTGATCAATGGATGTGCTAGTACCTTGGGTATTGAGTCTTGTCGATTCAAGCCTTCCACCCAGCAAGAAAGACATAAAGCCAAGGTTTGCATTATATGAAGCATATGCTGCTTCTATTTTTTGCAAATAGTCAACTTCGCCTGCTAAGCCCCCTCCTGGTCCAATACCATTTTTATCATTCTCGTCTACCAAATAGGCATACGTACTTAGGCTTTTTCTCCGGATAAATTTGACCCCTGCATCAAAATTTTTTTTTGAGTCAACTGGAAGATTGTAATCAACCTGAGCAATGAATTCATCCGAATATATATTATTTATGTTATTATTGTTGATAGAGGAGGTTATTTGGTCTATCACCTGCTCTAAACTTTCATTATTCTTTTTATAATAACCGGTTGTGGTGAGAGAATGATCCAGTTTTTTTTTTGAAAGCACGTGTTTATATTCTGCTATTAGCCTATAATTATCGTAAGCATTTCCAGAAGTGCTGTTAATAGTTGAGGGCAATACTGTAGATGTTGTTATATAATCCGTAGTACTCTGCCTATTTATTTTGGATCTGTTAACACCAACCGAAAAGTTGATTGTATTCAAAGTATCCAAGTTAAAAAGAAAGTTTGTTGTTAATGCATGAGAGCTAAAATCATTAGTTCTTTTACCGATCTGTTTATCAATAATATTATCCTTGAAGGTTGTAATAAGATTATAATCACCTAGGTACAAATAAGATGAATAATCATAATAGGCATCCAAGCTGACTTTGCCAGATTTTACTCTTGCTGAAACACCGGTACCAAAAATATCTCTAGTTCCAATTCTAGCATATACATCACCATTATAACCGTCTATCAGATTTTTCATAGTGATAATATTGATTACCGAACTATATCCTTCCGCATCGTATTTTGGAAGTGCGATAGAGATAACTTCAATAGACTTGATGCTACTGGCAGGAAGTGATTTGATGTAAGATAAGTCATAAGACCTTCCATTCACCAATATTTTGGGATCGGATTTCCCTAGAACTTTAACGTCACCTCCTGGTGTTACTGACAGTCCGTTAATTCTTTTCAAAACATCTGTAGAACGTGATCCATTCGTAAATTTATTTTGATCAATTATAAAGACATCCTTGTCAATGTACTGCCTAAAATTAGCGCCTTCAACCTTAACCTCATTCAGATCGATTACTTTTGCAGATAGTAAAATAGTCCCTACATCCTTTGACTTTTCAGAAACTGAGACCACAATCGAATTAATAATTTTGCTGTTATATCCGTAAGCTGAAAATTCAAGCTGATAACTGCCATCAGCAAGTTCTCCAAAAATGAACCTACCCTCATTGTTAACAATGCCCAACGCAACAAAACCCGTTTTGGTCTTGATAGAGATTGTTGCATGTTCAATAGGCTTACCGGACACGGAATCCACTACTATTCCAATAATCTTAAATTTTTCTAACTTCTGCCCAAATAGTGATAACGACGAAACAATAAATAATATAAAAATGGCAATTTTACCCATTGCTTTGCTTCTTACTAAAATAGTACCCAGTATAACTAATGATTGTGAAAGCAACGTTGAATACAATGTGTGTTTCATAGCTCATCTTCCCAAGTATCCCACCGCAAGAACATGGTACTTCTACATAAAATGTATTTAAAACGATAAGGTAAAGGGAAAAACCAAACATGATTCCAAAACCCGCTAAAAAAGACAAAGTTCTGTATTTATAGAACAGCAGCCCAAGCGCTATCAGTAATTCCGTCATTGGGATGGTTATTGCAGTCATTACTGTAAGAACATCAGGAATTAGCGGAGATTTGTCCAGCTGAATAACAAAAACCTGGAAGGTCGATAATTTTACTATTCCTGCATAGAACATTAGTATGAACATTAGTGCTGCTAATATATGAACGGTATAATTTTTGGAGCCCAGATTATTACAACTGATAGATAAGTATTTTTTTTCCATAAAGTGCGTATAGCTTATTGTTGTTTACGGTGAAATCATATAATTTGTTTTTTTCAAAATCAGGAACTGTGATGCTGTGCTTGTACTGAAGACTATTACAATCATAGACATCAATAACACTAATTCTGTTAGATATATCATCTTTTTTACTCTTTACTGAAGAATTTATGTAAAGTAGGCCATTATCAGAACTACCACTTCTATTATTGGTTTTAACTGTTTCCTTTAGAGAATAAGACCCCTCACGTTCGGAAACAACTTTTGGCGGAATTGCGTTTCTGTCTAACGTACTACCTTTCATAAAAAGTTGTCCATTGGGAGTGAAACTATATATTGAGCTCAAAAAATAATTGATATAAAAAACTTTGTCACTTCCATATACAAAAAAACCATCACTTTGTAGCCCACCATCATTTCTTTTTTTCAAAATATTAGGCAGTTGTAAGTTTCTATCTGATCCAAGAACAAAAGTTGTAAATACGTCATTGAGACCCAGTTCATCAAGGTTTTCCTTTACAAGAGCGATGGTGTCGCCCAAAATCGCAGCTCTAGTAAATAGCTTTTCCCTTTTGTAGCTATTTAACACTTTACCGCTGTTCAAGTCAATAAATTCTATTACTTTTCTGCGTGGCTTGAAAAGAAATATACCATTTTGAATTGCTTTAAACCCTATGACAATATCCTTTATACTACTCCCATAAAACAAAAAATTGGTCTGACCGCTGTAATCAAGTGTATGAATTTTATAGTTATCCTCATCATGAAGTAGCAAACCATTAGAATATTTTTCTATTTTAATAGGCGCATAACCTATCATGATAGTATCAACGACAGATGTAAGATTGTGAATTTTTCTTGTAAAATCATATTTAGAATTATCGTTTTTCTTGCTAAAATAGAGTAACGTAGCAATCAAAGCAGTGATTCCTAAAATTAAAATGAGAGGTCGATATTTAATCATTTTTTGAAAAGGTTATTTTGAGTTTAAAAAAAAATTGAAAGGGGTATTCCCCCTTTCAATGTGTTAAGATTTATTCAAGTACGAATGTCTTTCAATTCATCCTTGCATAAATGATAGTTTTACCTTTTGTAAAAAGGATCTCCTGTTTTTGCGTCCTTACAGCAAAGTGTTCCAGATCCAGGACATTCTGAAGAGCTACATGGAACTGCGCCATCATCGATGATTTCACCGGTATTACCAGTAGTCGCAACAGCTACGCCAAAGCTAAAAAAGCTTGCAAATAAAAATAAAGTTAATTTTTTCATTTTAATTTTAATTAGGTTAAAAGGTTATTTAATTATTTGAATTTAATATTAGTGTGTTTTAGGATCTATTTTATTATAGCAACTAGTCAAATTATTATATGAAAGCTCATTATTGCATTCTTAAACTTCTTATGGAATAATTTTGCTATAATACTTCAATTCATAAATTCATGCAAATACTTCATAAGCCTAATCTGTGTTGACATAGTTTTTCATCATTCTCTTTTTTAAACATAACTTATGAAGATATTGATATAAGATAGCTTCATGTAATCTTTGTTCTTGACTGAAACGTCTATTGACATGTAAGTGAATCAAGTCTGCTAAAAGTTTTTCTCGCATTTTTATTGGACATGCATAAAGAATCTTGTCAAATAGACAAATTATTATTTTTAATGATTTTTTTTTTACAGAAAACTTCTTAGTAAATTCTCCATATGCAGCATTAATAACTTTAAATTGCCCTCTATCAAAATTCATCTCTTTTGCAAACATGTCTGCCATGCGTCCAAAATACAAAACTAGTTCTTCAAGATCAGTAAATAACCTCTGACTGAGCTTCAGTATAAAATCAACAATTCGTTCATATCGTTGCTCAACAGACTTTGAGATATCTAAAAGTGCCAGATTACTATCTAAAAAGAAAAATTGTTCAATCATATCAATTCTTTTCAGTCCATAACGTGAAATTTCCCGTTCGTAACTCTTAATTAATATTTTCTTCAACTGTCCATGACCATTACTACGGTCCAACACCTGGCATAGGCCTTGTAAGATAATATGTAGCTGATTAGGATCCCTCAACTTAAATCGAAGGCGCAAATGGTCTTCGGGATTATTATAATGAATAAAGAACCATTTACTTATCAATTGACCTTGACTTTTTACCAATATTCTCACTTCATCGTTCAAAAAGTCTCGCATTGCTAGAGGATGCATATAGAGTTCGATATATAACCACTCGCTTCCAGGCATTTTCAAATCACGTTGAAAATCTGTGTCATCATCTGAAGGAGACTTAGAATAAACTAAACCTCGATGTTCAAAATCAACGATGAACTGTGCATGATAAGTGTTTCCCTTATCATCTCCTACCGTTCCAGACCGTTCGATTAACCCTTCACTTAAATAAAGTGGACTAGCCTGTTGTTTTTGGTACCGATGTAAAAAAATAATATCTGTTTCACATTGAGGGTCAACAATTAAAACTTGATCACCATTACCAATCCTAAGCAAATGATCAAACCGCTTATTTAAAAGCCAATTACGCAAATCTGTCAAGGAATCAAACCTTGGCAACAACCATTTTTTTGGGTTGATGATGCAATTGCCATAAGTAACCCTGGGATAGCTGTCCAAGTGTGGAAAAAAATTTTGGAGGTCAAAGCTAAGATTGCTAGAAAGGCCTTGATGTTGAAGGTCGCTTAAAAACCTAAAATGAACCAGATCCGATCGATGATAATTGTAAGCGCTGGCAATACGGGGAACTAGCCTTTTGCCTGTTAAGCGATGTTGCAGCATCACTTGATCATCATAGATACGTACTAAAATATCCTCCATCTGCAAGCTTTCGTCAGCAGTTGACCAAGTACCAAGGCAGAGTTCTATGGGATAAATATGGGCTCGCCTATTTACATTGTCTATTTTTCCTTCAAAAGCGTAAGCAACGTCAAAGAAAAGCACATCTGGATTAGATAGCTGTTCTAATTCTGCTAATTTTCTGGCATATGCCAAATATTCGTCAATTCTTGTAAACCTACCCAGAATTCCATTAGCGGTAGATCCACCCGCTTTGTATATTACTGGTTTGCCATTGTATATTTCAAGCTGCATACTGAAAGTATTTGGAAGTTTTGGGTTCGGTGTTAATGGTGAATTTACCTTGTAGCTTGCTAAATTAATTTCCTCTCCACTTATGAGCTTATTGAGTAAAAATAACTGGAAATCTGCTAATTCAACCATAGAGTGTACTTCTTTTTGAGGTTTGAGCAATGCTGTGAGAGACGAGTCTACGCAATAGTTGGAATTTCCATATCCAATACCTAATAACCCATCCAAAACTAATGGCAATGGTACTGATTGTTGTTCCCACCGTTGAAGAAATTCAAGCTTAAATTTATCAAGATCCATATTGCTAACTACTGGTAATAACCGAGCTATGAATTCAATATATTTTTGGGAAGACTTGATATAAACTTCTGGTAAGCTACCCTTTATATGACGGCGACTACTTATAGAGTAATCAGGCAATTTAATTTTAGGTCTCAGTTTCAATCGGTCAAAAAAATCTTCTCCAGTGATGTTTGGTTGAAGTTCAGAATATAATGCCTGTAATTCAATTAATTGAGAAATCAGCCCTCTACTTTCCATTTCAGTATAGCTAAGTTTATCTTTTAATAATTGAGTAATTTCTCCTATTGATACTTTGCTTTTACACAAGGTAATGACTTGGTCAATCTCTTCCCAAGCTGGTATAGCGGTCAGTTCAAAGCCAGCGGCATCGCAATATAGATAACGAAATTCAAACTTATTCTTATAGATAGTTGGATTTCGAGATATTATAGTATTTAGACTATAGTGAGAGAAACTAAGAACTTTCCCTCTAGCGGACCAATCAAACCAACGATGGCAATGAGCTAATTCACTTAATACAATATAATGTTCATCTCCCTTTTGATTATCAATCATTGTCACAGAAGCAAATTCCCCAAAAGGTGTTGGCCTGTATCTACATCGATTAAAATACTTCCAAATTGTAAAACGCAGTTTTTCTGACAGATCTGCTATTGCAGGTTCGTTAATATGTGCGATCTGTTGATAAAATTCAGGGGAACTTTCTGCAATCAATAACTTTAGATTTGGCCAAGCCAGTTCTAAAGTACTAGACAATGCAAATACTGGTGTTCTACACACCGCTCGATTGGTAATTGTTATGTTCATAATGATATATCTATTAAATCATCTTAATATATCATTAATATAAAACCTTGCAAATATCAATTTTGCCTATTTATGTTTCAATTCTTAACATCAGGCAAGAGCAATAAAACTTCGATATAATTATTTAGATATCATACAAAAACAATCTAGTTTTAAAATACATTCCCTGTTGTTCGTAGGTGAATATGTGATATTTACCATAAGTTAATTCCAATCTAGATATCATATTCCTAAGACCTGTATTTAGATGTCCATGTTCATACAACTTTCCGCTTTTGGAAATATTGCTGGTACAAAACTCCAAACCATTTACATTACCTTTTACAATGATTTCTCCAGGATGTTCTTTGTTACTCAAATCCCCATGCTTGAACAAGTTTTCTACCAGTGTAAGAAGGATAACTGGGGGTATTAAAATATCTTTTCGATCTAGTTCGATTCTATAGGTAATATGTAAGCTATTATTAAACCGCAATTGATTTATCCTAATGATATTTTCTAATTGCTTAAGCTCCTGTTCAAGATCAATAAATCCTTCACTGCCATTGCTCTTTTCCATGGCAAAAGTCATAATTTCCGAAAGCCTGATGATGGCCTCATCAGCTTGATCCGGTTGATTTTTGGCTGCATATTTTACAAAATTCAAGGTATTAAATAGCAGGTGTGGATTAATCTGAGAGCGTAGAAAATCCATTTGTGATTTGGCAAGTTCAAGTTTCAGTCGGTCCATTTCAATAGCTTCTCGCATTTGTTGCTTTATTTTGCCAACATATGATATTAAAAAATAATATCCAGTTGAGAAAAGAATAAAAAGCAATCCGCGCCAGATTATCGAAATATAGACTTGCCAATCAAATATCAGGGGCTCTTTTCGTGCGTTGAGTTCATGAAGAAGATGGCTAAACAACGCAGACATGCCAACATATACTCCAACCTCCAATATCAGCAAAAATGGGAAACGTAAAAGTGTTGCTGGAACACTCCTAAATGAATTCTGCATTACAAAAAAGGTATGGGAATAAAATAAAATAATATTAAGAAAATAGAAAAAAAGATAATACAAAAAATGACTATATCTTCCAGATAAGGCTCTGGATACCAAAACCTCATAAGAGATATAAATAATCCAGCACAAAATATGCACCTTAATCAGCCTACTATTCTCTTTTATAGTTTTCATATAATATTTTGGATGGTTACTATAATAAAAATGCGCATGAATTTCAGATGTGATATTCTTGGTTTCAATTTAAAAGACAAAACCATGGATACTAAAGAAAAGAAATTCAAAATTGCTAGAAGAACACTCATCTCATACTCAAAAAGCAATTCGGTAAAACTGCATTCCGAAACTGACCCAACTACAGCCACCATCACAACGATAACATTGACGGGAATCTTTAATAGCATAAAAAATTAAGTAATCAGGAATTCAAGGTGCGTTTCCTAAGAAATTCGTGAAACGCATCTCTGTATTTCTCACCAATATTTAATGCTCCACCATCATTCATTTTGATTACGTTGCCATCAACCCTATCCATAAAATCTAAGTTTATGATAGAGGATTTAGAAATTCTAAAAAAATTACACTTCTTTTTTAATATATCTTCAAGTTTTTTTAAGCCTACATAGGTAATTTCATCTCCCTTTTGAGTAAAAATTTTAACATAATTCAGCATAGCTTCGATACGGATAACATCGCTGAACGCTAATTTAATAAAAGCATTCTTATGACTACCCTTAATAAAAATAAGATCTTGGTTACTGTTTCCCTTGATATTTCTTATGCTTAGAGTTATTTCTGATATCTTTGAAACAAAAGCTTCAATACCAACGGGTTTTAAAAGATACCCAATCGCATTAACTGCAAATGCCTCAATTGCAAAATTTCTATGGGCAGTGACATAAATCAAATTACTGCAATATGCCTTTAGAATCTTAGCCGCAGCTATTCCATTTATTAAAGGCATATCAATATCGGAAAAGATGATATCAACAATTTGGCCTTCGTTTAAAAATCTCACGGCATCATTTACATTGTAAAAAGAACCCAAAAGGCCAATTCCTGGAGTTCTCATAATTAAATCTTCCAACTCACTTATAGCGTGTGGCTCATCATCTATTATTATGCATCGAATCTCCATCTAATAGCTTAAAATCATTCACAAGTATAATAAATAATTTCATCACTAGATACTGTTTAAAGATATTAAAGACTTGATATATTTAGAACTTTCTACAGATGCTGAAGAATTTATTTATGTAACGAGTAGAATGGATAATACTGCCAAAGATCAGATATATGATTTAGCCTACAAATATCTGGATGATAGAAAACAATAGATAATAATTAAGCCTGATCGTTTCCGATCAGGTCTAAATCTCAAAACACTATTTTTTACTTAGCGTTCTTCTTTTCTGTAACTTCTTTTCTGATTTCTGTCGCCAGTACTTTCAAATCCTGCATCGCTTTTCTCACTCTGGTACCTGCTGCTCCATTGTTGGAATTATAGAATTTTCCCGCATCTGTTTCGATATCGGAGATTAGCTGTTTTACTTTTTCAAATTTTTCCATTATAATAATCTGTTTTTTATGTTGTGAATTAATTAGTTCTTCTAGTTCTTCCTAAAGCGAATATATAATTTTCTGCTTAAACTCCCATCCCTTGGCCTTGGGCTACTTCCTTGTCCTTGCTCTGTTCCATTTTCTTGGTGAATGTATTGCTCATTTCTAGCCCAGTTTCTTTTTGGAACTGTTCTCTTTTTTCGGGCTTTCCGTTTTCTGCATAGAAGTTCAGTTTGCCGTAACGTACAGCCGTCTCCAGATACATCTTGGTTTCCTGCCCATCTTTTTCAACAGTTACCAGCGGACGGTTACCATTTATCAATGCTGTTTCCAAAGCTTCTGCCTTTTTGGGATCAGCCATTTCTTTGATCTTGTAATCATCCAAAAGGGCTTTGACATCATAACCGTAGGCATTGGTAAACTGGCGAAAGGTTAGGTTGTTCTGGCGGTCTCTTTCCTTTTCGGTATCCAATTGCATCCAGGCCTTATAAGGATTACCTTCTCTGCTCAAAAGATCATCACGATATACAGCTCTTCCCTGAACCAGGTTCGCAGCTTGTTCCTTGGTAAATCCCTTACCATGATCCAGCCAAAAAGTTTGTGGCAATGGTGGAGAGTAAAATTCACGATTGAAATCCTTTGCAACGTAATTGACCTTGCCCTCTTCCATATTGGCGAGCATGGACTTGTTTGCCGCATCCTTGCCAACAGCAAGTTGACTGTTGCCGCTCTGCTTTTTGAAAAAATCTATTGCCTCGGCAACATTTTCCAGTTTTTTAACGATGTTTTTTCCTTCATCTGTCTTGGTGATCACCATATACTTCTGTCCCTCTTCTAAGGGTTTACTCTGGTTATGTACCGCTTCCAGTCTATTCAGATAATAGTAATCTGACTGCCCAGACTGTTTAAAGTGCAGCGTGATATCGACTTGCCCACGATTTGCCTTAACCTGGTCGTACAGTTTAAAGGTAGGATCGTCATTTTTCATATGCTCTTCCATTTTGGCGATCAGCGGAGTGCTAAAGCCCAGTTTTTTCATCTCATCCCTGAGATTTTCCAGATTGTTCAAATTCATATCTTTTATTGTTTTTAATGATGTTTCCTTATTATTATTTAGGTCAATTTCTTTTGATTGAAGTTTATCCAGTTCTTTCAGATCGTAGATCATGGTACCAATAGGTACAGCTTCATGCCAGTTCCATATCTGCTGATACTCTTTAGCAAAATCAATTGCTTCACTTTCGTCCGTAAAGCAGTGCAAGTCATATTTTGAGGTAATGGGATTATCTGTATCATACACTACCCATTGGCGGCTTTGGGCTTTCTCCTGTTCTAAATATTCGATCAAGCCACTCGCCATTTCTAGATCTTTGATCAATTGCGTCATAATTTCACTGGTTTAATTACCACGCATCATCTTGAACTAAGTTGGTTATTCCGTAAAAGAACAGAATATCCACTTTTTAGCTTCACTTTGATGTTTCTCACTTTTTTACTGACCAATTGCCTTGCCGCATCTATTCCGGCACCTGCAACCTGCGTGGCAACTGACTGGTCAAAACCTCCAAACCCTATGCTTCTTACAGCATTATCGGTTCCGTTATTTAATGCTCCGGTCAGCAGGGCTTCTGGTGCATCGATACCAATCATTCCATCCAGGCTATAGACCGAAAGGTCAACTGGAATGATGGAAGTGCCCAGCCTGATATTTTTGATATCGAGCAATAGGCGCTGGTTGGTAATCCTGCAGGCACCAAATAGTTCCTGCCCCTTGGGAATAAGCATCCCGTTTATGCGAAGGGTATCCTGCAACCTGATTTTTATGGTTGCGCCCTGAACGGCCTTTTGGTTATCGACTATGATTGCAGGTGTCGCCCTGAACTGGCTGTCTGGACTGAGCGATTGTGTAAATTGCATACGCTGGGTGATGCGTTCGGGGTGCTGTATATCCAAGATATTCTGCATCATTGTATTAAGCTGTGCCATTTCCGGGTCTTCGTATTTATTATCCTGCATCGTCTTCATCAGAGCTTCCAGCCTGTCTACATCATTTTTGATATTGGAGGGCTGAGCCTTTGCTACAGTTTTCGGTTGCCCATATACAGGTTCGGGTTTATTGATTTCCCTGTTCAGGGCTTCCAGTTTCTCGTTGATCTGTTTGGTCTGTTCATCTTGGGAACCAGCTTTTCTTTTGAGATCTGAAAACCCAAGCTGTCCTGCAATGCCAGCAATTCCGTTATCTTCCTTATTTGAAGAGTTGCGGTCTGCCTGCTGGTAGTAATCGGCTTTTGTTTTTGGCGTATCGGTTGAAAAGGAAGCATTGGGCAGGTTGGTATTGATACCCGCCGATGGTTTTGACAGCAATTCATCGCCCCTACCACCACCCATTGCGTAAAATCCCAATGCCATAAAGGGAACGATCAGGATGGGGATAAAAAGCAGTACCCTGCGTTTGTCTCTGTTAAGTTCTGTTTTCATTTTATTGATTTTAGATTGAATAAATCGGGTTAATTGTATGCACCAAATGCACTCGTCAGCAAATAGAGCAGATAGCTTCCAAACACAGTACAGAAAATAATCAGTCCATAAAGTAGGGAGGAACCTGAAGCATGCCTTGTTTTAATGTTGAGGTAATCTGCCAGTTTTCTCTGCCTTTGGTTCACATAGTTTGCAATATGATCGGTAAGTGTTTCTTCCGAAAACCTATGGTTTCTTTTTTTGAATAGTGCCATGTCTACGGTTTTAAGGGTTGATCTGTGTTTTCCAATGTTTCCCACCGCTGTATCAGAAATCCGTGTGGATTGTTGTCAGACCTCGATACATTTCGGATAAAGCCCTGCGTTACCAGTTTCCGAGTTGCCGTGGAACTTGACCTAATCAGTCTTTGCGTGGCATAACATTTGAAATAGAAGGGATACTGGTTGATATCCAGGGAAACACTGTCCACCTCGATTTCCTGAGAAATATTAGCGGATATGATGTTGTTGTAATATCCCTGTTCTTTTAGATTGTCATTTGCCTTTTTTGCGCTTTCATCAGCCAGGTTGAGTGCAATAGCAATATGGTTCTTGATGACCTTATCATCCGGGTCAAGCGTAAAAAAATAATGATGGAAAGTTTTGATGTGATCCCGCAGCTCAACGGGCAGGTTATCCTTCCTAGTGGTGCTGAAAGCTTCGATTGCCTTTCCATTTGCCAAGATATATACCTTGGACTGCATGGTCTTTACCAGATCAAAGCTTTTGTAGATCGCAAATCCAGACAGGCATACACAGGCCAATATCAGAAAGATGCTGAAGCGTTTGATGTGCCTGAAAGCGGTGTCTATATTTTTAAATTGTGTGAACATAATGTTGGTTTTAATTAAGGTTATTCGTGAGTATAGATTTTTTTATCTGTACTCATGAGCTCGCTTTCAGCTCGATTTACCGCTTAGTTTGTCCTTGAAATAATCCTGCCCCGATGCCTCTGCCATTCCAGACATCTGCCGTTTTCCATCTCCCAAGGAATCGGAAATCATACCTGCGCCATATTTCAGTCCTGCAATGCTGGTATTGGCTCCCTGTCTGGTTTCTCTAGCTCCGGCAGAGGTCATGGAATTGATCTTGGTCAGGATACTATTTCCACCACCCGCATGTACCACATAATTGGCAACTGTTGGTACGCAGAAATACCCTACTATTCCAATAATTAAAAATATCATGTAAGCGGTGTCAGTGCTGGAGAACATGGTATCGCCATTCTGTGCTACCTCATCAATATCAAGCTTGATCATGTTCTGCTGTATCTTTCCAAGGATTGCACCGAAGATATTGGCGATGGGCAACCATAAAAAGATATTGATGTACCTTGCTATCCAGACCGAAAGTGTATGCTGGAGGCCATCGAAGACCGCAAACCCAAGTACGAGCGGACCAAGGATGGCAAGCACGATCAGAAAGAAGGTTCGGAGCGTATTAATACACAGTGCAGCTGCCTGATAGACCAATTCCAAAAGTTCGCTCATGAACTGCTTAAAGCTATGGCGGATCTTGTAGTCCTGTCGATCAGCCCAGAACATGATATCATTTCCTATGGCTTCCATCCAGTTTTCATCTTCTGCATTCGGGTCTTTTGGATGGGTGTACTTATACCACTCCGACCTATTTCCAGAACCGTCCTCGCCAACGTACATCTTCCATTTGGTCGACTTTTTCAGTTCCGTTTCTTTCCGTTTCAACAGTTCCTTTATAACCAGATTGCTATCTTTTACCATTGCGCCCGTGGCCGAAACGGTGGGCTGGAGCACCCCGTTCATAACGCTAAGCAGGGCGGGAAAAAGGACGATGGCAAGTCCGAGTGCAAAGGGGCGCAATAAAGGGTAGAAATCTATGGGTTCGGCGGATGCAATCTGGCGCCATACACGGCATGCAATAAACCAGAGTGCGCCAAATCCAGCTATGCCCCTTGCAACGGCTATCATGTCCGAGCAGAGCGGTATCATATCATCGTACACTTTTTCAAGCACGGCGTGAAGTCCGCCGATCTGATTTGCCAGCCCCTGCGCCTGTGAACCCAAGGGAAATAACAGCATTAAAAATGCGGTCACTGCTAATAATTTTATACTAATTTTCATATTGAAGCTGCTATTGATAAAGTTTTAAACTTTGTTTGAGATCGGATTTTTGTTTTTCCCTGGCCAGAGAAAGGGAGGTTGCCTTGCTGTTGAAATCCAGAAGGAATACCAGTTTATCCTGTACATCTTCAAAAATTCGGTCTATGGCCTGTAGCCTTTCATCATCGTTCATCCTAAGCTTTGAAGAGGTAATTACCATTGCCAGTTCATCCAAGTTATCGATGCTCTGATCGAACAGCTGCTTGTAAACCCTTCCCAGATAATCGATTTCGGTCGAATTAAAATTTTCAGAAGCATTGAACCGCTTGAATGCAGATCTGTACTCTGAAATGATGTTCTTCTGGTAACTGATGATATCGGCAACACGCCTGTACTTTTTTACCTCTGGCGAAACCAACATCAGCCCATCCAAAAAAACTTCATGGAGAGAAAAATTTCCTTGGGATATGTTCCTGACGGTATTGTAACCGCCCGAAACCACCTGATAGCCCTTTTTCATATCCGCCAGAATGTTCTTGAGTTGCGATAGTTTTTCAACGTTCAATAACAGTTGCTGCACCTCCTGCGATTGTGCCCTTACAGATACGCTAAACACACAAAAGAAGAGCATCAAACAAAGGCATTTTCTGATTTTATTCCCTGATTCCATAATTGTTCCTTGTTTGTTCAATTGATCTTATTTCCATTTCCTTTTGCCTGGTAAATCGGCTGATCTCGCTGATGAAATTTTGGGTAAAAGCCGATTTGTCCCGCATGGAGAAGTAGACTCTGTTCAGTCTTTCAATCCGCTCATCGTCGCTCATCTCGATTTTACCCGAGGTAATCACCATCAGCAGTTCTTCCAGGTCTTTTAGGCTCTCCTCCCAAAGGTTTTCCCTTACATTCTGGATATAGAGCTGATTGGAAACACTCAGGTTTGGATTGGCTTTAATACCATTAAACTCCCTACCGATATTAACCTGCATCTCGATGATCTCCACAACCCTTAAATCATTCCTTACTGCCGGACTAACTTTTTTCAGACTACTGATAAAGGCATTGTGCAGACTGAATTCGCCATTTGTAAAATCCCTGATTGTTTGCAGTCCGCCATCCACAATCTCATATCCTTTTTTGAGATAACTGGCATAGACTTCTAAGGCTAAGATCTGTTGCAGGAGATATTTTTGCTGGGTCTTCTTTTGCCTGAAGATTTCGTTCCAGTTCTGCCCGTAACAATTTGAAACACCCAAGAGGAGCGCAAAGGCGAATGCGAATTTCAGCTTAATCGATTCCATAAATTTCTCTGAGTTTAGCGGTTTCATCCAGCGAGGCAGAACGCTGAATAGATATACCGATATTTCCAGAATTGAATTTCTTTAATGCAGAATAGTTTGCATCCATCTCATCGGCAGCCTTAGCAATGATTTCCAGTCTCTTGGCATCGCTCATCTGCGTTTTAAAGGAATTGATGACTAGGAATATCTGGTCGAGGTTTTTGATGCTCTCGTCCAATATCCCTGAATAGACCTTTTGCATATAGTCCAGTTCTTCGGGCTTGAAATGTTTGTCCTTCTGGAACAGTCCCCATGCCCATTTATATTCATCAACTATATCTACCTGTTTTTGGGTCAGGTCTTTGATACGTTTATAATAGGTAATGGCCGACTTGATGCGCCAGAGTTCATCATAGTATTTGCTGTACTGCTCTTTCTGCTTTTCCGTCCAATCTGCAATCTCTGTCAGCTTGAGCTTAGACAACTGGTTTTCCAGCACCTTTTGGGCATTCTGTAGCCAGATTGTTTCGTTCTGTAAGCGCTGTACCTTTAGGTCTACCGCCTTGATTACTTTTTTAACACCCGCCTTGATGACTTCCAGAACGGCAATCTGTGCATTAGCCCCCTGGGGCAATCCGACAAACAGCGTCATGGCGCTTAATGGCAGGATGACCATATACTTTTTCATAAATCTTCCTCCTGACCTCACCCTGAAGGGAAGGCCTAATATTTTTAATAATGATTTCATAATTGATTAATCGAGCTTTTTGTAAACCCTTCTTCCGATCATCAGCATATTGGAATCGGGATAAAAGATGAGTTCCTTACCACGCTGGGTTTCGGTCAGCACACCTGTTTTTTCATTGTAAATGGTGTTCCACTTTTCAGTCCCATATTCACGCCTACCTTTTTTGCCATCGCTAATGAGGTTAAAACCAGTTTTTCTGTTAACCTTAAACCTGTTTTGTTCCAAGGCTTCAATTACCAGGGTATCACTAGCAATGCTGTATTTACCACTGGTGTTGTTCACGTATGTGCCAGGCACATCAAATTGTTTCTTGTTGGTATTACAGGACAACAGCAAACCGCATATATGTACTGTTAAAATGATCTTGAATTTCATAACATTGGATTTAGGATTTACGATTAGAGTTATTAATGTTCAGATCACAAACCAGCATGGCAATACCTTTTTGGACGCTTCCGTACTTTTTGGTGTATTGCTGTACCATCATTTTTTCGGATTCCTCAGTAGTATAGGCATAATACTCGGCAGGCGAAACTTCGGTACGATAGACCTTGCTGTACTGGCCACCAAGGGAAATAAACACCTCCTTGTACTTCCTTTTCGGGTCATTTGCCTTGTTCATCGAGAGTACCTGTGCTTTTTCCTTATCAGTCAGTCCCAACAGTTCCTGAATCTGATCGAACTTGTTCTGGTACTTGCTCTGGTCTAAAAGGATCTTGCAGTCAGAATTATTGATGATGGCCTGCTTTACGATGGGCGAAGAAATAATATCCTCAACCTCTTGTGTTACCACTATTGCTTCCCCGAAGAATTTCCTTACCGTCTTAAAAACATATTTGATGTAATCTGCCATTCCATCCTTTGAAATCGCCTTCCAACATTCTTCAATCAACAACACCTTTCGGATACCCTTGAGCTTTCTCATCTTGGAAATGAACATTTCCATCAGGATCAGCGTAACTACCGGAAACAGGATGGCATGATCTTTTATGGCATCCAGCTCGAACACAATGAACCTTTCGTGCAGCAGATCCAGATTTTCTGTCGCATTCAGCAGGTAGTCAAATTCCCCGCCCTTGTAGTAGGGATTTAGCACGTACAGGAAATTGCCGACATCAAAATCCTTTTCCTTAACCTTTCCATTTTCGAGCACCTGCATGTAGTCTGACATCAGAAACTCATAGAAAGAATTGAAACATGGAAACAGGTCTGCGTTTTTCGCCAAATGTTCATAGTACAGGGTCAACGCATTGGAAAGTGCTACGTATTCAGACCTGCGAAACGGCTCATCATCCTTTTTCCAAAGTGCAAGTAATAGCGTTTTGATGCTTTCCTTTTTTTCGGTATCCAGCAAATCGCCATCTGTGAGATAGAATGGGTTGAACTTGATCGGGTCATTTTCCGAGTAGGTAAAATAGTATCCACCGACCAGATCGCAAAGCCCCTTGTAACTGTGCCCAACATCTACCAGAACGACATGCGCTCCCTGCTCATAGTAACTACGCACCATGTGGTTGGTAAAAAATGACTTTCCCGAACCGGATGGCCCAAGGATAAATTTGTTCCGGTTGGTCGTGATGCCCTGCTTCATCGGTTCATCTGATATATCCACATGAACAGGCCGTCCAGAAAGCCTATCGCCCATACGCATTCCAAAGGCACTGATACTGGAACGGTAATTGGATTCCAGGTTAAACAGACACGCCGATTGTTCCACGAACGTATCAAAGGTGTCGTTCATCGGAAAATCTGCCTCATTTCCCGGAAGTCCGGCAAACCATATCTGCGCCTGCCCATATGTTTCCTTTTTGGCAACGGCATCCATTTGAGACATTGCAGAGCCTACTAGATTTTTAAGGTCTTTTACCTTTATTGGATCATCAGACCATGCCAGCACGTTGAAGTGTGCTTTAACTGGAAGTTTTCCCGAAGCAATCGCTTCGTTCAGAAAATCATTGGTCGCATCCCTAGAAATTGCATTTTCCCTTGAATAACCTGACAAAGATTGCAGGCGAAGTTTCTTAGCCTCTAACCGTTTGATTGTTTTTTGGGCATCCTCGATAAACACATATTGGTTCAGGATGTGGTTGCAGTTCAGCAGGCTTCCAAGCGGACTTGCAAACCCGATTGAAAATTTGGTTCGGTCGGTACTGTACCTGTCATAATTGATCCTGCTTCCGCACAACGCTGGCATATCTTCCGCATCCGATAGCGTATAAAGTTCTACCTTCTTATCCCCTATGCTGATTCCATCCCTGATCTGGATATCATTGATCATGGACATCTGGCCAGCTCCCAAAAGGAAAACATAGCGTTCGATAATTCCAGGGCTATTTGCCGTACCCGCGAGTTCATCATCACTCAACCGTTTTAGCTCAACAAATCCGCTATCGGAAAGTATGCGCTCGAACTGCCCCGCACTGTCCAAAAAATCGCTAAAAATCAATGGGTTAATGGTTTGTGCTGGCACAATAGATTTGCGAAGGATATTGCTGTAAGCAGAAGAGGAAGGTTTTCTCCCTAGTGGTTTTTTGGTCAGAAAGATATAGCACTTATGGTCTAAACAGGGTCTCTGGTTAAAGAACCGCTCACTGCTCGCCGATAGAAAGCTGTTATCCTTCTTACTGAAATCCGCCTTATATGCTCCTTCAGTAAACCAATCCTGCTTATGAAATACGCTGAACTGTGGCAGTACCTTGATTGCCTTTACCCATGTCTGATGATAGGCTTCATAATCCCGATCGGATAGGGTAAAGATTTCTGGCAATGTGACTTCATAGGCAATGGTAATATCTCCCTGCACCGAAAGTATACAGTTATGCTCAACCTTATAGATCGGCAATATGTTCTTAGCTTCTACCATGATTTGAGTATTTAAGTGTAGTAAATATTCTTCTAGAACGGAATTTAATGGATTTGGGAAGTCCCTTTCTGGCCAGGTATTTCATCAGCCCATGCTCCCCGAACCTGTGGCTCAACCTGAAAGTGCCAATGAATAGCACTGTTCCAAGAATAATGATTAGCGGCAACACGATAAAAAGGCTTACTCCAGAGATGTAAAGGACTGCAAAGCCAATCAATAAAAGGACCAGTCCAACCGCTAGGTAGGCGATGTATTGCGCTTTCAGGCCCTTAAAGACAATCGGCTTTGACACGCCCTTATTTATCTGATAAATGCTGGCCATGGCTATATCCCGAAAAATGATTTAAGTACCGTTGCCACTACCACCAAAAAGATGCAGCTACCAAACCAAGCAGCGGCTACCTTATTGGTATCAGGCTCTCCTGCATTCCACTTGTTAAAGACCTTGACAGCGCCTATGATGCCAACAACTGCACCGATGGCATACATAAGGTCACATCCGGTATCGAAATATCCCTTGACCTTGTTTGTTGCCTCGGCAATGCCGGCATTGCCATCCTGTGCATAAAGAGATGAGGTCATTAGCATATTGAACGCACATAATATAATTGCCAGAAATAGGAATTTCGCGGAAATTTGTTGTCTATGTTTATTGAATTGATTTTTCATTTTGAAATGTTTATGGTTAAAAATTAGCTTACTGGAAGGCAATTGCGCCTAGTCCCAGATGTCTTCGAGTTCTTCGGCAGAAAGGTGAAATGGCGCATGGTCGGAAATGAATTCATTGATCCGCCCAATGTTTGGATTGGAAGCGATTTTTGGAAACTTCTCCCGTACATCAGACATCATGTCCATAAAGTCCCTTTTGTTGCCATCGACCCTAGAAAGCTTTGCAAAAACCACCTTAAGTTCCTCAAGCACATCGGGCACCAGACCAATCTGCTCCATCTTGCTGTCTTCTGATACCTCTCCCGAAAAACCGAATGCCTCGGTTGTTGTCATGCTCATTCCCTCAGGAAGCTTTGAAGCGCCCATCAGTTCTGGCTGTTCTTCAGACACAGCTAACTGGTCGACTTTACCTTCCCATCGATGGGGCAAGCTTTCCCTTGGGACATCATTACGTTTCCTACCGAGCAGACCAAAAAACTCCTTCCGATAAAAAATCAGGACAACCCCCACATACCAGATCAGGGTAAGCACTAATGTGGCAACCAAGAACTGTTGCCAAGTAAATTGTTGTAGCATAAAAATTCCTTTTTTCCTGCCGCTGAATTACGACAGGATTCTGAAAGCAAATTTTCGCATACTCCACAACCTACATTGATCCACCTTGGTATATACCAATAAAAAATTTTTAATACTGAAAAAAGGCAAATCATAATCAATAAAAAATAAACGATTATCGCCTGCCGGGATGATATTCGTCTTCCTTGTCCATCTTGCGGACAACCTCTTCGATCATTTCATCCAGAAATCGGGTGCGGCTAATTGAAGTTCGGCGTCTGATCTCGCTCAATCTTTTGGACGGGATACCAATGTTGATCTGTAGCTTGTCCTCGAGCCACCTAAAAATAGAACCAACCGAGGCGGTTCCGTTATTCAGCTGACCTGTACGGTGTATCCCAAAAGCGAGCTCTGCAAGGTTGATACTATCCCCTGTCCAGCGCATCTGTTCAACATCGCTGCCCGGCTGATAGCTGGCCAACGGATTTTTCTTAAGGTAGAGGATCCTATCGAGCAGCCAGGTCTGCAAGAGCTCAAATGCTTTGAGCTTAGAAAAAAGATAGTCACAGGCCGTAGAAAAGAGCGGATCAAGTTCAGGTAAACTTGGCATCAGCAAACTGTTATTCTCAACTCCCCTTACGAAATAAAACCTGTCAAGTTCGGTCGCTCCAAGCTTATAATACTGGTATTGGAAACTGTACTGCTTGAAAAATCGCTGTACATACACCAGTTCATTTTCAAACCACTGGCGCTGGGCATCAACATCTACCGATGGGATTCCGGATTCGATGGTATACAGCTCGGAGAAATAGATCTGCCATTTGTAGAACTCGGGCTTAATATTTTTAAAAAAATGGATTTCGTCTTCCACCGAGGCAAATGGATGGTCATCAAGATAAAGTCTAAGCTTTCTTAGGTTTTGTCTGATGGGCTTTAGCGCTGAGGTTAATTTAGTGAGGGGTTCGGAAGTCTGCATCGCAATCTCTTCCAATTCAGTTTCCATTTGTTTTAGCAAACGCTTGCTCAATTCTTGGATCATATCACAAAATTTAAGTAAACCCCCGCCCTGCCCGTTAACTGGCAACAACTTTCACATCAGGCGAGGTACTTGTAGCATTTTTCCATATCGTCGAGATTTATAGCCCAAAATTGCTGATCATAGGGCACAAAAAAATAGGGAAAAACCACCATTTTAGTTAAATAGTGGTTTTCCCCTAATAGAAATTATATGCAAAAATTGATATATAGTTGAGAAGATATTACCTAATATATTTTTTTTGAGCCCATAGCACTTTACCTAAGAAATAACATTACAATGCTTTTAGCTCATCTAGAGATATATCGTAATTTGTATCCCTTATATATTTGATCCACTGGGAAAGCTTGAGAAATTCAGGTGCTCCTGCCTTAGAAACCGACCTTATTAATTGTTTGAAACGTGGATCTTGCTTACTATTTACTGATTTTGATATTTTCTTCAACCTGTGCAAATCAGCTGGCAGATCATAATCGGTCAATGAAATACCCACTGAGTCAGCACCAGACATCAAGAAGCGTTCGATTGCAGGGCTTATTTGAATGATATAATGAGGCTTTTGATCGTGTTTATAAAGTAAAAGATTACCATATTGGTGTGCCAATGCAAACTCTTTTAGATAGTCTAACTGGTTCTTATCCTTATCGATAATACCAAGTGCAAAATTATCAGCAAATTCGGCTTTCATAACCGCAGCAACCCTACCACATCCTTTTTGGTGGTTATAACCTCCCTTTACTGGAGGAACAAGCGTCTCTATAAGATTAGTATCAACATAACACTCTGGAATAATCGCTAAATCCATGATTATATGTAACTTTCACTATTCGTAAACAGATCAACACCTTTCTGATAAACATCGTCCAGATCCTCATCGCTTAATTTTCTAACCTTAGTCTCATTATCCTCATAATGAACCATAAAAACAGCAAGATCGTCCCGTCCATTCTCTAGGAGATCGCTCAGAATAAATGGACTATGTGTGGCCAAAAAATACTGATTATCCGTTTTATAAATCATTTCCTGTGTCAAATGAGTCATATACGGCGGAAATGAATGTGCCTCCGGTTCTTCAAACAATAAAATGCTATTTGTACTTGAACTCACGGCAGCTTTGTAGAAAATGATGCGTTGCAACGTATCAGCAATAGAGTTATAGGGAACGAGAAATATTTCATTTCCAGAAGGCTGCATGATCTTTAGTGACTGACTTGCCTTATCAAAAACTAAGCTCAAATTATACTCTCTAAACATCTGTACAATCTCATCCCTTAGCTGTGGGTCCCTTTCAATAACACCGAGAAGGTTATTGCCAAATGGTGGCAAAAGAAATCTTGAACTTGATGAAGCAAAATCTGTCTTACTTGAAAAAGTATATTTTTTTACTGCGGATTCGAAATAGCTAGAGGCAGGCACCTTTATGTTAAGCTTTTCATCTAACTGAAAGGCTCCTCCGCCATCTTTAGTATCTAAACTAATTCGAACCCCCTCATACCTATCAAACTGTATCACTACAGTACCATAATCAGTTCGTACCGACAGAGGTTCTCCGTAGTTTCCACTCCTAAACAATTCGGTCTCATTCTCTATCCTAACCAAGCTAGATAAATTTCTAATCTTATTATCCTTAAGGTAGGGAATACTATATAATGATAAAGCTTCTAATAGATTAGACTTCCCAACATTGGGACGTCCAATAAACAAATTAATCCTCCTACAACCATCTATCCTACAATCTTTAATTGATTTAAAATTGGAGATATGTATGTAATTGAGAAAGTTGAACATTTTAACAAGCTTTTTATTAACCTTTAATTTCTACGAACAAAAAATCATAGATATCTTTATACAAAGATACAGATAAACTCAATGATAATCCAATAGACAGAAACCCTTAAGAATTCAGCCAATTACCTTATTTATATTTGTAAATGCTATAACTTATCTGCTACTTTATTAAATAATTTTGAAAACTGTTCATTAACTCTCTCGAGTTCTGACTTTAAAAATTCAATCTGCTTATCTTTTTCAATAATTAACGCATCAACTAATTCTTTTTGCGTTTCATAATAATTCTGAATAAATGCTTTGTCAATTGTGTTATTATGAAAACTCACAATTGGAGTGTCATTGGATAACAACTGATCCACAGTAATATTATAAGCTTCAGCTAACTTTTCAGCTTGATCTTTAGTTATCTTTTTAGGACTATTCTCAAGTCTCGAATATGTATTTTGACTTATCCCAAGAATTTCTTCACCAACATATTTTTGAGTAAAATTATTTAGCTCTCTAAATATTCTCAACTTTGAATTAGGGAAGTTATTTAATGGATTTTGCATAAAATTAAATTTATTTTCGATAGTAAAAATAGGATAAATTATCCATATTTTACGTTTTTTATCCAAACTAAAATATCAATATTTGTTTAGAAACTTAACAGAAAATCTGTTTTAGTTTGCAAAAGTATTAGATTTGCAGTTCTTCTTAATTAAATAAGGACTGCTTACGAGCCTCGTTCATAAATCTGACAATTTAACTCAACGAGCGTAAGTGCAGCATCCAAACCCTATTTTACAATAGGGTCGGTGCTCGCTTATGTTTATTGTTGAGGACTCCTTACAAAAGGGGTTGGCTTTGTCAGAGCCATTGAACATTAGACTTTGCGAGTTACCGGCCCTGTTGTATTATACAATATCCTTCTTCGCTATTTTACAGGCTCGTTGTTAAATGAATAATGAGCAATGTCTGGATACAAAACCCTTTCTGATGATGAATTAGTTGCTTTATTAAGAGAAGGGAATCATTTAGCCTATTCCGAAATCTACAATCGCTTTTTTTATTTGATGTTTGTCTTCGCTTACAAGAAACTTAGTGATGAAGAACTGGCTAAGGATTTTGTTCAGGAACTATTCACAAAACTTTGGGTAAAAAAGGAAACCATACTTGAGAATGGCAATATAGCTCAATACCTATATATCTCGTTAAGAAGTAGAATTTTTGATTTTTTCGCTCACCAGAAAGTGCAGACAAAATATATCGACTCTCTCAAAGATTTTGCTTCGACAAACATAGTTGAATACACCGACCATTTAATAAGAGAAAAACAATTACTTGAATATATCGAGGTTCAAATTAAATCGCTCCCTAAGAAAATGAGAGAGGTTTTCGAGATGAGCAGGAAGCAATATCTCTCAAATAAAGAAATTGCGGAAGAACTAGGTACTACAGAAAGCAATGTCTCACATCATATTAACAATGCTGTTAAGATTTTGAGAACTAAACTTGGGTTGATTATTGCATTTTTGCCATTGTAGTAAACAAATCTATCTGCAATAGTTATCCTCTAAAATATAAATGGTAGCATATTCATTTTGAAATGGAAAAGTATTAATTTAGGCAAGATAAATTACTCAATACTTTCACCACTTATAGTCTCCTCAAAGCATGATCGAAAGAAACATTAACGAAACTTTGGTTAAACAAGAACCAAGTGCCAAAGCGTTATTGACATTGTTAACTAACATCGACAGCCGATTAGATTTTGACAGGGGCGCGGTCTATCATAATTTCCCCATTTATCCAAATGCAGAAGGGGATAATATTGTTACTGCAAACGTAATTTTTATTTGCCCTAGTCATGGAGTTTTTGTTTTTCAATGCACTGAATATTCAGATAGATTTCCATATGATTCGAATGTAATCGGAAACCATTTGGACGAAATAGATAGGCTAATTTTTGCAAAAATATTAAAAGATGCTCCTAATTTACAACTAAATAGAAGAAGCCTTAAAATTGAAATAATACCAGTTGTATATATCCACAACTGTGCAGAAATTCCCAATAACGAGCTTGATCGTTTTGAAATTGTAATTAATGAGTCACAACTTGAAAGTCTAATTACTGAAAGTTCAAGTAATCTGACTAATACTGAATTAAAAGAATTAAAATCTACAATAGAAGGTTCAAGAGGAATTCCAAAAATTATCGATAGGAAACTACGTGACCCGAAGGATTTTAAGAATTCATATGGAGCAATCTTATCAGCCATAGAGAGTGAGATTTATAATTTCGACCTCGAACAAAAACGTGCTGCATTATTTGTGGTAGATGGCCCACAAAGAATTAGAGGGTTAGCTGGATCAGGAAAGACGATAATATTGGCTATGAAAGCTGCTATAATACATTTACAATTTCCAGATGCTGAAATTTTGTATACATATTATACCAAAAGCTTAAACGATCTTATCAAAAGACTAATTACTAGATTCTACAGACAATTCGCAGAACGTGACCCAAATTGGGATAAGATCCACGTTATGCATGCATGGGGTGGCAGATCATTAGAAGGCGTTTATTCATCAGCCTGCGATGAGAATAATATTTTATCTGTGGGTTTTACCGATGCAAGATTAAATAGACCTAGTAATCCGTTTGACTATGTTTGCGAACAGCTGATCAAGCACACATTAAAAAAACAATATGACTATTCCCTTCTGGATGAGGCTCAAGATTTTGCAAAAAGTTTTTACCGTCTTTGTAGAGAAATTACTAAAGGAAATAAAATAATTTGGGCGTATGATGACTTTCAAAATATCCTTCATACTGATTTACAAAATGAGAAAGAAACATTTGGAAAGGACGAATTTGGCAACTGGCATATTGATTTCTCAGTTGGCAATGACGATCTTCAAGACTTGGTACTTTATAAGTGTTATCGTAATCCAAGATCAATATTGATTTCTGCATTTGCATTAGGGCTAGGAATATACAATAAAAGCAAAAATGACACGATAAAAATTATCCAGCGGTTGGAGAGTAATGAACATTGGGAAAGTCTTGGCTTCACAGTAAATAAAGGAGATTCTTCTGATAAATGTTATATGGAAATTTCTAGATCTATTGATAATAGTTCTGAGATTAAAAATAAATTATTAGGAGAAAAAGAAATTCTTACAGTCAAGAAATTAATGACCTTTAAAGAAGAACTAGATTTCATTGTTGATGCTATAGCTACTGATATAACCAAAGAGCTGAGACCGGAGGACATTTCAGTGGTCTGCATGGACAATCGAGCAGTCAAAAATTATTTTAATTATATTGAAGATAAATTACTACAAAAAGGAATTAAATCCTTCAATTTATTAAATGCTCCAACGAATAATACAGTATTTAAAGTAAAGGACCACGTAACATTATCTACAATTTTTAATGCAAAAGGGAATGAGGCAGGAAGTATTTATATTGCCGGCATAGATAGTGTCTTCTCAGCAAAGGATGATATAACTGAAAGAAATAAAATATTTACCGCCATGACCCGAAGCCTTGCTTGGGTAACTCTCTCTGGAGTTGGGGAAACTGTTGATTATTGTATTGATGAGTTGAATATGCTAAAAACGAACAATTATCAACTAGAGTTTATTCAGCCAAGTGAAATCGATGTAATTACTATAAAACAAGGTATTGATAAGGCACAAACTTTTTTAAATAAAATAGAAAGAATAGCTGACGAGCTTTCAAGCGAAACAGACTTGACAAGGGATGAAATTGTTGAAAAATTGCGTCGTAATATTAACAAGAAATAATGAATCAATCCCTTTTTAATATATCTCTTCAAGAATCGAAACAGGTTTTAAGGGATTTTAGCCTATTCAAAAACAATGGTCTAAAATCAATAAATAATGATGGCGTCACAGAGGAATTTAAGTTGTCATCACAAAAAGCAACTTACAAAGAAACATTCTTAGTTGCACTAAGAAACTTCGACTATGATATTATTTTAAATGATCAATCTTTTTTTCAATTTCAAATGAAAAAAAATGGCAATGACCTTGAACTGCGATATGCATTTTTTCAAACTCCATTTACCTTCCGCTCTTATCAAGATTTTGTTAGCGAACTGCTTGTTAATGAAAACAACAAAGAGACATTAGAAGAAATCGGCGAACTATTTCATTTTGAATACCAACAATATCTTGATGAACAGGAATTACTAGAGAATTATTCAACCATTAGGTACGACTTCGAAGGAAAAGGTTATAGACCACTTATCCACTCTACTTCCCATTTGCATATTGGTTACCAAAATCACATGCGTATTCCGTTAAATAAAACATTAACCCCGCTAAAATTTGTATTATTCGTTATAAAACAGGTTTACTATCGAGAATGGAAGGAAAAAGCAAACAGCGATCTTGATTATATTAAAGACAAACTAACACGAGCTAGAATAAATTGCACAGACTTAAAAGCTATACAGTGGAACTCAAATGAACAATTAGATTTACATATATTATAGTATTCCTTCCAAATTAATGAGAATATCCACTAATCATGCATTTAGATAGAGCTAAAGAGTAAAGTGCTTTATCTCGTGAGAAGTAAAGTATTGTTGCAAATCCACAATACTTTGATCTAAAGTTGAGTTTGAGGAAATATAAATGATAATTTTTCTCATTTCTCCATCTCATTCTCCGTACTAGCTTCAAATACATTAACCCAAAAGGATAATGACTGACCAAGAAGCTAACGATTTATTGATCAAATATAAACAAGGAATCTGCACGGAAGCGGAAAAAACACTGCTTGAAGCTTGGTTTCTCACCTACAATGAGCAAGACGTTGATCTTTCTCAAGAACACATCAAAAAGATAGGCAATCAAATTTATGCTGAGCTACCAATTCCTACACCGGTAAAAAAAATAAACCTATGGACGGGTATTGCGGCAATCGCCGCCATTACCTTACTTACTATCGGTTCTTGGCATATATTTGATAGATATGACATCCCAAAGCAACAGGTGATTGCCGAAGAAATTGTCCCAGGGGGCAATAAAGCCATCTTAACATTAGATAACGGACAAACCATAAGCCTGAACAGCAACAAAAACGCTATAGTTATAATTGGGACTGGAACTAGCTACACCGACGGAACCCGAATTGCAAAAGGAACAAATACTAATGCCCCCCAAACCTTAACTACCCCGACCGGTGGGGAATATCAGATCATCCTAGCAGATGGCACCAAAGTTTGGCTCAATGCCGAATCATCCCTCACCTATCCAACCAATTTCGAGAAGGTAAGTGAGCGACATGTGCAATTGACCGGAGAGGCCTACTTTGAGGTAAAAAAACTAGCAGCGAATAATGGAAAGAAAGTGCCTTTTTATGTTAGCACCGGCTCCCAAAAAGTAGAAGTGTTGGGCACAAGTTTTAACATCAACAGTTATCTGGACAACAATAATACCATAACCACGCTATTGGAAGGCTCGGTTAAGATAAGCAAAAACAAAAATAGCGCATTGCTCAAACCTGGCCAACAGGCTCTAGTTTCTAGAAATGAAATCAAGGTAAAAGATGCAGATATGGAAACTGCAATGGCATGGAAAAACGGAAGGATAGAATTTAAAGATGCCGACCTGCAGGAGATAATGAAACAGGTTTCAAGATGGTACAATATAGAGGTTGAATATCAGGGAGACATCCCAAGGAGAAAATTTAATGGCAGCATTTCCAGAAAATCCAACCTATCTGTACTCTTAAAAATACTTGCCTATAGTGATATCCATTTTAACATCGTCCAGGATAATAATCAAAATAAACTCATCGTAACACCATAAACCTTAAACAGTAATGCCAATGAAGTAAATTTAGTTTTAGTAATAGTTAATAATTCCCCACCATAAAAAATGCCAGAAGTGTTCGTAGCACATCTGGCAAAATCTGGGGGGATTGAACAAACGCATAAAGCGTACCATTTGAAAGATAACTGATCAACAAACCCAAACAGCACAAAAGTATGATTTTTTTTAAACATCGCTACCTCTTTAGAACGGGGAAGTGGTACAAACCTATATTAGCGCTCCCAAACAGTCCCTATCCTATCCAAAAACCCGCTAAAGCATTACGGTTTGCCATTGTAATTACGCTTATTAATCTTCTTACGGTTTCTGCGATGGCCAAAGCACAGCAGATCAACCTTAACCTAAAAAACATTTCATTAGAGACTGTTTTCAATGAAATCAAAAAACAGACCGGTTATGGTTTCTGGTACGATAAGGAGGATATCGCCAGCGCCAATAAAATTTCGGTAAGCTTAAAGAATGGCAGCCTTAAAGACGCACTTGACCAATGCCTGAAAAACCAGCCATTTACCTACGAAATCTTTGATAAGACCATAGTAGTCAAACGGAAGGCAAAAACAATCGATAAAAAAACGGAAAGTAGAATTAATGAAATTGAAATAAGAGGCAGTGTGTCGGATGAAAAAGGCAGCCCTTTGGTTGGCGTGAATGTCAGCGTAGTTGGAACCGGCAAAAATACAGTTACCGATGAAAAGGGCCAATTTTCGATTTCTGTACCCAATGTAAACATCTCACTAAGATTTACCTACCTGGGTTTCAGCGCCGTTGAGCAAAAAGTGGATAAGGACATATTCCTAACGATTGTTTTAAAAGAAGAACCAAGTACCCTTAACAGTGTTGACATCAACGCTGGTTATTATATGGTAAAGGATCGGGAACGAACCGGCTCGATAGCTAAGATAACCTCTTCAACCATTGAAAAACAGCCTATAAACAATATACTAATGGGCCTACAAAACAGAGTCCCAGGTTTAGATATCGTCCAACAATCTGGTGTTCCTGGTTCAGGTTTCATTGTTCAAATAAGAGGTAGAAATAGTATCGGTAGCGGATCACAACCACTTTATATTATCGATGGTGTACCTTACCCTTCTACTGGCATTAATACAGCAAATTCTAGTCCTATTTTACAAAGCAGCAATCCTTTGAGCTTAATAAATCCGGATGACATCCAAAGTGTCGAAATCTTAAAGGATGCGGACGCCACTGCAATATATGGCTCAAGGGGTGCAAATGGTATAATTCTCATAACCACAAAAAAGGGAATATCGGGAGAGTCAAGGGTAAATGCCAATATCTCCCAAGGGTTCAGCCAGGTAGGAAGAAAAATAGACCTAATGAACACCGAAGAATATCTAAGTATGAGGATGGAGGCATTTAGGAATGATAATCTAAGTCCATCTGCGACTGATTATGACGTTAATGGAGTTTGGGATAAAACCAAATATACTGATTGGCAAAAAGAACTTATTGGCGGAACTGCAAACGTAACAAACGCTTCTGTCAGCATATCCGGCGGCAACAAAAACAGTAAATATCTGGTAAGTGGAAACCATTATCGAGAGGGTACGGTGTTCCCAGGCAGCTTTGGATTTAAAAGAACTAGCGCTCATACCAATCTTGATTTCGGAGCAGATGGAAATAGCTTTAAGGCCAACTTTACAGCCACATATAGCAACAGTATCAGTAATCTGATGTCCACCGACTTAACCAGCTATATAACATTAGCTCCAAATGCACCAGACCCATATAACGAATATGGGAAATTGAACTGGAATTATAATGGCTTACCATTGGTATTTAACCCGATGTCCTTCCTGTTATATACAATAGATGCCAATACGGATAACCTGATCGCAAATGCAAATTTGCGTTATAGGATTTCAAAAGGTTTGGAGCTAAAGACTTCTATAGGATATACTACGATTAAAAGGGAAGAAATTGCCAAATCACCATTAGAGGGACTTTCGCCAAGCTATGGCCCAACTCCCGCTGACCGATCAAGTCAATTTGGCAATACTTCTAATAATTCTTGGCTTGTCGAACCTCAATTAACCTTTGAAAAGAAAATTAATAACGGTAAGCTACAGGCGCTAATTGGGTCTACCCTGCAGCAAACCGCTGCAAATTATCGAAATATAAGGGGATCAAATTTCAACAGTGATGAATTGTTGGATAATATTGCATCTGCATCTGTTTTCAGCATCACCCAATCTGATAGCTATATTTATAGATATGGGGCATTATTTGCTAGATTGAACTACAACTTACAGGATAAATACTTCTTTAATATCACAGCTAGGCGTGATGCCAGCAGTAGATTTGGTCCAGGAAACCAAATAGCGAATTTTGGGGCTATCGGAATGGCATGGATATTTTCAGAAGAAAAATTCATCAGAAATTCGATCCCAATCATTAGTTTCGGTAAGTTGAGGGCGAGTTTTGGAAGCACTGGAAACGACCAGATTTCAGACTATCAATATTTACAGTTATATAACAGTAGCACAGCTTATCAGGGCATTCCAACCTTGATTACCAGCAGAATTTCAAACCCCAATTATGGATGGGAAAATAATAATAAGCTAGAAGCGGCCCTGCAACTAGGTTTCCTAGAAGATAAGGTATCACTCCAAACAGCTTACTTTCGAAATAGATCATCAAACCAGCTAGTTGGAACCCCCCTGCCTCCAAGTGTTGGAGCTACTATTATAAATGCAAACCTCCCCGCCATTGTCCAAAATTCGGGATGGGAGTTTGACACTAGCATCCAGATCATTAATAATTCTAATTGGCATTGGTCTACTAATTTTAATATCTCACTTCCAAAAAACAGACTTGTAGAATATCCCGGTTTAAGCACATCAAGTAATTCAACGCTTTATATAGTTGGCGAACCACTTAATATAAAAAGGTATCTGAACACTTATGTCGATCCACTGACGGGGCTATATGTTTTTGAAGATGTAGATAAAAATGGCTTGCAAAATGATTTAGATAGATATCTAAACAAATTTACCGGGCAGAGTGCTTATGGAGGCCTGGGAAGTACAATTTCTTACAAATTATTTTCGCTGGACATTCTGTTGTCTTTTTCAAAAACAACCGGCTTCAGCTACCTTAATAACCTAAGCTATGCCCCTGGATATTTTTCTTCGAACATACCTTTGAATAACCAGACAAAGGAGGTACTCGAAAGATGGCAGAAACAGGGAGACGTATCGGATATTCCGAAGTTTTCTACCACAACACCAAGCTATCTGAATTTTCTAATAGGAAAATCGAACGGAGCCCAATCATTAGCTGACAATTCATTTGTGAGACTTAAAAATGTCTCCCTAATCTATAAACTGCCAAAAAAAATCTTATCAATAGTAAAAGTTGAAAACGCAGAGCTTTCTATTCAGGGCCAAAATATTTTCACTATCACAAGATATCCTGGATTGGATCCGGAAAATAGTCAATTGATCAGCAGACTACCCCCCTTAAGGACCTTTGTATTCGGATTGAAGGTTGCACTTTAAAATTAATCAAATGAAAAATATTAGATACACTATATTAATAACAATCTCAATTTTTGTTATTATAACCTCATGCAAAAAATTCGTTGAGATTGACCCACCAAAAAACAGCCTCGTACCATCAACCGTTTTTAAAAGTGACGAATTGGCAACTTCCGCTTTATTGGGCATATATCAGCAAATGGCCCTTAATGACTATGCTTGTAATGGCCCAAGGAGCATTACAACTCTTTGTGGATTAACTGCCGATGAACTAATAGGTTACAATATACAAACCTATAAGCCATTTTTTGACAACCAGATAAACCCTGAAAATGCAATGTTAAGTGCTATCTGGGATAACCCCTATAAAAGGATATTTGATGCCAATGGAATTATTGAACAGTTATCATTAGAGCAGGGGATCACCCCAACTGTGGCTTCCCAATTAAAAGGAGAGGCATATTTTATCAGAGCGTTCTGCTATTACTATCTGATCAACCTGTTTGGTGAAGTTCCCTTGCACCTGTCAACTAACTATCAAACCAACAAAAGGGCCACAAGAGCATCAGTGGACAAGGTATATGAACAAATTTTAAGCGATCTGAAAACTGCCGAAGGCCTATTGGGAGAAAGTTATGTGACTGCAGAAAGAGTTAGACCTAATATCTCAACGATACACTCATTATTAAGCCGTGTATATTTAAATTTGGGCAAATGGGAAAACGCTGAAAAATATTCAGGTCTGGTGATATCCCAAGTCAATACTTATCAACTTGTGCCTTTGGACAGAGTCTTCCTGAAAAATAGCCAGGAAGCAATTTGGCAATTAATGCCAGCCCCCAACTCAAATACTGCCGCAGGCAACTTTTACATCCTTGCAAGTGCTCCTGTAAATGTTTCACTTCGTCCTGATTTTGTTCAAAGGGCCTTTGAACAAAATGATCTTAGAAAAATTTCCTGGATTAAAAGCCTCGTTAGTTCAGGTGTTGAATATTTTTATCCCTTCAAATATAAAGTAAGATCATCTTCTGATGTTACAGAATATTCAATGGTATTTCGTTTAGCCGAGCAATATCTAATACGTGCGGAGGCAAGGGCAAAGCAAAATAATCTAAGCGGAAGTATTAGTGATATTGATAGGATAAGAGCGAGAGCGGGACTACCATTAATTATAGATATCAATCCAACAATTGACCAAGCGTCTTTATTAACTACGATTGCAACCGAAAGAAGAAATGAGCTTTTCTGTGAATGGGGAGATAGGTGGTTTGAGCTCAAAAGGTCAAATAGATTGTCTACCGTACTTTCAGTAACCAAACCCAACTGGAAAACCAACTTCGAACTTTTTCCCATCCGTATTTCGGAAATCAATAATAATAACAATATCAGTCAGAACCCGGGATACTGATCTTGAACCATACATGCTTTTAATGAAAGGCGTGTATGGCCATTTAAACCCAATTTTATGAAAATTTTATCTACAGCATTCATGGCCTTTGCTGTCCTATGTAATATCAATACGTGTATCGCACAATCAATAAAACCGCAGCCTATTTTCAAAGGTACAATAACGGTCAATGGAAAAAGGATCAATACGATGGACACCATCGAAGTGATCTTTCATAGGCCATACACTCCATACAGGACTAATTATGAGAATTTCTCCATAACTACTAACAAAGCAGGTAATTTTAGCTTTAAACTCCCAAATTTCCCGGAACCTGCAATCATGAGCTTTTGGCTGATGAAAAATGGCAGAGCTATCACAGAGATGGCTAGAAAGCGTTATTATTTTGAAAATACAGATAGCATTAACCTGAATATTGACAAAAGCGGTGTTGCACTCAGCATAACATTTAAAGGAAATGGTGCATACAAGTATAGACTAATTGACGAACTTGCGCATCTAGGCTCGCCCGCAGAGATTGATACCGAATTTAGAAAGGGAGTAAAGCAATTACAATTGGGCAAACCAGATAGCCTGCAAATCAAATTGGACCACTTGAATGAATTTACCTCACGATTAGTAGGAAAGAAAAATGATATCATTAGACATTCAAATCTTAGTGATAGAATGAAAACATTGATAAATTATGAGCATGCTCCAATTTTTTCAGATTGGAAATTCAGAATGTCAGGCCTGTACTCTATCACCTATAAAAACGATCCCATCAGTCAATCACTGATTAAAAAAAATTTTAATCTCAATAAAGAGAAATTCAAAAATATACCTAGCGATGACCTTGCATTGTGTCCAACTCAACTCAACTTTCTTGCACGTGAAGAAGCCTATGACCTCTTAATTAATTCTGTAACGGATAGCATCACACTCAAGGAACTATACGATGTTTTGCTAAACAAATATTCTGGAATAGTTAGGGAAAGACTAGTTGCAAATCTCTTCCTGGGCTTTTCTGGCTATGTTTCCCAAATGAAGTTTGATAGTAAAACAACCGATGAACTCATGGAAGACGGCAAAAAGTATATTACAATTCCGTTCGTAAAAAACATCTACTCCTCACAACAAAAGCTTGCTATAGGAAGACAGGTTTACGATGGTTTGTTCAAAGGTTTTGACGGAAATTCAGTAAGCTTGAATTCGCTAAAAAATAAAGTTGTATTTATTGACCTATGGTTTACCGGATGTGGTGCTTGCGCAAAGTTTCATCACGATTTTCATAAAGATTTTTACCATTTACTCAAAGGTAAGGAGGACTTTGTATATCTTTCAATCAGCGTAGATAGCAGCATTGAAAAGTGGAAGAATGGTTTGGAAAGTGGGATATACACGTCTAAGGAATACCTAAATGTATATGCTGAAAATGGCTTCAAACATCCATTTGCAAAGCATTACGATTTATCGGGGGCACCCTTTCTCTTGGTTATAGATAAAAAGGGAGAAATATATGCAAATACAATAAACGGTGCCAAAGATGCTTATGGTTTAATACTGAGTGCAATTAAAGAATTATAATTTTCCGGCAACACCAATATTTGCAACGTTAAGATTATTGCACTAATTTATATCCAACTAGAAAATCGTCATATATTGCGAAAAGACTTTTATCATGTATTTTAAGTTCTCTTAGTTTTGTTCTTTTGAATTTCGGAACGTAAAAGCTATACAGGTATTTTCCACTTTCACATGTATAAACATCAATGATCTGATTATCCCGGAATTTGGAGAGGCTTTCGTTGTCTGCTTTTAAAGATGATATTAAATAAAGATGATTTTGATACAGCGTATAACTTCGGTTTATCACATTTCTTGGCGTTGACTGAGTTGTTTTAGTTTCGGTTTTATTTTTAATTTTGGCGCTTAGGGTAGCGGTTTTTAAAGATGAAGAGGTTATTGTGTCGATTGTTTTAGCCTCATACTTTAGATTGAGATTTGTATCTAGGCACAGAAAGCTCCCTTTGTAAAAAAACATATAGAAAAGGTCTTTAGACATATTATCCAGTTGAAGTTGACCATCAACACTGAACACATTTTCAGCTTCTGCGGAAAGATTATAGGTGCTTTTGACTCTACCTTTTTTGTAATTGAAATTTATAACCTGTATTTGCAAGTTCCCCTTAATCGTTTGTAATCCCCGGCCAATTACGGTTGTATTTGATGCCAAGGTTGTCTGATCGAACCAGATTTTTGGGTTTTTATAACTCGTGCCAGTAGGATTAGCAAGAGAATAGATATTGAGATTACCGGCCAGATTGCCACTGATAAAAACAGATGTTCCTACAATGCCAATATTAACTTTTCTTTTCCTCACGCTTATTTCGTCTGGCACATTATATGCTCGCTTTTTGATGTTGGATAGGGTAAGATCAGCAATGAAGATGACGTTTGCAGTTTGAAGGTCCTTAAGATATAATTCTTCGTTTGGTTCACCAGCAAAATAGCAAGATGATGATGGGAGTTTTATTGAATTTACTACTTTGTAAGTTGTTTTAATTATTTTTCTTTCAAAACCGTTTCTATCTTGTTTCAAAAAGAAACGTTGATAAAAGAGGATGACAGAAAAACATAAAACAATTATACAAACCACTAAAAATATGCTCTTTTTCATATAAATCATTTAAAACGGTCACTATACACTAGGCATAGTGACCGTTTTTTTTATGGCCTAGCTGTATCAACTTCGGTCAAGTCCACTCTGTTGTCACCATCCTGTTGACCAGATGAAAAACTTTGAGTATAAACCAACGATGACCCAGTTTTTGTAGAACAAAGAATTGCTCCTGGTGCACAATCCACTGGTGTATCAGAATTTGGCGCATAATAGATTGGCGCCAATTTAGTGGTCGCAAATGCCCCGCCCACTGCAATAACTGCAACAAGGGCAGAAAATAGTAACTTTTTCATGTTTTTAAGTTTTTATTAATTACCTACTCTTTTTCAGGTTTTCGGTCTCCCCTCATTCAAATTGGCCATTAGAATATCGTTTGGACAGTCGTAACCCGTCCCTTTTCATTTATTTTTGTCTGAAGTAGAATAGCCACAATTGCCATAACCATAAAGATCAGATTGAATATCAAATGCTCACTCCATCCTAGCCGTTCTAGGACCCCGCCACAGCTGCAGGGAATGCTATCGCTAAAATTTAAGATAGCAATGATATAGGCAGTAAAAGCTGACATAAGGGCAAGTGCTGCATAGAGACCAGGCAAAATTGTTTTCCTGATCAACAACAGGACACCAATGATAATTTCAAGCACTGGAACTAGCCAAACCAGAAAGAAGGCATAATCTGTTATAATAGGAGATTTTAACATTTGCAACTTAGATTTCTCGTAATCCAATAACTTGCTACTAGCGGCATAGATGAAAAGGATGAAATACGCAAAGCAGACTATATCTATCATCAACCTACTTTTCCTCAACCCAGTTTTTAAAACAACCTTATTTTCCATTGGTGACTTAACATTTAATTAATACCCATTCAGCAATCAACACATCAAAAGTCTAAAAAATCAGATCTCCAAAAATATCCCGATAGGCTTTTTATTACTAGATTTTATTCGTAAGAAAACCTAAATGACTGAAAATCAACTGCCGACAGTAAAATTGGCTTTGACAGCACTATATCTTGATGGGGTCATCTGTAGAAAAGAAGCACAGATATGGTTCGGCAACAGGTACATGGGATAGCGCTGGTTAAATTCAGCAACCTTTTGCTCATCCCTCAAGGTCATTATCCAGCCCCGCCAAGATTCCAGTTCCTGCTCGAGCAGCATCAGGTGCTGTATGAGATCAAACCCTTCGGCATACTGTCTCAACCCGTTAAAGTCAGCTCTGGTAACATACAACAAATCTCCGCCCTGAAGAATAACTAGTTTCAGCTTTGCAGGCTTGTTCTGAAAAAAGCTGGATAGATCCGTAAATACATCACCGGGCAAATATATCCTTGTTACCTTCTGGCCATTCCCCCTGGTATAGTCATAGCCAACGACAAAACTGTCTAGGCTATACCACATCCGTTTGGCATGATGGGAGCTATCAAGTATGATCGACTTTGGGTTTTCCCGCTGCAATTGGATGAGCTCTCTGAGGGCAAGCCTAAATGAGCCTGAAAGTGGGACCCACCCGTATAGCTGATCGAGTAACCTATTGGCATATGAATGATCGTGATCCTCTCCCATGCCATCAGATCAAGTGCACAAAACCGAGCTTTTTCTGCAGATCCATTTTTTTGTTCACCTCAGTCTTCAAAAATATCCGCTGGACATGGTTATCTACCGTCCGTTCGGAAATGAACAAAGCACCAGCGATATCCCTATAGGTCATGCCCTTGCACAACAGCAGCGCAATCTCACGCTCCCGCTTGCTCAACCTATAGGTCTCGCAGTGGTTGCCAAAGAGCTCTTCCCAATCCTGTTTCTTCGAAAGCCTTTCTGACATTTCCATCCTTGACTGCCTGACTGACCTTGCAATGAAAAGTATGGTGATGATCAAAAATCCGATATTGGTCATTAGTACTTCGATCCACTGGGCCACATTAAAATAGGCAAAGGCGCTCATGAAAACCCATGGACTTACCGCAGCATAGACCAGAACCATATCAATAATCCTGTAGGGATATGGTGATTTTTTGCGGCCATTGATCTTGAGCCTGATCGCATTGAGCATTGCAAAAAATATGACAACCGAATAGATTGCCGGAACAATCATCCCATAGCTCCTTGCAAATTCCAGGTCACCGTTCCTTGAATATATTATTATAAAAAAAATGACATAGGGCAGCAATAGGAAAAACTGCACGCCATATATCGCGTGGAACCTTAACCTTTTAAGATTAAAGGCCTTATAGAAATAGAATGGAAAGTAGGAAGCCATCAGGAAACCGCTTCCATAGGCAATTATGTTCTGTAGCCTTATCGGCATATCAATCTTTGGATCTGGAAATAATCCACCGGTAATGTTATAGAAAACCAAAAGTATCAGCAGCCACAAGTACCAAAATCTTCTCCTTTCCTGAGGAAAGGAAAGATAATATATCAACTGGTAACAGCACATGCCAAATTCCAGCAGGCAGCAGACCATTGTGAGCACATGAAGTTCCGAACCGAATACCATCATTATCATGGGTGTTAATACCAAGACACATTTACTTTCTATAATTGTTGATCAGAAAAAGTTTATAGCCAAACTGGACTTCCCCAGTGACCTCAAGTCCATGTTTTTTGTAAAAGGCAATATTTTCAATAGTAGAGGTTTCCAGGTACACCGGTCTGTTTGCCACAGCAGCATCTTCAATAATTATATCCAAAAGCGCACTACCCTTTCCCCTCCCCTGCGTTGAGGGATCGACACCTATAAACCATAGATAAGAGAATGGCGCTTTTGGATGATGTGATTTTATAACCGACTCCCTTTTGAGCACCCTAAATAACTTTGTCAGGCCAATAACCTTTACTACCAATTTGAGGTCCCAGAGTATTGTTTTAAGGGAAGTCCGTTTCCTATCCGGGAATAAGACCAGTGCGCATGCACTATGGTCTTCGGTTAGGTACACCCTACCGAAAGCCGCACAGTTATCATAGCCATATGCCATCAGTCTGCGGACGCGTCGGATGTTCGCACCACAAACAGCCTGCACGCTTTTATTTTCGGCAAATGCCAATGTAAGGATATCTATTATCATTTTTCTGGTTTCATGAGCTGCTTTGACCATAGGTTCTGGTTTTTGTCATATATCAAATTAATCCATAAGTGAATATAGCGATGTTAACTAAAAAACTTATTTAGTTCCCTCCCAGGGATTGTGGATAGTAGAAATAAATTGGCGAATGGTATGACCCGGCCTCAAAGAGCACCAAGAAAATGACAAACTGGGCAAGTCCTAAAACATTCTATAGGTATCAAAGCGCTCCTTGAACCCCTCGAACCTGTCCCTACTCACCAGAAGCGATACCTCCAACTGGTTTCCTTCCTTCAGGATGATTGCTGCTTGCTGGTTCTTTACCTTTTCAAAACCCTTTACAATATCCAAGGAAATGATTACAGATCGGTTGATCTGATAGAATGATGAGGAATCCAAAAGCGCGTTCAGTTGATAGAGTTTGAGATCGATGTTGAACTTATGTCCATCCAGCAAATAAACATAGCCAATATTATCTTCCCTTGCGAAACACGCAATCTCGTTCAGTTCCACCAGTATTATGCGGTTGCCCAAATGGGCCTTTATTGTCCTTCTATAAAACTTCTGCTGCTGTTCCTTGTCCGTGAGAAGTTTGATGAACTCACCCAGTTCTTCATTTTTCCTTTTGGTATGGTAATAATTAGCTGCAAAAAACCATGCAATATTGGTTACGTTCATCAGCAGCACCATCAACCTTACGATGGGAAATTCAACTTCCATATATCCACTTTTGCGAAAATCTCGATTAAAGGCATCAAAATACCCTTTTACGACTAGTATATCAAAAATCAAAACTGCCAACACACCTAATACAAACTGTATCAATGTCCTGACAATCCAATTTCCCGTCCATGGCCTGTAGGTATCAAGAAATCTTGTACACCAGTTGATCCAGTACATGATGGCAAAGGTCATGGTCCAACTAAAAGCCATGGCAACTTTATAATTGAATTGGTGGATAAGCACAAGCATCGGTTTTTTCTGGCTTTCTGTTACGATAAGATGTGCAATTACTAGAGAGATAACCAGCAGTAAGGACCAATGCAGATACTTGACCTTTCTGGAATTTGTTTGTAGCTGTAAATTGTTACGCATAGGAACGGATTAAAAACGTAAAAATAGGAACTTTTCGTTTTTACGGCTTTTATTAGAGACTCCAAATCCTACCATTCGCCATTTTATTACTACCGTTCGCCATTCTTGAGGCATTCCGTACAACAAAATATCCCCCTATAGCAATAGTTTAGCCCTAAAATCATTTATCCATGAATTATTAACTTAAACCCATAACATATGAATACTTTCCCATTTACCAATGCCGGTGCACAACAACTAGTAGAAGAACTGTATGACTTGCCACAGCCACAGTTACAAATTGAGGCAGATGCAGCAGGTGATGATTTCCCAGCTTGGGTCCAGTCGCATTTTGACCTCAGCCCTTCACAGGTGCAGTACCTTGAACAGATTGATCAGGCCTGGATCGATAATGCCGCCGCAGAAACGAAGCATGCCCTGGAGAACAGGCTACCAGTAGAACTGAACAAACAGGAAAATACCTCAGTGGAAGAGGAGGAAGAAGACCGGGGCAAGCTCCTTGATCTTGACAAGGATAAAAAGAGCAGCTTCTCCCAGGAAAATGGCTTTATTGAAAATGAAACCCTCACCTTTACCATCAGCTACCCGGCTAACTAACGGATATTAAAGCTTAAATTATGATTAGTCCATTTATGATTAGTCCATTGTTGTGGTCATATCCGAAGTTGGGCTAATCATAATATCTGTACACTTCCCCACTGCCAATGAATACGTAATCATTAGAATAACTGAACCATTTCAGCTCCTGGATACAGGTTTCTCCATTACTCTGGCGAAATTCAAAATCAATAGAAAACAGGCAGAAAAAGTGATCGCCCTTTTCCTTTGTGTTTATATAGGGAACCTCACATTCAAGATGGAATTCAACACTTTCATTGTACTTGAGCGTACCGAGAGGTAGGGGCGTTCTTTTATCCAAAGGGGGTACAATGGTCCATTGAAACCAGTTGCCATCATCACCTCCCCAAACCGCATTTAATTTATGAGCCGTCTGCTTGCCCAGATTGGTTACCTTTAAGTGGATTCTTATCCTTAACTGGTCCCCCACATGTTCCCTATTTTCATCCAGAATATCACCATAAAGATCCGGCCGTGGATCATCATCAAGAGATCCGTAAGTTAAATTGAGATCGCCTTGGCTGACCCTTGATCTTTGTACAAGTACCATGATAAGCATACCGGTAACTATACCTGAGTAAACAAGAAGTAGGACTAAAAAAATATCTATCGATCCAGACCCCATCATATTGGCATTGCATATTGAACTGAGCTAAATTAACGAAACAAATATGGAAGTCAAAGTCCAATCTGCTATTTAACACTTAAACAGCATAGCCTAGACATTTCCCAAATGAATATATTGACATTCAGATAGCCGGTGGTTCGGGTTAACCATTACTTTTTTCCTCCATCCGTTTTTTCCTCTATCTACCATTGGAAGAAAAACACAGTGGTGTACAAGCAGAAAGAATAAGCCCTTAAGTATTTCTAAAGGAGCTTAGTGGAAATATTATCCGCTTAAATGTACCCATCATCTGCAAGAGAACGATAACCTTCTGTGGTCACGATGAGATGGTCATTAACAGCAAGATCTAAAAGCTTACCTGCTGCAACCAGCCTTTCGGTTACTTTTATATCCTGGCTACTTGGCTTTAGGTCACCACTGGGATGGTTGTGCGCAATCACTATTGAGCTGGCACAGGCCTTTAGCGCCACGCCAAAGATCATTTTGGGATCTGCCACTGTTCCATTGAACCCGCCACTTGACAATTCGACAACACCCAACACCCTTCCCCTATTGTTCAGCAGCATCACACAGAACTGCTCACAGAATTCGATCTTATCTAAATTCCAAAAGCCCAATAAGATTTCATAAGCATCTTTTGAACATTTAACTACTGGCCTATTGCTGGGCTTTATCTTTGGCCGATATCTTAGCGTAACCTCCGCAACGGTCATTAACTGATTTATTTGTAACGTTTCCATAATCTAAAGTTTTAAGTGAATGATAAATTGATTATGGCACATCACAGCCAATCTGAAGCATAACGGGCAAGGTGGAGGCCCAAAAAAATGCGGAGGCTCCGCCAGGATGGCGGATACCCATTTTTTGGGCACTACCTTGGCGCAGCGAACCCGTATGCTGCAGATTGACTAAATTCGCAGAAAATCAATTTTTTCCGCGACTAAAAATCCTTAAAAAACGTTCATGTATCATTTGTAATTACATCACAATACCCTGTTGATCCATCAGTTCATCCCCTTCTTCCACCTCTTTGTTCTCATCTTTTGGTTTTCCAATCGTATTTTCCCGGCCAATCTTTTTAAGTTCCAGTTTTACAAGCTGGTCAATCTCTGCCTTTATGGAACCGTAAGTTTCCATCACATCAACATGGCTTACTTTTTTGACTTCGGGGATGTCCCTGTAACCCCTCTCCTCCTCGGCTATGGCATCATGATCGTTCTGTATCTCGCAGTGGAACATCTTAAGACCGATCTTCTCATCCGGATTATCTGCTACGATGCCCACAAATTCCCCCGAAGAAAGTGCGGCAATCTTTGATGCAGGAATCGCGTAATCCATCTGGGTAGATTTAGAAATGGATACATCGTTACTGGAAATGCTCCTGCTTTCCTTGTTCTGTAAGATCTTACCAAAACCCTCGCTCAGTTTCTTTGCCGTATCGCCCGTCACCTGCCCAGAAATGATATTGCCAACAATTCCCGTAATCACATCGGCCTGCTCTGAGCCGTAATCTTTTTTCAGCTGTTCGGTAGATTGTACAGCAATGGTCGTGGAAACCTTGTTGCTCCTTGCCGTAGCAATCAGACTGTCCATATTGTTAAAAAAAATGGTAGGGAACTCGTCAAAGATCAGGCTGCTTTTTAACCGTCCCTTTCTATTGACCAATTTGATGACCCTTGAGATGTAAAGTGACAATACTGCACCATAGACCTGCAGTTTCTGTGGGTTATTGCCAACGCAGATGATCTTGGGCTCCTCGGGATTGTTCAGATCAAGCGTGAAATCATTACCACTGAGCACATAGTATAATTTTGGTGAAGACAATCTTGCAAGACCAATCTTTGCCGAGGCGATCTGTCCCTCCAATTGAGGCATGGCTTTTCTTTGCAATGCCGAAATAAAGGGATTGATGAGCGGAATAATTTCTGCTTCTTCTTTTAAGATGGCGAACAAGGGATCATAATCAAACTGGATCAGCTCGATCAGATGTGGCAGCGTACAGTATTTCCCGTTCTTGTATTTTCTCAAGTACCAGATCACTGCCGTTACAAAGTTGACCGCACTCTCCACAAAGAAATCGCCCTGCTTTTTGATCCAATCCCTGTTCAGTCCAAGCATAATGGTCCTTGATGCTTCGGCGGCATCGGTAATATCTTCCATGCCCTCGGGCGAAAGCGGATTACACCTATGCTTTGGATTTTCCAGATCAATGGCATAGAACTTTGGTCTCACCTTATAATTCCTGTGGTATTTCAATAGTTTGTTGTAGGCGATCTTGGACAGGTCATCGAACTTGAAATCATAGATGAACATGGAAAACCCTTTTTTGATGTGCTGGTCAATGATATGGCGGATCACAAAATAGGTCTTACCTGCACCAGGTGTCCCTGCCACCAGAATTCCCCTAAAGGGATTGATGACGTTGATCCAACTGTCCTTGACCTTATTCCTCAATCTGTATTTAGCCGGCAGATTGATGGAATATTCATTCTCCAACAGCCGTTCCTCCTGCGGAAAGGTCTCGTTCTCCGAATTAAACACATCCTTGTTCAGTGCGTTTTTAATTAATCTGCTTAATAATCCTCCCCCTGTAAGAATTAGCAAGTAGCCAATGGAGGTGATGGCTATGTATAATACAGCTACAATTTGTACTGATGTATAAAGATACAAACAAAGGGCACTGATGAAAAACAATAGCAGCCCAGTCAACAGATATGCAATAATGGCGTTCTTCTGGATCTTTTCATCCTTTTTGCCCTTGACCGCAACAAGCGAAATGATAAGCATGAGCAGTGCCGATAGCTTGGGTATCATTATCCCGCTGAACAGTCCAGTTCTTGCAATGTTTGAAATCAGCCTGTCGGTGATCTCCGCTGTCCAGCCCCAAGCCTTAAAAGCCTGATAACAGCAGAGGTAAAAATGGATGACCAGTATGAATATACTGATCATCCTTGTAAAATCGGTTATCTTCCTTAGCCCTTGAATATCTTCCCCTGTGTTCATATTGAAATATTTTTAGTTTACAGACTTAATCCCTGTTCGTTCTCCCTGTTTTTTCTGCGTTTCTTTCTTTTTTTCAGTCCCGTGCCCAGTGGCTCAGCATGCTGTTTTTCCAGTAGCAGACCAAGGTAATTGGTCGGTTCTGGTTGTGGGAGGTAGATGTGCTGGCTTTCCTGTTTCGGTTCTTCAAGCTTTTCTTTTGGCGTAGATCTACTCGCCGATGCCTGCATCTCCAGCCTTTCCCTTAGTCCCTTTGCGTTGGCGTTGGCATAATTGAACGTTTCGCTGATCGGCCGTTGGAAATCAAATTGGTGATCGAATACCCTTTCGCCCGAATTCTTAAAGGCAACCCTGTCAAACTGGCCCAATTTCTTGGAATGTTCGGCATTCTTGCCCCTTGATTTGTTCATCGGGCTCAACCTAATCTTGTTGGTGATGTCCTTGCGGCTCACGATTACCTGAACGTGCATCTGCTCGCCCGGTTTTACCGTTCCCCGTTTGACCTGTCCACTTTTCACCTCTTTATCCTTAAAGGAATAATAGCGGTGGTTTTCCAGTTTACCGAACCATAAAAGATCGGCATTGGATTGGATATTTTCCTTTTTGAAGTTCCTAGCATATTCGTCCATGATCTTTATGGCATATTCCCTCAACTTTTCTCTTGCCCCATCTTCTCCGTAAAGTTCCTTTAGGTGGGCAATCTCCTTTTGGCTGGGACTGATGTTGACCAGAAAGAACTTCGCATCATACCTGCACAATTTGGCAATGTTATGATCGATCCTGTTCTTGACCTCATATGACTGGACAGTTTTGCTTTCGCCATTGAACCAGAGCGTGGGTTCCTCAGATTTGAATAGCCTATTCTCCTTATCGAGGTAATGTACCAGCGTGCCACTGCTTCCCCTATTGTTACCCATTTCGCTATCGGTAATATTGATGTACATGGCTTAGAGATATTTGATCTGGTTGCGAACGGTATCTGCCAGTTCCTCTTTTTCCCTTGTCTTGAAAGTGCCCAGTTCCTCACGGCTTTTGATATAGTTGTTCAGGATCTGCAGGAATATGGCCTTTATTCTGTCCTTGTCCTGCAAAGATTTGGTTATCAGGTTTTCGGTAGTATTCAGGTTCTTGATGATGGTCTTGTTGGCATTGATGACCTGCTCATTGAAATATTTTACGATTTCCTTTTGATTGTTGATCATCCTGTCCATGCTTTCCTTCATGGGAATTAGCAAGAGGTTTTCCTGTGCCTTGATGAAACTGGTGTAGGCTTTATGGTTTTTAGCAAGTGTGTTTTTCATCAATTCATCGTTGATATCCGTAGGATCTTTTTTGGTACGGTAGAAGTATTCCACCATTTTGACGAACAGCTCCCGCTTGGTTAGTCCAAGGGATAAGGCCACTTTTGCGAACTTTATATCGAGCTGTGCGGGGTATTTTACCGTGTTTACGTTTTCCTGTTCCATATGTGGTTATTTGTTGCCGGAATTCAGCAGGGAATTCTGTTTTTGCGGTTTGATGCCTTTGCTAAAGGCCAAAGAATTCCCGGAGAATTCTTGAAACCCCGTAGCAGTAGCGTGGGGACAGAAAGTAAGGCTCTGCCTAACTTCCGCTTGCTCCTTTTCTTTGAAGGGAAAAGGACACTGCGAGGAGGACGAAGCAGTGCAGATGAACAGTGGTATTTTGGGTAACGGTGCTGTACTTTTCATTGCAATAATTTAAGTGACAGCAAAGTTGATGGGTTCAAATCAGTGGTAAAGGGTCATTTTGGGATATACCATTTATTTTTACGGTACAAAATGATATCTTCATCCTATGAGCTATACAGAAACACAAAAGAAAAAGCTTTTTCGCCAAGTCGAAACACTGATGAAAAGATGCCAAATTCCAATCAGGGACACTTGGACTGGCTTCGAAGGTGAAAATCTCGATGACGCTATGGCAAATAATGGACATTCGGGCGGACCAAGGCTATTTGATGTTATAGTTACCGAAGAAGGGAAGGCAAAGGTAAGTGGCTACCAGAAATATCCAATTGATAAATTCAAAAGTCTGGCGTATGAAAATTATAAAGTTTCTGTTCCAAAAAGATTAAGCCACCTAACACACCCGGTTATCCATGAAACCGTGCACTTTTTACAGCACAATACAGATATTATGGATGATAACTACGTGAAATTTGGTGAAACCACTGAGAATTATCTAGAATATGTGAGCCAGCGGCAAGAACTGGAGGCTCACTTTGTCCAGCTACTGTACATCAATGAATATGAATCAGAGATTATTGACAAGCGGTACAAGAAAGATTTTAGCAGACTTGTCAATAGGGGCATAAAAAATCCATCGGAACGATTGAAAGCTATACTTTATGCGAATACGAAAGGTATAATTTGAAAGAAAACTATATACCTAGGATATCCTCTCGTTCTCCAAACTGCTCTTCTAGCTGTTCAATCTCGTAAACCCAATTGTGCAGGAATTTTTTTCGTTCCTCCCCCTTTTCAAACTCTTTCAAATATGGCTGATAATACCTTTTATGGTTTAACTGAAAACTATCACCGCCAACAGACTCTTCCAAATAAATAATATCCCAATCGGGTTGATTTAAGACCCGGTCCTCCATATCAGAAAACAATTTGCTTAACACCTTATTCATTTTTTTTGGTCCGATCAGGTTCTCCTTTTTTGTCCCATTTGGATAAATGTAATCAACATATGCGATGTGGTTGCAATGCTTATCATCATAATAAACAGCTCTTAATCTTAAATATTGAGATTCCAGACCATATTTATCTTTGACCAATGCTACTTTCTCTAAAATTGACACGATTGCTTCAATGCTCTCCAGATATGGATAGTTATTCGAATGTCTACAGCTCATGTAAAAAAAGTAGTCCTTGTAATTCGCCGCCCAAAACGCAGGAGAAAAGGCATTATAAATTTTCCATTGATAGTTTTTTGAACTCTCAGGAAAAAAAGTATGTATAAGGCTGAATGTGTTGGGTTTAGACAATTTTTTTTCAATCTCAATCGAGTCCCATACCTTTGTTATAATATTTTGTTTTTTCTCTATTTCATCTAGCCGAGTTACAAGACTGGCTGTTGGTTGAGTCGAGCAAACCAAAATGTAACCTTCAGCATCAATAGCTCTGCAATCTTCACTAATATTTCCTGCTTGTTCTCTTCCCAATGACTTCCCCGAATTTGCGGTATGCTTACAGCTGACCAACCACTTTCTTTCATATACAGAAAGTTCTCCTTTTAGCTTTTCAGTTACTACAAGATCTTTTCCCCCGTCTTGTCCAACGCCAGTCCAATGTGTTTCAAATCCTTCAAGGACTAAAAGTTCTCTGATCAACTGCTCAAATTTTATTCCATCTTCGGGAAGTTCTCTAAAATCTATCATGTAATGAGGGTAATATTCGCTAAAGTAACAAACAGATTTCTAATTTTCTGTCGTTTAGACGTTATTCAGCTGCAAGTCATTAATTAACCTTAAATCATTTTATCCATTTTGACAAAGTGAATAATGAGCTTTCTACCCGTTTATGATGCATGGAAAACTCGGCAGTTTGTTAGGGCTACCGAGTTTAACTTTACCCCATAATCATTTAATCAGCTTTTTCCGCCTGATCATCAGCTTGCGCAGCCAACTGAATAACATGTCCAACCATGAAACCATCAACCAAAGAAAGTGCATAATCACGGTCTATGGGTAACATTTCTGGCTTTAATAATTCTTCGTCAATATAACGTTCCGCATCCCACAATGAACGGGTCAACTCAGGATAGTTAGGTTCAATGCGATTAAAAATACGCTCGAATGACCAATTAGCAGCCTCAATAAATTCCTCACGATCTTTTCCATTTAGGGGCAATGAATAGATTTTTTCGGTAGGTACGCTCGGTACAAAATCATCTATTTCCCATTCAATTTCATCCTCATCATCTTTAGAAAGTCGATAGTCATCATAAAAAACGTCTTGTTCGCGCTCTAAAAATCCTTCTTTAAAGATTTGCAATTTAAAATCATCATCAAGCTTTACGTTGTTTGCGGTTTCAATATCTAAAACATATTGATCCCAATCACGCACTTCAAGCCTGTCCATGTTAGTGTACAATAAAATTGATAACTCAATTTTGGCTGGCGATGCTTTCGATAAGTCTTGCCATTTATCCAATCCGCAAAGCTTAGCGATTACGTGCTGGGCATTGCCTAACTGAAATTTTTCTTCATTTATATCGAAGTCATTTATGAGCAAGTCGATTTTGAAAAACCTTGGGTCGTACTCATATAGGTTACGCTGAAGTTTAGGATCAAATGAAGAAGTTTGGGTCTTGAAATCTTTAAGAAGATTTTTTGCTTGGAGTTTTAGATACTCAATAGGTGTCATAATACATTCCTGTTTATACCTACTTAATTATCCTATGTATTTGCGTCCGTAATCTTGTTTGGATAATAAGCAGGCAGGTTTGCATTATTAAACAATTAATTGGCTGAATAGATCTTCGCACGAACGGGCTAGCTTGCCAAAAGCATATACAATTATAAAAATAAATATTCATTTTGTCAATAACTAGAGATAATTTAACATCAGCAGGGATATACCAGACCTACTCATAGCACCCAAGCCCAAATTTTCATTATTGTTCCTTTAACTGTCATATCATGAGGAACATTTTACAAAAGAAACGAAATATTTCCCCCGAACAAGCCGTTAAAATCTTATCGAAGAATGGCATAAATATAGATAAAAATGATGCCCAGGAAATGCTGGAAATAATGTATTTTTTAGCTAAATTGATTGTCGATCAAAACTTTAAGAAATGAAAATTGCTGATTTATACATACGGGTGAGCACCGATGAACAGGCCGACAAAGGGTACTCCCAACGCGATCAGGAGGAACGTTTACAGAAGTACTGCCAAACTGCATATATTACTGTAAGAAAGGTAATTTATGAAGATCATTCCGCAAAAACCTTCCAGAGACCTGCATGGCAAAAGCTCCTTACCCTATTGCGTAAACAAAAGCACAAAACCGACTTGGTGCTATTCACCAAATGGGACAGGTTTAGCCGCAACGCTCCAGATGCTTATAATATGATCAGCAAGCTCAAATCATTTGGCGTTGAACCTCAGGCCATCGAACAGCCGTTGGACATGTCTGTGCCAGAGAACAAAATGATGCTCGCCATTTACCTCACGGCACCTGAAATAGAGAATGACAGAAGAGGGCTAAACACTTTTTATGGAATGAGAAGGGCAAGAAAAGAAGGAAGGTGGCCTGGACTTGCTCCTGTTGGTTATGTTAACCTCACCTCAGAAAATGGAAGAAAGTATATTGCTCCGAACGCTGAGCAAGCGCAATTGATGGAATGGGCATTCAAGGAAATCGCCAAAGGAAAGTACTCGACTGAACAAGTATTTAATCAAGCAGTAGAAAATGGCCTAGTCTGTAGCAAGAATAATTTTCTCAGGTCTGTGAGAAACCCAATCTACTGCGGGGAAATTTTAGTTCCAAAATATAAAGACGAAGAAGCAAGATTGGTAAAGGGACTTCACGAGCCCATTATTTCAAGTTCGTTATTCTTTGATGTACAGGACATCCTTGATGGAAAGAAAAGAACAATCAAAACAAAGATATTCTCTGATGACAAGCTACCTCTTAAAGGTTTTATGGCATGTAGCCGATGTGAGCGTACGCTATGTGGGAGTGCTTCTAAAGGCAGGAATGCGTATTACTATTATTACCATTGTTCTTCTAAATGTGGTTGTAGGTATAAAGCTGAAGTAGTCAATAAAGAGTTTATGCATTTTTTAAACGACCATAGCTTGAATGCAAAAACTGCGGAGCTGTTTAAAATGGTTATCTTGGATGAATATGCAAGCGACACTTTGGAAAATAAGGAATATAAGACCTATCTGGCCAAACAGCTCACAGAAAGCAATAATAAACTTACCAGAGCAAGGGAATTGCTCTTGCTTGGAGATATAGATGGGAATGATTATAAGACTTTGAAACACGAATGTGAAGAGAATATGGTAAGAACAGAGGCTAAATTAGATGAAATTGCCAAAAAGAAATACACTATTTCTCAGCTTGATCCCATTCTGGATGATGCCATTTTTACACTCACCCAACTATTTCCGATTTTCACCAAATCTACGATTAATGATAAGAGAAGGCTGATTGGTTCGATGTTCCCCGAAAAATTCGATTTTGAAACCCTACAACATCGAACCGCTTTGTTGAGCGAAACTTTTGAGCGCATCTACTTGATAAACAAGAAATTAGAAGGTAAAAAAAAGGGGCAAAAGACTATTAAAAATCTCTTGCCCCGTACGGGGTGGCTGATGGGGCTCGAACCCACGACCCTCGGCACCACAAACCAATACTCTAACCAACTGAGCTACAACCACCGTGTTTTTTCAGAGCAACAAAAGTACGACTTTTAACATCCTTTTCAAATTTTTATGAAAATTTTCGATTAAAAATTTTTAAGCGGTTATAAACCAACTACTTTAAATCAATTACAATCTAATTGACAGCGCAAAAAATAAATTTATAAGCTTAAAAACTTAGCTTTGCTTACTTTATGATACAAATTTATACAGATGGAGCAGCAAGCGGTAACCCAGGACCAGGTGGTTACGGTGTTGTATTACGCTCTGGTGTTTACGAAAAAGAATTAAGCGGTGGTTTTCGTTTAACTACCAATAACAGAATGGAACTACTGGCGGTAATAGAAGGATTAAAAGCATTAAAAAACCCCGGTCAACAGGTTACCATTTATTCAGATTCTAAATATGTAGTAGATTCAGTAGAAAAAGGATGGGTTTTTGGATGGGTAAAAAAAGCTTTTAAAGATAAAAAAAACAAAGATCTTTGGATACAATATCTTGCTTTACATAAAATACATCAAATAAAATTTATTTGGATAAAAGGTCATAACGACCATCCAGAAAATGAACGTTGCGATAGGTTAGCTGTAGCAGCATCTCAAAACAAAAGTCAATTGGCAATTGATACCTTTTTCGAAGCCGAAAAAAAGCAGAATAATTTATTATAAAATGTAGCATTTGATAGGCCACAAAAAAAGCCCCACATAAAATGCAAGGCTTTAATTTATACTTTTTAAAAATTTAAGAACTTTTAAACATCTTGTTTACAGCAATTTGTACTTTATTAATATCCTCAGTAATTGTTTTCTGAATACCAGCATCAAAAGATTTAACAAACCTTGGCTCAAGTGTAATCATTGCAGGCTCGTTAGTAATATTTAACCTAAAAATATGCTTACCAAACTTAAAACCAACTCCAATTTTTGTTACTTCAGTTTCTACAGTTTGCACAAACTCATAGCTATTACTTAATTGATCTAAAAAATCTTTAACAGCTTGAAATACAAAATCAGTTTCAATATCTAATCCATTAATAATGATTGTTGAGTTTTGTAATGCGGACTTAAGTTCCTCATTCCCCTTTACACTCAAATGAATATCTTGAAGTGTTTCTAATAAATCTTCACTAAAAAGAATATTTCTTTTATCTGTAATTAAGATCGCATTATTATTTGGGTCTTGTTTCAGAAATATGGTATCATTTCCATCCTTTATAACATACTCATTTATTAACCCTTGCTCCACCTGCGAATCAGCTATCGCTTTAGTTATCGTTTTAACTACATAGCTTAAAGCTATATTTTCTTCTGTTTTTTTCATTCACTCAGTCTTTATGCAAAGGTACAATAGCAAATCTAATATCCTATTTACTAATAGAAATAACTAGTCATTTAAAAATACCTTGTAACATTTAGGGCATTAATCGATGCTGCCAACAACACCAAGTTCAGCTAATTTTTCGTTTGCATCTACCTTAAACTGATTACTTTCTGCAGAAAATTCTGCCATCATATCTTCAGCCATTTTAACCATTTTTGGTGAGCCGATAAAAACAGAAGTTCTTTGATGCAATTCGGTTGGCACAATATCTAATATACGGTTAAAACCATCAGAAGCAACACCACCTGCCTGCTCAATAATAAATGCCATAGGGTTACACTCATACAAAAGTCTTAATTTCCCATTGGGAGATGCTGCTGTAGTTGGATAAATATAAATACCACCTTTAATTAAATTACGATGAATATCTGCAACCATAGAACCTATATATCTTGATGTATATGGCCTTTTTGTAGCCAAATCCTCGACCTGAGCATATTTTAAATACTTTTTAACACCATCAGGAAAGTGCACATAATTACCTTCATTAATCGAATAAATAATTCCATCATCAGGAATTTTCATATTAGGATGCGACAAACAAAATTCGCCAATTGATGGATCTAATGTAAACCCATTTACTCCTTTGCCTGTAGTATAAACCAACATAGTTGATGAACCATAAATTACATAACCCGCAGCAACTTGATCTGTTCCTTTTTGCAATACATCTGCTAAGGTGGCATCGCCATCAACAGATTTACGACGATAAATAGAAAAAATAGTACCTACTGCAACATTTACATCAATATTTGAAGAACCATCTAAAGGATCAATACAAACAATATATTTCGCATTTTTAGATACCGGAGAATCTATCGGCACAAACTCATCTTCCTCTTCGGTAGCCACAATACAACATTCTCCACCACTCGTTAAAGCCGATATAAACTGCTCATTTGCATACATATCTAGCTTCTTTTGCTCTTCACCCTGTATATTAACAGAACCTGCATCACCTAAAATATCAACTAAGCCAGCTTTATTTACTTCTCTATTTACAATTTTAGAAGCAATACCAATATCTCTCAATAATCTAGAAAGTTCGCCTTTTGCATAAGGAAAATCCAATTGCTTTTCAATAATAAACTGTCCGAGTGTTTTTATTCCTGCCATAATCTACTTAGTGTACTTTATACGTTATCTATTACCTAACTCTATGGCATCTAAGGTATGTATTTTTTCTTCCGAAATACAAAATCTTATTAAAGTTCTTACTTTATGCCAACCACTTTTACCTGCAGCACCTGGGTTTATATGCAAACATTTAATTTTATCATCAAAAATTACTTTTAAAATGTGCGAATGACCGCATATAAAAAGCTGAGGAGGCTTAGTGTAAATTTCTTCTTTTATTTGTTGTGCATAATGATTAGGGTATCCACCAATATGCGTCATCCATACGTTTACCTCTTCACACTTAAATCTTAAATGTTCTGGATATGCCGATCTTATTTCTTTACCATCAATATTTCCGTAAACACCTCTCAATGGCTTAAAGTTAGCCAAAGGCGCTGCAACACCTGCTCCAAAATCGCCAGCATGCCAAATCTCGTCACATTCATCAAAATATTTAAAAACAGCATCATCTAAAAAACCATGCGTATCAGACAATAAACCTATTTTTTTCATAACATGTTCAAATTTAAAGTATCATTAAAGTAATGGCAATAGCCCTTTTTCGTGTCAGTATGGCTTTACTATATATTCCTGGTAACATCGGGAGATATCCCTACAATCCAGTTTATAAAACCTCTTTATGCTAATGGTTTATATGCAATTCGCTAATGGTTAATATCCTAAAAAGAAATCTTTCAATAATTCTTGGTAAGCTTTAGTATATATTTTTTCGGCTTCATAAATATAAAACTGTTCCTTTACCAAACCCGTTTCAATTCTACCTATACAAACAATAGATCTAAATGCAGGTTTAGCTTGGTCTGAATGTAGCAACACAATTTTCTGAACGAATAATTGAAACTCCTTTGCTTTTTCAATTAAAAAATCAGCTTGTTTGGGTGGTAAAATAAACCAAAAGTGTCCATCCTTAGCTAAAATCTCATCCACCTTACCAACTAAATCTACAAAAAACTGCTCGCTAGCATGTCTTGCAATTCCTTTTTTCTCTTCTGTGCTTTTTAAATCATTGACAAAAAATGGAGGATTAGTGATAATTAAATCAAATTTTTCGGCATTGCTGAATTGTTCAATTGCAATATTGTTGATTAACAAACGATCACTGAAAACTGAGTTTTTAAAATTTCTTCCAGCGGTTGTTGAGGCTAACTCATCTATTTCTACAGCTTCAACTTTGGAGTTCGGAAATCTTTGAGCCATCATTAAAGCCAATACACCCGTCCCTGTTCCAATATCTAAAATACGTTTTGGCTTGTCGCTTTGTACTAATGCCGCCAACAAAACGCCATCAGTATTAATCTTCATGGCGCAATTTGTTTGGTCTACATCGAATTTTTTAAATTTAAATATACTCATCCTATCATTTCTAAAGCTTTGTCCACTTTCTTTGCAACTTGTTAGAAGGTTGACAAAGCCAATAGTTCAACTATTTCTGATACAACTCTAAAGGCAAACCATCAGGATCTGTAAAAAAAGTAAATTTCTTTCCCGTAAATTCATCAATTCTAATTGGTTCTGTAACAATTTCTTTTGCATTTAAATCGGCGATAACTTTTTCAATATCATCAACCTCAAAAGCCAAATGTCTTAAACCTGCTGCTTCTGGTCTTGATGCTCGAGCCGCAGGTTCTGGAAAAGAAAACAATTCAATTTGGTAAACACCATTAACAGCTAAATCTAACTTATAAGATTTTCGCTCTTCACGAAAAACTTCTCCCAGAATTTTAAATCCCAATTTATTGACATAAAAATCTTTTGATACTTGGTAATTGCTACAAATAATGGCGATGTGATGAATGCGATTGAACATTGTGAAAGTATAATTTATTTAGTAATTAGTAATTTGCTAAATATCTGAAATTGTTCAAAAGTACCTATTTTATTAACAGCTATTAATGGCATTTTTAAAATTTTAACCTTAAATTTGCGGGCATGATTCACTTCTTCTTAAGCCAATCCAATGCAGTTTTTGTTTTACAAACAGAAAAATCCCTATCCACTGCAAACATTACAAAATTAGAATGGTTATTCGGCGGTGCCAAATTACAAAATGAGACAACCTTAAATGGTTTTTTTGTTGGGCCAAGAGCAGCTATGATTACACCTTGGAGCACCAATGCGGTAGAAATTACCCAAAATATGGATATCCAAGATATCATCAGAATTGAAGAATTTGAAAAAGTAAGTGAAGATTTTTCTGGATACGATCCAATGCTTTCTCAGAAATACGAAAACATTGGTCAAGATGTTTTTACCATTAACATTAAACCAGAAGCAATTATCGACGTTATTGATATTGCTGCCTATAATAAACAAGAAGGTCTTTCTTTAAGTGATGATGAAGTAGAATATTTAAATTCATTAGCTAAAAAACTAGAGCGTCCTTTAACAGATTCAGAAGTTTTTGGTTTCTCTCAAGTAAACTCAGAACATTGTAGACATAAAATTTTTAACGGCAAATTTGTAATTGATGGCGAAGAACAACCTACTTCCCTATTCAAATTAATCCGTAAAACTTCAGAAGCAAATCCTAACGATATTGTTTCTGCTTATAAAGATAACGTAGCGTTTATTAAAGGTCCTGTTGTACAACAATTTGCGCCAAAACGTGCCGATGTTCCAGATTACTATACAACTAGCGATTTCGAATCAGTAATTTCATTAAAAGCCGAAACACATAACTTCCCTACTACTGTTGAACCATTTAACGGTGCGGCAACTGGTTCGGGTGGAGAAATTAGAGACAGGTTAGCAGGCGGACAAGGCTCTTTACCTTTAGCAGGAACAGCAGTTTACATGACTGCGCTTTCTCGTTTAGAAGAAGGTAGAGCATGGGAAAAAGGTGTTGAAGAAAGAAAATGGCTGTACCAAACACCAATGGATATCTTAATTAAAGCATCTAATGGTGCTACTGATTTTGGTAATAAATTCGGCCAGCCTTTAATTACGGGTTCTGTTTTAACCTTCGAACATGAAGAAAACGACAGAAAATTAGGCTTCGACAAAGTAATCATGTTAGCTGGTGGTATCGGTTACGGTAAAGCTAGTCAGGCACAAAAGAAAAAACCACAAGAAGGAGATAACATCGTAATTTTGGGTGGCGAAAATTATAGGATTGGAATGGGCGGTGCAGCAGTTTCATCTGCTGATACTGGCGAACACGGAAACAGCATCGAATTAAATGCCATTCAACGTTCTAACCCCGAAATGCAAAAACGTGCTGCTAATGCGGTTCGTGGAATGGTAGAAAGCGAAGAAAACTTCATCGTTTCTATCCACGATCATGGTGCAGGTGGTCACTTAAACTGTCTATCAGAATTGGTAGAAGAAACTGGCGGATTAATCAATTTAGATAAACTTCCGGTTGGTGATCCGACGCTTTCTGCTAAAGAAATTATCGGTAACGAATCTCAAGAACGTATGGGATTGGTGATTGGCAATGAACACATTGAAACTTTACAAAAAATTGCTGATCGCGAGCGTTCGCCAATGTATACCGTTGGTAAAGTAACAAACAATCATCGTTTTACTTTTAAATCTGAAACCACTGGCGCAAAACCGATGGATTTTGCTTTAGAAGATATGTTTGGCAGCTCGCCGAAAGTTGTAATGGAAGATCAGAAAATCGACAGAAAATATCAGTCGGTTGACTATGATAAAACTCTATTAAACAAGTATTTAGAACAAGTTTTACAACTAGAAGCCGTAGCATGTAAAGATTGGTTAACCAACAAAGTTGATAGATGTGTTGGTGGTAGAGTAGCCAAACAACAATGTGCTGGTCCATTACAATTGCCATTAAACAACTGTGGCGTAATGGCTTTAGATTTTCAGGGCAAAGAAGGTATTGCCACTTCGGTTGGTCATGCTCCCCTATCAGCTCTAATTGATGCTGGTGCTGGTAGCAGAATTGCGATTGCAGAATCATTATCAAATATTGTTTGGGCTCCATTAAAAGATGGCTTAAAATCTGTTTCGCTTTCGGCAAACTGGATGTGGGCCTGTAAAAACGAAGGCGAAGATGCGAGATTATACGAAGCCGTAAAAGCTTGTTCAGATTTTGCGATTGATTTAGGAATCAATATCCCGACAGGAAAAGATTCGCTATCAATGAAACAGAAATACAAAGATGGTGATGTTATTGCACCTGGCACGGTTATAATTTCTGCAGGCGGAAATTGTAATGATATTACTAAAGTTGTAGAACCAGTTTTACAAAAAGATGGTGGTTCGATTTATTACATCAACCTTTCTAATGATGCTTATGAACTTGGTGGTTCATCATTTGCGCAAATTTTAAATAGAATTGGCAATGTAACTCCAGATGTTAAAGATGCAGCGAAATTTAAAACTACTTTTAACACCATCCAACAATTAATAAAAGAAGAAAAAATACAGGCCGGACATGATATTGGCAGCGGTGGTTTAATAACTACTTTATTAGAAATGTGTTTTGCAGATCGTGATTTAGGTGCAACTTTAGACTTATCTACTTTAGGCGAAGCTGATAGCATTAAATTATTATTCTCAGAAAATATTGGTTTAGTTTTTCAAGCAGATGCTTCAGTAGAAAGTATTTTTAACGAAAACAACATCACCTTCCATAAAATTGGTCAGGTTAATCATTCAGCTACGCTGGAAGTTAAAAATGCAACAGACATTTTCAGTTTTGATATTGATCATTTACGTGATGTTTGGTTTAAAACTTCCTACCTGTTAGACCGCAAACAAAGTGGAGATGCAAAAGCAAAAGAACGTTTTAACAATTACAAAAACCAGCCTTTAAAATTCAACTTCCCTAATCACTTTAACGGCAAAAAACCAATAATTGACAACACAAAGCCAAGACCGAAAGCTGCGATTTTAAGAGAAAAAGGTAGTAATTCTGAACGTGAGGTAGCTAATGCAATGTATTTGGCAGGTTTTGATGTAAAAGATGTACACATGACCGATTTAATTTCGGGTAGAGAAACTTTAGAAGACATAAAGTTGATTGGTGCAGTTGGCGGTTTCTCAAATTCTGATGTTTTAGGTTCGGCTAAAGGTTGGGCTGGTGCATTTTTATACAACGAAAAAGCTAGAGTTGCTTTAGAAAATTTCTTCGCTCGTGAAGATACGCTGTCGGTTGGTATTTGTAACGGCTGTCAGTTATTTATAGAATTGGGATTAATTAACAAAAATCACCAAGAAAAACCAAAAATGCTGCATAACGACAGTAATAAGCACGAAAGCATTTTTACATCCCTAACAATACAAGAAAACAATGCTGTCATGTTATCTTCGTTAGCCGGTAGCACATTAGGTGTTTGGGTATCGCATGGCGAAGGTAAATTCCAATTACCTTACGAAGAAAGCAAATACCAAATTGTTGCTAAATATGGTTACGAACAATATCCAGCTAGCCCAAATGGTTCTGATTATAACACTGCAATGATGTGCGATGAAACTGGTAGACATTTAGTAATGATGCCACACATTGAACGTTCGTTATTTCAATGGCATTGGGCAAATTATCCGAAAGGACGAAAAGACGAAGTTAGCCCATGGATGGAAGCTTTTGTAAATGCTAGAAAATGGATAGAAAGTAAATAAAAGAATATCAAGCCAGCTCAAAAAGCTGGCTTTTTTTATATAAATCAATCATCAAAAACATCTATACTAATCAAACAAGCAATTTTTCATCAAAATTTTGTATGTTTGAACTTACGAAATAACAAGAACTTGTTCTATATCTCGCAATAACAACTCAAACCAAACTTAAATCTACCAATACTTATTAAATGTGCGGAATAAACGGTTTTATTGATCATAATAACTGCGTAAGTGAAGCCGACTTCAAAAATTCATCTGCTTTAATGGGTGCAAAAAACACCAATGGTATTGGAATTTATTTTGAAAAAAAAGCCAGTTATACTTTGGGCTTTGCCAATGAGAGGCTTTCTACAATAGATTTAAGTGAGCGTGCCTCACAACCACTAACCTCAACCTGTGGCAATTACACCATAACCTTAAACGGTACTATATATAATTATTTAGAATTAAGAGAGAATTTAATAAAATATGGAATAATATTTTCTACATTATCTGATACCGAAGTAGTTTTAGAATGTTACAAAAAATGGGGCAATAAATCATTCGAAATGCTGGACGGATCATTTTCATTTGCATTATTAGATAGAAAATTAAAAATATTATTGGTAGGCAGAGATGATATTGGAGCCAAACCTCTATACTTTTATCGAATTAAAGGATTTTATGCTTTTGCTTCAGAAATTAAAACTTTATTGACTTATCCTTTTGTAAAAAAAGAAGTGAATAAAAAAGCAATGGCCACATTTTTTAGGTATGGATATTTTAAGGGAAATGAAACGATTTATCAAAACATCTACCAATTTACCAAAGGAAATTTAATAACAATTGACATTCACAGCGGTAACAGCTATGATTATCCCTTAGTAAAGTTAAATTTAAAACCTGTTATTTTAAGCACCGAAAGCGAAGAAGAAGTTGTAAATAAAATTGAAGAAATTTTAACAGAATCTATACTCAAAAGGAATATTGCAAATGTACCTGTTGGCATTTTATTAGGTAGTGGTTATGATAGTTCTACGGTTGCAGCTATATTGCAAACCAATCAATCTAAAAGAATTAAAACCTTTACTGTCGGGTATAAAAATGAGAAATTAGATGAAGCGCCAAAAGCAAGAAAAATAGCAGAACACTTAAAAACAAATCATCAAGAACTTTATTTAGATAAAGAAAAAGCCTTCAGCATTGTTAAAAATTTAACAGAAATTTTTGATGAGCCAATTGGTGACAGTAGCGCAGTACCTGTAGCATTTATTGCCGAGCAATTACATCGTGATGTTAAAGTTCTTTTGGGCTCTGAAGGTGGCGATGAAATGTTTGGTGGCTACAGAACTTACGCCAAAGTCTTTAAAATAAATGAAGTAATGCAAAAACCTATCCCTAAATTTTTTAAAAAATTTATTGTAGGTTTTTATAATATCGCTCAACCTAAAATGAAAGAAGTGATTGAGGCTGATACTTTAATTAATAAATACCTTGCCATTAACGCTTGCTTTACCAAAAATGAAATAAAAGCTTTATTAGATTTTGATTTTGATGATAATGATCAAACCAAGGTAAATACAGTAAAAGAATTGCTAATACATGATTTACACAATTATTTACCAGATAATATTATTGCAAAAAACGACCGATGCTTTAGATATTTCGGAATTGAAAACAGAGATGCCCTTTTAAAAACAGAATTAATAGATTATCTCTCAACATTAGATGCGTCATTATTTCTTAAAAATGGTGAACAAAAATACCTTTTAAAAAAAATAACACACAAATACATTTCAGACAGTTTAATCAATAACCCAAAAAAAGGATTTGTAATTCCATTATCAAAATGGCTCAAAACATCATTAAAACCTTTGGTTAAATATTATCTTTCGCCATCAAAATTAAACGAACATCAATTATTTAACATTAACGAGGTAAAAAAAATTACGAATTCATTTTACTTAAATAGCACTTCTCATAACGCACAAAAAGTTTGGCTAATTTTACAGTTTCAAATGTGGTACGAGAAATGGATGATTGCCAAAATATAAAAGCGATTAACCTTTGTCAATCGCTTTTTTTATTGAAGCAGCTACTTACTGATTAATCGTATAATTAATTGGTATATTATAACGAACCCTTACAGTTTGCTTATTTTGTTTACCTGGTTTCCATTTAGGCGATTTTTTAATTACCCTGATTGCCTCTTCATCACAACCATACCCAATACCTTTAACTAAAGATACATCAGAAACAGTTCCATCTTTTTCTATTACAAAACTGATGTAAACTTTACCTTGTACAGCAGCATCTTGCGCTATGTAGGGGTATCGCAAATTACGTTGAATAAATTTAGACCATGCTGCCATTCCACCCGGAAACTCAGGAAATTCTTCAACACCATAGGTATCAAAAATTTCATTACTTCCTTCCTTAGCTGTTCCATTGCCACCTCCACTTTCTGTAGTTCCAGCAGTTTTAGCATTCCCTTTTCCTTCCACACCATCCGAAGTAACGCTAGCGACAACAGCATTTTCAACATCTTTACTAGTTGGTGGTTCAGCAATATCTACTTTATCAACAACTACAATATTTGAGCTTAGATTAACTTGTTTTACTTTTTCAATTATAGGCTCGGCTTTGGGCAACTCCTTTTCAACTTCTTTTTCTTTTGGCTTTTCTGGCTTCATTTCATGTATCATATCTATATCGCGAGTTTCTATAACTACTTGCACCTCTTTATCTGGTTGTGGTTTAAGTTGCGCATATAACATGGGCCCAATAAACAATAGTAAAAATATGGGCACTACAATTACCAGCGCTTTTACCATAATACTTGATGACTCTTTTCTTAGCACATAAGCACCATAGTTTTTGTTTCTGTTGCTAAATACAAGAGCAAGCCACTCGCCCCCGTATAAATTTGATGAATTATTGAACATAGCTTTTAGGTTTTTTTAAACTATGATGTTAGTTATTTCATTATTCCATATCCTTTTGCAATAAATAACTTAATATACTGATATACAATTAGATAAAGTTAAATTGTAATTTATTTTAAACTTTGGTATTGAAATTGAAAAGTGCTGCGATTAAATTTTAAGGAATTGCAAAACGCCTATCAATTATCAAATTCTAACAATTTCTTAACATTTCGGTTAAAATTTCAATTTTTTCAACATTTTAACTGAATTTTTAGCAGAAAAAAGAAATAAAATCATATTTTTGGTTAAAATTTAAACAAATCAATGAAACCATCATGAGTTTACATTTGAATTAACAATCAAAAACTCATGATAGCTTCGTTACAGATATAAAACAATTATAAATCAATGAAAAGTCTAAGAACAATTGCTCTAAAAGAGGCGCAAAACAGAATTTCTCCTGATGTTAAAGCACCTTCTACTAAAATTTCTGAATTTTTCGGTTCAAATGTTTTTGATAAGAAAAAAATGAGAGACTTCTTATCAAAAGAAGTATTTGAAAAACTAATGTCAACCATTGGTCAAGGAGAATTAATTAATCAAGATGATGCAAATCAGATTGCCTCTGCAATGAAAACTTGGGCAATGAGCAAAGGTGCAACTCATTATACACATTGGTTTCAGCCACTTACTGGTTCTACTGCAGAAAAACACGATGCTTTTTTTGAGCCAAGTGGCGAAGGAGCAATCGAAAAATTTGCTGGTAGCGCATTAGTTCAACAAGAACCAGATGCATCAAGTTTCCCTAACGGCGGTATTCGTAACACTTTCGAAGCACGTGGTTACACCGCTTGGGATCCTTCATCTCCAGCATTTATTATGGAAAGCAAAGCTGGCAAAACACTTTGTATTCCTACTGTATTTATTTCTTACACTGGCGAATCATTAGATTATAAAGCGCCATTGTTAAAAGCATTGGCAGCAATGGATAAAGCAGCTGTTGAGGTTTGCCAATTCTTCGATAAAAGCATCAATAAAGTAACAGCTTCTTTGGGTATTGAGCAAGAATATTTCTTAGTAGATCTTGCTTTGTTTAATGCTCGCCCAGATTTAGTAATGACTGGCCGTACCTTATTCGGACACATGTCTGCAAAAGGCCAACAATTAGAAGATCATTATTTCGGTTCTATCCCTGAGCGTGTTTTTGCTTACATGGTAGATTTCGAAAACGAAGCTTTAAAATTAGGTATTCCTTTAAAAACTCGTCACAACGAGGTTGCACCATCTCAATTTGAGTGTGCGCCTATTTACGAAGAAATCAACTTAGCGATCGATCACAATCAATTATTGATGGATTTGATGGAAAAAGTTGCTCGTCGTCATAACTTCAAAGTATTATTACACGAAAAACCTTACGCAGGCATCAATGGTTCGGGTAAACATAACAACTGGAGTTTAATTACCGATACTGGTAAAAATTTATTGGCACCAGGCAAAACGCCTAAAAATAACTTAATGTTCTTGGCTTTCTTTGTAAACACAATTAAAGCAGTTCACGAACATGCAGATTTATTAAGAGCAAGTATCACTTCTGTAAGTAATGATCACCGTTTGGGTGCTAACGAAGCTCCTCCAGCAATCATTTCTATTTTCTTAGGTCAGCAATTAGACGAGATTTTAGATGAAATCGAACATTCACGCATTAGCAAAAAAATCAAAGAAGACAACGGTCTTTGGTTAGGTATTCCTAAAATTCCACAAATTATTTTAGACAATACAGACCGTAACCGTACCTCTCCTTTTGCTTTTACTGGTAATAAATTTGAGTTAAGAGCAGTTGGTTCTACTGCTAACTCTTCTGCTCCAATGACTGTTTTAAATGCAATTGTTGCAGATCAGTTAACTAAATTTAAGGTTGATGTAGATAAATTAATTAAAAAAGGCGATAAAAAAGACGTTGCTTTGTTAACGGTAATTAAACGTTACATCAAAGAATCTAAAGATATCCGTTTCGAAGGAAATGGTTATAGCCAAGAGTGGGCAGATGAAGCTGCTAAACGTGGTTTATCAAATATTAAAACTACGCCAAAAGCACTTGATGCTTACGTAAGCGATAAAACAACTGAACTGTTCACCAAAACAAACATCTTCAGCAAACGCGAATTGCATGCTCGTCACGAAATTTTATTAGAAAGTTTCTTCAGAAAACTTCAAATCGAAGCTCGTGTAATGGGCGATGTAACCAACAGTCAGATTTTACCAGCTGCAATTGCTTACCAAAATACGCTAATTGAAAATGCAAGAGGTTTAAAAGAACTAGGCTTAAGCAAAGAAGCTATTGCAACACCTTTAGCTATCATCAATACACTTTCTGAGCACATTGGCATCGTTAAAACTAATATAGATGCGATGTTAGAAGAACGTAAAAAAACAAATGCAATTGAAGACAGCCGCGATAAAGCAATTGGTTATGATGAGAAAGTTAAAGTTTACTTTGATACCATCCGTTACCATGTTGATAAATTAGAGCAAATTGTTGACGATAGCGTTTGGCCTTTACCAAAATTCCGCGAATTACTGTTTTTAAAATAGTTTATTTTTCCCTAAGGTTTAGGCGTTTCGATTATTCGGAACGCCTTTTTTGTTTATGGTCTCGTCATACCCAACTTGATTGGGTATCGTAATGCAAAAAGTCTGTCACTATATTCACTTTCAGAAAAGCAATTGCCTTCAACAATCAAAGCTAGTCCTTCTTTCTGCTTTATTCCCGATGAAAAATCGGGAGATACCGCTTCAATAAGGTTTAAAATGCAATACCTTTGCTGTTATGTTTCGTTGCTAGGTGTAAAAGAAGTTTAGCTCAAAACTTACGAAGTCTACAGGCAATGTGCAAATAGACTTCGTAAGTTTAACTAAAAAATATCGCTCCAAAAAGGTTAACTTCTTCGTCATCCTGAATTTATTTTACTGCGTAGCTTTCCGCTTCGCTACAGGTCAGGGTCTTTCATGCCAAACAGATGCTGAAATAAACAGCGAAGCTATCTTGAAGACAAAAATCAATATAAGCTACTGAAAAATTCAGCATGACGACCCGACCAAGTAAGTTTAGCGAAAAAAGCATTCGCTATAATACCTGTCAGCTGTGGCTGAAGGTTTATCAAACCAAAACCTATGCAGCTATGTTTGGTTGCTAGGTGTAAAAGCCCGAGTTTAATAAACGGGATTGACGCGGAAATACTTTTTATGTCACCCTGAGCGCCTGGCTGCAGTCAATGTCATTAAGTTAAGCCTTGGCGGGGACGCCAACGCTGGAAATTTCTTATGTTGGCGTCCCCGCCAACGTGTTAATTTTTCTTAACTTAATGACATTGTACCTGCGGTAGGCAGGTAGTCGAAGGGCAATAAAAAGATTGAAGCAAAAAGCCCGACTAACATTGGTAAGAACTGCTGAAATTGATTTTCAAAAAACCTTTAAACAATCTTTAATTCTATCTCAATCTTTGGCCTTTCGGCTTTAGTCTTTCAGCTTAATAACTTATCTTTGCAGCAATTATGAGCGATAACAGGTACAACCAACGTGGCGTTTCTGCATCCAAAGAAGATGTACATGCTGCAATCAAAAATATTGACAAAGGCATTTTTCCTCAAGCATTTTGTAAAATCATTCCAGATATTTTAGGGGGTGATGAAAACTATTGCAACATTATGCATGCCGATGGCGCTGGTACAAAATCGTCATTAGCTTATACCTATTGGAAAGATACTGGAGATATTTCTGTATGGAAAGGTATCGCTCAAGATGCCATCATCATGAATTTGGATGATTTAATTTGTGTTGGTGCTACAGAAAACATCTTGCTATCATCTACAATTGGGCGTAATAAAAACCTAATACCTGGCGAAGTTATAGCCGCAATAATTAACGGTACCGAAGAAATTTTAGCCGAGCTACGTGAGCTTGGTATTTCTATTTTTAGCACTGGCGGAGAAACTGCCGATGTTGGCGATTTAGTTAGAACAATTATTGTAGATTCTACAGTTACTTGCCGCATGAAAAGAGCTGAAGTGATTAGCAACCATACCATACAAAATGGTGATGTAATTGTTGGTTTAGCATCTTACGGACAAGCAACTTACGAAAGCGAATACAACGGCGGTATGGGCTCAAATGGTTTAACTTCTGCCCGTCATGATGTTTTCGAAAAATCAATCGCTAATACCTATCCAGAAAGTTTCGACCCAGCTGTTCCATTTGATTTGGTTTTTTCTGGTGGTAAAAAATTAACAGATGAAGTTACCATAGATGCTTCGACTTCGCTCAGCATGACAGCTGGCAAATTAGTACTCTCTCCTACTCGCACCTATGCCCCGGTAATTAAAAAAGTTTTAGATCAATATAGAAATCAAATACATGGCTTAGTGCATTGCAGCGGTGGTGCACAAACCAAAGTTTTGCATTTTATCAATGATGATGTTAATGTGATTAAAGACAATCTATTCCCTGTTCCGCCTCTATTTAAACTGATTCAGGAGCAATCTGCAACTGATTGGAAAGAAATGTACAAAGTATTTAACATGGGCCATAGAATGGAAATCTATGTACCAGCTGAAATTGCTGATGATATTATTGCCATTTCAAAAAGTTTTAACATCGACGCACAAATTATTGGTAGAGTAGAAAACGGAAGCCAAAAGCAGGTAACTATTCACAGCGAATTTGGGGAGTTCGTTTATAATTAACTTGTTTTTTTAATTTATCATTCTTTAAACACATTCCTTAAATTGTACATTATCTCAAAATGTTGAAGGACTGATAGCGTTAATTGAGTTAAAACAAGGACTTCAAAAAAGATGTCATCCTGAGCGTAGTCGAAGGAAATCTTTTTAAAGTAATAATATAATTAGAAGTGTCTTCGACTACGCTCAGACTGACAATAGCTAGTAACTTAACTTCAAGCACAAGCTTGGAATAGTAAACTTCCTGAAGTTATCTGTTTGTTATTTTCGCTGCTTAACATAATATTTGTGATGCTAACGAAGAGATTTCTCGTCGCCGTGCTCACTCGAAATGACGACACTAACCTAGCTTCTCTTTAAACAAATCAATTGTTCTTTGCCAAGCCAATTTAGCGGCAGCTTCATTGTATCTAGTTGGCGAAGTATCATTATTAAATGCATGGTTTACACCATCGTAAATAAATAATTTATACTCTTTTTTATTTTCTTTTAGAGCTGCTTCATAAACTGGTATCCCTGCATTAATGCGTTCGTCTAATTGTCCGTAATGCAACATTAAACTTGCTTTTATTTTCGGCACATCTTCTGCTTTTGCTTGTGCACCATAATAAGCCACTGCAGCATTTAATTTAGGATCAGCAACTGCCAGTTTATTGGCCATACTACCTCCCCAACAGAAACCAACCACAGCAGTTTTACCATTTCCATTTTTGTGATTTCTTAAAAACTCCAAACCTTTTAAATAGTTCTGCAAATTTTTATCAGCATCTAATTTACTAATCAACTCTCTTCCTTTTGCTTCATCATCTGGTGTGCCACCAAATGGCGAAAGTGCATCAATACCTAAAGCAACAAAACCAGCCAAGGCAACTCTTTTAGTTACATCTTTAATGTGTGCGGTTAATCCTCTATTTTCATGAATAACTACCACAGTACCCAACTTCTTTTTATTTCCTTTTGGCATAGCTAATAAAGCTTTTACCTCTCCATCAACACCATTAAATGTGATCATTTCACTTTGCACTTCATCATCGCTAACTGTTGCTGCAGCAGCATAATTACTTTCTAACATGGGCAAAACTGTAAGCGCTAAGGCAGTACTTCCTGTTAAAATAGCCAACTTTTTCATAAAGTTTTTTCTATCAATTTGGCTGTGGGTATATGAGTCGTAAAGGTTAATAATTTCTTGGTTCATGGTTATGGTTTTAAATAAGGATAAATGAAATTACGAATAAAATCTGTTAACCATACGTAAAATAAAAGGTACAAAAAAACCCGCTAACAAAAGCTAGCGGGTTTATGTCAATCTTATTTTGCATTATTTATTTTCAAGAATTAGCTTTCTATTGCCTTCATAAATTAGTTCATTTTCCGAAATAATCTTAAACTCATTTTGTTTACTCCCTTCTGTCATAATAATTTTATTGCCTTTTCTTTCGTAAATACCACTGTAAAAAAAATCTCCTCCATATAATATTCCTGCTTTACCGTTAGGTGATAGTTGTAATATTACTCCCCCAAATCCTAAATCCCCACCAGATCTACCTTGCTCTACAAAAGTTTTATCTACATTAATATCAAAATCTTTTTTGCAAGAAGATATCGATAGTACAAAAAGACAACAAATTGTAATTATGTATTTTTTCATATTAAAAAATTTATTCTTTTAAAGCTAACAATTTAATTATATTCTAAGCCATAAAAAAACCCGCTAACAAGAGCTAGCGGGTTTTGAAAAACTAAACATTTAAGATTAAAATATATATCTTAAACCTAATTGAATACTATAAGTACTTGTTGGAGTAATTACATCTTGGAAAGCATTAGTTACTAATTCACCAGATGAATTTGCTAATCTATAAGTTGGTCTATTAGTTGTTGCATTAACACCTTGAGAACTTAAAGGATTATTTAAGATCGTACGTTGGTATGTACCCCAATTTTTGTTGATTAAGTTAGCAGCATTGATAACATCTGCACTAAATTGTAATGTTTGTTTTCCATTTTTACCAGTTGTGAAGAAAATATCTTGTAATAATCTAACATCAACTCTATTAAACCATGGAAGTAAAGCAGCATTTCTTTCTGCAAATTTACCTCTGTTTTTACTTAAATAAGGTGAGCTATTAATGAACTGTTCTAAAGCAGCTTCTTGTTGAGCAATAGTGAAAGTTTTTAAAGTAGCACCACTACCTGTAGTATATTGTTGGAAAAGAGTTTCTCCAGCACGTGGAATATACATTAAATCTGCTGAACTGTTTCCATCTCCATTGATGTCCCCATTCACTACATAACTATAAACACCTTGGTTAGAACCTTCGTAAAACACAGATAAAGTTGTTGCTAAGTGCTTCAAGTATTCTTTTCTGTAAGAAATATTTGCTACAACTCTGTGTGGAATTGCATATGCTGAATTAGCTAATTCTTGGAAATTCGAAGTTCCAACATTAGGGTTAGAGTTCCAAACAGATGAGGCTTGACTACCTGGATTAGCTGTTACTTCTTTTGCAGCAGAGAAAGTATAAGCTACTGAACCAGAAAAACCATTATTATAAGTTTTGCTCAACTGAGCAGTTAATGATGAGGCATATCCTTTTGCAGAGTTTTCTAATACAATTGCAGATGTTACACCAGCATTTAATCTGTTAGCACCTACAATACGTGGACGAGTTAAGCCACCTTCAACAACTATCCCATTAGGGTTTGTTAAGTTAGCGTTTCTCATTCTTACAGCATTGATATCTTTAGTAAATAAACCATCGAAAGTAAACATATAACCACTTCCTAAGTTTTTATCAACACCTAAGTTAATTCTAAAAACCTTTGGAAATCTAAAATCTTCATCCATAAACACAACGTTAGCTGGAGTACTTGTACCTGCCGAAGTAGGGAACAAATTAGCGTAAGCTGCTGGGTTAGAATTTAATCTAATAGTATTTAATTGTGCAACTCCGGCTGGTGTATTATTATTAATTGCACCACCAAACTGGTACATACCTGTGTTAGTAGGAATGTTTGTTAAGAACACAAAAGGAATTTTACCAGTAAATATTCCCATACCACCTCTAAAAGTTAATGTTTTGTCATCAGAAGTAGCTCTGAAACCAACTCTTGGAGAAAGTAATACCCTACTATTTGCCCATTTATCAGTAGTATAATTTCTTAGAGTACTGTTATTATCAGCATAGAAATTTAATTTAGACGTTGTTGGGTTATTTAAAGGATCTTCATGATAAATTGGCATATCAGCACGTAAACCAAATGTTAATTTCACATTATCAGTGATGTTATATTCATCTTGAATATATGCACCAGCCTGACCAATTTTTAACTCTGCAGAATAAACCGCAGGGGTATTAGGCACTAATGAATAAGTATATGCAAAGTATGCAGGTGCTCTATCATTTACTAAATCACTGATAGAGTTAAATACATAATAACTATTTGCTGGCGCCATAAACATGTTACCAGTTTTCTGATACTCATAAGTTAAACCAGCTGTGAAATTATGTTTACCAGCATTGTAAGTGATGTTGTTTGTAAAACTATACACATCATTTACAACATCATTATTTAAAGTGTATGGATCCATACCAGCAGTAATGATATTATTTCCAGTAGTTCCATCATAAATGTCAATTGTTGGAAAAATTTCACCTGGATAATCTCTAGTTGCCTGATTTTTAGTAAAAGCTAACAACAACTGATTCGACCATTTATTACCTAACCTACTATTTAGCTCTAAAGTTCCACTTCTAGTCGTGTTTAAGAAACCATAGTTGGCATTTTCATAAGAAAATGATCTTGGACCAAATCTATTGTTAGGTGCTCTTGCAAGCGCACTTCCTTGTCCAGTTACTCTAAAACCACCTCCATTAGGCACACTAGTAGCATTTAAAGTCTGATCATCAGTACCTCTAAAATCACTAAATTTTAATGATAATTTATGATTGTTATTAATGTTCCAATCAATTTTTGCTAAAATCTTGTGATTATCTCTTCCAAATGATGGAAAGTTATCATAAGCTCCAGTTTGGTAGCCAAATTTAGTATTTAAATAATCAGAAACTGTTTTTAAATCAGCTACTGTGGTTGAAGAAACCGTTCCTAAACCTGACCCACCTGTTGGTGAGAAAGCAATACCAGGAGCTTGATTTTCTTCTTTTTCAGCATTTACAAAGAAGAATAATTTGTTTTTAATGATTGGACCACCTAAAGTAAATCCATAAGTTTGAGATTTCGAATCAACAATTTGAGAAGAAATATCATTGCTACCTACATTAGTTCCTAAGAAACTTTGGTCACGATATAAACCATAAGCACCACCGTGAAAAGTGTTGGTACCACTTTTAGTTACCGCGCTAATGTTTGCACCTGTAAAACCTGCTTGTCTTACATCGTAAGGTGCAATATTTACAGAAATTTGATCATAAGCATCTAAAGAAATAGGTTGAGAACCTCCACCTGGAAGAGGATCATTACTTAAACCAAAGTTGTTATTTAAGTTAGCTCCATCTACTTGAATGTTGTTATACCTACCATCTCTACCACCAAAGCTATTACCATTAGCTTGAGGAGTTAAACGAGTAAAATCAGTAATACTTCTAGAAATAGTTGGCAAAGTAGCTAAATCACGATTTGAAATGTTTGTACTAGCGCCAGTTTTTTGTTGAACACCAGTAGGTTTAGTTCCACTAATAGTAACTTCACTTAATGTGTTTCCAGAATCATCAAGCATATAATTTAAAGTATAGATATCACCTAACTTTAAATAAATGTCCTGAATTTTACTAGTTTTAAAACCAATATAGCTGATTTCAATAGTATATGGACCGCCTACTCTCATATTGCCGATAGAAAATCTTCCATCATTGTTGGTAGCAACAGCGTAGGTTGTACCTGAAGGGGTATGGACAGCTTTTATACTTGCCCCAGGCAAAGGTCCTTTGGCGTCTTTGATAAGACCAGCCATTGACGATGTAGTAACCTGCGCATTTGTAGAACCAATAAATCCAACAAAGGCAAGAACAATTACTACAATTTTTAATAGTAAAGATTTCTTCATACTCTTTTAATTATTTTTTGTTTTGTTAAAATATGTTAAAATAACGCCACAAAGGTAAATATTTATTTCGTTCACTTGTTTGTTTCCAATGTTAAATAATTATTAATTCTACCGAAAACTTATCAACACTTAACATACAGGTTAAATTATGTAACTATCAGTTTATCAATAGTTTTCTAATATGGCATTTTGCCCGTTTTTCTGGTTTAAATCATTTTAATTAACCTTTTTTTTGTCAAAACTAGGTGACAGGCAATCATTAAACTTATTTTAACCAACATTTTTTTTAATTTTGACACCGTATTAATTTAGTTTTCTTCTTTTTTAAAAATATGAACTACGATTTAATTGTAATAGGTAGCGGTCCGGGCGGATATGTTACTGCAATAAGAGCTTCTCAATTGGGTTTAAAAACTGCAATTATAGAACGTGAGTCTTTAGGAGGCATTTGCCTAAACTGGGGTTGTATACCTACTAAAGCTTTGTTAAAAAGTGCTCAAGTTTTCGAATACATTAACCACGCTGCAGATTACGGCATTAATGCTCCAGAAGCTACAGCAGATTTCGCAGCAGTTGTAAAACGTAGTCGCGGTGTTGCAGAAGGCATGAGTAAAGGCGTTCAGTTTTTGATGAAGAAAAACAAAATCGACGTTATTATGGGCACTGCCAAAGTTAAGGCAGGCAATAAAGTAGATGTTAAAGGTGCAGATGGTGCTCAAAAAGAATTAACAGCAAAAAATATAGTAATTGCTACCGGTGCTCGTTCTAGAGAATTGCCAAACTTAAAGCAAGACGGCAAAAAAGTAATCGGCTACCGCCAAGCAATGGTTTTACCTGAACAACCAAAATCTATGGTTGTGGTAGGTTCTGGAGCTATTGGTGTCGAGTTTGCCTATTTCTACGCTACAATGGGTACAAAAGTAACCATCGTAGAGTTTATGGAAAACATTGTTCCGGTAGAGGATGAAGATGTTTCTAAACAACTTTTGCGCAGTTTAAAGAAAACGGGTATCGAAATCATGACATCGGCAAGTGTTGAGTCTGTTGACACAACTGGCGCTGGATGTAAAGTTCAGGTTAAAACTGCATCAGGCATGCAAACGATAGAATGTGATATCGTACTTTCAGCTGCTGGTGTAATAGCAAATATCGAAAACTTAGGTTTAGAAGAAACAGGTATCAAAACTGAAAAAGGCAAAATAGTTGTTGATGAATTTTACAACACAACAGTAAAAGGTTATTATGCCATAGGCGATGTTGTTGGCGGTCAATCTTTGGCTCACGTTGCATCTGCAGAAGGAATTATTTGTGTAGAGAAAATTGCTGGGCAGCACGTAGAACCTTTAGATTACAACAATATCCCAGGATGTACTTATTGCTCACCTGAAGTTGCTTCTGTTGGTTATACAGAAAAAGCAGCAAAGGCAGCTGGTTACGAATTAAAAATTGGTAAATTTCCTTTCTCGGCATCAGGTAAAGCTAGTGCTGCTGGTGCAAAAGATGGTTTCGTTAAACTAATTTTCGATGCTAAATACGGAGAATTATTAGGTGCACACATGATTGGTGCTAACGTTACCGAAATGATTGCTGAAATTGTTGTGGCTCGTAAATTAGAAACTACAGGTCATGAAATGATTAAAGCTGTACACCCACACCCAACCATGAGCGAAGCAATTATGGAAGCTGCCGCTGATGCGTATGGCGAAGTAATTCACTTGTAAAAGCCCCACCAACCTCCCCCGAGGGGAGGCTTAGGATAAACTCTGAAAACCTTTGGCAAAAGCTAAAGGTTTTTTTTGTATTTTGGGTGCAAACTAAAGCCCTACCGCCATGGCGGGGAGGGTTGGGAAGGGCTTATGAAATTACACACTATAAATACCGGCTTATTTAAATTAGATGGTGGCGCAATGTTTGGCGTTGTACCTAAATCTATCTGGCAAAAAAGCAATCCGGCTGATGCCAATAACTTATGCACTTGGGCCATGCGTTGCCTATTGATTGAAGATGGCAGCAGACTAATTTTAGTGGATAATGGTATTGGAAATAAACAAGATGATAAATTTTTAGGTCACTATTATTTGCATGGCGATGATACTTTGGATAAATCTTTAGCTGCCGCTGGATTTAGCCGAGATGATATCACCGATGTATTTTTAACGCATTTGCATTTCGATCATTGTGGTGGTTCTATCGAAAAATATGGAGATAAATATCGCCCTGCGTTTAAAAATGCACTGTACTGGACTAACCAACAACACTGGGATTGGGCAATTCATCCAAACGCAAGAGAAAAGGCATCTTTTTTAAAAGAAAATATTGTTCCAATTCAAGAAAGCGGACAATTGAGATTTATTCCTTCGCAAGATGGCGTTTTATTTCATGAAGGAATTAAAATCCGCTTTGCGTACGGACATACAGACGCCATGATGTTGCCACAATTGCAATATAACGATAAAACCATTGTTTACATGGCAGATTTATTGCCTTCTGTTGGACACATCCCATTGCCTTATGTAATGGCCTACGACATGTTTCCGCTACAAACATTAAAAGAAAAAAAGGAGTTTTTAGAAGAAGCGGCTGCCAATGAATATATTTTATACTTAGAACACGATCCAAATAACGAATGTTGTACGGTACAGCAAACTGAAAAAGGAGTTAGAATAAAAGATACATTTAAACTAACAGAGTTACTTTAATTTAATGTTAACCGAACTTTTTACTCTTTTCAATGTTTAATTAACAATGATTAAAAAATTACTCCTTCTTATAGTTTGTGTTTTTATTTTCAGTTGTAATTCTGATGAATATAGCCCTAATCAGGTTTTTAATAGAAAAACAGCAAGCAATGTTAATGAAAAGCAAATTGCCCTATTAAATCAAAAAACTGCTTCTAATACTATAAGAATTGCCTTTTCTGGCGATACACAAAGAAGTTATGCGGCTGCAAGAGATTTTGTAACAATGGTAAATGCCCGTAATGACATCGACTTTGTGATTTTAAATGGAGATATCTCTGATTTTGGTCTTTTAACTGAGTTTGATGCAATTTATGATATTTATGCAAAGCTGAAAGTTCCATTTATTAATGTAATTGGCAACCACGATTTGGTAGCAAATGGAAAAGACATTTATAAAAGAATGTTTGGTGCTTTAAACTTTACGTTTACTTACGGTAACGTTAAATTTGTCTGTCACGATACCAATAGTAGAGAGTACAATTTCGACGGTTCTACGCCAAACATACCTTGGTTAAAAGAAAATTTAAAAACTGGCAATGGCACTACCCATTTAATTTCAATTGCTCATATTGCTCCTTTTGGAGGAGATTTTGATCCCGCCTTGATGCAACCATACAAAACACTTTTAAATCAAACACCAAACTTAATTGCCTCTTTACACTCACACAATCATTCTAAATTACAAACCTTTTATCAAGATGGTAATAGTGGTGTTCCTTTTATAATTACGAATGCAATTTATGAGCGTGCTTATACCATATTTGACATTTCTAACGGACAAATTAATGCTCAAGAAATTAACTTTTAGTGCCCTTTTTCTACTGCTTTTGAGCGAAATTAGTTTCGCACAAAACAAATTTTTAAATACAGTAACGCCAGATCATATCAACCTTCAATACGCAGGCAGTATTGGTTTTTTAAGTTTAGGGGCTGGGTATGATTTATTTAATGAAAAAGCAGAATTGAGCTTTCACGTCGGTTATGTACCCGAAAGTTTAGGAGGCGAATTAACGATGACTGCAATTAAATTCCATTACAAACCATTTAATATCCCAATAGGAGATAAAATAATCATTAAACCATTTAACCCAGTTTTCTTTCCTTCTTATACCATAGGTGATAATTTCGATTATCAATTTGAAGCACCTCAATACAGAAAAGGTTATTATTTTTGGTCGTCTGCTTTACGTTTGCATTTAGGTGCAAGTACAGAGATAAAATTGTTAAGTAAACCCAACTCAAAAATTAAAGATTTAAGCATTTATGCCGAAGCTAATACAAACGATTTATACGCAATTAGTTGGTTTAGAAATAGCTCAATCTCTACATTTCATAAAATGTTTAGAATGGGTTATGGCATTAAAATGCACTTTTAGATGATTAGAAATGCAAGTCCAGCTGATGCTAATGATTTAGTAAAACTAATGATGTTAGCCATGGGCGATTTACCATTTAAATTTATCGCATCGGCGGATCAATCAATTGCATTTTCGCTATTAATGGATTTTGTACTGAAAGAAGGAAATCAGTATTGCCTTAGCAATACTTTTGTTTATGTACTAGATGAAAAAGTAGTTGGCGCTATAAATGCCTACGATGGCGGAGCAATAGAACAACTACGTAAACCATTTTTTGATTATATCCGCAAAGCATTTCATCATGGTGTTTTTGATATGGATGTAGAAAGCGAAGCTGGAGAATATTATATCGATACATTGGCTGTAAATCCATCATATCAAGGCAAAGGAATTGGAAAAGATTTAATTAAATATGTAATTAATCATGCTGAAAGAATTGGCTTTGATAAAGTTGGTTTACTAGTTTCTAACCCAGATGCAAAGCGATTGTATGAGAAATTAGGCTTTAAAAAAGTTGGTTATCGCTATTTGCTAGACAACAAGCATGAGCATTTGGTTTATCGGGTTTAGGGTTTAGGGTTTAGGGTTTAGGGTTTAGGGTTTAGGGTTTAGGGTTTAGGGAAAACTCATACTGATAAAGCTTGTTTTATTTCTTTTAAGGAGATTTATCAATTTACTATTTCCGCGTCATTGCGAAGGAGGTTTTTCACCGACTGCGGCAATCTCTTTTGTCACGTTGAGCGTAGTCGAAACGCTTTTATATGTCTTCTACTACGCTCAGACTGACTTATATCAATAAGAGTTACGCTACAAAATTATTTAAGCTCTAAATCGCAAACACCCTAAACTCTAAAATATCACCAGGCTGACAATCTAAAACCCTACAAATAGCTTCTAAAGTCTCTAACCTAACTGCCTTGGCCTTGCCTGTTTTTAAAATAGAGAGATTAGACATGGTAATTCCTACCCTTTCACTGAGTTCGGTTAGCGACATCTTTCGCTTGGCTAACATTACATCGAGATTAACAATTATTGGCATAGGGATTTGTGCAAAAATAAGGCTTAAATAGTTAATTCTTGTTCTTTTTGTAATTCTATTCCTTTTTTAAATACAAATCCAATAATCAACATTGTAATTCCAAAAATAACCAGCCAAAAATCAAAATCTACACCAACAATCTTCTGATAGATGGAATTGTTGTTTATTTTACCATTAGCCTCGAAGAAATAAAAAGCATATAACAAAACAGCTTGAGAAATACAGAACCAACCAATCATAGTAATTCGGGAAATATTTAAAAGACTAAAAACACTGTTGTTTTGAATAGAGTTAATAAAAAAATAAATATTTAGCACAATACCAATCCCAATAATTGTAGCGAATATTAAAGCTATAATTGCAACCGGATGTAAACTTCTATCTACGCCAGTACTAGCATCGATAAAACCTTTCTGCATATCTCCATAATTATATATTAATGCTAAAACAATAACCAATATGTAGGCTAATTTTAATAACAATACCTGATTTTTTGTTTTCATAATTATATCGTTAAATCTTGTTCTTGTTTTAATTGATAGCCGAAATTAAAAACACCTGCAAAAATTAAATACTCTAAGCCAGGCGCCAATTCATCTAATAGTTCCCAATAATTTGGAGCATAACTCAATGATTTGTCTAAAATAGGATGATTGACAAAAAAATAAGTAAAAACCAAGTATATAACAATCCCTATAGGGATCATAAGCAATTGCATAAAACCTATAAGCCTTAGTCTTTTTACATTAATAAGGGTAAATATTTTTTTATCAATTACATCGCTAATAAACTCCCTAAATAATTTTAATTGAAACAATGTGATACAAAATCCTAGAACCGCAACAAATAAATACCATAAAACAAATGGAGAACTCAATTTTGACAATTCAATTTTCTCTAATTTTAAAGTGAGAATGGGCGCATCATCTACTTTAAATGAATAATAGTTTTTCATCTTAGCAAAATCAAAGCTTTTTACCTCCACACTAAAATCAAATGGAGTAAATTTATCGACTCTAATTTCATTATAGGCAATCAGCGAAAGAATGTTTACAATAAAATACATAAACATTACGATGATTAAACCATACCATCCTATATCTAATAAAATTTTATAAATTTTCAATGAGCGTAATTTTTCCATAACATGATGAGGTTTTATTTTTACTTTAAATCAACAATTATTTCTCCTGCAAATGAAATCAAAATATATTATAAAACAAAATTTATTTATTGATTTACAATATATAAATACTGCAAATCAACTAAAAAACAAACCAACTGACAAAATTTATTTGGAATGATTTTTGTTATAAAGCAATTGTTAAAAAATGTGACATAAAGCATTACATTTTCAACGATTTACAATTCGAAACTGTAGTTTTTTTTATACTTTTGCAGAATCGAGATTAATTAAGAGGACTAAAACACATAAATGAGACAACTCAAAATAACCCAATCCATCACCAACCGCGAAAGTCAATCGTTAGACAAATACTTACACGAGATTGGAAAAGTAGATTTAATTACCGCAGAAGAAGAAGTTATATTAGCTCGTAAAATTCGTGAAGGTGACCAAGCCGCTTTAGAGCGTTTAACAAAAACCAATTTACGTTTCGTTGTATCGGTTGCTAAACAATACCAAAATCAAGGTTTAACATTAGGCGATTTAATTAACGAGGGTAATTTAGGTTTAATTAAAGCAGCTAAGCGTTTTGATGAAACTAAAGGTTTTAAATTTATCTCTTATGCTGTTTGGTGGATCCGTCAATCAATTTTGCAAGCAATTGCAGAGCAAAGTCGTATTGTACGTTTACCTTTAAACCAAGTTGGTTCATTAAGTAAAATCAGTAAAGCTTTCTCTAAATTAGAACAAGAATTTGAACGTGAACCTTCTCCAGAAGAATTGGCAGATATTTTAGAAACTACAGTTGACAAAATTTCTGACACATTGAGTAACTCTGGTCGCCATGTATCTATGGATGCACCATTTGTACAAGGTGAAGAAAACACCTTATTAGATGTTTTAGAAAACCACGAACCAAATACAGATAGCAACTTAATTAACGAATCACTTTCTGAAGAAATTAGACGCTCATTATCTACTTTAACCGAACGTGAACGCGAAATTATTGTATTGTTTTTCGGTTTAAGTACAAATCACCCACTTTCGTTAGAAGAAATTGGCGAGAAATTTAACTTAACTCGTGAACGTGTTCGTCAGATAAAAGATAAAGCTTTACAACGTTTACGTCATACTTCACGTAGTAAAATCTTAAAATCTTACTTAGGATAAGCATTAAAAAATTGGCTACTTAGTGTGTTTTAAACACCTTGTAGCACAGATTTTTACAAGAAAATAAATAAAAAAAGATTGGGTACTCGCCCGATCTTTTTTACTTTTGCAGCAATTCTAACCAAATTAATTTCTTGTATGTTAAATAAATATCAATCAGAGTTTCAGAACTGGATTGAGAAAGAAAAAAAAGCACTAGAGCTAATCAGTGTTGTGGGCAAACTATGGTTCGATCGTTCTATCGAACTTGTTCTCTTTCGAAAACCTTTATTCGATGTTGGCAGTAGCGAAATACTAGCTTACCACCAATACGCAAAAGAAGTAAGCGGAACCGATATTTCCATTTACGAAACGCTTGAACTGGCAGCCACCATTGCCAAATGCAGCCTTGCTCCTTCTCGTATAGACATTGGTCGCTTAGCAGCCGAATGGCTCGACGAAAACAACACACACTCGGGCATGCATAATTTTGTAGTGAGCAAATTGAGCAAGCATATTGGTAAAGACAAAATTAGCTTAAAACCAAAAGATGTGGTTTTGTATGGTTTCGGTAGAATTGGCAGAATTGCTGCCAGAGAATTAATTGTACAAGCCGGTAAAGGCGAACAATTAAGATTAAGAGCCATTGTAACCAGAACCTATAGCGATGAAGAACTTATTAAAAGAGCTGAACTGTTAAGAACTGATTCTATCCATGGCCCTTTCAACGGCACAATTGTAGAAGATTTCGAGAACAAAGCATTAATCATTAACGGGCAAACTATTTACCTTATCGTAGCAAAAAATCCCGAAGATGCGGATTATACAACTTACGGAATTAACGATGCTTTATTGATTGATAACACTGGTGTTTTTCGAGATCGAGAAGGCTTAAGCAGACATTTACAAGCCAAAGGAATTAGCAAAGTTTTACTTACAGCTCCTGCCAAAGGCGATGTACCAAATATTGTAACCGGCATAAATGATGCAGATTTTGATTACCAAACTGAAACAATTTTCTCTAACGCATCTTGCACTACCAACGCAATAATTCCTGTACTAAAAATAATTGATAATAATTTTGGTATTGAAAAAGGTCATATCGAAACGGTACATTCTTACACTAATGACCAAAATTTATTAGACAATTACCACAAGAAATACAGAAGAGGTCGTTCAGCAGCATTAAACCTAGTAATTACCGAAACTGGTGCCGATAAAGCAGTTGCGAAAGTAATTCCTCATTTAGCTGGCAAATTAACTGGCAATGCAGTTCGCGTACCTACGCCAAATGTTTCTTTAGCTATTTTAAATTTATCATTAACAAAAACCACTACAAAAGAAGAGGTAGCAGCTATCTTAAAACAAGCTTCATTGTTTGGCGATTTATCTGAGCAATTAGAGTATTCGATTTCAAATGAATTGGTTAGTAGCGATTTAATTGGCAACAGTCATGCATCAATTATCGATGGACCAGCAACAATTATTGCCAACGATAACCAGTCTATAGTTTTGTATGCATGGTACGATAACGAATACGGTTACACCCGTCAAGTGATCCGTTTAGCTAAAAAATTGGCTGGCGTAGTTAGGCTTACTTATTATTAACCAATTTTGTCATCCAGAGCGCAGCGAAGGATCTCTAATATAAATCATTATCGAGATTCTTCGCTTTCAATCCTGTAAGTTATTTTCAAAAATTTAAACTATAAAATCAATCATCAATTTTACCATTCGGAGGAACGACGAATTTATTTTTTGATTCAACGAGAGAGATCCTTCCTTCGTCAGGATTGACAAAGCGAAATAAAATTCAAGTTAATAGATTCATTTTTTGAAAAGATTCGACATTTAAAATGACAATTCTATTTGTAAATTCGTAAAAAATCATACATTATGAAATTACCAATTTACCAAGTAGATGCCTTTACAGCTAAACTTTACGGCGGTAACCCTGCTGCTATCGTTCCATTAACAGAATGGTTGCCAGCACCAGTAATGCAAAAAATTGCTGTAGAAAATAACCTATCAGAAACTGCTTTTTTTGTACCAGAAGGTGACATATTTGAATTGAGATGGTTTACACCCGAATATGAAATTGATTTATGCGGCCATGCTACCTTAGCAACAGCACATATTTTATTCACAGAACTGGGCTATCAGAAAGACACTATTCATTTTAATACACAAAAAGCGGGCACATTAACAGTTAGCAAAAAAGACGATTTATATACTTTAGATTTCCCATCTCGACCAGCAAACATTACTGATGCGCCAAAAGGATTACTTGATGCCTTGGATGGCAGCACTCCTATCGAATTATTAAAATCTAGGGATTACATGTTGGTTTATGAAACAGAAACTGATGTTATTGCCTTAAAACCTGACTTTTCAGCTTTGGCAAAACTTGACATTATGGGTATCATCGCAACAGCCAAAGGCGATCATAGCGATTTTGTATCGCGGTTTTTTATTCCATCTGCAGGCATTAACGAAGATCCAGTTACAGGCTCTGCTCATTGTAATCTTATCCCCTACTGGGCACAAAAATTAGGCAAAACAACACTTCATGCATTGCAGCTTTCGGCACGCCGAGGCGAGTTGTGGTGCGAGCTTAAGGGCGATAGGGTGTTAATGAGCGGCAGTGCGGTTACGTATTTAAAAGGTGAGATTTATATTTGAGATGTGAGATTTGAGATGTGTGATACGAGAACCAAAACCATAAAATTTAAATCGTATTGAAAAAGAATGGCAGTAGCTTTTGGCAAGTTTAGATCTGCTATCCATAAAATTTGCACTTCGACTACGCTCAGTATGACAAATTTTACTTCTATCAGGTTTATAGATTAAAGGCAGATTATTATGGCAATATTGCATGGTGCAAACCTAAATAGTTAGCAAATAAAAACTTACGAAATCTATTAGCGGATATGTCAAAATAGACTTCGTAAGTTTTAATTATTAAAAGCCAATTCCATAAAAATTTCCAACAAAATTAGTTCGAGCTACAAGCTCGAACTAGCATGTGCCACATGGTGCAAACCTAAATAGTTGCACAGCTTTTGCGCTGTCGTCATATCGAACGCAGCATAGCGAGGAGATATCTGTTAATATGGCACTGTCTGCCTCTGCAAAAACTTACAGATTTCTCCTCGCGAAAAGCTCGTTCGAAAAGACGGCTTGACTTATCCTTTATTAAAACGCCGGCAATTCTGGCTTAGTTCCCATTATTTCATCAATTTTTCCCATCACTTTATCGGTTAGCAAAGGCACAACCTCTAATACCGTTAAATTCTCTCTTAACTGCTCTACTTTTGAAGCACCCAAAATCATTGTACTCACATTTGGGTTTTTTAAACACCAAGCCAATGACAATTTAGCTAAAGGCAAATTCATTTTGTCGGCCAATTTTTGAAGTTCAATCACTTTCTTCATCTTTTCTTCTGCCATTACCCTATCTTTTAACCAATCCATCCCTTTCAATTCTAACCTTGTATTCTTCGTATCGCCTTTGGTAAATTTACCAGAAAGCAAACCCGAAGCTAGAGGCGACCAAATGGTTGTACCCAAACCATGATTTTTAAAAAGATGGAGATATTCGTTTTCTAATTTATTACGCTCTATTAAATTATATTGCGGTTGTTCCATCGTAGGACCTATCAAATGATTTTGCTTAGAAACCGAAATAGCTTCCATAATCTCTGAAGCGCTCCACTCTGATGTACCCCAATACATAATTTTCCCTTGTTGCAGCAAAGTATTCATGGCAAAAACAGTTTCTTCAATTGGCGTATTTTTGTCTGGTCTATGGCAAAAATATAAATCCAGATAATCTACCTGTAAACGTTGTAACGCAGCATTGCAAGCTTCAATTACATGCTTACGAGATAAACCCATTTGGTTTGGCCCTTTTCGTTCTGCACCAAAAAAAACTTTACTAGACACCACGAAAGTATCTCGCTCCCATTTTTGAGCTTTCAATATTTTGCCCATCACCATTTCAGATTTCCCCTCGGCATAACCTTCTGCATTATCGAAAAAATTTACTCCAGCATCATAAGCAACACCCATTAATTCATCGGCTACTTTATCTGTTATTTGGTTACCAAATGTTAGCCAGCTACCAAAAGAAAGTGCACTAACCTGTAAACCAGATTTCCCTAAACGTCTATATTCCATTTTAAATAATTAATGTTCCAAATTAAGATTTTAAACCTAACATTATTTAATCGATTTAAGTTTTTTACAAAAATCAAAAATGAAATTTATCATACAATATATTTACCTTTATCATCTATCATTAATTGAAACACCATGAATAAATTATTTCTGATACCATTGGCTTTTATACTAAGCTGTGGCACAGTTAAAACACCACAAAATACAGCGCAAAATAGTGAGCAATTGCTAAAAGATGTAGAAATATTAGCTTCTGATGCCTACGAAGGTAGAAAAACCGGAACAAAGGGAGCTGAAATGGCAAGAACGTATTTAACAGGCAGATTAAAAGAAATTGGCTTGCAACCCTATCCTGGTAAAAATAATTATGAACAATCTTTTGAAGTTAAAGGTAGAAACGGTGCAGCTGCAATTGAAGGTAAAAACTTAATTGCTTACATACCTGGCAAAACAGAAAATATAATTGTAATTTCTGCTCATTACGACCATGTTGGCATCATTAAAAATGAAATTTACAATGGTGCTGATGATAATGCTTCTGGAGTGGCGGCCTTATTACAGCTTGCCAAATATTTTACTAAAAACAAACCTAACAATACCTTAATTTTTGCAATTTTTGATGCAGAAGAAATGGGTTTACAAGGTGCTAAAGCATTTGTGGCTAATCCGCCAGTTGGCTTAGATAAAATAAAGCTAAACATTAATATGGATATGATTAGCCATAATGATAAGCAAGAACTTTATGCTGTTGGTACTTTCAAATACCCACAGTTGAAACCCTTTTTAGTTACTACAAATCCTAATTTAAAACTACTTTTAGGACATGATGATCCCAAATTAGGTAGTGATGATTGGACAAACCAAAGTGACCAAGGCGCTTTTAATGCTAAAAACATCCCCTTTATTTATTTTGGAGTAGAAGATCATAAAGACTACCATAAAGCAACGGATGAGTTTAAAAATATTAACAAAACTTTTTTTATAGATGCTGCCAACTCGATACAAGAAGTAATTGTAAACATCGATAAGCAAAGAGATATACAAACTATCTTTAGAGAAAGCTTACAAATGAAAAAGCAATAAATGTCAAGCTATTTTTTACGAAAAATGCCCGTTAACAAACGGGCATTTTTTTTTAGAATTCAATATCAATTAAACTTTTAATTGGGATATGAATATTGTTTTTAAGTTGAATGTATTTTTCGGTAACTGACCAAACTGTTGTACTTACTTTTTTTGGTCCTTCGGTGGTATTAAAAGTAATGGTTGCCTTTGATTTAAACTCATTACCCAAACGTGGTGCACTTGCTAATCTATCAGTTAATTCGCTAGAAAGATCAGTATCTGCTTTTATAATCTTGTTAACGTCTATTGCTTCTTTTTCAATTAATTCGGTAGTCATATATATTCTTATTTTGTGTAAACAAGTTAATTAAAATTTTGTAATACAACAAAAATGCCAATAGATTTTATTTAAATAATTTGTAACAAGAATAAGATGTTTTTAGCTGATTACTTCATCCTAAATCTATTTTCAATCATCCCTTTAAATTCAGGTTTTAACTCATTACCAATTATACTAGCAGATGGCGATGCTAATTGTTCTTGTCTAGCTGTCATTGTTTTTGCTTGGCTAGTAACATTTACACCAGGAGCGATTATTGCTAATGCTCTTTTAAGATAATTATCATTAACATCTCCAAAATCATACATGATTGTATTTGCTGGCACTTCCGGAGAATCTACATCCGGAACAAAGCCATCATAATAAGTTCCTTGACCTAAAGAATTTTTCGTTTCGAACATTGAATAATAAACATCGTATTTATTCTCAATCGTAATTGGGAAAAATCCTACAGGTTTACCATAGGTAGTTCTTCCTACTAGTTTAACATTGATGTGGGGTTTTAATGAATTAATTACCAATTCACTTGCAGATGCAGTACTGCCAGACACGATAAAAACAACATTTGCTACTGTAGTAAGCGGACCTTTTTTTGCAAAATTAACCGTATTTGAAGCAACTGAATAATTCACATCAAAATAGGTAATGATATTGCCATTTCTAAATTGAACTTTATCGTTGGCATCTAATAAAGGTTGATTTTTAAGAATAGTAGCCTGTCCACTTTGCATTGTTGTATTGTAATGTTCAGAAAACATAACACCAGAGGCGGTAGAAGGAGCTATCAAATTAATTAAATGTTCTGCAGTACTTACATAGCCACCTCCGTTGTATCTTAAATCGATTACAAGATCAGTTACTCCTTTAGTACCAAAATCATTAAAAATGTTGTTTAATTCTGCAACTGAATTTTCTGCATTAGAAAATCTTGCATAGGCAACATAACCCACTTTTTTTGTTCCAGCAGTTAAAACTTTAGATTTATAGATTGGGCTACTTTTAAATATTGATTTAGTTAATGAAACGTTAAACGAAGTGCCATCACTTTTAACGCCTTCTAATGTAATATTTGTTCCATTTAAGGCTGAATTTAAGGCATTAGAATTCGAACTAAAATTTGTGCCATAACTAACCCCATTAATTTTTGTAATTAAATAACCACGTAGCAACCCAGCCTTTTCAGCTGGAGAATTTTGATAAACAGCCGTTACATAAGTTGTGAAATTAGCGTCTGTACCATAAAATCCAACCCTTACTCCTAAATCATTTCCATTTCCTTCTAAATCTACAGAAGCAGATCTATTTATTGATGCTGTTGGATTTTGATTAGCCTTATCAAAAATATATGAATATTTTGAAGATGTTCCATTTGTTTTATACTCAAACGGATTTGAAAATTTTGTTATCTCAAAAAGTTCTTCTTTATAGTTGTCTAGGTTATTTGAATAATTTACAAACCTTCTGGGATTAAATGCTGTATAAGTTGGTAATTTATCGTTCCATAAATAAACCTCTTTAGCATATAAGAAAATCGAGTCTTTAGACAACTCTTCTCTAGTTGCAGTGGCAGTTGTTGGAGGAGTAGTTGGAGGAGGAGTAACTACAGCTGGTGTAACCTTTGTTTTTTTACATCCGGTAGCAACACCAATTAAAAGTGCAGATAGCACCAATATTTGTTTCAGTTTCATTTTAAGAATAGATTTCAACGTAAATAAACGAAAAAAAATCTACAATAGTTTTCTCACAGAGAAATATTCTACTTCAATAGGTTTTAGTAACAGTTCTGTTTGATGATTTGCACCTATAAATACTGTTTCTGAGTGATTTAGACCATTTAAAGTATGAATATCTTTAACACATTCTGCCATGGTTCCATACTCTTTAACGAAGTACAATTTCAAATAGCGTTCTAAACCATGCCATTCTGTTTGTTTAACTTTATTGAGTTGCTCTTGAGGCTCGCCATCTAATACTAAAAAAATCTCCTTCCGCTCAACCACCAACTCTTGTAATAAGGTAAGAATTTGTTGGTACAATAATAGCTTTAAAGGCAATATTGCTGTTTGATGTAATAAGTTAAAGTTGTCATTATATTTTGATGGAATATTAAACTTCTCAGCCGTTTTCTCGAAAATTTGCTCACTTCCATTTTTCTCAAATTCATCTTTCATAAAGTTCAAAATCTCTGCAGAATTGAGCAATTCTGAGTAAGTTAAAAACTCTGAAAACAAGTAGTAAACTTGTAATAGGTAATCTTTATGGGGGTATAATACATCATCAAAAGCAAATATGAATGCTTTTTTTGATTGGATATGATTTTGGATGCTCATGATTAAATAGTAATTAATTGCAGTTTTTGATCCATAAAATAAAAAGCCCCATTCAAATTTTCTCCTCTGCCATGCAGTGTCAATAATGTTTCTTCAATGGTAGTAAAAACAACCTCACCATCAATATAAATTGTATATTCACTAGATTTTGGTATTTGATTTATTGAAAAATAGGCATTTAAAATCTCCCTTTTAGGTATTAATGTTTTAATATTAAATTCGTCAAATAGTACCGCTGATTTTGAAACTGGCTCAATTTCAAAATTTTGCAGCGGCAGTATTGCATCTACTTCGTGATCTAAACAGTTATTCAACAAATTGTGTGCAATCGTATCATCATTTTTATCGCCTAAGCTTACCATTGTAAACGCAGCTGATTTAATTGAAGGTACATCGCCATAATCTGCCAAAATAATTTGATGACCGATTAACGCATTTGATAACTTAAGTGCGGCTGCAGATGTGCCTCCTGTGATGAGAATTTTCAATGTTGAATGTGTGAATTAAAGAATGAGTGAGTTAGAGAATGATTGAATTTTTAATGAACAATAATACTAATGTTGAGCGAAGCGAAATCCCGACATTTCGGGAAACCTATCTAAACCACTAAACCGTCTTTCATCGTTACTACCCTGTCGCTAATTTTAGCCAAATCTTCATTATGCGTTACAATCACAAAAGTTTGTTCAAAATTATCACGTAGGTGGATAAATAACTCGTGTAAAGCTTTTGCATTTGCAGAATCTAAGTTACCAGAAGGTTCGTCGGCCAAAACTATTGCCGGATTATTAATTAAAGCTCTTGCTACCGCAACTCTTTGTTGTTCTCCACCAGAGAGTTCATTAGGTTTGTGATTTGCTCTTTCTTTTAAACCAAAAAGATCCAATAATTCATAAGCTCTTTGTTCTGCTTCTTTTTTACTTTTTTTAGCAATAAATGCTGGTATACAAATATTTTCTAATGCTGTAAATTCTGGCAATAAATGATGAAACTGAAATACAAAACCAATATTTTGATTTCTAAATACACTTAACATCTCTCCAGAAAGTTTATTAATTAAAGTATCTTTTAATTCTACAGTACCTTCATCCGGGTTGTCTAAGCTACCCAAAATATGCAACAATGTGCTTTTACCAGCACCAGAAGCACCAATTATACTTACAATTTCTCCCTTTGCTACTTCAAAATCTACCCCTTTTAAAATCGGTAAATTAACGTATGCTTTTTTTATACCTTTTGCTTTTAGCATGTTGTAAAGTTACACAATTGTTAAATTGCTCATCTGTTAAATTGTTAAATTGTTTGAAAAATCATCAACAATAAAGCAATACAACAATATCTAACAATTTCTTTAAATAAAATTTGCAATTCTAATAATCTTATTTAACTTTGAAAAACAAAGTGCTTTACATTATGAGTAATCAAGAGGAACAACTAAGTGCATTGAGCGACATCAGAAACATGATGGATCGTTCGTCGAGATTTATTTCTTTAAGCGGTTTGTCTGGGGTTTTTGCTGGCTTAACTGCATTAGTTGGCGCTTATTTCGCCCATGGCGAATTGAAAAAGTACCTCAATGGTGATTATGGATTTGGTATAGATGCTGATGTAGAGATTGAAGCCAACCTCATTAAAATTGCTTTTTTAGTATTAATTTTCGCCTTAACAGGAGGATTTATTTTTACTTACCGACAAAGCAAAAAGAAAAACATCCCATTTTGGGGTAAAACCGCAAAAAATATGTTAATTAACCTAGCAATACCCCTAGGTGCTGGTGGATTTTTTATCATTGCTCTGTTGTTAAATTTTCCGAGTGCCATTGGTTTAATTGCTTCTTCTTGTTTAATATTTTATGGCTTAGCGCTTATTAATGCAAGTAAATATACTTACACCGATATACGCTTTTTAGGTATTTGTGAAGTTATTTTAGGTTTAATTGCCATGTTTTATATTGGTTATGGCTTGTATTTTTGGGCAATTGGCTTTGGCATTTTACACATATTTTACGGATTGATCATGTACTTTAAATATGAAAGGAACAAGTAATGGGCAATCCAATTGGAGCATTAAACAAAATATTCGATAGCAGAATTAGGCTTGGCGTAATGTCTATTTTAATTGTAAACAAAAGCGTAAGTTTTAATGAACTAAAACAACTTTTAGAGTTAACTGACGGCAACTTAGCCTCTCACCTCAACACCTTAGAGCAAGCTGAGTACTTAAAAGTTCAGAAAGCATTTATTGGCAAAAAAACAAATACAACATATTATATTACCGAATTAGGTAAACAATCTTTTAAAGCACATTTAGATGCTTTAGAAAAAATGATCAAAGGAATTTAATTTTTTTTAATTATTTACTTTGAAATACAAAGCACTTTACATAAATAAAATTTTAAATGATGAAAACAGAAACACAAACAAATTTTAACTTAACTCAAAGGCTCGCAACAGTAATAGGTATCGTAGCCTTAATTTTATTAATTCCATTAGTTGCCATGCAATTTACCAAAGAAGTAAATTGGGATTTAGCAGATTTTATTATCATGGGCATACTTCTATTGGTAACAGGAATGTCCATAGAAGTGGTATCCAGAAAAATTCGATCTACTAAGCTAAAATTAGCTTTAACCTTAATTATCTTATTTGTATTGTTTTTGGTTTGGGCAGAATTGGCTGTAGGCATATTCGGCTCTCCGTTTGCAGGTAATTAATCTATTTATTTCAAACTTTTTACTTCATAATTAAAATTGATTTTATCATGATGATATCAGAAAATCTGAGCCTAGTTAAACTATCAATGTACCTTTTTAAATATTCCCTAATCATAGGTACAATATTCTTCCTTTTATATTTATTTTCTCAAAACACCGAAATTATAATATTCGGCTTTGTTTACCTATGTATTGCAACAGTACTAAATTTAATGCTTTTTCTTTCACTGCTAATAATCGTATTAACTGATGCAAGAAGCAGAATAGAAACCTTAAAATCAATGGGTCTATTATTAATTAATATTCCAATTGCCATTTTATATTTTTTAATAATTACAGAATACCCTCATATCATTATCTAAATTTAAATGAAAAAACCTATCGACTTGCAACTTTTAGCCATTTTTGGTGGTGGGTTGTTATTTAATTTCCTTTTTTGGAATGAAGGATTAGGATTAAACCTGCTCTTACATTCTTTATTTATCTTGATTGTGCTTTTTTTAGAAAAAACACACCGAACTAATAAAAAAACAATAGCTATTGCCATCTCTCATCTCATAGCTGCCATATTGGTTGTTATAAATCATTCAGTGTTAAATATATTTGGTTACTATATTACATTAATTGTTTTTGTAGGATATACTCATGCCCCTAAAATTAAATCAGTATTCGCCGCTTTGTTAGCTGGTTTTTTACAAATAGCTTCATCACCTATTAATTTTGTCAAAAAATTAATTAATGCAAAAATTGGTAATTTCTCAGTTAAGCCTATTTTAAGGCCAATAAAATACATCATCATTCCTATTATTGTTGTAATATTTTTTAGCATTATTTACAGCATTGCAAATCCTGTTTTTGCTAAATACGGCGAGTTGTTTATTACAAATATTTCCAACTTTGTTAGTAATGTTTTTACATTCATTTTTGGCGATTTAAGTTTTGCTCGTTTCTTGCACATAATTTTAGGAATACTATTTACTGCTGGTATGCTTTTGGCCTTTAAAGAAACTACCTTAGAAAAAATAGATGCAGAAGCTCCAGATAATTTACTTAGAAAGAGAAAAAGCAAATTTTCAACTTCTTATATACAAGAGCTAAAATCCATTTTTTTAGGTTCGATTATTCAAAAAAAGATGGCGTTAAAAACCGAATATATCATAGGTATCATTTCTTTTATGGCTTTAAATCTGCTTTTACTTACGCTAAACATTATAGATTTTAATACCCTATGGCTCGGCAATATTAGTTCTTTTGATGATACATATTTATCTACTCAACTACACGAAGGCGCAAATTCATTGATATTTAGTATCCTAATGGCGATGTTGGTTATTTTATTCTTTTTTAGTGGTAACCTCAATTTTTTTAGCAGAAATAAAACACTTAAAATTTTGGCTTACGCATGGATTGTTCAAAACACCTTCCTTATTTTTTCAGTATTAATTAGAGACTATCATTACATCAATTTAAGTGGCTTAACACACAAAAGAATTGGAGTTTTAGTGTTTTTAACTTTATGCGTTATTGGTTTATTTACGGTATACATTAAGGTAGCGAAAAAGAAAACGCTTTACTATTTGCTAAAAGTTAATGGTCTAACCTGGTATATTTTATTAATTGTTTTTGGTATAATAAATTGGGATGCACTTATTGTTAATTACAATATCAATAGCAGAAAACAAATTGCTTTAGATGTAAAACATTTAATGGAAATGTCTGATAAAACATTACCGTTAATAGATAAAAACAGGATGTTATTAAACAAATATGCTGCTAAAACTGATGATTATGATGTAACGCTTACTGAGGTAGAAAGCGCAGTAGCAACAATTGACACACCTACTACAGCTCAATTACCCGAACCACCAATTGATAGCGCAAAACTAAAAAGAGAGCTAGCGCAGCAAAGAATTAAAAGTTTTAATGAAGATTTAGATCTGCGTATCGAGAGATTTAAGGAAGAGCAAGAGCGCTTATCTTGGTTATCATGGAATTTTAGAGATTGGCAGACTAAGGAGTATTTTAAAAAAGAAGATTAGAAAAGCAGTTGCTGTGAAACGATTAATGGTTGGTCGGGCTATTCGTTTCAATCTTTTTGTTTGCCAATCCACAAACCTCGTAGGTTTATTATGCTCTTGCCTAATAACCTACGAGGTTTTACCTCAAAGAACAAAAAGTATTTACACTACTATCCCGTTTAGTTAACAAAAGGCGGTGATACTATTTGGGGTTGTATAAGTTCTTAATAAGAAATCCATGAAAAAAATTAAAATCATACTTATTTTAAGTATCAGCTTCGTAATCTTTATATTTATATATGGATTAGCGACTGCATTCGACCCAGTTTATGACAGCGCAAAAATAAACCAAAATATTGGGGGAACTTTAATTTGTAATGCTGTGTTCAACCCTGATATTCATTCATCACCTAACGTAATTTCATATTTGTACAAAAACAATGGTATTGTGATCAATTTAGGGTTTGGTTACTACACCAAGAGGCAATGGAAAAAAAATGAACAACTGATGAAATTTGAAAATTGGTTAATTCTTAAAACAGGAGGTGAATTTGAATGTGACAAACTGATAATTGGCAATCTTAACCTACCCACATGGAATGAATATGAATTTACACCCGAAAAAGTTGAAAAAGAAAAATTATGGAATATCAAAAATATAAAATCGCTATTTGGCTATTGTTGCAGTGAAGTTTATATAAAAGATATTAAAAATGGCAAAATTAAAATTAATTATAAGTTTAGAGTTGATAAAAATCAATCTGAAAAATATGAAATGAGAACGCTAATCTATTTAATTGATAGGAAAACTGGCAAACCTATCTTAAATAAAGTAAGCTAAATCCTAAACTCTTTTAGATCTGGCTGGTATCTCCAATAACCATAAGCATTTTAAACTTTGCAACCCCTCCTATTTGTACAAGCTTTTATTTTCTAAACCCGGTTGCAGCGTAAATACTTTTTGTATAGCGAAACAAAGTGGAGCACAAAAAGATTGCAGCGAAAAACCAACCTACCGGCAGGCAGGCGGGACTAACTTTAAAAAGAGTGCTAAACATTGCTTTTCTAAAAATAAAAACTATGAAATTGAGTCACATTTTTGTGTGATACGGCGATATAGGCAATTGTTTGCATTTTAATTGATTTTTGGCTTTGTATAAAGGTTTTGAAATTGTAGATTTGAGCAAATTTTTGAACAGATGAATATCCACGAATATCAAGGTAAACAAATTTTAAAGAGTTTTGGTGTTGCCATACAAGAAGGCATTGTAGCTGAAACTGTTGAACAAGCTGTAGAAGCGGCTAAGCAAATGAAAACCGACTATAACTCTGATTGGGTTGTGATTAAAGCACAAGTACATGCTGGTGGTAGAGGTAAAGGCGGTGGCGTTAAGCTGGCTAAAAACTTAGACGAGGTTAAACAACGTGCTACCGATATTTTAGGTATGCAATTGGTTACACCACAAACTGGTGCCGAAGGTAAAAAAGTTCATAAAATTTTAGTTGCTCAGGATGTTTATTATCCAGGCGCTTCTGAAACTAAAGAATTTTACGTTTCTGTTTTATTAAACCGCGCTAACGGAACTAACATTATTATGTATAGTACTGAAGGCGGTATGGATATAGAAGAAGTTGCAGAACACACTCCTCATTTAATTTTTAAAGAAGAGATTGATCCGAAAGTTGGCTTACAAGGTTTCCAAGCACGTAAAATTGCTTTTAACCTAGGTTTAACTGGCGCTGCACATAAAGAAATGGTAAAATTTATTGCTGCTCTTTATAAAGCTTATGACGCTACAGACTCTGCAATGTTTGAAATTAACCCAGTTTTAAAAACTAGCGATGATAAAATTATTGCTGTTGATGCTAAGGTTGATTTAGATGAGAATGCATTGTTCCGTCACCCTGATTATGCAGCAATGCGTGATAAATTAGAAGAAGACCCAACAGATGTTGAAGCTAGCGAAAGTAACTTAAACTATGTTAAGCTTGATGGTAACGTTGGCTGTATGGTTAATGGTGCTGGTTTAGCAATGGCAACAATGGATATCATTAAAATTGCTGGTGGTGAGCCTGCTAACTTCTTAGATGTTGGCGGAACTGCAAATGCAACTACAGTTAAAGCTGGTTTTAATATCATTTTAAAAGACCCTAACGTTAAAGCAATTTTCATTAACATATTCGGCGGTATTGTACGTTGCGATAGAGTTGCACAAGGCGTTATTGATGCTTATAAAGAAATTGGCGATGTTCCAGTTCCAATTATTTGTCGTTTACAAGGCACTAATGCCGAAGAAGCTAAAAAACTAATTGACGAATCTGGATTGAAAGTTTTCTCAGCAATTCAATTAAAAGAAGCAGCTGATTTAGTAACGCAAGTATTAGCTTCATAAGTCGATAATAGTATAGTCCGCAAGGCGGAAAAATCTAATTTTTAAAAACCAGTTGAGTTATCAGCTGGTTTTTTTTATGCTTAACATTAAGGAATTAAGAACAGTTAAGATTACATTTTCTAGTAAACGAATTGTTTAAGTTATTTAGTTTGATTCTTTTATAAACTGAGTCGATAATTAAACTTGACACTTTAAGGATGCTATGCTTATCCTACTGGTCCTGCCCATCCCCTACGTACTGGATCAGCAGTTGTCTTGCTTGCCAGGCCTGAAATAAAGCGAAGCTCTCTTAAAGGAAAAAATCAATGAAAACAACTGAAAAATTAATTGTGACGTAAAGTTATAGAAAGGGCTTAAATTAAATTTTTAACCCATTTGAAGCATCGAACTAAATTTTTATACAACTAACAACTATCGCTTTTGATTTTCAATGAGCAATGAAACTTAATTCCTTAATATTAAAATAGATTTCAATAGAATCGAAAAGACCAGTCGAATATTCGAACTGGTCTTTTACTATAGTTTGGTTGGTTGTTAGTTCTGTTTTTAATGTTCTATTGTAAAATATTTAATGAAAAAGCTCTGGCCATCCAACCAGAGCTTTTATCAAACCAAATATAAATGTACTTTTTTGTATGAACACCACAAATATAAACACTTTTATCACATATTTATAAATTATTTTTAATTTTTTTAACAAAAATGAGTTAATATTTAAAAAATAAAGATAAATATTAAATATTTAACGTTAAATAAACATTAAACAATAAAAAAGTAAAAAATATAAGCGATAAAAAACACTAAAAACATCACAAATTAAATATTTTATTAAAAAATAACTACAATATTTAAATAAAAACTATTAAAAATTGAATTTTATGAAATTTTAAGATAATTTTTATCCTAAAACAGCATAAAAACTAAAATTAGCTAAATATTGCATTCATTTGAATTACACTATATTTGTATTTTCTAAATAAAATTTATGAGTAATTTTCAGATCCCGAACTCACTTATTCCAGATAATGATGCAGAGCGAATTAAAAAGCTAAGAGCTTATGATATTCTGGATACACCTGAAGAAGACACATTTAATAAGATAGCTATTTTAGCCGCCCAAATATTTAATACACCAATAGCCCAAGTTACGTTCGTTGACGAAGAAAGAGTATTTTTCAAAACCAATATTAGTCCGCTAGCCGCAACCGAAATAAACAGAAATGACAGCTTTTGCTCTATTGCAATTTTAAATAATAATGTAACGCTATTTAGCAACATATTAGAGGTACCCGAATTACAAAGCAATCCGTTTGTAACAATGGAAAATGGAGTTCGATTTTATGCAGGTGCACCTTTAAAAACAACAGAAGGCTTGCATCTGGGCACGGTTTGCGTTTTAGATGTTGAACCAAAAGAGGTTACAGAGCAACAATTAAAAATGCTCGAAACATTATCGGCTATTGCCATGGACGAGCTTGAACTAAGATTAGCTACACGCAAAGCAATGCGTACGCAAACCGATATGATGAACAGAATTGTTCATGATTTAAAAAACCCAAACACCACTATTTCTCTTTCTGCAGAGTTAATAAAGAAAAAAGCAGACGACCCAAAAGTTGTTACCGATTTTGCAGACAGGATAAAAAGATCGGCTACTAGTGTATTGAACAGCTTAAATAATTTGCTTGATTTATCTCAAAGCGAAAATGCAAGTTTTAGGTTAAATGCAGATGAAGTTGATGTATTACAGATTTTAGAGCAAGCAAAAAACAATTTCGAATTAATTGCCGCACAAAAACAACAAAACGTAATCATCAATTGCAACTGTTCGTCGGTAATTTATGCAGATAGCATCAGACTGCAAGATGCTTTTGAAAATTTACTGAGCAACGCCTTAAAATATGCACACCCAAATACTACTGTTCTAATTAACGTTACTACAATTGACAATGATCTTTTGATAGAATTTAAAGACCAAGGACAGGGTTTGTTAAAGGATGAAATGAGCAAGTTATTTACCAAATTTGCCAGATTAAGCGCTGTACCTACTGGCAAAGAACACTCAAATGGCTTAGGCCTATCTATCGTTAAGATGTTGGTAGAATTACATCATGGAAAAGTTTGGGCAGAAAGTGAAGGCAAAGATAAAGGCGCATCGTTTTTTATTGCCTTACCTGTTCACTAACAAATAAGTTAAAAGACAAATAAAAAGTAGAACCTTGTTTGGGCTTGCTATCAAACCAAATTTCACCACCTTGGAGTTCGGTAAATTCTTTACATAACATTAAACCTAAGCCAATACCTCTCTCGTTATTGGTACCATACGTAGAAGATGCTTTTAATTTAAACAGCTTTTCTTGCTGTGCCTCATTTATGCCCAAACCAGTATCTTTAACTATAATTAAACATTTTTTATCCTCTACCTTAATAGTAATTGTAACAAAGCCACTTTTTGGTGTAAATTTAATTGCGTTATTAACTAAATTTCTCATTACCAACTCAAACATATTTTGATCTGCCAGTATTTCAACTTCATCTTCACAGATTATATCAAAACCTACTCCTTTTCTCTTGGCATTATTACGTTCTATGTTTAACCCATTTGCTAATGTTTGTTTAATATTTACAGGAACTAATTCTGCATGTGAGCCTTCTAATTGAGTTTTAGACCACGACAAAACATTAGTTAGCATACTTGATGTGTTTTTTGTGATCTCTAACAATTGTTGTTTTAACAGCGATCGTTCTTCACTATGTAAGTCTGTTTCTGCCAAAAGCTCTAAATAACCTTGTATTGAATTTAAAGGTGTCTTTATATCATGCGTAACTATAGAGAAAAGCTTATCTTTTTCAATACTTAATTTTTCTAATTCTTCATTTTGTTGAATAATTTTTTTGCTCTGTTCTTCTATTGCAATAGTTTTATTAAAGGCTAAACTCCTTTCATACTCATAATTTTTCCTAATGTAACTTATCGCAAAGTAGGTAATTAATGTAACTACAAAATAAGTTATACCAAAATCGATGGTTTTACTTAAATTATTGATATAGGCAATTGGAGCCGTTTGCGGATAAATATATTCTATAATGAGTATAGTTAAAACCAGTAATAGATTGATAGGTATCCAAATTTTAAATTGTTGCTTCGGTATAATTGCTATCACAAGTAAAAAGGCCAAGGCGAATAGCAATAAATTTGGACCAAAAATACCTGAGTTATAGAAATAATTTATAGCAAATGTTACATTACAGGCAGTTGAAAATAATATAATACCTAACAACGATTTCCTTTTAAATCGAGAAAGATAAAAAAGCGAAGCAGAAATAAAAATACCACAAGCACATAATATAGCAGGCACCTTTAGGCCTATCACATAATTAAAGGGAACTTCGAAACACATGGTGATGAAAGCTATAATACAAAAAGTATTAAAAATTCTTTCTTCTAGCGAGAATAACGTTGGATCGCCAATTAGATTTTTACCATTTAGGATTTTTTTGAAAGAGAACAAATTGTAAATTTAATTTAGGGATACAACAAATTTAAGATTATTAACCTAAAAGAAAAAGGAATTTACCAAAACTTAAAAATAAAACAAATAGCAAATTTTAGGTTTAAATCCTTATTTTTGACGCCCTTATAGAGCTAAAAAGCATGATACAAAGAGAAAAAATTAAAGACCTGCTGAATTCTACGGCATTTGATACAGAAGTTAAAGTAATGGGTTGGGTACGTACTTTTCGTAACAATCAATTTATAGCCTTAAATGATGGATCTTGCATGGGCAATATTCAAATTGTTGTTGATTTTGCCAATACACCAGAAGATTTATTAAAAAGAATTACTACTGGAGCAGCAATTTCGGTTACGGGAACTTTAGTTGAATCTTTGGGTAAAGGACAAAAAGTTGATGTAAAGGCTGCATCTATTGAGATTTTAGGTGATAGTAATGCTGAAGAATATCCTTTGCAACCAAAAAAACACAGTTTAGAATTTTTACGTGAAAAAGCACACTTGCGTTTCCGTACCAATACTTTTAATGCAGTATTTAAGGTTCGTCATGCATTAGCATTTGCCATACACCAATTTTATAATGAGCGTGGTTTTGTATATATGCACACGCCTGTAATTACTGCAAGTGATGCAGAAGGTGCTGGCGAAATGTTTAAGGTAACTACCTTAGATTTTGATAAAACTCCTCGTACGGATGAGGGTAAAGTAGATTTTTCTGAAGATTTTTTCGGTCGTGCTACCAATTTAACGGTTTCTGGTCAGTTAGAAGGCGAATTAGCTGCCATGGCTTTTGGGCAAATTTATACTTTCGGACCAACTTTTAGAGCAGAAAATTCAAACACTACTCGTCACTTGGCCGAGTTTTGGATGATTGAGCCTGAAGTTGCTTTTGCAGATTTGGAAAACAATATGCAATTGGCAGAGGATATGATGAAATATGTGATCAGCTATGCTTTAGAAAATTGCAAAGACGAAATTGCCTTTTTAAATGATCGTTTATTAGAAGAAGAAAAAACTAAACCGCAGCAAGAACGTAGCGAATTATCTTTAGTAGACAAGTTAAACTTCTGTTTAGAAAATGAGTTCCAAAGATTAACTTATACTGAAGCCATACAGATTTTAAAACATAGCAAACCAAATCAGAAAAAGCAGTTTAAATACTTAATTGATGAATGGGGTGCAGATTTACAAAGTGAACACGAGCGTTATTTGGTAGAAAAACACTTTAAAAAACCAGTTATCTTAACAGACTATCCTAAAGATATCAAATCGTTTTATATGCGTATGAATGATGACGGCAAAACAGTAGCGGCTATGGATATTTTATTCCCAGGTATTGGCGAAATGATTGGTGGTTCGCAACGTGAAGAGCGTATGGATATGCTAACCAAACGTATGGATGAGATGAATATCCCGCAAGAAGAATTATGGTGGTATTTAGATACTCGCCGTTTTGGCTCTGCACCACACGCTGGTTTTGGCTTAGGCTTTGAGCGTTTAGTTTTGTTTGTAACCGGTATGACAAATATTAGAGATGTGATTGCTTTCCCGAGGTTCCCGAAAAGTGCGGAGTTTTAAACCCCTAAATCCCTCCGATATAAAATCGGAGCAGGCTCTAAAGGGGACTTAAATAAAATAAAGAAACAAATAGAAAATCGCTTAGCAGAAATGTTCAGCGATTTTTTTTTAGTTAGATGTGTCAGTCTGAGCTTGTCGAAGACCGATCGATGAATTTACCGAAATCCTTTGACAAGTTACCATTGGCATTATTTGTTAAGTATCTATAAGTCAATTTTTTATAAAATATAAACTCCTTTTTTTGTCATTCCCTGCCTGCCGGCAGGCAGGCGACTTCGGAGGAATCTCATAATTGGAATACAAATTCGAGATCCTTCGCTGCACTCTGGATGACAAAAACGAGCTAAATTAACGTCATTCATATTGATTTTTATGAAATAAATTACCCCCTCAGGAGGACAGTCTTTAGATACTTTGAAATATTATAGCTTTTTCAAGTATAGAAAAAGTATTCCTAAACCTAGAAATAAACTAATAAAACCAAAAGTTAAATCTGTTTGTACAGGAATTTTATGACCGCTGGCATGATATACCATCCAAAAAAACAGATTTACAACTAAAAATAGAATTAATATTGGTTTAATGATAGTGATTAATGGCTTCATTTATTTTATTCCATTTTGTAAGCTTTTAATCCCTCAGCCCAAACCCTGAAATAAATTTAGGGTGACGGATTTTACTTTATGCGTCCAAAACTTTAACAATTGCACTACTCTTGCATTTTAAACCCGATAGCAGTGTAAATCCTTTTTACCAAGTACCCGCCGAGGCGGGGATTTGGTAAAAAGATTGGAACGAATAGCGGGACTGAAATAACCGATAGAAAAGGGGTTTTGCTTTTCAAAATTTAAAAATTTGGTTATGATACTTTCATATTAAGTAGAAAACGAAGATATTGTAATCCTGAGCCTGTCGAAGGACAATATTTTGGATTTTACTACCTTTAGTAACCGTATTCGACAATCTCAGACTGACAATCGTAGATTAATTCTTATCCAAAAAAAAAGGCGCTCCAAATAGAACGCCTTTTAAAAAAATATTTAATATTATTCGTGACCTGAATGTCCGTCGGCTCCGTGAGCATGACCATGACTTAATTCATCAGCAGTTGCTTCACGTACGGTTAAAACTTTACCAGCAAAAATTAAGTTTTTACCAGCCATCGGGTGATTTAAATCTACCGAAATATGCTCCTCATGTACACCAGTTACACCAGCACGGAATTGATTTCCTTGGTTATCTTGCAATGGAATAACATCGCCAACATTTGGCAAATCTGGACCAGCCTCTGCAAACATGCTAATTGGCAAATCTACATGAGCTGTAGCATCAATTTCGCCGTAACCATCTGCCGCAGAAAGCTCGAAACTATATTCATCACCAGCTGTTAAGCCAGCTAAATGTTCTTCAAATTTAGGTAACATCATACCTACGCCGTATAAAAATACTAACGGTTGCTCTTCGTTTGCTTTTTCAACAAAAACTTGCTGACCTTCTGGAGTTGTAGTGTGTAGCTCATAAGTGATAGACACTACAGTGTTTGAATTGATATTCATCTATTTTATTTTAATTGATCGTTTTATTACAACGCCATTGTGCTTGGCATTGGCAAAATTATGTTGTAAACCTAAACATGCGGTTAATAATTTTGGCAAATATAGGTTAATTATTAGGCTAACAAAATAGAAGCAATTTTGTTGAGACATATTTGACTTTCTGGTGAGTTAAACAACTAAAAAAAGGAAAAAATTGCTAATTAAGAGAAAGATGATTAATCTAATTTAAGTCTCATCAAACTTATCTATCTTCTATTTTTGGTTTGTTCATCAATAAATTCTTCTCTAATTTGCGTTAATTCTTTTTGCTTTTCAGCAATTTTTGCCACGGCATTGTGCTTTTCAGCTCGCTCTCTAATGCTAATGTATTCTTTTTTAAGTTTAGCAATTTCTTTAACTAGCGCTTTTCTTTTTGCAATAATACTTTCTTCTTTTTCAAACATTGCGCAATCTACCCAAAATTAAATAAATGCTTGTTTAGTAATTTTTTAACAACTATTTAATTGATAAAATTTAAAGCTTCTTCCACAGTATTAACAGGTAGTTGACAAGTTTTATTTCGGCAAACGTAAATTTTTGGTTCTTCGCTTTCTTTACCTTTTAATAGTGGAAGTTCGCTTTTTATGCCACCTAAAACTATTTTATTTGGAATATATTTTTGGCTAAATTCTTTCTTTATCTCACTAACATTATTACCAACTATTGCAATTTCATTAATACCATAAACTTCATTTAATAATTGTATACTCCAATTTGAGTAAGCAGAACCGTAAGCTTTTATGCGAGGTAAAACCGATTTTAGCATGGCCGATGCTTTTTCTCGACAATTTTCCTCATCATAAAACAAACCTAGTTTTTGTAAATTTTGTGCCATTACTGAATTAGATGCTGGTATTACATTATCCATCACTTCGTGTTTACGAGCAATTAAAGCTTCTCCATTGGCAGCGGTATAAAAAAACATATCGCTTTCTGCATCATTAAAATGATTAATCACATAATTTGTAAGAGATTTCGCTTCATCTAACCATTCTTCATTAAAATCTACTTCGTAGAGTGCAATTAATGCTTCAATCATAAAAGCATAATCATCTAAAAAGCCTATGATTGATGCTTTACCGTTTTTATAATTTCTAAATAAACCGCCATCTGGAGTTACTAAATTGTCTAACATAAAGTTAGCTGCAAGTTTAGCTCTTTCGTAATATGCAGGATAGTTTAACACTTGCGATGCGTCGCATAAAGCTTTAATCATCATGGCATTCCAAGCGGTTAAACATTTATCGTCTAAACCCGGTCTTATTCTTTTGCTCCGTTCGTCTAAGAGTTTTGCTTTAGCAAGGGCAACTTTATCGTAAAGGGTTTCAGCATCTAACTCATATTTCTCTAAAATCTCCTCATCAGTTTTGGTTCTTCTTAAAATATTGGTATGCTCCTCTTCCCAATTTCCGTGTTCGGTTACATCAAAATATTCGGCCATTAGCGTAGCATCTTCGCCAAGGATTTCATCAAATTTTGATTTATCCCAAACGTAAAACTTACCTTCTACCCCTTCGCTATCTGCATCCAAAGCAGAAAAGAATAAGCCGTTATCCGCACTCATTTCTCTAAAAGTCCAATCAATGGTATCTACAATTACTTGTACGAAAGGCTTAAACTTTAAACATTGATAAGCTTCGGCATACAAACTCATGAGTTGCGCATTATCGTACAACATTTTTTCGAAATGTGGCACATGCCATTTATCATCAACCGAGTATCTGGCAAAGCCACCACCAATTTGATCGTAAATACCACCCATGCTCATCTGTTCTAAAGTAGTGCAAGTGGCCATAAAAGTTGCTTCTTCTGCAGCTAAGAAACTATAGCGCAATAAAAAACTCCAATTATTTGGTAATGGAAATTTTGGTGCACGGTTATAGCCCCCTAAATTGATATCAAAGTGGCGTTTCCAAGGTTCGATGATTTCTTCTAATTGTACTAGCTCAAATTCGAGTTCATTTGTAGCAGGAATTATTTTTTCGGCTTGGTTAATGCCATCTGTTAATCGCTCTGCGTAATTTTTGGCTTTATCTGGTTCGTTTTTCCATAAATCGGCAACATTTTCTAAAATGTTAATCCAATCGTTTTTGCGAAAATAAGTCCCTCCATAAATTGGTCGTTGATCTGGCAAACAAATGGCATTTAATGGCCAACCACCGTTTCCATTCATCAATTGTACCGCCAACATATAAATCTGATCGATATCTGGTCTTTCCTCTCTATCAACTTTAATACAAACAAAATGTTTGTTCATCACTTCAGCCACTTCAAAGTTCTCGAAACTTTCATGTTCCATCACATGGCACCAATGACAGGCCGAGTAGCCTATACTCACCAAAATCAATTTATTTTCCTTTTTTGCTTTTTCTAGCGCTTCAGCATTCCACTCATGCCACTCTACCGGATTATAAGCATGTTGCAATAAATATGGTGATGACGCGTGAATGAGGTTATTGGGTTCTTGCATTTTAGAGGTGAGATTTGAGATGTGAGATTTGAGACATTTCTCTGAAACCTTGTAAAAATATAAATTATCTATTTAACCCCTTTCATTTAGTTTTGTTTTTTACTTTAGTGTCCTCAAACTCATATCTACTGTCTCATATCTCAAAAATGAAAATTACCCATACCGAAATATACCGCTTTAGCATACCAATGGAGCCTTTTGTAATTGCTACCGGCACCATGCACTTTGCACAAAATGTTTTAATCAGAATTTATACCGATGCAGGTATACATGGTGTAGGCGAATGTTCTGCATTTCCGATGATTGTAGGCGAAACCCAAGAAACTTGCTTGGCAATGGCTAAAGATTTTGCGCAAATTTTAAAAGGTAAAAATCCCTTAGAAATACCTGAAAGAATGCAAGATTTGTTGGCTTATGCTGATCATAATGCTACCATAAAAAGTGCTTTTGATATGGCGCTGTTTGATATTGCTGCAAAAAATGCAAAATTGCCTTTGTACCAGTTTTTAGGCGGACAAAAAAAGACCATTGAAACCGACATGACTATTGGTATTGATACACCAGAAGGTATGGCGCAAACTGCATTAAAATATCAAAAAAACGGCTGTAGGATTATAAAAATCAAACTCGGTAAAAAGGTAAATGATGATATTGAACGAGTAAAACAAATTAGAGCTGCCGTAGGCGATGAAATGGTTTTACGCTTAGATGCCAACCAAGGTTGGAGTTTTGATGATGCGCTATTTGCCTTAGGCGAATTAGCTGACCAGAATATAGAATTTTGTGAACAACCCATGCGTACTTGGTTTGATGATAAATTACCAGAATTGGCTTTAAACTCTCCTATTAAATTAATGGCTGATGAAAGTTGTTATAACCACCATGATGCGAGGAAGTTGATTAATAACCAAGCTTGCGAATACATCAACATTAAGTTTTCTAAATCTGGAGGGATTTTAGAAGCGCAAAAAATACACGAAATTGCTTTACAGCATGGCGTAAAATGCATGATTGGCAGTATGCTAGAAAGTAGAATTGCTTTAACTGCTAACCTACATTTTGCTTTAGCTAGTCCGAATGTGGTGTTTTTTGATTTAGATACTTGTTTATTAGGTCATTTGGTTGATCCTGTTGTTGGTGGTTTAACTTACGATGGTTACTTTTTAACTGTACCAGAAACCATTGGCATTGGAGCAGATGCTGATGAAGAGTTTCTGGAAACTTGTGAGCGTTGGATAGTATAGTTCGTCTTTTCGAACGAGGAACGAGGAGAAATCTGTAAATTTTACTAGTGTTAACGAAAGTTGAGCAGCTAAATTTTCTTCCATTTGAAACAGATAGCTTCCCTAAAAATCCTAGAGTGTGGATGCAATTATTGATATTTTTTTAGCTCTATGCCGCATGGCATCAAACTTTTGAAGCATCAAAAGTATGCAAAAATGCTTATCAATCCCATAATGTGCCTTTTCACAATCCCTCGCTCATCAAAAAAACAGCGGCACTTCGTTTTGTTCGTTTGCAATAAATGAAAGCATCTACACACTTGAACACAAAACCACTGCGTTTAAGGTTTGGAAGTGCTATTTGTTCTATAGTACTTCTGTTTTTTTGATCAATCTGGCACTAGGGATTGACGTGTGCTTAGCTCAAGACAGCAATATATGGACTGTACTTAGCAAATCCTCAAAATACAATGAGCAAAAAGATGTGTCAACACGATAGGAAAAATCAAGATACCTTCTTCGATATGACGTAGCCTTAGGGTTCGTCTAAATTAAAACCCCGTTGGTCGATAATTACGAAGTTTACGTATAATACCCTGTTTTTGCTTGCAACGTTTTTTGATTGTGTGCGTCTTATCTACAAATCACAAACAAAACTTAGCAATCATGAAAACTTCAATCAAAACCCTAATCGCAACTAGCTTAATCGCTTTAACATGCTCAACTTCATTAGTTTATGCAAACTCAGATTTAAAACCAAATGCTGTATCGGCAAACACGGTAAACATTTCATCAGTTAGAAAATTAAATATTAGTGGCAATGCTGAAGTAACAATCATTCAAAATTCAAAATCTAAAGTTCTTTACACCAATGAAGGAACGGAAAGAATAACGGTAAAAAAAATAGGCGACGCTGTTTATATCACCTCAAAAAATAATGCAAAAATCACTATTTATGTGGATGATATTTATAGAATTGAAGCGGCTGAAAATGCTGTTGTAAAAACTGAAAATTTAATCACATTAAAATATCTTCAAGTATTTACTAAAGATAACGCGTATGTAAACATCAATGCAAAAACAGAAAGTTTATACACAAGTATTAAAGATGAATCTACCTTAACCTTAAAAGGAGATACAGATTTATATACTATCGATATGGATAAAACTTCGAGAATAACTTTACAACAATTTAAATCTAAAAAAACAGATATGTCTGCTTCAGAAGTTTACGTAGCAGCAAGAAGTTAATTAATATCAAACCAAACAAACAATAGCCTTTCCGAAATTCGGGAGGGCTTTTTTGTTTGAGTTCAGGTTATGTGAAAAGAATTTGTCATCCAGATCCGCCGCGGCGGAGAAGGATCTCTACAATTGAATTCATAAAAGAGATTCCTTCCCGAAAAATCGGGACAAACTGTTCCTCGGAATGACAAATATGTTATTATAGTAATATAGGTTTCAAAAACTTCATAAATTACATCAATGTTAGCTTAATTGGACATCTTAATGCGTATAATCCTACAGCCTGTTTTTTACTTAATCAGCATTTGCTGAAACTTCAAACTATCACCATTAAAAGCATTAAAATCTACTACATGGTTAATTCCATTGATGCGGGCTTTATCAGAATGTTGCCAAAAATCCCAAGTATCATCTGCTAGTTTTAGCTTAGGCTGATAATAATGAGCCACCCAAAGGGGATATTCGTTATAAAAACCACGTAGGTAATCTTTGTAAAACTTTAAACCAGAATAAATAATGGGTTTAACTTTAGTTTTTTCTTCAACTTGGATGATAAAAGCATTTAATTCTTTACGCATTTTTTCTGGCGAAACGCCATCTAAACTTTCGATATCCACAACAGGCGGTAAATCTCCTTTTTCGAAATTAGCGGTTTGCAAAAAGAAATTGGCTTGCCATAAACCCGATTTTTTTGGCCTAAAGAAATGATAAGCCCCAGCTTTTAAACCTGCTTTTGGTGCTTCACGCCAATTGCGTTGAAAATACGGGTCGACTAATAAAATGCCTTCGGTTGCTTTAATGAAGGCAAAAGTGATTTTCACATCGTCTTCTTCCATTGCTTTTACCTTTTGCCAATCTATTTTACCTTGGTAATAAGAAACATCTATGCCATGTATTTGATGTTTTTTAGGAATTTTGATCGCAAAACTTTCGTAGGTTCTATAGTTTACATCGTCTGTTGGATGGCGTAACCAAAACCAAGTGGCCGAAGCAAATTTTAACACATAGCCATAATAAAATGGAGAAAGCAAAATTAACAAAATACCTGCAATAGCCACTTTCCATTTGGCAGCAAATGGTTTATTCGGTTTTTTACGTGTGACGGGTTTTCTTGCTACTGGCTTTCTCTTAATTGGAGGCATATTGCAAAATTGGGAAAAAATTAGTTGTTAAACTGCGGTAAATAACATTTCTATTCGCCGCAAATTTGCGGCGAATAATACTTATATTTACCGCAAGAATAATTTTCAACCATGGCAAAATACATTTATCAATACAAAAACTGGACTGATTTTACTTGGGAAGAAAAAACTATCCAAAAGGTTTTTGGTGAAGTACGTCATCTTCAAGGGACAATTGCTGGTCAAATGAGTTCAATTGGTTTTTCTACAAAAAATGAAGCTAATCTAACAACGCTTACTTTAGATGTGGTAAAATCATCTGAAATAGAAGGTGAACAGTTGAATTATGAACAAGTGCGTTCATCCATAGCGAGACGTTTAGGTTTGGAAGTGGCTGGCTTGGTTCCCATCGATAGAAATGTAGAAGGCGTTGTAGAAATGATGTTGGATGCCACACAAAATTACCTGCAACCACTAAGCGAAGACCGTTTATTTGGATGGCATTCGGCATTGTTTCCTACAGGACGAAGCGGAATGTATAAAATTGAGGTTGGAAATTACCGTACTGGAGTAATGCAAATTGTTTCTGGGGCAATGGGCAAAGAAAAGATACATTACGAAGCTGTTGAACCCAATTTAGTAAAACAAGAAATGGATAAATTCCTTGTTTGGTTAAATAATGAGCATACCGACCTAGATTTAGTATTAAAATCTGCTATTGCTCATTTTTGGTTTATCATCATACATCCATTTGATGATGGAAATGGTAGGATTGCAAGAGCAATTTCAGATTTATTATTGTCACGATCTGATGGTAGTACTGAGCGATTTTACAGCATGTCGAGCCAAATTTTGGTAGAACGAAAACGCTATTATGAAATATTACAAAAAGTACAGCACAGCGATGGAGATATTACCGAATGGCTGGAGTGGTTTTTAACTTGCTTGAAAAATGCATTGCTTGAAACACAAAACACCTTAAAAAAGATAGTAGATAAAATAGAATTTTGGAAACATCATGAACATACCTCATTAAATGAAAGGCAACGTTTGATGTTGAATAAACTACTAGATGGATTTGAAGGAAAACTAAAATCTTCTAAATGGGCAAAAATAGCTAAATGCTCTACAGACACAGCTTTAAGGGACATTAAAGATTTAATAGAAAAAAGAATTTTGAAACAAGAAGAACAAGGTGGTAGAAGTACGAGTTATGAGTTGGTTTAAAATTGTAAATTTAGGGTTTGTCGGTTTTAGAATTATAAACGGATTACGGGAAACCGTAAAAATTTTATTAGAGTAATTGGTAGCTTGCGGTTAGTTAATTTTTGATATGGAAAAATTACTTTAATGAATGAGTATTAAAGGTTTATATTTGCTTGGAAATGATTAAACAAGGATATGTTGCTGAAAGCAGAAAGTTATTAGTAAATTTTAGACGAACGCCAGACAAATGAAAACGACTGATAACAGAAGGGAACTCATAGACTTTTTTAATGGTAAAGAAAAAGAAACTATTTTCTGCTTACTCGACATTGATGACTTTACAACCTTTAACTTATTTAACAGCTATGAAAGGGGGAACACTTTACTTGACCAACTTTCATATACTATAAAACAAATTCCTGCTCTTAACAAAATAACAAGGGTTGACAGTGACGAGTTTCTCTTTTCTTGTTTCGGCAATTTTGAGATGAATAAAAAAAATCTTTTTCTTCTAATGCAAACTATTCAAAGTGAACTAAAGATTACTGTTTCAATTGGGGTTACAGAACGTAATTCATTCACGACTTCCTCTGATTATATTCTAAGAAAATTAAGGCTTGGCTTGCTGATTGCTAAAGACTTTGGTAAAAACAAATTGCACTTCGACTAATGAGATACGCCCTAATTGACAACTCAACTTTAACCGGTATTCAAAGACTTTTGGGTGAAATTCCAGTTAAGAATAAGTCAGTAATAGATAATGACATAATTTCTTTTGAGAACTACATTCAAGCTATTTTATTCTATGACAATATAATTTGTATTGACGATTACAAAGAAAAATACAGAAAAAATAGGATTGATTATTTTCCCAATATTCGTTTCATATCAAAGGACATTTTCGAGTATGATACATTTGTAAAAACAGCTAATGACGTAACTAAAAACATTTCACTTGAAATTAGGGGCGGCAAGATTTCTGACACTGATTTTCAGGCTTATTTTGAAAGGCTTCAAATGACATTCCAGTTTACTTGGGATATGTCCGCCAGTAAATTCTTCTTGACGCAAAAAATGCTTCTTGGAAATTCAATATTAGACCAAGACCAATTCACTAAACTGCATTCATTTATATTTAAGGAAAATAATGAACAATATGAAGTAGCGGCAGGACTTATCAATAAGACACCAAAACTTTATGACAGTAAGGGAAATGAAATATACATTAACCTTGACAATGGAAAAGTAAGCAATTCAGATGTTGGTGATGGACTTTCTCCTCAATTTCAAGCATTGGTGGCGAGTTTAAATTGGATTTCACAAAGAACAGCTTTTTATGTTTTAGCAGCTGACTACCTTTACGCAGACCTATTCATTCAACCAATTCGACAATCATTTTTACAAAACATTATTCAAAGAACATATCCTGACTATAACTTGGGTGTGTTTGGAAACTTCCGAAATTCTATAAATACACAATCAGAGGAAACTATAAAAAGCATTTTAGTAAATTCTCAAAATTTCGGTGTGGCATTGGATATTCCTTTGTTCTCAGCCTATTTTGCAAAAAAAACAAATAACTCAAAAAAAATAATTGAAGCAGCATTAAATGAAAGAGACAATAAATTTTTCTTTGAAGCAAGGACAAAATTAAGAGAGTTAAATCTGCTTTTAGACAATGATGATAGAATTAAATTTATTAGAGAGATTAACCTTCTAACTACAGACATAAATAAAAACTTCAAGAGTATAGAAAGTAAATATGGTCTAGGTGACAAGCAAGGTATAGGTTTTAGTCAACTAAAATTTCTGTTCAGTTCAATACCACTCGTAAAGGATATTTCTTTACCAAAAGAATTAGATGTTCGTATTAAGGAATTAGAATTTATGAAACATATTTTGCCAAGAAAAGGATTTAATGCTGTTTACCGTAACATTATCGAAGACCTGTTCGAGTTTGACAGAATAGGACGATATAAAGACATTTTAGTTGGCAATGTTATATATGACGACCAAGCTACTTCTTATGGCATAAAAACGGAAGACCCTCGATACGTTAAAACAAGTTCTTACTGGAAAAAACCAATGTAATGAAAAGAAAAACTAGGCATAACAACACACTTGCAATAGGCGGGATTTCCGTGCTTTGGTGATAGTTTTGTAGTAGCCAAAAGTTATGTTCCGCATCAACATTGGTGCTGAAAAGTAAAACAATATCAAATTTATCAAACCGCCACACTTCTCCCCTATAAAACCCAACCCTTAGTTTTATAAACCCGACAGCGCCAAATAGCCCGGAATGAAGTGCAACGCAATGAGGACTATAGGCAATGGCGGGACTGCAGCATCTATGAAAAACTAACATTCGTTTTCCATAAAAAATCCCTGCTTAAACAAATAAACAGGGAGTTTTGGAATTTAATGTAACTAATCAATAGTTTAAATTTCTAAAATAATGTCAGTCTGAGCGCTTGCCCGCCGTGGCTGGTGTCGAAGACCTACTAATGCGCTTCGACAAGCTCAGCGTGACAAAAATTAAAATCGTTATCTTATTTACTCAACTCAGCAAAATATTTATGGAACAATGGCAAAGTTTCGATGCCTTTGTAGTAGTTATAAATATCGTATTTTTCGTTTGGCGAATGTAAAGCATCGCTATCTAAACCGAAACCAAAAAGTACAGATTTAATACCCAAAACATCTTCGAACAGGGCAACAATAGGAATACTACCACCACCACGAGTTGGGATTGGTTTTTTACCAAAACTATCTTCAATTGCTTTTTCGGCAGCTTTGTAGGCTACGCTATCGGTTGGTGTAACTACAGGCTCGCCACCATGGTGTGGGGTAACTTTTACCTTCACTCCTTTTGGCGCAATACTTTCGAAATGTTTGGCAAAAATTTCAGAAATCTCTTCAGAACTTTGGTTTGGCACTAAACGCATCGAAATTTTAGCATTGGCTTTGCTTGGCAATACAGTTTTTGCACCTTCGCCAATGTAACCACTCCAAATGCCATTAACCTCTAAAGTTGGTCTGGTGCCAGTACGCTCTAAAGTAGAATAACCTTTTTCGCCCCAAATTTCGTCAATTGCTAAATCTTGTTTGTATTCTTCGTCATCATGAGGAGCAGAATTGAGCGCTTTTTTCTCCTCATCGCTCAGCTCGATAACTTTATCGTAAAAAGCTGGAATGGTAATGTGGTTATTTTCATCGTGTAAAGAAGCAATCATTTTACATAATATAGTTGCTGGATTTGCCACTGCACCACCATAAACACCAGAGTGTAAATCGCGGTTCGGACCAACAACTTCTACTTCCATATAAGCTAAACCACGTAAACCAGTCTCAATAGATGGGTTTTCCATGCTGATCATCGAGGTATCAGAAATCAAAACTACATCTGCTTTTAAACGTTCGGTGTTGGCTTTCACAAAAATACCCAAGTTTGCAGAACCAACTTCCTCCTCGCCTTCAATCATGAATTTAATGTTACAGGCTAAAGTGTTGGTTTTCATCATCAATTCGAATGCTTTTACGTGCATGTAAAACTGCCCTTTATCATCGCAAGCACCACGAGCGTAAATTTTACCATCGCGTACGGTTGGCTCAAATGGTGGTGTATGCCATAACTCTAACGGATCTGCTGGTTGCACATCGTAATGACCATAGATTAATACGGTTGGTAAAATTGGGTCAACCATTTTTTCGCCATAAACGATTGGATAACCTGCTGTTTCGCAAATTTCAACTTTGTCTGCACCCGCATCTTTTAATTTTTGCGCAACAAAATCAGCTGTTTTTAACACATCACCTTTATACTTAGGATCGGCACTAACCGATGGAAAACGCAACAACTCAAACAACTCGTCTAAAAAACGCTGTTTGTTATCTTCTACATATTTCTTGATTTCTTGCATAACATTTATATTTTACACAAATATAGGAAACTGTTTAAATTTGGAACCACATAGACACATCAGATTTGGTTTTAACTTCATTAAAAGGGTTAAGATTTTGAAAAACATTATTTGCAACAGATGATAGGCTTGTGTTTCTAACAAACTATGTGGCTATGTGGTAAAAAAACCTTCAAATTGCTCAATGCAAAATGATTGATTTGTATCTTTAGGCAGAAATCAAAACTATGCAAGAATTTACAAACGAAACGATCGATTTAGCAAATCTACCCAAATACGAAGATGTAATATTAACAGCTCCAAACTCAAAATATTGGAATGTAATTGTAATTAACCTTGGCATTGTACTGATTATACTAGGTGCGTTTTTAGGTTTGTTTATTTTTTTATTAGATGATAAGCTACCAAATCCCATCTATCCTATCGCTGGATATGTATTGTTTTCGGCCTTTTTATTTATCATCTACAGGTTAAGTTTCAAAAAAAGAGGTTTCGCTTTGCGAGAAAAAGATATCATTTATAAACATGGTGTGATTGCCGAAACCACAACCATCATCCCAATTAACAGAATACAGCATGTTGCTTTAGATGAAGGCATCACTTCTAGAAGCTACGGATTGGCAACCTTACAGATTTATACGGCTGGTGGCGCAAGCGGACATGTTCAGATTGCAGGAGTTGAAATTGATAAAGCAAAAATGATAAAAGAAGCTTTAGTTAAAAGATTGGATTTTATAGTAGATGCAACTGCTGAATAAGATGGAAAACGATTTTAGTAAACCGCAAAGGCAATCGGCTGCAGGTATTGTAATTATGGCCAGCTATGCTGCTCAAAAAGTAATCAGAGCGTTATTTTTTCCTTTTATTATTTTTCTTTTAAAAGCTGAAAAAAGCCACTTGGTTTACTTTTTTCTGGGTGGAGCAATTATTCTGGTTATAACCATTGTTTTTTCCTATTTAAATTATTTAAAATTTACTTTCTTTTTAGATAATGAAAAGCAAGAATTTGTAATCAATAAAGGCATTTTTAACAAAACTTTGTTGACTATTCCGCTTGAGAAGATACAGCAGGTAAATATTAACCAATCTTTTTTACAAAAAATGGTTGGCGTTTTTAGTGTAGAAATTGACACTGCTGGTGGCGCTGATAAAGAAGTGAGCATTAAGGCTATTGATGAAGCTTCGGCCTATCGATTAAAAGAACATTTATTGAACGGTAATAAAGTAGCTGAAAATGCTTTAGTTGATAATGATGAACAAAAATTAGAGGCCGAAAAGCCATTCATTAATCTTAGTCTATCAACCTTACTGAAAGTAGGTTTAACTTCTAACTATGGTAGCAGTCTGGCTTTATTAATTGGTTTTGCTTATGCTGTTTTTCATAATGCGAAAGAGTTATTGAAAGCTTTTGATACAGATAACGGACAAGTTGAAGCTGCCATTGAAAGAGGAATTAATGTAGCGTCAATCGGCATATTGTTTTTAGCGGTTATTATTTTATTGCTTGTGATTAATATTGTGAGAACAATAGTTAAATTTTATGATTTTAAGATCAGCAAACACAAACACTCGCTATTAATTTCTGCTGGTTTATTGAATAAGAAAAACACTTTGTTGAGCCCAAAAAAGGTGCAGATTACGAGTTATAGTCAGAATTATTTTCAGAAAAAACTAAATATCTTAAACCTAAACTTAAAACAAGCAGCGTCTGGCGTACCAACTGATGCTAAAGATTTAGAAAAATCTAACTTGAGCTTGCCAGGGTGCAGCGCCACAGAAAAAGATGAAATTCTGAGAATTATCTTGAGCAAATTACCAAATGAAACTAAAACTTATCTACCCAATTTTAGGTTTTTAAACCTGCCAATTCTGTTTAATGCAGTTTTGCCTGTCGGGATTTTTTGGATTGTAGCTTTAAATATTCCAGAAGTGATGGGTTTTTATCCCTTGTCAATTATCTATTTCATCATCGTTTTAGTGATGATTTATTTTAGCTACCGCAGACATCGTTTAATGGTTAATCAGGAATTCATCATCAAAAAATCTGGCATTTGGGATATTTCTTATGAGCATATTTTTCCGCATAAAATACAGGCAATTAGCACTTTTCAGTATCCTTGGCATAAAGGTGTTGATGTTGGCCATGTTGATTTACACACCGCTGCAGGGGTAATTCATTACAAGTTTGGCAATTACACCGAGATTAAAGGATTGGTTAATTATTGGTTGTATCAGGTTGAGAGTAGTGATGAGGATTGGATGTAGTTAAAAAGCAAAAAGACTAAAGCTGAAAGACCAAAGTGAAGATAAAGCAAATCTATTGTGATGAAAGTTTAATTTAAATAAGTGTAAATTAGTAGCATAGAATGATATTTTAATGGACAATATAGAAGAATTAAACTTACAAATACTTCCTATAACTTTACTTTCTAAGTTTCTTGGTCAATTGAATAATGATTTAGAAAAGCAATTCAATAAACTAAAAGATAGCGAGTTAGATGTTGCTAATTTTAGTTTCTATACTTCGGTTTCAGCAGTATTTTCTTCTAAAATTGAGGGAGAAGATATTGAACTGGATTCGTATATTAAACATAAACGCTTTGGCGCTCATTTTTTACCAGATTACACTCGTAAAATAGACGACCTGTATGACACTTATATTTACGCCCAACAAAATAAGTTAAATATAAAAAATGTTGCAAAAGCGCATACCCTACTCACTAAACACATTCTCCAAAAAGCACAACAAGGTAGGTTGAGAAAAGGAAATATGTTTGTTGTTACTAAAGATGGCAAAATTGAATATGTTGCAGTTGCCCCAGAAAAAGTTGAAGAAGAATTAAACAAACTACATGAAGATATAGCAAAGCTGATTAATTGTGAACTCACTTTTAACGAAACTTTTTTTTTCGCATCGTTGATACATTTGGTATTTGTAAAAATCCATCCTTTTGAAGATGGAAATGGTAGAACAGGACGCTTGTTAGAAAAATGGTTTTTATCTGAAAAACTAGGAGAAAAAGCTTGGTTTATTCCTTCTGAGAGAAACTATTACGAGCAACACCAAACTTACTATCACAACCTTAGAAAGCTAGGCATAGAATATGAGGAACTGGATTACAGCAAAGCTTTGCCTTTTGTGCAAATGTTGGCGAGTTCAATAAATTAATAGATAATTAATGCTCAAAAGATGACTAAAATAGAAATACCAAAATTCCACGAAACATTTAATCCGATTTTAGATATATTAAGTAACGGACAGACTATCCATACTAGGGATCTGCAAAAACTTGTGGTTAAAAAGTATTATGCTCATTTACCTCAAAACTTGCTTAGTGAAAAAACAAAAACTGGAGATATTCTTATAAATAATAGAATAGCTTGGGGCAAATCTTATCTAAAAAAGGGTGGTTATATTATTTATCCTGAGAGAGGATTAATAAAAATAACTGAGAAGGGACTAAATCATAAAACAACTTTAACATTAAACGACGTTGAACAGGATACTAATTTTTTAAACTTTTATACTGAAGAAAATACTAAAAAAATATTATCATCTGATACTATCAAGGAAATCAAAAATGCTTCCCCTCAAGATTTAATCGATGAAGGATTTTCACAAATTGAATTGGAAGTCAAAAATGATCTTCTAGAAAAACTAAAAACAATTGACCCTTATTATTTCGAGAAAGTAATTTTGATCTTACTCAAAAAAATGGGATATGGCGAATTTATTGAAACATCAAAATCATCTGACGGGGGTATAGATGGAATAATCAATGAAGATAAATTAGGGTTAGATAAAATTTACATACAAGCCAAAAGGTTTACTGAAAATAAGGTAAGAGAAAAAGATATAAGAAATTTTATTGGTGCTATGAGTGGAGACACTAATAAAGGAGTATTTGTAACAACATCATTATTTGATAAAGGAGCTGTTGAAAAGGCAAAAAATGCACATCATAAAATTATATTATTGGATGGAAATAAGTTAGTTGACTTGATGCACGAATTTAATGTAGGCATTCAGATTAAATCTACTTATGAAGTTAAGCAACTCGATGAAGATTTTTTTCTAGACCAGTAATTATCTACATATTTACTCCCTGTAACTTTTGTTTCTTGCACCAACCCAACTTATCTAAACCTTGGCGAAGCGGTTATGACGCCGATTTTTCTTCGGCGGAATTTGAGCGGAGAAAAGGACTAACAATCAAATGAAATACTGTACTTGCTTTACCCCTAAATCCCTTAAAGGGGACTTATTATAAAAAGCTAAACTAATTACCAACACCTTTTTATACCACCACATAATTTCTTATTTTTGAACCTCAAAAAGACAGGAACGGATTTGGATTATTTAGCAGGATTAAACCCACAACAACGAGCAGCAGTAGAAAACACCCAAGGACCAGTAATGATTGTTGCTGGTGCAGGATCGGGCAAAACGAGGGTAATTACTTACCGCGTGGCGCATTTGATAGAAAAAGGTGTTGATGCTTTTAACATTTTAGTATTAACCTTTACCAACAAAGCCAGTAAAGATATGCGTGAGCGCATTAGTAAAGTGATTGGTAACGAAGCTAAAAATATTTGGATGGGAACCTTTCACTCTGTTTTTGCAAAAATTTTGCGTGTGGAGGCGGAAAAAATTGGCTACCCAAGTAACTTTACCATTTACGATACAGATGATAGTAAAAGTTTGATTCGTACTATTTTAAGAGAAATGCAGCTAGATGATAAATTGTATGCCGCAAATGTAGTTTACAACCGAATTTCATCTGCTAAAAACAACTTGGTTTCTGCTAGCGAATATTTAGAAAACGACCAGATACAGGCCGAAGATGCGGGAAATAAACGTCCGCTGTTAGGTTTAATTTACGATACTTATGCCAAACGTTGCTACAAAGCTGGAGCAATGGATTTTGATGATTTGTTATTTAAAACCAACGTTTTATTGAAAAACCATCCTGATGTTTTAAATAAATACCAGCATAAGTTTAAATATTTAATGGTTGATGAGTACCAGGATACTAACTTTTCGCAATATACCATTGTTAAAAAACTAGCCGCTGCTAACCAAAATATTTGTGTGGTTGGTGATGATGCTCAAAGTATTTATGCTTTTCGCGGGGCAAATATCCAAAACATTTTAAACTTTGAGCGTGATTATCCAGATTTGAAAGTTTATAAGCTAGAGCAAAATTACCGCTCTACGCAAAACATAGTTGAAGTTGCCAATAGCATTATTGCCAACAATAAAAATCAGTTGGAGAAAAACGTTTTCTCTGCAAATGAAAAAGGTGATAGAATTAAGGTTTCACGAGCTTTTTCTGATAATGAAGAAGGAAAATTAGTGGCCGAAGCGATTGTGCAAGACAGATTAAATGCAGGAATAAGCTATAAAGATTTTGCCATTTTATACCGTACCAATGCTCAAAGTAGAGCAATGGAGGAAGCTTTACGCAAATTAAACGTGCCTTATAAAATCTATGGTGGTTTATCTTTTTATCAACGTAAAGAGATTAAAGATTTAATCGCCTATTTCCGTTTAACTTTTAATCCGGCAGATGAAGAGGCAATTAAACGTGTAATTAATTATCCACGCCGTGGTTTAGGAGATACAACTTTAGAAAAAATCTCTGTTGCTGCCGATAAGAACGATATTACGATGTGGCAGGTAATCTGCAATGCGCATCAATATGTTGATGGTCGCATTCCAAATCAGCTCAATGATTTTGCGGTAATGATACAAAGTTTTGCAGCAGAATCTAAAAAGTTAGATGCTTATGAAACTGCACTTTACATTGCGCAACACTCGGGTATTTTAAAAGAATTACATACTGATGATAGCGTTGAAGGTCGTTCTCGTTATGAAAATATACAAGAATTATTGAACGGTATTAAAGAGTTTGCCGAACGTGAAGATATTGAAGACAGAAGTTTAGCAATTTTTATGCAAGATATTGCTCTTTTAACTAACGACGATAAGGATAAAGACAAAGATGCGGATACGGTTTCATTAATGACGGTACACTCTGCCAAGGGTTTAGAGTTTAAAAATGTGTTTATTGTAGGGCTAGAAGAAAACTTGTTTCCATCTCAAATGTCGTTAACTTCTCGGGTTGATTTAGAAGAAGAGCGCCGTTTGTTTTATGTGGCCATAACTCGAGCAGAAAAGAAATTAACCATAACTTATTCAACTTCTCGTTACCGTTGGGGAACTTTAACTTCTTGTGAGCCAAGTCGTTTTATCAACGAGATCAATCCTTCTTATTTGGAGTTAGAAGTTGTTAAACCTGCTAAAAGTAGCTTTGGGGAAAATAGTTTTGATAGTGAACGAAAAACATGGACACAGCAGAGAGAATTATCTCCTAAACCTACTACTAGTACAACCACAATAAGACCAAAAACAACTTCTATTTTACCAAAAGCACACGTACCAACTGCTGGTTTTGCGCCTAATGCAGTTAATGAGTTTCAAAATGGAATGGATGTTGAACACGAAAAATTTGGTTTCGGGAAGATTGTTAATTTAGAAGGAACCTTGCCAGATGTTAAAGCAACTGTGTTTTTTCAGGGTTTGGGCAATAAACAGTTGTTATTGAAGTTCGCGAAATTGAGGATTGTTAAATAGGTTTTACCGCAAAGAAACAAAGAACGCAAAGTTTATACGCCTCGTCTTACCCAGATTCACGAAATAAATTCGGGACAAGTGAATGGGTATCGTAATGCAAACGCAGGAAAAATTAACTCAAATAGTCAGGTTATAACCTGACTAAAATTTGTTTTTGTCAGGCTATAACCTTACATTTATATTAAATTGTCAGGCTAAAACCTTACTTCATGAGCAGATTAAAACTTCAAATAGCACAATTAGAGTCTAAATTATTACCATATCTAGCTATTAATCAATCTATAATACCACCAATTGGGTGGATAAGAACTATACGTTTAACGCTTGGCATTTCTCTGGTACAATTAGCAAATAAACTTTCAATAAGTAAACAAAGTGCTCAGGAATTAGAGGCAAGAGAAAAAGAAGGAAATATTACCTTAAAATCTTTAAAAGAAGCAGCCAAAGCCTTAGATATGAAACTAGTTTACGGATTTGTACCAATAGATGGCTCTTTGGAAAGCCTTATTGAAAGAAAAGCAAAAGAACTTGCAACTCAAATAGTAATGCGTACGTCTAATACAATGAAACTTGAAGACCAAGAAAACTCTGCTTTGCGTTTAAAAAAAGCAATTGAAGAAAGAACGCAAGAGATAAAATATGAATTACCAAAAAGTTTATGGGACTAGAATTATCTTATAATGATGGTCAGACCCCATTAAATGATGAGGAAAAGGAAGGATTACGCATTGTTACCATTACCACAACTGAAGAATTAAACGAATTTGAACAACAAAACATAGAAGAAGCAATGTTATGGCTTGTTTCAAAAAAACTTAAACCAGAAGTTATTCTAACAGAAAAATTTTTGAAAGATTTACACTACAAAATGTATGCTAAAACTTGGAAGTGGGCTGGAGAATTTAGAAAAACAGAAAAAAACATTGGTGTAAATTATTGGAAAATTTCGACTGAACTTAAAATTTTGTTGGATGACTGTTTATTTTGGATCTACAATAAAACCTATGAACCAGATGAAACAGCCATCCGCTTTAAGCATAGGCTAGTAAGTATACATTGTTTTCCAAACGGGAATGGACGCCATAGCAGATTAATAGCAGATGTAATTATCGAAAAAATATTTAAGAAAACTTTATTTACATGGGGTCAAAGTAATTTATCAAATACAAACCCAATAAGAATACAATATATTAAAGCTTTAAAAACAGCCGACTTAGGTAATGTTTTACCCTTAATCCTTTTTTCAAGGCAATAAAACTGATATAATTGTTTAGGATGGTTTATTGAAAAAATTAAATAGAATTATTTCTAAATAATTCTATACCTTTATCATATTAAAGGCTTCAACATTTCGATGAACTCTTAACCAAAAATTCTTAACTCTTTATGTCTCGATTTTTCAATCACATAAATTAACAATTTGGTTATTTCATAATGTGCCTAACAATACCTAATTTTCAATAATTAAATAATTCAATGAATTTCGATTATAATACAACTCGTAGCGATTTGATTTTGGCAGAGTATGGTCGTAATGTACAAAATATGGTAAAGTACATTATCGATTTACCTACAAAAGACGAACGCAATAAATATGCACAGGCAGTAATAGATCTAATGGGATTTTTAAATCCACATTTGCGTGATGTTGCCGATTTTAAGCATAAACTTTGGGATCATTTACATATCATTTCTGATTATAAAATTGATGTGGATAGCCCCTACCCAAAACCAACGCCTGAAGCGGCAATGGTAAAACCTGCACATATTGGTTATCCTCAACAAAAAATTAGGTATAAACATTATGGTAAAACCGTAGAGAAACTGATTGAAAAAACAATTGAGGAAGAAAATCCGGAACGTAAAGCAGCTATGGTACAAGGTGTTGCCAATTTTATGAAAATGGCCTATGTGCAATGGAATAAAGACAATGTTTCTGATGAGGTGATTTTTAAAAACTTACGCGAACTTTCTGGAGGAATGCTAGAGCTAGATGAAAATGTAAACTTGCAAAAGATAGAATTTAGACCTCAAGTTAACCGTCAGAATAACAACAATAGAGGAAAAAACAACAACAATAATAAAGGGCGCCAGAATAGCAATAACAACGCTGGTAGACACCAAAAAAATAATAATCCAAAACAAAGATATTAAAGACCTTATCGTCTTTGGAGAAACCGAATTAATTTCAAACATGAGATTGCTTCGTTCCTTGCAATGACGGAATTATTTATAAATTATGAATGCATTTGAAATTATAGGTGGTAAGAAACTAAAAGGAGAAATTACTCCGCAAGGTGCAAAAAATGAAGCACTGCAAATTTTATCAGCCGTTTTACTTACCGATCAAAAAATAACTATCAGCAATATTCCTGATATTAAAGATGTAAATAAACTGATCGAATTATTAGGAGATTTAGGTGTAGCTGTTGAACGTATTAACAAAGACACTTACACTTTCGAAGCTAAAAATATCAACCTAGAATTCTTTTCTTCTGATATTTTTAAAGCTAAAGGAGGCGGTTTGCGTGGTTCTATCATGATTGTTGGCCCGTTATTGGCTCGTTTTGGTAAAGCGGCAATCCCTAAACCTGGTGGCGATAAAATTGGTCGCCGACGTTTAGACACGCATTTTTTAGGTTTCGAAAAATTAGGTGCAAAGTTTATCTACGATAGTAAAAAAGCATTTTTTAATGTAGATGCAACCAATTTAACAGGTGCTTATATCCTTTTAGATGAAGCTTCGGTTACTGGTACTGCAAATATTGTAATGGCTGCAGTTTTAGCAAAAGGTACTACCACCATTTACAACGCAGCTTGCGAACCTTATTTACAGCAATTATGTAAAATGCTTAACCGCATGGGTGCAAAAATATCAGGTATTGGCTCTAACTTATTAACTATTGAAGGTGTCAAAAAATTAGGTGGTACAGAACACAGAATGTTGCCAGACATGATTGAGATCGGTTCTTTCATCGGCCTTGCTGCTATGACGGAATCTGAAATTACCATAAAAAATGTGTGTTACGATGAGTTGGGTGTTATACCAGAAGTTTTTAAAAAACTAGGGATAAAATTAGAGCGCAGAGGCGATGACATTTACATCCCTTCTCAAAAACATTACGAAATTGATACTTTTATTGATGGTTCTATTTTAACCATTGCCGATTCGCCTTGGCCTGGTTTTACGCCAGATTTGTTAAGTATTGTATTGGTAGTGGCTACTCAAGCAAAAGGAAATGTATTGATCCATCAAAAAATGTTCGAAAGTCGTTTGTTCTTTGTAGATAAACTGATAGATATGGGTGCTCAAATTATTTTATGTGATCCACACCGTGCTACCGTAAATGGAATCGATAAAAAATATCAGCTTCGCGGTATTAGCATGACATCTCCAGATATCAGAGCGGGAGTTTCGTTATTAATTGCAGCTTTATCTGCCGAAGGAACATCAACAATTTACAATATTGAGCAAATAGAACGTGGTTATCAAGATATCGATATCCGTTTACGTGCTTTAGGTGCACAAATTAAACGTGTAGAAGGTAGCGGACCAAGCCATTAATAAGGTAGAGGGTTGAAGGTAAACCTAAAGACACAAAAAATCCAGCTTTGATTATTTCGGAGCTGGTTTTTTTTATGCAGTCATCCGATGAATATAGGCATAATGTCAATATTCATCGGATGACTAATTAATTTTCATTACTGGTTTTGAGAAGCAGTTACAGTAACTCCTTGGTTATGTCAGTCCTGCCCTCGCTTCAATCTTTTTTGTCCTTCGACTACGCTCAGGATGACAAAAAAGGATTTCCGCTAAGTCAGGTTTAGACTACAACAGTTCTGTTTCCAGAAACCTATTTAAGCTCAATGAATTCCAACTTTGTTTCCCTCCCCTCTTCTGGTGAGGGTTAGGGTGGGGCTTTTACCCAGAAATCGCTTCAATAATATCGTACTGTGTTATAATCTCAAATTTTCCTTGTTCATCTTCAACCAAAACCGCACTGTTATCTTTATTTATCATCGATGAAATTTTATCAATTGATGTATTTAGATCAACAAAAGGCAAACTAGCAGTCATAATTTCTTTTACCGGACTAGATTTTAGTGCAGGATTTTCTAACAAGGAATCTAAAATATTACTTTCTGTTACCTTACCAATCACCATTCCCTGTTGGGTAACAGGCAATTGAGAAATACTTAAGGTTTTCATGATGTTAATCGCTTCTGCAATTGTTTTTTCGCAATCTAAAGTCACCACTTCTTGGTTACTTCTTTTTGCCAAAATAGAACGAGCTGTTAATTTTTCGTCTTTTAAGAAACCGCGTTCACGCAACCAATCTTCGTTATACATTTTACCCATGTAACGACTGCCGTGATCATGAAAAATAACAACTACCACATCTTCAGGCTTTAATTTGTCTTTTAGTTGAATTAAACCTGCAATAGCAGAACCAGCAGAATTACCAGCAAAAATACCTTCTTTACGAGCAATATCTCTTGTCATTAAAGCAGCATCTTTATCGGTCACTTTTTCAAACAAATCAATCACATCAAAGTTTACGTTTTGAGGTAAAAAATCTTCTCCAATACCTTCGGTTATATAAGGATAAATTTCATCCTTGTCTAAAATCCCGGTTTCTTTATATTTTTTAAATACTGAGCCGTATGTATCAATTCCCCAAACTTTAATATTAGGATTTTTTTCTTTCAAGTATTTTCCTGTTCCAGAAATTGTTCCACCTGTACCCACACCAACTACTAAGTGTGTAATCTTACCTTCAGTTTGCTCCCAAATTTCTGGTCCAGTTTGCTCATAATGCGCTTGTGTATTGGCTAAATTATCGTACTGATTAGGTTTCCAAGAGTTTGGCACCTCACGCTCTAAACGAGATGATACTGAATAATAAGAACGTGGATCCTCTGGATCAACGTTTGTTGGACAAACAATTACTTCGGCACCAAAAGCACGTAATGCATCAACCTTTTCTTTAGATTGTTTATCTGTTGTGGTAAAAATACATTTGTAACCTTTAATAATGGCTGCCATTGCTAAACCCATACCAGTATTACCAGAAGTACCCTCTATAATTGTTCCACCAGGTTTTAAAACACCACGTTTTTCGGCATCTTCAATCATTTTAACCGCCATACGGTCTTTAATTGAATTACCCGGATTAGTAGTTTCTATTTTTGCTAAAACTGTAGCAGAAACTTCTTTAGTAATGTTATTTAATTTAACTAACGGCGTATTGCCAATTGTTTCTAAAATATTGTTGTACCACATATTACAAAAGTAAGCAAAGGCGATTAGTATTTTATCAATTAAAACAAAATCAGAACTTAATTTTGTTGATTAACAATACATAAAATGATGTTTTATAATCTACCATTTAAGTAGGCATTAATGTTATATTATTAGGCAATTTTGTAAATTTTACCTGGTAACGAAACAATAATTCCTTGCATTTCTAAGGTAAGTAAAATGATAGCCAATTTACTTTGAGGCCATTTGGTTTTTAGGGCTAAATCGTCTATTGCTATAGGTTCTTCTTTTAATACTTCGTAAACTCGTTGTTCTTCCTTATTTAAATCTAAAGGCATTTGAATTTGAACTTGTTGTTTTTGATCAATTTCATCATCCCAACCTAAATAATAAATTAGATCTTTTGGATTATTTATAAGCCCTGCCCTATTGGTTTTGATTAAAAAATTACAGCCTTCAGAAAATTCATCTGTTGTTCTCCCCGGAAAAGCATACACATCTTTATTGTAAGAATTGGCAATTTCTGCGGTTATTAATGCACCACCTTTTAAGGATGCTTCTACAACTATTGTTGCATCGGCAATGCCTGCAATAATTCTGTTCCGTTTGGGAAAATTTTCTCTATCGGGGTTTGTGCCAGGCAAAAACTCAGTTAGTAAACCACCATTATGCACCATTTTAACAGTCAACTCTTTATGTACTGCCGGATAAATGCGATCTAAGCCATGCCCTAAAACACCAACTGTTGGTATCTCTAAGTTTAAACTTTCTTTATGAGCTGCAGCATCAATTCCATGTGCCAAACCACTCATAATAATTACATTGTAAGGCTTTAAAACTTCGGCCAATTGTTTACATAATAACTTACCATAAGCAGTAGCATTTCTAGTTCCTACAATACTAATAATCCGTTTATGATTTAAATCGGCTGTGCCTTTGTAATATAAAATTAATGGCGCATCGTAACAGTTGCGTAAACGCTTTGGGTAGTTATCATCTGCATAAAATAATACTTGCACATGATGCTTTTCAATAAAATCTAAATGTTTTTCGGCTTTAACTAAAGCATCCGTATTTAAAATAGCCTCGGCTGTTTTTTCTCCTAAACCATCAATCTTCATTATTTTTTCTTTGCTTGCAGCAAAAACATTCTCGGCACTGCCAAAATGAATTAACAAATTTTTGGCATGCATTGGACCAACACCTTTAATTAATGTAAGCGCTATTTTGTGTACTAAACTCATTAAATCTAATGTAATAATTTATCTTAATGAAAAATAATAAATTTTAAATAACTGTAAATCAGTTTGTTAAAACTAAACTATAAAAATAGTTTGTTAACTATAAAAATAGTAGTAAATTTAAATTAACGTTTAAGCAAATAATATAATGAGAGAGTTAACAAAAGCTGAAGAACAAGTGATGCTTATCCTCTGGGAAATGAAAGAAGGATTGGTAAAAGAAGTGATCGAAAAGATGGAACCACCCAAACCTGCATATAATACGGTATCAACTGTAATCAGAGTTTTAGAGGGAAAAGGTTTTATCAGTCACAAGGCAATTGGCAACACCCACATTTATTTTCCGCTAATAACCGAAGAGCAATACAAACATTTCGCTTTCGATAAAGTGATGAACAACTATTTCGAGAACAACTATCAGAGCCTAGTTTCATTTTTAGTAAAAGAAAAAAACATGGATATGAATGAATTAGACGAGTTAATTGCCTTAGCCGAAAACCTTAAAAATAAGAAATAATGGAATGGATGTATTATTTGCTAGAAGCAAATTTGTATTTGCTTTTATTTTATGGCTTTTATAAACTGTTTTTACAACACGAAACATTTTACAATAGTAACCGCTACTTTTTATTATTGAGCAGTTTAACAGCTTTTATATTACCCGTTTTACAATTGGGTTTTTTAAAACCCGCTCCCATCGTTGATAATGTGCTGTTTCTTCCTCCAGTTTTATACACTGTTGAAGAGCTGGCAAGTATGACCTCAAATCCTGTAGTTGAGCCTATCCATTATACAGATTATCTCTACCCTATTTATCTATTAGTGGCGTTTGTGTTTGCCTCCAAATTAATATTTAGCCTGGTAAAAATTATAAGTTTATGGGCAAAAGCCGATAAAAAATCAACCGGAAAAATTACCATTATTGAATTGGATGCCCAAAAAACAGCTTTTTCATTCTTTAACCTTTTATTTATTCATCCGCATCTGGCGGAAAAAGAAACCGTATTTAAACATGAATTGGTACACATAAAACAGAAACATAGCTTAGATATTCTGTTTTTCGAAATCTTACAAATCATCTGCTGGTTTAATCCGATCATTTATTTTATTAAAAAAGATGTTAAACTATTACATGAATATATTGCCGATGATTTAAGCACCAACCAAGGCATGCAAAAACATGAATATGCCATGTTTTTAATCGAAAACTCTTTCGGTGTAATGCCAACTCCACTTACCAATCAAATATTCAATCAATCAATATTAAAAAGGAGAATTAACATGTTAAACAAAAAAAGAACAGCAAATTGGGCAAGGCTCAGGTTGTTGTTGGCTTTGCCATTGGCTGGCGGTATGCTTTGCATATCTACAATGGCATTTACAAAAAGTTATGGTTATGTAAACTTGCTTCCGGAGAAAAGCAATGATATTGCAACTGTACCACAAGAAGTGCTAGAAATCAAAAAAAGCTACTTCCCAGTTCACGAATATGATGAGAAAAACAATTATGTGTCGTTAGAAAAACGACTAATCGTGATCAACGGAAAACAGATTGTTGACAATAACAAATATTATGGAACCAGTGAAGCTGATGAAGTTATCTATTTAAATAGTGCTGCAGCGATCAAAAAATATGGCGATACAAAAGGTAAATATGGCGCTGTAGAAATTATTGGCGAAAAAGCAGTAAATACTTATCCGCCGCCAATTGTAAGATCAACAAAAAAACCGTTAAAAGCTCCACCAGCAATAGAGCCACCACCAGCAAGTTTTAAGGATAAAAAAGTTAAAACAAATAAAACACCGAATCTAAATCCTACAAAACCAAATGTAAACAAAGTTGTACAAGGTTATCCTCTAAAAAAAGATAAAGAAGAATTAAAAGAGGTAACAGTTGTTGGCTATGGTATACAATCTACTCCAACCAAGGTTGTACAAGGCTATCCAATTAATAGTGACGGAGATCAATTAAAAGAGGTTAAAATACAAGCTTATCCTCAATCAAATCCAACGAAAGTTGTACAGGGTTATCCAATTAATAGTAACGGAGATCAATTAAAAGAGGTTAAAATACAAGCTTATCCTCAATCAAATCCAACGAAAGTTGTACAGGGTTATCCTTTAAATAATGATAAAACAAGTTTGCAATCACCTTCAGCAAGCCAGATTAATCAAAATTTATTTTACCCAAGGAGTGAGCTCAAACACAACGGAACGCAATACATAATTGCAAAACCAGATTTAAGATATATCGAGATAAACGGTAAACCTGTTGTTGATAAGTACAAGTTCTTTGGGGTAAAGAATACCGAAAGTGTTAAAATCATTAGCCAGAAAGATGCCGCTAAAATGTATGGTGAAAAGGGTAAATATGGTGCGGTAATAATTAAAGGAGCAGATTTAAAGTATTTTGATGTTGCACCAGGTCCACCCCCATCCTATACAAATATTACACTTAACAGAAATGATTCATTTTTCTTAAAAATTCCTAATTCTGAAAACGATGGTAAAACTTTGACAGTATATAATGATAAGCAAGAAATTGTTTATAATAACGCAAATTATCAGGATGATTGGAATGGAAAATCAGGAAACTATAAAAAATATGCTAATGCCCCAATCAATAAGGGAAAATATACTTTTTTAATGAAAATGCATAATGACCCAAAAGGTAATAAGCGAGGTTCAATAAATATGCTGTAATTTAACTACTGAGGTATATAAACCACAAACTTAGTCTCAAAAAACTCTTCTTCAAAATAAGCTGAAAGCGGATACAACTCTGCTTTCAGTTTTGATTCTTTAATTTCTTCGTTTAAATCGCCCCCTTTTAGATACAAAATCCCATTCGGAATGGCGTTTTTGTTTTCTTTGGCAAACTTATTTTGTATCCAAGGATAAAAGTCTATCAATCTGGTTACCGCTCTTGAAACTACAAAATTATACTTATCTGGGACTTGCTCAGCCCTTAAATGACTAGCTGTAACGTTCTTTAAGCCTAAAGCCGCTGCAACTTCAGTAACTACTTTTATCTTTTTGCCAATCGAATCAACCAAATGAAATTGAGTTTCTGGAAACATGATTGCTAATGGTATTCCCGGAAAACCTCCGCCAGTACCAACATCTAAAACCTTTTCGCCTGCTTTAAACTCGCAAAATTTGGCGATGCCTAAAGAATGAAGAATGTGTCTTTCGTACAATTCATCAATATCTTTTCTCGATATTACATTGATTTGCGCATTCCAAAAACTATACAATTCGTACAATTGCGAAAATTGTGAAACTTGCTCTTCTGTTAAGTTTTTAAAGTATTTTAAAATGATATCAGGTTTAACTTCAGACATTTTGTATTAAAATTAAAGCCCCTTTAGGGGTTTGGGGTTTATTTCCACTGTACTTTCTTCACAAATATAGACAGAATACCGTTAAGCACTAAAAAAACAAAAAGAATAACATCTAAAATTGGAAACCACCATCTTAATTCGCCATAATTTAAACGTTTTAATAATTTAGGATAGATGAAACTTCTGATTAAAATACTGAAGCCAAATATGCCTAATGCAATATATAAGGTAGATGGAAAAAACAATAGTGTTATCCCTAAGACATAAAAAGCAAACTGAATGATAATCTGAGCAGACAATATAAACTTATGCTTCGATTTATACATTTTACCTGCACCAAAATGCCTTTTCTTTTGGCGTAAATAAGCAAAGAGTGAGGTTTTTGGCTCGCTCCATACATGTGATTCGGGATGGATTCTGATTTCCGTATTAATTGAATTTGCATTTGCATTTACAAACAAATCATCATCACCCGATGGGATGTGCATGTGCGCTGCAAAACCTTTATTTTTAAAAAACAAAGATTTTTTATAAGCCATATTTCTACCAACGCCCATGTAAGGCATTCCTTTTAGGGCAAAAGATAGGTAGTTAACCGCCGTAAAAAAGGTCTCGAACCTAATTAACACATTTATTAAACTTTTTCTTTTAAAATATGGCGAATAACCTAATAGCAATGCTGTATTTTCATTATAAGGAGGTTGCATCTCAGCAAGCCAGTTTGTTGATGCTGGTTCGCAATCTGCATCAGTAAACACCAACCATTCGTTGCTAGCTGCTTTAATGCCCATGGTAACTGCAAACTTTTTACCTGCAATAAATTTATCTCCATCAGCAACAGTAACAACTTTTAAATGTGAAAAGCTCTTTTCAAATTTTTCTAAAATATCTGCAGTTCCATCCCATGAGCGATCGTTAACTACAATTACCTCAAAATTTGGGTAATTTTGGCTAAGTATATGCGGTAAAAACTGTTTTAAATTCTCCGCCTCATTTCTGGCACAAATAATTACGCTAATGGCTTGCTGTTGTTGCTCATTTACTTGATTTATTTTAACATTTGCTAATTTTAGATGAACAAACAAACTAAAATACAACTGCACTAATAAACAAAAAACCAATCCACCCAACAAGCAAATCTCTATTATATTAAATTCCACAATCTAGTTTTAAAAGCTGCAAATCTCTCATTTTTAATCTGTAATGCCGCTTTATGTTGATAAAAAATTCGTAACCCATAAAAAGGAATATTCTTGCTACTTTTGTATGATTTTTCGAAGCGGATTACACACAAATATGAAATTTAATTTACAGGCAAGCGACCCACTTTCTAAAGCCAGGGCTGGAACAATTACTACAGCACATGGCGATATCCAAACCCCAATATTTATGCCTGTTGGTACTGCCGGAACAGTGAAAGCAGTGCATCAAAAAGAATTAAAGGAAGATATAAAAGCTCAAATTATTTTAGGCAATACATATCATTTATACCTTAGACCAGGATTAGATATTATTGAACCTGCTGGTGGTTTGCATAAATTTATAGGTTGGGATAAACCCATTTTAACGGATAGTGGTGGTTATCAGGTGTATTCGCTAAGTAAAGTCCGTAAAATTAAAGAAGAAGGCGTTACCTTTCGCTCGCACATTGATGGTTCTAAACATTTGTTTACACCAGAATATGCTATGGATATACAAAGAACCATTGGTGCAGATATTATCATGGCTTTTGATGAGTGTACACCATACCCATGCGATTATAAATATGCTGCCAATTCTATTAACATGACCCATCGCTGGTTAAAGCGTTGTTGCCATCGTTTCGATACTACCGAACCTAAATACGGTTTCGACCAAACACTTTTCCCAATTGTACAAGGTTCTGTATATAAAGATCTAAGAATGAAATCTGCAGAATTTATTGCATCCATGGATCGAGAAGGCAATGCAATAGGTGGTTTGTCTGTTGGTGAACCAGCTGAAGAAATGTATGGAATGACGGAAGTAGTATGTAATATATTACCTGTTGATAAGCCTCGTTATTTAATGGGTGTTGGTACACCAGTAAATATTTTAGAGAATATTGCGTTAGGTGTAGATATGTTTGATTGTGTAATGCCTACCAGAAACGCCCGAAACGGAATGTTATTTACCCGAAACGGGATGATTAACATTACCAATAAAAAATGGGCCAGTGATTTCTCTCCTATAGATGCTGATAGTGATTTACATGCCGATCAGGTATATTCTAAAGCGTATTTGAGACATTTAATGCACTCTAAAGAAATGCTTGGCGCCCAAATTGCTACGTTACATAACTTACATTTTTACCTTTGGTTGGTTAACGAAGCCAGAGAAAAAATAATTTCTGGCGAATTTTACGCTTGGAAAAACAAAATGGTAACCATATTAGGCACAAAATTATAAATGAAGGCAATTAAACGACGTACAAAAATTATAGATAGTTTTATCATAGGCAAATACCTAGGTACTTTCATCTATACGCTTATTTTGTTCGTAGTTATTATTGTAATTTTCGATTTATCAGAAAAACTGGATGATTTTTTAGAAGCAGACCTAAATATTTGGCAAGTAATTACGCAATACTACGCAGGTTCAATACCATTTTATGTAAACATGCTTTCGCCGTTAATTAATTTTATTGCAGTAATATTTTTTACCGCAAAAATGGCCGATCAAACCGAAATTGTACCAATTTTGAGCGGTGGTGTTAGTTTTAACCGTTTTTTGCGCCCTTATTTTATTTCAGCATCTATCATCTTTACGGCAAATTTAGCGAGTAATTTATACGTTTTACCTTATACCAATAGAATTAAAAACAAGTTCGAGAACGAAGTTGTACACAAGAATGATCCTTTTACAAAGGCTAACATTCACATGAAAATCGATAGCAATACCTACATCTATATTGAAAGCTTTGACAATAAAACGAATATTGGCTATCGCTTCTCTTTAGATAAATTTAAAGGCGATGAGATCAAGAAAAAGCTTGTTGCCGACCAAATAGCTTGGGATTCGGTAAAAAGAGTTTGGAAAATGACTAATTATTCTACCAGAAATATTGATGGCTTTAAAGAAACCATGGCTTATGGCATTAGTGCGCAAAAAGACACCATTTTAGATATGAGACCCGATGATTTCTCTGCTTACCAAAACGTTTTTGAAAGCATGAGCAACGGCGAGTTATCAGAAAAAATTCAGAAAGAAAAAATCAGAGGTTCAGGTATCATGAGCGATTTACTTTTTGAGCAATACAAAAGGTGGTTTCAGCCATTTTCTGCCTATGTACTTACATTAATTGGAGTAGCTTTGTCATCACGTAAGGTAAGAGGTGGTGTTGGCTTACCGCTCGGCATAGGCATTATTTTAAGTTTTGCTTATATCGTATTTAATCAGTTTGCTAAAATGTTCTCTACCAAAGGTGGCTTTCCTCCATTATTGGCCGTGCTGCTGCCTACCATATTTTTTGGTTTATTAGGCATATATTTATTAAGAAGAGCCCCAAAATAATGAGCAATACAGCCAGAAAAAGTTACTTCCAAACCAACAAAAATCTACTTATTTTACATGCTACAGTATTTATTTGGGGGTTTACTGGCATCTTAGGCGATCTTATTTCTATCAACGCTGTGCAAATGGTGTGGTACAGGGTTTTAATTGCTAGTTTAAGCTTATTCGCTTATTTCATGCTTAGCAAAACAAACATCAAAATTACAAAAAGCCAATTCCTGAAATTCTTTTTTACAGGAGCTATAGTTGCCATACATTGGATCTTTTTTTTCCATTCTATTAAAGTGTCAAACGTATCTGTTGGATTGATTTGTCTTTCTTCAGTAACTTTATTCACGGCTATTATTGAGCCCTTAGCCAAAAAACAGAACATATCTAAAGGCGATATTTTTATCGGATTAGTCATCATATTAGGCATTTATCTCATCTTTAAATTTGAAGCACAATACACAACGGGTATCATTTTTGGTTTATTAGCCGCATTGGCAGCCAGTGTATTTTCTACCATAAACTCAACTTTTGTTCAAAAAACTGAAGCAAGCATTATTGGTTTTTACGAGATTTCTGGCGCCTTTTTCTGGATCACTTTATATCGCCTTTTTGATCAAAGTTTACAAGCTGAGACCTTTAATTTAAGTACTACAGACTGGTTTTACTTATTTGTTTTAGGCACCATTTGCACTGCATTAGCCTACGTTGCTGGTGTTGGAGTTATGCGAACTTTATCAGCTTTTAAGGTGGCGTTAGTTACCAATTTAGAACCCGTTTATGGTATTCTTTTGGCACTTTTATTATTCGGAAATAAAGAAAAAATGACAGCCGGATTTTATGCGGGATCACTATTAATTCTTGCTGCTGTATTCATATATCCGATCTATAAAAAGCGAAGAAACAAAGCTTAATTACACTCCATCGCACCAATTTTCTTACAATTTATTGTTAATTTTTGAAGCGCAAAAAACAGTACTATTCACTAAAGATAGCTCCTTTGTTACGCTTATACGCCTGCCTGCCTGCCTTATATTAAAGTCTATCATCAACCGAAAACCCATCTTTATAGCTTTTATTTTAAATTTAAATTAAGCGCAAACTCACCTTATTAAACAATATTAACTACCTCTTAAAACAGTCTATCAAGGGCAAAAAATGATTATAATAAGCACTAAATAGATACCTAATCATGTGAATTTAGTCCGCTAAAATCAAAAATTATGTCTCCTATTTTGGTTAAAAAATCAATTCTAAATTTGTAAAGTTTCTTAATACCCAGCAAATATCCAAGCTTAAACATGGCTTAAAATCACTGATTTCTAATATTAAAATCAATGTAATATCCGTAAAATAAAAGGTAAAAAACTGTTGATTTACCATTTACATTAAAGCTAAATACCTAACTATTTTGCTCAATTCTATGGGGTAGGGGATAGGAAAAATAAGACAAAATTTAGGCAAAATTGGAGCTCAAATCTAACTTGAAAAACAGCAAAAAATAGGCGAAATACAACCCTAAAAATAAATGAAAAACAAGCTGATTTTTTGATCAATTTGACGGTAAAAAATAGCTTAAAAAACAAAAAAAACTGCTCAAAAAGAAACATTTTAGCTCCCAATATTCAGATAAAAGTTAATAATTATCAACACAAATTTTAAATAAATTTGGATTGTGCAGAAAAAATCAACCTTAAATATGATAGAATAAGTGTATATTAACTCCATAATTTTAACCACTTAAATTTTTATAAAAAATTTTTGAGACCTTGTTAAAAAAAAGCAAATTATTAGGAATTATAGCGAATAGCACAACATTTATTAATTTAAGTAATTATCTTATTATCAAATATTTAAAACATAATAGATAAAGTATAAATTAACAAAAACAAAACATCAAAAGATTTAAAAAACTAAATAAATTAGCAATCAGTAAATATGAAATTAAATTACTTATATATAAATTTAAAAATCAGCACTTTAACGCTAATCATATTAACTTTTATTTCACTAAGTAGTTTTTCGCAAATTTTCGACAGTGAACAAAATCCACTTAGTGTAAAATGGAGACAAATACAAACAAATGGATTTAAAATCATTTACCCTATCGAATTAGAAAACGAAGCTCAAAGAATGGCTAATACCATCGCTAAAATTTATCCTTCAGTTGCCAACAGTTTAAGCCTCCAAAAAACTGCAATTCCAATCGTTTTACAAAACCGCGGAACTGTAGCAAATGGCTTCGTTCAATTGGCTCCAAAAAATTCACAATTTTACACCACTCCTCCGCAGCAATTCGACAGTCAAGATTGGCTAAACAACTTAGCCGTTCATGAACTTAGACACGTTGCTCAATTCGATAAAATTACAGGCGTCAAATCCAAGCCTTTTCCTGAAGAAATTTATTTCGCCTACTTAGGAGCAGCAGTACCTTTATGGTTTTTTGAAGGAGACGCAGTGAGCATCGAAACTTCTTTAACCAATGCCGGAAGAGGAAGACAACCTTCATGGATTATGCCTTTCAGAACTTCCCTCCTTAACGGCAAAAATTTTTCGTACTCAAAAAATTATTTTGGTTCTAATAAAGACATCACCGCTGGTTATTATCAACTCGGTTATTTAATGGTTTCTAATTTGAGAAAAGAGTTTGGCAAAGGAATTGCCGATAGCCTTTTAAGCGATATAAAAAAACGACCTCTCCGACTTTACCCCTTCTCCAATAGCTTGAAAAAATTTGCTGGTAATAACACAAAGAAATATTACGAAAAAACAATTGCCGAACTAAAACAGCAATGGCAAAAACAAGCTGAAAAAACGACAAGTGAAAATTATGTTTCACTCAATCGCACTGCGAAATTTGCCAGCAATTATTTTTTGCCAACAGAAATTAAAAAAGGCCAAATATTAACGCTTAAACAAACCAAAAGTGAAACCCCAGGCTTTGTATTAATCAACGCTGATAAAAGCGAAGAGAAGCTCTTTAAAATCGCTTATCAAGAGCAACCATGGCTTAGTTATGCCAATGGTACTTTAGTTTGGGACGAGATTAGAGTTGATCCACGTTATAAACAACGAAGCTACAGCGTAATTTGCACTTATAATTTTGCAAGCAAACAGAAAAAGCAATTAACTTTTAAATCAAGGCTCTTCTCCCCTTCTATCTCAGCTGATGGAAAAAAAATCGTTGCAGTACAAATAGATTTAAGCAATCAATCGAATTTAGTTGTGGTTAATCCGCAAAACGGAGAAATATTAGAAACCATTCCAAATACAGAAAATTCAATTTTGCAAACACCCGCTTTAAACAGTGATGGTTCTAAAATTACCTACATCAGCGTTAGCGAAAAAGGAAAATCACTTTGGTTGACAGAAAATGGAGTAAATAAAAAAATTTTCCCCGAAACTAATCAGCAATTAAGCAGACCAATATTTTTAAAAGACAAAATCGCATTTAACGCTCATTTAAGCGGCGTCGACAACATTTATGAGGTTGATATCGAAAACAAAAAGATAATAGCGCTCACGGCAGCAAAATTTGGTAGTTTTAACCCTAGTTTAAGCTTCGATGGCAGCTCTATATTATTTAACAATTTTCAGCTTACGGGTTATGATATTGCTCAAACAGAAATTTTACCTCAAACGATTACAAAAAATCAATTTGTTTATTTTGGGGAAGAAGCTGAGCGACAAGAAAACACTGGAAATGTTTTTGACAATATCCCCACGGAAAAATTTGAAGCCAAAAAATATCGCCCGCTGGCCAATTCATTTAATTTTCATAGCATTAGTCCAACAATTGATGACAATGATAGATTTGGTTTACAACTCAAATCAAATGATTTATTAAACACATTCGATTTTTTTACAGGAATTAACTACCACAGCGATTTAAGAAGAGTTGAATACAATGCCGGTTTCTCTTACAAAAGCCTCTATCCTATTTTTACCGCTGTTTTAAGAAATAGACCTCGAATAGGTTTTTATAGACAAAACGACGTGGTAAACGAAGCCAATTGGCGAGAAAACTTTATTGATTTAAAAGCAAGTTTACCCCTAAGCATTAATGCATATAATCATTCTTACAGTTTTTTGGCTGAAGTTGGCACAAGTTACACCCAGAGATATTTTGAAGCTAAGGAAGCAGCTTTGTTTCGTAAAAACATCAATTTTCCGATGAGTTACGGTATTGGATTTAGTCATAGTGTTCGTACCGCAGAGCGGGATGTTGCCCCTCGTTGGGCCCAATCGATAAGGTTTAGCTATTATAACCAACCTTTCGACCAGAACTTAACTGGAGATTTGCTGGCTTTTGAAAGTTTATTCTATTTCCCTGGCATTGCCAGAAATCATTCTTTTACCACAAGTTACAATTTTCAAGAAAGCAGCGGATCCTTAAGCTTAAATAATGAAATTAATACTGTTTTTGGCTACGGACAAATTAGCGCAAAAAGTGTATTAAAAAATACATTACTTTTCAATTACCGCTTTCCAATTGCGTTTCCTGATGCAGAAATTGGCTCGTTGGCTTACATCAGAAATTTTAGAGGAGGTTTATTTAGTCACTATGAAAACATTGGCAGCGAAACAAATTTGACACAACCTAAAACTTTTGGCTTAGAATTACGTAGTAGTGTAAACCTTTTGCGTTACCAACCTGTTGTAGATTTAGGAGCAAGATTGGTTTTTGTAAACAAAATCTATAACCAAAACCCTATATTAGAGTTTACTTTTAATTACAGTTTTTAAACCTTTACATCCCGTAAAACGGACACAAACAAACAAAAATGAAAGCAAAAACCATATTCATCATCGTAATTACAGCATTACTCACTACATTTTTAATCATCAATAACGATGCAGTTGATTTCGATTTTTTAATCGGTGCTCCTGTACCATTTTCTAAACTATTAGTAATCGGTATTTGCATTTTAATTGGTTTTATTTTGGGCTTTTTGGTAGGCAGACCACGTAAAACAGTGACAAGTTTAGACGCCGAAATTGAGAAAAACTATACGGTAAATACAGAAAATAGATCTCCTTTGAGCGATGAAGACAGAGATTATATTAGTTAACTCCATAAAGTAAAAAAATTAACTCATCGTACAAAAAATTTTTATAGGTAAGCAATTCCTGTAATTCTTTTGATAATTCAGTCCCGCTATTCATTCCAAACTTTTTTTTTAAATGCCTTCGGCAAAAAAGGTTTTCCATTGCTATCGGGTTAATTAAACTAAAAATTGTGCAACTATTAACAGCACAAAGCATTGTGCAAAAAACAAGCAATTTTAAGATTAAAACCACATTAAAAATTCGTACAAGTTCTGTTACAATCAAATCATTTTCATCTTGTTTCGTTATGTTTAAATAAAGCAACGAAGCTTATGGAAAATCCGATAGAAACTAAAAAAATATCGGCCTTTTTAACTAGGATTAGTAAAAAATGGCCTAGCAAAATTGATCGTTTTGAATTCAAAACTGCAACTGTTGTGTATGTTTACCTTAAAGATGGCATCTCTAGCTTAGACTTTTCAGAAAAATTAGCCCAAGTAATAGACCAATTGGTAGATTTTAAAATACCATTATTACTTTACCACATCGAAAGTGATGGTTCAAATTTAAGATCACAACCTGTAAATTGGTATTCGCCTATTCGTTAAAAAATAGAACTGAAGAGTACTAATCTAGTCTTAGCCTCTCGCTAAGACTTATCAAATATCAAAAAACGTAGGTCTTAGCTAGATGCTAAGACCAGGCAGTATAAATAAGTCGTAAAAAAAAGAAGTTAGTTTGCTAGTGCCAATTCAATATCTTTCAAGATATCATCAATATGCTCTAAACCGATAGATAAACGGATAGAGCCTTGCTCAATACCCACAATATTACGTTCTTCTTCGGTTAATTTGCTGTGTGTACTTGTTGCTGGGTGGGTTGCGATAGATCTAGTATCCGCTAAATTTGCAGAAATAGAGAACATTTTTAAGCCATCCATAAATTTACGAGCGCCATCTACCCCACCATTTACCACAATGGTTACAATGCCGCCACCCTGTTTCATCTGCTTTTTAGCAATTTCATATTGAGGATGTGACTTTAAGAACGGATATTTTACCAATTTAATTTTTGGGTGAGTTTCTAAATATTCGGCAACTTTTAATGCGTTTTCACAATGGCGATCCATGCGTACGGCTAAAGTCTCTAAACTTTTAGATAAAATCCATGCGTTAAATGGAGATAAAGATGGACCGCTGTGACGGGCAAAATTCATCACTTCAGTAATCAAAGCTTTGCTACCTAAAATTACTCCACCCAAAACACGCCCTTGTCCGTCTATATATTTAGTGGCCGAATGGATAGAAATATGTGCTCCTAATTTAATAGGCTGCTGTAAATAAGGCGTAGCAAAACAATTATCAACTACCAATAGCTGGTTGTGTTTTTTGGCCAAAGCTGCTAAAAACTCCAAATCTATAATATCAATACCTGGGTTTGATGGCGTTTCTACGAAAATCATCTTCGTATTTGGCTTAATCAAAGCTTCCCATTCTTTTGGTTTGTCTAAATGGGCATAATCAAAAGTAACGCCCCATTTAGAAAACACATTAGTTAATAATTGATGTGTTGAACCAAATACCGAGCGACTAGACACAATATGATCGCCACTTTTTAAGAAAGCACCAAATGTAGTGAAGATAGAAGCCATGCCAGTTGCGGTTGCAAAACCATCTTCAGCTCCTTCTAATAAACACATCTTTTCAATAAATTCTGATGTATTTGGATTAGAGTAACGGCTATAAACGTTTCCCTCTTTTTCATTTGCAAATAAAGCACGCATCTCTTCGGCATCATCAAACTTATAACTCGAGGTTAAGTAAATAGGCGATGAATGCTCTTTGTGCGAGCTTCTTTCTGTTTGGGTACGAATGGCTATGGTTTCGAAATTTTGGGACATTTTATGAGATATGAGTATTGAGATATGAGATTTGAGACCTTAGGTAGTAATCATATCCTTTAAAGATTATTTATTTTAGGATTTCTTCTTTTGAAATATTCAATTGTTCAGAAACGTCAGTCAAAATACCTGAAAGTGTTCCTAATTTTAGTGGGTTGTGCATAGGTATGGTGATATGTAAACCTTTCTGAAAGTGCGTTAGCCTAACATGGCTTCCTTTTTTTCTACTAACTTCATAGCCAAATTTCTCCAATATTTTAACGAGTTCTTTGCCTGATAAGTTACGTGGTATCTTCATTAATTGATTAACATATTATAGCGTTAACAACTCCTCTTTCACCAAATGTAACCTGATAATTTTAGGCATTTTATCCTCATCAAAATGACATTGAACTGCTTCTTTGATGTTAGCTTTTAATTCATCAATCGTATCTGCTTCGGTAAATATAGATTCTCCTAGCGCTTTTGCTACATATCCGCCTTCCACAGCTTCCTCAACAAGAAAAAATACTTCATTCATAATTCAAAGATAATGATAAAAATTTAAGCTTGATTAATGCTATAACTAAAATTTATGGTTGCTGATCTGCCTAAAATATTAGAAACAGAACAATATTTATCAAAGGTCATTTGTAAGGCTCGTTCTACTTTCGCTACACTTAAATTTCCTGTTAAGTTAAATTGAATATTAATTTCTTCGAAAATGGCTGGTTCAGCTTGCACCCTACTCGCCTTAATATTGATTTTAATATCAGCTAAATCTTCCTTCTGCTTGGTGAGGATATTAACCATATCAATACCACTGCAACCGCCTAAACCTACCAATAACATTTCCATAGGCCTAAAACCTTTACCCTCGCCGCCAATTGCAGGGTTTGCATCTAACTCAACGGTAAAACCAGTTTCGTTTTCTGCTTCAAAATTAAATTTTCCGCTTTTGCGGATCAGGTTGATTTCCATTTTTTTTGCCTCATCGTCATGCTAAACTTGTTTCAGCATCAGTTTTAAAAGATCCTGAAATAAATTGAGGATGACGAGCAGTGTTATAAATCGTAAAAAACTAAATTATCTTTCTCTAAATCTGGCAGTTTTACTTCTTTTTCAAATATTGCAAATACCGAAGATCCGCTGCCACTCATTAATGCAAATTTAGCACCTGCTTGATAAAGCTGAGTTTTTATTTTGTCAATTTCTGGATAATTTGCAAAAACAGAAGGCTCAAAATCGTTTAAAACATGAATTTGCCAATCTTGTAGCGACAAATGTATCAAATCTTTTAGAGAAGTAGAAGGCTGTTTTACCTTTACTTTACTGTAAGCCTGCGCTGTAGAAACATGCACTGGTGGTTTTACTAAAACCAAAAAGTAAGTCGACAAATCGATGGCAAGCTCTTCAAATTCATCGCCTTTGGCAAACGCATAAGTTGGTTTATTTTTAATGAAAAACGCACAATCTGCACCTAATGGCTTAACATATTCCTCCATTTGCTCATCAGACAATCCCAAATTAAATTTCTGATTAACCAATTTCATTAAAAAAGCTGCATCCGAGCTACCTCCCCCTAAACCTGCACCAACCGGAATATTTTTTAGTAAAACAATTTGCTGATGAGGTAAATTATACTCTTTTTGAAGTGTCTTAAATGCCTTTAAACAAATATTATCGCTAGCATCGCCAGGAATATCGATTCCTTTAATTAACATCGAAGTTTCATCGGCATCAATTAGCTCTACTACATCATGTATTTTAATGGGATAAAAAACAGTTTGCAAATTATGGTAACCATCTGCCCTTTTTTCTGTGAGGAATAGACCTAAATTTATTTTAGCGTTTGCAAAAGTTAACATCTTTTGATTTTAGATTGTAGATTGACGATTTTAGATTTTTCAAAGATACAAAGAAAGTAGAATCTTTTAAGGCACTTCGAAATCGTAAATCTAAAATCGTAATTCGTAAATTAGGTTAACCGATAAGTATAATGGCCAATAATCTTCCAATCAAACAGCACATCTTCTATTACTTGTCCTGCGCCAATGTTGTGCACAATTAAATAGCGTTTGCCATCGGGCGATTTTTTATTAACCACCAAACCGATATGAGAAATTCCACCACTCAAATTCCAACATACAATATCGCCCGGCTTGTAATCTGAACCATTTTTTGTCATAGGTTTTACTGAACCTTTACGCTTAAAGAAAACCATTAAATTATAAACTCTCCGATGATCAATATTTCTATCGGTTGTTTTTCTTCCCCAGTTTTTAGGATATAACTTAAAATTTGGCTTCATATCTTCATGAACTTCCTTTTGCAAATCGATGTTAAAAGCAGAGCGATAAGCCCTGATTACTACATCAGTACAAACACCTTTTCCGGCAGGCACATCGCCATTTGGGTAAGTAATACTAAAATAAGCAGGATCATAAACTACTTTTTGCTTGGTTAAAGCAATAGCAGCAGCTGAAAGTTTTAATGCCTTTACTGATTGACCAAAACTTTGAACAGTTACAAATAACAATAAAGCGAAAATAATAAGTTTTTTACGCATATTAACAGCTACAAATTCTAGTGAAATCTACAAAATTTATGTGCTTTTCGGAAAAATAAAGATTTTATAATCGAACCTAAAGACTACAATTTTAATCAAATGCGATATATTTATAAACTAATGATCTATTATTTTGTGTAATCACTTATTAAAATAACCAGAAAGTATATGAAACGCAGAAATTTCATTCAATCGACTACAGTGTTTTTAGCCGGTACAACTTTATCATCAGTTGCTCCACTTAACCTATTTGCCAATGGTTTGGTTGATAAAATCCGCTTTGCAGTAATTGGTGTAAATGGAATGGGCTGGTCTAATTTAAACGCTTTATTAAAAGACCCACGAGCCGAATGTGTTGCATTGTGTGATGTTGATGAAAACGTTTTAACCAAAAGAACAGCAGAATTAGCAAAACGAAATATTATAGTTTCTTCCGTAAGCGACTATCAAAAACTATTAACTAACAAAGAAATTGATGTAATTGTAATCGGCACTCCAGACCATTGGCATTGTAAAATGATGGTTGATGCTTTGGCAGCTGGCAAAGATGTTTATGTAGAAAAACCTGCCGGCAACTCTATACATGAGTGCAACTTGATGGTTGCTGCCCAAAAAAAGTACAATAAAGTGGTGCAAGTTGGCCAATGGCAACGAAGTCAGCAACATTTTAAAGATGCTATGGCTTATGTTCACTCTGGCAAATTAGGCAACGTGCGTTTGGTTAAAGCTTGGGCCTACCAAGGATGGATGAAAGCCACTCCAATTGTACCCGACACAGCTGTACCTGAAGGCGTAGATTATAAAACATGGCTTGGACCAGCCACTAACAGACCATTTAATCGAAATCGTTTTCATTTTAATTTTAGATGGTACTGGGATTATGCTGGTGGTTTAATGACCGATTGGGGTGTACACATGATTGACTTTGCTTTACTTGGCATGAAAGCCGAAACACCCATTAGTATCGTAGCTTCTGGAGGTAAATTCGCAAATCCTGATGATGCATCTGAAACACCAGACACTTTAACTGCGATTTATCAGTTTAAAGATTTCAATTTGCAATGGGAACACGCAACTGGCATAAACGGTGGACCTTACAGCAGAGATCATGGTGTTGCATTTATTGGAAATAACGGCACATTGGTGGTAAACAGACAAGGCTGGGAAGTTATACCCGAAAGAGAAAGTGGAAAAGATAAAATTGAACGTGTAGAGTTTCAAAAATCTCTTGATAATGGTTTAGAAAAGCATACTAGTAACTTTTTAGATGTGATACAATCTAGAAAACTCGAGAACCTAAATGCCTCAATTGACGTTGGATCGCACATTGCAAAAATTTGCCAAATGGGAAACATTGCTTATAGATTAGGCAAAAAAATATACTGGGATGCAGAAAAAAACAAATTTACAGATAGTGAGGCAAATAAGTTTCTTGCAGCTGCCTACAATAACGGCTATAAGATGCCTTCGGTTTAAGTAATTTCTTAATTTAAACAGATTTAAGGTCTTTAATCATTTTTCAAGCTTAAATTTTCATATTGTGGAAAAACCAAGACAATAAAAAAGGTATAAATTTATAGTTTTGCTTAAATTAAAAATAAAAGCCCCTTTAGGGGTTGGGGTATGAAACAATATTTAGATTTAATGCAGCATGTGCTGGATAATGGCACACAAAAACACGATCGTACTGGAACTGGAACGATAAGCGTATTCGGATATCAAATGCGATTTAATTTAGCAGATGGTTTCCCGATGGTAACTACTAAAAAGCTGCATTTAAAATCAATTATACATGAGCTAATTTGGTTTTTAAGCGGCGATACGAACATCAAATATTTAAAAGAAAATGGCGTACGCATTTGGGATGAATGGGCGGATGAAAATGGAGATTTAGGTCCAGTTTATGGTTCGCAGTGGCGCTCATGGCCAAAACCAAACGGCGAATCGATCGATCAAATCACCCAAATCATCAATACCATTAAAAACAATCCAGATTCTAGAAGGATAATTGTTTCTGCATGGAATGTTGCTGAAGTTGAAAATATGGCTCTACCTCCTTGTCACGCATTTTTTCAGTTTTACGTAGCACCCCCTGACCCCCTGAAGGGGGAAACTAAGGGAAAGCTTAGTTTGCAATTATACCAACGCAGTGCGGATATCTTTTTAGGCGTTCCTTTTAACATTGCATCTTATGCGCTTTTAACAATGATGGTTGCCCAAGTTTGCGATTTAGCGTACGGTGATTTTGTACATACCCTGGGCGATGCACATTTATACAATAATCATATCGAACAAGCTAACTTACAATTAAGTAGAGAAACAAGACCTTTACCAACAATGAAAATAAATCCTGAGGTAAAAAACATATTCGATTTTAAGTTTGAGGATTTTACATTAGATAATTACGATCCACATCCACATATTAAGGGGATTGTTGCTGTATAAATTAAATCGTCATTGCGAGGTACGAAGCAATCTCCTTTTAGCAAATCGCTTTAAGATTGCTTCGTACCTCGCAATGACGAAAGATGTCCCTCTTGAACCAATGAACCAATGAACCAAATATCCATCATAGTAGCCATTTCAGAAAACAATGCCATTGGTAAAGACAATCAATTACTTTGGCATTTACCTGCTGATTTAAAACATTTCAAAGAAATTACATCGGGGCATACCATAATAATGGGCCGAAAAACTTACGATTCTATTGGTAGACCTTTACCAAATAGAAGAAATATTGTAATTACCCGAGCAACTGATCTTCAAATATCAAATGTAGAAGTAGTAAATAGCTTAAACGCCGCAATATCGCTCTGCGAAGGTGAAAATGAAGTTTTTATAATTGGTGGGGCAGAAATCTACAAACATGCAATACAGTTTACCGATAGAATTTATTTAACAACAGTACACCAAACTTACGAGGCTGATGTATATTTCCCTGAGTTAAATAAAAATGAATGGAAAGAGATCAGTTCAGAATTTCATCCAGCAGATGAAAAAAATAGTGTAGCTTACACTTTTTCAACGTTGGAACGCATATAACTCAACTTCCTTAACAAAAGTTAAATAACAAGTCTTATTATTTAAAAAAATAATTAGATTTGCCGACTTGTTTAAAAACAGCAAATAAGAAATAATTACACAACAAAAGATGCAAGGTAAAGGTTTTATTAAATTTATGGCAATACTATTAGGTATTGTTTGTCTGTATTCGTTATCATTTAATTTGGTTACATACAATGTAGAAAAAGACGCAAAAGCGTTTGCCAAAGGCGATGCCGTTAAAGAAAAATCATATTTGGATTCAATGGCTAATGAGCCAGTTTATCCAGTTTTAGGCTTAACATACCAACAAGTAAAAGGTAAAGAAATTAACCTTGGACTAGATTTAAAAGGTGGTATGAACGTTACCATGGAGATTTCATTAGCTGAGCTAACCAAATCTTTAGCTAACAATACCAACGATGCTACTTTTAACCAAGCATTACAAAATGCACAAACGCAAATGAATGCTGGTGGTAAAGATTACATCTCTTTATTTGTAAGTGAATATGAAAAACTAGCTCCAAACGGCAAATTAGCAGATTTTTTTGCTAATCAAGATAATACTACTTTATTAAAAGCTAACGCTAGCAATGCTGAGGTAAAAAGTTATTTATCTAAAGAAGCTACTAGTGCTATCGATCGTTCATTTGTAATTTTACGTAGCCGTATCGATGGTTTTGGTATGGTTAGTCCGAATATGCAAAAACAAGAAGGTTCTAACAGAATTTTCATTGAGATGCCGGGCGTACAAGATAAAGAACGTGTTCGTAAATTATTACAAGGTTCTGCTGAGTTACAATTTTGGCAAGTTTACCAAAATGAAGAAGTTGTTGGTATTTTAGAAAACATCAATAAAACTTTGGCTGTAACAGTTAAAGATACAGTTGCTAATACTACAACTGCTGCAGTTGATACAACTAAAGCTACAGGTGGTAAATTAGCCGATATGGTGAAAGGTGGTAAAGTAAAAGATACTTCATCAACTGCTTTAGCTGCAGAAGCTGCAAAGAAAAATCCATTATATGCAGTTTTAAGCATTCCTACTTACCAAGCAGAAAACGGTCAGCAAGCTTTACGCCCTGGACCAGTAGTTGGTTGGGTTTTACAAAAAGATACGGCTAAAGTGAATGCATATTTCGCTAGACCAGATATTAAATCTTTAATTCCAGGTACACTTAAATTCATGTGGAGTTTAAAACCAATGGATAAAAACAAGGTTTTTGAATTATATGCAATTAAAGTTACTTCGTTAGATGGCAAACCAGATTTAGGTGGCGAGTCAGTAGCTAATGCTCGTGATTCATTCGATCAGAATAATAATCCAGAAGTTACCATGTACATGACTTCTGAAGGTGCTACTAAATGGAAAAAAGTTACTGCTGATGCATCTGCAGATCCAAATAACAAAAAAGCAATTGCAATTGTATTAGATAATACAGTTTATTCTGCTCCAACTGTACAAAACGAAATTCCAAATGGTGTTTCTTCAATCTCTGGAAGTTTTACTCCAGAAGATACTAAAGATTTATCAAACATTTTAAAAGCGGGTAAATTACCAGCTCCAGCAAAAATCGTATCAGATTATGTAGTTGGTCCTTCTTTAGGTCAGCAAGCAATTGATAGCGGTTTAGCTTCATTTGTAATTGCATTTGCTGTTATTTTAGCATTTATGGCTTTGTATTACAACAAAGCAGGTTGGGTTGCTAATATTGCCTTAGTAATTAACTTATTCTTTATAATGGGTGTGTTGGCAGCATTTGGTGCTGTATTAACATTACCTGGTATAGCTGGTATCGTATTAACTATTGGTTTATCAGTAGATGCCAACATCCTGATATTTGAACGTGTTCGAGAGGAACTCGCTTTAGGTAAAAACACAGCTACCGCTATTAAAGAAGGCTTTAAACATGCCATGTCGTCTATCATCGACTCTAACGTAACCTTATTTATTTTAGGTGGTATTTTAGCAGTATTTGGTACTGGACCAGTTCGTGGTTTTGCTGTAACGCTTTGTGTGGGTGTAATCACTTCGTTCTTTGCAGCCGTATTAATTTCAAGAGTTATTTTCGAATCGATGTTAAAAAGAAAAGCTAACATCTCTTTCGATAATAGTGTAACTAGAAATGCATTTAAAAATATTGCTTTCAACTTTGTTGGTCGCAGAAAGTTATATTATATGATCTCTGCTGCAATTATTGCTTTAGGTATTATATTTTACATTAAAAATGACGGCTTGCACTTAGGTGTAGATTTTAAAGGTGGAAGAACGTACATGGTTACTTTCGATAAACCAATGAATACCTCAGAAGTTGCAGAAAAATTATCAGCTAATTTTGAAGGCGAAGAAGCTTTGGTTAAAACTGCTGGTACTGATAATGCATTAAAAATCACTACTCCTTACCACATTAATGATCAAGATCCTAATGCTGATAAAACTGTAGAAAATGCATTAAGAAAAGGTTTGGGAGAATTAGGTGCTAAATACGAAATTGAAAGTTCTCAAAAAGTAACACCAACTATTGCAAATGATATTATTTACGGAGCTTACGGAGCAATTTTGTTCTCTTGTTTGGTAATGTTTATCTATATCTTGGTTCGTTTCCGTAAATGGCAATATGGTTTGGGTGCGGTTATCGCATTATTTCATGATGTGGCCTTGGTATTATCATTCTATACTATTTTAGATGGTGTTTTACCTTTCCCTTTAGAGATTGGACAAGATTTTATTGCAGCTATTTTAACGGTAATGGGTTACACCATGACAGAAACAGTTGTTGTATTTGACCGTATCCGTGAGCGTTTGGCAGAAAAAGGAAAAGAAGATGTTTATGGTGCAGAACGTGATACTTTAATCAACTTCGCATTAAACAGTACTTTAAGTCGTACTATTTTAACTTCGTTAACGGTATTCTTCGTATTAATTGTAATCTTCATTTTTGGTGGAGATAGCATTAGAGGATTTATTTTCGCCTTATTAATTGGTCGTATTATTGGTACATATTCATCATTATGTATCTCTACTCCAATTGTAATCGATTTATCTAAAGACGAAGCATCTAAAAAAGCTTAGTTAATTTAATCTTTAAAAAGAATATCAGGGTTTCGATTTTTCGGAACCCTTTTTTTGTGACCTCACCCCGTGAAAGGTTAGAGCTTGCATGCTGTCTGCCAAGCCCCTCTCCTCAAGGAGAGGGGAACGAAGGAACTGCGTTTAACCACTAACTTTAAAAGGGTGAGGTGTAAAATAATGTCAGCATTTCATCGCCTGCTCCTGCCCCGCTTTCCACTTCAAGTCCCGATGAAAAAATCGGGAGCTTTTCGTTGCAATCGGGTTTAAATAACAAAGCAAGAAATGCTTAGGAGAGGCTGAAAATAACTTCAGCCTATGAATGATTGAGTGAGAACTTCTATCTGTCTTGCCCCTTCCGCCGCGGCGGAGGAGACAAAGAAACTGCGTTTAACCTCTTACGCTGATAGGGTAAAATTCAAAAGAACTACTGCCTTTGTAATATAAACCCCTGCCTGTCCGGCAGGCAGGCGATTAAAAAGCGGGGCTGAAAAAGCCAAAAGCACTGACATAGTTTTTCAAAAAAATTTAATATTCTGCTTTATCATTACTTCGATTGGTTTTACATTTATTCAATTTATAACTTGCTATATTTGACAAACTATTTAATAGGCTAAATAGTTTATTTACTATGGAAAACAAAAGACAAAGAATTGTAATTGTTGGTGGTGGTTTTGGTGGGATAGAATTGGCAAAAAAATTAAGAAATAAAGAGGTAGATGTAACAATACTCGACAAACATAATTACCACACCTTTCAACCTTTACTTTACCAAGTTGCTACTGGTGGTTTAGAAGCAGATTCGATCGCTTTTCCGATCAGAAAAATTTTTAAAGGGCAAAAAAATCTTAAATTTAGAGTTACTGAGGTTAAAAAAGTAATTCCTGAAGAAAACAAACTTTTAACAACAATTGGAGCAATTCATTACGATCATTTGGTAATTGCAACGGGTTCTACCAGTAACTTTTTTGGTCAAGATGAAATTCAGCAAAATGCAATGCCGATGAAATCTATACCAGAGGCCTTAAATTTGAGAAGTTTAATTCTGCAAAACTTAGAGCAATCGTTAATTACCTCAGAACCAACAACTAAAGCAGAATTATTAAATTTTGTAGTGGTTGGTGGCGGCCCAACAGGTGTAGAAACAGCGGGTGCTTTAGCCGAATTAAAGCGCCACGTTTTAAAAAATGATTATTCGGAAATAAATATTGATCAGGTAAATATTTATTTAATTGAGGGTTCTCCAGAATTGTTAGGACCAATGTCTGTGCAAGCACAACAAAAATCGCAACAGTTTTTAGAAGAAATGGGCGTTTTGGTATATACCAATGCAAGGGTAAAAAGCTATAATGGCAAAACAATTGAATTACTTGATGGCAGAAACATCTCATCAGCAACAGTAATTTGGAGTGCGGGTGTTAAGGGTGTGATTTTAGACGGTTTAAATCCAGAATGTACGGTACGTGGCAACCGTTTAAAAGTAGATCGGATTAATAAAGTAGAATGCTACCAAAATATTTATGCGGTTGGAGATGTTGCCGCGATGATTACAGATGAAACTCCAAATGGGCATCCCGGTGTGGCACCAGCGGCTATACAACAGGGAACTTTACTAGCCAAAAACCTACTAAACATTATTGAAGGCAAACCAACAGAAAATTTCAAATACTTTGATAAAGGAAGTATGGCTACAGTAGGTAGAAACAGAGCTGTAGTTGATATCGGTAAAATCCGTTTTCAAGGCATATTTGCTTGGTTTACTTGGATGTTTGTACACTTAATGACTTTAGTAGGCTTTAGAAATAAATTAATCGTTTTTGTAAACTGGGTGTGGAGTTATTTCAGTTACGATAGAGGTACGAGATTAATTATCAGGCCATTTATTAAAGGCGAAAAGTGGAAAGCGATTAATAGTTTGCAGACGGAAGAAAGTCCGCAAGTTGGGAAGACGGAAAGTCCGAAAGTTTAACAGTTTCCCGATAAATCGAGATTTCGTTAGGCTCAAAATTAGTTCATTGTTTTTGGCGATAAACAAAGTCTCAAATCTCAAATCTCATATCTCAAATCTAACTTCTAACTTCTAACATCTCAAAAAATGAAACTCATTGAATGCCCTCGTGATGCCATGCAAGGTTTACACGATTTTATACCAACACATTTAAAAGCAGCATACATTAATTTGTTACTGCAAGTTGGGTTTGATACGATTGATTTTGGCAGTTTCGTATCTCCAAAAGCTATTCCGCAATTGCGTGATACAGCAGAAGTTTTAGCACAATTAAATTTACAGAACACCAGCACGAAACTATTGGCTATTGTAGCCAATTTAAGAGGTGTTGAAGAAGCGGTAAAACACAAAGAGATTAACTATCTTGGTTTCCCTTTTTCTATCTCCGAAACCTTTCAGCAACGCAATACAAATTCGAGAATAGCACAATCTTTAACCACTGTTGAAGAAATGCTGAACCTTTGCGACCAACACCAAAAAACCGCGGTTGTTTATTTATCTATGGGATTTGGTAATCCGTATGGAGATGAATGGAATGTAGAGATTGTAGAAAAATGGGCAGATGAATTGGTAAGCAGAGGTGTAAAAATTGTGTCGCTTGCCGATACAACAGGAGTATCAACTCCTGAGAAGATTAAAACCATATTACCTGTACTAATTGAGAAATTTAAGCAAACAGAAATCGGTATTCATTTACATAGTACACCATTTACTCGCCTAGAAAAAATTGAAGCAGCTTACTTAGCTGGCTGTAAACGTTTTGATAGTGCTTTAAAAGGTTTTGGCGGTTGCCCAATGGCAGCTGATGATTTAACTGGTAATATGGCGACAGAAGATTTAATTGATTATTTGCAGGCCAAAGGCGAAGATTTGAATCTGAATATGGAGAAATGGAATGAGGCGATGGCTTTGTCTGCGAAAGTTTTTAGCGGTAATTGATTTAACTACAGATTGACACAGATAAAAACAGATTTTTAACTATTTGGAATGAGAATTTTAAAAATCATTCTAGCAATTATTTTATTATTAATTGCGTTATTCTGTTTTGCCGTATATGGTGCAGGAAATCATGGTCATTTTATGTTTAGGCCACATATGCTAGAAGACTGGTTAATTTGGGGCACCTGTTTAGTAAGTTTTGTATTTGGAGTCTTAATATTGTATAAAGAACTAAAATCGAGCGGTTAATTTACCACCCCGCCCCATGGGCACCCTCCGACATGTCGGAGGGAATATTAGACGCAATTCCCCTCCTTCGGAGGGGTGGCTGAAAGCCGGGGTGGTGATGTACTTATCTTTAAAATTATTTAAGTAACATGGCGTCACAAATAAGCCTTTTCTCGCTAAACTTTCTTCACCATTTTAAAATGCTGAATACCAGCTTCTTCAAACTGTTTTCCTTCTGTAACAAAACCAAATTTAGCATATAAACCCACTGCATCTAATTGAGAGTTGAGGTAAATATAATGTGCATCTGACGGTAAATCAGCTAAAACAGTGGCAACTAAAGCCCTACCTACCCCGCAACCTCTAAACTCTTTTAAAACAGCAAAGCGCTCTAATTTATAACCAGCATCTGTTTTTCGCCAACGGCAAGCACCACAAGGTTTATAATCTGATAAAGCTAAAAAATGATGTGAAACATCTTCATTCTCGTACTCTAGCTCTGGTGGGCAACCCTGCTCATCAACAAAAACAATTTTGCGGATGGCAAAAACCTTTTCCAATTCTTCTTTAGTTAGTGCCTTTTGTACCAATAGTGAATCCATTATTTTTTGAGTTTTTTGTAGTGTTTAATCGATTTTACTTTTTCTAAATTTAATTCTTTTGCGGCGTCAATAGAGTGTGAGGAGTGAATATCATTTTCTTTTTTTGCTAAGCGAGACAAGGTAACATAAAATTTATGCAGTTGATCTAATTCATCTTCGGTTAAATCTTCAATGTCTACCATTCTGTTACTGGCGTGATCATGTGCGGCAATCAATTCATTCAACTTCAATTGTATAGCTTTACCATCTTTATTTTGTGCTTTCTGAATTAAAAACACCATCAAAAATGTAATGATCGTTGTACCTGTATTGATAAAAAGTTGCCAAGTTTCTGAGTAATTAAAAAGTGGACCTGTAACCGCCCATAAAAATACTATTGCCACAGCACCAATAAATGCAGGCGAGCTACCGGTGAATTTGGTGGCAGCATTGGCGAATTGCTCAAATAAACCACCACTTTTTTTAGCTATTTTCATCATAAGAATTTATTTATACTAAATTGACAATAATATCCTATAAAAAGCAAAAAAGCGTCTCGAATAATCGGGACGCTTTAATTTTATCTATAAAAATTGATTTTTACAATTTATCGTTTGCGTTAATACAATTTAAATCTTCGAAAGCGCCTGTTAAACGTTTCACAAACTCTTCTTCGCCTTTACGTAACCAAACACGTGGATCGTAATATTTTTTATTAGGTTTATCATCGCCATCCGGATTACCAATTTGACCTTGCAAGAAAGCTTCGTTAGCTTGATAATAATCTAAAATGCCTTGCCAAAATGCCCATTGCATATCGGTATCAATGTTCATTTTAATTGCACCGTAAGAAATTGCTTCTCTAATTTCTTCTTGCGAAGAACCAGAACCACCATGGAAAACAAAATTGATTGGTTTCTCTGCTGTTAAGCTATATTTTTCTTTGATAAAATCTTGAGAATTTTTTAAAATTACTGGCTGTAATTTAACGTTACCAGGTTTGTAAACACCGTGTACATTACCAAAAGCAGCAGCAATGGTAAAACGATCACTCACTTTGCTCAACTCATCATAAGCATAAGCAACCTCACTTGGTTGGGTATATAATTTAGAACTGTCTACATCGCTGTTATCTACACCATCTTCTTCTCCACCAGTTACACCAAGCTCAATTTCAATGGTCATACCCATTTTATTCATGCGTTTAAAATACTCCACACAAACTTCCATGTTTTCTTCTAATGACTCTTCAGAAAGATCTAACATGTGCGATGAAAACAATGGTTTACCTGTTTCTGCAAAAAATTGCTCACCATGCGTTAGCAATCCATCAATCCATGGTAATAACTTTTTAGCAGCATGATCAGTATGTAAAACTACTGCTACACCATAATGCTCTGCCAATAAATGCACGTGTTTAGCCGCAGAAACTGCACCTAAAACGCAAGCATTTAAATTATCGTTATTTAAAGTTTTACCTGCGTAAAACTGTGCTCCGCCGTTAGAAAGTTGTATCATAACAGGAGAATTTACTGCCTTTGCAGTTTCCATTACCGCATTAATGGTATTGGTTCCTGTAACATTTACCGCTGGTAATGCAAATTGATGTTTTTTAGCCTGCTCAAACAATTCTTGAACGGCTGCTCCGTAAATTACGCCTTTATAGCCTTTTAAACTCATTTCTATTTAAATTTGATATTTCGAAGTTAAAAAAAAAATCGACAAAAACAGCATTTTTTACCTAAGTGTATTTTTTACAATAAGCCTATTGATTAATTGTGTTTTTTTGTAAAACACTTCCGCAAAACAGCTACTATTGTTTAAAAAAAATTCGTTTCTTTGTAGTCGCAATTTTAAAACATAACATGAGTTGGTTTAAGAGAGAAAAAAAAGGTATTAGTACCACAACAGAAGAAAAGAAAGAAGCACCAGATGGTTTGTGGAACAAGTGCCCTAATTGTAAAAAGGCCTTACACAGTGCAGATTTAACGGAGAACAAATATGTTTGCCAATACTGCGATTACCATTTAAGAATAGGCTCTAAAGAATATTTCGAAGTTCTTTTTGATAATAACGAATTTACCGAATTGTTTGCCAACTTAACTTCTGGCGATCCATTACAATTTAACGATAACAAACCTTACACCGAGCGAATTGTAGAAAGCCAAGCTAAAACTGGCTTAAAAGACGCAATTAGAGCTGCTCACGGTAAAGTAGATGGACAAGAATTAATGGTTGCCTGTATGGATTTTGCTTTTATTGGCGGTTCTATGGGTTCGGTAGTTGGAGAGAAAATTGCTCGTTCTATTGATTATAGCATAAAAAATAAAGTGCCATTTTTAATGATTTCTAAATCTGGTGGCGCAAGGATGATGGAAGCTGCATTTTCACTAATGCAAATGGCTAAAACATCGGCTAAATTGGCTTTATTAGCGCAAGCTAAAATTCCTTACATTTCTTTATTAACAGATCCTACAACTGGTGGTGTTACTGCTTCTTATGCCATGTTAGGCGATATTAACATCGCAGAACCAGGTGCTTTGATCGGCTTTGCCGGACCAAGAGTAATTAAAGAAACCATTAAAAAAGACTTACCAAAAGGTTTCCAAACTTCTGAATTTGTATTGGAGCACGGCTTTTTAGATTTTATTGTTGATAGAAGACAAATGAAAGCTAAATTGGCAAGTTTTTTAAAGATGATGAAGAATTAGACAGTTCATTAATCATTAGTTCAATAGTTCATTTAGCAAATTGCTATACCAATGAACAAATGAAACTAATGAACAAGTAAATATAGCAGGGTTAAAATTCTTCCGAAGATTAACACTGCTTTTTTTATGGATTAATTTAACTTCAATTCTCAACGTCTAAGAACATCAAATTTTATTTCAATCTGAAATCCTTAACTTAGAATATCAAAATCAATCCCTATGAAAAAAATATTCTTTTCTCTTGCCTGCCTTACGCTCCTATCCAGTTTCACTGTAAAATTTTTAAGCAAGCCAAAGGCGATTGTAGTTTGGCAACCATCGCACCAAACAGATACTGGTAAAGATTTTAGTGAAGCTGCCGTTTGTAATGGTATTGTTGAAGCTGCAATGGGTGTAAATCCTAAACTAAAAGAGTTTAAAGTTTGGAGTTTAAATGAACCCAACTTACATCATCCAAATGTAGGCAGCAATACGATTGTTGAGCATACATCTGCAATAATTGATGGCAAAATATCTGGCTATGCTTATGAATTAAAACAAGCCAACAAAAAGAAACCAGCTGTTTTTATCTCTATACATAATAATGGAGGAACAAAGCGCCATGCCATTTGGGGTTTTATACATGATGGCGATCAATACGAAGCAGAAAACAGAGCTTTAGCGGCTAGGTTAGTTGCTGCAATAAGTGCTGTTACCGATTTAGAAAACCGAGGTGTACAATTAGATAGCTCAACTGGTAGAAACGATTATACCTGCAAAGCAACAGGCAAAAAAGCTTTTTATAGTTTAGATGAGCATGTAAATACAGCAAAATACCGTGTACTTTTAGAAGTTGGTGACAATGGTGTAAGTAAAGATTTTTTAGAAAGCCCTGCAAATCAGCAAAAAATGGGCAAAGCGATAAAAGCAGAATTGGCAAAATGGCTGGCTGAAAAAAACTTGAATTAAATACTCGCTGATGAAGTTTTAAATAGACAAAGGGCTAATTTAATTGTTAAATTGATGTAACCTTATGCTTTAAGGCAGCGTCTAAACCAAAAACAAAAAATTATGAAAAACACACTACTTATTATCTTTTGCACAGTACTATTTGTAAGCACAAAAGCTCAAAACATAAACCCAAATTACGATGCTGAATTAGCTAAAACAGTAGGTGCTGATGATTATGGGATGAAACAATATATTTTGGTGATGCTGAAAACTGGCTCAAATACAACCTCAACCAAAACAGAATACGATGCTGCTTTTGCTGGCCACATGACCAACATGGGTAAATTGGTAAAAGAAAATAAACTTGTTGTTGCTGGACCAATGGGAAAAAACGATAAAAACTATAGAGGCATATTCATTTTAAATGTAAAAACGATAGAGGAAGCTAAAGAGATTTTGGCAACTGACCCCGCTGTTAAAGCTAAACTCTTAGATGCAGATTTGTTTAATTGGTATGGCTCTGCGGCGTTAGGTGAATATTTAAAAGCTAGCGAAAAGGTAAGAAAATTTAAATTTTAAGCTTAGCGTTATTTTTATAATTTAGCTTTTGATACAACTAGATTATGGACATCGCTACCCTCAAGATCATCCAAACATTAATACATTACGGTTTACATTTCGTTTTTCCCTTGGTGATAGCGTGGTTATTTTTTAAGGATGATTGGAAAAAAACGTATCTAATTTTACTCTGTACCATGCTTGTTGATTTAGATCATTTACTGGCGACACCAATTTTTGAAGCTGGCAGATGTAGCATTGGTTTTCATCCTTTACATAGTTATTATGCAATTGCAGTTTACTTTTTATTATTATTTCAGAAAAATAAGCTAATTAAAATTATAGCTATAGGTTTGCTATTTCACATGTTTACTGATTATCAAGATTGCCGTTGGAATGAGTTTATTTTAAATTACGGCAGATAAGCTGTTTCCTTTAAGTACTAAATTTATTAAATAGCCCTGATTGAAATGAAAAGCGCTCGGTTTTGATGACTATTAAGTTTCGCACTAGCAACCACCGAGACTTGTAATGTAAAGCAGGACTGACATTAATAGTTGTACTGTAATTGCGCTTCAAAAAACTAATAAACCAATGAACTACATTTACTCTTCTTTCTGCTGAAATTTATAAAACAAATATCCTAAAAAGGGCAATATCAAAAAACTACCTAAAACCAATGCCCATCCTAATGCTTGTACTGTTTTAAAAGGGGCGATAGCATCAAATAGTGAGAGTGCAGATCCATTTTTTAATTGGATAAAATTAGGAAAATGCGCAAAACTAATGGCTACCAAAATCATCGTTACTTGAAAACCAGCTAAAATCCTTAAGATTTTTGTTTTTCCTTTTAGTAATAGAAACCATAATAAAATTAACGATAAACTAGCTAAAATTACTGCCGATAAACCAATTTGGTTTTGAAAAACCCATTTATATAAAGGAACATCTTCGAAATAAGCTGCCGTAAAAACCATTGCGCCAAAAATTACGGCAGCCACATTCATAAACTCTGCTTTTTTAATGAAGCGTTGCTGCTCTACAAGTTCTTCGCTCTCTCCTATTAAATAGATAGCCGCTAAGAAACCACAAAGTGCAACAGTAAACAAACCTACAGCAATTGAAAACCAATTTAACCAACCATATACGTAAGCATCCGCAAAATTATTTGCTTCGCTATCTATTTTACCAGATATTACACTACCTGCAATAATGCCTAAAAATAAGGGGGTAATAAAACTTGAATAGATAAATATTTTATTGTAAACCTCTTGCATTTTATCTTTAACGGCATCATAATGTCTGAAAACAAATGCCGTTCCTCTTGCTATAATACCGATGAGCATAATAGCTAACGGAATATGCAAATAAACAGACATGGTGGTGTATATTTTAGGAAAAGCAACAAACAAAATTACAACAGCTATAATGAGCCACATGTGGTTGGCCTCCCAAACCGGACCAATGGCTTGGCTCATGGTTTTACGGGTTTTACTACGGTTTTTTTGTGAGGTAAATAATTCGATAATTCCAGCGCCAAAATCTGCCCCGCCTAACAAAAAATAAAGTAAAATGGCTAAACATAAAAATGTTATAATTACGTATTCCATATTAATTGGCTTTTACAGATGATGAAAATTTATGCTGGTTATAAAGTACTGGTACCATTTTTATTTGTCGGTAAAGCAAAAAGATAACAATAACATTTAGCGAAGCATAAATTGCCGAGAATAGATAAAACGACCATGCGATACCAGGCATTGGGGTAACAGCATCTCGGGTTTTCATAATACCATAAATAATCCATGGTTGTCTACCAACTTCTGTTACTACCCAACCTGCTTCTAAGGCGATATAACCTAACGGGATAGCTAAAACGAATAATTTAAGCAGCCATTTACGATCTAAAATTGATTTTTTGCGCAAAAGTAAAATAAAATAACCTAGTGAAATTAACATTAACAATGTGCCAATGCCTACCATAATTTGAAAAGCATAATGGGTTATCGCTACTGGTGGTTGCTCGTCTGCCGGAATTTGATCTAATCCTTTTACCTCAGCTTTAAAATTGCCATGGGCTAAAAAGCTCAAAGCACCAGGAATTTCTATGGCATGAGTTACTTTTTTATTTTTTTCATCTACAATTCCTCCAACAAGTAATGGTGCTGGTTTTTGGGTAGTGTATAGCGCCTCCATTGCAGCTAATTTTGCAGGTTGCCTTTGCGCCACATCCTTTGCTGATAAATCTCCGCTGATGGGCTGCAAAACAGCACATACAGTCGCAAAAACCGCTGCAATTTTAAAAGCTTTATAATGGAAATCTGGATTTTGTTTACGCAAGATCATTAAAGCGTGTACACCCGCAACTGCAAAACCTGTGGCCGTAAAAGCTGCTAAGCACATATGTAATGCTTGTGTAAACCATGCTTTATTAAACATTGCGGCAATTGGGTCTATGTTTAAATATTTTCCGTCTACAAAATCAAATCCTGCCGGACTATTCATCCAAGCATTTGCAGCAACAACTAAAATACCCGAAGCTAAACCACTTACTCCAACAACAACTCCTGTAAACCAATGGAACCATTTGTTCAGTTTATTCCATCCGTAAAGGAAAAAGCCTAGTGCAATGGCTTCGATAAAAAATGCTGTACCTTCTAATGAAAACGGCATTCCGAAAATTGGGCCGGCATGTTCCATAAATTTTGGCCAGAGCAAACCTAACTCGAACGAGAGCATTGTGCCAGAAACTGCTCCTGTAGCAAAAAATATAGCTACACCTTTGCTCCAAGCTTTGGTAATATTTTTATAAACTTCATCATTTGTTCTGAGCCACTTGTAATGCGAAACCGCCATAAAAAATGGCATTACCATTCCGATACAAGCATAAATAATGTGAAAGCCCAATGAAAGGGCCATTTGCGAACGGGCGGCTAAAAAATCATCCATAGCAAGAGGAATTTGTTACTACAAATATACCCGATAGAAATTTTGGAATGAATTAACAACCAATGAAATAGATGAGTTATTTTTAATATGGAACGTTTATAAATTGAAAATAAAGTTTTGCGTAAAATAACTGAGCGTTTGAGGACTACTACCCCAAACGCTCAGCTGTTAATTCACCTATCGGTCGGTGTCTCACCGACCGAAAAAACGTGTAAAGTAATACAAATATCTAACCTACTGTCAATTCCCTACGCAAGGTAGTAAACTTCTTTTAATAACATTTCCTTTGCGCCTATCGGTCGGTGTCTCACCGACCGAAAAAACACGATAATATTTTAATATTCAGCTTCAAATATGCTATTTTGTATCGTTGTCCCTTCAACTTATTTCATATTATGCATATTTTCCATAAACGGCAGGGACAAATGGATTTCGATAATTCATATTTCTATACAGATACCATCTGTAATTTCGCTCATCTCTTAGTTGATGACAACTTGAAAATGATAATTATTAACTCGTTACAATATTTAGTAAAACAACAACTAGTAGAAATTTATGCATACGTAATTATGCCTAATCATATTCATTTAATTTGGAATATGTTAAAACAAAATGGCAAAGAAAATCCAGCAACAAGTTTTACCAAATTTACAGCTCATCAATTCAGAAGATATCTTCTTGCAAATAACCCTACACTACTAAATAATTATCATTCTGAAAAAATGGATAGAAATTATCAATTCTGGAAACGAGACCCGCTTGCTATTCCGTTAAGCACAGAAAATATTTTACTCCAAAAAATAGATTACATACATTATAACCCGACCATTGAAAAGTGGGGGTTATGTAAGTATCCAGAAGAGTATAGATGGAGTAGCGCAAGCTTTTATAAGACAGGGATTGATGAATTTAGAATATTAAGAGACTATAGAGATTAGAACTTTACTTGATGATAAAAAATCGCAGAAAACGTTCGGTCGGTGAGACACCGACCGATAGGAAATAAAGTTTGCTGGAAAATAACTGAGCGTTTGAACACTTTTACTCCAAACACTCAGCTGAAAATTCCTCTTATCCTGCTGTTAACTCAGTATATGCAGCAGTTAAACTTCTTGCAATTCCATCGCCTTTCCATTCTGGCGCACCAGGAATTGTGGTTGCTTTTAAAATGTCTTCTTTAGTTTTACCTGCTTTAATTTCTGCACCAACAAAAGCTAGCAAACTTTCTAAGTAATTTTTAAATGCTTTAACATTCTCCTTATCGCCCACTACTTTTTCAGGGTCTAAGCTATGCCCGGTTACAACAATCGTATCCTTATCAAATTGATTGTAAATTTTATCTAAAGCAGTAATCCAATTGCCAATATGAGCTCCATTTGCCTGATCTATATAAGGAAACCTACGGTTAAACACTAAATCGCCAACATGTACTACATTTGCATTTTCGAAATGATAAACTACATCGCCATTGGTATGTCCAGAACCGTAGTAATAAGCAATAATTTTCTCATTGCCAACTGGCGCCTTCCAGCCTTTTCCAAAAGTTACATCAGGTAGTAATTGCTGTGCTAAATTATTTGCCTTTTCGGCTGCTAACTTTTGATTTACCAAGGAATTTTCATGCGCTACTACATGCTCAGCCAAACCTTTAAAAGCAATATTTCCGCCAGTATGATCGCCATGGTGATGGGTATTTAATAGATATTTAAAAGGTTTATCACCTAATTTTTTCAACTCATCTATTACATGTGCTGCCGATGCAGGAAATTGCGAATCTACAGCTACATAACCGCTAGAGCTATTTAGCCATGCAATTGTACCACCTTGCTCTAAAAACACTCCAACTCCGTTTCTTAACTCTTTAAATTGATAAGCTCTAAATGGATTTGCAAAAGCATCACCTTTGTATAAAGCTAAAACTGCAGCCGCTAGTGCAGAATTTTGAATAAATTTTCTTCTTTGCATAAAGTAAATAAAAAAACCACGATGAATGTCGTGGTTTAAATATAGTTAATTATTAGTTAAAATCCAGTGCCTGGAGTAGTGCCTGGTTCGTGGCTACCTCCAAGTGAATGGTTACTGCGTGTATGCTTTTTTTCGAACATACTTGTTGGATTTGATGATGAACTTTTTTCGATATTTTCTTCAGTACGTTTTGTTTCCTTATCAGGATTTACTGCATCAATTAAATCACTTTTTACTTCTCTTTTATTCTCTTCTTGATTTTCTTTTTGATTTTCCATAACATTTAGTTTTGATGTATTTAAATAACAACACAATAACTATTTTGTTTTTTATAGGAGAAAAGCAGGTGTTTTGCAATGAACAAACAGCACTCCCGCCAATGTTGCAATTCTTTTTACAAAGTCCCCTTCAGGGGATTTAGGGGTAAAAAGAATTTCCACGTATGTCGGGTTTATTAGACTCAGGTTCTTACTGCTATTTAGGTTTGCTTTTAGCGAGCGCAAATAGACTTACAAAGTTTATTGGGCTTTGTATAAGGGATAACTTCGTCAGTCTATTAGGAAACGAAACTTTCGAAGTTCTCCCGTTTTCTTTTGGCCTTGTAAACTTCGCAAGTTGGCACTACGCCTAGCAATTGCCAATAACATTTTTTAAAGAAAAAATCCGTAAGATTTAAATATTTATAGCTAATGAATTGATTTAAACTATGCGACCCCATCGGGGTCGAACAAAAAAAAACGCATTTATTCAATAGATATTTGACCTTGGAAAGGTCAAATAAAACCTTAATTTTATGACATTGAGCATTATCAATAACTACAAACGTTGTAATCTAGATCCACAACGGAGCAAAGGCTCTTATTGCAATAAAAAGACGACTAATTTATCCAATAAATAACTGCCATTGCTTTATAAAAAAACTTAATAGTATTGCTAAGGCTCTATTTATGGTTGGCGAGGACACCATAGGTGTTCGGAAGATTAAAAATTAAACACATAGGCACATAGTTAATATAGGAAAAGATGCGCTAGCCTATGTTTTCAATGTCTATTTATGGTTAGAAAATTAAACGAAGGGTTAAATTATCCCAGCGGGATAACATCTGTAAAGCAATTGCAAGGCATAAATTAGACCCCAGCTGGGGTCGCACAACATAAATTGCATATTAGCTATAGATATAAGACCTCTCTGAGGTCTAAAAATACTTCTAATAAATCTTAATTGCACTCGAAGTGCGTGTTTTTATCAATTTTTCTAAATCTCTATATGATAAATAATCATTAAAAAATTTGTTCCGAACACTTGTGGTGAGCGCACCAACCAAGGAGTTTGTATTTTATAGGATTAAGCTAAAGCATTTTGCTTTACCACCATTTTAACTTTCTCTAAAACGTAATCTAAATCTTCCTTTGTAGTGTATTTACTAAATGAAAAACGTACCGAAGGGCGATTTGGATCTGCTTTGATACCATTTAAAACATGCGAACCAATGTTAGAGCCAGATGAACAGGCACTACCGCCAGATGCACAAATTCCGTTGATATCTAAGTTAAACAACAACATATCTGCCATATCCATTTCTGGAAAAGAAACATTTAAAACCGTATATAGGCTTTTATCAGCTTCAGTTTCGCCATTAAAAGCAATACCCGGAATTTCGGTAATCAATTGTTCTTTTAAATAATCTTTTAAACCTTGAATATAGTTTTGATGCTCTTCCATTTCTGCATAAGCAATTTCTAAAGCTTTAGCTAAACCTACTATTCCATACACATTTTCGGTACCACCACGCATGTTACGCTCTTGTGCGCCACCATAAATCATTGGTGGTATTTTGATGTTGCTGTTAACGAACAAAAAGCCCACACCTTTTGGTCCGTGTAGTTTATGTGCTGCACAAACAATAAAATGCGCCTTTAATTTACGTACATCATGGGTATAATGCCCCATGGTTTGTACAGTATCTGCATGGTAGATGGCATTGTATTTTTCACAAATATCACCAACTTTTTCCATATCTGTAAGGGTACCCAACTCGTTGTTGGCGTGCATTAAAGAAACAAAACTGCGTTCGTTATTTTGTAGCAAATCTTCTAAGTGTGCATAATCAACATTTCCCTTTTCATCAATATTTACGAAACTCAATTTATCTATTATACCATCTTTTAATTGCTTCTCTAAAGTTTGTTCTACAGCGTGATGTTCTATTTTAGAGGTAATGGCATGTTTAATTCCATAAGCAGAAATACCACAACGAATAGCCGTATTATCTGCTTCAGTACCACCAGAGGTAAAGAAAATTTCTGAAGGCGACGCGTTTAGCAAGCCAGAAACAGTCTTTCTCGCTTTCTCTACCAAAGTTCTTACCTCTCTACCTAATGCGTGTATTGCAGAAGGATTTCCGTAAAAATTCTGCATTACGTTGGTCATTTCGGCAATCACATTTGGGTCTAAAGGTGTTGTGGCTGCATTATCTAAATAAACTCTTTTCATAAAATAAATGATTACACAGATGTAAAAGATTTCACAGATTAATTAATCCATTAAAAAAAAATTTACAAAACTGCCTACCGCAGGCAGGGATTAAATTAGTTAAGTTGAAGGATCTCTTTAATGTCTGAAATAATTTTTTTCGCCAAGTTTTCGGCTACAGTTTCATTTTCAGCTTCGCTATAAATACGGATAATTGGCTCTGTATTCGATTTACGTAAATGCACCCATTCGTTCGCAAAGTCTATCTTTAAACCATCAATAGTACTGGTTTTTTCGTTTTTATATTTCTCTTGTACTTTAATTAATAAGGCGTCAATATCCATTTCTGGCGTAAGTGTAATCTTATTTTTAGAAATGTGGTAAGCAGGATAAGTGCTGCGCAAACGTGAAATTGTAAGGCCTTCTTTAGCTAAATGGGTTAAAAATAGTGCAATACCAACTAAGGCATCTCTGCCATAATGAAGCTCTGGATATATAATTCCGCCATTCCCTTCGCCGCCAATTACCGCATTGGTAGCTTTCATTTGATTTACAACGTTTACTTCTCCCACAGCTGCAGCATTATATTCGCCACCAGCTTTTTCGGTTACATCTCTTAATGCACGTGTTGATGAAAGATTAGAAACCGCATTGCCTGGGGTATTTTTAAGAATATAATCAGCAACTGCTACCAAAGTATATTCTTCGCCAAACATGGTTCCATCTTCGTTTACAAAACAAAGTCTATCCACATCTGGGTCTACTACAATACCTAAATCTGCTCTCTTATTTTGTACAACTTTAGCTATTTCAGTTAAATTTTCTGGCAAAGGTTCTGGATTGTGCGGAAATTCGCCATTTGGTTCGCAATACAATTCGTAAACTGTTTCTACACCTAAGGCTTTTAACAATGCTGGCACAAAAATACCACCAGTAGAGTTTACACAATCAATCGCGATTTTAAAATTTGCTTTTTTAATGGCCTCTACATCAACCAAAGGCAAGGCTAAAATCACATCAATATGTTTTTGCAAATAGGTATCGTTACTTACAACTTTACCTAATTCATTTACATCAGCAAATGCAAAATCTGCGGCTTCGGCTATTTCTAAAACTTCTTTACCATCAGCATCACTAATAAATTCGCCTTTTTCATTCAAAAGTTTTAAAGCATTCCATTGTTTTGGGTTATGACTAGCAGTCAAGATAATTCCACCACCAGCATTTTCCATTGGTACAGCAATTTCTACAGTTGGTGTAGTAGATAAACCCAAATCTATCACTTCTATACCTAAACCCTGTAACGTGCCTATTACCAAATTGTTTACCATTTCTCCCGAAATACGGGCATCACGACCAAGGACAATTTTTTTATTTTGAGTTTTATTTACTACCCAAGAACCATAAGCAGCAGTAAATTTTACAATATCAATTGGGGTTAAACCATCGCCAGCTTTTCCGCCAATGGTACCTCTAATTCCAGAAATAGATTTTATTAAAGTCAAGTTTTATAATTTTCCTCAAAAATAAGAAATTTTTAAGAACGAAATGCATTAATTAACAAAGGGCTAAGTAATTTTTAATCTCATTTGTAATACCTCAAAATTAATTTTTTAGCTCTTGCACTTCAATTTACTATATTTGTTGCTCACAAAAAAGTTAACATATTAGCAGTATGCAGCGAAAATGGTTTCAGTATTGGTTTAACTCACCTTATTATCACATTCTTTACAGTCAACGTAATGATGAGGAGGCTGAATTATTAATTGACAATCTGTCTGCATATTTACACCCAAAAAGCGACAGCAAAATTTTAGATATCGCCTGCGGCAGAGGCAGACATGCTATTTATTTGAACAAAAAAGGGTATGATGTTACAGGCATAGATCTTTCTGAACAAAACATTAAGTACGCTCAGCAGTTTGAACAAAAGAACTTGCACTTTTACGTGCATGATATGCGAAAATTAGGCTATATCAATTATTACGATATTGCATTAAACCTTTTTACCAGTTTTGGTTATTTCGAAAGTGAAAAAGATCATGTAAATGCGTTAAAATCATTTAGAAAAGGTTTAAAGCCCGATGGAACCTTGGTAATTGATTATTTTAATACCCAGAAAATCATCAAAAACCTCACGAACCAAGAAACTAAAACAATAGACGGCATAGAATTTCATTTACATAAATTTGTTTCAGAAGGGAAAATTATTAAACACATCAATTTTGAGCACCGCTTAAAAGTTTATGCTTTTGAAGAACGTGTTCAAGCATTCTTTTTAGCAGATTTTGAGCGAATGTTAACTAAAAGTGGATTGGTGATTACGGAAACTTTTGGCAACTATAATTTAGACGCTTTTGATGAAATTAAATCTGACAGATTAATACTTGTTTGTAAAAAAGCATAATGGCAGATATTCAGCAATTTGATGTAGAATTGTTTGTTAAAATCCATCGTGGTTTAAGTAACGGATTTTTCGATTGGTTAATGCCATTGCTCAGAAACCGATTTTTTTGGTCGCCGCTTTATCTTTTTATAGTTGTTTTTTGTATCAGAAACTACAAAAAGCAGGGCTATTATATGATTGCAATGATTTTAACCACATTTGCCATAGGCGATTTTATTGCTTCTCGTTTAATAAAGCCATTTATTGGTAGAATAAGACCTTGTAATGATGTTAATTTAGCCGATGAAATTATTAGAAGAGTACCTTGCGGAAGTGGCTTTAGCTTCCCATCATCTCATGCTACCAATCATTTTGCAATTGCAGTTTTTTTAATTTGTCTATTTTATAAAGATTGGAAACCAATTTTACCTTTAGGCTTATTTTGGGCATTCATTATCAGCTTTGCGCAAGTTTATGTTGGTGTTCATTACCCAATTGACACAATGTTTGGCGCTTTATTAGGCACTTGCATTGGCTTTTTTACTTTTTACCTTTACACCAAAATCAAACCTGCAATCTAATGGAAATTTGGAAGTTTCTCGTTTTATTCTTTTGTGCATTTTTAGGAGGTTTATCTATCTTTTTGGTAAAAAATGACAAATCGCAACTCTTAAAACTTATCCTCTCCTTTAGTGGCGCCTATTTGTTTGCCATCACTGTTTTACATTTAATACCAGATGCTTATAGTGGTACCGATAAGCGGGAAATTGGCATTTTTATATTGATTGGGTTTTTACTTCAAGTATTTTTAGAGCAATTTTCTGAAGGTGTAGAACATGGTCATATCCATAAACATCATCATAGTCATGCATTTCCTTGGGGCATTATGGCAAGTTTATGTTTACATGCCTTTTTAGAAGGTATGCCATTGGCAAAAGACCAAAACAACGAACTTATTTTCGGTATTTCTCTGCATCACATTCCAGCAGCATTTGCGTTAGCAAGCATTTTAGTTCAAAACCATATTAAAGCCAATAAAGTTATCTTTTACATTATTATTTTTGCTGTAATGGCACCTGCCGGATATTACTTTAGCTTAAGCTTAAGCAATGGAAGCATTACCGGAATGGAGCAATATTTTAACAAAGTAATGGGTATTGTAATTGGCATATTCTTACATATCTCAACAACTATACTCTTCGAATCGAGTGCAGATCATAAAATTAATAAACGGAAAATGCTAGCGGTTTTATTAGGAATTGGAGTTGCGTTAATTGGTTTTTATGCTGCAGGGCATAGCCATTAAATTTAGCCCCTCATCTTATCTAATAAAACATTTAGTTGCTCGGCTTCTTCTGGTGTTATATTAGGTGCAATGAAAGATGAAAAATCAATTTCCTTATCCATTTTTTTCAACAAGGATAATCCTTTATCAGAGATGATGATATCAACCGCCCGCTTATCGTAATTATTTACAGATTTTTCTACGTATCCCTTTTGTATCAAACGATCTACAATACGTGAGGTGTCGCTCATTTTGTCAAGAATACGATTTTTGATTAAGTTAACTGTAGCCGGACTTGGGTATTGACCCCTTAAAATCCTTAAAACATTATATTGTTGTTGAGTAATATCAAAAGGTGATAATGCTTCTTTTACATTTTGATTACTCCAGTGATAAGTGAAAATTACGTTGACTAATGCTTGCTGAAAAATGTTTTCAAATTTTGCCGCCTTAACTTCTTTTTGTAGTTGAACCATAGGTGTTTTATTGCTTTTTAGATGATTTTGAGGAATTTTGATTATTAGTTTTCCCAAAATTCCACGGACAATGTTTGCATTTATTTTTACAGCAGTTCCCTCTTTTCAGATGGTATGCGGCTGTAAAAACCATTAGACCGTTTTCATTGAGATAATAATCTACTCCCTCTATCATTAATTGAGCAATTTAACTACCAATTTAGGTTTAAAATAAGATTGTAATTGTGTTCCACTTCCATGTGTTGTCCAAACCTCAGTTGGTTTAACAATTTCTATGGTTTTTATAATCGCTTTCCAATCTACATGATCAGAAATATACAATTGAATTTGATTGTTTTGCTGTAATTTTTTCCACCCTGTGGCAAATACCCTTACCACATTTACAGCTTTAAAATAACTGTTAAAAACCATTGGCGGAACGATATAAATCATATCGGTTTGGTTGGTTTTCATCACCTTTCTGTCGTACACTTCGTATTTACCCAAGTTTACGCCTAGCTGCTCGTAAATTTTTGTAAATGGAACAATACTATGGTGTAATAAAATTCGTTTTTGCGGGCAATGTTGGTTTATCATGGCAATTAAGCGCTGAGTTTTACCCAACGCATAAGCACCTAACATAATGTTGCTGCTAACCTCATTCAGCTTTTTAATTTCTTGTAAAGCATCAGGATGCTCAGTCTCAGGATCTGCAAAGGTTGTTTCTGTAATCAATACATCAGCCTCTACAAATTCAATTGGCTCACAAGTATCATCAGCTTCTAACTTATAATCGCCAGTATAAAGATATTTTACACCTTTAAAACACATCAAAACCATTGCAGAACCCAACATGTGTCCTGCCGGGATGAAAGAGATTTCTACTCCATTTAAATTAAATTTATGATGATAAGCTTTAATTAAAAATTGACCAGCTGCAAACTTTTTGTATCGATGTTGCATAAATACAGCTGTTGGTTTGGTGCAATATACATTTTGGTTATTCCCAATTGCATGATCACCATGTGCATGAGATATTACCGCATCAACAACTGGTTCTTTCGGATCTAGATAAAAATTACCCTCGGCACAAAACAAACCTATTTTAGTTTGAACAATAAAATCAGCAATAATTTCTTTAGAGTTTAGCATAAATTAGGTTAAGCAAAAAAATCCGATTTTATCGATTTAAAAATTGCTGGTGTAAGTTTAAAACCTGCTCAATCACAGATTTTTGTTCGGTGTTTTCGATAAAATAATTAGCCATGGCCATTTTTTGCTCATCACTAAATTGTTTGTCCATTCTAGCTAAAACTTGGGCCTCGCTCACATTATCGCGTTGCATCACTCTTGCTAATTTTACAGCCATAGGCGATGTAACTAAGATATTCTGATCGCACATTTTATAAGAGCCACTTTCGAACAATAAAGCCGCTTCTTTTAAAGTGTAGGGCACTGTTGATGGAATATCTTTTTCCCACGTTTCAAAAGCTCTAAACACTGCCGGATGAACCAAGGCATTTAGCTTAGCTAATTCATCAACATTGTTAAAAACGATAGCTGCGATGTGTTTGTTGTTTAAAGAACCATCTCCAAAATAACTTTCTTCGCCAAACGTATCTTTTATCCCAGCAACTAAAACAGAATCGGTAATCATGATTTCTTTTGCAACTGTATCTGCATAAAAAACTGGAATACCTAAAGTTTCAAAAACCTTACATACCGTTGTTTTTCCGCTTCCAATTCCGCCAGTAATTCCTATTTTAAGCATTATTTTTCGATGATGAAATTAATTTTATCAGGAAATACCTTAATTAATTTACAGTATGTTGGCAATCGATTAATTTTAACGGTAAGTTTGCTGTGCTTTAGTTTTTTCCACTCATTGATATCTACAACAGCCTCAATAAAATCTTCATCAACCTCTTGATAGCTAGCTAAAGCTACCAAAAATGTAACCTGAACCTTTTTCGGAAACAGTTTAACATCATCATAATCAATGTTATTAATTATTTTTAATGGAACCTCAACCGTTTTCTCCGTAAATTCATCAACTGGTATTACAACGCCAACGCTACTTGGATAAATACTAATATTATTGCTATAATTTTCTCTGATGGCTATTCTGGCGTTTGTTGTTTGCTGTAAATTACTCAATTTTAAGGTATCAGTAGCCCATTCGCTAATTTTGCTTAACTCTTCTTGTGGACCAGAAATATTTACATAAGCGGGCTTTAAAATTATAGGACTAGAAATACCATATTGATTGACAAACGTTAATTGCGATGTCAGTTTAATAGGCACTCGCTTATTGGTGCGTTTACTAAAATCAAAGTAGAGCGTATCTGGTTTAATTGCAATAATTTTTTGGGAGGTTTCTAATTGCCTGTTTACTTGATCCATTTGCTCAGAAAACAAAATGAAATTCCTTCTATTTAAGCCTTCTAAACTAACTGTAATTGATTGAGGATTTATTCTTAATCTCGAAAAAAGCAATTGCCAGCCGGTTCCTTCAACTGCTAAATCAACAACATCTGGCTGCAAAGGCTTAAAAGCTTTATTTTGAGGCTCATCTTTATAAATCAACTCTGTTTTAGCAATATATTTATACTTACCATTAAGCGCCATAAAAAGCCACGCAGCTAGGGCACAAATAAAACAACTGATAAACACCAAAAAACGCTTACGCTCTACCTTAGTTAATTTTATAAATGGCATTTGGTAAAATTACAAAAAAAAGCCACTCTCCCGAAATTAAGAAGAATGGCTATTTTAAAGAGTTAAATATTATGCTTTTGGCGTTACTGGTGTTGCTGCTGCTTTTGTAGCATCTAAAGAAATTGCAGATTTATCGAAACGAATTTTAGTACCGCCTTCTACCTCAATTAAAAATGTTGTATCATTTGAACCTACAATTTTACCGTGTATGCCTGCTGTTGTAATTACCTTATCGCCAATACCTAATTCTGCAACTAACTTTTTATGATCTTTTGCTTTTTTTACCTGAGGTCTGATCATAAAAAAATAGAAAACGACCATAATCGCTCCCATCATAATTAATGTATTGTAATCAAAACCTTTTGCTTGTAATAATAATAATGTAGTCATTTAATGTATTGTTAAATTGATTTATTGTTAAATTGTTTCTGACAGATAGCCATTCTGAATGGCAATCAGACTTATTTTTTCTCTTTTATTTCTCCTACTAAGTGTAAGTTTTCTGGTGTTGGGTTAGCGTTAGAAACCAATGTTATTTGTTTATCTTGCATGCCTAACTTACCTGTACTGTCAAAAACAACCTTAATGGTACCACCTTCGCCTGGTTTAATAGGTTTTTTTGGTATTTCTGGCACTGTACAACCACAAGTTGCGGTTGCATCTGTAATTATTAATGGTGTTTTACCTGTATTAGTAAACTTAAAATCATAAGTTACTTTTTCGCCTTGCTCAATTACACCAAAATCATAAATTTCTTTATCAAATTTTACTACTGGAGCATTTTCTACCAATTCTGTAGGTGCAGCCATTTCTACTTTATCGGCAACTTTATCTGCTTTGCTTTGGTTACATGCTGTTAAAGCAGCTGCAGCAAATAATACAAAAATTAATTTCTTCATTTTATTCATCTATTAATCCTCTACCTAATTTTTTAATGCTATTTGACCTTTTTAAATCACTTAAAATTTTATCTAAGATACCGTTTATAAATGTATTACTTTTCGGTGTACTGTAATCTTTTGAAAGTTCTAAGTACTCGTTTATAGTTACCTTAACAGGGATTGATGGAAAATTCATCATTTCACAAATCGCCATTTTCATTAAAATAGTATCCATTAAAGCAATACGTTCAGCTTCCCAATTTTTTGTTCTTTCGCCAATTAAATCCTGATAAGCGCTATCATTTTTTAGCGTGTAGGCAAACAAATCTTTCACAAAACGGCTATCTTCTGTCCAGTCGGCACTTATTGGCGTTAATTTATTTTTAAAAGGATCATCAGAAGTAAAGTTCTTTAATGTTTTAGCAATCATGCCTTGCATCACTTCTCTATCTACTGGCCAGTTGATAAATTTATCTTCAAATGCCTGTAAAATATTAAGGTTTTTAAGTAATACCTTACGGAAAATAAACTTGATGATTTCTTTAGAACTTTCTAAATCTTCCGTTTCTTCAACCAAATAATCAGCGTATTCTTTTGTTTCCTTTAGTTTGATAAAAATTGATTTTACCAATTCTGGATCTGAATGCCAATTAACCTGATATTTATTAACCAAAGCCGTATATTCTGGATTTAGTTTTAATACCTCGATAAATTTATTGTGCAATAACTTCTGATTTGGATTTAAATCTTCGGCTGTTGGCAAATGTTTGTTAGCCCTTTCAATGGCATCATTTGCGGTATATTCAGTTACGTCTACCAATAAGGCAAGCATCCTGATGTACATTTCGTAAACACTATCAATACTTTGCATTAAAGTTTTTTGACTGCTTACGCTATCTTTTTTTTCTGTCATGTGCCATGCATAAATATTTTGCAAAGCTTTAATTCTGAGGTGCCTTCTGTTTAACATGAATGTAAGAACGAGTGGTAAATTTTACCTTTATTGTTTATTAATATGATGATTTGATTTTTTTGATATCGCTAATTCTTTTTTCCGCAATGCGACTAGCGGCTAAATTTGTTGGTATATTTTCTGTTTTTGATAGTTTAATTACTTCGCGAGTTGCCTCATAAATATTTTCGGTTAACTGCATGGTACGTTTTTTACCGAAACCAGTTAATTCCGAATAACAATTGATTAATCCACCTGCATTGATCAAGTAATCTGGTGCATATAAAATACCTTTATCTAACAATAATTGTCCATGCACTTGCTCATCTGCCAATTGATTATTTGCAGAGCCAGCAATAATGGCAAACTTCATGTTTTTGATGGTTTTATCGTTTAATGTAGCTCCCAAAGCACATGGCGCATAAATATCGGCACCGATGGTAAAAATTTTATCGGCACTTATAGGCTTTGCTTTGTATTTACGAGCAACCTCGTGCAAACGTTCTTCATTGATATCGCTAATGTAAACTTCAACATTTTCTTGTCTCAATAGCTCTACTAAATTCTCGCCTACATTTCCAATTCCTTGTACCACAACAGATTTTCCCGCCAACATATCGGTACCAAAGGCTTCTTTAACACAGGCTTTTATACCTAAAAATACACCTTTCGCAGTTACCGGAGCAGGATTTCCGCCTCCACCAATGGATTCGGGCACACCTGTAACATATTCGGTTTCCATACGGATATATTCCATATCACGTGTGGTAGTACCCATGTCTTCTGCAGTAATAAATTCGCCGTTTAGGTTTTTAATGAAACGACCATAACTGCGCATTAAAGCTTCAGTTTTGATCTTTCTCGAATCGCCAATGATTACTGCTTTACCACCACCTAAATTTAAGCCGGTTATGGCAGCTTTGTAAGTCATCGCTTTTGATAAACGCAACACATCTTCTAAAGCTTCTGCTTCCGAATTGTAGTTAAACATACGTGTGCCGCCCAAAGCCGGACCTAATGTAGTATCGTGAATAGCAATAATGGCTTTTAATCCGGTATCGGGATCATTACAAAAAACCACTTTTTTGTGGCCAGATGCACTTAATTGGTCTAAAACAGAAGTTACTACAGAACTATTACCAGACATACCAAATTGTTGAATTGATAGCGCAAAATTAAGATAAAAAAACGGTTATTTGAATTGTTTTTGTAGGATAAATAAAAAAAAGAAACTCTTTTGGCTAACTTTACCGAACATGAAGCATCTATTTTTTTTAAACAAATACTTCTATAAATATAAATGGCGAATTATACCTGGGCTAATTTTCGTGATTATCTCTATTATTTTCCAAATTTTGCAAGCGCCAGTTGTTGGGCATGCCTTTAATTTAATCACCGAAAACATTACAATCTATCAGCAAGCTGTTCGAGATGTTAAGCGAAGCGCATCTTGAATTTTTAAATAGCGTGGATTTCAAATCCACTTTATAAGTTACTTCGGGATGCCTTTCAGAACATCTCGAAGAGCAAGGTTATGAAATCTAAATCTACCAATATCTTTGCCATTTCTGAAATATTGTACCAACAAATGCGTGGGCTAGATATACATAATACATAGGATCAGAAAATGCTTCTTTATACATCTTCTCAAGCCTAACAATTAATAGCTAGAAAATTTATTTTACTTCATTAATAGGTCATAATATTCATGATTAAATTCAATTCTATCAATTAACCATTTATTGTTTGTTTTAGAAAGAAAAAAAATACGATGTTCGTGGTTTGGAATATCAAATTGCACTAGTGCATGGTAACCCACGACTCTTATTTTTGTAAAGACGCCTTTATCAATATATTCTAAAGTCTCCTCTGGCTCAAATCCAAAAATAACATCAAGATTGAGTCCAGGTATGGAAAAAATACCTGTGCTTTTTGGAAATGATTTATATGTTTTTACTTCATCAGCAATTTTTTGATGATAGTTATCTAAAGCATTTAAGAATGAATCACTCACGTGATTACTGGACTTTAACCAATCCAAATAGCCTTGAACTGCAATCATATCTATATTAGGTCTTATTAGGCTATCTAAATCTTCCCAAACTATGATTGAACGATGTTTAATAATAGTATCATAAGCATTGGCTATACTTTTAGCTTCATTTCCTTTGTACCATTTTAAAAAACCAACAATTGTTGATTTAATTTTTTTATGCTCGGGATTTGTTTTGTTATTTTGTGCTTGGCAATAATTAAATAACAAACTATAAACAATCACTAATATTATTTTTTTCATATATCATTTTTTTATACTTTTCCTTACTTGTGTAATAGTATAATCACGCATATTGGGCAAGTTTCTATAACCTTCAATAGCAGTTTTTCCTGTAATTTTTCCAGTTGTTGTATTGTAGTAAAGTCTGTTGCTCCAACTGGCACCTGTCGCACGATCTTTTGTAGCATTATCTACAAACTGAAAATACTTACCAGTTGCATCTGTTCCCATACCCACAACCACAACAAAATGATCGGTTGAGTTGTCCAAATTTGATAAGGACGGTGTACCTGGTCTATTATCAACTCCAATGAGAACAGGTATTTTTTGAGAAAGTGCAGCTATCATGTAACTTATTGCTTCCTTTGTTCTTGATAAATTAACCCCTGTAGATTCCTTGTAGATTGAAAATGTCTGCGAACCCGGCAACCAACCAGAAGCAGTATATCCTGCCTTTCCAAGTTGCTCTTTGGCAAGAATAAGACAGTTAACTGTTATTGGCCTACCACCATACCCTATAATTGGGTTACCATAAGAATCAAGCTTATTTCTTATAGGCACAAATTTCTCAAACGGAATTATGTCATCTCTTTTAACTGTCGGCCAAGGTTGATTGTCTTGATATTCTTGGTAAACGGTCTGGTCTAGATCTGTTAATACCTCATTATCAGGGTCAGTCCAGTTATTAGCATCAGGGTCTGCAATTATTTCGGGGCCAGTTGGGAAAAACTCAGTAAAAAAGTTATTAGTATTTAAGTTCCTATTACCATCTAAATACTCAACAGCCCATTTTCCAAAATCAATATTTTCCTGTGTTAATTGATTAGTCTTTAAATATGCTGCTAAAGTAACTGAAAAATCAGTATAAGCGTGTATCAAAACATCCTGCTCTGGAGACAAACCTAAGTTCTTGATTAAAAACAATTTTTCCATGGCTCCTTCCATACCAATATCATAAATCGGATGGTTGTCTATATAAACTTTAGCCCACATTAGCAACTCAAAATTCTGATTTATATTACCATTTTCTTGCAGATATTTGGCAAATTTTTCAGTTATGTAAGTTCTTTGCCCAAACCAGTTTTTATCTTGATCACTTAGATAAGGCATATTCTGGATGAGATACAACAATGAATATGGTAAAAATGCAGAACCACCAGCATTTGGACCGCCAGACGGAAAATTCTCAAAATCAAATGATGGACCAAATCCGTAAAGATAACTGCCTGTTACACCCTCATCAGTGAGGGGTTCAATGCTCATTGGATCTGTACCTGGTGCCCAAACAGAACCCCAATCTATTCTTAAACCACCACCAAATTCACTTATAAAGTTATTAGTAGGTAAACCTAAAACATCACCCAACCAGCCAATTAAATTACCTAATTTTGTAGCCAACCATTCAAAAAAACAGCAACTTACTGTATTGTTTACTGAGCCAACTTTGCTTCTATTTGTAGATTTAGATAAAACGCTAGCTTCATTATTAGATAAATACTTTAGTCCATACCTATCTAATAATTTGCTTTTTTTTAAGTCCTGAACCCAAAGTGTATCAGAACTTAAGTTCCAACTATAAAGTTTCCCTGTCCATTTGCCGCTTTCTCCGAAATCCATTTTAGGGTCTGTCGGAACGAAATTAAGCAATGCTCCCTTAATCTTGTCGCTGACACCACGCTGAACAAAAAATAGTTCAGGCGGGTGAGAATTAAAGAAATATGGGTTTTTAATTTTGTTGGCCGAAGACGGATTATTAGATTTAGAACCATTACTTTTATCTGAACCTAATATTAAGTTATTATTTAAGGTAGAAGCCGCTAAATCATTTACAATATTTAACGTAGGCACTCGGACTATTTTATTGCCATTTACTATTGTTTGTTTTGCATGCTTCCAATCTAAAGTTAATATTTTTGCCGCGGGATTATCTTCTATCCACTTTAAGATAGCTTCTTTTTTTATTAGTTGAACTTGTTGAGGTAAAGGTGTAATTATTCGGTCTTTTTTACAAGCATGTGCCGCAAATAGGCAAACGAAACTTATGCAAATTAAAAACTTGCAGTTTTTGAGCGTTATTTTTTTCATAAAATGAGTTTGTTAATTTATAAGTTGAAGATAATTATTTTATGATATGATGAAGAATAATATTCATTTTAATTTATCGATTTAACAAATTAATAAGAATTACCAAAAAAGAAACTCTTTTGGCTAACTTTACCGAACATGAAGCATCTATTTTTTTTAAACAAATACTTCTATAAATATAAATGGCGAATTATACCTGGGCTAATTTTTGTAATTATCTCTATTATTTTTCAAATTTTGCAAGCGCCAGTTGTTGGGCATGCTTTTAATTTAATCACAGAAAACATTAGCATCTATCAACTTTTTGATGGTTTTGACAGACAAGAAGTTATCTACAACATCTTTAGCACCAACCTCTTCTTTTTTGGCGCTCTAATATTGGTTATTTACATGATTAGAGGTTTGTTTTTATTCTTTATGCGGCAAACCATTATCCTCATGTCTCGCCATATTGAGTACGATTTGAAGAATGAAATTTACGCACATTACCAAAAATTAAGTTTAGGATTTTTTAGACGCAATAATACTGGCGATTTAATGAACAGGGCTACCGAAGATGTAAACAGGGTGAGAATGTACGTTGGCCCTGCGATTATGTACACCACCAATACCACCATTTTATTTTTTACGGCCATATTTTTTATGTTTTCGGTAAATGTAAAATTGGCTTTTTATGCTTTGTTGCCTTTACCAATTTTAGTGGTGATCGTCTATTATGTAAATACATTAATCAATCAAAAAAGCGAAAAAATACAAGAGCAATTGTCGCGATTATCGAGTTTTGTACAAGAGCGGTTTTCGGGCATTAGGGTGATCAAATCTTACGTTAGAGAAGCGCAAACGCAAGAAGTTTTTGAAGAAGAAAGCAATTCGTACAAAACAAACTCGATGAGTTTAGTAAAGGTGCAAGCTCTTTTTTATCCAGCTATGCTGTTATTAGTTGGCATTAGTACAATTTTAACCATTTATATTGGTGGCGAACAGGTAATTGCTGGCACAATTACAGCTGGTAACATTGCAGAGTTTATCATTTATATCAATTTATTAACGTTTCCGGTTACGATGTTAGGTTGGGTTACTACCTTAATACAAAGAGCGGCGGCATCGCAAAAGCGGATCAATGAATTTTTAAAACTGCAACCAGATATCACTTCCAACAATGTTGAAAAACCTGAAATTGAAGGTAACATTAGCTTTAAAAATGTAAGTTTCACTTATCCAGATACTGGGATTGAAGCAATAAAAAACGTAAGCTTTGAAATAAAGAAAGGTCAATTTGTAGCAATTATTGGTAGAACGGGTTCAGGAAAATCTACTTTAGCAAATTTAATAATGCGCATGTATGATACAGATTCGGGAAAAATTGAGATTGATGGCAAGGAGTTGCGCAATATCAACCTAAATAATTACCGCAGTAAGATTGGGTTTGTACCGCAAGAAGTTTTTCTTTTTTCTGATACCATCAAAAATAACATCGCCTTTGGCTTAAGCGAAATTAGTGAAGGTCAAGTTGAAACCGCAGCAAAAAACGCAGCAGTTTATAACAATATTGTAGATTTTGACCAAAAGTTTGAAACCATGCTTGGTGAAAGAGGTATTACCTTATCTGGCGGACAAAAACAGCGTGTTTCTATTGCAAGAGCCTTGATCAAAGAACCTAAAATTTTAATCTTCGATGATTGTCTATCAGCTGTTGACACTAAAACTGAAGAAGAAATTTTAGGCAATTTAGGTACAATAATGAAAGGCAAAACCAGTATTTTAATTGCACATCGTATCTCTACCATTAAAAACGCTGATCAAATTATCGTTTTAGATAATGGCGAAATTATTGAAAAAGGCACACATAATGAATTACTTAACAAGGGTGGCGCTTATACAGAAATGTTCAACAATCAGCTATTAGAAGAAGAAAACGCTTAACAACAAGTTGCAATAGCACTTTAAAAAAATTAACTTAAATGAAAATGATCGCATAATCTATTTTGAATTAATAATTATTGCTTTATATTTACCCCAACCTTAAATTTATACTACAACAGAACAATGGGAGATTTTGACAACAAAGAGAGAGAAGAAGTTTTTAGTAAAAAAGTGAGAGCTGGTAAGCGTACTTATTTTTTTGATGTAAAAGCAACACGTTCGGGCGATTATTACCTAACGCTAACAGAAAGCAAAAAGAGATTAGAAGATGGTGTATTTGTAAAACATAAAATCTTTTTATACAAAGAAGATTTTGAAAAGTTTACAGAAGGCCTTACTGAAACTGTAGAATATATTAAATCTCATCAAGAAGTGGTTGAAAAGCGTTATGAGTATACTGAAAACGCAGAATATTCGAACACTCCAAAAACAGATAAAGACGATTTTTCTTTTTAAGAAACTATAAATTCAAAAAAACTTCTAATTTTTATTAGGAGTTTTTTTTTTGAAATTAAACGGCAACTCTACCCATAATTGTTGCAATAATCATTAAAGCATAAAGAGCTAAATATACAATTGTAATTATCCCCCAATATTTAAATAGCGATTTTAATTTACCCATTGCTTCGTTTAAACTAGCTTGTTCGCCATACAAAACTCCAATTTTTGCTTTTGCTGCATATTTAAACATTAACAAACTTGGGTAAAAAATAGCAAACGCAATAATTAAAAACATTACAGTAAAAACTGCTCCTGCGGCAGCACCCATGTTTGAAGCCAAAGCTAACATTTGCGGATTATTGTTCATTACCGCACCAATTGTAAAAGCACTAATAATAGTTATACCTGCAAAAGCGAAACCAACAATAGCTAAAAAGCTGGCCCATTTGGCAATTTCATAAATATAGCTACGCATTTCTTCGCTAACTACTAAATTTAATTCACTTTTTACTTCTTGTATTTCTTCGTTATTTTCCATTTCAAAGTCTTTATATCAATTTAGTAAAGATAATGATAATTAATATTGATACAGCTATATTTTACTATACAAAAAGGCGGTAAAAATTAATATCTTTGCGCCCTTTGGCAGAGGTGGAAAATGGTAGGTGAGAGACCAAACAATAGCATATTAAGGTTAAAGCGAAAAACTACATCAGTTAAATCATTTTAATTGGCAAGGCGAACCGCAAAGCAAAAAATTAATACGAATTAAATAAAAATATATAAATGGCATTACAATGTGGTATAGTTGGACTACCAAATGTTGGTAAATCAACCTTATTTAACTGTTTATCTAACGCAAAAGCACAAGCAGCAAACTTTCCTTTTTGTACTATAGAACCAAATATTGGTGTAATTACGGTTCCAGATGAGCGCTTAACTAAACTTGCTGATTTGGTAAAACCAAACAAAGTACAACCTAACACTATCGAAATTGTTGATATTGCTGGCTTGGTTAAAGGCGCATCAAAAGGCGAAGGCTTAGGCAACCAATTTTTAGGAAACATTAGGGCAACAAGTGCAATTATACATGTATTACGTTGTTTTGATGACGGCAATGTAATTCACGTTGATGGCTCAGTAGATCCAATTCGCGATAAAGAGATTATTGATACCGAATTACAATTGAAAGATTTAGATACGGTTACAAAACGTATCCAAAAAGTAGAAAAAATGGCTAAAACAGATAAAGAAGCCAAAAGAACTTTTGATATTCTTTCTGTTTTTAAAGCGCATTTAGATACTGGTAAATCTATTCGTACTGCAAATGTAGAAAAAGATGATTTTGAGTTTATTGAAGACCTAGGTTTGCTAACTCAAAAACCTGTAATGTATGTTTGTAATGTTGATGAAGGTTCTGTTATTGATGGCAATAAATATGTTGATTTAGTTAAAGCTAGCGTTGCAGAAGAAAACGCTGAGGTTTTAGTTATTTCGGCTAAAATCGAATCGGAAATTGCTGAATTAGAAAACTACGAAGAACGTCAGGAATTTTTAGCCGATTTAGGCTTAACCGAATCTGGTGTAAATAAATTAATTAGAGCAGCTTACCGTTTGTTAGATTTATACACGTACTTTACAGCTGGTGTACAAGAAGTTAGAGCTTGGACCATTACCAAAGGTTTTACAGCACCACAAGCTGCAGGTGTAATCCATACCGATTTTGAAAAAGGATTTATTCGTGCTGAAGTTATTAAATACAATGATTTTGTAACCCTAAGTTCGGAAGCTGCTTGTAAAGAAGCTGGTAAATTAGGTGTAGAAGGTAAAACTTATGTGGTTGAAGATGGTGATATTATGCACTTTAGATTTAACGTATAACCCCTAAAGGGGACTTTAATACAATCCAAAAAATTTCAAAAGCTACTTTAAATTGAAGTGGCTTTTTTTTATTTGAAAAGCAGAGAAAGCAGCTATTTTTAATTATAGTCGGGCTATTTGCTACAATAGTTTTGTTTTTGAGCTTTGACAACTTTCTTTCTATTTTGCTATTAATTTGTCAAAGCTTAAGAAAAAACAAAAATCTATTTTCGCTACTATCCCGTTTATTGCACTTCGGCTATAGGTTCTATTTGCAGTTGTTAGGTGCTTAGCCTAAATAGTAGTAAATTTTTGCCTTTCGTATCGAACTCAGCGCAGCGAGGAGAAAGCTGTTTCCTATCTTTGCTGCATTAAGGTAAGCTTTTGCAATAACTTGTAGATTTCTCCTCGCGAAAGCTCGTTCGAAAGGACGAAACGATTATTACAGCAACACTCCTTTTAAAAACAACATCGCAAAAGAAAAATAGATAAGTAAACCTGTTACATCTACTAAAGTTGCCACAAATGGCGTAGATGAAGCCGCAGGATCTGTGCCTAATTTTTTAAGTAGCAATGGTATTTTTCTTTTTTCGCGTCATATCGAACGCAGCGCAGCGAGGAGATATCTGTTGCAAATCTTCGCTGCGTTAAGGTAAGCTTTTGCAATTAACTTGTAGATTTCTCCTCGCGAAAGCTCGTTCGAAAGGACGAAGCGATTATTACAGCAAAACTCCTTTTAAAAACAACATCGCAAAAGAAAAATAGATAAGTAAACCTGTTACATCTACTAAAGTTGCCACAAATGGTGTAGATGAAGCAGCTGGATCGGCGCCTAATTTTTTGAGCAATAGCGGCAACATAGAACCCATTAATGTACCCCAAAGCACCACACCAACTAAAGAACAGCCAACAACCAAACCGATTAAAACATAATGCGTACTAAACGATGGCATCACCAAATGCCAAACTAAAATTACGCTAAAACTTAGTAAGCAAAGTGTGGTGCCAAGAAAAATTCCTGAGAAAATTTCGCGTTTTAATACATTCCACCAATCTTTTATGGTTACTTCGCCTAGTGCCATGGCTTGTATAATTAGTGTTGCCGCTTGCGAACCGCTGTTACCACCACTTGAAATAATTAAGGGAATAAATGTGGCTAAAATAACCACTTTGGCAATCTCATGCTCGAAATTTGACATAGCTGCAATGGTTAACAGTTCGCCAAAAAAGAGCACAATTAACCAAACTACGCGTTTTTTGTAAAGCTCGAAAACTGGTACATCTAAATATGGTTCGTCTAAAGCTTGCGTACCCCCCATTTTTTGGATATCCTCTGAGTATTCTTCGTGGGCAATCCATAAAATATCATCAATTGTTACAATGCCTAACAATACATTCTGATCATCGATAACCGGCAAAGCAACTCGATTATTCATTTTAAAAACGTTAATTGCTTCTTCTTGTGGGTCGTTTACTTTTAAAGCAATTAATCTGTTATCTGTTAATTCACCAATTTTAACATCAGGATCGGCTAATAATATTTCTCTGATCCGAATATCATCTAACAAAACACCATCTTTATCAATTACATAAACCACATCAATGGTTTCTGAGTTTTTGCCATACCTGCGAATGTGTGACAACACACGACTTACTGTCCAATCAATTTTTACGGCAATAAAATCTGGCGTCATCATTCGGCCAACGCTATCTTCCTTATAACCAAGTAAATGAAGCGCTTCTATCCTGTCATTATCAGGCAATAAAACTAAGAGCTTTTTTACAGCATCGCCTTTAAGCTCGCCCAAAAGTGCTGTTCTATCATCGGGTGGTAATTGCCTAACAATTTCGGTTAACTTATTGCTTTGCAACTTTTTAATGATCCGCTCTTGCGTAGGAAAATCGAGAATACGAAATACATTTACCGCTCTTTTAATAGAAAGTGTTTCGATAAACTTAACTGCGTATTGCGGCAATTCATCTATTAAATGTTCTACATCAGATATATTTAGTTCGTTTAAATATAATTTTAACTGCTTATCACTATCGTTTTCCAACAATTCCAACACTTCATCTACAAGCAGTTCTTCCATAAGCTTAAACAATTAAATTTGTATTTACATCGTTTTGCAAAAGTGCCTTTTTCTTTTTAAAAAGCCAATTAAAACCTTCATTGTTTTAATTTAGGCGTATCTATTTTTATTATATAAGGTTAATAGCAAAAGCAATTTATATTCTTTAAGCTATTTAAAAAGCTATTTAGCTATATTTGCAACCTGCTCCCGTAGTTCAATGGATAGAATTATGGTTTCCGGTACCATCGATATGAGTTCGAATCTCGTCGGGAGCACGAAAATGAAGCTTGCATTATTAATTTAATGTAAGCTTTATTTTTTATGCGGTAAGTTAATTGGTTATTATGCTATTGTTTAACTATTAATTAATAATTTAGCTCAGCATTAATCAATCCCTATATAATGTCGTCAAATATAACACCAATTCCAGCCAATGAAATGGATAGGATATTAAATCTATATGAATTTGATATCGATTATTCTAATCTTGAAAGCACTTTTAAGGATCTCACCACCCTTGCTGCTAAAATTTGCGGTACAGATATATCTCTTATAAATTTAATAGACTCTTACACACAATGGTCTATTTCTAATTTCGGTTTAGCAATAGATCAAATGGCAAGAGAAGATTCTGTTTGTCAATACACCATTTTAGAGCAAGAGCAATTTGAAGTAGAAGATCTTTCGGTAGACAATAGGTTTAAAAGTAAATCTTATGTAGATAGTCCGCTTAATTTGCGTTATTATTTTGGTGTGCCATTAAGAACCAACTCTGGGCATAATATTGGTGCTTTATGCGTTTTAGATAAAGACCTAAAAAAACTATCTCCTGAAAAAATTGAGATGCTAAAAATTGTTGCCAATGAGATCATTACAAGGTTAAATACAATTAAAGTTGTGCAAGATCTTAAAACGAAACTTCATTCTGAAAAAGAAACCAGTAAAAAGGTGGCGCATGACACTAGAGGTCCTTTGGCAGGTATTATTGGAATCAGCCAGATTATTAAAGATCAGGTTGAGGATGACACTAAGCTGAACGATATTTTTGAAATGGTTAACTTAATTCATAGAGGCGGAAGATCTGTTTTAGATTTAGCAGATGAGATTTTATCTGAAAAAAGAATTTCTAAACCAATAACTGAGGATGATTTTAATCTATCGATATTAAAAGAAAAAATTACCAAACTTTATACGCCACAAGCCAGATTAAAAGACATTAATTTTGTAGTAAATATTAACGAGGTGCAAAAATGTATTCCATTTGCAAAAAACAAAGTATTGCAAATTGTAGGTAACTTAATTTCAAACGCAATGAAATTTACCAACCAAAATGGTGATGTAATTGTAAACTTAGATTTAAGAGAAATTGATGAAAAAGTATCATTAAATATTACAGTTGTTGATACTGGTGTTGGTATTAACGATGAAATGATTGATAGTATTTTGAATGGTTCAAAAACCTCAACAAACGGAACCGAGGGAGAAAAAGGTTATGGCTTTGGTTTAAAAATGATTAAACATTTGATTGACGGTTTAAATGGTGAAATGGAAATTACCTCGATTGAAGGTGAAGGCACTAGGTTTGAAGTAATGTTGCCACAATATTAAAAAATTGCTGTATCAAAAATCAACATAAATATTTTATAATGAGAGTTTAGTCAAATAATTTTTTTGAAGTTATTCTTTAACAAAATTGAGTGTTTGCCTGCATTAACTATTAGTTCTAAGCATTATAATAAACTTCGACTACGCTCACATTCTTTAAATTAATTAGGTTATTTTCAAATCAACCAATTCTTATATCGCTTTAATAGTAAAAAACAAAGCTCATAAAATTAGAGCTTTGTTTTTTAAGTTGCTTATTGCCATCCACCTCCCAAAGCTTTATATAACAATACACTGGTATTTAGCTGTGCGGTTTTTAAACTGGTTAAATCCAATTCTCCTTGCAGCAAATTTCCTTGTGCGGCAATTACCTCCAAATAATTTGCCATGCCACTTTTAAATAGCAAATCGGAGTTTTTAACTGCTAATTGTAAAGTTGCAACTCTATTTTGAGCTATGATATATTCACTTTTAAGGTTAATAATTTTTGCTTGTTCATTAGCTACTTCGGCCACTGCGCCAATAACAGTTTGCCTAAATAACATTACAGACTTTTCTCGCTCTATTTTTGAGATATGAAACTGTGTTTTAAGCTCTTTGCTATTTAAAAGAGGCTGAGTAATACCTCCCCCAACTATACCAAATAACGATGCAGGTATATTAAACCAATTGCTAGCTTTAAAAGAATTCAATCCGCCAGAAGCTGAAATAATTAACGATGGATAAAGTTTAGCATTGGCAACACCTACATTTGCATTGGCTATTTTTAAAGCTAGCTCTGCGCTTTTTACATCTGGTCTTATACTAAGCATAGCTGATGGCACACCTACAGCAAGTTGTTCTGGAATATTGATTTGTGCTAAAATAAGAGAGCGCTCTACAGCCGATGGAAATTTACCACTTAAGGCACTTAATCCATTTTCTTGAATACTGATTTCTCGCAAAATTTGAGGTATAAGCTGGCTGGCCTGTAGTTTTTGTGCTTCTGCCTGCTGTATAGCCAATGAAGTTACCTGCCCCGCATCATACTGCATTTTAATCATTTTAACTGTATTAGCAGCAAATTCTACATTACTATTGGCAACTTTTAACTGCGCATCTAGCATAATTAACTGATAAAACGTTGTAGCTACCTGAGCAACAACACGGGTTTGTACTGCTTTTTTAACCTCTTCCGTTTGTAGGTAAGTGGCATAAGTAGCTTCTTTTTGCTTGGCAATTTTACCCCAAATATCAGCTTCCCATGATAAGGCTAAATTTGCGTTAAAATCTTCTATATGGTTAGTATTTAAAAACTGCGAGGTGCTTAAACCATTTAAACTATTAGATGAGGGTCTGTTAGAGTTTACCGAAGCCTGAAAATTTAATCTTGGCAATTGACCTAACTTCGCTCTCTTAAACATTAAATCTGCAGCTTCTATATTTTGCAAGGCAATTTGTATATCTAAATTTCTTAACAGCGCTGTATCAATTAATTGCTGCAAAGTGGCATTGTTAAAAAAATCTTTAACTGATAATGTACCTATGCTAGAAGTTTGGTTATCCTCTGTGCCTCTAAAATTTATAGGCACATCTTTTATTGGCGTAGCAATATCTTTGGTTATGCCACAACTCGCAAGTATCAATATTAAAATTGCGAAGACATTATTTATTATTTTTTTCATTTTTATAACTGTTTAATTTTACCATTTTTTTAACCAAGCGGTAATGAGCGGTAAAAATTCATCCACTTTACCTGCTTCCTCTGCTTTTAAATTTTGATTAGTTTCCATCTGGAGTTAAAATTTTAGCATGATGTTTTTCTTTTTCTGATTGACCACCACTAACTTTTTCTTGTAGATATTGAAACACTACAAAAAGCACTGGAATAATAAATAAGCCTAATATTACACCCGAAACCATACCGCCTGCTGCACCGATACTGATAGAGTGATTACCTTGAGCTGATGGACCTGTAGCAAAAGTCATCGGAATTAAACCTACAATAAAGGCAAGTGATGTCATGATAATTGGACGCAACCTTAATTTAGCTGCTTCTAAGGCCGCTGCTACTAATGGTTGTCCGGCTCGGCGTCTTTGCACTGCAAACTCTATAATTAAAATTGCATTTTTGGCCAATAAGCCAATGAGCATGATAAGTGCAACTTGTACATAAATATTGTTTTCTATACCAGCAAAACCAATGGCTAAGAACACACCAAACACACCAACCGGAATAGAGAAAATAACTGCTAATGGCAATAAATAACTCTCATATTGTGCTGATAATAAAAAGTAGATAAAGACAACGCACAATAAAAAGATAACCGCCGATTGCCCCCCAGAAGAGATTTCTTCTCTGGTTTGTCCAGAAAACTCATAACTATAACCAGCTGGTAATTGTTTAGCTGCTACATCCTCAATTGCTTTAATAGCATCGCCAGAACTAAAACCAGGTTTCGGAATGGCATTAATAGAAATAGAGTTGAACAAATTATATCTTGATGCCGTTTCTGAGCCGTAAATTCGACTTAACTTAACCAAGGTATTTAATGGCACCATTTCTCCTTTGTTGTTTTTCACAAAAACCCTATCTATAGCTGATGGATCTGCCCTATCTTGGATATCAGCTTGTACCACAACCCTATAATATTTACCAAAACGATTAAAATCTGAGGCTTGGGCACTGCCAAAATAAGTTTGCATGGTTTGCAAAATATCCTTAACATTTACACCCAATTGATCAGCTTTTTCATCATTTATATCTAATTGTAATTGAGGATAATCTGCTTTAAAACTGGTAAAAGCTGCCGCGATAGCAGGTTGTTTCATCAGCTCTGCTATAAAATTTTGAGAAATACCGCTAAACTTATCCAACTTACCCCCAGTTTTATCTTGCAAAACCATATCTAAAGCTTCAACATTACTAAAACCTGGTACTGTTGGAAAACTGAACACGAAGAACATTCCACCAGAAACGGCACCCAATTTGGCTCTCACTTCATTCATTATCTCATCAATGTCTTTTACCTTGCCTCTTTCTTCTATTGGTTTAAGCAATACAAAAACTACCGCAGATGATGGACTTGTTGAATTGGTAAGCAAATTGAACCCAGAAATGGCTGTTACATCTCTTGACGCATCAAGTTTACTCAAAACATTTTCTGCTTCGGTCATTACTTTTTGTGTACCATCTAATGATGTACCTGATGGTGTAGAAACCGAAATAGCAATAAATCCTTGATCTTCGGTAGGGATAAATCCAGTTGCCGTAGTTCTAACCATCCAAACTGTAACAAGAGTAATTAAAGCCAAGCCACCTAAGCTTAACCACTTATTTTTTATTAGAAATTTTAAACTGTTTACATAGCGATTGGTCATTGCATTAAAACTGCTATTAAATCCATTAAAGAATTTCTCTTTAAAACCTACCTTTTTATGTGCAATATTTTGTTCATTACCATGATTGTCTTTTAAAAATAAAGCTGCTAATGCCGGACTAAGCGTTAATGCGTTAACCGCTGATATTACAATGGCGATGGCCATGGTAAATGCAAACTGGCGATAGAATAAACCAGTTGAGCCCTCCATAAAACCAACTGGCAAAAATACCGCCGCCATTACTAAAGTAATTGAAATAATAGCTCCAGTTATTTCACTCATGGCTTCGTGTGTAGCTGCTTTTGGTCCTAAATGCTTATGTTCCATTTTGGCATGTACAGCCTCTACAACTACAATGGCATCATCTACCACAATACCTATGGCTAAAATTAATGCAAATAGGGTTAATAAATTGATAGAAAACCCAAAAAGTTGCATAAAGAAAAACGTACCTAAAATAGCTACTGGCACCGCAATAGCAGGAATAAGAGTTGACCTAAAATCTTGCAGAAAGATAAAAACAACAATAAATACAAGTAAAAATGCTTCAATTAAAGTATGTATAACCTGATCTATTGATTGATCTAAAGCTACTTTTGTGCTATAGAAAATGTTATGTTCAATCCCCTTTGGGTAATCTTTAGCAGCTTTTTCCATTAACTTATTAATGGCAACCTGTATTTCATTTGCGTTAGAACCAGCCAATTGGATAATACCAATCACTACACCTTTTTGTCCGTTTAAACGGGTTAAACTGTTGTAAGAATAAGCACCTAACTCTATTCTGGCCACATCTTTTAAGTGTAAAACAGAACCATCTGGATTAGATCTGATTGCTATATTCTCATATTCATCGGGCTTAGTAAGCTTTCCTTTGTATTTGATTACGTATTCAAAAACTTCTTTACTACGTTCACCAAATTTACCTGGGGCAGCTTCCAAACTTTTATCCTGAATGGCCTTCATTACCTCGTTAGGGGTAACTTTATAAGTTGCCATTTGAGTTGGATTTAGCCAAACACGCATCGAATAATCTTTTACACCACCAAAAATACTTGCAGCGCCAACGCCTGGTATCCTTTTTATTTCGGGGATGATATTAATCTGTGCATAATTGGCCACAAAAGTTTGATCATATTTTGCTTCGTCTTTTGTAAACATGCCAATAGCCATAATAAAGCTATTTTGTTGTTTTGCGGTAGTTACACCTTGCTGCACCACTTCTGCAGGCAACTGACTGGTGGCCTGAGCAACTCTGTTTTGCACATTTACCGCCGCCTGATCTGCATTGGTACCTAATTTAAAGAAAACTGTAATAGCCAATGAGCCGTCATTACTAGCCGTTGAACTCATGTAGGTCATGTTCTCAACGCCATTAATTGACTCTTCTAAAGATGGCGCTACCGAACGTAAAACAGTTTCGGCATTTGCACCAGGATATACTGCAGTAACCAAAACCGATGGTGGTGCAATATCTGGAAATTGTTGGAGCGGTAATTTAGTTAAACCAAGTACACCCAATATTACCAATAATATGGAAATTACGGTTGCCAGTATTGGTCTTTGTATAAAAATCTTAAACATTATCTTATTGTTATTTTTTAGAAATTAATTGAGCTACTTTTTCAATTTTTTTATCGGGTTGAATAAGCTGACCATCTTGTAATCGGTCTAAACCACTTAAAACAATTTGGTCGCCAGGTTTTAAACCGTCTTTTATTAGGTAATCATTGCCTGCTTTTCCATCAATTGCAATGGCAGTTTTGGTTACTTTATTGTCTTTACCCACAGCAAATACAAAAGTTTTATCTTGCATTTCTACGGTGGCAGATTGAGGCACTAAAAGCGCATGTTCATGCGCTAAGCCTAGTCTTATTTTACCTGTATTGCCCGATCTTAATAAACCTTTTGTATTGGCAAAACTTGCTCTTAAAGTAATTGCACCTGTATTTTTATCAAACTGACCATCAATCATATCAATTTTTCCTGATATTGGATAAATGGTATCATCTGCCAAGATCAATGAAACTAATGGCAAATGTTTAATTCTATCGGCTACAGAATTACCTTGGTATTTTGCATTAAAATTGATAAAATCAGTTTCTGCCAATGAGAAATATACACGAACTTCATGTACATCAGAAAGTTGTGTTAATGCTTCAACATCTGTTGGACTAACCAAACTGCCTTGTTTTTTTGGTAAACGGCCAATATAGCCACTTAATGGCGCTTTAATTTGCGTGTAATTTAGATTAATTTGAGCGCTACTAACCGCAGCACTAGCCTGCTCAACATTTGCTAAAGCGATTTGATGTGTTGTTTTTGCAGTTTGTAATTGATAAGCAGAAACCACTTTTGCTTGTACCAATGGATTAAGTTTATCTATTTCTAGCTGTGCATTTAAAACTGCCGCCTTTGCTGCACTTAAAGCCGCTTTTGCATTGTTTAATTGTGCCCTAAAAGGAAGCTCAGAAATTTGAAACAACAATTGACCTTTGCTTACCAATTGGCCTTCGTTAACTAAAACTCTGTCTATTGTACCCGCAATTTGAGAGCGGATTTCTAAATCTGATGCACCTTGTATAGCAGCTGGATAATCAATAAATGTTTCTTGAGAACTTTCATTAACCGTTGCCACAGGCAAAGAAAGTGCTGGGGTTGCCGCAACTTGTGCAGGTGTAGAACTGCAACTAGCTAAAAACAAAAGAGCTGCAGCTGATAATGATATTATTAAAGCGTTAAATAATCTAACATTGTTAGATTGTGAAGTAAAGTTTGGCATATAATTCATGATTTAAAAGATTTTAGTTTGTATTTTACGTAGATAATTAATTTAACAGTGTTAGATAATTGGGCAAAAAAAAGTTTTAGTCGTTAATGGTTTTGATAATGGCCTTAATAGCACTTCTTAAAATTTCTTGATTGATTTGATCATTGGCACCTTTTTGCACCAAGTTCAGTGAAATTAAACCATGTATTAACGACCAAAAAGTATAATATTTTAAGCAAGAAGTGTCTTCGGTAACTGGAGGAATAAGAATTTGCTCAATTACATCATAAAACAGATCTGTGGTATACTCTGCTTCTGGCATTTTTTTGTACAACTCGCAACAATTTACTTGTACACCATACATTAGTTGATAAAACTCTGTTTCTTCAAAAGCAAAATCCCAATAAGCTAACCACATGGCTTCCAATTGATCTTCTGCATTGTTTTTACTATCTCTTGCAGCTTTAACTTTTACACCCAAGTGGATGTAACCTTGCCTGGTTAGTTCTAACAAAATACCTTCTTTATTCGGGAAATATTCGTAAATAATTGGTGCGGTATACTCTATCATATCCGCAATTTTGCGCATACTTAAGGCAGCCCATCCTTCTTGTTTTACAATTTGTAAAGCAGCATCTAATATACCCTTCCGAGTATCTTCTTTTAAACGCTGTATTCTTTCTTTACTTCCCATAGTTAAGTGCTGTATAATAATCTAACACTGTTAAACAAATGTAGAAACAGTTTTTGATATGCATATCATTTATTTGTCAGATAAAATAGAAAGGTTTTTATTGGTGTTTAAATGAGGTTTTGAGTAGATTTATTTCAACTAATTTTTCAACGCAGTTGGTGCGGCTTCAGAAACAATGGTCTGTAGTACAAAGAATATATGTATCTGTTTGGTATTAAAACAGGTTTAAAGTTTTAGGTGAATTTAGTTTTTTAACTTTAGTTGATCATCCTTATTTAATTTTTTGGATGGCTCTATTTTAATCGACTTTTTCAATTTGGTCCATTGTTCATCAAAAAAATCACACGACATATAATTTACACCAACACGTAATGCTTTTAAACCGCTAACACCTTGTAATTCTTCTAACTCTAAAGTTTCTAAATCGTTTAGCAAAAACCCTTGTTCCTGTAAATATTCAATATATTCTCGATATTCATTGGCTTCGTAATTATTAAAATAAACTAATGCAATTTTGCCAGGCTGTGTTAAACGCTGGTCTGTTCCGCTAACTAAAACTTTATCAATTCGTTTTTTGACTACTTCGTATCTAATGTTGTAAGCTCCTTCTACATCAAATCTACGTTCATCGTTTCTAAAGCTAATATCTATAGGGTTTGAGTGAATAAAAATCAACTGTGTTGTAAGTAAAGGGCGTGGCATTTGACCTACCAAACTATTGGTTAAACGAGCAACTTCTACCATTGCCGTTAACTGCCAAAGGCGAATATTTTTTAAATACAACAAATCAAAAGGCACATCTGGTGCGATGTCTTGACCAATGTAAATATCGTATTCTACTCCATCGGTTCTAAACTTTGCAAAATAACAAGGATATGTCTCTTGTAAAGTCTGCTGTGCATCTTCTAAATAATCGCTAACAGCAGTGTTTATAAATTGCATAGAAGTTTCTAACGTTCTTCTATTTTCGTGAGCTATGCCGTTTTCTGAGTTAATATTGTTAAAGTAAGTAGAAATTACATCCGTAGTTAAAGAATTACCTTTTTCTATATGTCTTAACATCGGATAAACTTCGAGCTCTAAAAATTCATTTAATTGAGCTTCCTCACTAGAGTTGATAAAATCATCAACTCGTTTTACCCAATCCTTACAGTTATATAAAATTTTATCTAATAAATCGAGACGTATAATGGTTCTTAAATCTTCTAGTGTTTGGCAAAGTAGCGCAAGTAAAACTTTAAGATCTTCTTGCAAAGCGTAATTACGTTCTACGGTAGAACTTTTGATATCTATTGCACCAAATAAAGGATAAAGGCCTTTAAAAGTAACGGTTTCAATTTCGTGGGTTTTTTTACTCCTACTTTTCTTTAAATAATCCCATACTACTTGGTTAAATTTCCATTGTACCGATGGTTGTAAAGCTGTAAACTTATCTTTTAAAACGTTATCCATTTTTGAGTTAAAATCCTCAATTCGGTATTGTAAAAGTTGCCCTAATAATGGCAAAGCCGAATGAAATCTGGATAGTAATTTTTCATCAACCACTAAATTTTCTTCAGAATAAATTTCCATTATCCCAGCTAACTGGTTGTTATAAAAAATTGGTAAAAATGAATAAGATTTAACGCCATTTTTTCTTAAAATATCTAAAAATGGAAACTTTTCAATTTTATCATCAGTTAGATTATTAAAAAATACCGGACGAGGGTGTTCGATATATTCGTTTACCAAATTAAAAAACGTTTCTTCTTCGATGTTATATTTTTTAGCAGAATCTATAAGTATGCTCTGAGAATGATGATCGTTATCAAAAACAAATTTGCCATTTACCATTAAAAATGGAAGCAGACCGAACTCAATGTGACCATTACCTGCCAAAGTTTTTAGCGCTTGCATTACATGCTGGTAAGCTTCGGCTTCGTAAGTATGGTTTACTAGTGCATCTCTTATGCCATCTAATGCGTGCTGTAAAGTAACATCCGTAAGGGTAATTACGCAAAAACCATCAAATTTAAATTTATTTAGAGGTAAAAGTTCTTGTAAAAGTTCAATTTCTTTCCCTTCTTGCATTTGTGTAGCAACCAACTCAAAGTTTAAATCAGGTAATTCTCCATCAAATTGTATATCAACAAACTGCGTATCTGGACTGATGTTATAATAAGAAGTTAAATGGGTTTCTGGATCAGTGTAAGCGTATAAAATTTCGTTATTAGAAATAGAAGTATAATTATAAAACCTACGCAAAATCATTTTATAAATAAACTGTATCTGCTTTGTTTCTTTTGATTCTTCTAAATGGCTATTTTTATTTTTTTCTTCTTTGTGTAAGCTAAAAAATTCGTGAAACCCATCTGTACTAAAAAATATGCTTTCGGGTACGGGTGTACTCATTGCCCAAAACAAATCGTTTTCATTGGCCATTAAAGGCGTAAGAATTGTAAAAATGAGTTCTAAAGTATCTTTATATTTTGCTAAATCATCAACATTGATGTCATTTTTAAGCGCATCTTCACGTTCAATCTTTTCTAACAAAAAACGATAAAATTCTGCTTTTAAGGTTTGCTCAGTTTTAAGTCTACTTTTTAAATAGGCAATTAGAGGCCTAAAAGAAAGTGTATATGCTACCTTACAATTGAAACATTCGCCCTCGTTAATCTTTACAACACTTGTATTCATTTTTTACAATATCAATATCTAAAACTCATAGATACATAAGGATACCAACCTTCTACAGAATGACCCATTACAAACCTAAATATAGTTAAAGAGGCAGGTGCAAAATACATACCACCTCCTACTCCATGGTGCCATTTATCAGATTTCTCGTTGTCATTCCACACTCTACCAACATCATAAAAACCCATTAAACCCACCTGACCAGGAAGCACATAGCTCACAAAGTCTCCTAATTTTGCTCTAAGTTCTACATTATTATAGAAACTATGTTGCCCTGCAAAGCGAAATTGACGATAGCCTAACAAATTTCCTTGTCCGCCAAGAAACTGATTTTGGTAAAAAGCTGGTTTGCCAACCGTAATTCCACCACCAAAACGGTCGGCTAATACAAAATTAGCTCTTCCATCTAAATTTTTGTACAATGAAATACTTCCGGTAAACTGTCCGAATGAATTTGCAAATTTACTTAAGCCTGCGGTTGCCGTCCATTTAAAATCAACATAACTACCTAAAGTTGGTAACAAATCGTTATCTCTGGTATTATTGATGAAATTTACCACTACACCGCCGAAAAGTTTACCTCTGGTGATGGTTAAACTATCAAAAGAGTTTAATGCTGGTAAATTTGTGGTTATTCTGCCAGTATTGTCATCATTATCAAAATTATATAGCTGAAACTGTGTGCCTACACTAAAAGTAGATTTTGGTCTGCGCCATCTTAAAGATGATTCTATTTGGTAAATATTAAATCTGGCTCTATAATATCGAATTGGTTGATTATTGGGTGTTTCGTTACCTACACCAAAAAAGTTTTGCGTGTTATCTGGTGCAAAAGCATCTGCTTTTAAAATTAAATCGGCTTTGCCAATCAATTTTAGCCAATCGCCTTTATAGTTAAACCTAAATGCCGAGGAAGAAAACGAGTGTAGAAAAGAAAAATATTGCGAATTGCCATAAGGCGATTTTCTAAAACCTGGATTTACGATTTTATAATTTAAACCTGCCAAAAGTCCATCATCTCGGTTTAAACCAAAGTTTAAATTTAAAGATGACCTACCATACATATCTTTGTTGTAAAAAGAAACATTTGATGTATCTACAGACATTTTCTTACGCAACATATCTTCACCATCACCTTGAAATGTAGAATTCCCATTTTTTCTACCATAAAGTTGTATTGAACGACTAACATTTGGCAAATCATAGTTCTTTTTACCACTTCCAGCAATAATTCTGAGCTTAATATTTGATGTTTTATTATCAATAAAGACACTATCATCACCATCCTTGGTGTATAAACGAATTTCTTTAGTAACATTTGGATCGAAGTTTCTACTGAACATTTCTTCCTTAATATTACCTTCTTTAGAAATTTTATTGATTTGCACTTTTAAATACTGTCCAGCGGAATCTGTAATTAATACTCGCTCATTTTTATCGCTGGTTTGTATATCTACAACTCTATTAAAAAAGTGATAGAAATCATTCATTAATTTAGGTAAAGATGCTCTACGTTCTTTTAAACGAGCTAAAAATTGGTCATGTCTTAATGTGTAATTTGGTTCAGGAAGACTTTTTAAAGCTTTTTCAAAAACTTCATCAGTCATTTTATCACAAAAAGCTTTTACATCTGCATCCCATTCTTTTTCGGTATATTGAGACAATAATCGACTATTCATTGCCCTACCCTCCCATAAATACCAATCGATATTTTTAATTTCTCTTTCGTAACCTTGCATCATAGGTAACAGCGATGAACTTTGTGTAAAGCGTTGAATTTTACCATCCGAGCTAAAAAACACTTGATCACGGTCTCGTGGAACCGCTAAATATTTTTTACCTTTTTCAGTTTTTTCAGGCATCCATCGCCATTGGTCTTCATGTCTGTCCCAATCGCCCACCATTACATCTAACGCTCTTGCACGCAAATACATACCTGCATCGTAGGTATTATCGTTATCTTCATCTAACTTTTTAAGCATTTTGGTGGTGTTATCAGATTCGCCGATTGGTTCTCTTTCTTCTAGTAAACACAGCGTATTGGCGAAAATACCTCCATAATCACCTAAATTAACATCGGGAGATACCCAACCAATAATTGGCGTGGTATGCGGAACATCAACAGCTTTTGCGAGTGTTGGTACAACTAAAGCCCCAAATGGATGCTGTGCAGACATGTTATCTTTTAAAATATCTTTAGCAAAAGTTTCTCTCAAACCTTGCGGCAGTAAAACCTCTGGATACTTCTCTACACTACGTAAAACCCATTCTTTGCCATCTTTATCTTCTAACCTTAATGATTTAGATTGATTACCACCACCAAGTTGAGTAGGTTTTAAGCCACCCTTAATTTTTGATAACCTGAGCACAGGAACTTTGGTATCCATTGCATAATCTTTACGGTAATTTTCTCCGAATAAGTAGCGATGAAATTTACCCACACTATCATAAGATGGATGAATTTTAATGGTGATGCTGTCTGCCAAAATCGGCTTCATCTCATTTTTAACAATTGGCGCTAATTCTCTATATTTTTGTGTGTAAGAGTAAACTTTGGTTATCCCAGTATCGGCAAAAACATAATAATCATATTTCATGTCATTATTAATTAACTGATCTGCAATCACATAACCCTGTCTCATATCATTAAAAAGCGAACCTTTTCCTTTTTTATTCGGGTTCATTTTAGCTCCAGAACCACTAACAATTTGCAATTGCTTGGTTTTAATTAGCTGTAAACCATGCTCGTGCCCAGCTGCATAAATTACATTAGGTTTATCGCCAAAAACCTTGTTAATCTGTGCCATCATATCTTTATAGGCCGGATGATTTAAATCTTCGGGACTTAACAAAGTAGAACGCAACAGCGGATAAACTGAACCTAAAACAGGTAAAGGAATATATAAGTTTTTGTTTAAGGATGCTAATGGGAATAAGTGGTTTCTCCAGGTAAAATATCCACCATGTGAGCCATAACTTTGAAATGGGTGATGAGAAGCTAAGATGATGATTTTGTCTTTGTTTTGCTCCATCAAATCTTCCATTCTCGAAATTACCTCATCCTTGGTTTGGCAATCGCAATCTGCCTCTGGATTTGCCTTATTATATGGAAATAACCACCACTCACTATCATAAGCAATTAGTGTTAACTTATCTGAAAGTTTGATTGCAACGGGATCTGGACAACCATTTGAGGGAATTAATTTTAATAGTGGATCGTTAAATGAAGCTAAATAATCGCCTTGCGCTTTAATTTTAGCTAAACCATTCGGACCAGATTTATCCCAATCGTGGTTACCAGGCACAAAATATACAGCCGAACCAGCATCACGCATGGGCTTAAATTGCGATTGTAAAATTTTACTGGTTTCTTCAAAATCGCCATAACCAGGTATGGCCATTCCTACCGGATAAATGTTATCGCCAAGATAAACAGTAGTTGTTTTACCTTTTATTACATGTTTTGCTGCATTTTTTAAAGCCGAAAATTGGCCATCATTCATTTCTCCGGCATCGCCGATTAAAATAACACGAGCTTTGATATCCTTATCTTGAGCAAAGCCAGAATAGGTAGTAAACATTAAAACAAAAGCAAAAAATAGCTTTTTAAACATAGGGATATTGATTAAAATTTATTTGGTCTTTTGGTAATCGAACCTTAAAACATTACCACTGGTAGTCTCGCTACCTTCATTAGAAATATATAAATTGCCAGCAGTATCAAATGCAATACCTTCTGGCTGATTAAATTCATTAGAGCTTAAATGATAGGCACCTTTAATCTTAAATTTGGCATCGGTAATAATTAGTGATTTGTTAACAGATGAAACAATAAACCACTCTTTTGTAACTGGATGAATAGCTAAAGCAGATGGATTAAAAGCACCTTTCTTTTTACCAGTAAGTTGATCTAACGTACTTGCATCAACAACGAAATTTCCTGCAGGCTTAAAAGAACCATCTTGCTGAAAATCGAAAATATAACCTGAGGCATTTTTGGTGTCTTCATCTACTTTGCAAGCTTTACACAATAAATATAGTTTATTATTTTCTTCGTCGGCAAACATACCTTCATATTCGCCTTTAGGCACTAATTTTTCAAATACTTGTACATTTGTAGTTTCAGTATTTTTAGTTTCGGCAAGGGGAAATGAATATAAAGACCCGTTACTTTTAAGTAAAATTGCCCAATCATTTACAATTGCCACGTCTTCATAATCGCCCTTTTTACTAAATTTTGTTACAGTTTCATCAGTTGAGCCTAATGGCAATTTAAATAATTTACCATCTTCATCTTGTTGGGCATAAATAAAATCATTTTTACCTTTATTAAAAGCAATTCCTGATACTTCTTGCAAAATATCGGGCATATTATATCTAGTTGGTTTAGCTAAATCATATCCTGGAGGGTTAATTTCGCCCTTATCTTTTTTCTCAACACAAGAAATATTTAAAATACTAATAGTTATAGCTACTAAGCCAAAACAAACTATTTTACGCTTATCAATTTTCATTAACTTAATTTTCATATTTCTCTTCTTTTAAAAATTTGTAAATTTCATATTGAGACTGCAAAGGCTTACTTTTTGTTACCGCAACATTTTCCATTTGCTCGTTTATTAAAACAGCCTTTGAGGTGTCGGCTAATTGAATATTTAACATTTCTTTTATTTGATGTTTAATGTTTTGGTCTAATACTGGAAAACATACTTCTATTCTTCTATAAATATTTCTATTCATCCAGTCTGCCGAACCCATAAAAATTTCTTCATTACCAGCATTGTTAAAAACAAAAACCCTTCCATGTTCTAAGTAACGGTCAACAATTCTCCTTACTGAAATGTTTTCGCTCATATCTTTAACTCCTGCTATTAACCTACTAATACCTCTAATAATTAATTCTACTTTAACACCAGCTTTAGATGCTTCGTAAAGCTTAGCTATTAATACTTTTTCTTCGAGATTATTTAATTTAATGATAATGGAAGCTGATTTACCACTTTTTGCATGTTCCATTTCTCTGTCAATTAATTCGATAAAACGTTGTTGTAAATTAAACTGTGCAACCAATAGGTATTGAAATTTAATTAAATTTGGATCACTTGGTTTTACTCTCTTTGCTAAGAACATAAACAAAAGCTCCATCTCTCTTAACATTTCTTGGTGAGCTGTCATGAGTACATGATCCGTATAAAAATTAGCTGTGGTTTCGTTAAAATTACCTGTAGAGAACAAGCCAGTATATATAGTTCTTAAACCAACTTTACGTTTAACGAGCGCTATTTTGGCATGTACCTTTAAAGCCGTTACGCTGTAAATAATATCAACACCAGCTTCTTTCATTTTATTTGCCCATTTTATATTGTTGGCTTCATCAAAACGGGCTTTTAACTCTACTAACACAAAAACCTTTTTGCCATTTTTAGCAGCGCTGATGAGTGCATTTACAATTCTCGAATCACTAGCTACACGGTAAAGCGTAATATAAATTTCTTGTACATCCTCATCAACCGCAGCTTCATTAAAAAACCTTAAAACACTATCATAAGATTGATATGGAGGATTTATCAAGATATCATTTTTAATAATTTGATGATACAATGATTTGCCTTTCTCAAAAGCTGGATAATTTATTTTAGTCCATTTATCATTCGATAACTCAGCTATATCAACTGGAAAAGAAGCTAAATCTTTTAAATTGTGATAATGACCACCGGCTACTAAATTTGCATTTTGAAGATTTAATTTTTGCTGTAATAACAAAAGGGTTTCTGCCGGTATATCTGGCTGATGTAAAAACCTGGTGGCTAGGCCAAAATCTCTTTTGCTTAATTGCTTTTCAATCTGCTTGGCCAAATCTCCAGCATATTCATCTTTTAAATCAATTTCGGCTGTACGCGTAATTTTAAAACTATAACAACCTTGTATATCAGCATCCTTAAAAATTAGGGCTAAATTATTTTTAATGATATCATCCAAAAACAAAACATAACTTTCATCACCCTGTGTAAGCTGATAAAACCGAGGTAAGTTATTGGTAGGAATGTTTAATATAACGGTTTGCGCTTCAGCATCTTTAACCAAATTAACCGCTAAATAAAGCTCGTTGTTTTTAGGAAAAAAGGATGATTTTGAAACAGATAAATTTACTGGCTGCAAAAAAGCCATCACCTGATTTACAAAATAAATACTAGTTTCTACAATTAATGAATCAGGTATTTTTATACCATAAACAAAGTTGATGTGATTTTTAAGCAATTGTGGCTTAATAATTTCTGCTAAAATTCTGCCATATTCACTTTGCTGATCGTGAATTATTCGATTAGCGTTATCTAATAAATCTTCTTCAATTTGGATGTGATTTTTCTTCTTTCTGCTTAGTTTGGCTAACGCCAATAAAACCGGCATCCGAACGCGATAAAATTCATCGAGATTGGACGAATAGATGGACAGAAATTTAATTTTTTCTAATAACGGAACATCAGCATTGCTGGCCTCGCTTAATACCCTACCATTAAAAGATAGCCAACTTAAATCTCTATCAAAAAAAGTATTTTCTGCAACGGTTTCTATCATTTTATGACAACTTACCGTAAGCAATGTACGAGGTTACGTAGGCCAAAACCGCTGCAATTAAACCAAACATAAAAATGTTGTACGCAATTCTGATGAGTTTATATTTTCTACCTAAAACTACACCTTGAGAATAAACATCGGTTATTAAGGTGCCATATAAAAACTCCTGATCATTCATCACTCTAATCATTCCCTTGCTGTAATCGCTTAGCGCCATTTTGTAAAAGTTACCAAAAAATAAAAGGTTAACCTTTTTTCTCTCGATATCGTTTTGCGTAAAAACACCTTCTGGAATTGATGGCCGTGTTGCCAAAATAGAGAAAATGATACACGATAAACTTACCATTAAAAGAATAAAAGTGGGTATAATTAAAAAGGCATTATCTTCTAATCTTCTTAAAACCAAACTCACAATTAGCGATAAAATAATTGAGTTTACAGTAATTAAAAGCTGGGCCTTATTATCGGCCATATCACTTAAACGCTGATTATTAGTTGATGTAATCCTAAACATGGTTTCAATACCTTTGTCTGGCCTTTGTTTATCTTTTTTGTTCAATAATTTGGGTTCAGTATTATCTTGTTTTTTTTCAACCATAACAGCCTCTTCAATAGGCTCAATATCTTTATCGCTGGTTTTACTCTTTAATTTTTCTAAGTTTTTTAATTTTTGATCATTTAATAAAAGATTGCAATAATCGGTATGGTATTGATGGTTTTCTAAAAATTCGATATCTTTTCTTCTCCACTCTTTTTTGTTGATATTGATATCATACAATAACTCAACTTCTTTGTGCATCAATTTTCCCTTTTTTCTAAAATCTTCTGTACCGAGATGAAATAAATCAGCATCACACAAAATATTTTCTAATTGATTAGTAGGCAATTGAGGCATTCTTGTAGAGAGAATTACTTGCATAATTTGGTCTCTCAGATCAGCTTTAACATCAATTGATTTTAGAAAATCTATCGCTAAATCTGCACTTTTTTGCTCGTGGTTGTTGGGGTCTTCAAAATATCCTGTATCATGAAACCAAGCACCTGCTACCACAATAAAAAAATCCTTATCGTTAATTTGATAATGGTTAGCAATTTGCATGGTAGCGTTTACCACATCTTGCGTGTGCTCTAAATTATGGTAAACCAAATTTGTATTGTGGTGTGAGGCAAAATATGCCAACACATGACTTTTTACTTCTTCTAATAATTGTTTATAATTCATTTTAGCTATGCGTTAACCACTTTAGAGCTTGTTTTATCGTGATTTTATTGATGACGAAAGATAAGCAATTTTAATGATGGGCACATCAAAAACGACGTAATTTGAAAATTGTTTTAGCTTACGCAAATTGATTTTAAAACATCATTAAGTTATCTTTGTTTTAATTGCTAAATAACCTCAAAAATAATGTTTAATTCTAATCAGAAATTCCAATTTGTTCCATTTATAATTTGCTTAATTATTCCACTTTCAATAGGTGCACTTGGCGGATTTTTCACAATGGAAGCGGTTAAAACTTGGTATACAACTTTAAATAAACCCAGCTTCAATCCGCCTAATTATTTGTTTGGTCCGGTTTGGTCTACACTTTATGCCATAATGGGTGTTGCTTCTTATTTAGTATGGAAAAAAAGAAAAACAGCTAAAAATTATAAATTGGCTGCAGGCATTTATTTTATACAATTGGTATTAAACTTAATGTGGTCGTTTATATTTTTTTATCAGCAACAAATTGGTTTAGCGTTGATAGAAATTATTATCTTGTTGGTAGCTATAATTGTGAATAGCATTCTTTTTTATAAGATTAATAAAGGTGCTGGCTTACTCTATATCCCTTACATATTGTGGGTTAGCTTTGCTTCTGTTTTAACATATTCTATTTATATGTTAAACTAATTAAAAGAAAAACGATATTTTTATAGGGTGATGCAACCTATAAAACTACTTATATTCATCCTTTTTGCTTGTGTATTTAATGTTAATGCACAAAAAGTGGGTTTGGTTTTAAGTGGTGGTGGCGCTAAAGGATTAGCTCACATTGGTACGCTAAAAGCTTTAGAAGAAAATAATATTCCGATAGATTACATTACAGGCACAAGCATGGGCGGCATTGTTGGCGCCATGTACGCGGCCGGATATTCACCTTCACAAATTGAAAAAATTGCGCTAAGTAGTGATTTTCAGGATTGGGTTGGAGGTAAATATAAAAGCGATTACAGCTATTATTTTCAAAAGAATACAGCAAATGCAGCTATATTAACTGCAAAACTATCTATCGATACAAGTTTAAGATTAAATTTTAGACAAAACTTGGTTAACGATATCCCATTAAATTTTGCGCTTTTAGAACTATTTTCTCAGGCATCAGCCATTTCTAAAGACAACTTCGAAAACCTTTTTGTACCCTACCGTTGTATGGTTTCTGATGTACTTTCTCAAAAAAGCATAATCATGAAAAACGGCAGCTTAGCAGAAGCCGTTAGAGGTACAATGACGGTTCCATTAGTTTACCGACCAATTAAATTAGAAAATAAATATGTTTTTGATGGTGGTTTGTACAACAATTTTCCGGCAGATGTGATGAAAAATGAATTTAAACCTGATTTTATTATTGGCGCTAATGTTTCATCAAAAACTTTTAATGAATATCCAAAAAACGATGATAAACTAATGAACAGATTTTTAGTTTACATGTTTCTTTCAAAATCAGACTCTACTTTGGTTGGCGAAAATGGAGTTTACATACAACCAGATTTAATTGACTATAATGTAACCAATTTTGCCCCAGTTGCCGAACTTATTAAAAAAGGATACGATGCAACTATTGCCGACATGGACAACATTAAAAAAACAGTTAAAAGAAGAGTTACTCCTAAAGAATTGGCAACAAAAAGAGCTAGTTTTAATGACAGAAAACCTGACTTGGTATTTAGTAATGTAACGGTATCTGGCGTAAATTCTCAACAAAAAAAATACATTGAAAGGTTATTTAAAAGTGATCAAGCTACTTTTAACCTAAAAGACATTAAAACAGGCTATTATAAATTAGTAGCAGATGAAACTTTTGAAACTGTGTATCCAAAAATCTCTTACCAAGCTCAAACAGACAGTTATAATTTTGAGATTGTAGCACAACCTAAAAAAAGCTTTAAAATAGATTTTGGAGGCAACATTTCATCGAGGCCAATTAGTAATGTTTATTTAGGTTTACAGTACAATTACCTTAACAGAAAAGCATACACATTTGGCGCAAATTTTTATTCTGGTAGATTTTATGAATCAGCCCAATTAAGTGGAAGAATAGATTATCCCTCTGGTTTACCTCTATTTTTAGCCGCCGAACTTACCTATAACCACTGGAATTATTATAATACTAGTCAAATTTTTATAGAAAACCCAAAACCAGTTTATATTGAACAGGGTGATAGAAAAATAGATATAAAATTAGGAATGCCTTTAAATAGAAACGCCAGACTAACTTTAAGTGCTGCTTTTATCAATAACAATGATAGTTATAGCCCCACAAATACTTTTAGAGTTGGCGATGTTTTAGATAGAACTGTTTTTAATGGATTAAGAACAAGTTTATATTTTGAGCAAAATTCACTCAACAGAAAACAATACGCTGATAGAGGTCATAGCTCATTGTTAAGTTTAAACTTCTCTACTGGAAAAGAAAATTATACTCCTGGTAATATTTTTAGATCTACAACTCTAACAAACAATCAGTTAACTGTTTTTAGAAAATTTAGAGAATGGGCACATATTAAAATAAGTGATGAAAGATATTTTTATCATAGCAAAAAATACACGCTAGGGTATGCTGCAGAAGCTGTTATTTCTAACCAACCTTTGTTTAATAATTATTACGCTACGTTATTAACCGCTCCTGCATTTTACCCCATAAATGATAGTAAATCCCTATTTTTAGAGAACTTTAGAGCAAGCAGTTATTTAGCTGGCGGAGTAAAAAACATCTATAACCTAAAACATAATTTAGATTTGAGGGTTGAAGGTTATGCTTTTATACCATATAAAGGATTTGAGCAAAAGGGTTTACAAGGTGTTGGTTACGCCAAAGCATTTAGCAAATGGCACTATGCAGGTACTGCAGGCTTGGTTTATCATACCCCAGTTGGCCCAATAAGTTTTAGTTATAATTTATACGATGATCCTTTAAAAAGGAACGGAGTTTTACTACATTTAGGATATTTAATTTACAATAAACGTTCAATAGAATAATGAAATACATCATCATCGCATATTTGCTGCTTTTTACGATTAGTGCTAATGCTCAAACTGCAGAGATTAATAACTTTTTAGTAAAAGAAAGTTTATTAAAAAATAGCAAATTGGCTGTTATTGCTGCTGATAGTTTAGAAACACCGATAGAGCATATCAATGGCACTTATACTTTTACCATAAGTGGGTTTTCTCAAGAACTAACCTTTTCGCAAGGAGTTGCTATTTTACCACAGCAAGTAGATAAATCAACTTTTGTGTACATTAAGCATCAAAACGACAAAGGCACACATAGCAAACTGATTTATGTTTACAAAAAAGAAGGCGATTTAAATCCATTTACAATTAGTAGAATGTTTTTAATTATTGTGCCATTATTGATTATTGTATTGGTATTTGCCTTTAAAAAGTTCATTTATTTTGCAGCTATACTATTGGTTATCTTATTGATTTTTAGCTATAGTAACGGCTTAAATATCTCAACGTTTTTCGAAACCACTTTTGATTACTTGAAGAATTTGATTTAATAGTTTATTAGTTCAATAGCATCATTGGCTCATTAGTTTTACACAGACTGCCTTTTTCTTTTTGTAAAACAATGGTAGTTTTTCATGGCAAAATTAGTCCCGCCATACGTTGCAATCCCCGATGAAAAATCGGGGTATTTTCACTTTTGTCGGGTTTATATTACAAAGTCAGTTTTCCAAAACAACAAATGCAATAGCGCTAAATATATTGATTACCTTTGATTATTTGGAGAATTAAGTTTTACGATACTTGATTAATTCATCAGGGGATAAATGAATAACTCCCTCCCTTCTGGGGAGGGCTGGGGTGGGGCTTAAAATGGCATTCCAATACCAAAATTATACTGCATAAAACGATACCTTTCGGGACTATGACTTGCCTCATAACTATCTTTAAAAGCTTTAGTGCCACTAAAAAATTTACTGATAACCCACTGCTCTGAACCATTAAACTGAGGGTCTTTTACTTTAAGTCCTAAATCGAACCTAAACACAAAAAACTGAACATCAAATCTAAAGCCTAAACCCGTACCAATAGCAATTTGTTGTCCTAATCTCTTAAAATCAAAATAAGTTTCTGGTCGAGGATTATTTGGAGAAATGTTCCAAACATTACCCATATCTACAAAAGTTGCTCCTTTTAACTTACCGCCAAAAAGTTTATTTACTAAAGTGAAACGATACTCAAAATTGGTTTCAATACGCATTTGCCCTAGCTGATCAATGCCAAATGTTGCATTTCTTTCCTCTGGGGTCGGAATAATAGCTCTGTTGTAATTTCCTGGCCCTAAAGTTCTAGCTTGCCATGCTCTAACACCACTTGAGCCACCTGCATAAAACAGTTTTTCAAAAGGAACTGCAATTGAGTTCCCATAAGCATAACCTACTCCTGTATTTAATCTTGCTACAAACTGAGATTCTGTACCTAATTTTTTATAATATCTTAAATCTATCTCAGGCCTAATGTATTGGTTATAAGGCAAACCTAAAATTGTACCAAAATCTCCACTTGCTGCATTAGATTTGCCACCAAACGTATTGGTTAATAATTGTAAAAAATTACCTGCAAGATCTATATTTCCTCTAAAATAAACGAAACTTCTATTTTCATTTAGTTTGTTCGCATTAAGTGTATAAGCGTATTTCATCCCCAAAGTAAAATCCTTTCTGGCTAATAAAATAACATTATATAGGTTGTTTAGTAAAATTTCACCATTAGCTGTATCATTGGTATCAATTAAGACACTACCAAAACGATACTCCACATTTAAAGGAGTAAATGAATGTAATTTTGATTTTGTTTCTACCCAATCATAACTCACATAATTGATAAATACCCTTCGAATAGTAATGTCTTTTTGCAAAGCATATAAAAAGCTAGATGAAAAAGTAGTACTCGGCATTCCATTTTTCCCCATCATAGGGATATTAAAAGGAACGAGCAATCGAGGTATAGTTAACCCTGCACTTACCGAAAAATCTTGTTGAAAAATATCAGAAAAAATTCTTCCATTCACGTTACGAGCCTGTATACCGCCTTTTACCTGAAACTGAAACCTTTCCGCTCCGCGTAAAAAGTTATTATCTGTATACGTATTACTTAAGTTAATACCAACAGTACCTTCATTAAATGGAATTTCTCCTTCTATCCTATTGCTTCTTCTTTTTTGAGGAATAAGGGTAATAATCGGCAGCACTTTCTGACTACTATCAGCTGCTTTTACATAATCTATTTTAACATTTTTAAAAACGTTAAGCTCGTATAACCTATCGTAGGTTAGTTTTTCCTTTCTTATGTCGTAAATTTCGCCTTCCCTTAAAAAATCATACCTCACTATCGGATTTCTCCTAAATCGAGTAGACATATCCATAAATGTAACCCCTCTAAAAGTTCTGAAACTTTTTTTAAGACTATCTAAATTTAAGTTTTCTGGAAAACCATCTGAATTTGGGGCAACCACAATATTCGATTCGCCTATGGTGTAAACTTTATGAACTAAGCTACTATCTAACGGATTATCGATCACCAACTTAACACTAACCTTGCTGTTGTTTTGGTTCGAATCTGGCTCGTATCTTACATAAGGGCGTTCGAAATCCTTATAACCGTTTTCACGCATCACTTGATAAATCTGCTCACGCTCATAAACTAACGAATCTTCATCGTATTGCATGCCCACATTTAAATGAGTAAAATAAGCTTTATTGTTTAAGTACAATGCTTTAACCGTACTATCTGGTATTTGATAGGTAATTTTATTAACTAAAAATGCTGGCCCTGGGTTAGCTATAAATCTAAGTTTAGCTTTTTTATCGGCAACGTTAATTTCTGATTTAACTTTTGCTTTGAAAAATCCTTTACTTTTTAAATATTTCTCAATTTGGTTTCGAGAAATTTCTACCAAAGTACTATCTAATATTGGAGGTGGTGAACCTAAAGGTTTAATATTACTAGTTTTGTATTTTCCATCTTTAGTGTTAAAAACGTTGTAAATGGCAACATTTATACCTAAACCTTCTGATGGACGAATATCTTTTTGCACATAATTAAAAGCCTGTTCTTCAAACGCTTTATCTATGCTATCAATTTCTACCTTTTTTACGATAGCTTGGTAATCTTCTATGTATTTTGTTGAAGCACATCCTGCTAAGAAAACAATAATAAATAGTAATATTGCAAGAAATTGTACCTGTTGCCTATCGTAATACTTGTATGCTTTCAAAATCTCAAATCAGTTATATAAAATCTCTTCATCTAAAGAAGTTTCGCAAAGAAAGTGGAATATTTATTACTGAAGGTATAAAATCTATAACAGAATTCATAAACTCAAGCTACCAAATACACAGTATATATTACACTGCGGCTCATCTCTCCTCTTTGCCAAAAAACACTGCAAATATAAAGTTATTTGAAGTAAACAACGCTGAATTGGAGAAGATTAGTACATTACAAAATCCGCAAGGTATTTTAGCGTTAATTCATATCCCAACTCAACAAAATATAGTACCTAAAAGTTTGCAAAATAAATTTTCTTTGGTATTAGATAACATACAAGACCCCGGTAATTTAGGTACCATTATTCGCACAGCAGATTGGTTTGACATAAAAAATATCATTTGCAGTGAAGATACCGTAGAAGCTTATAACCCAAAAACTGTTCAATCTACCATGGGGTCTTTAGCCAGAACAAACATTTATTACACCAATCTTAAAGATTTTTTACGCCAAACCAAGCTCCCTATTTTTGGCGCCTTGTTAAACGGAGAGAATATTTATAAAACTATTTGGCCAAAAGAAGGGTTAATTTTATTAGGAAATGAAGGTCATGGCATTAGTGATGAATTGATTAAAGAAATTACTACGCCAGTAACCATACCTAATTTTGGCAATGCCGAATCACTAAACGTGGCGGTTTCTGCGGCTATATTTTGTAGTGAAATTAAAAGAAATGAGAAATAAATTGAAATAATAAACATTCTGCTTTGCATACTAACTTATAATTGTTATTTTTGCAACCTTGAATTTAAAAGGTCGAGTGGCCGAGAGGCTTAGGCACAGCTCTGCAAAAGCTGCTACAGCGGTTCGAATCCGCTCTCGACCTCACATTTATTATTAAAAAAGAAATAAAGCTCATTATCATGGCAGTTACAAGATTAAAAAGAAAAGATAGATACAACAAGAACGTTTCACGTTTAGAGGTTAAAACTTTAAAATTAGCTACTAACCTTGAGTTGGGTAGCCGTTCTAAACAATCTAAAACAGATCAATTGGCTAAAAACAACGCAATTTTAACACAATTGTCGGCAGCTTTATAAGCTAATTTTTTCTTAAAAACTTTTAAAAGCATCTCAAATTAATTTTTGAGATGTTTTTTTATGCGTTAAACTTTGGGTAATTGGTTAAAATGTAAAAGCTATATTTACATTCAAATCCCAATTAAAAGTTAAAATGAAAAAATTATTATCCTTCTCGTTTACAATTTTTCTATTTACTTCCTCCTTCGCTCAAAATTTTAATTCTGCCAATTTAGATAGTCTTTTTAATATTCTTGCAGCTTACAATAAATATATGGGAAATGTTGCAGTTGCAAAAAATGGTAAAACAATTTATGCAAAAGCGATAGGCAAAGCCGATATTGAAACAGGAAAAGATGCCAATACTGATTCGAAATACAGAATTGGTTCAATTTCTAAAACTTTTACTGCAACGCTTATTTTTAAAGCTATAGAAGAAAAGAAACTAACGCTCAATCAAAGCATCAATACCTATTTCCCAAATGTAAAAAACGCGAATAAAATTACTATCGGCAATTTACTTAACCACCGAAGCGGAATATTTAACCTTACAAATGACCCCAACTATCTTAAGTTAAACACTATACCAAAAAGTAGAACTGAATTAGTAAATATGATTAATGCCACTCCAAGCATTTTTGAACCTAACAGCAAATCAGAATACAGTAATTCTAACTATGTTATTTTAAGTATAATTTTAGAAAAAATCTATAAAAAAACTTACCCAGAGATTTTAACTGAAAAGATAATTAATCAGCTTAAACTTAAAAACACCTATTACGGCGCTAAAATTAACTTAGCAAACAATGAAGTTAACTCGTATGCCTTTACTGGCATTTGGCTTAAACAACCAGAAACAGATATGTCTATCCCTTTGGGCGCTGGAGGAATTGTTTCCAATCCTGCAGATTTAAACACATTTATTGCGGCTTTGTTAAACGGAAAATTGGTTACGCTACCAAGTGTTGAGCTAATGAAAACCATTAAAGACAATTACGGAATGGGTTTAACAAAAATTCCATTTTATGATCATATAGGTTTTGGACATGGCGGTGCTATTGATGGCTTTACATCATTGTTATATTATTTTCCAACCGAGCAATTGTCTGTAGCAATTACATCTAACGGAAATAATTATGATAATAATCAAATTCTAATTGCATTGCTTAGTGCTTATTACAACAAACCTTTTGATATTCCATCATTTACAGAAATTGCAGTAAAAGCAGAAGATTTAGATCAATATTTAGGAACTTATGGTGCTGCTAACTTCCCAATGAAAATTGCAATTACCAAAAAAGAAAACATATTAATTGCCCAGGCAACCGGACAAGGACCTTTAGAATTGAAAGCCACTGCAAAAAACACCTTCGAATTTATTGCTGCAGGCATTGTTTTAGAGTTTAATCCCGCCATAAAGCAAATGCTTTTAAAGCAAGGCGGAGGAAAGTACACTTTTACTAAAGAATAATACCTCCTATTTAATTCCTAATTGATGTAGCTCAAAAATTAAAAAAATTTGTGTAAGTAAATACTTACATTTATATTTGTAAGCAAACACTTACGCATTTATGAGAAGAGACGTTTTCCAAGCTATCGCAGATCCAACAAGGAGAGAAATTATAAACTTATTGGCTGAAAAACCGTTACACTTAAACGCAATTGCAGATAATTTTGAAATTAGTCGCCCTGCAATTTCTCAGCAAATCAAAATTTTGATAGCATGCGGTTTGATTACCGTTAAAAAAGAAGGCAGAGAAAGATATTGCGAATTGAAGTTTGAAAAGCTAAATGAAGTTTCGAAATGGGTAGAACAATACCGATCATTTTGGACCAATAAATTAGACACTTTAGATAATTATTTATCAGAAAAAACTGAAGTAAAACCTAAAACCAATAAAAAATGAAAGCAGAAAAAGTAATAGTAGAGAGAACCTTTAAGGCACCAGCAGACAAAGTTTGGAGCGCAATTACTGATATTAGCGAAATGAAAAACTGGTTTTTTCAATTAGCCGAATTTGAACCCAAAGTTGGTTTTAAATTCGATTTTATGGGAGGGCCAGAAAATGGAAAGCAATATTTGCATTTGTGTGAAGTAAACGAAGTTATTGAAGGTAAAAAAATCGCTTACACCTGGCGATATGATAATTACCCAGGCAACTCTTTGGTATGTTGGGAATTGATAGATAAAGGCGAAGAAACATTATTAAGAATAACACATACTGGACTCGAAACTTTTGCAGAGATTGGTGAAGAATTTCAGAAAGAAAGCTTTAACGAGGGATGGAATTATTTCGTTCACACGGCATTAAAAAATTATTTAGAAACAGAAGCATAAAAATAAGTCTTAAATGACCTTAAACTTGTTGCTATTAGTATTTTAAAACTTACTCATAATCTGTAGATTTGAAAACATTACATTACAGGTTATGAGTATTGCAAAAAGTATTGATGAATACATTTTAGGTTTCCCAATACCAACTCAAGAAATTTTAAAACAAATTCGTGCGACTATAAAAATTGCCGCACCTGGAGGAGAAGAATGTATCAGTTACGCTATGCCAGCTTTTAAGTTAAATGGAAAACCATTAGTTTATTTTGCAGGCTATAAAAATCATATCGGTTTTTACGCCACGCCTACTGGTCACGAGGCTTTTGAAAAAGAATTATCAATTTACAAACAAGGTAAAGGATCTGTACAATTTCCAATTAACCACCCCATGCCTTTCGAGCTGATAGCAAGAATTACTAAATTTAGGGTTGAGGAAAATTTGAGGAATAAAAAGTAAATTTTATCTCTTTACCAACTCCTTACAAATCCTTTTAATTAAACCTGGTCCTTCATAAATAAAACCAGTATAAAGCTGTACCAAACTTGCGCCAGCGTCTATTTTGTCTTTCGCATCTTGCGGAGAATGAATCCCCCCTACACCAATAATCGGGAAAGATTTGTTAGATTTTTGAGCTAAATAACGAATAACTTCTGTAGAGCGTTTTGTAAGTGGCTTTCCACTTAAGCCGCCCATTTGTGTTTTTAAAGTTTCCTCGCTGTACAAACCATCTCTATCAATAGTTGTGTTTGTTGCAATTACGCCCGCAATACCAGTTTCTTGTACAATTTCTACAATATCATCTAATTGCTCATTAGTTAAATCTGGTGCTATTTTTAGCAGAATTGGACGAGAAATATCATGTTTTAGGTTACGTTGTTGTAAAGTATTTAGCAATTCCATTAATGGTGCTTTTTCTTGCAAAGCACGTAAACCAGGTGTATTTGGCGAGCTAACATTAACCACAAAATAGTCAACAACATCAAATAAACGATCAAAACATTTAATGTAATCGCTAGTAGCATCTTCGTTTGGCGTATTTTTGTTTTTACCAATATTGCCACCAACTACAATACTTGGGTCTTTATCTTTCAGCAATCGCAAGCGTTCTGCCATTACATCAACACCTTTGTTATTAAAACCCATTCGGTTAATAATGGCATTGTCTTCCTGTAAACGAAACATTCGTGGTTTATCATTACCCGGTTGTGGTAAAGGTGTAACCGTACCAACTTCGATAAAACCAAAACCAAGGTTACTCAAAGCTTCAACATATTCACCGTTTTTATCGAAACCTGCAGCTAAACCTACCGGGTTTTTAAACTTAATGCCAAAAACTTCTCTCTCTAGCCCTTTAATATTAACATCATAACTCCCTCTAATAATGGTTTTGCCCAAAGGGAAGTAATCATTAAACCACTTTAAGCGTTTCACCACAAAGTGATGTACATTTTCTGGGTCGAACTTAAAGAAAATAGGTTTGATGAGACGATACATAAGGCGAAGATACTTAAGAAGATGGAAAATGTAAAATGGATGATGGAAAAGGGGGAAATTTAGAATCAATATTGTTCTATTGCTATAAAAAATTTGTCATTCCGAGGCACGAGGAATCTCTAATAGAACAAACATCAGAGAGATTCTTCGCTGCGCTCAGAATGACAAAAACCATCCATTTTCCATCCCTAATACGCTGCCGTAAACTGCTCTTGGTGGTGTACGTTATTTTCTAATTCATCTGCAATTACAATCGCTAAATCTTCAACAGATAAAATAGAACGACCTTCATCATTAAATACCGGACTAGTTTTACCTAAACGATATTTACCAGTACGACCAATGGTTATGCCTGGGTGCATTTCTATTGCTGGACTAAAAAACAACCAATCTAATGCTGTTTCTTGTTTAAGCGTATTAAAATAATCTCTAACTGCAGCTGCTCCAGGATAAATTTCTTTTGGAAAATCTGGCCCATCAACTAATTGCTTACCTTCTATTTGCAAAGTTCCTGCCCCACCTATAAAAATGTAACGTTTTACTCCTTACAATTTAACCGCCTCCTGAATAGCTGTTGCGCCTATTATGGTATCATCGTAAAGATTTGGGTTTGTCCAACCAGCATTAAATGCACTAACAACTGCATCGGCACCATTTAATGCCGCCGCCAATGCTTTAGTATCTAAAACATCAACTGCTAACTTGATTAATTTTTCATTACTACCTTCAATTTTTTCTACGTTACGAGCAATCGCGATTACTTCATGCCCACGAGTTGTTAGTTCATTCACTAAATTTTGGCCTACAAATCCTGTGGCTCCTATTACTGCTACTTTCATATTTTAATTTTAATTGATTGAATTTTGAATGATTGAATTTATGTTTATAGTGTAACTAATTTTATTACAGTTTATATTAAAAAAAAGTTATCCGAATTTTTTACTGAAATCTGCCAAGCTTTGCTTGCTCAATTGTTCAATCAGCACTAATTCTGTATCGTTATATAAATTATTTAAATGTTCGTTAATATTTTTCCCAACGGGACATTTTGGGTTTGGCGTATTCTTTTGGTTTCCTAAAAGGGAAAGTTGCCTAACGCTTTGATAAACTTCTCCTAATGTAATTTCATTTGCAGAAATAGCTAATATTGAACCACCGTTTTTACCTTCCTTGCTTTCAACAAATCCGTATTCGCGTAAGTTGCTTAACTCTTTGCGTACCATTGCCGAATTAATATTAATGCTACCCGCTAAATATGCAGAAGACAATAATTCGCCTTTAGCTTTATCTAGCAAAGTTAATATGTGCAAAGCGATGGCAAATCTTCCGTTATTCATTCTGTAATTATTTTTATTACAGTACAAAGGTATGAGAATATTTAAACTTTCAAAAAGAAATTTTATTTAGTTTTTTCATTGCATCCCGTCATCCTTTCCATCATCTTCTCATTTTCGGTATTATAAGCGCTAAGATGGTTAAACCCGCTCTGATATTTTTTGTATTCAATTATGTTTTGTTGAGTATTAGCACAATTTCCATCTAAATAATTCATGAGTGCTAACTGATAAAGATGTCCAGTTATAGGAAGTCTTTTTTTATTTGCGTAAGCGCCTGCATAATTATCTTTCAATTTTTCTAATGCTTTAACTCCCCATGAATATTGTTTATAAGTATAAGTAAAGTTTTTTATCCTCATAATTCTTACACTTACATCTTCCCAGCTTTTATCTTCAGTGAGCATATCAAGGTATTCATCTAAATATTTTCTTGCTTGATTAATATCATTTTTAGCAATATAAAATTCATAAAAAGCGAGCGCTCTAGCAGAAATTAAAGATTGTCCCGCACCTTTTTCACTCATAAAATCTACTAAGTTTTTAAATGAATTTTCATCATTATTCTGTGCAAAATAATGGGCCAACAATTTCGGAATTTGAATTATATTATTTTTCTTAATTGCTGTCGCATCTTTGTAAATCTTAACTGCTAAGGCACCATCTTGTTTATATTTCAATAGAAAATTTAAATAGACATATAAACTTTGGGCGTTTGGTTTTTCGTCATATATCTTTTTTAACTCATTTAATTTTTCATCAATTTGTTCTATTGTTAATCTCTTGCTCTTCTCGATAGAATTAAAAAAAACAAGTAATTCTTTTTTTGAACAAGAACCCAAATGTTTGGCAAGTTGATTTCCCTCAAAATTTATAATCGTATAATCAGGAATACCATTTACACTAAACTTTTCTCGATAATAATATGTATCAGGCTCATCTAAATCTAACTTTAAAACCACAAACTTTTCATCAAGATATTTAGAAACATCTGGATCATTTAACACTTCTATTTCCATTGTATGGCATGGCCCACACCAAACAGCTGTAAAATCTAAAAACAGTAATTTATTTTCTTCTTTACACTTTTGCAGCGCTTGGGCATAAGTTCCATTAAAAAACTCTACTGCAAAATTCTTTAGTGGCGTAAGCATCAGTAGAAGAATAACTATCTTTTTCATTCGCTGCATTTATTATTTCCTTAAATATAAGCATTGCATAACATATTTTGCTACGATTTTACATCTTACACTTCAATAACTACACTTTACCTTTGTTAAATAAACCCGGTTGCAGCGAAAATACTTTTGTTTTTTTAGCCAACAGCGAAGGTTAGTAAATAGCAAAAACAAACAGATTTCTCGCTGCGCTCGAAATGACGGAAAAAACAAAAGATTGTAGCGAAAAACGGGGCTGATTTAGCCATAATTTACTGCCATTCGTTTTCAAAAACTTATCCTAAAAAACGGCAATAAAAATCGTATTTTTGCACCCAAATGATTTCTATAAACGACTTAACCTTCCAAATTGGCTCTAGAGCCTTATACGACGAAGCCAACTGGCACATTAAACCAGGAGACAGAGTTGGACTAATCGGCGCCAATGGTACCGGAAAGTCTACTTTACTAAAAATAATTGTTGGCGAATATGCGCCATCATCGGGCAGTATTTCGATGGCGAAAGATTTAAAAATTGGCTATTTAAACCAAGATTTGCTTTCGTACGAATCTCACCATACTATTTTACACGTGGCAATGGAGGCTTTTGAGCGCCAAAACCATTTACATGATGAAATTGAAGAACTGCTAAAAAAGATTGAAACAGACTACAGTGAAGAAACTTTATACAAACTGAGCGACAAACAACAAGAGTTTGAGGCTTTGGATGGTTATAACATTGAATACCGTGCAAACGAAATTTTAGCAGGTTTAGGTTTTAGCACTGCAGACCAACACCGCCCGTTAAACACCTTTTCTGGAGGTTGGCGTATGCGTGTAATGTTGGCTAAAATACTCTTACAAACTCCTGATATTTTATTGCTGGATGAGCCTACCAACCACATGGATTTACCGTCTATTAAATGGTTAGAGACATATTTGGGTAGTTTTGAAGGGGCAATTGTTATCGTATCTCACGATAGGTATTTCTTAGATAAAATTGTGCGTAAAACCGTTGAATCTAGAAAAGGAAAATTAACTGTTTATGCAGGAAATTATTCTTTCTACGTAGAGGAAAAGGGTTTACGTGGCGAAATACAAAAAGGTGAATTTAAAAACCAACAAGCTAAAATTAAGCAAGAAGAGCGTTTAATTGAGCGTTTTAAAGCTAAAGCGAGTAAAGCTAAAATGGCTCAGTCGAGGATGAAAGCTTTAGATAAAATGGAGCGTGTAGAAGATGTTGATGATGATAACCCAACGGTAAACTTTAGCTTTAAATTCTCTAAACCAAGTGGCAGACACGTAATTAAGGTAGAAAATGCAACTAAAGCTTATCCGAATATTGATATTTTGGAAAATGCTGATGGTTTGATTGAAAAAGGTGATAAAATTGCATTAATTGGAGCCAATGGTAAAGGTAAATCTACTTTGTTAAGAATGATTGCCGGAGCTGAAGGTTTTGCTCAAGGAAAAATTGAAACTGGGCATAATGTAACCACCACATTTTTTGCGCAGCATCAGCTGGAATCATTACACTTAGAAAATACCATTTTAGAAGAGTTGCAAGCTTTTGCACCTAAACACAGTGATACAGAACTGCGTGGTATTTTAGGCTGTTTCTTATTTACCGGAGATGATGTTTTCAAAAAAATTAAGGTTTTGTCTGGAGGAGAAAAATCGAGGGTAGCTTTGGCTAAATCTTTAACAACAGATTCGAACTTTTTGATTTTAGATGAGCCAACGAATCACTTGGATATTCAGTCGGTAAATATTTTAATTCAGGCTTTACAGCAGTACGAAGGAACTTTTATTTCTGTTTCTCACGATAGGTATTTCTTAGATAATGTTGCTAACAAAATTTGGTTTATTGAAGAAGAAAAGATTAAAGAATATCCTGGAACTTATGCTGAGTATGAAGAATGGAATAGCAAAAGAGTAATCCCAACGCCAAAACCAATTCCTGTTAAACCAACTACTGAAGAAAAGAAAAAACCAGCTGAACCAGCTCCGGCTAATGCGCAACAACTACTAAAAAAATTAAACGAAAAGCTGAAAAGAACAGAAGAGGAAATTGCTGTTTTTGAAGCTAGCGTAAAGGCGGTTGAAGCAGATTTAGCAAAAGAGGAAATTTTTTCTAATCAGCATAAATTAGCAGAAGCCAATAAAAAATACTTAGCAGAAAAAGCTTTACTAGACCACGCCCAAAAAACTTGGGAAGAATTGGCGAGTGAAATAATGGAATTGGAAGGATAAAAGCCCCACCCAACCCTCCCCAGAGGGGAGGGCTTACCAAATTTCTTTAAAGTAAGAGGTTGATAGCGTAATAAAATTGCTTAAATCAATATGAGAAAACTAGTTAATCTGTTTTTATTTTCTTTTTTAATTATACTTCCAGGCATTAATGCAGCGGCGCAATTAGTTTACGACAACAAAGTATATCAACCAAATATTAAAACAGTTGAATGTTATAAAACTGATAAAGAACAATCGCTGCCAATTATCATTTTAAAATCTGCCGAAACTATTACTTTGGCTTTTGACGATTTAAAAGGTGGAAATAAAAACTATAACTACACCATTGAGCATTGCACTTATGATTGGAAACCATCACGCATTAATAAGTTAGATTATTTAGAAACATTTGATGAGGATATCATTTTTAAGTATCGTTTTTCTTTTAACACTTTACAAAAATTTACTCATTACGAACTTAAATTACCAAATGAGCAAATAAAACCTAAAATTGCAGGCAACTATTTACTTAAAGTTTACGAGGGCAACAACCAAAACAAAGTGATTTTAACGCAAAGATTATATATAACCAATAATGCGGTAAATGTTGGTGTAGAAATAGTTCCAAGTAGCGGTGTTGAGTTTAGAACCACTAAGCAGAAAGTTAATTTCACCATTTTTCATCCCATGAATATTGTTAATCCGAATATGGAGATTAAAGCAATTGTGATGCAAAACAACAATCCGCAGACTTCAATTTTAAATACTAAACCAACATTTGTTAAACCAAATTCTTTGGTTTATAACGATATCAATTTAAACGAGTTTTGGGGCGGCAATGAGTATAGAAAATTTGACACCAGAAATTTTAGATACAAAGGCGAGCATGTGCAAGATTTTTACAGAGACACTACCATTAACGTAATTTTAGTTACCGACCAACCTTTTGGCAATGCTAGATATAGTAACCAGATTGATGAAAATGGAAACTTCTTTATTCGTAACCAAGAAGGTAGGGATAATGTAACCGATAGTGATTACGCCGATGTACTTTTTAGCTTAAATGCAAATCCACCAACGGCAAAAGGCAATGCTTATGTAGTTGGCAGATTTAATAATTATATTCTTGATGAAAATAGTAAACTCGATTTTGAACCAAGTAGAAGACGTTTTTACCAAAATATAAAACTTAAACAAGGTTTATACGATTATAAATATGTTTGGGTTGATGAGGATGGAAAATATAATGACACTATTTTTGAGGGATCTTTTTTTGAAACAGACAACTCTTATCAAGTTATGGTGTATTACCGCAAACCTGGCGCTCGTTGGGATGAGTTAGTTGGGTTTAGCAATTTAAGTACAGTTAGGAATTAGTTTATTGTTCATTGGTATCAATAGTTCAATTGTTCATTAGTTTAAACTTCCAACCCAATGAACTAATGACTAATGAACTAATCTACGCCTTAACTCCCCAAACCGACACACTACCAGCAGCACATAAAAACTCTCCAACTCCGTTTTCATCTATTACAATTTCTTCACTACGTTTACCTAGTAAATCTATAAGTGTTTTGCCAGCAAATTGCGCACCTATTTCCATTTGTTTAAAACCTTCTTCGCCATTGGTCATTAATACGGCAATGCCTGAGTTTTCAAATTCATCATTACCAGTTCTTGTCCAGCCAATACAATTAGGATGATCTAAATAATCTTTTTGCTCACCATAAGCTAAGGTTTCTCTAATTTTTAACAGTTGTGGTAATTCTTGTAAACCAATTAATTCAACTTGCTGACCATCATCCTCATATTCGGCGCCATAAACATCGGTGTAAAATACACAAGGAATACCGCCTTCACGCAATAAAATCATGGCATGAGCTAAAGGTCTAAACCAAAATTCGGTAAACGATTCTAACGCTTGCAAAGGTTGCGAATCATGATTATCAACAAAAGTTACTGCTAATAATGGGTTTCTTTGCACCAAAGTATCATTAAAAATAGTGCTCAAATCATATTCTTGTCCGGCTTGAGATGCTAAATAAAAATTATGATGTAACAACGAATCAAACAACTGAGTTCTTCCACCAGTTATTTCAATATATTTTTCAAGCTCATCAACACTTTCAATATTCCAATTTTCTGCAACAATAAATAAATCTTTGTCGCATTCAGCTTTCATAAAATCAATCCACTCTGCAATAAATTCTGCAGGAATATGTTTTACTGCATCTAACCTAAAACCATCAATTTTACAAGTTTCGAAATACCATTTACCCCAATATTTCAGCTCTTCTACAACAGCTCTATTTCTAAAATCAATGTCGTTAAACATCAGATAATCATAATTACCCAATTCATGAGAAGGCACATCTTCCCAACCTTCGCCATATTCATTTTGGATGGCATAAATAGCCGTTTCTTGATCATTTTCCGCATAATCAACTCCGCTAAAACATTTATGATCCCAAATAAATTCAGAATACTGCCCTGCCCTACCCGGAAAAGTAAATTTTGTCCATGCATCAATTTCAATTACATCAGATATAAATTCGTTTCGATCGGTCTCATTAACTTTTCTAACCTTTATTTTTTCCAATTCATCGCCACCTGCCTTATGGTTAAAAACAGTGTCGGCAATAACAGTAATTTGGTTTTTATGCAATTCATCAATTGCTTTTTGATACTCTTCTTTGCTTCCATACTTTGTACTTTGACTGTTTTTTTGATCAAATTCGCCTAAATCAAATAAATCATAAGTATCATAGCCAATAGAATAACCACCGTTTGTGCCTTTATAAGCTGGTGGAAACCACACTCCAGTAATACCCATTTCGGCTAAATTCGATGCTTCTTTGGCAGCTTTTGTCCACAAATTATCTGGTTCGTTGTAGTACCAATGAAAATATTGGATGAGCGTTGGATTTTTCATTTCAGAAAATTAATTATTGAAGTAGGTATAACCCAAAAATAAAATTTATGTTTCGGTTTTTTTAAATAAAGAATAGCGTTACGCAAATCAATTAGCAAACTAATCAATAATTTTCAATTTTATGTTTGACGAATGCATTAGTAACTCATCTTTCAAAATATTTTTTATTTTTTTTTGAAAAGCAAGAGTTGTTTTACATCGGCAATTTCAGTTCTGCTCTACGCTTTACTCTCCCTAAAATTCGGGCTCGTGCTCGCTCACTGTCATTAAGTTAAGTATTATTGTTCGTCTTTGCGAGCCTCTGTTTTCACAGAGCGAAGCAATCTTTTCTGCATTTAGGCCATTAAGTTGCAAAACTGTATGAAAGATTGCTTCGTCGCTGCACTTCCATCGCAATGACGAACGCCCTAAAGCTAAACTAAATGCCATTGCGTGCTCGCTTCGATCAGGTTTATTTAACTTCTATTGTGCTACTATGAGGGGTTTAATAGCACAATCTTTAATTTCAGCCCTGATTGTAGTGTAAATACTTTTTGTGTTACTGCCAATCGATTAATCACAATAGAACGGCACAAAAAGATTGAAACGTAAAGTAGGACTAACTTTAAAATAGCATTATAATTGCGCTGCAAAAACATAAAATTTGTTTAAAAAATACATAAAGCACCCTCTATTTTACGTATTTTCGCAGCAACTATGAGTATTAAAGCAAAACATCCTAAAAATTCTTTTACGATAATGAACGAATTGGTATTACCCAATGATACCAATACTTTAAACAATTTAATGGGCGGCAGGCTATTACATTGGATGGATATTGCTGCAGCTATATCGGCTCAAAAACATTGCAATAGAATTGTGGTAACGGCATCTGTAGATAATGTTTCATTTAAACAAGCCATTAAATTAGGTGATGTAATTACCATTGAGGCTAAGGTAACAAGGGCTTTTCATACATCGGTTGAAGTTAGGTTAGATGTTTGGGCAGAAAATATACCATCGGGCACAAGAGCCAAAAGCAATGAAGCTTATTACACTTTTGTAGCAGTAGACCAAAGCGGTAGAACTATACCGGTGCCAGAGTTAACACCCGAAACTGAAGACGAAAAAGAATTGTTTAGTGGTGCTTTACGCCGCAGACAGTTGCGTTTAATTTTGGCTGGCAAAATGGAGCCAAATGACGCAAACGAACTAAAAGCTTTATTTTTTAAGGAATAATATAATATCAACTTTTTGTAAAGCAGCGTGAGTAAATGACAACATATACAACACTAATCATATTAAGTGGCTTAGTAATTTTCTCTTATCTGTTTGATCTTGTGGCTAGTAAAACCAAATTGCCATCGGTTTTGCTTTTACTTTTTTCGGGTATTGGATTGCGTTTATTGGTTGATAATTTTAATATACAAACCTTTAACTTTTTAACCATTTTACCAACACTTGGTACTGTAGGTTTAATTTTAATTGTTTTTGAAGGGGCATTAGAATTAAAGTACGAAAAAGCCAAAAACAAAGTAATAAAAGGCGCTTTTTTTGCTGCACTGATCATGTTGCTGTCAACGGTATCTATCATTACTTTTATTATTCATCAAATTACTAACGCAGAGCTGTATCTGTGTTTTGTAAACGCCATACCGTTCAGCGTTATTAGCTCAGCAATTGCTATTCCTTCAGTTGCTGGCTTGGCTAAAAAAACGAGAGAATTTATTATTTATGAAAGTTCATTTTCTGATATTTTAGGCATTATCTTATTCAATTTTGCGGTTTCAAATCCTCATATTTCGATAAGTTCTTTTACGAGCTTAGGTTTTAGTACAGCACTTATTTTGTTGGTTTCTGTAATTGCTTGTGTGGTGTTGCTTTATATTATGGGCAAAATTTCCCATCACATTAAGTTCTTTTTAATTATCTCGATACTTATTTTAGTTTATGCCATAGGCCAATCTTACCACTTATCTTCGTTGATATTAATTTTATCTTTTGGTTTGTTTTTAAACAATGCAGATACGATAAAATATGCTTGGTTTAAAACCATTTTTCTGTACAAAAACTTATCAAGAGACTTGGTTCAGCTGCATCAATTATCTGCAGAAACTGCTTTTATTATTCGTACTTTCTTTTTTGTAATTTTTGGTTTTACAATTAACATTTACGAACTGGATAATCAGGGAATCATTTTAAATGGTTTACTTATTTTAATGAGTATTTATATAATTAGGTTTGCTTATTTACTGATATTTAAAAAAGACCATGTTTTACCAGAAGGCTTTGTAACACCCAGAGGATTAATTAGCATACTTTTATACTATAATTTACCAGCTAACTTAAGGTTGCCTGAAATTACTACAGCATTTTTATTTGTGGTAGTACTTGGCTCAAGCCTTATCATGAGCATTGGTTTGCTCATGAGTAAGAAGGGGAAATCTGCTGATGAGATTTTAGAAATCTAATTTATTCGCTACCCATTTCTAAAATTTTATCGAATTCTGTAGCTTTTAAAGGCATAACAGACAATCGGCCTTGCCTAACCAGCGAAATATCTTTTAAGCTTTCTTCGGCTTTAATTTGCTCTAATGAAACTGATTTATCTAATGCTTGCACAGGAACCAAATCTACAACAACCCAATTTTTATCGTCAGTTGTTGGATCTTGATAAGCTTCTTTAACCACCTTTGCGATACCAACTACATTTTTACCTTCATTACTATGGTAAAACAAAACCAAATCGCCTTCTTTCATTTCTCTGAGGTTATTACGAGCTTGGTAATTTCTTACGCCATCCCAAAATGTTCTGCCATCTTCATTAAATTTATCCCAACTGTATTTAAAAGGCTCACTCTTTACTAACCAATGTTTCATGCTATTTTATTTGAATTCGAATTTACGATTTTAGATTAATTTTTGATTTACTTTTTAAGGTTCTTGCAGAAATCATTTGATGAAGTTTAAAAAAAAATCGCCTCAAAATTAATTGAGACGATTTAACAATTTAACGTTTAATGTTATTTTTTATCTAAAGCATTTTCAATACGATCTGATAAATCTGCTAAGTGATATTTACTTAGCGAATCTGATTGAGTATTTGAAGCAGATTTAATATTCGTATTTAAATCTCGAAGCTGACCTTTAACAACAGACATTACATCACTTTGTGAAGCGCTTAAACCACTTGGAGCAGCACCACCGCCTCTACCAGCAGTAATAATCTGACTAGCTGCAGATGCTGCTGGAGGATTAATGATCGTAATTAATCTATCTACATAAGATTTTTGCAAATTACGACGGTATACATCTATTGCACTAGTAGATTTTAATTCTGTGAAAATAGAATTATTTAAATCTGTAAATAAATCGGTTATTTTATAAGCACCAGAACCGTCTGTAGCTTCTGCAGCTACTAATTTACTCATGGTGTTGTTACTTAATAAACGACTTAATGTAGAACCTTGTAACCTAGCCACAACTTCAAGTGGATTTTGATCGATATTATCTAAAATAGGTTGATTTACCAACCATTTAGGTGTTGTAAAAAGTTGTCTATTTAAAAACTCCATTGCTGCTTTTTGAGTTGCAGCAGGTGTACGCTCATAAATTAACCCTGTTTGATCAACTGTTTTTGGGTTTTCGTAAATACCACCAACATTTTTAGCTACATGGCCCATATAACGACCAAATTGCGTTGTTAATTGACCATACATTGTAGATAAATTCTCATAACCTTCGCCAGTTTCTTTAGTCCACTCTGGTAAGTTTGTTAAAATAACTTTAAGGTTTTTGATTCCATAATCACTAGCAACCATTGCATTGTCGCTCAAATCTTCATTTTGCGAATGCGGATCATCTGGGTTAGTTTCTGTACCAAACCATAAACGTCTATTTTTGGCAGATTCAGTTGTCATTTTATCTAATATTTTCATATCAGATGCAACAGTTTTGCTATCCGGGAAATATCTATATCCCCATTCTATCGCCCATTTATCGTAATCGCCAATGCGAGGATATAATCCAGCTTTGCTGATGTTATCTTCTGGTTGTGCGATGTAATTAAAACGAGCATAATCCATTATAGAAGGTGTATGACCATATTCTTCTACCCATTTCTTGTTACGTAAATTTTCTACAGGCACAGTAGAACTTGAACCATAATTGTGGCGTAAACCTAAAGTATGTCCAACTTCGTGTGATGATACAAAACGGATCAAATCGCCCATTAATTCATCACTAAAAGTCATTTTACGAGCTCTAGGATCTACAGCTGCAGTTTGGATCATATACCAATCATGCACTAATTTTTGCACATTGTGAAACCAATTGATATGACTTTCCATAATCTCGCCAGAGCGAGGATCTGAAATACTTGGACCACTTGCGTTGGCAATTTCTGAAGGTTTATATACAATTGCTGAGTGGCGTGCATCATCTAAGCTCCATGTAGAATCTTGTTCTTTTGTTGGTGCTATTTTACCCATTACAGCATTTTTAAAACCAGCTTTTTCAAATGCTTTAGCCCAATCATCAACACCAGCTTTTAAATATGGCACCCATTTTTTCGGCGTTGCTGGATCGATATAGAAAATGATCGGTTTTTTTGGCTCAACTAACTCACCTCTTTTGTATTTAGCCATATCTTCTGGTTTTGGCTCTAAGCGCCATCTCTTAACCAGTTCAATTTCTTTTACACCTTGAGGATTTAAATCAAAATCTGTATAACCAACTGCAAAATAACCTACACGGTTATCAAAATATCTTGCTTTCATTGGTACTTTTGGTAAAATTACCAGAGATGAATTTAATTCGATAGTAGCTGCTCCACTAGCTGCTCCACCGCCGCCTCCAGCTGGCGCACCACTTCCAAATGGAGAAGCTGCTGCTGTTTGACTATAGGTTTTCACTACATTGATTTCTACATTTGTAGGGAAACTACGTACACCTAAAATATAGCTACGATCTGCTTGTTGCACACCTAATCTAAATCTTGTTTTAGCTGCAGGAGAACTGAAATATAAAATTTCATTATCACTGTTTAAATAAGCAGTCATATCAATAACACTAGCTTTTTTATCTGGCGAATAAGCGGCAATGTTAAATGAAGCGGCAATAGCCTGAATATTTGAGTTGTTCAAAGATTGAAACATGGCTGTAGTGCTATCAGCTCCATAAGTTCTGAAACTCACTTTACGTAAAAAAATACGGTCATTTGGGCCTTTTTCGAAACGGATCACTGAACTACCAATTTGGTCGCCAGCATAACCCTGTGCCGCACGCACATCTGCACCTGATTTAGAAATACGGTTAACTACCAAAATATCTCTACCTAACAATGTGTCAGCAATTTCGAAGAAAAACTTGTCTTCGATTTTGTGTGTTGTAATCATTCCCTTGCGGGTAACGGCTTTATTTGTAATTACGGTTGCGTATGGTTTAGGCTGAGCGGTTACTCCAGATCCTAATGCGCTACCAGCTCTTCTGGTAGAATCTGAACCAGCTCCACCACCAGTTGGTCTAACCTGAGCATTTGCTACAGTTATTACACCAACCGCTAATAAAACGGTAAGTAAATTTTTTTTCATGTAATTTTCAGTTAGTTAATTGAACTGTAAATATAGCTCACTATAAATGTTTAAACATTTATATACCATAACTTTGTAGTTACATATCAGATATTTTTGAAACGAATAATGATGGTTAAATAGAAAATTCTGGATTTTCGATTAAGCCAATAATATTTTTAAAAGGATCATAAATACTAGCCACCCAAATTGCACCTCCAACATTCTTTGGTGCCTCATGAATTTCGATACCTAAAGCAGCAAATTTATTGAAACACTCATGTATATCTTCAACTCCCCAATAAGTGATTGCAGTGTTCCCTTTTCCATACCCAGAAGCATCTGGATCTAAACCCAACTCGTAACCTCCAACATTATAACCTACATAAAAAGGTTCATCAAAATAAGGTTCAATTCCGAAAATATTTTTGTACCATTCTTTGGCTTGTGTTAAATCGCTAACGTGATATACTATTGTTCTGAGGCCTTTAAGCATTGTTTTATATGTTAAAAAGTTGTAATGTTAGCGTGTTGTAATGTTGTATTTCTCAAATCTCACATCTCAATTCTTATCAATGTATCATTTTAAAAACCATTTCTTTCATTAATTCGCCATCAGTTGTATTTCCTGTACTGTCTAAGCCTTTGCTTTTTAAGTCATATTCCCTTAGTAAACTAATGATTTCGAAAGTTTTAGCATCATTAAAAGTTCTAGCTGCAGTTTCGTAATCTTTTATAAAATACGGACTAACACCTAATTCTTTTGCTGCATCATTTTTATTCGGCAAGTAATGGTATTTTAATATTTTAGTAAAGTAACCACTTAAATTTGCCATTACCATAACCATGGGATTTGCTTTTGGGTTATTTGCAAAGTAATTGATGATTTGGTTACATTTTAAAACATTTCTTGTTGCTAAGGCCTTTTGCAGTTCAAAAACATTGTACTCTTTACTAATCCCAATATTTTTCTGGATATGCTCTGTAGTAATTGTTGTTTCTTTATTAATGTTTAAACAGAGTTTTTCAACTTCGTTAGCTATTTTAGATAAATCTGTACCCAAATATTCTGCCATTAGCGCAGCAGCTTGAGGGGCAATTTTATAACCTTTTTCTTTGATATGTTCTTCAATCCAAGGCATTAATTTATAATCGCGAACCAAGTCTGACTGAAAAATTACACCATTTTTAGAGATTGCCTTGTAAATCTTTTTGCGTTTATCAAAATTGGCATATTTGTAAGCAAATACTAAAATGGTACTCGACAAAGGTTTTTCGAAATAATTTAGCACAAATTCTGTTTCTTTGCTGGTGCCTTCAGTTTCTTTTGCCCACTTTAAATCTTGTGCTTCTTTAACAATAATCACTTGATATTCAGACATCATTGGATATCGCTTTGCAGCATTTAAAATGGTAGCCATATCAGTATCCTTACCGTATAAAATAGTTTGGTTAAAACCCCTTTCGCCATCATTAAGCACATTATTTTCCATATAATCAACCACTTGATCAATGTAATATGGTTCTTCGCCCTGCAATAAATACAGCGGTTTAAATTTTCTTGCTTTTAAATCTTTAATAATTTCTACGGCACTCATTAAGGGTAAAAATACGATTTTGAATGAGGAATTATGATTAAATTTGAAGTTCTATTTTGAGATGTGAGATGTGAGATGTGAGATGTGAGAAATTAGAAAATATACTTTAACCCTAACAACTAAACGGTAAACAATAACCCCTAAACCTCGATTATCCCTAAATGTTTAACCCTACCCCACTTAATCTACCCAACCATCCATTTAAAATTACCCAAAGGGATGATGTGTATTTTATTTTCGATGAGATTAGGAAGAAACATTTGGTTTTAACACCCGAAGAATGGGTTAGGCAACATTTCATCCAATATTTATTAAAGGAAAAAAAAATCCCATCAGCTTTGCTACAAATTGAAGGTGGCTTAAGTTTAAACCAAACCAGAAAACGCAGCGATATTTTAGTTTATGATAATGCTGGGGAGAAAATTATGGTAATTGAATGTAAAGCACCGTCTGTATCAATTACACAAGCTACTTTTGATCAAGCTGCAAGGTATAATTCAGTATATAAAGCTCGTTGGTTAGCTGTTACAAATGGTTTAAATCATTTCTATGCAAAAATAGATCATGCCAATGGGAATTTTTTGTTTGTAGAGGAGTTGCCAAATTATAAGGAATTGTAACACGATTTGTCAATGCTAGGAACAGCTTGTGCCGATTTTTCGGGAAGGAATCTCATTTGTGAATTTATTAAAAGTCCTTCGACAGGCTCAGGATGACAATTGTCTAGAGATTCTTCGCTGCGCTCTGAATGACAAAAATTTTTAAAAAATTGGATTTATTGTTCTATTGTTAAATTGCTTAATTGTTGCGAAATTGATCAGCTAATTTACCCCAACCTTCCAACCTTCCAACCTTCCAACCTTCCAACCTTCCAACCTTCCAACCTTCCAACTTTTAAAAATACTCCTGCTTCCAAAACTGCTTTTCGCCAGTATAAATTGCTTCGTTACACATGGCCACACAAATAGATGCTTTCGTACCAGTATCAATATTCGAAGCTGTTTTTTTACCTTCAGTTATCGCTTTATAAAAATCTTCGAGTGCATAAAAGGTGCCATCCTTGGTTGGCTCATCTAAAATCGGAATACCTCCATCTTTATTGATTACCAATTTTGTTGCTCCAGTTACTCCATCCACAATACCTAATTCTTTTGCTCGTTCCTTTTCTGGATAAAAAATCCCTGTATCTGGCAATAAATTTACTGAGCCTTTTGTTCCTTTTATTTTAAACAAATAACCATCGTTAGCATTACCGCATGTGGCACCAAAATTACCAATCATGCCAGCATTTTTATAGCGTAAAATAGCTTGAACATTGTCGTACGTTTCTCTGCCATCTTTATAAACGTCTATTCCACCCGTGCCAATAATTTCGTCTGGTTGGGTTTGAAAAGCCCAGTTGATAAAATCAATTTGATGAGAGAGCAATTCTGCGGGTAATCCTCCTGAATATTCTCTATACATCCGCCAATTGATTTGTCTTTCTAACTTGGGGTCTGCAACTGGCCTGCGCCAATTCCAATTTCTGTCCCAGCGACAATCTATCTGAGAAACTTTACCGATATATCCACTCTGTATCATATCCTTAACCTTAAAATACAAAGGCGAATAACGATACTGATAGCCTACCTGAAAAACTTGCTTGGGATATTGTTTAACTAACTTTCTTAATGCCAATGCCTCTTCAACATTGTAAGTCATTGTTTTTTCTACATAAACTGCTTTACCCGCTAAAACTGCATCTTTTGCAATTTTAAAATGTTCACTTAAAGGTGTTGCAATAAAAACAGCTTCAACTTTTTTATCATCAAGTATTTTTCTGTAATCTTTAATGGCAACTGCCGATGACGGCACATATTTTTCAGTTTCTGTTAATCTAAAATCCAAAACATCGCAATAAGCAACAGTTTTAAACTGCGATGGCATTTTCTGAATAACAGATAAAACCCCTTTCCCACGATCGCCACAACCAATCATGGCTATATTAATTGGTGCTAAGTTTACTTTTGCGAACAGTTGATCAGCCATTAACACGCCAGAACCCAACAAAGCTGATTTTTTAACAAACGAACGACGATGCATTATAAGTTTTTGATTTTGATACTCCTAAAGCTAACCTTATTTCCGTGGTCTTGCAACAAAATACGTCCTTTTGGTGCTTCACCAAAGTTTTTCCAATCTTTATACTTGCTAATGGCAACCAGCTTTTTAAATTCTTCTGAACCTCTGGTGTACGCTAAAACTTTCACTCCGTTTAAGTAATGTTCTACGCTGTTATCGGGATAAACAACAACTCTACCTCTGTTCCAAGCACCGATTGGGCGTGGACTGCCTAAAACTTTTTTAGCTGTCATTAAATCATATAATGATGCTAAAGTTCTGTTTCCATCTCTACCCATTTTAGCATCTGGATGTTTTTCATCATCCAAAACTTGATATTCTAAACCAATTGCCGAACCTGCATTCTTTTCAGACAAGGTTACAAAATATTTAACACCACTATTTGCACCTTCGGTTAACTTAAACTCAAATGACAAATCGAAAGCAGCAAATTGTTCTTTAGTAACAATATCTCCACCGTTGGTAGATTCACCACCATCAGACGGCATTACGTTTAACTGTCCATTTGCAATAACCCATCCTTTTTCAGGGAAAGTATTTTTATAAGCACCAAGCCAGCCATTGTTAGTTTTACCATCAAAAAGCAACTTATAACCGTTTGCTTTTTCTTGAGTTGATAAACTATTTGGTGTTAAGTTAACTACATATACTGATTTAGGAAATGCCGAAGGCTTCAAATTTTCTGTTTGAATATTGATGTTTTTGAAATAAACTTTTTTCCCTTCTAGGTAATTTTTGTTACCTAAGCCGTGTACTTGTAAACCTATAAAACCAGATTGATCTAAAGTATCAATTACATAAGATGCAGGCACTCCATTAACCCAAGTTTTCATTTCATTGCCAATGCATTCTATTTTATAATGGTTAAACTCTTCTGTTTTGTAAGCCAATTTTGCAGCAGGATTAGTTTCCAATGGATACAACCACAATCGTCTTGCTTCATCATAAATACCACCTGTCCACGCCCTTGGCGTAGGGTCAATTTCCATCTGTCTGCCAAAAACTTTCCCTTTACCGTTATTGCCAGCAGCATCATAATGACTTCTGGTTTGCACGCCAGAATTGGTTTCTGTTCCTTCTAGTTTTACATCCAATTCTAAAACAAAATCGCCATACTCTTTTTCGGTAATTAAAAATGAATTTGGAGAGCCAGCTTTCATTGTACCTACAATCATTCCGTTTTCTACCGCATAAGGCGCTGCACCAGCAACAATTTTCCAGCCGTTTAAAGTTTTACCATCAAATAATGGCCTAACTTTTTGGGCATTGGCAAAGCCGATAAAACTTACAATTGAAAGGGTTAATAGGCAAGTTTTTTTTAAGGAACTGAACATATTTTTAAGGTTGATTTTTATTAATTAAAAAGAGATTCTTCGCTTCGCTCTGAATGACAAAACTTCTAAGTATGATGATACTTGTTTAATATTTAAAGATTTTTCCGCCAGCAATTACTTCTTGTTTTTGCTCATCAAAACTAGCTTTGGCTCCGGTACGAACCGCAGCATTGGTCATGATGTTTGCAATAGAATGATAATAACCCGCTTCTACAGGCGCATTTGGTGTCTTTCTGCTTCTTACACACTCCATCCAATTACGCATGTGACCCGATGTTAAAGCATCACCACCCATATTGGCATCACTAGCTGTTTTAATCACCTTAGTTGATAGATCAAAAGGCTCCAACAAATTAGATTTCATGCCCATTGCTGCCGCTTCACGCTCTTTTAATCCGCCTTTTGGCGAAACTTTATTGGTAATTAAATTTAACTCGCCCCCGTTTGAATAGTAAACTTCTCCCACATCACCAACGCTATTTTGCATACGCGAAGTAAAAGTTACTTGAAAACCATCACTAAAATCTGGCTGACCGTAATCGAATACAGCTACCATGGTATCCCAATTTTGGCGACCATCTTTCCAAGTGTAAATTCCGCCATTGGCAGTTACACTACGTGGATGTTTTAATTTGGTAAACCAATGTACAGTATCAATTTGGTGGCTCATCCATTGCCCAGGCATTCCAGATGAGTATGGCCAAAAGAGCCTGTATTCTAAATATTTTCTAGGGTCGTAATTATCCGCAGGGCGATTAACTAAAAACCTTTTCCAATCGATATCTTCTTCTTTTAATTTAGCAACTAAATCTGGGCGGCGCCATCTGCCTGGCTGGTTCACATTCCAAACTAAATCTACAGCTGTAATTGCCCCAAATTTACCATCCTGAATGTATTGAGCAGCAGTTGCATAATTTTCGCCACTTCTACGTTGCGAGCCAATTTGAACTATTTTTTTACTTTCATTAACCGCTTTTAGTGCAGCTTTTGCATCAGCCATGGTTTCGGCAAATGGTTTTTCGATGTAAGCATCACACCCTGCTTTTACAGCTTCAATCGTGTGCATAGCATGTTGAAAATCGGCTGTACTTACAATTACAGCATCCAAATCTTTCATTGCGTAAAGCTCATCGTTATTTCTGCAAGATTTAATATCGCTGCCCATCTTTTCCTTAACGTATGCAACGCCTAAATCTCTACGGTAATTCCATATATCAGAAAGCCCAACAATATCAAAATTGAGTTCTTTGTTATGGTTTAAAAAGCAAGGAAAAAGTGTGTCTTTAAAACGATCAGAAAAACCTACCACGCCAACTCTTACCCTATCGTTGGCACCAATAATTCTGTTGTAGCTTTTTGCACTACTTGTAAATGTGCCTGCATAAGTTGCCGCAGCAATTAAAGCAGATTGCTTGATAAATTTTCTTCTGGTATTATCCATTACAGAAACAATAAATGATTTGAAAGATTTATAATTTGGTTTGGTTAATTAGATTAACCCCTAACCAATATTATGATTTTTTAATCAGAAACAGTTCTTCTGTAGGTATTATTTTTACGCAATCGTTTCTATTTTTTTCTATAAGGGTTTAAATCCTGTTATTAAAAACGTATAACTTCCAATATCATAACCTTTGAAATCTGAAACTTTAACAAATTTAACATCAGCTCTTTTGCCCTGTCTTTGTAAGTTTCCAGTTAAGAAATATTTATTTTCAACTTTTAACTGATCGGCTTGCTCATCAGAAACAATTCCTTTAATTTGTAAATTAACGTAATTAAGTAAACTGCCCTCTGGCCTTACTTTATCATTAAATGTTTTAAAATGCGCCATTTTTACTGCTTGCCCACTTTCTGTAGTGTCTACAATACGTTCTAATTGCAAAGGCATTCCTTTTAAAAAATCAGGCTCATTACTCCATTTTATGGCTTGTCGTTTAAATTTATCCGTTATTTCTTCATTAATAGTTTCATCATTTGCCCAATCAGGATTTTGTGAAATAAATTCATTTAATTTTTGTTCTATAAAAACTCCTGAGTTTTCAACCTCTTTTTCTCCAGAACAAGCTGCAAAAAAAGCAACAAACATTAATATTAATACTTTTTTCATAAGGATATTATTTTTTCAAACTAGCCATTTGTTGATTAGAAATAATGGGCTTTAACGCTTTTACTGCCATTGGATAAACGCCTAAATTATAAACTGAGCCACCTTCTTTTTTATAAAAGTTCACATCTTTACGTTTGCCTTGTTTATAAATCATAGCTTTAAGGTAATATTTACCGCCCAAAGCCAAACCATAAGCTTGATCAGGAAACTGAAAAATACCATTCACCCTTAGTTTTATTCTATTGAGTAAAGAATTTTTATCGCGAAGCGGATCTGTAAAAGCTTCGAATGTTGCCATTTTAAAATTTTGCGTACCCATAACGGTATCTCTAATATTTGTTGCTTGCAAAGGAAAATTAACCAGAAAATCAGGGTTATTACTTAAACCTTTAATATCATACTGAAATTTATCTAATGCTTCAGCAAATTTTAAGCTGTCTTCGTTATTTAAATCAGGATTTCCATTTAAATAATCAATCAGGTATTGTTCTGTAAATATTTTTGATTGATAAGTTATTTTAGTTTCCACTTTTTTATCGCCAGCACAAGCAAAAAGTAGGGCAAATGAAAAAATGAACATCAACCATCTTAAATTTTTAAATCCTTTGATACCCATCATTTCATTATCTATTTTTACCCTGCTAAACTTTCTTTTATTATGCTAATTTTCGATTCTGCATCAGCTTTTTTATTGCGTTCATTTGCAATAATTTCTGGTTTTGCATTTTGCACAAAACGTTCGTTGCTTAATTTTGCTTCAACAGATTTTAAGAAACCTTGTAAATATTCCAATTCATTTTTTAAACGTTCTTTTTCAGCTTCTAAATCTATACTTTCATTTAAGGGAATAAAAAATTCATCGTTGCCAACCATAAAGCTAGCTGCTCCTGCAATTTTATCATTAACTAATTCTACCTGGTTAACATTAGCTAATTTAAATATCACATCGGTCCAACTTTCGTAAACTAAACCAGAGTTAACTTTAATATTTAACGACAATGCTTCCTTTGGAGATATCTGACGGGTATTTCTTATATTTCTTATTTCAGAAATTAAACCTTTAATCAGCTCTGCTTCTTTTAACAATTTTTCATCGGCTTTGCCCACAACTGGATATTGAGCAACTATGCAACAATCCATTTCTGTTCTTTCGCCAAACAACTCATCATGGTATAACTCTTCGGTTAAAAATGGCATAAATGGATGCAATAGTTTCAATATCTCTTCAAAATATTTAACCGTAACTGCTTTTGTTGCTGCATCAATTGGGTGTTGATAAGCAGGTTTTACCATTTCTAAATACCAAGCACAGAAATCGTCCCAAACTAATTTATAAGTAGCCATCAAGGCTTCAGATAAACGGTATTGCTTAAAGTTAGCTTCAATTTCTACCAATGCTTCGCTAAATCTACTTTCGAACCAATTGATGGCTTGTGTGTTTGGATTTGCTAAGTTTTCATCAACTTCCCATCCTTTTACCAAACGAAAAGCATTCCATATTTTGTTAGCAAAATTCCTACCTTGTTCGCAATAAGATTCATCAAACATTAAATCGTTGCCAGCTGGCGATGACATTAACATCCCTACCCTAACCCCATCGGCACCATATTTTTCAATCAAACCAATCGGATCTGGTGAGTTACCTAAAGATTTAGACATTTTACGGCCTAATTTATCGCGTACAATTCCCGTTAGGTAAACATTTGTAAATGGTTTTTTGCCCATAAACTCATGCCCAGCCATAATCATACGTGCTACCCAAAAGAATAAAATTTCTGGTGCAGTTACCAAATCGTTGGTTGGGTAATAGTAATTGATGTCTTTATTATCAGGATTTTTAAAGCCATCAAAAACAGAAATTGGCCATAACCACGAAGAAAACCAGGTGTCCATAACGTCTTCGTCTTGTTTTACAAAGGGAGCTAATTGATTTTTAAAACCAACTTTATCAGCTTCTCCAGCATCCAATCCTTTTTTCTTCCAAAATTCTTCTAGCGCTTCGTCTTTGGTTTTAGCTACAACCCAATCTCCTTTATCATCGTACCAAGCAGGTATTTGTTGTCCCCACCACAATTGACGAGAAATATTCCAATCGCGAACATTTTCCATCCAATGCTTATAGGTATTCTCGAATTTATTGGGAATTAAGTTTACTTCACCATTCAACACATCATCTAATGCTGGTTGCGCTAATTCTTTCATCTTTACAAACCATTGCATTGATAATTTTGGTTCTATCGCAGCATCAGTTCTTTCAGAAAAACCCACTTGAGATTTATAATCTTCCACCTTCTCTAAATGACCAGCCTCATCTAACATTTTGGCAATTTTTTTACGAGCTACAAAACGATCTTCGCCTACTAAAATAACCGCTAGTTCGTTTAAAGTTCCATCGTCATTTAAAATATCTGTAACTGGTAATTTGTGCTTAACACCCAACTCGTAATCATTCAAATCATGTGCTGGTGTAACTTTTAAGCAACCTGTACCAAATTCAATATCAACATATTCATCTTCAATTACCGGAATTTCATGATTAACCAAAGGCACAAAAACCTTTTTACCTTTTAAGTGTGTAAAACGCTCATCATTAGGATTAATACATATTGCAGCATCAGCCATAATTGTTTCCGGACGAGTGGTAGCTACCGTTAAATACGCAGATTTTCCGACTTCCGGACTAACAATCGTATACTTAATATAATACAACTTCTGGTTAACCTCTTTACGAATAACCTCTTCATCAGAAACTGCTGTTTTACCCGCTGGATCCCAATTTACCATTCTAATACCGCGGTAAACTAGGCCTTTTTTATACAAGTGAATAAAACTATCAATTACAGCTTCAGAAAGGTCATCCTCCATTGTAAAACGAGTTCTATCCCAGTCGCAGCTTGCACCTAACTTTTTCAATTGTTCTAAAATAATGCCGCCGTATTTCTCCTTCCACTCCCAAGCATATTTCAAAAATTCTTCGCGAGATATATCTTTTTTATTGATCCCTCTTTCCTTTAACATGGCAACAACCTTTGCTTCGGTTGCAATAGAAGCATGGTCGGTTCCGGGCACCCAACAAGCATTTTTGCCCTGCATACGAGCTTTACGGATCAAAACATCCTGAATGGTATTGTTTAACATGTGCCCCATGTGCAAAACGCCAGTTACATTTGGTGGCGGAATTACGATGGTATATGGCTCACGTTCATCTGGTTCAGAGTGGAAAAACTTTTTGTCTAACCAATAGCTGTACCATTTATCTTCAGTTTCTGTAGGATTATATTTTGTAGAAATGCTCATTTATATTGCAGTGTAGAATTTAGCTGGTAAAAATACGTTTTTAGTGCGAAAGAGCAAAGTTGGCAAGCTTTACTTTGTCAACTTTATAGCAAGTAATAAAGAAGGTTTAGTAAGTTTATTTGAAAAGCAGGGGTAGTAAATTTTATTAATGTTAGTCCCGCTATTCGTTTTACTTCTGGGTAACCGCAAGGGTTACCCTTACGTGTTCACTACTATCGGGTTTGAGACACAAAATAAGGTGCAAAAAACAACAGTTGCAAAGTTTCAAAAAATCTTAATGCAACTTAATTCCTTAATGTTTAAAAAGCGAAACTACAATCCTTCAAATACATCATCCAATTTAAGCAAAAAGCCAGGTAAAACGGTGGAAGTAACTTCTTCACTTAAGGTATAAATCTTTGAAGGACGAAATTTTCCTTCGCTATCTAAAGTATAAATTAATATACTTTGGTCACTTTGACTAACTACCCAATATTCTCTAACGCCAAACTCTTGGTAAACTTGGTATTTGTGCAACAGTTCTTTTTTGTTATTTCCAGGGGATAGAATTTCTACAACCAAATCTGGAGCACCAATACAGCCTCTATCATCTAGCTTGGTTAAATCACAAACTACGCAAATATCAGGTTGTAACACCGTAAATACATCCTTATCAGCTTTGCCACTTTTAGGAAAACGAACATCAAAAGGTGCAGCATAAACTTTGCAAGGTTTGTTGTTAAGAAAATTGCCCATTGATAAAAAAATAGCTCCAAAAATCTCCTGATGAACTCTTGAAGGAGCAGGACTCATTTTAAAAATTTTCCCCTTAATTAATTCGACCCTCTCATCAAAAAGCCAATTTAAATAATGAGCATAGCTGTAAGTCATCGATTCATCAACATCGTTAAAGCTGTAAACTTTCGTTTCAGTTAAATCAGGATATGGTTTTTCTGCTTTCATATTATAATTTCCTGTTTATAACCCCTCAAAAACATCATCTAATTTTAGCACAAAACCTGGCAAAACGGTTGAAGTAATTTCTTCACCTTGCGTAAATATTTTCGATGGACGAAATTTTCCTTCGCTATCTAAAGTATAGATTAAAATACTTTGATCACCCTGACTTACCACCCAATATTCTCTAACGCCAAACTCTTGGTAAACTTGGTATTTGTGCAACAGTTCTTTTTTGTTATTTCCAGGGGATAGAATTTCTACCACCAAATCTGGAGCACCAATACAACCTCTTTCATCCAGTTTATTTAAATCGCAAACTACACAAATATCAGGTTGCAAAACCGTAAATACGTCTTGATCAGCTTTGCTGCTTTTAGGGAAACGAACATCAAATGGTGCAACGTAAACTTCACAAGATCTTTTTTTCAAAAAATTGCCTATAGCTAATGAAATGGAAAATGAAATTTTCTGATGAACTCTTGATGGAGCAGGGCTCATTTTAAAAATTTTCCCCTTAATTAATTCGACCCTCTCATCAAAAAGCCAATTTAAATAATGAGCATAGCTATAAGTCATCGACTCATCAACATCACTAAAAGAATAAACTTTCGTTTCAGTTAAATCCGGATATGTTTTTTGAGTTCCCATACACTCAAATATACTCAATACTAGCTAAATAACACACTGCAAATCTTTTCATCAACACAAAAAATTTTAAAAATAAATAGATGTTTACACAATAAATTATGTTAAAATATGTTAAATGATTATAAAACTGAAAAACATGAAATCGTTTAGAATAGCATTATTTAACGCAGAGATTTTTCGCAAATTGGGTTTAACCAAACTTTATTACTGGTTTAATAAGTAATATTTCTATTAACTTCTCCTAATTACATCGGCTATTGCGTAATTTTCGACTCTAATAAATAATTAAAGTATGAAAATTCAACTCAAAAACTATTTTGCAGTTTTGGGCATTGCTGCATGCACCTTTACTGCAAGCGCCCAAAAAATTCAAAAATACATCGATCCAACAAACATGGATTTGTCGGTTAAGCCTGGCGACGATTTTTACCGTTATGCAAGTGGAAATTGGATAAAAAACAATCCTGTTCCGGCAAAAGAGACACGTTGGGGTTCTTTTAATGAATTAAGAGAGTTTAATGCACAAGCCGTTAAAGGTTTAGTTGAGGAAGCTGCAGCTGATAAAAATGCAAAAGCTGGATCGGTTACCAAACGTGTTGGCGATTTTTATGCCGCAGCTATGGATAGTGTTACCATTGAAAAATTAGGTTACACTCCTATAAAGGCCGAATTAGAAAAAATCAAACAAATCAATTCTTTAAAAGGCATTTTAGACCATACAACCTACATGCGTACAAACGGCATAGGTGGTTCTTTTTATGGATTTGGCATTGGTCAAGATCGTAAAAATGTAAATAAATATATGGTTAATCTATCGCAAGGCGGAACAACCTTAGGCGATAGAGATTATTACCTAAACAACGATAGTAGAAGCGTAAAAATTAGAGAAGCTTATAACACTTATATGGTTACGCTTTTAAAGCTGATTGGCAATACTGATGCGGTTGCGCAGCAAAAAGCTAAAACTATTTTTGCAATAGAAAAACAATTGGCAGAAGCGCAAATGACTAGGTTAGAGATGCGTGACCCGTATAAAACCTACAACAAACTAACGGTTAGCGAATTGAATAAGTTAACGCCAAACATCAACTGGAATAATACTTTAACACAACTTAAAGTAACCGGACAAGACACTGTTTTGGTAAATTCAACTAGCTTTTTCAAAACTTTAGATGGTTTATTAACTTCAACTCCTGTTGCAGATTGGAAAACATACTTAGAATGGAACGTTTTAAAATCAGCTGCAGGTAACTTAAGTTCTCCTTTTGTTAAGGCAAATTTCGAGTTCTCGCAAGTGCAAACTGGTCAAAAAGTTCAAACCCCTCGTTGGCAAACCATGTCATCGTTAACAGATAGAACGATTGGTGAATTATTAGGTCAGCTTTATGTTGCCAAATATTTTAAACCAGAAGCTAAGGCCCGTATGGATGTGATGATTGAAAATTTACGTAAAGCTTTCGAAATCCGAATTAAAGGTTTAGAGTGGATGAGTGATGAAACGAAGCAAAAAGCTTTAGCCAAATTATACGCATTTACACCAAAAGTTGGTTATACAACCAAATGGAGAAATTACGATGGCTTAGAAATAAACAGAGGCACTTATTTGCAGAACTTAATAAATGCAAGCAAATGGGCATATAATGAAAACATAGGTCAGTTAGGCAAACCTGTTGATAGAGAACGTTTCGGCATGACACCGCCAACGGTTAATGCTTCCTATAGCCCAACAATGAATTCAATTACCTTTCCTGCTGGTATTTTACAATTCCCATTTTTTCATCCAGAAGCTGATGACGCCATCAATTATGGCGGTATTGGTGCAGTAATTGGTCACGAAATGAGCCATGGCTTTGATGATTCTGGTAGCCAATATGACAAAGACGGTAACTTAAAAAACTGGTGGACAGCTGAAGACAGAACTAAATTTGAAGCTAGAACCAAACAATTGGGCGAACAATTTGATAGCTATACGGTTTTAGATACCCTACACGTAAATGGTAAATTTACCATGGGCGAAAACATTGGCGATTTAGGTGGGTTAAATGCAGCTTATACAGCTTTTAAAATGACCAAACAAGGTCAAAGTAATGAGAAAATTGATGGTTTTACACCAGATCAACGTTTCTTTTTATCGTGGGCACAAGTTTGGAGAGGTAATATTTTACCAGAAACTGCAGCACAGCTGATTAAAACAGATCCACACTCTCCTGGCCCATACAGAACCATTGGTGCACCAGTAAATATGGATGCTTGGTACAATGCTTTTGATGTAAAAGCAGGTGATAAATTATACAAAAAACCAGAAGATAGAATTAGAATGTGGTAAAATAGATAACTAAAGAACCTTATAATAATCGTCATTTCGACAGAGCGCAGCGACGAGAAATCTCTTAGATAATAATTAATCATCTAAAAACACTGATTTCTCCTCGATAAAAAAATCTCGTTCGAAATGACGATTTTTTGTTAATTATACTTCTCCTGCACCCTCTTAGGCAACTTAGCTAAAACCAAAGCTCTCGAGGTTTCTACCCTTTTCTTCAATTCTGCATCATTTAAAACTTCTAAATCTGCCACTTGCACCCATTGCCTTTTGGCCATGTGAAAGGCTTGCTGAATACCATCACGAGCGGTAAGCTCATCGAATTCTTCTGGCGTACATTTGGTAGAAAAACGATTTCCCTCATCAATTGCGATAATAACGAAAATCTTTTCTTCAATCATAAAGCAAAGATGATCCCATTTCATGCCTTCGGTTGTCCCAGGCAAACTCAAACAATATTCTCTGAAGGTTTCAATATCCATATTTCGTTTAGGGTTTAGGGTTTAGGGTTTAGGGTTTAGGGTTTAGGGTTTAGGGTTTAGGGAAAACAAAAGTTAAAAGCTTAGGTTTACAGCAAATCAAATCTTTTAAAATTGTGCAGCACTAAATTAGTAATTTTGTATTATAATCTTGAAAATCCTCAAATCTTGTAAATCCTGATCCTGACAATGAATATCCTTACAAAAACTGCTGATGGTTCTAATACCCTTTTTAACGAAACGATTGGCGAAAATTACCATTCGGCTCACGGCGCTTTGCAAGAAAGTAAACATGTTTTTATAAATGCAGGGTTAAAATTTGCGATTGAAAAAAATCCTGATCAAGAAATAAAAATTTTAGAAGTTGGTTTTGGAACAGGATTAAACTTCATCCTCAGTTTTGCGCATTGCGATGAAAATAATGTTAAATTAAATTATACTGGCATAGAGGCATTTCCGCTTACGCGAGATGTACTTGAACAAACAGGTTACAATGCTTATGTTGAACATGAACAATGGAGTAAATTCATTGACAATTATGAGTTAGCACTAACTGAGCCACAAAATATATCATCGCATTGCGAATTAAAAATTGCCCACCAAACTTTACAGGCTTTTAAATGTGATGAATTATTTGATGTGCTATATTACGATGCTTTTTCGGTAAGGCACCAACCCGAACTTTGGACAGATGATATGATTGCTCATGCCTGCAGCTTGTTAAAATCAGGTGGCATTTTTGTTACTTATGCCATAACAGGCAACTTAAAAAGAGCAGTTAAAGCTTGCGGTTTTTCCATAGAAAAATTACCTGGTGCCCCTGGAAAAAGAGAAATGTTAAGAGCTGTGAAGGTTTAGGGTTTAGGGGCAAAACAACTTATTGCGATAAATGTTTAACATAGGGCAATTTTAAAGCAAACTTTTATATTTATTCAAAATTTCATCTATGAAACAAATCTCGCTACCTTTTGTAGCAAAATTAGCGCTTGTGCTTTTATCAATTATTATGCTGGGCTACTTGGCAATTTTGGGTAAAACTTTATTATCTCCTTTACTTTTCTCTTTATTAATGGCTTTTTTGCTTTTACCATTTGCAAATGCATTAGAGCAAAGGGCAAAGTTTGGAAGAAGTGTAGCAGCAATTACTGCAGTTATATTAATGATTGCTGTTTTGTATGGCATCCTCTATTTTTTTGGCAACCAGTTGGCAGAGCTTTGGGCAGACTGGCCTCTTTTGGTAAAACAAGTTACCGCCGCTTTTAACGACATTCAAACATGGATTGCAAAAACATTTAATGTTAATGTATACAAGCAAAAATCTTACTTAACAGATGGTATTGAAAAATCATTAGCCACCAGTGCCGTAGTAATTGGTTCTACCATTTTAACACTTTCATCGAGCTTATTATTTTTAGCTTTCACCTTACTTTTCACTTTCTTCATTTTAAATTATAGAAGATTACTTTTTACATTTTTAACTACTGTGTTTGATGAACAACACAAAGAAAAAGTACAAGAAATTGTAACTGAAATACAACGCATCATTAGAAAATACGTAACAGGACTATTTCTACAAATGCTTATCGTATCGCTAATGATGATTATTACGCTATCATTATTAGGCGTAAAATATGCCATCCTTTTAGGTTTAATTGCTGGTATTTTTAACATTATTCCTTATTTAGGCATTTCTACCGCTCTATTAATTAGCGCTTTAATTACTTTCGCAACTGCAGGAGCAACACAAGCTTTATTTGTAATTTTTGCTTTTATTGGGATACATACCATCGATGGAAATATTTTAATGCCGCTGGTTGTTGGTTCTAAAGTTAAAATCAATGCTTTATTTGCTTTTATTGGTATCATCATCGGCGAAATGATCTGGGGAATATCAGGTATGTTTTTAGTTATCCCGTATTTAGCGATGCTAAAAATCATTTTCGAAAGAGTTGATGGTTTGCAACCTTGGGGAAATTTATTAGGTGAAGGAGCAGTTAAACCACGAAAAAGAAGGACTTATAGAATTACAAAAAAGATTAAACTAGAAGAAGCGGAGTGATGAATTTTGAATGAGAGAATTTTGAATGAGAGAATTAGTGAATTATTGAATGAGAGAAAATAGATCGCCGCATATTTTAAACACATCGGCCAATTTGTTAGGCTTTTGTTTTATCGTTTTAACCTCTGTTAAGGTTGCTAAATTACACCAATCAACATTTATAGATGAAGGTGCAGCTTTAGCTATCGTAATTTTCATGAGTAGTTGTTTGTTATCTTTTCTCGCCATGCGAAGTAAAAATGTAAATTCAAATAAATTAGAAAGCATAGCTGATATTTTATTCCTTTGCGGATTAATTGTTCTCTTTATCACCACAATGCTTATTGCTTTTAACATCATCAAATAAATATGCCAGCTAATATTCCACCTCCTGCTACTACAACTCCAGATACCGCTTTTTTAAGGTTACTAACCGTTTTAGATACTTTACGCACACAATGCCCATGGGATAAAAAACAAACTATGGAAACATTGAGACACCTGACTATTGAAGAAACCTACGAACTTTCTGACGCCATTTTAGAAGGCGATATGCAAGAGATTAAGAAAGAACTGGGTGATTTGATGATGCATTTGGTTTTTTACGCTCGTATTGGTAGCGAAACCAACGATTTTGATATTACCGATGTACTGAACGGAGTTTGTGATAAACTGATCAATCGCCACCCACATATTTATGGTGATGTTGAGGTAAACAATGAAGAAGATGTAAAAAGAAACTGGGAACAAATTAAACTTAAAGAAGGCAATAAGTCTGTTTTGGGTGGTGTTCCTAGTGGATTACCTGCTTTGGTAAAAGCCAGCAGAATACAAGAAAAAGCTCGTGGCGTTGGTTTCGATTGGGATAAAAAGGAACAAGTTTGGGCAAAAGTTGAGGAAGAATTACAAGAATTTAAGGATGAATTTAACATCGCCGAAAATGAAAATATTGATATAGAAAAAGCAGAAGGTGAATTTGGCGATTTGCTTTTCTCTCTTGTGAATTACGCTCGTTTTATAGATATCAATCCTGAAAATGCTTTAGAAAAAACCAATAAAAAATTCATTAAACGTTTTCAGTTTTTAGAAAGCAAAGCGAGAGAAAACGGCAAAGCTTTACAAGACATGACTTTAGCAGAAATGGATGTGTATTGGAATGAAGCGAAAAGACTTTAAATTGTGATCATTTTATATATTTGAACTGATATAATTAAACCATGAAAAACATTTGCACCTTTATATTTTTAACTCTCTTCTCGTTTACAGCAATTGCTCAATCTGATACCACCAGCAGAATTTTAGACAAAACAGAAACTGATGAGTTTTTTAACGATGCTTTTAAAAAGAAAAACCTTATCACCTTCCCTATTTTTAGAGCCTACACTTATAAAGATAAAAGTGGAACTTATTATGTTGCCTTAACCGAAAGTGCAGACAGTGTAAACAAATTGAAAGATACAGTTAACAATAAAGTAAAAGCATTTAATTTTAAAGTTGACAAAGGCGTTTCTCTAAAAAAGTGGGAAATAAACGATTTTAAAACCCCAGATTTAAAAGGTGTAGAAAAAGAAACTTCAATTTGGTTTTGGACTAAATACTGCCAATTTAAAGATATTGATGGTGATGGTTTAGTTGATCCAATTATTGTTTATGGTACTTTTGGACCTAATGGATACGATGATGGTAGGGCAAAAACTATTCTATTTTATAAAGGTCAAAAAGTAGTAATTAGACACCAAAATGGAGTTTTAGATAATGAGCGTAAAACCCAAGTTGATTTAACATTTTACGCATTGCCTGCAAAAATACAAGACCATGTAAAGCAAATTTTGGCAACCATGGTCGAGAAAAAACATGCTATTTTTCCATCAGCTTATGAGGAGAAAATGAGTAAAAAAGTAACGCAGATTGGGAATTAATTTTAACCGTTAGCCAATAGTAATTTCGTCATTCCGAACGAGTTTTTCACGAGGAGGAATCTCCAAGTTTTCGGCACAAGTCTATGCTAATTCTGTGATAGCAGCTGGCAGATATCTCCTCGCTGCGCTGCGTTCGATATGACGAGCATAATCAAGAATGGCAAAGGATTGTTACCCATGCTTTTTCTTCTTATTCATGATCGCTTTTTGGCCAATGCCAAAATTGGTAGTTTTAGAGTTACTTTCTTTACGTTTATGATAAGCCGCATCTCTAAAATTTTCATCATCCTCTTGCTCAGCTAGCATTTTATTTTTTTGCGCTTTAGCTTTGGTTACTTCTTCTACCAGTAAATCTTCTGGCAAATCGGCAATCTCAATTTTCTGACCAATGGCTTGCTCAATTTTGCGCACTTGTGGTAATTCCAAATCGGTTGTAAAGGTAATAGCAACCACTTCTGTGTCATCAGCTTTAATCACTCTATTTAAATAAGTTTCTTTTTGTACTGGCAATTCAAAGTGGAAAATAAATGGAATTCCAGTTAAATCCATATCCTTTAAACCCTCATTAGCTACAATTAAAACCCTCGCTTCGGCTACTGCTTTAAAATCTTCTATGTCATCAAAACCAGCTTCATCAAAAAACAAGGGTTTGTACACAAAAATATCATCGGCTTTGCCATCAAATAAATCTTTCGATAAAGTTTGCGCCGTTAAACGTGTATTTACAAAAACCACCACCTTTTCAAAAACCTCTGCATCTTTTAACAACAGATTTAACAAGTTTAACTTCGTTCTAAAATTTGGAACGAGATATAAAAGCTGCGTGTGTGTTTCCGTTTCATTCTCTTCTAATTCATCAACCTCAATTGTTGTTGGTAATTTCATAAAAGGCTCAATCATTAAATCAAGTCGATCATGCATTACTTCGGTAAAAATTAAATGTTGGCATTTTTGTATGCTATTTGCCAATTCGTTAATAGGCAATTGCATACCTAATTTTACCATATCGGCAGCATCATCTACCACAAACATTTGAATTTTGTTGGTATTTAAGCCCAATTTTAAATAAACCGCTCTAGCTCTTGATGGCACTGCAACCACAATATCAACTCCATCAGTCAATTCATTAATCTGAGCTTCCATGCCACCGTCGGCATGTATACCTACAATTCGGATGGTGTCATTTCTATTTAACAATTTAAATTGCGCAATAACTTCTTCTACTCTTTCTCTAGTTGGCACTAAAATTAAAGCTCTTGGCGCTTCTTCAAAACCATATTTTAAGCGCATTAAAACACCCAAAATGTAAGTTGTAGTTTTACCACATCCTTCTGGTCCAATGGCAATTACATCTTGTCCGCCTAAAATGCGTGACATGCTTCTTGCTTGTATTTCTTTCGGACTTAAGTATCCAGCCGCTGTCATGGCAGATACCAATGGTTTACTTAATTTTAATTGCTCTAAAGACACTTTGTTATTGCTTAATTGATAATGCTGCAAATTTACAGAAAATAAAAAGGAGTATAGAATATCAGTTGAATTGATTTTTGAAAAGCAAGTTTTGCACTACTATTATTGATAGTCGGGCTCTCGTTCCAATCTTTTTTGATTTTTCCTTCGACTACGCTCAGGATGACAATCAAAAAAGTATTTCCACTAAATCCCGTTTATAATACACAAGCTTTTGCTACTATTTAGGCGCCCTGCAAAAAAGCTAGCCAAAAGCTTCTGCCTTTAAAATATAAACCTGATTGACGGGAAAAGCTTTTTTGTTGCAGATATTTTGTTAAGCTCAGCATAACAATCACAAAAAACTTGTACCAAAAAGCAGGGCTGTTTTAGCCATAATTTACCAGCCTTCATTTTCAAAAAAAATAAATTATTTGTAGCGTTTAGCCAAAAATCATCGTATTAGCGCTAACAAAAAAACTCAAAATGAAAAGAACCAAACTCATTTTATCATTAATTGCATTTATATTAACCATTTTGGTTTTTGTGCAAGCTTGTAAATAAAATAGCTTTAACATCAAATTTTTGATACAAAACGAAAAATCATTTAATGATGCGTAAGTTTATACCTAGGAAAACTTAAATCATTGAAATGAAAAAAATTATATTAAACCTGTTTCTACTTGCACTAGGTGGCAGCGCTTTTGCTCAAGATGCAGTTAGTTATCAAATGCCGCCTAAAGCTATTGCCGATTTACTTTTGGCAAAACCGACACCGGCGGTAAGTATTGATAGCAAAGCCGAATGGATGTTGTTTAGCGAACGTAACTCATATCCATCTATAGAAGAATTGGCAATGCCAGAATACCGCATTGCAGGGATGAGAATTAACCCAAATAACTTCTCTCCGAGTCGCCAAACCTACATCAACAATTTTAGTCTTAAAAACATTAAAACTGATAAAACGGTTACCGTAACTGGTTTACCATCTCCATTATATGCTGGCAGTGTAAGCTGGAGCCCAAGCGAAACTAAAATTGCCCTTACCAACACTACACAAAACAGGGTCGATTTATATGTAATTGATGTAGCTACAGGAAAAGCTACTAAAATGAATAAGCAGCCATTAAATGTAATTATGGGTGGTGGTGCCACATGGGTTGATGATAATACACTGTTATATCGTGTGGCTACAAAAGCAGCAAATTTACAACCAACTCGCCCATTGGCACCAAAAGGCCCAACTATACAACAAAATTTAGGCAAAGCAGCTCCAAGTGCAACTCTACAAGATTTAATCAAATCGCCGTTTGACGAGCAATTGTTTGAGTTTTTTGCAACTTCTCAACTAATACAAAATAAAGCGGGTGTAGAAACATTAATTGGCAAACCAGCCATTTATAGCACTGTTTCTTTATCGCCAGATAAAAATTATATGATGGTACGTACCATTAAAAAACCTTTTTCTTATTTGGTTTCTGCTTATGGTTTCCCATCGGTGGTAAACATTACTGATAGAACTGGTAAAGTAATTAAAACCTTGGCCGATTTACCTAGTACAGAAGTTAGGCCATCGGGTAATGATAACGTACAAAACGTACCTCGTGGGTTCGATTGGCGTGATGATGAAGCTGCAACAGTAGTTTGGTCTAAACCATTAGATGAAGGTTTAATTAAAAATGATGTAGAATTTCATGATGCTGTTTTACAATTAGCTGCTCCTTTTAGCAGCGAGCCAAAAGAGATTTTTAAAACCAAAATGCGTTTTGGTGGTGTAAGCTGGGGCAATAGTACTTTAGCTTTGGTTAGAGAAAACTCTAGAGCTAAACAAATGTCGCGTTTAAGCAAATACAACCCAACTACAGGCGCTTTAGAAACTTTGTATGAGTTAAGCACAACTGATGCTTACAACAATCCTGGCTCGCCTGTTACCGAAAAAAATAAATTTGGTCGCCAAGTAATTTTAACTACAGATGGTGGTACAAAATTATTGTTAAACAACACCACTGGTGCTTCGGCCAAAGGCGATTTACCATTTTTAGCCAAGTTTGATTTAGCTAGCAAAAAATCTGAAATTTTATGGCGCAGCCAACCGGGCAGTTTCGAAATGGTGACTGATGTTTTAGATCCGCAGAAATTGGTTTTGTTAACGCGTAAAGAAAGTCAGAAAGATGCACCAAACTATTTTATCAAAAACTTGGTGTTACGCATGGCAGATAGACAAATCACCAATTTCACCAATCCATACACGCAATTAGAAGGCGTTAAAAAAGAAAAAATCTCTTACAAACGTGCTGATGGAATTGATTTAACTGGCGATTTATATTTGCCAGCAGGTTACAACAAAGAAAAAGATGGACCATTGCCTGTGTTAATATGGGCTTACCCTCGTGAGTTTAACTCGGCAGCAGATGCCGCCCAAATTAGAGGCTCACAAGATAAATTTACCACCATTAGTTCTGGCGGACCGTTATTTTTTGTTACACAAGGTTATGCAGTTTTAGACAATGCAGAAATGCCAATTGTTGCTAAAGATGGCAAAAAACCTAACGATACTTTTGTTGAACAATTGAAGTTAAACGCAGAAGCCGCCATTAACAAACTAAGTGATTTAGGCATTGGCGATAGAAACAGAATTGCAGTTGGTGGTCATAGTTATGGTGCATTTATGACGGCTAATTTATTGGCTCACACCAATTTATTTAAAGCTGGTATTGCTCGTAGTGGTGCTTACAACAGAACATTAACACCATTTGGTTTCCAAAATGAAGACCGTACGTATTGGCAAGCACCAGAATTGTATTATCAAATGAGCCCATTCAGCTATGCTGATAAAATTAAAACGCCAATTTTATTAATCCATGGCGAAATGGACGATAATCAAGGTACTTTCCCAATTAATAGCGAGCGTTTGTATGCTGCAATTAAGGGTCATGGTGGCACCACTCGTTTTGTGTATTTACCTTACGAAGCGCATGGTTACAGAGCCAAAGAAAATATATTACACCAATTATGGGAAATCAATACTTGGTTAGATACTTACGTTAAAAATGCAAAGCCAACGGCTAAATAGATAGCCTCACCCCAACCCTCTCCAAAAGAGAGGGAGCTAATCACATAAACATCCGGTGAATTTAATTATTCATCGGATGTTTTTTTTTTAGAAAATCAGTGGCAGTAACCCTTAGGCAAAAGCAGTCTTGCTTTCCGTTTTATCTTTTTTGCGGAGCTTTTGTGCTAAAAAGGATAGTTTGTACTACAAAAAAGGATATCACTTCAATCAAGTTTAGCAATCAAAAACAGTGGTTCTTTTGTCAAGTTGCAAATAAGCTAAAAACCTCTTTCGTTAAAATCTGGGAAATACTACCTTTATCAAAACATCTTAATCGGTGTAATCACCTTAAATCTGTGTAATCAATCAAAAAAACAAATGGAAAAAATAATAGAACTCATCAAAGCATCAAGAAACAAATTATTAAGTTTAGTAGAAGAATTATCTACCGAAGAAATGAATTACATCCCGACAGGTTTTAAAAACAACTTAGCTTGGCAAATTGGGCATTTAGTGGTTAGTCAGCAGATTTTATGCTACAAATTGGCTGGCCAACCATTTATTATTGAAAATGAATTGATAGATCTTTACAAAAACGGATCGAAACCAGAAAAAGATTTTAGCGATGCAGAAATTGCACAAATGAAGGGTTATTTATCAAGCACCATTGATCAATTAGCAATTGATTTGCAAAACGGAACTTTTGATAATTATACACCTTATACAGTAAGTACATACGTTGGCTTTACGCTAAATAATGTACAAGATGCTGTTACATTTGTGGCCAATCATGATGGTTTACATTATGGTTGTAGTATTGGGTTGAAGAAATTAGCGCTACTTAAAGCGTAAACAAAACATTTTAATCATAAATAGCTTTTCTGAGCTTCTATTCAGAAAAGCTATCTTTGCTCTTATGAGATACTTCTTCCATATTGCTTACAACGGACATACTTACAGCGGCTGGCAAAGGCAACCAAAAGTTAACAGCGTACAAGAAGTAATTGAAACCAAGCTCTCTCAAATTTTTAAAACCCCTCTAACCATTAACGGTTGTGGCAGAACCGATTCTGGAGTTCATGCTAGTCAGTTCTTTTTCCATGCAGATCTAGCGCAAGAATGGGATTTTGACTTAAAATTTAGGCTCAACAAAGTTTTACCGCACAACATCGCAATTTTCGATATCATCCCCTTAGAAGGAAAACCACATGCCAGATTTGATGCTGTGCAAAGAAAGTACGATTATTACATCCATACCTACAAAAATCCATTTTTAAATCAGCTGAGCTCTTATTACGAGTACGAAAACCTGAATTTGAACGAAATGAAACGAGCGGTACAGCTGTTGCCAAAATATAAAGATTACAGGGCCTTTTGCACCGCACCTGATAAAAATGAGCACACCATTTGCAATGTACACGATGCAAAATTATTTACCACAGCCAATGGCGATCATCTTCGTTTTCACATTGCCTCGAACCGTTTTTTAGGTAAAATGATTAGAATTATTACTGGCAAACTTTTAAAAATCGGCACAGGCAATATGAGTGTTGATGAATTTGAAAACCTACTCATCACATTAGAAACACCCGGAATGTTAGAAATTGCGCATCCAACCGGTTTGTATTTATCTAAAGTTACTTACCCTTATTTAAACCTGCCATTGAGAACAGAGTTTTCTGGCTTGCAGCAGCTAGAATGGATTGAGGTTTAGATTCCTCACCCTATCAAAGGATTAAGTAAAGGCTAAACTGTGCAATTCCCTCTCCGAAGGAAAGGGAAACAAAAAACTGTGGTTTGAACCTATAGGTTTCACTCACAACCCATTAATTCCCTCTTTTTTGGAGAGGGAGAGTTAACAGAAGCCTGAGCAGTAACTTTCGAAGGGAGAGGCTACTTAAACCTTATCGCTTTTAGCGGACTAATTCTACTTACCAATAAAGACGGTACAATAAGTACAACAGCACATATTACAACTGTTGCTACATTTAACATTAACACATCTAAAAAATGTACTTCAACAGGCACGTAAGAAAGGTAATAATTGCTTTGATTTAGCTTAAAAATTTGGGTGGCATGTTGTAAATAAGCTAAACCCAATCCTAAAACATTCCCTAAAACCAAACCAATTCCAACTAAATAAATCGCATTATAGAGGAAAATTTTCATCACACTCCAATTGCCAATGCCCATTGCTTTTAGTAAACCAATCATGGTAGTGCGTTCTAAAATCATGATCAGTAAGGCAGTAATCATGTTAATTACGCCAACAATCATCATTAAAATCAATAAAACTTTGGTATTTACATCCAATAAAGAAAGCCAAGTAAAAATTTCTGGTGTGCTTTCTTTAACCGATCTAGATCTCAATTTTAATTCTAAATTGGCATAAACGTCATCAGCATCTTGCTCTAAAGTGGTAAAATCTTTAGTGCGAACTTCGATGCCGCCCATTTGATTTGGCTCCCAATTATTAACACTTCTAATGACATTGATATCTCCTAAAACAAAGCTTTTATCAATATTATCAATGCCAATACTATAAATCCCAACAATAGTAAACTTACGTCGCTTTGGCGGATTTTGGACAAAATGCATGATAAAACTATCACCAACTTTAAGCTTTAATCGCTTTGCGGTAAAACTAGATACCATAATTTGATAAACATCCTTATTTTTAAAATCAATGATTTTTCCATCTAACAAATGCTTCTGCACATATTGCCAATCGTAAGTTTCATCAATCCCTTTAAAATTAATACCTTCTACTTCGCCATTGGCAGAAATTATGGCTGGCTTGGTAGCAAACGGGTAAAATGAAGCTAAACTTTTATTGTTCTTAAGGTAAGCTATGGTGGTATCGTTAGGTACAAAAGGAGATTTCTCGAAAGATCCATTTAAATCGTAACGGTAAATCTGTATGTCGCCAATAAACCCTCTTACTTTATCTTGTATTTCGGTTTTAAAGCCTTTAATTATAGCTACAGAAAGTATCATAACGGCTAAACTTAACATTACACCCGCTATTGCAATGCGTACAATTAGTTTGCTAAATGTTCGTTCACTTTTTATGGCTATCCGCTTTGCGATGAAATATGATATATTCAAATGATTATAATTGTAACTTAGCAAAAGTGCTAATTCAATTCCGAAAAAGCATATAATAATTAAAAAACCTTAAGAAATGAAGAAATTCAATTTTTTAATAAGTGCCTCGCTTACCTTATTTACGTTAAGTGCCTGTGGACAAGGAACTAAAGTTAAAAATGAAAGTATTGTAAAATCTAAAATTACGGTAGAAAAATTTAGAACTGGTGCAGAACAAACCGAAATTTATTTGCCATTGCTTAAAGGAAAACGCGTTGGTATGGTGGTAAATCCAACATCAATTATTGGTAAAGTAACTGTTGTAGATAGTTTATTAAAACGAGGGGTAAATATTGTTAAAATTTTTGGCCCTGAACATGGTTTTAGAGGCGATGCGAGTGCAGGCATACATGTAGATGATGCCGTAGATGCAAAAACTGGAATTAAAGCAATTTCATTATATGGCAAACACAGTACACCAACAAAAGAAGATTTGGCAGGTGTAGATATTATGATTTTTGATATACAGGATGTTGGTGTGCGTTTTTACACTTACATGAACACTTTGCAACATGTGATGGAAGCTTGTGCCCGCGATGGTAAAGAAGTAATGATTTTCGATAGACCTAATCCGAATGGCTACTTTATCGATGGACCAATTTTAGATCCGAAATTTAAATCGGGTATTGGTCTACAGCCCATTCCAATTGTGCATGGCTTAACTTTAGGCGAATATGCTCAAATGTTAAATGGCGAAGGCTGGCTAAAAGACAAAGCAAAATGCAAAATTACCGTAATTAAAAATGCCAATTATACGCACAATATGCCTTATACTTTGCCTGTTAAACCTTCACCGAACTTAAACACACAACAATCTATTTTGCTTTACCCAACAACTTGTTTGTTCGAAGGCATTTATTTAAACCATGGTCGTGGTACACAGTTTCCATTTACGGTTATTGGTGCACCTTATTTAAAAGGTAAATACAAATTTTCTTATACACCTACCGGGATAAAAGGAATGGCAGAAACTCCACTTTTTAAAGATCAAATATGTTATGGCTTAGATTTAAGAAATTACGACACTGAGATTTTAAGAAAAACTAAACAGATTAACCTTGGTTGGATTATTGATCTGTATAAAGCTTCTCCTAAAAAGGAAGACTTTTTTAATTCTAAATTAAGTAACCAATTGATGCCTGTTGAAAGATTAATTGGTGTTGGAGATTTTAGACAGCAAATTATAGATGGCAAATCTGAAAAAGAAATTCGTGCAACATGGCAACCAGGCTTAAATAAATATAAGGAAATGCGTAAAAAATATTTGCTTTATAATTAGTGAAGGATGCAATGACTAAATGAGAGAATTATAGAAGGAAACGAATGAAAGAATAGTCGAGTATTAATATTTGGAAAATGAAACAATAGCGATTGGCTCTTTGTTATTCTATTGGTTTTTATGAAATATTTCATTTAAAATTCAAGCATTCTAAAATTTTAAAAGCCATGAACAAAGAAGTAAAAAAAACTAGCGAAAAAGCTTCGAGTAATTTCGAAGAACCGCAGCCAAAAGGAAAAGTAGACCAAGGGGAAAAGGCAGTAAAAAAACCAGAAGATGAGGTTTACAATCAAGAACCCGCTAAAGCTAAAACCGAAAATCCGGCTAAGGCTAAAGAAAATAGCGAGCAGCCAGTTCACTCAGTAAAAAAATAATAAACAAGAATATAAGAAACACCTTGAACATGCTTCGAGGTGTTTCTTGTTTCTACAGCTTCTAAAAATTTAGATAAAAATGACGGGTAAAATAAAAATTGTTATTGCAGGTATTGGTGGTGTTGGTGGCTATTTTGGCGGACTTTTAGCTAGAGCCTATGCAGGAAATGATGACATTGAAGTTTATTTTTTAGCTCGGGGAAAGCACCTATCAGCCATACAGGAAAACGGATTAAAAGTTATTAAAGGCGATATAAATTTTACTGCTAAACCGTTTTTAGCTACCGATGATGTCAATAAAATTGGAGCAGCTGATTTCATCATCATCAGCACAAAAAATTATGATTTAGCCGAAATTTTAATTCAAATATCACCATGTGTAACCGAAAAAACTGTTATTTTACCGTTGCTAAATGGCGTTGAAGCAGTAGAAAAAATTAGAACACAATTTCCACACAATCTTGTTCCAGCTGGCTGCGCTTATATTGTATCGGCTATAAAAAATCACGGGGTTATTGAAAACATGGGTAACAGGCAAGAAATTTATTTCGGCTTAAATCAATTAACCGACGAAAGACTGATTTTGCTTGAAGATTTATTAAAATCTGCTGGTATAGAAGCTTGCCTATCTGATGAAATTGCCAAACTAATTTGGGAAAAATTCATCTTTCTTTCTTGCATAGCAACGGCTACCTCATACCTTAATAAAACAGTAGGAGAATTATTGCAAGACCATAAAACTTATTTAACAAACCTAATTAAAGAAGCTTCAGCAATTGCCAAAGCTAAAAAAATTGAAGTAGATGAAAATACCGAAGAAAAAGCTTTAACGCATTATGCGGCATTACCATTTACCGCAACCTCATCTATGCAAAGAGATTTTGATGACCATAAACCACAAACTGAACTCAACTCAATAACAGGTTATATGGTTAAATTAGGCAAACAATTAAGCATTGCTACTCCCAATTTTGAAGAGGCTTATCTTAACCTAAAAGATAGATAACCTCAGCTCGATTTATTAGTATACATTGTTGTGCCATATAAGAAATTTATTCTTGTTTTAACCACCCCGCCCTTTGGGCACCCCTCCAAAGGAGGGGAATTGCGAACTAAATTCCCCTCTTTCAGAGGGGTGGTCGCAGACCGGGGTGTTTAATGATAATAAATAAAAATCGAGCTTAGGTAGATAGTTATTTTTTGCGCTTAGTAGCAACTTTAGTTTGCTTTAAAAATTGAAGCAACACTTTTTCATCATTTTGCATTGCAGTTACACTATCTGGTTTTACTGTATTGATCTTTTTTAAATATTTTTGCAAACCTTCATTTTCAAAGGTTTCTAAAAGCAACGGATAAACATAAGAACTTTTACAAACAGCCCGAGTATTACCTAATTTGCTCGCTACACAATCTAAAACCTCTACAATAATTTTCTTTTTGGCAATATCAGGCGTTCGCTCTGTACAACAAGCTAATTGTCTAAGAGCCTCTAAAGTGCCACCCCATGTTCTAAAATCCTTTGCTGTAAAATCACCTCCAGTAATTTCTCTGATGTAGTTATTTATCATTCCAGAATCTACAGACCTATGTTCTTTCCCTTTTGTGTAAAACTGAAACAAATCTTGTCCGGGTATATCCTTGCTTTTTTTAATCAGTTTCGCTAAGCTTTTATCTGTTAATTTCACATCGTGTTTAACGCCTTTTTTACCAACAAAACTTAAAATGGCATCATTTCCCTTTTGTTTAAAATGTTTGTCTTTTAGCGTACTTAAACCATAACTACCATAAGTTTTAGCATAATTTTCGTTACCAATTCTTATTAAAGTTTTTTGCATCACTTGCAAACAAATGGCCAAAACTTTTCTTTCATCAAAGTCTTTGCGCCTTAAATCTTTAGCAATTTGTTTTCTGGCTTCGGGTAAAACTTTGCCAAATTCTAATAACCTAAAATACTTATGATCTGATCTTCTCGAAGTCCAATCTGTGTGATAACGATACTGTTTTCTCCCAGCAACATCTTTACCAATTGCCTGTAAATAGCCATTTTTTTTCGGCGAAATCCATACATCAGTCCAAGCGGGTGGCAAAACCATTTTTTTAATGCGCTCTAAATCTGCATCATCTTTTAAACGATTGCCTTTGCTATCCTCGTAATAAAATTTACCAGGCTTACCTTTTCTGTAAATACCGGGTTTAGCGGGATCAACAAATACTAAATTGCTCGTATTAATTACATCTAAAGTTGGTACCATAAAGTTTAGGAAGAAATTTTAAGCGATTTTTTAGTTATTTTGTAACCATTAAATCATCCATTGAACAACCATAGTATGAAAATAGTTTTTATGGGCACGCCCGATTTTGCAGTTGCATCGTTAAGTGCTTTACAGCAAGCAGATTTAACTATTGTGGGCGTTGTTACCGCAGCAGATAAACCAGCAGGGAGAGGCCAAAAATTAAACGAAAGCGCAGTTAAAAAATATGCGGTTGAAAACGGATTACGTGTTTTACAACCCTTAAAACTTAAAGACCCTGCTTTTATTGAAGAATTAAAATCGCTCGAAGCTGATTTATTTGTAGTGGTTGCATTTAGAATGTTGCCAGAAATTGTTTGGCAAATGCCGAGCAAAGGAACTATCAACTTACATGGCTCATTATTGCCTCAATACCGCGGGGCTGCACCTATAAACCATGTCATTATAAATGGAGAGGAAGAAACTGGCGTTACTACATTTTTCTTAAAACAAGAAATAGACACTGGAGATATCATTTTTACAGATAGTGTAGCTATTACTGATACTGAAACTGCCGGAACTTTACACGATAAATTAATGGTTGTTGGCGCCAATTTATTGGTAAAAACGGTTAAAGCCATCGAGGCTGATGATTACAACGAAGTACCACAGCCAGAAAGTGATGAGCTCAAATCTGCCCCTAAAATTTTTAAGGATTATTGTAAAATAGATTGGAACCAAAATAACCAAACGGTTTATAACCATATTCGCGGTTTAAGTCCTTACCCAACTGCTTTTACCACGTTAAACGATAAAAACTTTAAGATTTTTAATGCCGAACCAGAGGATAAAGAACCTGGAATTTCTACTGGTGCATTTTTAACGGATGGCAAAACCTATTTGAAATTTGCAACTAAAGACGGGTTTATAAAAGTTACCGATGTACAGTTTGAAGGTAAAAAAAGAATGCTAATTGATGAACTTTTGAGAGGAATGAGGCTGTAGAGGTGGTTAGGTGGGTAGTTGTTGAGGTGGTTAGGTGGTTAGTTTTGAGATGGTTAGTTGTAAAGCAGTTTCCTACAACTATTTAAGTTGGCCGGGCTATGCGCTACAATCTTTGGATTTTTAACGTCATTTCGAACGTAGTGAGAAATCTGTAAGATAGGAGGATTAATGGGACAGATACCTTCCCGATTAATCGGGATTCCTTATTTCGGTATGACGGAAGACAAAAAACCAAAAGGATTTTCGCTGCTATCCCGCCTGTCTGCCGTGGCTGATTTGTATTACGCAGGTTTTGCAATTATACACGGCTGCAAAAGCCAATAACCACTTACTTTGTACTATAAACCTTATTGAAGTGTATATGTTTTTGTCATGCTGACTTGTGCCGATTTTATATCGGTAGCCTGTCGAAGCACAAAAACATTTAAACGTAAAGAAGGACTGAATTTTCCAAAGACTACTAACATTGTTTTTCAAACAACCATCTATCTTAGACTTACGATTGTAGAAAAACTTTCCGACTTGCCGTCCTTTCCAACTTACTTACTAAACCAAAGCATTTAGTTTTGCACTTAACTCTTTTGCTACTTCGTTAAAATAACGCTTTCTACCGTAACCCATTACCCAACGTATGCCACTGCTGGCGTTGGTTACAAAAACCTCTTCGGCTTCTTTTAAAATTTCTGGACTAATTTGAGCCTCAACCAAATTAAAATTATGTGTTTTTGCCAATTGAAGCACAACCGTACGCATCACACCTGCAATGCAGCCTTCGGTTAAGGCTGGTGTATAAATTTGATTTTGATAAACTACAAAAACATTAGAACTTGTGCTTTCACACAAAAAACCTTGCTGATTTAAAATCATGGCTTCATCTAATTTGTTTTGTTTTTGAAACAAACCTGCCATCACGTAAACCATTGCATTACTCGTTTTAAAATTAGAAAGTTTGTTTAACGGCTTAGTAATTTCGTCATAAACATCAACAATTAATCCCTTTTGGTTTAGTTCATATGCCGATGTTTCTAAAGATTTTGCTTCTAATAAATAGCCAGTTTTATTAATTTGTGGGGTATATAAACCTTCACCATCTCGGTAAATTGAGAGGCGAAACCTCACATTTGCACCCAACTTATTTTTTTTCTGAAGTTCAGCGGTTTTTTGTCTTAAAAAATATTCATCTAACAATGCATAACCTTCCATTTTTAACGCTTTCATTCCGGCTCTTAAACGATCTGCATGTTGTTCTGCAAACATCAATTTGCCGTTACACATGCGCATCGATTCAAATAAGCCATCTCCAAATTTAAAGCCTCTATTACTGGCTTTTAAAACTGCTTGATCGGCATTGTAAAACTCGTCGTTAAATAAAATATAGTTAGACATTTAGTTATTGTACATTAAAAATTATTGAGGCAAAGCTGCATAATTACGCCATTTGGTTAAAACAGCATCAAAATCTGCAGGCAAAGGCGCTTCAAACTCCATGTATTGTTGTGTGGTTGGATGTATAAATCCCAGTGTTTGCGCATGTAGCGCTTGGCGAGGCATTAGCTCGAAACAGTTGTTTACAAATTGTTTGTATTTAGTAAACGTTGTGCCTTTTAAAATCTTATCTCCACCATAATTTGCATCGCTAAAAAGTGGATGCGCAATATGTTTCATGTGTGCTCTAATTTGGTGCGTTCTGCCTGTTTCTAATTGGCAGCTAATTAGCGTTACATAACCTAAACGCTCTAAAGGTGCGTAGTTGGTAACAGACCATTTTCCCTTTTCTTCATCATCATACATATCCATAATGATGCGGTTTTTTAAACTTCTACCAATATAACCTTCAACCCTACCTGCTGTTTCAATATCTCCCCAAGCTAGGGCAATATATTTCCTAGTAATGCTATGATCAAAAAATTGTTTAGCAAGCTTAGTCATCGTAATTTCGTTTTTGCTAATTAATAATAAACCCGAGGTATCTTTATCAATTCTGTGTACTAAACCAGGCCTTCCATCATTACCCGGCAAAGTGGGTAATTGCTCAAAATGAAAAGCTAAAGCATTTACTAAAGTACCTGTATAATTATTAAATCCAGGATGTACAACCATACCTGCAGGTTTATTTACAACCAATAAATCAGCATCTTCGTAAACAATATTTAAAGGAATATCTTCTGGATAAACTTCTGTATCACGTGGTGGATGCGCAAAAACTATGGAAATTTCATCATAAGGTTTCACTTTGTAACTAGTTTTTACAGTGCCTTTATTAACTAGCACATTACCTGCATCAATAGCATTTTGTATTCTGTTTCTTGAAGCATTTTCTAGACGATGCATCAAAAACTTATCAATGCGCAACAACGATTGTCCTTTATCTACAACAATATTAAAATGTTCAAATAAGTCTTGTTCTTCTTCCTGATCTACAATATTGCTGTTTTCCATGTTACAAAAGTAAGATTAACAATTTGATAATTTGGAAAAATAAGTTTTGGCGTATTATTTGCTAAGTGTTAACAATAAGTTAATACACTGCCTATCAATGAAAAACTTTACTTACAACGCAAGAATTATTTTAAACTTTTTCCCTTATCTTATTAGAAAGATTTACTTTCGTGACTAAAAATCAAACAGATAAGTAAGAAAAGTAATAAAATCTACCCTTCTTCGAAACTATTTTAGTTTTGAAAGCTTCCTTATTGCCTTTAAGTTTGCTGGCACAGAGTGATGTTGGCGATTGATTTTAATTCCCTCCATTATATGCCAATGAATTAGTTAATGCTTAAATGCAGCCTTTATTTAAAGGTATGGGCTTAGGCTTATCTACTGTAGGGTACAATACCGCTAAAACAAAAAACTTTGATACTTCAGCAGGCTCTGCAACTTTTACTAATCCAATTGCTTTAAAAAACGAGGATGTAAGTAGTATGACCGCATCATTATGATTTTAGCTTAATTTAGGTTTTTTGAGAATTTACACCTCTTATACACAAGCCGAGTACTGCTTTGTTAATGCTGGTTTGGGTATCGGAATCGGAAAATAATTTCTAAAACTCAAGTAAAAAGCTTCTCTTTGGAGCAGCTTTTCTTTTTATGACTATTTACAGCCCAATACATATTGTTAATTTTAAATCAATTGATAATCTTTCGGTAAAAAGAGATGATTTAATTGACCCTTATATTTCGGGTAATAAATGGCGAAAACTAAAACATATTTTAACAGCTGTTAATTTAAAACAAAAACATCATTTGGTAACTTTTGGCGGCGCATACTCTAACCATTTAATTGCAACCGCAGCAGCAGCCTCAAGAAATAAACTTAAAGCCACAGCATTTGTAAGAGGCGAAAAAGTAGAAAATGAAATGCTTTTACTTTGCAAACTTTTTGGGATGACTTTAATTTTTGTAGACAGAGAGCGCTATAAAAATAAAAAAGAATTATTTTCTTCTCATTTTGGAAATGATGAAAGCGCTTATTTTATTGATGAAGGTGGCGCTAGTAATGAAGCAGTAATTGGTTGCGCAGAAATTTTAGACGAACTACCGGAAGTTTATGATCATATTTTTTGCGCAGCAGGAACAGGGACCACTGCCGCTGGATTATTAAGAGGAATAAATACTCATCAGCTAAATACAAAATTACATGTGATACCTGTTTTAAAAGGTGGCGAATTTATTAAAGATGAGATAGGGAAGTACGAAGAAAATCAGGGCAATTTAATTCTTCATACCGATTATCATTTTGGCGGTTACGCTAAGACTACACCAGAATTAATCAATTTTATTAAATGTTTTACCGCACAAACAGGTATGCTGATAGATCCCGTTTATACGGCAAAAATGTTTTATGCCATAAATGATATGGCCCAGAATGAATATTTTAAACCAAATGCAAAAATATTAGCCATACACACCGGTGGTTTATTTGGTATTTTAGGCATGAAAGAGAAACTAAGCTAACTTCACATTAATTGCTCTATTCTTATTCTTCTCAAAAACCACATCAAACTTTACCTCATCTAGTATTTCAACTGCATGAGGGCAATCAGCTTTTAAAAAAGCATATTCAATATTTGTGGTATTGTCTTTAATATTTCCAATTTGTTTAATGGTATTAAAACTGATCACTACTCCGTATTTCATAATTATTTAATTAATTTGTTTAAGGTAGTCATAATAAAATCAGCAATGCTGATTTAAATTTTTGGTGATAAAAGAAGATTTTATGTAAAAATAATTCATTTTATTTTTCCACATTTCACAATAGTAATTGTAAATTTTATCGAAATCATACTTTAAACAGTTTAAACCTATTTTTTAGCCTAAAACTACAAATACTGCTTAAATTTGATAATTTGGCACATTTAGTTACATTTGAAAATACCAAAATATGAAATTATGTATCAACTTAGTGTAGCTCCAGATCAAGTAAATCAAACTTTACAACAGCATATTTTAGCTGATGGTTTTGATTTAACCTACGATATGGAAAAAAGTAATGGCGCTTATATTTATGATTCGAAATATAACCGCAAGCTATTAGATTTTTTCACCTGTTTCGCCTCTGTGCCATTAGGATATAATCACCCTAAAATGGTGAATGATGAAGCATTTAAACATAACTTACTATTGGCCGCGATGGCTAATCCATCAAATTCTGATGTGTATACCCAACAATATGCTGAGTTTGTAAAAACTTTTTCAAAAGTTGGTATTCCTTCTTATTTGCCACACGCCTTTTTTATTGCTGGCGGCGCCATGGCGGTAGAAAATGCAATTAAAGTAGCCATGGATTGGAAAGTTCAAAAAAACTTCGCCAAAGGGCACAAAGAAGAAAAAGGTTTCAAAGTTTTACACTTCGAAAGAGCTTTTCATGGCCGTACTGGTTATACTTTAAGTCTTACTAACACCTTACCCGATAAAACAAAATGGTTTGCCAAATTCGATTGGCCTAGAGTTTCTATACCAACTGTTAAGTTTCCTTTAGTTGATGAGAATTTAAAAACTGCGCAAGAAACCGAAGAACTTTCAATTGCTCAAGTAAAACAAGCCTTTGCTGAAAATAAGGATGAAATTTGTGCAATCATTATAGAACCTATCCAATCTGAAGGTGGCGACAACCATTTACGTGAAGAATTTTTAATTCAACTTCGCCAACTGGCAGATGAAAATGAAGCCTTTTTAATTTACGACGAAGTGCAAACTGGTGTTGGTTTAACTGGAAAATTCTGGTGTCATGAGCATTTTAGCGAAGCCGCTCGCCCAGATATCGTTGCGTTTGGCAAGAAGATGCAAATCTGTGGTATTTTGGTTGGCAACAAAGTTGATGAGGTAGAAACTAATGTTTTCAATGTTCCATCTCGTATCAACTCTACATGGGGTGGCAATTTGGTAGATATGGTTCGTTCTACTCAAATTTTAAATATTGTACACGAAGATCAGCTTTGCGAAAATGCGGCAAATGTTGGGGCTTATTTACAGCAAAATTTAGCAGATTTAGCTAAAAAATACGATAAAATGAGTAATGTACGCGGACGTGGTTTATTAACTGCTTTCGATTTTCCTACCAAAGAAATGCGCAATGAATTTGTGCAAAAAGGGATGGAGCATAATGTAATGTTTTTAGGATGCGGCAACCAAACTATTCGCTTTCGCCCTGCGTTATGTATAGAAAAACAACATATAGATTTAGGTATGGAAGTAATGGAAAAGATTTTACCAACTTTATAAATTAGAAAAGTTGTGGCTGTTTCACTATCATTAAAATCTAACTAAATTTAATTTCATAGACTGTCACGCTGAGCGTAGTCGAAGCGCATTTTAAGGTCTTCGACTACGCTCAGACTGACAAAGCGGTGAAAAATTAAGTGTAAACAATAAGTTGAAATACCCCCTTTATTTGAGTTCTTAAACATTATTCTATTGACTTACGTACAACCTCACTTTTAAAACTAAAACACCACATGCAGAATAAAAACAAACGTATTTTCATTATCCTGATTATTTTGGTTGTAGTAGTTTGGGTAGCAAAAGATTTATTTGACCAACCAGAAATTAGCGATTTAAAAGGTGGTTTTGAAGAAATTGCCAGCTATAGAAATGAAAACAATACTGGTCCGGTGCAAAGAATTTATGCCGTAAGTGTAAAAGATACCGCAGCAGCAGAGCTGATTAAATACGGCAATTTAAAGCCTCATTCTAAATATGGAAATACCAAAGTTTATTTTTTTGAAAAAGGAAATGAAATTCCAAATCAGTTAATGCCGGGTCAAATCAATTTTGATGAAAAATACAATTCTTCATGCTTTGCATTATATGAAAAAAGCGCAATGGGTAATTTTGGATTAATTAAAAAACCTTTTAAATAATTAAACATGAGGTTAAGAACCTTTGATAATGTTATCTAATTTATTAAAGTTGGCGAGGACGCCAACTTGGGAGGCAAGTTTAAAACCTTTGATAGTACTATCTAATTTATTAAAGTTGGCGAGGACATCAACTTGGGAGGAAAAACAGCCGTTAAAGCAGTTGCAGAGATAATTCAGCATTACGGAGCATTGATTTGCGTCACCCTGAATTTATTTCAGGGTCTGCTTGGCTAACACCAATTCTGTAATAAAAAAAGATCAATAATTATCAAACCAGTTTAGAGATTCTTCTGCTCCGCGGCGGATCAAGAATGACAAAAGACTAAACAAAAGCAGAAAACCCTGTAATTGCCCTGCCAACAATTAACGTGTTAATTTCTTTGGTTCCTTCATAAGAATAAATGGCTTCGGCATCTGCCACAAAACGAGCAACATTATATTCAAGCAAAATCCCATTACCGCCCATTACCTCTCTAGCTTTACTTACCACATCACGCGTACGTAATGAGCAGAAAACTTTTGCCAAAGAGGCATGTTCATCTTTTAATAATCCTTGGTCTTGCAATTGCGACAAGCGGAAACACAAAGTTTGCATCGCTGTTAAGTTAGACAACATCTCTACCAAATGGTTTTGGATCAATTGAAAAGAAGCTATCGGTTTACCAAATTGCTTTCTAGTTCTGGTATAAGCTAAGGCATTTTCATAAGCACCACGAGCACAACCCACCGCTTGCCAAGCAACACCTGCCCTTGTCATTTGTAAAACCTTTGCTGTGTCTTTAAACGAATTTGCATTTTGTAACCGATCAAACTCATCAACCTTACAATCTGTTAAAGTAATAATGCCATTCTGTACAATCCGCAAAGCCATTTTATCTTGCATTTTTTCTACTGCAAACCCAGGGTTATCCTTTTTAACAATAAAACCTTTAACTTCATTATCAGCTAAATCCCTTGCCCAAATAATTAAAATATCCGCAAAAGTTGCATTCCCAATCCATTTTTTCTGTCCGTTTAATGTCCATGTGTTGCCTACCCTTTTACAAGTTGTAGTTAAACCTCCTGCAGCGGCTGAGCCAACTTCTGGTTCTGTTAAGCCAAATGCACCGATGGTTTTAAATTGCTGCATAGAGGGTAGCCATTGCCGTTTCTGCTCTTCAGAACCACATAAGTAAATCGAGCCCATTGCTAAGCCACTTTGTACACCAAAAAATGTAGAGATGGAAGTATCAATTCTTGCCATTTCCATAGCTAAAATACCTTCCATTAAATTAGATTTACCCGGACAGCCGTAGCCTTTATAGGTTAATCCACAGATATTTAGCTCTGCTAATTTGGGTATAATCTCGAATGGAAATTCGGCTTTGTTCCAATAATGATTTACGATTGGCTGAACTTCCTTTTCTAAAAAAGCCCTAACTTTTAGTTGCAATGCTCTATCTTCATCATGTAGCGCTTCATCACCTAAATGGTAAAAATCTCCCTCAATAGGTGGCAACTCTTTTACTTTATTAGTTCCACCCATTAATTTCATCATTCCAGCCAATTGTTTGTCATCTAAAGATGAAATTGTTTCTACCATTTTTGGTAAATCCACTTTTTTAGCTAAAGCATCTAGCTGATTAAAATCGATATGCTTGAAAAGTTTGTATGCGCTTTTTATTGAAGAGAATACGTTTGCCATAATTATTCGTTTTTAGAGTAACAAATAAACAGGCAGATTGTTGGTTAGCTCCGTAATTTGACGATAAAAGTTAAAGCAAATTATTGAAATTATCTACCCCCAATAATTTTCTAGAAGTGAAACCCTCACCATATTTACCACCAATTTGTTTACCTAATTCTCTTGCTCTGCCTATTACAGATTCTAAAAATTCTGGAGACGAAATATAAGTCTGCGGCTCGCTTTCATCAGGACTATCGAACTGTGTTTTAAAAGCTTTGATTGATTCTATTTTTTGTTCGATAAAATCGCTGATATCAATAATAATATCTGGTTTGATGTACCTATCTTGAATGTATTGCAACATCAATCGTGGTCGCCAGGCTATTTGCTTTTCACCAGCTAAAGTGGTTTCTATTTTAATCAATCCTGATAAGAATATCGCATCATTTGCTAAATCTCCTGCCCTGCCGTGGTCTGGGTGACGATCATGCAACGCATTGGTTAAAATAATTTCTGGCTGGTACTTGCGCACCATTTTAATTACTTCTAATTGATGTTCTTCATCATTTTTAAAAAAGCCATCTTTAAACTTAAGGTTTTCTCGAGTATGTAAGCCTAAAATTTTCGCAGAATCTGCAGCTTCATGGTCCCTTGTTTCGGCTGTGCCACGTGTCCCTAGTTCACCTCTGGTAAAATCTACAATGCCCACTTTTTTACCCAAAGCAATATGTTTTAAAATTGTTCCAGAACAGCCCAATTCAGCATCATCTGGATGCACTGCAAAAACAAGTATATCTAATTTCATCTATATTTAATTTTGAATGAGTGAATGAATTTAGAATGAGTGAATGCTGTCATTCTATCATTTACTCCTTCTCTCATTTATTACTTCAGCAAACGCTGGATTTTCTTTTTAATTTTTGAAGAATTTGGCTTGGTAAACGAATAAAAATAATCTACAGCTTCACCTTCTTTATTAATCAAATATTTATGAAAATTCCATCTCGGCGTTGAGTTAAAGTTTCCATTCAACTTTTTATCACTTAAAAACTTAAATAAAGGATGTGTTTGATTTCCTCTCACCATAATTTTCTCGAACATCGGAAATTGAACACCAAAGTTTACCTCACAAAATTGATTGATTGCTGCATCATCTAGAGGTTCTTGTCCGCCAAAATCATTAGATGGAAAGCCCAAAACTTCAAAATCTTGATCTTTAAATTCTTCTCTAAGCTCTTGAAGTTCTTTTAATTGCGGCGTAAAGCCACAACCAGATGCCGTATTTACGATTAATAAAACTTTTCCTTTAAAATCAGCTAACACTTTTTCCTTACCATTTAAAAGTTTAAGTTTAAACGGGTAAATTGTTTGTTTAGAATTCATTTTTGCTATTGTTGGTAATAACCAGAACTAACGATAATGGATTCGATATCTCGCTCCTCGTTAGCATTGTAGGTAGTTTTTAAATTGTGTCCTACAACTCTCGCTACTAATTGATAAGAAAACGCAGCAAATCCACCTTTTGTTTGTTTTACAATGTCATAAGTTGTTCTACCAACTTCTCTATCTATCAATTTTGTTAAAATTTGCCCTTGTGTGATGGTTAATTCTTTAATCTCTGTATTAAACATTCGCTTAATTTCAGCATCACAAGCTTTAACTAATTTTTTCTGTTCTTTTTTTTCTTTAACTGACGACAAGTCTCGTTCTAATTGTTCATACCGCCTTTTAGCGAAAAGCGCATAAGGCATTACTTTAAGCACATTGTATCGCAATCTATTAAATGCAGCCTGTTCTTGAGGCGATTTCCACATTCTACTCCCATTAATGATAACCTCATGTAAGCCAATCCAAGGAATCATTACCCCGTTGTCATTTGTAGCCGCAACCCTAATCGTATCGTTTTTACCAAGTTTTGGATAGATAGCCGGAACATTACTTTCCTGTGCTTTTATTGAAGGCGCAGCAAGTATGACAAATAAGAGAATAAAGAGACGAGAATATTTCATAAATTTATGCCTATACAAAGTTAGCGCTATTTTTATATATTCGTTTTTTTCTATAATCGAATATAAACTTTTAAAGTTAAAAATACTACAATTTTACCTAGAAAACACAAATGAAGAATACTTTAGTAATTGATATTGAGGCAGAAAAGCAAGAAATTTTAAAGAGATATAGGGCATTGTTGCGTGCATCTAAATCTACGTTACAAAAGGGAGATAAAAAGGAAATTAGAAAAGCTTTTGAAATGGCGTTAGAAAGCCATCAAGATATGCGCAGAAAATCTGGTGAGCCTTATATTTATCATCCTATTGCCGTTGCTCAAATTGCTGCAGAAGAAATCGGTTTGGGTACAACATCTATAGTTTGCGCATTGCTGCATGATGTTGTGGAAGATACAGACATCACTTTAGAAGACATTGAACGTGAGTTTGGTAAAAAAACAGCTAAAATAATTGACGGTCTAACCAAAATATCTGGCGTTTTCGATTACAATAGTTCTTTACAGGCAGAAAACTTCAGAAAGATGCTGCTCACACTTGCAGATGATGTACGCGTGATCTTAATTAAACTTGCCGACCGTTTGCACAACATGCGAACTATGGATTTTATGCCAAGGCAAAAGCAGTTAAAGATAGCTTCAGAAACGATTTATCTATACGCTCCTTTAGCACACAGATTAGGGTTGTATGCTATCAAATCTGAATTGGAAGATCTCTCTATGAAATACCTAGAGCCCGATACTTACAAATACATTGCAACGCAATTAAATGAGAAAAAGGCAGAAAGGAATACGTTTATCAAAACATTTGTTGAACCAATCAACGAAATTTTACAAGAACAAGGTTTAATTGCTAATCTTTTCGGTCGCCCAAAATCTATCCATTCGATATGGAATAAAATGAAAAAGAAAAATATTCCTTTTGAAGAGGTATACGATCTTTTTGCCATTAGAATTATTTTAGATAGCGCACCAGAACGCGAAAAGGCCGATTGTTGGAAGGCTTATTCTATTGTTACCGATTTATATCGTCCAAATCCAGATCGTTTACGTGATTGGGTTTCATCGCCAAAAGGCAATGGTTACGAATCATTACACACCACGGTTATGGGCCCGAAAGGGCAATGGGTTGAAGTTCAAATAAGAACCCAACGGATGAATGAAATTGCCGAAAAAGGTTTTGCCGCACACTGGAAATATAAAGAATCTAGCAACGATAATGGTTTAGATCAATGGATTTTAAAAGTAAGAGAGATGCTGAGCAATCCTGAAGCAAACGCTTTAGACTTCTTGGATGATTTTAAAATGAACCTTTTCTCTGATGAAATATTCATTTTTACACCAAAAGGTGCATTGTTACAACTCCCTTTAGGAGCTACCGCACTTGATTTTGCTTTTGAAATACACACTGATGTTGGTGCTAAATGTATTGGCGCTAAGGTAAATCAAAAATTAGTTCCGCTTTCTTATAAACTACAAAATGGAGATCAGGTAGAAATTATCACCTCTGGTAAACAAGTACCTAAAGAAGATTGGTTAAATATTGTAGTTACCGCAAAGGCGAAATCAAAAATAAAATCATCATTAAAAGAAGAGAAAAGAAGAGTTGCAGAAAGCGGTAAAGAGGTTTTAGAACGAAAGTTAAAATCATTAAAAATTACTTACAATACCGATAACTTACAAAAGTTAAGTTACTTTTTTAAGCTCCACTCTACGCAAGATTTGTTTATCGCGGTAGCTGAAGGAAAAATAGAGCTTAAAGATTTAAGAGATTACGTTGCAAGCGAAAAAGAGGTTGAAAACCGCAGCAATTTTCATGCACCTGGCGAAGGGCAACACATTGAAGCTTTACTAAATAAAGTTAAAGGACCAGAATCTGATGTGCTTTTAATTGGCGAAGACTTACAAAAAATAGATTACAAATTAGCTGCATGTTGCAACCCGATACCTGGAGATGACGTTTTTGGTTTTGTTACCGTAGGTGAAGGCATAAAAATACACCGCACCAATTGCCCTAATGCAGCACAGCTGATGGCTAATTATGGTTACAGAATTGTAAAAGCAAAATGGAATAGACAGCAAGAGTTAACTTTCTTAACAGGATTACATATTGTTGGTATTGATGATGTGGGCTTAATTAACAACATCACTAAAGTAATTTCTAATGATTTTAAAGTAAACATGAGGTCGATTACTGTTGACACCAATGATGGAATTTTTGATGGATCGATTAAAATTTTTGTAAACGATAAAGATCACTTAGATAATTTAATTAAAAATTTATTAGAAGTTAAAGGTGTTACCGGGGTAACCAGATTTGATGCTTAGCCAGTTTACAGTTGGCAGTTCTCAGTTTACGGTTTCTTGAAACAGTTTAAACAAGCAAACAGCTAAACAGTTAAACAATTTTAGAAGTAATCAACATCTTTACAATTTGTTAATTATTAATCAGGGTAATCCCTTTAATCTGTGTAATCATTTCTATACCTTTGGAGAGGAGTTTAAAACTATGTCTGAACAGAATACGAGTGAGTTGGTTAGAAAAATATTCGAAGCCTATCTCGAGAATAAAAACTTACGTAAAACACCTGAGCGTTTCGCGATTTTAGAAGAAATATATTCTAGAAACGACCATTTTGATGTAGAAACACTTTACATCCACATGAAAAACCAAAAATATCGTGTAAGTCGTGCTACGGTTTATAATACTTTAGAGCTATTGGTTTCGTGTGATTTGGTAACCAAACATCAATTTGGTAAAAACATGGCTCAATTCGAAAAATCTTATGGCTATCATCAACATGACCATGTAATTTGTATCGATTGTGGCAAAGTGGTAGAATTTTGCGATCCCCGTATTCATCAAATTCAGAGCATGGTTGGCGATTTACTTAAATTCGACATTAAACATCATTCATTAAACATGTACGGTGTATGTTTCGATTGTAGTGCTGCTGCAACGATAAAAAATGTGGCCTCACAAAAATTAAATGCAAAAAACTAATTCAATTCTCATATTTCTATTCTTAATTTAAAATAATGACGCAAGTAGACGTACTACTAGGCCTGCAATGGGGCGACGAAGGTAAAGGTAAAATTGTTGACGTGCTAAGTCCGCAATACGACATGATAGCACGCTTTCAAGGCGGACCAAATGCTGGCCACACTTTAGAGTTCGATGGCAAAAAATTCGTTCTAAACACCATTCCTTCTGGTATTTTTAATGAAGGTATCATGAACCTGATTGGTAACGGTGTTGTTATCGATCCTATTATTTTAAAAAGAGAGTTAGATAACCTAAAAAAAGCTGGTCATGATCCAGTTGCTGCTGGTAAATTGGTTTTGGCTCGTAAAGCACACTTAATTTTACCTACGCACCAATTGTTAGATGCTGCAAATGAGCAAAAAATGGGTGCTGGCAAAATTGGTTCTACGTTAAAAGGTATTGGTCCAACTTATATGGACAAAACTGGCCGTAATGGTTTACGAGTTGGCGATACTACTTTACCAGATTTTAAAGGCAGATACAACAAATTAGTAGAGAAGCACAAAGAAATTTTATCTCACTACGAGTTTGAGTATGATTTAGCAGAAAAAGAAGCTGCGTTTTTCGAAGCAATTGAATTCATTAAAAATATTCCTCACGTAGATAGTGAGCATTTTGTAAACAGCTATTTAAAAGAAGGTAAAAAAGTTTTAGCAGAAGGTGCTCAAGGCACTTTGCTAGATGTAGATTTTGGTTCTTATCCTTTTGTAACATCATCTAACACCACAACTGCGGGTGCCTGTACGGGTTTAGGTATTGCGCCAAATAAAGTAGGTGATGTTTTCGGAATTTTTAAAGCTTATTGTACCCGTGTTGGTGGTGGCCCATTCCCTACTGAATTAGATAACGAAGTTGGAGAAAATCTTCGTCAGGTTGGGCATGAGTTTGGCGCTACAACTGGTAGAGCTCGCCGTTGCGGATGGATTGATTTACCAGCTTTAAAATATGCGATTATGCTAAATGGCGTAACCGAATTGATCATGATGAAAGCCGATGTTTTGGATGGTTTCGATACCATTTATGCTTGTACACATTACGAGCACAATGGCGAAACGATTGATTACATGCCTTATGATATTATCTCGATACAGCCTAAACCAGTATTAAAAGCTATTGAAGGTTGGAAAACTGATTTAACAGGCATTACCAAAAAAGAACAAATTCCTAGTCAATTAGCTGATTATATTGCATTTTTAGAAAAAGAACTAGAAGTGCCAATTAAATATTTATCGGTTGGCCCAGATAGAATGCAGACTTTAATGTTGAAATAGATTAAAATCCTCTTAAATTGAAAACTTAAGAGGATTTTTTTTCTACTCATCTTCTAATAAGGTAATACATTTAACAGATAAAACTTTTAAGCGATCATCTAAAGTTTTTAAACCTTCTTCATCCTTAACACTTTTATACAAGTTCTTAATCATACCGAGAGTTTCTTCATCATTTTCACAGGCTTGGTATTTTTCTAAATGAGGCAATGCTTTTTTTATTAAAGCTTTATATTGTGCTAAAGCTTTTGCATTGGCATCTGCATCTTTTTGTTTAATAGCCTCATTCATTTGAGCAATGTATGGTTTTGTTTTTGCTAAATAGATGAAACCTAATGCCCTATGGATAACAAGATAATCTGGCTCGCTAAGTAGAGAATTTTGATAATGCTGTATTGCACTATCTGGCAGTTCCATTTCTTCATACATCCTTCCTAAATGGTAAGATACATTTGCATTTTGCTTAACCGAAAGTTCATTAGATCTTTTTAGCAATGTTTGCATAGCTAAAATAGATTCAGCATTTCCCTTAACATTTCTTGATTTTTTATACTCAAAATAGGCATCATCAATCTTTACATTTTTTTGAGCATAAGTTGCTGAAGTAACGAGTATTAAAGTAACCAGTAATAAAATTTTGTTTTTCATGAGATCGTGTAATTTATTTTTTTGAAAGATATATAAAAATTAATTTTTAAGCTATAACTTATCACATTTAGCTATTTTTGCAGTTCAAATGAGTAATTCTGAAATTAACATCTTCAAACAAAAAGCTTTACAACTCGCATCATCTTATGATGTTTTTTGCTATTTAGATAGTAATAATTATAAAGATCAATACAGTAATTATGATTGCCTAATTGCATTTAGTAAAAAGCAAGAAATCAATATAAGCCACGGAGATGCTTTTGAGCAGTTGAAATCATTTTATGAAGCTCAAAAAGATTGGATGTTTGGTTTATTGAGCTACGAATTAAAAAACGAAGTTGAAGATTTAAAAAGCAATCATACTGATCAACTTCAATTCCCAGATTTATACTTTTTTATTCCCGAATATTTAATTGCAATACAAGGCGATGACTTTCATTTACTAAAAGGTGAACAAGCCATCATCAACACCATAAATAATGTTCAACTAAATGAATATTTGCCTCTACCAAAAGTAAAAATAGAACATCGTTTTACTAAAAAAGAATACATTGCAACTGTAGAAAAACTTCAAAATCATATAAAACGTGGCGATATTTATGAGGTAAATTTCTGCCAGGAGTTTTTTGCAGCAAATGCTGAGATTGATCCGTTAGGTACTTTTCAAGAACTTAATCAGCTCTCTCCTACGCCATTTGCTGGCTTTTTTAAAATTTACGATAAGTATATTTTATCGGCTACGCCAGAAAGATTTTTATGTAAACGCAGTAATAAACTTATTTCTCAGCCTATAAAAGGTACCGCAAAGCGAAGTTTAGACATTAATGAGGATGAATTGATTAAAGTTAAGCTAAAATCGAGCATTAAAGAGCAGGCAGAAAATGTGATGATTGTAGATTTGGTGCGTAATGATTTAACTAAATCAGCCATAAAGGGTACAGTTAAAGTTGATGAATTATTTGGCATTTATACTTTTCCGCAAGTACATCAAATGATTTCAACTATCAGTTGCGAGCTCAATCCTGAAATACATTTTATCGATGCCATTAAAAATACTTTTCCAATGGGATCAATGACTGGCGCTCCGAAGATTAAAGCCATGGAATTGATAGATGATTATGAAAAAAGCAAACGTGGTGCTTTTTCGGGTTCTTTTGGTTGCATTTCTCCTGATGGAGATTTTGATTTTAATGTAATTATCAGAACCATATTGTATAATGAAACCACAAAATATTTATCCTTTCAAGTAGGCGGAGCGATAACTTATGCTGCTGTTGCAGAAGATGAATATGAAGAATGTTTGTTGAAAGCATCGGCAATTATGAAGGTTTTGGGGCAAAATCCTGTACTTTGACAATCTTTTTTTAGATTGTCAAAGTTTGAAACTCTTGGAAGGACCTCAAACTTTGTCAATCTCTGAAAGATTGACAAAGTAGAAGATTGACAAAGTAGAAAATTTATAAAATAAAAAAGGTGGAAAGTAAAACCTTCCACCCTTAAAAATTCAGCTTTTTAGCCTTATTTCTTATAATATTTCATCGCCTCTGGCAAATCTCTTTGTATTCTTGCAATTCTTTGATCATCAGAAGGGTGAGTACTTAAAAACAAAGGTGGCTTTGCAGCTCCAGAACCCGCTTGAGCCATTCTTTGCCAAAAACCTACAGCTGTAGATGGATTATATCCTGCCATAGCCATAAAAGATAATCCCATTTTATCAGCTTCTAATTCTTGGTTTCTTCCATAATTTAAAATCACTAACTGACCACCAATACCATAAGCTTGATTAATGTATGCTGCATATTTAGAATTATTGCTAGCCACACCAACTGCTGCACCACCAGCTTGTGCTAAGGTCATTTGAGATGCTCTTTCTGCAGAATGTTGTGCAATTGCATGCGCTATTTCATGCCCCATAACCGTTGCTAAACCAGCTTCATCTTTAGTTACAGGCAAAATACCTGTATAAATAGCAACTTTACCACCTGGCATACACCAAGCATTAATTTCTTTACTTTCAATTAAATTAAATTCCCATTTATAACTTTGAATTTGTTCTCCAAAGCCATTTTGGTTCATGTATTGAGTAACTGCCGCTGCAATTTTGGCCCCAACTCTTTTAACCATTTGTGTGTTCGCAGAGTTTGTTGAAACAACTTTTGTTGCTGGATCACTTAATAATTGCTGATATCCAATTGCTGCCTGTTGCTGCAATTGAGAATCATCTACTAAACTTAATCTACTACGACCAGTTAATGGTACAGTAGAACATGAAGATACTGCCAATAAACTTGTTGCAATACCTAGGATCATTAATTTTTTCATTAGATTTTTGTTTTTACCTCGTTAATCAAATTCATAACAAACATCATGATAGATAGTTTGCAGATTTAGATTTTTTAGTTTTGTTTTTTCTTAAACAGGTAAACTTTAGATTCTTTGCCTTTGAGTAGTCGCTCTAAATTTTTTTGGTGCGTAACCAAAATCAATAAACAAACACATATTCCATACAAAACCTCTGATTTAACAGATGTTTGAAGTACAAATACTGTTCCTATTGGAAATGCAAAACCAGCACATATAGAGCTTAGCGATACATATTTAGTGCTTAATAAAACTACCACAAAAACCAGAACACAAATTATAGCTGCTTGATAGTTAACTGCTAAAATCATTCCAAAAAGTGTGGCTACTCCTTTACCGCCTCTAAAACCAGCAAAAATTGGAAACAAATGCCCCATTACTGCAATAACACCTAAAGCTAATTGGTAATTTACAAACTGAGTAGAATTTTGTGGACCAGTAACAGAAAGACCTATAAAGTAGGCTAAATTACAAGCGGTATAACCTTTAAAAATATCAATAAGCATTACTGCAATACCAGGTTTTTTACCTAATACCCTAAAAGTATTTGTTGCACCAGCGTTTCCGCTACCGTATTCTCTTACATCAACACCGTAAAAAGCTTGCCCCAACCAAACAGCAGTTGGTATAGAACCAAAAAGATAGGCAGCAATTAAAGCCGAAATAGAGTAGATCGATATCATGACCTACAATTATACTAAAAAAATTAATTGAAAGAAGGCAGAATTTTCAGGCATTAGAAAGCTTTTAAACTTAAATCTAAACTTTTTACAGAATGTGTTAAAGCACCCATTGATATGTAATCAACTCCGCACTTGGCGTAATCGGTTACATTTTCTTCTACGATGCCACCAGAAGCCTCAGTAACAAACTTTCCTTTTATTAAATCAACCGCTTCTTTCAGTAAGGGTAAATCAAAATTATCTAGCATAATTCGGTCAATATTTCCTTCAGTCAAAACCTCATTTAATTCTTTTAAGTTTCTAACTTCAATTTCTATAGCTAAATTTTTTCCTGTTTCTTTTAGATAGTTATTTGCGGCTTTAATGGCATTCGATATTCCACCAGCATAATCAACATGATTATCCTTAATTAAAATCATATCATACAAACCAATTCTATGATTTACTCCTCCACCAATTTTTACCGCCCACTTTTCTAAATATCTTAAGCCTGGTGTTGTCTTACGTGTATCTAAAACTTTTGTTTGATATGGTTTTAGTAACTCAACAATTCGATTTGTTTTGGTAGCGATGCCACTCATGCGTTGCATACAATTTAAAACCAAACGCTCTGCTAATAAAATCGAATGTGTACTTCCCTCAACAGTAAATGCGATATCTCCGTAGTTTATTTTCGCTCCATCAGCCATGTTCACATTTACTTTTAAATTAGCATCAATTTGATCAAAAATCTCTAATGCTAATTCAACTCCAGCTAAAACACCATCTTCTTTTACAATCAGCCTTGCTTTGCCTTGTGTGTTTTTAGAAATGGTAGCTAATGAGGTGTGGTCTCCATCACCAACATCTTCGGCAATGGCATTTTTAATAAATAGATCGACTAATTTTTTATCCAAAACAGTAATTTTTAATCAAAAATAACAATTTATGACCTAAATTACTATTCTCTATCTTGCTCTATCCTTAATTCGTTGATTAAGAAAGCATTAGTAGCTTTTATTAATTTTAAGGTAACTGTTACCCTAAATTTTCCAGTTTTGGTATTTAAGGAGAGTATGCCATAACGGTAATTTGGGTTACTGCTAATGCGATGAATGATTGTAGATTTTAAAGGGGAATTTTTTATAAAAAAATCTTTTAAAATTTGCTCAGACTGTGCTTTACTGTATACATCTTCTTGGTCAATTACAATTAACTCTACAGATGATGCGAAATGTTTTCCAATTTCCTTAGCATTTCCTGCTCTAAACTCCACGGCTAATTCATCAATAATATCTGCCTGAATGGCGTTATTTGATGGAATGTGCCATAGTAAAAACAATAAAGCAAGTAAAGGTTTCATCATGTGTGTTTATAAAACAACCTTTTCAAGCTAAAATTATGCCATTTATAAATCATTAAGTATAAAAACCTTCCATTAAAACTCTAATTGGCTTATATTTGTTTTAAATATTTCATCATTCTATATCATTTTAATGGAAGCTAAAAAACTTGTACTACTCATTCTTGATGGCTGGGGTTACGGAAAAAAAGATAAATCTGATGCCGCTTTTGCCGCAAATACTCCCTTTTTTGATTCGATGCTTAAAAATTATCCTAACTCTAAATTAGAAGCATCTGGAGAAGCGGTTGGTTTACCTGCCGGACAAATGGGTAACTCTGAAGTTGGCCACATGAATTTAGGTGCTGGAAGAGTGGTTTACCAAGAACTTGGTAGAATTAATAAAGCCATTACAGATAGAACTTTACATAGCAATGAAACGCTTGTAAATGCTTTTAACTATGCAAAATTGCACAACAAAGCCGTTCATTTTATCGGCTTAGTATCTGATGGAGGCGTACACGCTCATATTGAACATTTGAAAGCTTTATGTGATGCGGCTAATGAACAAGGTTTAAAAGATGTTTTCATCCACGCATTTTTAGATGGAAGAGATACCGACCCTAATTCTGGCTTAGGATACATTCAAAACTTAAGTGCGCATTTAAAAACTTCTGCTGGCAAAATTGCAAGTGTAATTGGACGCTATTACGCAATGGATAGAGATAACAGATGGGAAAGAGTAAAGCTAGCGTATGATTTAATGGTTAATGGCACTGGAGAAAAAGTACATGACATTGATAAAGCGATACAACAATCTTATAATGAAGGTATAACAGATGAATTTTTAAAACCTTTGGTGGTGGTAAATGAAATTGGCGAACCAACTGCTACTATACAACCAGATGATGTTGTGATCTGTTTCAACTACAGAACAGATAGAGGTAGAGAAATTACATCGGCTTTATGCCAGCATGATTATTTGGATTTCGGTATTAAAAAGCTCCCACTTTACTATGTTACCATGACAACTTACGATGAAAGTTTTAACAATGTTCATGTAGTATTTACTAAAGACGATTTATCAAATACTTTAGGTGAGGTTTTAGAACGCAACCATAAAAACCAAATCCGCATTGCAGAAACTGAGAAATATCCTCATGTTACTTTTTTCTTTTCTGGCGGAAGAGAGAAAGAATTTGAAAATGAGAAAAGACTTTTAGTTCCTTCGCCAAAAGTAGCTACTTATGATTTGCAACCAGAAATGAGTGCCGCAGGCATTACTGAGGCTATAAATGAAGAATTAGTTGCAGGCTGGCCTGATTTTGTGTGTTTAAACTTCGCAAATCCAGACATGGTTGGCCACACGGGAGTTTTTGATGCAGTTGTAAAAGCTGTAGAAACTGCCGATGCTTGTGCAGAAAAAGTTATCAGTACTGGATTAAAAAACGGATATTCTTTTATCATATTGGCAGATCATGGCAACTCTGAGTTTATGCTAAATAACGACGGATCTGTAAATACTGCACATACCACAAACCTAGTGCCTTGTATATTAATAGATAAAAATTACAAAAGCATAGCCGATGGAAAGTTAGGAGATATTGCCCCGACAATTTTAAAAATTATGGGATTAGAAATTCCAGAAATTATGACAGGAAATTGTTTGGTATGAGAAAACCAGTTCTGTTTTGTTTAATTACAATACTTGCATCATGTGGTGCAAAAAATGAGGAGAAAGCTACAACTCAAAGCTATTTTAGCGTAAGCGATTATTTTAAAACTGAAGCAGCAAGATTATCAAAAACAAATCCAACTATTGTTAAAACGGTTTTTGTTGATGGTAAAACCGAAGAGAAAAAATTACGCATTGCAAATTGGGAACAAGAATTAAGTTCATTTATTGATGCAGATATCAACAAAGCTTCGTGGAAAGGCTCTTTTCAATTAACTAAAACGGATACTTCTGAAACCTACTTATCGCAAAGCGAAAAAATTCCTGTTAAGAAAGTAGTGATATCTTTAAAAGATAAAAAAGTTCAGACAATTAAAATTTTCTTGGAGAATAAAAATGTACTTTATTCATCTACAGACAGTTTGGTTTATTTACCAAATAACTATTTCGAGATCAATAAGACTCAAAAAATAAAATTGATGGATACCAAACGGTACATCATACAAGGTAAATTCAACTAAAAAAAATGCCTCGACCATTACTGATCGAGGCATTTTTTTTAGCTCTGGTATACTATTTTAAGCTTACAATTTGTGCCTTTACATAGTCTATTAAACCAACAATATCTTTCCTTAAAGGTTGCATAGTAAGTATCTTTTGAAAATCGGCAATTGAGCTATTAAAAACACTAATACAGGCAGTTTTTTCAGCAGCCTTTTTAACTTTATATGATTTAAATATTCCGTAATCTTTGTACGCTATACCCCTATTTTGTAAGATTTGAGCATCCTCTTCTCCACTAATTTCTATTGCCTTAGTAAAATCTTTAATTGCAGAGGTATAAAAACTCTCTCTCATTTGGTTGAGCGATTCTTTAGGTGCATTGGCAACATTTAACCTCGCTTTTCCACGATAATAATATGCAGAATAATCAGCTGGTTTTAAACTTATTAATTTACTATATGATGCAATAGATTGCTCATAATCTCCACATTGAAAATAAGAGTAACCTAACATTTTTTGCACACTAGCACTAGTTTGCCCACCCTCTACCTTTTCTAATTGGATTACAGCATTTTTATAGTCGCTTTTCATAAAAGCTTGCCTACCCATCTTTTCAAAATTACCTTGTCCAAAAGATGTTACAGATGTACTTACAAATAACAATAAGAATAATGCCTTTTTAAAATAACTCATTAAGCGTTTCTGGTTTAGTTAAAATTACAAATTTTAAAATCACTATTCAACAACAAACATGCTGCCAATATACAAAATCATTCTATTTGCAAATTATATGATAAACGTTAATTTAAGTTAAATATGATATTTTGTAATATTTATTTTAGATGCTGACTTTTTTTCAGACAAATTTTGTAATTATGCCTTTGGCACAAGAGTTGAAATTACATGCCTTTATACAGATTTAACACTTTTTATCGACAATGCTGTCAGATTGTCGTTTATATATTTTAAAAGTCCTACTTAATGAGTAAACAAGATCACTTTGATTTTAGTCAATCGCTACCAATTATAAATGAAGATACTGAGTTCTTTCCGTTAATGTCTCAACAAGACGAAGATGAAATGAACAGCGAAGAAACACCAGAAATCCTTTCTATTTTACCACTTAGGAATACAGTTTTATTTCCTGGTGTAGTAATTCCAATTACGGTTGGCCGTGATAAATCTATTAAACTAATCAAGGAAGCTTACAAAGGCGATCGAATAATTGGTGTGGTTTCACAACGTGATGTTTCTGTAGAAGATCCTACTTTTGATGAATTAAACAGCGTTGGTACAGTAGCTCATATTATTAAAATGCTGCAAATGCCCGATGGAAATACAACTGTAATTATACAGGGCAAACAACGTTTTCAGTTGGTAGAAGAAGTACAATCAGAGCCATACATAAAAGTTATCATTGCTAAATTCGCCGAGTCGAAACATAAAGCTGATAAAGAGTTTAAAGCTTTGGTGGCTTCAATAAAAGAAATGTCATCTCAAATCATTCAGCTTTCGCCAAACATACCAAGCGAAGCAGGAATTGCATTAAAAAACATTGAGAGCACCTCGTTTTTAATCAACTTCATCTCATCTAACATGAATGCTGATGTAGCAGACAAGCAAAAAATGCTTGAAATGGGCAACTTACGCAAACGTGCAGAAATGGTGATGGAATTGCTAACAACTGAATTACAGATGTTAGAGTTAAAAAATCAAATTCAATCTAAAGTACGTACCGATTTAGATAAGCAACAACGTGATTATTTTTTAAATGCTCAATTAAAAACCATACAAGAAGAATTAGGAGGCAATTCGTCAGATTTAGAGTACGAAGCTTTGCAATTGCGCTCTAAAAAGAAAAAATGGGCTAAACCTGTTGCCGATCATTTTGCAAAAGAATTAGAAAAATTAGGTAGAATGAATCCTCAAGCGCCTGATTATTCTATACAAATGAATTATTTAGAGCTATTGTTAGATTTACCTTGGAATGATTTTACCAAAGATAACTTCGATTTAAAACGTGCTCAGAAAATTTTAGATAAAGACCATTTTGGTTTAGAAAAAGTTAAACAACGTATCATCGAATATTTGGCCGTACTAAAACTTAAACGCGACATGAAAGCGCCAATTTTATGTTTAGTTGGTCCTCCGGGAGTTGGTAAAACATCATTGGGAAAATCTATTGCTAAAGCCATCAACCGTAAATATGTTCGTATTGCTTTAGGCGGTGTTAGAGATGAAGCAGAAATTCGTGGTCACAGAAAAACGTACATCGGTGCCATGCCAGGTAGAATTATTCAATCTATTAAAAAAGCTGGTGCTGCTAATCCAGTTTTTGTATTAGATGAGATTGATAAAGTAGGTTCTGATCATAGAGGAGACCCTTCATCAGCTTTGCTAGAAGTTTTAGACCCAGAGCAAAACAACGCTTTTAACGATCATTATGTAGAGGCAGATTACGATTTATCTAATGTTTTATTCATCGCTACTGCTAATTCTTTAAGCAGCATACAACCTGCACTTTTAGACAGGATGGAAATTATTGAGGTAAATGGTTACACTATTGAAGAAAAAATTGAAATTGCTAAAAAATATCTTTTACCTAAACAAAAAGAACAACACGGTTTAGAGCATAAAGCCATTAATTTAAAGACAAGCCTAATTGAAAAAGTAATTGAAGACTATACCCGTGAAAGTGGCGTACGTGGTCTAGAAAAGAAAATTGGCTCATTGGTACGTGGTATTGCTACCAAAATTGCCATGGAAGAACCTTACGAGCCAACTTTAAGTTTAGCAGATGTTGAACGTATTTTAGGTGCGCCAATTTACGATAAAGACGCTTACGAAGGTAATGAGGTAGCCGGAGTTGTTACTGGTTTAGCATGGACTTCGGTTGGTGGTGATATTTTATTTATTGAAGCGAGCTTAAGCCCTGGCAAAGGTAAATTAACCTTAACAGGAAATTTGGGTGACGTAATGAAGGAATCTGCGATTATTGCTTTGGCTTATTTAAGAGCACACTCGGGCTTATTTGGTATAGACAATGCCTTGTTTGATCAATTTGATATTCATGTTCACGTTCCGGCTGGTGCCACACCAAAAGATGGTCCATCTGCAGGTATTACCATGTTAACAGCACTTACATCTGCATTTACGCAACGTAAAGTAAAATCTAATTTAGCCATGACGGGTGAGATTACACTTCGTGGAAAAGTTTTGCCAGTAGGCGGAATAAAAGAAAAGATTTTGGCTGCGAAAAGAGCAAATATTAAGGAAATCATTCTTTGCAAATCGAACAGGAAAGATATTTTGGAAATCAAAGAAGATTACATTAAGGATTTAAACTTCCACTATGTGACGGAGATGAAAGAAGTAATTGAATTGGCTTTAATGAAAGATAAAGTGAAAAATGCGCAAGATATAACTGTTAAAATTAAACCAGAAATAAAAAATTAGTAAATGAAATTAAAGATTGGGCTATTAGCAATTGTTATGTTATTAAGTTCGAGCTTATTTGCTCAGTCTTATAAAAATGAATTTGGTTTTAAAAGTGATAACGATGCTTACCTATTTTATGGTCAAGATCGTTATTACACCAATGGATTGTTCATTTATTTTCGCCATGCTACCGACCAGCAAAAACTTGGTGGGAATTTAGAAAAATTAACCTATGAAATAACTGCTGGACAGAAAATGTTCAATGCCATATCTGGCAATGTTCCTGATCCAGCTAAACAGGATCGTCCGTTTGCAGGTTATTTATATGCTGGCGGAAACGTTAATCTATTTTACAAAAGCGAAAAAATTTTAAAAGTAGGGCTAGAAGCAGGTACTGTTGGTCCAAATTCATTAGCAGAAGATGGTCAAAAGCTTTTGCATGACCTAGTTGGTTTTTATGAAATTGATGGTTGGCAGTATCAAATTAGCAACGAATTTGCTGTAAATCTTTCTACGCAATATACTCAGCTCTTACATCGCTCTGCTAAAAAAGATGTAGATTTCTCTTTTGAAGGATACGCCAATGTTGGTACAACTTTTAGTGGCGCTGGTGCTGGAGTATTATTTAGAGCAGGAAAAATTAATCAATTATTTAATTCTGGTTATACCAACTCCGTAATTAGCAACAATGCCAAAACAGAAAAACTAGTTAAAAGAGAAACTTTCTTTTATGCCAAACCGCAATTAAACTTTGTAGCTTATGATGCCACCATACAAGGCAGCATGTTTAATAACGATAGTCCGATAACATTTGGCCGTAAACCATTAGTTTTTGCCCAGCAGCTTGGTGTTAATTACAGCACGCCACGTTTTACTTTAGATTTTGGATTGATATTTAAATCTAAAGAAGTGAAAAGTTCGGCAAAAGCAAACAAGTATGGGATGATTAGTATGTTTTATAGGTTTGGGAAATCTGGGAGCTAAACGAAATAATAAAGAACAATGAAAGTTGCTCTTTATTATTTCCCTACTTTGTAAGTTTAACTTCTTTGCTATCAATATATTGCTCAATGTATTGCTTTACTTCTGCTTTTTTATTATTATCACTAATGAAGTGATAAAGTGGCACTAAACCATCTGATGCAATGCCCATAAAACGTGCCTTTTCTTCAGTTGTACTTGAAACCCAGTTTGAAATATTTAATACCAATCTATTATTTATAGTTTCTGTTTTCAGTTTATTGAGATCACCACCAATAGAGCTATAGTATATTTTGGCAGATGAGTTTGCATTTAAGTTTTTTAAGTTAACAGGATCTAAATAGCCAGTCATCAGTCCAAAAGTATTTTTCAAGGCATATCTTTGTCCTTCCATACTAATGTTTTCTTTATCTCCTTCTGTAGCATTGGCTTGATAAACAACATCAAATTTTGCCCCAACGCTTATATTTCTTAAAACGTGTGTTCCGTACTTTTTAACTAATTGCTCAGCGTCTAGCTTACTAATATCTGTCATAAAATCATTAGTTATAAAATCATTTAACGCCGATTCATAATAAAATTCAAATCTTTTTCTGATCATATAATAAGAATAATATGCATAAACATAGTTTGAATTTGCAAAATTTGATGTAGGAAAAGAACTTTGAATGGTATTTCCGAATACCTTAAACCCTCTAGTAGCTTCAAACATATTAGACAATCTTTCAGAAAGATTTGCTGCATCTTTACCAATCACATTTTTCCAAGATGATTCAGAACTTCTAGGCATATTTATTCTATTTGTACCCGTCGCTGCATACGCAGTAACATTTAATACACTTGCTCTTACTGAAACCTCATCAACAAATTTATCAGTTACATCGTATCCATATCCTAAAAAATTATAAACATCAGATGATGGGTATAAAGGCTTAACCTCTTGCGTAGCTCCTTTAACTACCAAATCAATATCGGCTGATAGTTTCTCTTCTGGAAAAGCATTTTCATTCTGATTTTTCGTGCACGAAACAAGTGTAGCTACAAAAGCTAACAACAATAGATTTTTTTTCATGGGTATTTTTGTGTGTTTTGCAAAGCTAACAAATAAACACCCATTTGAAAAGCTCAGACTAATCAAACCCCGGCTTCTTCCTATTCTCCTTCTTCGATGAATTGATCGCCTTATTGTTTAACCTTTTTGCAATAACAGTTTTCGGAATTTTTGTTGGCTTCCGTTTTTTTTCTAATTGCAAACATTGAGTTAAAAGTTTTACAAGCTTAATCACTGTCCGCTGTTTGTTTAGTAATTGGCTTCTATCCTCTTGCGAAACGATATGCAGATTACCTTCTGAATCTAATCTATTAGCCAGCCTTTTTAATAATAAAACCTTTTCATCATCATTAAAAAGCAAAGAATTTTGTGGATTAAAAATCAGTTCTACTTTACTCGAAACTTTATTTACATTTTGCCCGCCTTTGCCTCCGCTACGCGATGTTTTAAAAGTAAGCTCTTTAATTAATTCTTCTTTAGTAGGTATCATTTTACAAAAATAAATAAATAATAAAGCAAAATCTTACATTTGTAAACTATGAGAAAAAACCTAGTTGTAGCCATAGATGGCTATTCATCGTGCGGTAAAAGCACATTGGCAAAAGCTTTGGCAAAAAAATTAGGTTTTATTTACATAGATAGTGGCGCCATGTACAGAGCTGTTACGCTTTATTTTTTGCGCAACAAAGTTGATATGACCAATCAAGCTGCTATTGATGATGCTTTACATCATATCGAATTAAATTTCCACTCTCGTGATTACGAATCTCATATTTTGTTAAACGGAGAAGAAGTTTCTGAAGAAATTAGACAAATGCCTGTTTCTGAAAACGTGAGTGAAGTATCGGCCAACAAACAAGTTCGCCATGATATGGTAAAGCAGCAACAGCGCATGGGCAAATCTAAAAACATTGTAATGGATGGCCGTGATATTGGCACAGCAGTTTTTGAAGATGCTCAGGTAAAATTTTTTATGACTGCCGATCCAAAAATTAGAGCAGAGCGCAGACATAAAGAAATGATTGCCAAAGGCGATAATTTTACAACACTCGAAGAAGTTTTTGAAAATCTAGCACATCGTGATTATGCCGATACAACTAGAAAAGAAAGTCCGCTGGTTAGAGCAGAAGATGCCATTATTTTAGACAATACAGATTTAACACAACAAGAGCAGTTAGATTTTGCATTAGAAAAAGTTAATCCGTTTTTACCTAGGGCTTAATTACTTTAAATAATCGCTAACTTTTTTACTGATGAAAGATTTTACTTTTCCCCAGGTTTGCCCTTTTAAACTAATAGGATCTTCACTTTCATCCGCATCTGCGAAATAGGTTAATGCCGAAGGCAAGGAAATTAATAACATTTGCTCGGGATATTTTTCTTTGTGGTAAGCCATCATATCAATTAGGTTAAAGTTTTTAAGCAATTCAGCCATATCCCAAAAGTCTTTTTTCTTTCCACGCCCCAAAATTGCGTTAAACTTTATTGCAATAATATCTTCTGTACTGAACATTCTCAACCCATCAGTTAAATCTAATTCTCTAATAATTTGATGAGGATAAGAAACAATATAAACCTTAACATTTTTAATAAATCCAAAAACTGCCCATTTTGCTGGCATAACTTCTGGTATAAAATCATCGCCAAACTCATTTCTCAATGCATTTATAATAAATTCTTTGTGAAATTCTATCTTATAGCAACTGAACAAATCAAGATCGATAGATAGTCGATGGCCGTATTTTAAAGACAATGCTGTACCTCCTACTAAAGCAAAATCTTTCAGTTCTGGAATGCTAAGTAAACGTTTTAGTATGGAGAGAGTTTTGGACTCAACTGTGTTGTAGTATAACATCTAAAAAGTTCTATAGGTTCACCAATTACTGCACTAGCCAAATACAAACGATGTATCGGCAAATATTTAGCCTTCATTAAAACAGTCCTAACCAAATCATCACCATAATACCTTCTGCAATTACGAATATCTTGCACATCACCGCGTTCAAAAACCCTTTCAATAATAAATGAAGCTTTTTTATCATAATCTAGTCGCTCAAAATTCACATCCCAAAAGATGCGTTTTTCAAATACCGGAATATTTTTGTTGGTTGACATAACACAAATTTACTTATTATTTTCTACTTTTAAATTTAACAGCAACAACTATGTTCAATAAATCCCTATTCAATTTTTTAGTTTTATTTGCACTAACCTTATCTTCTTGCTCTGCACAAAAAGGATGGATTAATCTTTTTAACGGTAAAGACTTAAATGATTGGACCGTAAAAATTGCCAAACACGAAGTTGGCGAAAACTATGCAAATACGTTTAGAGTTGAAGATGGTGTGATGAAAGTAAGGTATGATGGTTATGAAGATTTTAACTTCCAATACGGCCATATTCACTACAATAAACCATTCTCTTATTATTTATTAAAAATAGAATATCGCTTTGTTGGCGAGCAAGCCAAAGGTGGCGAAGGTTGGGCAACTAGAAACAGTGGTGCAATGCTGCATGGGCAAGATCCAAAAACGATGCTAAAAGATCAAGATTTTCCTATCTCTGTAGAGGCACAATTACTTGGTGGAAATGGAACAGATCTTCGACACACCAGCAATGTTTGTACACCAGGCACAACGGTTTTTCTTGATGATAAACTTTATAAAGGACATTGTTTCGAATCTAAATCAAAAACTTATGCTGGCGACCAATGGGTTACTGCAGAGTTTTTAGTTTTAGGAGATTCGTTAATTCAGCATATTTTAGATAAAGAAGTGGTTTTACAATACACTAAACCTCAAATTGGTGGTGGTAGCGTAATTAACTTCGATCCTAAAGTAAAAGAAGATGGTAAGCGCTTAACTGGCGGATATATTTCTTTGCAAAGCGAAAGCCACCCTGTTGAATTTAGAAAAGTAGCCTTGTTTGATTTAGCACCTTATGCCAATGATAAAGTTAAGCTGGAAAAAATGATTACCAAGCTAAAAGCTGAAAAATAAAACCTTCAATCTTCCCTAAAGATTAATTTTTATTTAAACTCTTTTATGAAGAAAATTTTCCTGCTTGCCCTATTTATATGGATAAGCACCTTTGCTTTCGCTCAAAAGTTCTACACTGTTGATCAAATTCCAAACCCTAAAACTAACGGACAAGATTATTTTGTAAGCAATCCTGATGGGATTTTATCAAATGTATCAGCAATGGACGAAAAACTCGTTCAATTAGAAAAAGAGACTAAAGTAGAATTTGCCATCGTTTTTGTAAAAGATTTCGAAGAAGATCAAGAAGATTTTGAATTTGCCAAAGCCATTTTTGATGAATGGGGCATCGGCAAAGCGGGTAGTAATAATGGCTTGTTATTGTTTATCGCGGCCGATAGAAGAAAATATCGTTTCATAAGTGGCGATGGAGTTGAAGGATTATTACCAGACATTGTTCTAAAACAAATTGGAGAACGAAATCTAGTTCCTGCTTTTAAAGAAAACCTATACGATGATGGTATTTTGAATGCAATTGATGAGGTTAGCAATAAATTAACCAACCCGAAAGCAAAAGCCGAAATACAGGGTTTAATTAAACAAGAAGAGCAAAAAAGCTTCGACTGGAAGTTTACATTAGGTGCTTCTGTTGCTATAATATTGCTCTTTTTTATCGTTTTTAAATTGGTGAATAAAAAAGCCAAAAAAAGTACACCGCTAACCGATAAGCCATTCAAAGCAGTTAAAACAAAAGTTATTAGCAAGAAAAATGCTAGCTCCAAAAAGAACATCAATCAAATTTTAGAAAATCAAAACGGCTACGATTCAGTTTATATTAAAGGCTGCGTTGGTATCTTCTTTTTTGTGTTTATTTCTATTTTTGTGCTCGCATTTGGAAGCGGATTCGGTCTTTTTGATAATTTCCAAATCACGCATATTCCGTACATTCTTTATGCTTTATTGGCAATCGGATTATTCTTTCGTTATTATGCTTTTGTTGGCAACTTAAGAAGAACACATTTTGATGATGAAAATTTTTTCGAGGCAGTTAAAGATTTTCATGCTAAATATTGGTGGCTAATTGTTTTTTCTCCTCCAATAATTGTAGCCTTAATTAGTCACGCCTTTAAAAAAGCAAAAACTGTAGAAAGGTTTGCTCCAATATTTGATAGCAAAAAAGAACAAATGTCTCGTTTAGATAGAGATATTAACCTAGAAGGCGAGCCTTATTTAAGTAAAGGACAAAGAAAAGAAGAGCTCATTAAAGCTTATGATTATGATATCTGGCTAAGCGAAGACCAAAGAGAACATCAAATTAAAGTTTGGCCTGCCGAAGAATTTGAAAACTACACCGAATGCCCCAAATGTAACTTTAGAACTTATCAACTCAATAAACAAGAAACAACAAAATCCCCAACTTATAGTAGTACTGGCACAGCGAAGCTAACTCATGAATGTTGTTTCTGTAACCATGTAGAGTTTATCAAATGGGTAACCTTAGCTAAACTTGTAGAGTCTAGCTCGTCATCAAGTGGTAGTTCATCTAGCAGCAGTTCATCTAGCAGTAGTGGTAGTTTTGGTGGCGGTAGCAGTAGCGGTGGTGGTGCTGGTGGTAGCTGGTAAATTATTTTTTATTTGAAAATCAGTTTCCTTAGCTTCTATTAATGTTAGCCCTGCTTTCGCTTATAGTCCTCGCTTCGTTATACTTCGCTGTGGGCTATTTAGCTCAATCTGGTTTAAAATGCAGGGCCATTGCTATTATTAACCAATAGCATAAAGCCAAAACATTTAGCGCTAAATGTTGTTAATTTTAAAATTTTTGGCTAGTTTTTAAAAGGGTTTCCTACTTTTGAGGCTTCAAATCTTTATAATTTCTAATAGCTAAAGCTTAAAATACTAAGCTAAATTCAAAAACATGACCTATAAATTCCCCCTTTTTATAATTACTTTATTGTCTTTTTCTATTGGTGCTATTGCGCAAGATATGTATAAAGTAACTGCAGATAAACTAAATGTTCGAGAAACTAAAGACCCAACAAGTAAAAAAGTAGGTTTTGTTCCACAAAACGAAAATGTGCAAGTTTTAGATTCAACTGATGCCAAATATTTTAAAGTTAAGGTAACCAATGGCGAAGGATTTGTGAGTAGCCAATACTTAACTAGGGTTTCTCCTATGCCTGCAAAAAAAGCTGATGCTCCTAAAGTTATGGTACAACAACAAACAAGCAAAGATAATTCTAAGACAATTTTTATTGCTTTTGTAGCCATTATTATGTTAGGCTCATTATTTATAATTTTTAAATTTTTAAATAATAAAGTTTTAATGGTTTTGGCCACATGTGTAGTTTTAGCAGTTGGTTATTTAAGCTATTTAACTTTTATCGTAGAAAAATCTGTTGCTGGTAAATACTTAAACCATGGCGACGGCGATTATAATTCATTTGAGTTTAAGGCAAACAACGTTATTATTGAAGACGCTTACATGGATACCTTAATTACAACCAAATACACGGTTGAAGGCGATATCATTAAATTCAAACAGCAAGAAAATACGATCATGTTGTTAATGAGAGATGACAATACGCTAGTTGGCGAAGGTTTTACCAGAGGGACTTTTACTAAGCAGTAGATTTTAATCAAAGGTAATAGGGATAAACACAGATTTACGCCATAACGGTTTTTAATTTTAGCACAGGTTTTGCATTTTAAACCCGGTTGTAGCGAGCACGAAGTTGAGGTACGAAGCGAGTAAAGCGAAAAACGGGACTAACCTTAAAAAAAGCTAAGTTTTTGCTTTTCTAATAAATAAATTTCTGATAAATTATAAAAACCACCCCGCCCTTCAGGCACCCCTCCGAGGGAGGGGAATTATAAATAGCTTAATATCAGCAACATTTATTAAAAAAAACTTTCCTTTTAAAAAAGAAATTTCTACCTTTGCAGTCCCTAAATAGGGAACAAAGGAGATTATTAATTAATGGCTAAAAAACAAGTAGCAGAAAAAGAACTAGAGGCAACAAATGCCGAACTACAAGGTGCAGACGCTCGTCTAACCGAGAAAGAAACAATTGAGTCAGAAGCTGATTCGGTTTCTATCGAACAAATCAAATCATCTTTAGCAACACCAGATCAGGATTTTGATTGGGATGCAGATGATAAAGTATTTGGTAACTACAGTGACGCAGACCGTAAAAAGTTTGAAGATATGTACACAGATACTTTCAACCAAATCACACAAGGCGAAATCATTAGTGGTATCGTTGTGTCTATCAACAACAAAGACGTAGTATTAAACGTAGGTTTCAAATCTGACGGTTTAGTTTCTACTTCAGAGTTTAGAGATACACCTGATTTGAAAATTGGCGATTCAGTGGATGTTTTCGTAGAAGCTCCAGAAGATGCGAATGGTCAGTTGATTTTATCTCGCAAGAGAGCAAAAACACAACGTTCTTGGGAAACCATCAACGCTGCGCTTGACAATGATACCATTATTAATGGTTTCGTGAAAAGCCGTACTAAAGGTGGTTTAATTGTTGACATTATGGGTGTAGAAGCTTTCTTACCTGGATCTCAAATTGACATTAAACCTATCCGTGATTACGATGTTTACGTTGGTAAAACAATGGAATTCAAAGTTGTAAAAATCAACCACGAATTTAAAAACGTTGTAGTATCTCACAAAATCTTAATTGAAGACGATTTAGAAAGCCAAAAAGTTGAAATCGTTTCTAAATTAGAAAAAGGTCAAGTATTAGAAGGTACTGTTAAAAACATTACTGATTTCGGTGTGTTCATCGATTTAGGTGGTGTTGATGGTTTACTTCACATTACTGATATTTCTTGGGGCCGCATAGAGCATCCAAAAGAAGTATTGTCATTAGACGAAAAAATCAACGTTGTTGTTTTAGACTTTGATGATGAGAAAAAACGTATCGCTTTAGGTTTAAAACAATTAACTCCTCACCCTTGGGAAAATTTAGATACTAACTTAGCTGTTGGTTCTAAAGTTAAAGGTAAAATTGTTACTGTTGCAGATTACGGTGCTTTCTTAGAAATCATTCCAGGTGTTGAAGGTTTAATCCACGTTTCAGAAATGAGCTGGTCACAAAACTTACGTTCACCTCAAGAATTCTTGAAAGTTAACGACGAGATCGAAGCTGAAGTTTTAACTTTAGACAGAGATGAGCGTAAAATGAGCTTAGGTATTAAACAATTAACTCAAGATCCTTGGGGAGCTGTTGCAGAAAGATATCAAATTGGCAGCAAACACCAAGCTGTAGTTAAAAACATGACTAACTTCGGTGTATTTGTTGAAATTGAAGAAGGAATTGACGGATTAATCCACATTTCTGACTTATCTTGGAGCAAAAAAGTTAATCACCCTAACGAGTTTACTAAAGTTGGTGATACATTAGATGTTGTTGTTTTAGAACTTGATGTTGAAAACCGCAAATTATCTTTAGGTCACAAACAATTAGAAGAAAACCCTTGGGATACTTTCGAAACTATCTTTACCCTTGATTCAGTTCATACAGGTACAGTAGTTAAAGTAACTGATAAAGGTGCTGTTATTGCTTTACCTTATGGTGTAGAAGGTTTCGTACCTACTAAACACATGGCTAAAGAAGACGGTTCTGTAATCAAAGCTGAAGAAACCAATGAATTTAAAATCATTGAGTTTAACAAAGATGCTAAACGTATCGTTGTATCTCACGCCCGTATTTGGGAAGAGGCTAAAGCTGAAGTTGCTGCTGAAGAAAGAGCTACTAAAAAGAAAGAAGCTAAAGCTTCTGTAAGTGCAGTTAAAAAAGTGAAAGATTCTGTAGAGAAATCTACATTAGGTGATCTTAGCGTTCTTGCTCAATTAAAAGAGCAAATGGAAGGCGAAGAAAGCAAAAACAAAAAATAAGCTTTTTAACTAGCTAATACATTTAATCCCGATAGGCAAATGCTTATCGGGATTTTTTTTGTGTTTAGAGGCTCGTCATTGCGAAGGAGATTTTTCATCGACTGCGGCAATCTCCTTTTCAGTTTAACCTCACCCTATGAGCGTTTTGTTGTTTAGCTTCTGTCCAATGCACTCCCTCTTCCGCCGCGGCGGAGAAAAAAAGTAACTGCGTTTAATCACTTGCTTTAACAAGGTGAGGTTTCGGTTCTTTGTCATTCCGAGCTTGCGAGGAATCTGTTTTTATTTATCAAACCATATAAGAAATATAAGTTCATTGAAGCTCTGTCTTATATTTCCTTAAATGCCTTATATGGTAAATATTAGAAAACGAATGTTAATGCTCATCGCTTACTTCTGCCCCGCTTTTCTTACAAGTCCCGATAAATCGGGAGCTTTTCATCCAATCGGGTTTATAATTGAAAGCTAGTGATGCTTGGCAACATTTCCGTTCAATAGTATAAACCTCACCCTATCAACGTTTTGTAGTAAAAGCTCTGTCTTCGCAGTCCCTCTTCCGCCGCGGCGGAGAGACAAAGGAACTGTTTTAAACCACTAGCTTTAACAGGGTGAGGTTTTGTTTCTTTGTCATTCAGAGCGATGCGAAGAATCTCGTTGTTATATGCATAAACTAATCACTTTTAATGCATCAAGTTTATTTTTCTTATTTTTGAAAATCAAACCTAATCCAATGAAAAAAGTAGCTTTCCTCTTTTTAATTATAGCTTTAAATGTAAACATTTCTGCGCAAGAAATAAATATCATTCCGAAACCTGCGCAAATTGACAAAAGTGACTTTCCAGATTTCATTATTGATAATGAAACCTCCTTATATATTTCAAGCGAAGATGCCAGAAATGCTGCAGAATATTTTGCTAATTATTTAGAAAAATATTACAAACTTAAACTTTCTATAGTAACCTCAACAGAAGGAAATTCAAATAAAAGGATACAATTTGTCACTGACAAAAAGATTTACAAAAAAGCTGATCAATACTTCTTAATGGTTTTAACAAATACCATAAATCTTGGCTCATCATCTCCAAAAGATTTATTTTATGGAGTTCAAAGTCTAATACAACTTCTTCCTAACCAAGTAAATTCGAAATTAATTATACCTAGTGTTCAAATTGTAGACTTTCCCCGTTTCGACTACCGTGGCATGCATCTCGATGTTAGTCGTCATTTTTTTGATGTAGCAACGGTTAAAAAATACATCGATTACCTCGCTTTGCATAAAATGAATTATTTTCATTGGCATTTAACAGATGATCATGGTTGGAGAATAGAGATTAAAAAATATCCTAAACTAACCGAAGTTGGCGCTTGGAGAAATGGCAGCATTGTAGGCTTATGGCCAGGCAAAGGAAATGAAAATATCAAATATCAGGTTTTACCTAACGATGTAAAAATTACACCTGCAAATGCAACTATTAAAACAGACGGCATTAAACATGGTGGCTATTACACACAAGAAGAAATCAAGGACGTAATTGATTATGCCGCTAAAAGATACATTACCATCATCCCTGAAATTGAAATGCCTGCACATAGTATGGCAGCTTTGGCTGCCTACCCAGAATTTGGTACAGACCCAACAAGTGGTTATAAAGTAGCCGAAAGTTGGGGAATGATGAATAAATACAATAATGTTTTTGCGCCTACTGAAAAAACTTTTAAATTTTTAGAAGATGTTTTAACTGAAGTAATGGATTTATTCCCGTCGCAATACATCCACATTGGAGGCGATGAAGCCTCGAAAATTTGGTGGAGAAAAGATGCAGCCACACAACAAATGATGAAAGCAAATAACCTGAAAGACGAAAGTGCATTACAAAGTTATTTCATTAATCGCATCGAGAAATTTGTAAACAGCAAAGGGAAAACCATTATAGGCTGGGATGAGATTTTAGATGGTGGCCTTGCGCCAAATGCTGTAGTAATGAGTTGGCGTGGTGAAAAAGGTGGCATCGCGGCAGCAAAAATAAAGCAAAAAGTAATTATGACACCAGAAGAAAAGCTATATCTAAATCATAAACAATTTATGAATGATGATAGCTTGGCTGCAAATAAATTTTTACCTCTAGAAACAGTTTACAACTACGAACCTGTTCCAGCTGAATTGAATGCCGAACAAGCCAAATACATTTGGGGAGCTCAAGGAAATCTATGGTCGGAATATATTGCAAACCCTGCTAAAATAGAATACATGTTGTTTCCTAGAATGGATGCTTTGAGCGAAATTTTATGGAGCCCAAAGGGAAATAAAAACTATCCAGATTTTTTAAGAAGGTTGAAAACTCAGTTTAAACGTTATGATTTGATGGGAATAACTTACAGCAAAAGGTACCTAAACCCAAACCCTTAAAGAAGCTTAGACCTATATAAGTAATGATGTTAAAAGTGTTGGAAGCATTAAAAAATTAAACACATAGTGACATAGTTCACCTAGCACATAATGTTCAAAGCTGTTTTTTCTATATACCTATGTGGTAATAACAGATGCCTTGTTCTCAGTATTTGCATCGATAACCGCTAGCCGATAGTTTGAATTTTTAATTAGTTTACGACTATTGTAATTTTTGAGCTTCATTGCTTACTAACTGTACAAATTAAACAGTTTAACATGAGCAAAATGGAAAATAAAAATTCAAAAGTCGGCTTAACTGCATTTCTTATCATAATCTTAGCTACTACAGAAATGCATCCAATACTTAAATACATCATGTTGTTAATCGCAACAATATCCTTTATTATAACCACTACACAAATTTACGAAGAGTTCAAAGCAACAAGGAAATCTTTAAAGTCTAAAGAATAATGACAGAAAAGGCTTATCTCCAAAAAATTGAAGAACATAAAGGGATTATACTAAAGGTGGTAAATCTTTATGCTGATGATTTAGAGGACAGAAAAGATTTATATCAGGAAATTGTTTTTCAAAGTTGGAGTGCTTACGAAAGGTTTGAAGGTAATGCTAAATTTTCTACTTGGTTATACAGAATTAGTTTAAACGTTGCCCTAACCTACTTAAACAAAAGAAAAAAGGCATCATCTATCAAAGAAAATACTTTTCCAGAAATTTCTTCAGAACCTAAAGAATTGTCGGAACAGGCTGATTTTTTATACCGAGCTATAAAACAATTAGCCGAAATAGATCGGAGTATAATTATGCTGCATCTAGATGGTTTCGACAATACCGAAATTAGCGAGATGATGGGACTTTCAAAAACAAACACTAACGTTAAGTTACATCGTATTAAACAACAATTAACAACAATCTTAAATAAAAAATAGCATGGACTTACAACAAGAGTGGCAAAATATGAATGTTGAATTTACAGCCAAAGACCAAACACCAGCAATTGCAACTTTTAAATTTGATACCCGATCTCATAGTTTACTTGGAGACATATTGTTTAAATTAAAATGGAAGCTGAGATGGATAAGAATAATTAACATCCAAATGCTTATTGCAGCATTATTTGTTAAAAACGACTTACAATTTTTATTAATAGCTGTATTTATTACTTACGAAATGTGTAGATTTTTTGGGCAAAGAGAGTTTCAAAAGATTAAAACTGCAATAGATTTCAATTCTACTACTAAACAAGTTTTAGCAGACAATCTAAAATCAATACAACGTATTTTAAGAATGGAAAATCTTTTTGGCTATGCCTTTTTGCCAATAATTGGGCCAATTGGTTGGATAGCCTATAAATTGTATGTACATCAAAATCTAGAAACTGTTATCGGCTTGCCTAACCTTAGTTGGCAGTTGTTTTTTTGCATGTTGTTTAGTATTCCATTTATTTTTATCGCTCAAAAAATGAATGATAGCATTTTTAAGGAACCTATTAAAGCCTTAGAAAGTAAAATAGAAGAATTGAATGACTAATTGAGAAACTATCCATCTAATGAACGATTTGAAGTAAAGCTTGTATTTGAAAAGCACCAGGCGTAATTCCTACAATCTTTTTAAATGCCCTGATAAAATAATTAGAATCGCTAAATCCAAGTTCATAACTAATCGCAGCTATTTTAGCGCCTGGTTTTGCTAATAACTCTTTTGCTTTGCTCATTTTTTCGGCCAAAATATAGTCATTCGGACTAATCCCTAATTCACGCTTAAACAAACGGTAAAACGTAGCTTTACTCATGCAGGCTTTGCTGCTTAAATTATCGATACTTATTTTCTGATTTAGGTTATTTTTGATATAGCCAATTACATAAGCCAAAGGATTATGGTTGAGATTATAATGCTCATCATTTATCGTTTTTAAGTTCTGACTTTGCATAATTCTAATTAAAAGCTCCTTTAATGTTAAATCGGCAAGCACATCTTTTTCCATTGACTTTTCGGAACAAATTCTGATAACTTTGTTAATCAAATAAGCAATTTCTTCGTTGTTATAAAAATGATATTCATCGTAATTTAACAACCATTTACTTTTACTATCCTCTTTCGGGAAAAATTCGTTCAGGTAGCTGATCGTTTTTTTAATCTGATCGTTATCAATAGCTAATGCAATACATTGTGTTGGATTTAAATCAGATGCTTCTGGAAAATCAATTTTCATGGTTACATCAGGCGGCACAATAACCGTTTCTCCTGGCATATAATCAAACCCCTGTTTATCAAACAAATGCATTACCTTTTTACCTCGCAACATACTGGTAATCACAAAATCGTTAAAAGTTAATGGCACTTTAAACGATGGCGTGTAAGTTTCAAAAACACTCAACTCACAACGTTCTAAAGTATATGCGGTTCTATTTTCTACTAGCGTTTGCAAATTTTCAGCTTTGCTTAAGCTCACTTGATTTAATGTATGCTGCATATCATTAATATGATTTGGTTAGCTATCAACGTATTACTCAAATATAACTTTATTTCGTAAAGGTTACATTCAATGCAACTATAATGCTACTAGATGAAACGATTTTACTATCTCTGGGGTAGCGTTTGCCATTAGGTTTGTATTAACCAAATCTTAAATAACATGGAAAATTTAGTAAAACGACCAGAATTTAAATCGCATTACGACAATTACATTGGAGGTAAATTTGTTGCTCCCGTAAACGGAAAATACTTTGATAACATATCTCCAATTGATGGAAAAGTATTTACAAAAGCAGCTCATTCATCAAAAGAAGACTTAGTATTAGCTGTTGATGCAGCACACGAAGCTTTTAAAACATGGAGCAAAACCTCGCCAACTGAAAGAAGCATCATCTTAAATAAAATCGCACAGCGGATGGAAGATAACTTAGAATATCTTGCCACTGTTGAAACCATTGACAATGGAAAAGCAATTAGAGAAACCTTAGCAGCAGATTTACCATTAGGTATTGATCACTTCAGATATTTCGCTGGCGTTATTCGTGCCGAAGAAGGTTCGCATACCGAATTAGACGAACATACTGTTTCTTTAATAGTTCAAGAACCACTTGGTGTAGTTGCTCAAATTATCCCATGGAATTTTCCTTTATTAATGGGTATTTGGAAATTGGCTCCTGCTTTAGCTGCTGGTAATTGTGTAGTATTAAAACCTGCAGAAAGCACACCAACCTCTATTATGGTTTTAATGGAATTAATTGGCGATTTATTGCCTCCAGGTGTAATTAACGTAGTAAATGGCTTTGGTGCAGAATTAGGTCGCCATTTGGTAACTAACCCTAAGGTAAATAAAGCAGCGTTTACGGGATCCACTCCTACTGGCCGTTTAGTGATGCAATACGCAACTGAAAATATCATTCCGGTTACATTAGAATTAGGCGGAAAATCACCAAATATATTCTTTAGCTCTGTAATGGATCATGATGATGCATTTTTAGACAAAGCTGTAGAAGGTGCTGTAATGTTTGCATTAAATCAGGGCGAAATTTGTACCTGCCCTTCTCGTTTACTGGTACAAGAAGATATTTACGAGAAATTTATAGCCAAAGTAATCGAAAGAACCGAAGCTATTAAAATTGGCAGCCCGTTAGACCGTACAGTGATGATGGGTGCACAAGCATCGAAAATCCAATACGAAAAAATTGCAGCCTACATTAAATTAGGGAAAGAAGAAGGTGCAGAGCTATTAACTGGAGGCGAAGTAAACCACTTAGAAGGCGAGCTTGCAACAGGCTACTACATTAAACCAACCATTTTTAAAGGTCACAACAAAATGCGTATCTTCCAAGAAGAGATTTTTGGGCCAGTATTAGCAGTAACAACTTTTAAAACTGTAGAAGAAGCTATTGAAATTGCAAACGATACACTATATGGTTTAGGAGCGGGGGTTTGGACACGTGATGCGCATGAACTTTATCAGGTACCAAGGGCAGTACAAGCTGGCAGAGTTTGGGTTAACCAGTATCACTCGTATCCTGCTGGAGCACCATTTGGTGGTTATAAACAATCTGGTATTGGCAGAGAAAATCATAAAATGATGTTAGGTCATTATCGCCAAACTAAAAATATGCTGATTTCTTATGATAAAAATAAATTAGGTTTCTTTTGATATAGAGAAATTGTCAGCCTGAGCATGTCGAAGGAATAAACGAATGGTCTACGACTACCTGCCGCGGGTGCCCAATATCATTAAGTTAAGCGTTTAGGGCGCTCGTCCTTGCGAGGGAAGTGCAGCGACGAAGCAATCTTTCACACAGTTTTGCACCTTAATAGCCTAAATGCAAAATAGATTGCTTCTGATGTTCAGATTGAAACTAATTTTTAATGTTAGGCAATTAATAATACATCATTTATGGTAAAAAGATTAGATGCTACAGAAAAAGCAATATCCCTAATTAAAGAACTAAAAGTAACGCATGGCGAATTGATGTTTTACCAAGCTGGCGGATGCTGTGAAGGCACTCAACCTCAATGTTTTGAAAAAGGCGGCTATTATATGAGAATGAATGATGCCTGTATTGGAGAAATTGAAGGCTGTGAGTTTTGGGTAGATAGAGATTTATTCGAATACTGGAAATATTCGCACTTTAACCTTGATGTTTTGGATGGTTTTGGCGTAGGTGGCTTTTCTTTAGAAACTCCATTAAATAAAACATTTAAAATACACTACACGCTCTTTAACGAAGAGGAGTTAAAAAACTTAACTCCGATAAAACGAGAAGGAGAATAAGCTTTATTTTTGGTTTGATTAGAGCCGGTTAGACATTGTTTAGCTGGCTTTTTGTTTTTTAACCATCACGATGTTAAAAAATATTGGTAAGGATCAAAAATTAATCTAATCTTTGAATGGAAATTAGAACTATGCGAAAAATATTGGCCATCATTTGCACTTTAATTACGCTTTATGCATTAAAGGAAACCTTTATCATTTTTACCAACAATGAAGTAGAGATTGTTAAGCAAAGACCGATTTTGATCATCATATCGTTAAGTATAAGCTTGCCATTGGCATTATTGTCTTTGTGGCTTTGGAAACCGAAAACAAAAATCAAAACTGATTAGGAAATTTGACAACAAAAATCGCCAAAGTTCCGAAGTAACATGACATTAGCCGAATATGTAAAGAAAAGAAATGGAGTTCCTATCGGACATCCTCAATCATTAGCTAAAAATTTATACCGAGCTCTTGGCGCTAAAAACTTCTCCTCATTTTGGAACTTTTGGAATCCAATATTTGGATACTATCTTGGCAAAAAAATATTTAAGCCAATAAAGCATTTTTTACCAACAAGTATTTCTCTAATCGTAACCTTTGTGTTTTGCGGACTAATTCATGATACTGTTACCCTACTTTTTCGTGGACAAACATCTTTCCTATTTTCTTGCTGGTTTTTAATTATGGGAACAGTTGTTTTAATCAGTAATTATTTTAAACAAGATTTAGCTCAACATCGTTGGATTATTCGTTCTATATCTAATCTGTTTATTATGCTGATCAGCCTCTGTTTTGCTTATTTTTTAAGCAGATCCTTAAATATAAATTTATCATTTTTAAGCTAGTTAACCTAAAAATTTACTTTTCAATCCTGGAGTAGGCACCCAGCAGCTTTCTTGTTTGCCAAACCAATTATACCTGTTTTTTGCAATATAACTGTAAACTCCATCTCTTATAAATGGAGGCACAACAATAAACCCATAAAGTAATGGCCAAAGTCCAGTTAGTTTTCTGGCTACTCTTAGAGCTGCCGTAGAGCGTTGGTAAACTTTCTCTCCTTCTAATAACACGAAACTATTGCCTTCGCTAGGTTCAATGTTAAATGGTTTTAACTTTTGGTTGGCGTAATCACTCTGCAAAGAAGCGAATCGAAAAACGTTGCTTTTATCTCTTTCAATGGTAAATTGTACTGCCCTATTACAGAGATTACAAAGTCCATCGAAAAAAATAATATCATTTCCATTCATAATTTTAAAGTTACAGCTTAAAAATGTATTATTGAAAGCAATATCATATTGTTGCTTAATTCTGTTCAAAGTATATTAATACTTAATTATTTTATAATGCAAAAATGCTTTTCGCTCTTCTTTATTTTTATCCTTAGTCTTTCAGCTTTAGCCCAAAACCAAAAAAGAGCTCGAGATTACGGAATTAAAATTGGTGTAATGGCGCCAGGCAAATTCAACAGCATAACTGATGTTTCTGGGGTAACGGTTGGGCATACCACTTTGATCAAAGGAGATTCTGTTAGAACTGGAGCAACTGCAATTATACCTCATTCGGGCAATGTTTTTCAGCAAAAAGTACCTGCAGCTGTATTTGTAGCTAATGGTTTTGGCAAACTTGCCGGTAGCACTCAAATTATGGAGCTAGGTAACTTGGAAACGCCGATTGTTTTAACAAATACCATGAATGTTGCTACAGCAATGGATGCCTTAATTACTTATTCTTTAGCACAAAGTGGAAATGAAAATATACGTTCTGTAAATGCAGTAGTTGGCGAAACTAATGATAGTTTTTTAAATGACATCAAAGGCCGCCATGTTTCTACTGCTGATGTGTTACAAGCTTTGGCAAATGCAAAAAATGGAATAGTTGAAGAAGGAAATGTTGGTGCGGGTACAGGGACAATCTGTTTTAGTTACAAAGGTGGCATTGGCACCTCATCCCGAAAATTACCCAAGAGTTTGGGCGGTTACACCATAGGAGTTTTAGTACAGACAAATTTTGGCGGAGTATTACAAATTAATGGCGTAAATATTGGCAAAGAATTAGGTAAATTCGATTTTAGCAATCAATTGTTAAACAATGTTGATGGCTCTTGCATGATCATTGTAGCAACAGATGCACCTTTAGACAGTAGAAATTTAGAACGATTAGCTAAAAGGGCTTTTTTAGGTTTAGGTAAAACTGGAGGAATTGCCTCAAATGGTAGCGGCGATTATGTTATTGCATTCTCAACTGCCGAAAATCTTCGGGTTGCACATAGTCCTAAAGAAAAAGTAAATCAAAACAACACTTTACACAACGATTACACCTCTCCCATTTTTATGGCAGCTATAGAAGCTACAGAAGAAGCCATCATTAACTCACTATTTGCAGGCAAAAATATGCAAGGCTATAAAGGCAATGTTGTAGAAGGCTTACCTATAGAAAAAGTATTATCTATCCTAAAAAAACACAATAACATCAATTAATGAAAGCTAAATTTATCTCCATCAACAATCAGTTATTTTTAGAAGAAGAAGCTAAAATCCATGTTTCAGATTTATCAGTACAAAGAGGTTTTGGTATTTTTGATTTTTTAAAAACCATTAACGGCAAACCTATCTTTATTGAAGATCATTTTAACAGATTTTATAATTCTGCAAAAGAATTAAATATCACTGTTCCCTACAGCAAGGAGAATTTATTTAAAGCGATAAACGATTTAATGGAAGGAAACAACCTTCCAAATTCAGGTTTAAAAATTATACTTACCGGAGGATTTTCTGCAGATGGTTATTTAATGGCTGAACCGAACCTAATTATTACGCAAACTCCTTTTAAACTTGATGAAACTAGTTTTGATAGAGGAATGCGTTTAATTACTTACAACCATCAGCGACAATTAGCCAACGTTAAAACGATAGATTATTTACAAGCCATCCGTTTGCAACCTTTGGTAAAACAACAATTGGCTGATGATATCCTTTACCACCAGGATGGCTCAGTTAGAGAATGCCCAAGAGCAAACTTTTTTATGGTTAAAGGCAAAACAATTAGCACACCTAAAACATCCATTTTATGGGGAATTACACGTAGTAAAATTTTAAACTTTAATATAGATGGCTATAAAATTTTAGCCGAAGATTTTACACTAGATGATGTTAAAAATGCTGATGAAGCCTTTATTACCAGCTCTACTAAAAATGTAATGCCCATTTTAAATATTGATGGTAAAGATGTAGGAGATGGCAAAGTTGGTGCAGTTACAAGTTTAATTAAAGATGAATTTAAATCACTATTACAAAAGGTGATGGCTTAACGAATTGCAAATTCCAACATTTCAACTTTACAACATTAAAACATTTACCTATATTTGCTCAATCCTTGTTAAATGCAGAAGAGAACCCTCCTAGACGGTAAAAAATTTCAAATTACAATTAAGCGACTTTGTCATCAATTAATTGAGAATCATACCGATTTTAAGAATACAGTATTAATAGGCATCCAACCTAGAGGAATTTATTTCGCAGATCGCGTACACCAAGAACTTTCTGAAATTTTAAAAACAAAATCTATCCAAAAAGGACATTTAGATATTACTTTTTTTAGGGATGATTTTAGAAGAAAAGATGGTTTGGTTACCGCTAGCAGTAATACAATTGACTTTATTATTGAAGGCAAACAAGTAATCTTGATTGATGATGTTTTATGGACCGGACGCACTATACGATCGGCTATGGATGCATTGTTAGCTTACGGAAGACCTGAAAAAGTAGAGTTAATGGTGTTAATTGACCGAAGATTTAGCAGACATTTACCTATTGAACCCAACTATATTGGCCAGCAGGTTGATTGTGTTGATTCGCAAAAAGTAAAAGTAAGCTGGAAAGAGCAAGAAGGAGAAGACAAAGTAGTTTTATTATCAGATAAGCAATAAGAAAAAAATGGCAGCAGAAAAACTATCAACTAGACATCTTTTAGGCATTAAAGATATTAACCTGAATGATATTGAATTGATTTTGGAAACTGCCGATAACTTTAAAGATGTAATTAACAGGCCGATAAAAAAGGTTCCATCGTTAAGAGACATTACCATTGCGAATATATTTTTCGAAAACTCTACTCGTACAAAACTTTCATTTGAACTTGCTGAAAAAAGATTATCTGCTGATGTGGTAAATTTTGCAGCTTCATCATCATCTGTTAGCAAAGGTGAAACCTTAATTGACACCGTTAACAACATTTTAGCAATGAAGGTTGACATGGTTGTGATGCGTCATCCTTATGCTGGTGCTGGTCAGTTTTTAAGTAAGCATATTAAAGCTCAAATTGTTAACGCTGGCGATGGTGCTCATGAACATCCAACACAAGCTTTGTTAGATGCTTTTTCTATTCGTCAGAAATTAGGCGATGTTGCTGGTAAAAAAGTAGTTATTGTTGGCGATATCTTACATTCAAGAGTTGCAATTTCTAATATCTTATGCCTGCAAAAATTAGGTGCAGAAGTTATGGTTTGCGGACCAACAACACTAATACCAAGACACATTGCAAGCTTAGGTGTTAAAGTAGAACACGATTTAAAAAAGGCCTTGAACTGGTGTGATGTAGCAAATATGCTGCGTATTCAGTTAGAAAGGCAAGACATTAAATACTTCCCAACGCAACGGGAATACGCCATGATGTATGGCTTAAACAAACAAATTCTAGATAACCTCGACAAAGAGATTGTCGTTATGCATCCTGGTCCAATTAACCGTGGTGTAGAAATTACAAGCGATGTTGCCGACAGCAAACAATCTATTATTTTAGAACAAGTAGAAAATGGAGTAGCAGTTAGAATGGCTGTGCTTTATTTGTTAGCTAGTCAAAACGATTAAGCGTTTCTAATACTTTTCTAATCTTTAACAACATTTCCAAAATCCAATCGTTAAAACTGTGTTATCAACACATGTTAGTTACTTATGTTGATAAGCATTGTTACTATTTCTAATTTAGTACCAACCATATTTGAAACCTATGCAGAAGAAATTTCTATTAGTTCCCCTCTTTTTAGTCGGCGGTATTACCGCTAGTTTTGCCCAAATTAGTCCCTTAGTAACACTAAATAAAAATTATCAAACCGGTTTAGAACTGCTTCAACATGAGAAATACGCAGCAGCATCACAACAATTTAAAATTGTAGAACAAGCCAGAAATAAAGCTAGCAAACAACAAGAAAGCAACGCCGAGTTATCATTAATAAAAGAGAATGCTAAGTTTTATGCTGCAGTTTGTGCACTAGAGTTGGGTAATGACGATGCAGAAAACCTATTTATGGATTTTATAAGAGAATATCCTTTAAATCCGAATACTAAATTGGCCTATTTTCATGTTGGTAAATCTTACTTCGCACAAAAGAACTATACAAAAGCTTTAGAATGGTTCGAAAAAACAGAACCAACTTCACTTTCGCAAAAAGAAAGAGTTGAATATCAATTTAAACAAGGTTATTCGTACTTTCTGTTAAAAGATTACGAAAAAGCTGAGCCATTATTTGAAGCTGCCAAAAAAGAAGATACTAAGTTTAAAGAAGGTGCAACATATTACTTTGCTTACATCAATTACCTAAATAAAGAATATAAAACAGCGCTATCAAACTTAGAGAAGCTAAAAGGCTCTCCTACTTACGAGGCTAGTTATCCTTATTACATCACCTCAATGTATTATTTAGATGAGCGTTACGATGATGTAATTGATTATGCCTTACCAGCAATGGCTAAAACTAAACAACAGTTTGAGCCTGAAATGTTAAGTTTGGTGGCTGCTTCATTTTTCGCAAAAGCAGAATATAAAAATGCTGAAAAATACTTCGCAGAGTTCTACGCAAAAGATAAAAATCAAACTAAAAACAACTTATTTATTTACCAATATGGCTACTCACTATTCCAAAATGAAAAGTATAAAGAGGCTGTACCTGTATTAGAAAAGTTAAATTCTGACGATGTGTATTTGCAAAATGGTATGTACACACTTGGTAGAGCATCATTAAAATTGAACAACAAAGAAAAAGCGAGAAGCGCTTTTTTTAGAGCATCAAGATTAGATTTTGATAAAATTATACAAGAAGAGGCTTGGTTAAGCTATACCAGATTAAGTTATGAGTTAGATTTTAACGCACAAGCTTTAGAGTCGGTTCAAGGCTTTATCAAACAATTCCCATCTTCAAGAAAACTAACAGAGGCTAGAGTTTTGCAAGGTGAGATTTTATTAACAAGTAAAAATTATCAAACTGCTATTGATATTTTAGAACCTCTGCCAAACAAAACACCAGAAGCAAAAGAAGCTTATCAAAAAGCTACCTATTTCCGGGGCTTAGAATATTATAACGAACGAGCTTTTCCTAATGCTTTATCAATGTTTTTACGTTCGGGTAATTTCCCAGAAGATAGCGAAATACACGCTTTAGGAATTTATTGGATGGCCGAATCGATGTATGAATTGCGCAAATATGGCGAAGCTGTTAAAACCTTCGAGCAATTTTTAACAATGCCTGCTGCACAAAAAACAGAGGTATATAATTTCGCAAATTATGCTTTGGGTTATGCCGCTTTTGAAGATGAAAAATATACTAAGGCAGCAAACTACTTCGAAAAATTTTTAAGTGGCAATGATAAAGATGCCAAAACAGTAACTGATGCAACCATCCGCCTTGCGGATGCCTACTTTGTAAATAAAAATTATAGAGATGCAATGGTTTACTATAACAAAATCATCAACGGTAAATTAACTGGCGAAGATTATGCATTGTTTCAACGTGGAATGATCCAAGGATTAGAGAAACAAGATGATGCTAAAATTACCACCATGCAAAACTTGTTGAACAAATTTCCTGCCTCAAACTATGCTGATGATGCTGGCTTTGAAACGGCTTATACTTATTTCAATAAAGGTGATTTCGATAAATCTAAATCAGATTTAGTTGATTTAGTTGCAAAATATCCGCGTAGTAGTTATGTTCCTCGTGCCTTAGTTACCATTGGTTTAGTTCAATACAATCAAGACCAAGATGAAATGGCATTAGAATCATTTAAAAAAGTGATTAGAGATTATGCAAGTTCTCCAGAAGCAAAGCAAGCGCTAGAATCTATCAAAAATATTTACATTGACAAAGGTGATGCCAATGGATTTATTGCTTATGCTGGTACAACTCCGTTAGGTAATTATTCGATGAGCGAGCAAGACAACATTGTTTTTCAGGCCGCTAATAACAGGTATTTACAAGGTGATGCAAAAGGTGCTTATGAAGCAATCAATGCCTATTTTGATAAATTCCCAAAAGCCATACACGATAAAGAAGCTAAGTTTATAAGAGCTGAATCTCTAGTAAAATTAGGTCGCTCTGCGGAAGCAATACCTGACTATGACTACATTTTAAACGATTGGACAAGCGATTATACAGAACGTTCATTAATCAGCGTATCTAAAGTTTTAATGGAGGAAAAAAAATATAATGAAGCTATTGTTTATTTGAAAAGATTAGAAACTACAGCAGATTATAAAGTTCACTATACCTACGCTATTAATAATTTGCTAAAAGCTTACAATGCTTTGGGCATGGCCGATGACATGAGTAAGTATGCTGAAATCATCAAAACATCTGATAAGGCATCTGAAGAAGAAAAAAATAGTGCTGATTTATACATTGGTAAAGCTTCTTTAATAAAAGCTGATACTACACAGGCAATTAAATCTTTTAACAACGTTGTAGCTAAAACAAAAACTTTGGCAGCTGCAGAAGCAAAGTACAATTTGGCGGCTATACAATATGCCAAAGGCGATTATAAAACTTCACAAAAAACCTGTTTCGATTTAATTAATAATATGCCTTCTTATGATTATTGGGTGGCTAAATCATTCATTCTATTATCAGATAACTACTTGGCTTTAAAAGATAGACTTCAAGCAAAAAGTACGCTATTAAGCGTTATCGATAACTATGAAGGCAATGATGATATCCTTCCTACTGCAAAAGAAAAATTAGCAAAAATTAACTAAGCACAAATGACATTACACAAAACCATATATAGCACCATTATCTTTTTAGCAGCTGGATCTTTAACCCTGAAAGCACAAGAGGTTAAGCCACCTGAGAAAATTGTAACTGAAGAAATTGAGGTAATAAGACCTTACAAACCCGTTTTAGCCGAAGCGGTTAAACTAAGAAGAAGTCCAGATTTAAATAATGTAGGTACTTATAAAGCAAAGTTTAATTACATCGTAACCGATCGTAGACTTTCGCTTAATTCTGATATTCAAAAGTTACAAGCACAGCAATTGGCTGATGAAAAATCTGCTGAATTAGTTAACAATTATGTGAAGGGTGGATTAGGTTCACTGAGCACATTTTTAGCTGAAGCTTATGTAGGCACAGGCAATGATCAGGCTTTACAAGCTGGTGCATTTTTTAGGCATTTTGGCCAAGAAGGTAAACTAAATATGCAGAATGAAAACTCACAGCAATTGAGTGCTTTTGGCCGCAGTATTGGAGATAAGGCAACATTAAATGGCCGTGTGAACTTTCAAAGACATGGTGTGTATTTTTATGGCATTGATGATTTAAATCCAACTTTAAATCCTACCCCAGAAAAGCAAGCCATCAACTTTTTTGAAATTGAAGGTGAAGCCATCAACAAATTTACTACGGATGAAAATGCATTAAGCTATGCTGCAAAAATTAATGCCTATTTATTAAATGATAAGTTTGAAGCTAAAGAAAATGCAGTTACCATTACAGGTTACTTAAATAAAAGAATTAGCAAATTTAATTTAGGATTAGCCAGTTCATTAGAACTAGGTAGCACAAAAGATGTCAATACCAATATCTCAAACAACTTGTTCCGCTTAAATCCTTATATCAAATTGCAAGCAAATGGAGTAAAAATTACTGCTGGTGTAAATTTAGTACAAGAGTTTGGTGAATTTTCAAGCACCAGATTTTTTCCTGCTGTAACTGCTGATTTCACCTTGATACCTGAATTTTTACAAATTTTTGGAGAGGTTAAAGGTGATGTAAATAGAAATAGTTTAAAATCATTTACCGATGAAAACCCTTTCTTAAATGCAAATATAGCTATACAAAATACGGTAGAAAAATTGAGTATTAGTGGTGGTATTAAAGGTACTGGTGGTCCGGGCTTTGGTTACAAAGCAAAATTCTATAGTAAAAGAATTACTGATATGCCATTATTTGTAAACAATTTTAATAGCTTCAATAAATTTGATGTAATTTATGATTTCGGAACCATGAAGTTATTAGGTTTAGAAGGTGAGTTATCGGTACAAGTGAGCGATAACTTAAAGTGGACAGGAAATTTGATTATGGAAGATTACAAACCGGCAGTAGAGAATGAAAGCTTTTTTAAGCCTCAATTGCGTGTTAGTTCAAACTTTTCATATACTTACAACAACAAGTTAAGCTTTAATGCAAGTGTAGCCATCCAAGATGATAGCAAAGCTAAAGTTTACGTGGCAGACCCTCAAGTTGCAGGTTTATATCCATCTACCCCTGATTTTTCTAAAGAAACAATTGTAACGGTTAAAGGGTTTGTTGACTTAGGCATTGGAGCTGATTATAAAATCTACAATAAGTTTTCAGTATTTGCAAAAGCCAACAATATTTTAAACACTAAATACAACAGATTTTTATATTATCAGCAAAATGGCATCAATATTTTTGGTGGTTTAAGTTACTCATTTTAAGGAGCTCATAAATTAATTATTGATTGGTACCGAATTAAAATTTATTTTTACCAGAATGGATATATTACTATACCTCATAGAACTTTTAAAAACCCGTAAAACCATTGGTGTTGCTGGCTTAGGAACGTTTTATAAACAAAAATCGCCTGGTAAATACGATACAGCACAACATGCCTTTGTACCACCAACTTATAAACTATCATTTACTACCGATTTAGAAGAACAAGAAGAGTTAGCGAATTACATCAGTTCAGAAAGAAATATTACTACAGAATCTGCTAATTATTATATCCGCGAGTTCGCAGAGCGGATACAAACCGACCTTACCGATAAACAAGAAGCTGATTTAGCTAACTTAGGCAAACTTAAACTGAGTAATGGCGAAATCAACTTTACTCCAACAGAAGGCAACGATATTGGGTTCGATTATTATGGTTTGCCAAAAGTAACCGAAATTGAAATTGACAATACATTTTCACATTCATCCAGCAATGCTGAAGAAAATATTTTAGAAGAAATAGTTGAGGAAAATAAATTAGAAGAAGAAAATCCTGGACAAGAAACTGAAGTTGAAGAAAATGTACTTTTAAATGATGAACAAGAGGTTTATGAAGAGATTTCTGAGCTTAAAAATAACCCTACCACCTACCATCATTTAAATGAAAACCCTCCTGTTATAGAAACAGTTGAGGAAGAAACTAAACCTGAGCAAGTTGAAAATATTGAAGTTAAACAAAAACCTGTTTTTGTAGAGCAACCAGAATTTGAAGAGGAAGAACCGAAAAAAGGTTTACCATTCTTTATGAAATTTTTAATTGCGTTTTTAATTATTGTTGCATTAGGAGCCATTGTTTATTTCATCAATCCGAATTTCTTTAATAACTATTTCAACAAAAATTTTGGAGATAAACAGGAACAAACCATCACTCCAGTATTAGCAGATACGGTAACAAATTTTACAGATACAATAGCTGTTGATAGTTTAGCTCAAAATAATGATTTGATTAAGTTAAGCACTGATAGTATTACCAAACCAAAAATTGATAGTAGCGCAGTAACCACTTATGAAGTTTTAGTAAGTGCTGTAGCTACAGAAAAAAAGGCCAATAGAATTATTGCAAATTTGGCTAAAGAAGGTGTTCAAGCTAAAAAGATAAAATTGTCTAAAACTATGATTAACATAAGTGCAGGCACTTTTTTAACAGAATACGAAGCAAAATTATATAGAGATAGTTTAAGAGTAATTTTAAAAAACCAGGGAATTTACATACAGCCCATCAAACCAAAAAAATAACACATGAATACATTGCTTTTAGCAGTTCAAGACACAGTGAACCAGATGATCGATTCTACAAATGTTGCAGCCACAACTGTTGCAACAGCTCCTAAAGAACTCCGTTTTATAGATTTATTATTTGCTGGAGGCTGGGTAATGGTCCCTTTGGCATTATTGGCCTTTTTAGGTTTGGTTATATTTATCGAGCGTTATTTAACTATTCGTAAAGTATCTAAAGATGAATCTAACCTATTGTTTCAGATTAAACAAAACATACACGATGGCAGATTAGACAATGCTATCGCTTTGTGTAAAAATGCAAAATCGCCTTTAGGTAGAATGTTGGAGAAAGGTTTAAAAAGAATTGGCAGACCAATAAAAGATATTGAAGGCGCCATTGAAAATACCGGTAAATTAGAAGTATCTAAATTGGAAAAAAACATTGGTGTTTTGGGTATCATTGCAGGTATTGCGCCAATGCTTGGTTTCGTAGGTACAATTATTGGTGTAATTACCATTTTTCATGATGTATCTATTAAAGGTGCTATTGAAATTGGAACCATTTCTGGTGGTTTATATACTAAAATGATTACTTCAGCAACTGGTTTAATCATTGGTATTATAGCTTATGTGTTGTATCACATTTTAAATATGATGGTCGAAAAAATCATCCTTAAAATGGAAACTGACGCAATTGAATTTATAGATTTATTAGAAGAGCCGGGCAAATAATGAATTTACGCAAAAGAAAAAAAGGTACGGTTGAAGTTCATACTTCTGCACTTAACGATATCATGTTCTTCTTGCTTTTGTTTTTTCTATTGGCATCTGCTGTAGTAAATCCACAAGTAGTTAAACTGTTATTGCCACGTTCAGAATCAGGGCAACAATCTACTTCACAAAAAACAGTTACTGTTACTATAGACGAGAATTTGAATTATTTCGTTGATAAAGAACAAGTAACATTAGACCAAATTGAAAGTAAAGTACAAACCTATCAACAAGCTGCAAATGATGTAACTATTGTTTTATATGTAGCTAGAGGTGTTTCTATAGAAAATACCATGCAGGTTTTTGATGTAGCCAACAAACTTAAATTAAAAGTTGTTTTAGCAGTAGAACAGAAGAAAAATTAATGACAAGCCAAGAAGAAAATAACTATCCAAAAGCAATTGCCATATCAACAGGGATAATGGCGCTGTTTATTGTATTGAGCATTTTTTGGGCTATCGGATCTTTTCAACCACCAGAAGATATTGGTATGGGCGGCATGGTTGTAAATTATGGCACATCAGTTACGGGTATGGGTACCGATTATACCAGCATCGAAGAGCCTTCTATGGATGAAAATGCAAACAATAAAATGCCCGATAAAATTACTCCAGAACAGCAAGTTACGCCAACTGTTTCTTCTCAAATGAGTGATAAGGATATAACCACGCAAAACAGTCAGGATGCGGTTAGTATTAATACAAAGGATAAAAAAAGCAACAACGCTCCTACTAGTGCAAAAGAAACAAAACCTGCAGAGCAAGCCATTAACCAAAATGCACTTTACAAAGGCAAAAAGAACAATGGCGCCGGACAAGGTGATGGTACCGGCAATACGCCAGGAAACCAGGGCAGCATAAATGGAGATCCATTAGCACCAAATTACGGAGCAGGTGGATCAGGAAATGGTAACACGCCTATACCGCTTAGGCGTTTTTCTAACTTGGTTATACCTACCGATGATGGCCAGAAAACTGGGAGAATTGCAATTAGAATATATTTTAATAAAGCTGGAGCCATTACTAGAGCAAATCAGGAACTTAAAGGCAGTACTTTAACAGATACTGAATTGGTAAACAAGTGTATCAAAGCAGTTTTAAACTCTTCATTAAGCAAATCTGATGTTGGTGGCGATAGCCAAACTGGTGTAGTAATTTTCAATTTTAAAGTAAAATAGCTTAGGTATTTTATAAAAAATGACATACCAACAAACACTGAATTTTCTGTACAGCAAACTTCCAATGTTTACTCGTATTGGTGCTGCTGCATTGAAAAAAGATTTACACAATACTATAGAACTTTGTGCTAGATTAGATAATCCTCAGCATCAATTCAAAACCATTCATATTGCAGGTACAAATGGCAAAGGCTCAACATCTCACATGTTGGCAGCTATTTTGCAAAAATCAGGTTATAAAACCGGACTTTATACTTCGCCACATTTAAAAGATTTTAGAGAACGTATCCGTATCAACGGCAAAATGGTGCCAAAAGCTTTTGTTAAGGATTTTGTTCGTAAGCAAAAAAAGAATATCCTAGAAATTGAACCCTCTTTTTTTGAAGTAACCGTTGCAATGGCTTTCGAGTATTTTGCAAAAGAAAAAGTTGATATCGCCGTAATTGAAGTAGGCTTAGGTGGCCGATTAGATTCAACTAACATTATCACTCCAGAGCTTTCTGTAATCACAAATATTAGTTTAGATCATACCAATTTATTAGGTGATACCTTAGCACAAATCGCATTTGAAAAAGCTGGCATTATCAAACCAAATATTCCAGTAGTTATTGGCGAAAAACACATAGAGACCATTGATGTTTTTAAACAAAAAGCCAAATTAGAAAAAGCACCCATTCATTTTGCAGAAGATACGCTGAAAATCAATCATCAAACAACTAAAGGATCTTTTTTAACAGTAGATATTTTGGAGAATGAGCAGGCTATCTTTACAAATTTGGCATTAGATTTAACCGGAACTTATCAACAGAAGAATATTTTAACTGTAATTCAATCGGTTTTAAAACTCAGAGAACTTGGCTTTAATATTCCAGACCGAGCAATTTATCAGGCATTAAAAAACGTAAAAAAATTAACTGGTTTACAGGGCAGATGGCAAACCTTAAGCAAAAGCCCACTTGTAATTTGCGATACTGGTCATAACAAAGCTGGGATAACCGAAATACTAAAAAACATTGCAAATATCAAATATCAAACATTACACATGGTTATTGGCATGGTAAAAGACAAAGATATTGATGGTGTTTTAGCTTTATTGCCAAATAATGCGATTTACTATTTTTGCCAGCCCGATTTAGAACGAGCTTTACCTGCTCAAGAACTTTATCAAAAAGCTACTCTTCATAATTTAAAAGGAAAAGTTTTTAATTCTGTAATTGAAGCATTTAAATATGCTAAAGAAAAAAGCCATCCTAAAGATCTCATCTTTATAGGTGGAAGCACATTTGTAGTAGCAGAAATTTTATAATAAATTCACTATTACTTCACAATCATATTGCTATTTTTACCCCCTTACAAAAACCAATATAATGATAAGAATACTTTTAATAGCTATATTAATTTCAGCATTCAGTCAATCACAAGCTCAAAAATGGGTTAAACCAAATACAGCAAGCACTCAATATCCAAAAACGGTTGATAGACCAAAATTAGTAGTAGGTTTTGTGGTAGATCAAATGCGTTGGGATTACCTATATCGTTTTTACGATCGTTACTCAAAAGGTGGTTTTAAAAGATTAATTAATGAAGGTTTCTCGGCAGAAAACACTTTCATTCCTTACACACCCACTCAAACAGCTCCAGGCCATGCATCAATTTATACAGGTTCTGTACCTGCATTAAACGGTATTATTGCCAATTCATGGTACGACCCAATGGTGGGTAGAGATATGTATTGTGTTGAAGATAAAAGTCAAAAAACAGTCGGCAGCACCTCAAATGCAGGATTAATGTCGCCAAAAAATCTTCAAGTTAATACAATAACTGATGAACTGCGAATAGCCACAAATTTTCAGTCAAAAGTAATCAGTATATCTATGAAAGATAGAGGATCAATACTTCCAGGCGGTCACTCGGCAAATGGGGCTTATTGGCACGATGGCATGAGTGGTAACTGGATTACCAGCACACACTACATGGATAAATTACCAACTTGGGTAAACGAATATAATGCTTTAAAAGAAGGCGATAGGTTTTTTTCAAAAGACTGGAATACCCTTTACCCAATAGAAACTTATTTAAACAGCGACTCTAATGATGTTGTTTATGAAGGTCGTTTTAAAGACGAAAGTGGATCTTCATTTCCTCATGCAACCAAACAATACATTGGTAAAAATAATGAAATGATTAAAAGTTTGCCATACGGTAACACCATGACCATTGATTTTGCAAAATTGGCAGTAGAAAAAGAGGGATTAGGTAAAGACGATATTACCGATTTTTTAGCCATTAGTTGTTCTTCCACAGATTATATTGGTCATCAATTTGGGCCAAACTCTATCGAAATTGAGGATACTTATTTAAGATTAGATAGAGACCTAGAAGAACTTTTTAACTACTTAGATAAAACTGTGGGCAAGGGAAACTATTTGTTTTTTATCTCCGCAGATCATGGTGTGGCTCATGCGCCAGAATTTTTAGCTAAGAATAAAATACCTGCAGAAAGATTTACTTCAAGATCATTATATAGAGGTTTAGATACTTTAATGCAGCAAAAATTTCAACTTAAAAAAGCGATCATCACAGTTACCAATGATCAAGTAATTTTTGACCACGAAGTTATTGAAAATAGTAAGTTAGATTTTACAACAGTTAAAAATACAGCTATCAATTACCTTAAAAAGCAAAAGAGTGTAAGTAACGCGATAGATTTAACCAATCTACAAAACACAACTTTACCCACCGAATTAAAAACCAGATTAGCAAATGGTTATAATCCAAAACTAAGTGGCGACATTCAAATTATAAACCATGCAGCTTGGTATAATTCTAGCTCACCCTCTGGTATAGGTCATGGAGGTTGGTACAATTACGATTCACATATCCCACTAGTGTTTTTGGGTTGGAATGTAAAACCTGGTAAAACATCAAAACAATACTACATGACAGACATTACCGCAACCTTAGCAACAATGCTGCGTATCCAAATGCCAAATGGTTGCATTGGTACACCAATTACAGAAATTACTCAGTAAATTTTATATTTTTTGAAAGGCAAAAGCAGGGCTACGATTAACGTAAGCCCTGCTTTTCATTTATAGTCCTCATTTCGCTTCGCTACATTCCGGGCTATCATTTCAATCAGGCTTATAAAACATCAAACAGTACAATAAACAAAAGCTGCAAAAAGCAAATAGCAAATTGTATTAAACAAAATTGACTAACCAACATTAACCTAGCAACTAACGTTATTCGTTATGCTAAATCTATATCAGCATCAGCTTTAAGACTAAAAACTATATGAAGTTTGCAAGTTATAAGATATGTTTAGGCATAGTGCAACTGCAAATAGTAGAAAGAACCAAAGTTTTATAAACGGGATATTAGTGTAAATCTTTTTTGTGTCACACTGAGCGTAGTCGAAGTGCACAAAAAAATTGAAACGATTAGCCCGACTAACTTTAATAAAAGCTATTGAAACTGCTTTTCATATAAATTTGTTCGTGATTGTTCTGTATCTATTATATGAATAACATTGCCAATCCTTAGTTTTTGCTAACTTTGCATACCAAATACAAGAACCTACATGGAACAAATTCAAGCATACAAACCCAAAAATAAAATTCGTTTTGTTACCGCTGCCGCTTTATTCGATGGACACGATGCAACCATAAATATCATGCGTCGCATATTGCAATCATCAGGTGCCGAAGTAATCCATTTAGGGCATAACCGATCTGTAGATGAAGTGGTAAATTGTGCCATTCAAGAAGATGTACAAGGTATTGCAATGACATCTTACCAGGGTGGACATATCGAATATTTTAAGTATATGTACGATTTGTTACAAGAAAAAGGTGCAAAACACATTAAAATATTTGCCGGTGGTGGCGGCGTAATTCTTCCTTCAGAAATAGAAGAATTACAAGCACACGGAATTACTAGAATTTATTCGCCAGATGATGGGCGAAAAATGGGTTTGCAAGGCATGATTAATAATATGTTAGAGCAAACCGATTTTATCACTACAAAAGCGATCACAAACGAGTTAGAAAACATTCCAAATAAAGAGGTTAAAAGTATAGCCTCAGCAATAACTGTAGCAGAAAATGATCCAGAAGGTGCTCAAAAATTTGTTGATGAATTAAAGAAACTGACCCTAAAAAGTCAAGCTCCTGTTTTGGGTATTACAGGTACTGGTGGTTCTGGTAAATCATCATTGGTTGATGAATTGGTACGTAGATTTTTGGTGGAAGTTAAAGACAAAACCATTGCAATTATCTCTGTAGATCCATCAAAACGTAAAACTGGTGGTGCACTATTAGGCGATAGAATTAGAATGAATGCCATTAACAACCCAAGGGTTTATATGCGTTCATTAGCAACTCGACAAGCAAATTTAGCGCTGTCTAAAAATGTTCAAGAAAGCATAGACATTTGTAAAGCAGCAGGTTACGATTTAATAATTGTAGAAACTTCCGGGATTGGCCAATCTGATACAGAAATTACCGAACATTGCGATGTCTCTTTATACGTAATGACACCCGAGTTTGGTGCTGCTTCTCAATTAGAAAAAATCGACATGTTAGACTTTGCTGATTTGGTTGCCATCAATAAATTCGACAAACGCGGCGCATTAGATGCTTTACGAGATGTGCGTAAACAATACAAACGCAACCACAATATTTTTGATGCCAAAGACGAAGAAATTCCAGTCTATGGAACAATGGCATCACAGTTTAATGATCCTGGAATGAACAATCTCTTTGTTGCTTTATTAAAAGGTATCAAAGATAAAACAGCGGTCGATTTTATTTCTCTAATGGAAATGACCAATGTTCAATCCGAAAAAATATACATCATTCCACCAGATCGTATTCGTTATTTATCAGAAATTGCTGAAGCTAGCGAAACTTATAACGAATGGGTAGATAAACAATGTAAAATCGCTAGAAAATTATATCAACTTAAAGGTGTAATTGACCTATTTAAAGAAGAACAGGAAAAAGCCCTCCCTTCTGGGGAAGATTTAGGTGGGCATTTACAAGATGCTTATAACTATTTAGAAGAACAATTAGATGGTGATTGTAAACGTTTACTTCGCCAATGGCCAGAGACAAAAGAAAAATACAAACAAGAGTTTTTTGTTTATAAAGTTCGCGACAAAGAAATTAAACAACCACTTTTTTACGAATCACTTTCAAAACTTCAAATTCCAAAAGTAAGTTTACCCCGATACCAAGATTGGGGAGATATTTTGCGTTGGTTATTAACAGAAAATGTACCTGGAGAATTTCCTTATGCAGCTGGAGTATTCCCATTAAAACGCGATGGAGAAGATCCAACACGTATGTTTGCCGGAGAAGGTGGACCAGAAAGAACAAACAAACGTTTTCACTATGTTTCTTTAGGCCAACCAGCCCACCGATTATCTACAGCGTTTGATTCAGTAACTTTATATGGAGAAGATCCGCACATCCGTCCAGATATTTATGGTAAAATTGGTAACTCTGGGGTAAGCATTGCCACTTTAGATGATGCTAAGAAACTGTATTCTGGTTTCGATCTTTGTGCATCATCTACTTCTGTTTCCATGACAATTAATGGCCCAGCGCCTATGCTATTGGGTTTTTTCATGAATGCAGCAATAGATCAGCAGTGCGAAAAATATATCATAGAAAATGGTTTAGAAAAGGAAATTGAAGCTAAAATCTCCGAAATCTATAGAGCAAAAGGTATCGATAAACCTAAATATCAAGGTGAATTACCAAAAGGTAACAATGGCTTAGGTTTAATGTTGTTAGGCGTAACTGGAGATGATGTTTTACCTGCTGATGTGTATTCCAAAATCAGAGCTTATGCCATTAGTGCGGTGCGTGGCACGGTACAAGCAGATATTCTAAAAGAAGATCAAGCCCAAAACACCTGTATTTTTTCTACAGAATTCGCATTGCGGATGATGGGCGATATTCAAAAATACTTTATCGACGAAAAAGTAAGGAATTTTTATTCAGTATCAATTTCTGGCTACCATATTGCCGAAGCTGGTGCAAATCCAATTTCTCAATTGGCTTTTACCTTAAGTAATGGTTTTACTTTTGTAGAATATTATTTAAGCCGTGGAATGAATATCGATGATTTTGCACCAAATCTTTCTTTCTTCTTTAGTAATGGTATCGATCCAGAATATTCGGTTATAGGTCGTGTAGCTCGTAGAATTTGGGCCAAAGCGATTAAAAACAAATATAAAGGTAACGACAGGTCACAAAAATTAAAATACCATATTCAAACCTCTGGCCGCTCATTACATGCGCAAGAGATTGATTTTAATGATATCAGAACAACATTACAAGCCTTATATGCAATTTACGACAATTGTAACTCACTGCATACCAATGCTTACGATGAAGCAATTACAACGCCAACAGAAGAATCGGTACGCAGAGCAATGGCCATTCAGTTAATCATTAATAGAGAATTAGGCTTGGCTAAAAACGAAAATCCATTACAAGGTGCTTTTATTATAGAAGATTTAACAGATTTAGTAGAAGAAGCCGTATTAGCAGAATTTAAACGAATAAATGATCGTGGTGGTGTTTTAGGTGCTATGGAAACCATGTATCAACGTGGTAAAATTCAAGAAGAAAGTTTGTATTACGAAACTTTAAAACACACTGGCGAATATCCAATTGTAGGTGTAAATACTTTCTTAAACAAAAACGGATCACCAACAATTGTACCTAGCGAAGTAATCCGCGCCACTGAGGAAGAAAAACAATTTCAAATCAATGCATTAAAATCTTTTCAAGATAGAAATGCAAATCAAACTGCTAACGCTTTAAAGAACTTACAAAAATCAGCCATCGCTGGAGAAAACATATTTGAACACCTAATGGAAGTGTGTAAAATCTGTTCTTTAGGACAAATTAGTAATGCACTTTACGAAGTTGGTGGCCAATATCGCCGCAACATGTAAAACAAAAAAGGCTCCAAATGGAGCCTTTTTTGTTCTAATAATTCTTTATCTTAAGAATGTATCCAACTAAATTTATATTCCATTGTTGGGTTTTTCATTCTATCAGCAACGCGTAATAAACGATCAGGCAATTTCATAATATAATCTCTCGCCTTTTCACCTGCTTCATTTAACTCGTTAATGCTATCAATTTTCCATTCCTCTATCAACTGTTGCATAATTTCAACATAGTCAACAGCGGTATAAACGCCTAAACGCTGTGCAGCATCTGTAAAATGTCCAAAAGTTTGACCAATCTTCAATCCCATTTCACGCAAAAAGTGTGCAGGCATTACAATTTTCTTACGCATCATATCTTCAAAAGCAATCATTGCTTCACTAGGATCAACCTCAAATATTTTCGACATAAAATCTTTATAGGCCTTTGCATGACGTAGTTCATCTGCTGCAATTACGCCACACATTTTTGATAACAATACATCACCATTCTTTTTCGCTAACGAAGCTACTCTTCTATGAGAAATATTAGTTGCTAATTCTTGGAAACTTGTATAAACAAAATTTCTGTATGGATCATGACCTGTACCTATATCAAATCCATCAGCAATTAAATACTGTGTAGAAATCTCCATTTGGCGCATGTCAACACGACCAGATAGATATAAATATTTATTCAAAAGATCACCATGACGATTTTCTTCAGCGGTCCAATGTCTATTCCATTTAACCCAACCACCCTCTTCATCACGAGAAATATCATCCATCATCATTAACCATGATTCATAAGTAGGCAATGCCTCTTCGGTAATGGTATCACCAATTAACACAGCAACTAAATCGTAAGAAAGATCTTTAGCATTCTCTCTTAATATTTTAATATCTTGAAAAAATGATTCATTCGTAGAGTCAGGCAAAAAATCTGATGGTTGCCAGTTAGTATCTATAGGTTTCAAATAGGTAGGCATCATTTTAAGCATATATTTTTCAACATGCATTAATACTTCTTTCCTAGATCCAAAATTGATGTTCATCTTATAGTGTTTATTGTGCAAAGATAAGCATAAAGCAGAATTTAACCTTACCTTATTTGTAATTTAAACAATATGAAAGCTAAATAGTTCAATAAAAATTAGCAGATCATTTTCATTTGTATTATTAACGTGTGTCCCGCTTTCCGTTATACGGCCATTGCCCGCTATCCACTTCGGTATACACTGCAATCGGGTCTATGATGGAGCATGTTGTGCTGCTATTTACATTTGCCTAGCAAAGTTCACAAAGCACATCGCTTTTTGGATCAACAAAAGCCAACACAACATTTTAATAGGAAATTTTGTAAAACAAGAAAGCCTCACAACTTTCGTTATGAGGCTTCTTTTAAGATCTGGCACCGACCTACTCTCCCACATGTTACTGCAGTACCATCGGCTCTGGCGGGCTTAACTTCTCTGTTCGGAATGGG
>NZ_SWBO01000004.1 GCF_005116475.1 Pedobacter cryotolerans | reverse complement strand
ATACTCAGCCACTCCAAGTCTAGAATGATTGCCTTTAAAAAACTGGCTTTATGGTACAACAAGATAGAAGAGGCAGGTTTTAAATCATTTAACACAATAGCAAGGACTATCCAAAATAACTACGAAACGATATTAAATTACTTTGATAATAAATCCACAAACGCATCAGCAGAATCTTTTAATGCTAAAATCAAAGCCTTCAGGTCTCAATTTAGAGGGGTTAGAAACGTAAAATTCTTCCTGTTCAGGCTATCAAAGATATATGGCTAAATCCTCCCCAACTTTTACGCTTGATCCAAAACTATCCTGTATGGTGCCCTATCTGGTGCCCTATTTTAGTTTTTAACTTTAGTGCACCAGTCATACCTGATGAATTTGATCTAAAGTACTGAGGAACAATCTAAAAACAACCAAAATGTTTTATCAAAAGATTGAGAAATGAAAAGTAACCAAACCCTAAAAATCCTATTTTGGCACCGTAAATCTAAGGCAGATTCCAAGGGCTTCGCCCCTATTATCTGTAGGATCTCCATAGATGGAAAAGATGCAGAATTTTCTACCTCACAAAAAGTACATATATCTGAATGGAACATTAATAGTAAAAAAGTTATAGGATCTAGCCATTCAAAAAAAATAAATTCAGCTCTCAATCACATTGAGAGTTCATTGGAAATTAATTTTACGGTACTAAAAACCAGATTCGATAATGTAACACCAATAATGCTGAAAAATGTGTTTCAGAACTTCCCAATGGAAAACGATAAGAACGAATTGGAGCAAGAAACCCCTCAATTATTAGAATTAACTAATATACACATCAACGATTTTGCAGAACTCGTAGAAAAAAAATTACGTTCTAAAGAGACTTTAAAACAATGGAAGGCCACCAAGAAGAAAATAGTTGAGTTTTTAAAATTTGAATTTAAAGCTAATGATATTGAACTAGCAGCTATTGAGTATTCGTTTGCACAGAAATTTTATAAGTTCCTTGCCGTCAAAAGAGTTCCCACGCTAAAAGACCCGGCTGCAATGAAACAGATCAAAAATTTGAAGCAGATATTGAATATAGCAGAGGCTAACCTATGGATTGCAAAGAATCCAATTCAAAAATTCAAATGCGGGTCGGAAGACCCAGAGATAAATCCTCTTGAAATTTTTGAGGTGGAAAGGCTGTGGCGGAAGAACATTAGCGTTGAACGTATAGCTAAAGTCAGGGATGCATTCATATTCCAGTGCTTCACCGGATTTGCTTATCAGGATATCTACAACCTTAGCAAGGATCACATCGTTTATGTTGGGCCGCAAAACGAACCTTGGTTGGTGAAAGAGCGTGGAAAAACCAAGGTCACAGAAATGGTGCCCATACTTCCAATTGTCGCTGAGCTAATTGAGAAATATAAGAATGACAAGTATTGTAAAGTCTACAACAGACTAATCCCTGTCAACAGTAATTTTAGATACAATACCTATCTTAAAGAACTATCCGATATATGTAATATTGGCAAACCGCTAAATAGTCATCTTGCCCGTCACCCATTTGCAGATATGATGCTCAACGTTCTGATTTTTCCGTTAGAGGACGTAAGCAAGATGTTAGGGCATAAGAACATTCGCACTACCCAAAGGTATGCTAGAGTAAAGAAAAGCAGGATTGGCAAAAAGATGAACGAAGCGAGAAGTATATTGTTTGATGATAATGGAGAACTCAAAATGTCTTTAAGATAGACAGGCCATAATCAGAAGAAAAATTGTTCTAATCGTTAAATCTTCTCTTGTTGTTTACGGAGCTTATAATTAATGACTCAATAAAAAAATTGATTAGAAATGAGAGTTGTGTCAAGATGATTTTAGGTCGATCATCTTGACTAAAACTCAATGATTTCTCTATTTGTCAATCTTCAATTTAACCGGCCTTCTCAATTGAGAGAATGTCAAAGATCCCATTTTCCACTTACCATTTTCCTTTATATAAACCTCCGTTACCATAAATGGATTAACTACTTCATTGCCGCCTACAACCGCGACAAGATCTATATCATTTAGAAGAATTGCAGTATTACCAAAAATATTTACTGATGCCGTATATATTTCGGCTTTTTTATACCTGATCGAACCACTTTTTATCACATCTAATTCTCTTTGTTTACCCCAAGTACCGCCCATGTGTACAAAAACCGACCTGTCTACAAATAGGTTGTTCAACGTATCCACTTTTTTATCAGACATCCATAACCACTTGGCTTTAGAAAGATCTAAAACCTCTTGTTCGGCCTTGGTTGGTACTTGTGCTGAAACTGGCGTTTGAGCGGAGCAGAAATTAACTGCGGCAAAAATAAGTGATAAGCTAAAAAATATAGTTTTCATGTTTTTTATGTTTAAGTATTTATGATAGTTATTTAATTCAAGTGACTACATCTTAATATTTATAGAACCCATTTATCCAGAAATCTGTTAAAATCTTCTCGAAACTGTTCACTCACAGTAATCGTTGTCGATCCAATTTGGACACTTGTTTTTGTTGCAGACCTAATAGCTGAAGTTGAAACGATGAAAGAACGGTGCAGTCTTAGAAACTTATCAGTTGGTAATTTTTCCTGGAGCCTTTTTAAGCTAGTTAATGTTAGCAAGGGCTTTTCGGTAGTACTGAGATATACTTTCACATAATCCTTTAATCCTTCAATATATAAAATATCACTCATGTCAACTTTTACCAATTGATGCTCTACTTTGAGATAAATATAAGCGCTTTTGTACTGCAAAGGCATCGTTTCATTGTTAGTAGCCTTCAAGCTAGATTCATACATTGTAAAATAGGATTTTGCCTTCTCTGCCGCCTTAGAAAACGCAACAAAATTAAACGGCTTAACTAGATAATCCAATGCATCAACTTTATATCCTTCTAATGCATATTGGTCATAAGCAGTTGTAAAGATAATCCGCAGATTTTTCTTTCTATCGGACTGTTCTATAATCTTGGCCAATTCTAACCCTGTAAGATCAGCCATATTTATATCTAAAAAAATCAATTGTAATGCAGCGTTTTTGTGAATTTCTTCAAGTGCCGCTAGTGCATTATTAAATCTACCCGCAAGTTGCAGGTAAGGTGTACGCTCTATATAAGATGAGATCATATCAAGCGCAGCCGGCTCATCATCAACAGCAATACAATTAATGTTCATCTATATTTAAAGTTAAGGTTACTACAAATTCTTTGGCAAAATCATCCTTTTCGGTGATTAATTCGTATTTGCCTGGGTACATTAGATCAAGCCTACGTTTGGTATTTAGTATACCTATCCCACTTTCTTCATCAAGCTGTTTAGAAAGACCAACAAAAAGCGAATTACGAACACCAAACACTAATTTTTTATCCTTTTCAAATAGTTCTATATATACATAACTTGGATGAACTGCACTAATGCCATGCTTAAAGGCATTTTCTACAAATGGCAAAAACAGCATTGGGGCAATGGGTAAATCTCTAAATCCGGTTTGCTTCTCAAAAATTACCTGAACATCTGGTGCTATACGAACTTTCATCAATGCAATATAATCTTCTATAAACTCTACTTCTTTTGAAAGCAAGGTCTTTTCGTTTTGGGTCTCATAAAGCACATAGCGCATCATGTGCGATAATGAATAAATAGAGCTTTTAGCAGATGGTATATTGGTATCCATCAACGCATAAATGGTATGTAGCGTATTGAAGAAAAAATGAGGATTAATCTGGGCTTTCAAAAATGCCAATTCCGCACCTACTCTTTCTTTTTCAGAAACTTCAAATGCAAGCTGATTTTTCTGCAGCTTTTTAGCTACTGATGACACATAACTTAACCCTAACATAATAGCCGATAAAACAGTAATCCAAGTTTTGGTCCAATGATTATTAGGTCGGTAAGTAAAGTCAGGTTTAGAAAAATGCTTGATATAGGCTTCATCCAAACCTATTAAATCGCCAAAATATAAATTGATAACAACCGCTAACCACACTATAAACACTAAAACGGCAAGGTAAGCAACGCCCCAATATTTGTTGGCCAGCTTAGGGTAGAAGAACAAAAGATTTGCAAAATAAAGCCCCGCAAAAGTTAAGTTTTCCAAAACTTGCTTCATGTAATATTGAGAAGGCATCCCCCCCTTGCTCAGTTGATAAAATAACCATACTGCAAGTGCTAGCATAGCTACAAAATCAATAGAGAATATTGCCTTAAAAATCCGCATTCTTCTGTCCATTCATTTCACCATTGGTTTTGGTGTTATTGCAAAATAGTTCTTGTAAATGGTAGTAATATTACTAATAGACCAGCTAGCGAAAGTAATAGATGAATTCCTCAATATTATCTATTGAAAGAAAAGGATAAATTCCGTTCATCTGTCGAGTTTTTCCGCCAATCTATCTATTTGTAAATGCATTCAATAAAATAATAAGTAATTTAATTTTTTATTGAATGAACAACTGCCCGTATTATAAAGGTAAAATTGAAATTAATTGCAGGATAATTTGGTATATATATTACTGCTTATCCTACCAATATTACTGACATTACTCGAACAGTAATATTGGTAGGCAATTAAGGGATATAGGTAACAATCCTATTGTTTTGTGGCCTATCTTTGAAAAGTGGAGTTAACTTTTGTTTATCTTAAACAAGCAATCTATAATGAAAGAAATCACCGACATACTCAATGCCTATTATTATGCCCAAAAACAGGGTAAAAAGGCAGCGCTTGCAACTGTGGTTAAAGTAGATGGCTCATCTTACCGCCGACCTGGTGCAAGAATGCTAGTTACCGATGATGGATTACTAACTGGAGCTATAAGTGGTGGTTGTTTAGAAGGCGATGCATTGAAAAAAGCCCTTTCGGCCATACATCAGCAAGAGAATAGACTGGTAATGTACGATACTACAGATGAAGATGATGCGAAATTTGGTGTGCAGTTAGGCTGTAATGGAATTGTGCATATTCTTTTCGAACCGATTGATGGTTTAGATGAAAATAATCCAATCAAAATATTGGAATCAATAAACGGAGAAAGGGAGAATGCGGTAATTGTAACCCTATTTTCTTTACAATCTAAAACCCAACTTGGAACAAGATCTATCATAAAAAGTGAAAATCAATTTGGTAATCTTCCTACATCAATAGCTTTAGAAACTTTAGCTGATGCGCAGCAAGTATTGGCTAATGAGAAATCCGAACTTAAGAACTATAAGATTGAAAACGAGCTGGTCGATGGTTTCATAGAATTTGTTAAACCTCCTATTGCTTTGATTATTGCTGGAGCTGGAAACGATGCACAACCATTGGCAACCATTGCGCATTTATTGGGATGGCAAGTAACCATTGCGGATGGCAGACCAACTCATGCTACGCTTCAAAGGTTTCCAAATGCCAAAATTTTAGTTACAAAACCTGCGCAGATATTACCTCAGCTTAGTATGGATACACAAACAGCGGTAGTTTTGATGACCCATAACTACAACTACGATACCGAACTTTTGGGATTACTCCTGCAAACTGATGTACCATATATTGGCGCTCTGGGGCCGAAAAAAAAGCTAGTAAGAATGTTGGATGAGCTTGAAATGAATACTGAAACTAATCGCTCTCGTGTTTATGGTCCAGTGGGACTGGATATTGGGGCAGAAACGGCAGAAGAAATTGCAATTTCAATTATCGCCGAAATTAAGTCTTCTTTAAGCGGAGCAACAGCATCATCACTAAAAGAGAAAAAACAGGCTATTCATTCCCAAACAAAATCTATATCATGAAAACAGGAATAATGATATTGGCAGCTGGTAATTCTAGCAGATTGGGAAAACCCAAACAACTACTTGTTTTTGAAGGAAATACACTTTTAGAGAAAACCATAGCCGCAGCAGAACAAACTTCATTCACCCCTGTTGTTTTGGTTTTGGGTGCTTACGCTGATGAAATTCTTGCATCAATTAAAGAACTGAACATCAATTATATCATTAACGATAGTTGGCAGGATGGCATGTCAGCTAGTATTAAAGTAGGCCTTAAAAAAATGATTAACCTCGAACCCGAAATAGAAAACGTAATTATAGCTGTTGCTGATCAACCATTTGTTACTGCTGATATTTTTAACTCATTGCATGAGCAGCAGCTTAAAACAGGTAAAAATATCATTGCCAGTAGTTATGCCGAAACCATAGGCACGCCAGCATTGTTCAATACGCAGTATTTTGATGAACTGATTCTCCTAGAAGGTGGTTCTGGTGCGAAACACTTGATGACCAAACATATAAACGATGTAGCAACAATCCAATTTACATTAGGAAACATCGACATTGATACCGAAACAGATTATAAAAACTTAACCGAGCCACAATGATAGCAGATTCTTTTGGACGCGTACATGATTACCTGAGGATATCGCTAACCGATAACTGTAACTTCCGATGCTTTTATTGCATGCCCGAAGAAGACTATGATTTTACCCCAGCCTCTCGTTTAATGCAGCCTGATGAGATTTTAACGCTGGCGAAAATATTTGTTGAACAGGGCGTAAAAAAAATTAGACTTACCGGTGGTGAGCCTCTGGTACGAAAAGATGCAGCAGAAATTATCGCTGAACTTGGTAAATTACCTGTAGAGCTTGTGATTACCACCAATGGAACAAGGATCGCCGAAATGTTGCCAACGTTGATTGCAGCTGGAATAAAGAGCATCAATATTAGCTTGGATACACTGCAGCCAGAAAAGTTCTTTATGATTACCAGACGGGATCTTTTTCATCAGGTGCGTAGCAATATCGAACTCCTGTTACAAAATAAGATCACCGTAAAAATAAACATGGTGGTAATGAAAGGTTTAAATGATAACGAAATTAAAGACTTTATCGAGTGGACTAAACATAATCCCGTACAAATCCGTTTTATTGAGTTTATGCCATTTAGTGGCAACAAATGGACCAGTAACAAATTATTTTCCTTAGATGAGATCTTAGCAACTGTAGAAGAAGATTTTACCGTACTTCCGGTGAAGGCGGCACCTCATGACACTGCCAAAAGTTTCATGATACCAGGCCATGAAGGTTCTTTTGCCATCATCAGTACCATGACTGCCCCATTTTGCAGCACCTGTAACCGAATGCGTCTTACTGCCGATGGTAAATTAAAAAACTGTTTGTTCAGCGACGGCGAAACCGACCTGCTTACGGCCCTGAGAAATAAGGAAGAAATACTTCCCCTCATCAAGGCTTCTATTTGGAGCAAGAAAAAAGAATTGGGCGGTCAGCTGGGTAAACATTTTGAAACTTTGGATGCAGATAGTATTGTTAACAGAAGTATGATTACCATTGGAGGATAAGCGATTTATGATTTCTGTAAATGAAGCAAAAGAATTAATTACCAAACATGTTAGCCCACTTGCTGCAATTAGGGTAAACCTCAATCAAGCTTTTGGTCTTGTTTTGTCAGAAGATATCAATGCCACCTGTGATATTCCAGCTTTTAGGCAATCATCAATGGATGGTTACGCAATAAAATTTGAAGAAGAAATAACTGAATTTACTATCGTTGGGGAAATGGCTGCCGGATCTGCAAATGAAACCGCAATAAACCAAGGCGAAGCTTGCCGCATTTTTACCGGAGCCCCTTTGCCAAAGGGAGCTGATACCGTTGTTATGCAAGAAAAAGTAGCTGTTATCAATGGTAAGCTCATCATCAACGATGCCAATTTAAAAAAAGGATTGAACGCCAGGGAAAAAGGATCAGAAATTAGTTCTGGCAACCTTGCGATGAGCAAAGGCAGCCAACTAACGCCGGCTGCAATTGGTTTTCTTGCAGGCATTGGCATTGATGAAGTAAGTGTAATTCCCCAACCAAAAATAGCTATCATTTTAACGGGCAATGAATTGCAAAAACCCGGTCAGCCATTGGCATTCGGACAGGTTTACGAATCAAATTCCTATGCATTAAAAGCTGCCTTAAAACAGATTGGAATTGAACATATCGAAATTTTTGAAGCTAAGGATGAACTAGAAATCTTAACCGAAACTTTGGAACTTGCGCTACATAAAAGCGATGTGGTATTGTTAACCGGTGGTGTTAGTGTGGGCGATTATGATTTTGTAATTAAAGCTGCTGAAAGATGTGGTGTACAACAAATCTTCCATAAGGTAAAACAGAAGCCTGGAAAGCCCCTGTATTTCGGAAAAAAGGAAAAGCAATTGATTTTTGGCCTGCCGGGAAATCCTTCATCAGTATTGAGCTGTTTTTATAATTATGTATTACTTGCCGTTGCATTTCTTACCAATAATGCAAACAAAGTGCTACAAACCAATGCAATTTTAGAAAGCGATTACCAAAAACCTACAGGCCTTACCCATTTTTTAAAAGGATTATATACAGATGGCTCAGTCAAGCCCTTGGGAGCACAAGAATCCTATAAACTTAGCTCTTTTGCACAGGCAAATTGCCTCATCCTTTTAGAAGAAGATAGATCGGTGTTTAAAAAAGGCGAACAGGTAACCGTACTCATATTACCCTAAAATATGCAGACAGAATTTATACTTTTCTTCTCACTCTTATTCATCGTAGCGTTTCTTTATGCATCGGTGGGTCATGGTGGTGCTAGTGGTTATTTGGCCTTAATGGCAATATTTGCCATCTCACCGTTGGTGATGAAACCAACCGCCCTATTGCTCAATCTGTTTGTTTCTTCGGTATCTTTTGCCCAATTCTACAGGGGTGGACATTTTAAATGGAAAACTTTTTGGCCTTTTGTAGTTACGTCTATTCCTGCATCCTTTTTGGGTGGAACAATGGCTATAGAAAGTAACATTTACAAAAAAATATTAGGTGGGCTATTGATCATTCCTGTGGTACGGTTTTTCTTTTTCCCAAATACAGATCCTAAAGACCAGAAAGCCCCTAACATTCCTCTTTCACTATTGATTGGTGCAATTATTGGCCTGCTTTCCGGAATGATTGGCATAGGTGGAGGCATAATTTTATCGCCCATTCTTATCCTCTTAAAATGGACCGACCAGAAACAAACAGCAGCTATTAGTGCAGCTTTTATATTTGTAAATTCGGTAGCTGGTCTTGCAGGTCAGCTTGTTAAGGGCATCAACTTTACTACCGATATGTTCCTTTATGTAGCTATTGCTTTTGTTGGAGGAATTGCCGGCGCCTATTTTGGTTCGCTAAAATTGCCGCAAAATGCTTTGAAATATGTGTTGGCAACCGTACTTGCCCTTGCCAGTTATAAATTGTTATTTACTACCGCATAATATGAAATTTGATCTTAGATATCTTATGCGTAAATTAAGTTTATGGAAATAGAAATAATAAGTTTTGGCAAGATTGCCGAGTTTCTGCAAAACCAAGAGCTTCAATTGGAAGGAATAGTTGATACAGAACAGTTGCGTGAACACCTTGAAAACAAGTTTCCACGTCTTTCATCAATGAAATACAAGCTTGCCGTGAATAAAAAACTGGTGCAGGTAAATACACTAATTAACAACAACGATTCGGTGGCAATTATGCCGCCATTTTCTGGCGGATAATGATGGAAAACGGAAGATACCACAGACAGATCATCCTTAATGGATTTGGAAAGGCAGCACAAGCGAAGCTTTCTGAAGCCAAAGTGCTCGTTATTGGTGCTGGCGGACTAGGCTGCCCTGCCCTTCAATATCTGGCAGCAGCAGGTATTGGCTATCTCGGCATTATAGACGGCGATCACATTGAATTGTCTAATCTTCACAGACAAATATTATATAGCACAGCTGAAATTGGAATGCAAAAATCGGTGGTTGCCGCAAAAAAGCTAACAGAATTGAACCCAGAGATTGAAATCGTTGCGCATCCATTTGATATAGATAAGCAAAACGTACTGGAAATCATTTCTGACTATGATATCGTATTAGATGGAAGTGATAATTTTAAGACCAGATATTTGGTTAACGATGCAACTGCACAGCTAAAAAAACCGCTCATCTTTGCGGCAGTTTCAGGGTTTGAAGGTCAACTGGCTATTTTTAACTTAGCTGATAATAATGGCACTGCTACCAACTATCGAGACCTCTTCCCTATTCCACCATCAGTAGGCGAAATTCCAAATTGTGAAGAAAATGGTGTTTTGGGTGTACTGCCCGGTATTATTGGGACAATGGCAGCGGCAGAGTGTATCAAATTGGTCACGGGAATAGGCAAACCGCTAACAAACACCCTGCTACACTATAACCTACTAACAAATGAGCAATACGCAATAGAAATTTCGCCCGGAACGGATTATACGTTCGATGATCTGAATACATCCCAGCCAAATTTTATGGAAATTGGTGCAGAAGAATTAGATCAATTCATCGCAAATCCATCAGCAATACTTATTGATGTGAGAGAAGTAAACGAAGTTCCACAGCTCAACTCAAAGTTATATCAAAAAATCCCTATGTCGGGTTTTGATACTTATTTGACCACAGAAATTGAACAAAAAAACATCATATTAATTTGCCAACATGGTATCCGTAGCGTAGCAGCTGCCGAAGCATTATTAGACAAATACGGAAATACAAAGAACATTTACAGCCTTAAAGGTGGAATAGTTAAATGGCGCAATTATTTTACAGCACATGAGTGAGAAAAAGATTAAAAACATATTTGTAAATGGCCCGATATCATCTGCATTTATTGCAGAAAGCATTGCCAAACACAGTACAAAAACAGCAATCGGCGGGCATAGCATATTTATGGGACAGGTACGAGCCGATGAAATTGAGGGAAAAACAGTATCAGCTATTGAGTACACGACTTTTGAGGATGCAGCACTTGAAAAAATGCATGAGATTAGGGAAGAAATATTCGAGAAATATCCCTTAAACTGTATGCATGTTCACCATAGTTTGGGCAACATTAAGAACGGGGAAATATGTCTTTTTGTTTTTACCTCATCTGCCCACAGAAAACCAGCAATCGATGCCTGTACAGAAATAGTAGAACGGTTAAAGGCAGAATTGCCAATATGGGGCAAAGAAATATTTGAAGACAATACCCACCAATGGAAAGAAAATAAATAATATGGTTGATATTACACATAAATCGAGTTCTTTACGCATTGCCATTGCCACAGCAACTGTTAGTGTTTCTAAACCAGAAACCATAGCCGCTATTAAACAACGTAAAATACCAAAGGGAGATGTATTTGAATTTGCCCGTGCCGCAGGTTTATTGGGCGTTAAAAAAACCAGTGACCTTATTCCCGATTGCCACCCCCTTCCAATTGAATATACGGCAATCAGTTACGAGATTGAAAACCTAAACGTTATCATTACTGTTGAGGTGCATACCATTTATAAAACAGGTGTAGAAGTTGAAGCAATGCATGGCGCTTCAATTACCGCATTAACAATGTACGATATGCTCAAACCCATCGACAAGGGAGTTGAAATCAGCAGTATTAAACTGCTTAAAAAATCTGGTGGAAAATCAGATTTAAAAAATCTTAAATTCCCAGAAATTAAAGCGGCAGTTATTGTTTGTTCCGATTCGGTAGCATCGGGCGAAGCCCAAGACAGCTCTGGAAAAAGCATCATCTCCAAGTTAGGAACATTTGGGATAGACACGCTAACCTATGAAATTGTAAAGGATGATCTGGAAACGATTAAAGCAAAGGCACTAGAACTTTGCACTAGCAAACATCAACTGATAATTTTTACTGGGGGTACAGGACTTTCGCCAAGGGATGTTACTCCAGAGGCAATTGCACCTCTAATTGAGCGTAAAATTGATGGAATTATGGAAACAGCAAGAAGCTATGGTCAGGAACGTATGCCCTATGCCATGCTTTCGAGGGGAGTTGCCGGTTTTATTGGAGATACCCTGGCACTTACTTTTCCAGGTTCTAAAAAGGGAGCTGAAGAGTATATGGCTGCACTTTTCCCTCAAATATTACATCTATTTGCAATTAATAAAGGACAAAAACATTAATTGGTTTCAATTCTCCATAGATGATAAAGCGGAATTGGTCTATAACTTTAGCTTAACCATCTATTAATAGCAATCAACAAAAATTAATAAACTATCTTGTAGATAGCAAAAGCATACCTGCAAAGAAAATATTCAATTTATCCGATATGGAAAAGACAAATAACAGTAGACGTACCTTCCTAAAATCTTCAGCCCTGCTTGGAGGTGGGTTAATGATCCATTTTACTGGTTTGGCAAATTTTGACATCTCTGAAAGGACTGGAACGCTTGGCACTCCTGCTGAGCTGATCGAACTAAATGGTTATGTTAAGATCATGCCCGATAATACCATCAAAATTATCTGTCCTAATCCAGAGTTTGGCCAGAATGTGATGACTTCGCTACCGATGATTGTAGCCGAGGAGTTAGATGTAGAATGGCAAAAGGTATTGGTTGAGATGGGACCACATGACAGCGTTAAATTAGGCTCCCAGTTTACGGGAGGTAGTAACTCGGTAAGAATGTACTGGAGAATTCTTCGCGAGGCTGGCGCTACTGCACGTTATATGTTGGTACAGGCGGCTGCCCAGACTTGGGGAGTTCCGGCTGAAGAAATAACCACCAAAGCTGGTATGCTTTACCATGAAAAAACTGGAAAAAAAGGAAAATATGGAGATTTTGCTACAAAAGCCGCTGGTGTTACCGTGGCTAAAGGCGTGGTAAAACCTAAGGACATCAAAAACTTTAATATTGTTAGAACCTCAAAAAAGAATGTAGAGGGTACCAAAATCATATCTGGCAAGCCACTTTTTGGTCTGGATTATAAATATGATGGTATGCTGATCGCTATGATTGAACATCCGCCGGGTTTCGGTATGACTGTGGATTCTTTTGATGCTACTGCTGCACTAAAAATGCCAGGCGTGAAAGAGGTTTTTAGGCAAAAAATTTACGAAGATGGATTTGAACAGGGCGGATTTGACGTACGTACTTTTAATGAAGTAGTGGTTGTTGTAGGCAAAACTACTTGGGAGGTAATGAACGCCCGTAAGAAATTGATAGTAAAATGGAAACCTGCAGGCGATACCAAAGATACCATGGGCGGACGAGGTGGTGCAAGAGAAGTTGTTGTGCCGGGAGAATTGGAAAGTAGTGACGCCCAGTACCAAAAAATGCAAGACTTTGCCAGTAAACCAGCACAGTTGTTGAGAAAAGATGGCGATCCTGAAACTGCATTCAAGAATGCTGCACAGGTTATTGAACGCACTTTTACAGCTCCGTTTCTTGCACATAATTGTATGGAACCCATCAATTTCTTTGCACATGTAACCGCAGATAAAGCTTTGCTGGTTGGACCTTTGCAAGCTCCTGGTTGGACAGAACCAACACTCTCTAAAATTTTAAAACTACCTGCTGATAAAATAGAAATACAAATGACCAGAATGGGGGGCGGATTTGGACGAAGGGCTTATGGACATTATTTGGTTGAAGCGGCATTAATTTCTAAGAAAGTAAATGCTCCTGTTAAGTTGATATATTCTAAGGAAGATGATATGACCTACGGAATTTACCGACCAATGTACACCGCAACTTACCGTGCTGCACTGGATGCAGATAAAAAACTGATTGCTTTTCACGTAAAAGGTGGTGGTATTCCAGAGCATCCAATCCATGCCAATAGATTTCCGGCTGGTGCGGTCGATAATTATCTTGCCGAAGGTTGGCAGATCCCCTCTAACATTACAGTTGGAGCATTTAGGGCACCTCGATCAAACTTTAATGCAGCAGCCGAGCAATCATTCCTCGATGAAGTGGCCGAAGCAATGGGTAAAGACCCGATAGAATTTCGCCTGGAACTTTTAAAAAGAGCAAAGGAAAATCCTGTTGGAAAAAACAACGAATATGATGCCGCCCGATACGCTGGTGTATTAGAATTGGTAAGGGATAAATCTGGTTGGAAAAATTCGGGAACTGAGAAATACAGTCGTGGTGTGGCAGCCTATTTTTGCCATAGCTCTTATGCCGCCCATGTGGTAGATATGGTGATTAGAGATGGCGAGCCGTATGTAAAGCAGGTTTTTAGCGCAATTGATTGTGGTATTGTTGTCAATCCAGATGCTGCTTCGAATATGGTGCAGGGTGCTGTGGTTGATGGTATCGGAAATGCACTTTATGGAGGGCTAACGCATAAAAATGGGGTTTCTGAACAGCGAAACTTCCATAACTACCGGATTATCCGTATGCGTGAAGCACCGAAAAAAGTAGAAGTTTTCTTTGTTAAAAATGACATAGACCCTACCGGATTGGGAGAACCGCCTTTCCCACCAGTTTTTGGTGCGGTTGCGAATGCATTGTACAAAGCTTCAGGTCAGCGTTTTTACAAACAACCTTACTCTTTAAAACCAACCGATAAACCAATAGTTTAATAAAAATCGTTCATTCAGCATATTTTAATTATGGCTACTTTAAATATAAATAAGAAAAATTATAACATAGATGCAGATCCAGATACTCCATTATTATGGGTTCTAAGGGATATTATCGGATTAGTTGGCACCAAATACGGCTGCGGAGTTGCGCAGTGCGGAGCCTGTGTTGTGCATTTGAATGGCGAAGCTGTTCGTTCTTGCGTAACCAAACTAAGTCGTGCCGAAGGTAAAAAGGTAGTCACTATCGAAGGACTATCAGAAACAAATTCGCACCCCTTACAAAAAGCTTGGCTAGAGCTTGATGTTTCTCAATGCGGTTATTGCCAAGCTGGTCAAATCATGTCGGCAGCGGTACTGCTCAAAGAAAATAAAAACCCTACAAACGAAGATATTGATGATGCCATGGCAGGAAATATTTGCCGTTGTGGTACGTACCTACGCATTAGAGAAGCTATTCAATTGGCTGCCAAAGATCAAAAAAAGTGAGCTAAGAAATATAGTCTCCTAAATTAAACTCATTTTATGAAACAGCATTTAAAATCCAATAAACTTTTTTCAAATAAGGCCAGAACAGTTACCGTTCTAACTATCTTATTTTCATTTATTATATTAATGGGTTTCAGTTTTGAAAACCACTCATTGGTTACTGTTGCAAAAACCGAAAAGGCTGTAATTGATAGCGTAACCTCGGTAAAAGCATTCCAGCAGGTGTATCGCGTACTGATGAGTCCGCGTTGTATGAATTGTCATCCTGCTGGTGATGTTCCATTGCAGGGCGATGATAGTCATTTACACGCCATGCTACCCAAAAGAGGACTTGACGGTAAAGGTTTAAATGCGATGAAATGTAATAGCTGTCATCAGCCAACCAATACGCCAGGGCTAAATACTCCTCCGGGAGATCCAAACTGGCATTTGCCTCCAGCAAATATGAAAATGGTTTTCCAAGGTAAAACCCCATCTCAATTGGCAAAACAGTTGGTTAATCCAAAAACTAATGGAAATAAAAACATGAAGCAATTAATTGCCCACGCAGATGATGGTCTTGTTTTAGCAGGATGGAACCCAGGCGAAGGTCGCACGCTCCCACCATTAAGCCATGCAGAATTTAAAAAAGCATGGATAGAATGGATTAAAACTGGAGCTGTTGCCCCAAAAGATAAATAGTTCATAAACCAAAGCAATATGGAACAGAACTTAATTAAAAGCTTGCGTTTTATTATCATTACAACGGTATGTGTAGTTCTAGTTTCATGTAGCAAGAAAAAAGAACCTGAGGTTGAACCGCCAGTAGAAGTACCTACCAATCCTCCTGCTTCGACTGGTTCGGTAGAGACCAATCCGGCTAACAGTAATTATCGCCCTGCGTTTACGGGGCAAACTCGTATTGGTAGGGTTACCACAACTACTGCAATCAGTAGAACTATCGTTACTTCATCATTAACAGCTCCTTGGGGCATAGTGGTTATGCCAGATGGTAGATTTTTGGTGAATGAAAAGGCGGGTAGAATGCGTATTGTTACCGCTACTGGAAATGTCGGTTTACCAATTAACGGACTTCCAACGGTAAATTCATGTGGTCAAGGCGGATTATTGGGTTTATGTTTAGATCCTGATTTTAGCACCAACAGAATGGTGTATTGGTCATATTCCGAACTTGGCACTGGTGGCAATGTTTCTGCTGTAGCTAAAGGCAGACTAGCTAATGATGAGCTTTCATTGGCAGGAGTTACCGTAATTTTTAGGGCAAGTCCGAGATATTCAGGTGTTAACCATTACGGTGGTAGGGTAATATTTGATAGAGCAGGTAATTTATTTGCAAGTATTGGCGAACGGGCAGACAATTCAACCAGAATTCAGGCACAATCGGTTACTGCATCTATTGGCAAAGTGGTAAGAATAACTAAAGATGGGTCGGCAGTAACAGGAAATCCTTATTTAAATCAAGCTGGAGCACTACCAGAACTATATTCAATTGGCCATAGAAATCCGCAGGGCCTTGCTATCCACCCAATTACTGGAGAAATTTGGCAAAGTGAGCATGGGCCACGAGGTGGTGATGAAATCAATCGCATACAAGCAGGTGCAAATTACGGCTGGCCGACTATCACCTACGGTTTAGAATATAGCGGACAACCAGTGCTAACGGGCATACAGCAACAAAGCGGAATGACCCAACCAGTTTATTACTGGGATCCCGTGGTATCTCCAAGTGGAATGACTTTTTATAATGGAAATAGAGTTCCCGAATGGCAGAATAACCTATTTATTGGGGCTTTAAGTGGACAACATATTGTTCGCTTAGTAATAACAGACAATGTAGTCACCGGAGAAGAACGTTTATTGGCTAGCGAAGGTCAACGCTTTAGAGATGTAACCCAAGGTGCTGATGGTGCACTTTATGCAATTACCGATCAAGGAAGATTGTATAAGATAGATCGCCAGTAATTAATATCAGTAACAATCAAATCAATTTTAGATATGAACTCCAAAAAAATAATAGTTAATACTTCGAGTTATCTTACATTGGTTATACTCATCATAGTATCATTTTCATCAATCGTAAATGCACAGGTAATACAGGATAGTGTAGCTACTCAACCTAGAAGACAAAGTGGCGGATTTTTTACTGGCGGCAACGCTGCTGTGAGCTGGATATCATCACCTCCAGAAATAAATAGCGGTGTAGCGAAAGTAAGTTTCCCAGCAGGTGTTAGAACTATTTGGCACGCTCATGCAGGTGGGCAAATCATCGTAGTTGTATCTGGTACAGCGTGGTACCAAGAAAAAGGTAAGGCTAAACAAATTATTCTACAAGGTGAAGCTGTTGTTTGTCCACCAAACGTAATGCACTGGCATGGAGCATCTGCAGATGCTCCAATGGTTCATACCGTTGCTACCCCCAATTTAAATAAGGGCGGTGCAACGAGTGGAGATCCCGTAACCGAACAAGAGTATAGGGCTCCGGTAAATTAATTTTATGTTTTTCTACTCCAAATGGAAACATTTTGAGATTTAATTTTTAAGATATTCCTCATCGCTAACATCTTTAATCCATTCTGTTGGGCCTTTTTCTCTCCCAGTAATGGCCACCTGAATAAAATCTTCAGTAGCACTTGCGCCATGCCAATGGGCAATATTTGATGGGCATTTTACAACATCACCCTTCTTCAAAATTTTCTTGGTACTACCCTCCTCTTGGTAATAACCTTCGCCACTTATGGCCAAAATTATCTGTCCTGCCGGATGGGAATGCCACTTAGTTCTGGCTCCAGCTTTAAATGTTACGCTACCAACACTGTTCTGGTTTACACTATCGCCTTCAACCAATGTTTTCAGCCATACATCGCCAGTAAAATTTGTATTGGTAATTTTTTCACCCTTTGCAAAAACTAAATCTGTCTCCGCATTTGATGCATTGGGTTTAGTACCACAACTTGCTATTAACACAGCTAAGGTTAACATTCCAAGTATCGAATAGCTCTTATTCATTTGTTTCATATTAATTATTCTTTTTGGTATTGTAATTTTTAAGCACGTGATTGAGTACATTTTGTGCAGCTGCGCCATGTTTCTCTCCTAAATTTAACTGGATTAGCTTAACAAACTCTTGAAGTTTGGTTTGGGATAGGCCTAAATTTAAGCAGATATTCATGTGAGAAGTTAACATCGGTTCTGCCTCGCCAATGCCAGCAATTACCGAAATAGTTACCAATTCTCGATCAAGAAAACTCAACAAATCACGATCAAATAAATCTGCAAACAGATGTTCTTTTAAAAAAACTTCAATCTCTGGTGCGAATGCTGCATAACCGGTTTTAGGTCCTTTTTCCTTAACACCAGTTAGTTTTTCTAAGTTTTGTTTGCCGCGTTCATATTTACTGGTAGTATCGGTCAATACCGTTGCAACTGGTCCTTGTAAATCGTTTAAGCCTTTTGTTTTTCTATCGGCCACGACTTTCATTAAAGTCTGTAGACCTCTTAAACTTCTAGGAAATCCGGCATAAGCGTACAAATGCATCATTGCCTCTTTTGCTTCATTAACAGAAAGTTTAGCATCAAGAGCAGCATGCATACTGGTTTCTAAATTCTTAAGATCGCCTTTGGCCGCAAAAGCAGAAATTGTGATTAAGCCTTTTTCTTTTGCTGATAAATTTTCTACTGATACTTGCATTTGCTGACCATTTGCCATAAAGCTAAAGCTGATGATAAACAAAAGCATAGCTGATGTGAATATTTTAAATTTCATATTTTTTATTTTAACTGGCCAATTTTCTTTAACCAAGTGGTAATTTCTGTTTGCGACTGCTTAAGTTTATCTCCCTCCATAACAAAAAGAATTCCATCGCGTTCAATTCCTCCTTTTGTAGAAAAACCTTCTAATATTTTACTTTTTGGAGCTAGTGATTTTATGGTTTCAAATGTACTTCCGATACCATAACCAGCATTCGAATTAAATGGAATTAAAGTCTTTCCGCTTAAATCATTGTTCTTTAAGAAACTTTTCATTGGCGGTGGCAATTGCATACCCCAAGTTGGAAAGCCAAAATAAATAATATCATATTTATTAACATCTACTTTTGTAGCAAGAGCTGGAAGATAGCCACTTTCATTTTCTTGAGCTACCTGAGCTACAATAGCCTGATAGTTTTGAGGATATGGATTTTGCAGTTCTAACGCCACCAAATCGCCACCTACATTTTTATGGATAAATTCTGCCAATGTTTTAGTATTATTTGTCCTGGATAGGTAAAGCACTAGAATTTTACTTGATGTTTGCTCAACTGTTTGAGGCTGTGGCTCAACCTGTGCGTTGCTGCAACCCGTAAAAAAACAAAACATTACCGTGGTTAACAGCATAATATAAACATTTATCCTTCTCATTTTTTGTGGTTTTAAAGGTTTTTACCAAAAAAATCTACCAATTTAGCCACCGCTTTGTTAACGTATTCAGGTTTCCAATAGGTTTCAATGTGCGTGGCTCCATCTATCAAAAACAGCTCTTTAGATTTTGCATTTACAGCTTTAGGGAAAGCTTCATCTGTCATATATTTTGTATCGGCTTTGCTTCCGGCCATCATTAGCAGCGGCTGATCAATTAAATCCATGTTTGTAGCGGCATCCCAAGTCATCAAATCCATTAAACTGCTTTTGGTATATAAAAAAGTAGAATTTGGATGGGCATGGGTTCTGTAGTAATATTGGTACCCTTCGCGATAAAGATCGGTAGTAGTTTTGGAAATTTCCTCGTCTGTAATTGTGGCTACACCTGCAAAGCTTATTTTACCACTGGCAGCTGCTAAAGCTCTTGCTGCTGATGCCTCTTTTAAACGAGTTTGTATAGTACCTAGTTGCGAGTTCTGGAAACCGTTTCTTCTAACCTCACCAGAATTGAACATGCTTAATGTGGCAACAGCTTTTAATCTTTTATCAGATTGACTTGCTTTTAGTGTGTAACCACCCCCGCCACAAATTCCAAATACGCCCAATCGGTTTGCTTCTACCCCTGGAAAGTTGGCTATAAAATCGGCCATGCCACGAATATCTTCAGTACGGTAAAATGGCTTATCGGTATGGCGGGGTTCGCCACCGCTTGCGCCTTGAAATGCAGCATCTGCAGCTATTGTAATGTAACCGGCTTCTGCCAAACGTTGTGCATATAAGCCCGCTGTTTGTTCCTTTATACCTCCGTTTGGATGCGCTACTACAATTGCAGGATACTTTTTACCAGCATCGTAATTTGCAGGAGTGTATACATTTGCCGCTATTTCAATTCCATTTAATTTATAGGTAACGGATTGGATATTTACCTTACCTTTTATATTTTGTGTTATCGCATCACCGTAAACTAAGCCAAAGGGATTTGTAACCTTGTTTTGGGCAGAAGCTGTGAAAGTTACAGCCATCGCTATTGCAGTTATTAATAATCTTGTTCTTTTCATTTTATCTGTATTTTGTTAAAAACTCTTCTGCTTTTTTACTTAACAGGATGAAGTTTTATGTTGCTATACAAATGTCGGTAAGCGTATTGGTGTACAGGGTAAACATATTACAGGTATTGCTACCATTATTACCTATCTAGTTTTTTCTCTATTAACCAATCAGCTAAATGAGCCGCAACTTCCATATTATTTAAATCTGAAAATGGAAAATGGGTATTGCCCATAATGCCAACTTCGGGCAGATGTACTACGGTTGCATTGCCGCCATGTTTATTGATTGTCGCTGCCCAAAGCTTAGCCATTTCTAGTCCGGAACGCCAATGATCTGAGTTCCATATTTTCGTTGGCTCTTTGGCGATGTTATCTCCATAATATACCACGATTGGAATTTTGGTAAGCTTCATGAAATCACTTAACTCAATTTCTGCTCCTTTCAATTCACCAAACAATCCCGATGATTTGATTGGTGCGGGAAGCTCGCCTTTTGGGAATACGAAACCGCTATAAGGCTCATAGGCAACAATAGCTTTTACATTTGCATTTTTTATGGCAGTAGACCAGCCTGGCCCACCACCTTGTGAGTGAGTTACCAAAATTCCCTGCCCAATTTTATCAAACAATTTCGATATGGCATCAGCAATAACATTTTGATCAAACGCACCAGTATTAGGCGTCATTTGTCTGTAGAACTGCTCTAGCGAAGCCGCATCTTTTGGAAACTGTACACCCGGAAAATAGTCTGGATAATTACCCAGCCTAAACTGCGTAAACCAAAATTGTTCATCGTAAGTTGTAGCAAGTTCTGCTCCAACTGTTGCTTTTCCGGCTTCGCCACGTCTCGGTTGGTCTAACAAATAGGTAGCATAACCTTTCCTTAAAAAGATATTCTGAAATCCATCACGTCCATCTGGCGTAGTTTCCCAAGTCTTTTTTGATTGCCCAGCACCATGTAAAAATACAAGTGGATATTTTTTGGCATTAACTGGTACTTGATAAAACGCATAAGCATGATCTCCATGTAAGGTTTGTCCGGCTGGTTCCAATGCCTTTTGAACATCAAAATTTCCGGGTTTAACAAGTTTGGTTCCACCTACGGCAAAACTGCCCTGCGTTATAATTTGCATCGGCTCTTTGCCACTCTGTTGACTTCTAACATCACATGCCGATAAAAGCAGTATAGCAGAACTTAATAGTGAACATATTCTAATCATTGTTATACTCCTTATCTGTTACTTTTTTCAACCAAATCGTTTTTCCTTTTTCTGCCGGAGATGTAGCAACATAGGTTACACCCTTTTCCGGAGTTGCACCATGCCAATGCTCAACTCCAGGCATACATTTAATTACCTCGCCAACCTTCACTTTACGTTTAGGCTGACCTTTTTCTTGGTAATAACCTTCTCCATCAGTAATGATCAATATCTGACCTCCCGGATGAACATGCCAATCTAACCTAGCAGCATGGTTAAATATAGCCACAGAAGTACCATAGCTAAATACACTGTCGGCTGGATTAAGCTCAGTAAGCCAAACGTTTCCTGCGTGATGCACATTTGGTGCTTTTTCTCCTTTAGTAAAAATCGCTTTTTCTTGCATTTCTTCTTTGCATGCCGTTAAGACAGCTAACAGACACAATAGGAACAAAAAATTTCTCATAATTTAACTGTTTAAAATTTTACTCAACTACTTAACGACCTATCATTTTCTGGCTTTGTTGGTTGTATCGGTGCCCTTGTACCTCAATTGTTTTTAAGGCCGTATTAATTTCCTGCAATTCATTGGCCGACAATACAACATTAACCGCTCCAAAGTTTTCTTCCAATCGCTGTAGTTTTGTAGTGCCCGGAATTGGAACAATCCATTCTTGCTGTGCCAGCAACCAAGCGAGGGCAATTTGGGCAGGAGTTGCATTTTTTCCTGCTGCAATACTTGTCAAATGATTTACCAACACCTGATTTGCCTTTCTGTTCTCTTCAGAAAAACGTGGAACAGAATTACGGAAATCATTCTCATTGAAACTGGTTTTTTCATCTATTTTTCCCGTCAAAAAGCCTTTTCCCAGTGGACTGAAAGGAACAAAGCCAATACCAAGTTCGGTTAGGGTGGGCAGTATTTGTTGTTCAGGCTCTCTCCACCACAAAGAATACTCACTTTGTACAGCCGATATTGGCTGTTCTGCGTGTGCGGTACGGATAATGTCTGCTCCAGCTTCGGATAAGCCAAAATATTTAACCTTACCTTCATTTATTAAATCTTTTACCGTACCTGCAACTTCTGCTATCGGAACATTCGGGTCTACCCTATGCTGGTAAAACAAATCAATCGCATCAACTTTAAGTCGAGCTAAAGAAGCTTCTGCAACAGCTCTTATGGTTTGCGGGCGACTATCTAATCCTTCAGCTGTTTTAGCATCCTTAAAGCCAAATTTTGTGGCAATAACCACCTTATTTTTATAGGGCAATAAAGCTTCCCCTACAAGTGTTTCATTTGTATAAGGCCCATAAACCTCGGCAGTATCAAAAAACGAAACGCCCATTTCTACAGCTTTTTGAATTAAAGCAACGGCCTCACTTTTATCTGTAGCTGAGCCATAACCAAAACTCAAGCCCATACAGCCCAACCCCATGGCAGATACTTCTAAACCCTGCGTACCTAATTTTCTATTTTCCATAATTAAAATCTATAATTTCCTTTCGCCTAACCATTTAACCATTGCCGGATCGCGATGATCAAAAAAACTACTTTCTTTAGAATCTAAAGCGGTTATCGCATCCATATCTGCAGTACTTAACTCAAAATCAAAAACATCAAAATTTTCTTTCATGCGTTCTTTACGTACAGATTTTGGAATGGCAACGATGCCTCTTTGCGTTAACCATCTTAAAACTACCTGAGAAATCGTTTTTCCATATTGTAAACCAATATTTCGTAAAAGCTCGTTTTCAAAAAGATTATTTTTTCCCTCGGCAAAAGGTCCCCAAGATTGTATTTGTATGTTGTTTTCTTTCAAGAAATCATGTGCTAGCACTTGTTGATGAAAGGGATGGGTTTCGATTTGGTTAACCGCCGGAATAATGTCGTTATGGGTAATCAAATCCATTAATCGATCAGGCTGAAAATTGCTCACCCCAATAGCTTTGATTCTGCCCTCTTTGTAAAGTTTTTCCATAGCTCTCCACTCGCCATAAACATCCCCATAGGGCTGATGGATCAGGTAAAGGTCAAGATAATCTAACTGCAATTTCGCCATTGAGCTTTCAAACGCCTCAATGGTTCCCTCATAACCCTGAGATTGGATCCAAAGTTTTGTAGTGATAAAAAGATCTTCCCGAGCTACGCCACTTTTTTTAATGGCGTTACCAACGGCTTCTTCATTGCCATAAGCTGCAGCGGTGTCAATTAATCTGTAACCAACATCAATAGCATCTAGTACACTTCTTTCACATTCTTGCAGATCAGGCACCTGAAATACGCCAAATCCTAATATTGGCATTTCCAGCCCGTTATTTAATTTAATTTTTTCCATTTTACTTTAAATATTTATGATTACAAAGATCGGCTTGATGTTGAGTGCATTATTATACATATTACCGCTTTTGCTACCAATATTACCTTTGCCGCAATTTTGAGTTACAGATTATGTAGCTTTACCTTAGTAAACAACAAAAGGCATGGAAAAAGTTTTCAATTTTAATACAGTTAGCGAATACAACACCTTCAACAACCACGAAACATTGCACCCGTTGGCCAGTGTAATAGATTTTTCTAAGGCTGAGCCAAGAACCGGTTCTAAAATGAACTTCGAACTTTTTTGTATCTTCTTAAAGGATGTAAAATGTGGTGACCTGAAATATGGCCGTCAGAATTACGATTATCAAGCAGGTACTTTGGTATTTGTCTCTCCTGGGCAAACTATAGATGTAGAGAATAAAGTTGATGTTTACCAACCTGTAGGACATGGCGTTGTTTTCCACCCCGATCTTTTGCGTGGAACCTCTCTTTCTGCAAGCATGGCTGATTATAATTTCTTTAGCTATCATACCAATGAAGCCTTGCATCTTTCGGCAAAAGAAAGGCAACTGGTTTTAGATCTGTTTGATAAAATAAATGCAGAGCTGTACCAATCTGTTGATAAACACAGTAAAAAATTAGTAGCTTCTACCATTGAATTATTGCTTAATCACTGCGAAAGATTTTACGACCGCCAATTCATTACCAGAGATATTGTAAATAAAGGTATACTTGAGCGTTTTGAAGATTTGTTGAACGGTTATTTCAAATCTGAAAAACCTTATTCGATAGGTGCACCAACTGTAGCATATTGTGCCGAAGAACTCCATTTCTCTGCCAATTATTTTGGCGACATGATTAAAAAGGAAACCGGGAAATCTGCACAGGAATTCATCCTGAATAAGATTATAGAAGTTGCGAAAGATAGAATATACGAAAGTGACAAAACTATTAATGAAATTGCTTTTGAACTAGGTTTTAAATATCCTCAGCATTTTACAAGATTATTTAAACAGCGGGTTGGAAAAACGCCTAATGAGTATAGGAGTTTGAATTGACAGTTTCCGCATTATAAAAAATTCACTTTTAAAAACTTATAAAGCACTTAAGGCGCCGACAAAAAATGCCCTCTTCATTAATAAATGGAGTGGGCATTTCTTTTGTCGTTACAGCTTAATTTAAAGCTTCTACACCATTTTGAGCGAAACTAGTGCATAAATCAAATGCGGTTTGACTTTTTTGTAAACCAGTTCCGTACATAATGGTGGGGGTTATCCTAAAAGTGGCCACTTCTTTTTATCCAAAGTAGCCACATATTAAGCTCCAAAGTGGTCAGCTCATTTCGGTCAAAAGTAACCACTCGGCACCAGTCATACCTGATGAATTTGATCTCTCAAATGATTTCTTCACGACTCATTTATTTACTAGTTAATTCACGAGCTAACTCCAAAAGATTAGGATTATCTAATTCAGGTGTAGGTGCAAGTGGAAATAACTGTTGCCCCTTACGGCTGATAAATGCTGCTCTCCAACCAGCCCATAAAGCTCCTGCAATATCCCACCCGTGAGCAGCAATAAGCATACAGTTTTGATTTTCCGTTTTCATCTTTCTTGCTGCCCAATGATATACATCTAAATCAGGCTTGAACTTGCCAAAATCTTCAATACTCACCTGCTCATCAAAAAAGGAGTCTATCTTGGCGTTCTTTAACTGCTGTTGTACTGCATACTTCGATGAATTGGTAAATGAAACCAATTTGTATCCATCATTTTTTAGCAAACTAAGGGATTGCTCTACCTCTGGGTGAGGTTTTAAAGATAAGATAGGTTGGACTGCTTTTTTAGCTTGTTCTTCCGTAAGTATAATATCATTGCTCTTGGCAACCATTAAAAGTGTTGCCACCCCAATAGCGCCAAAATCTCGATATTGATTTGAAACAGAAGTAACCATTGAATACTGAAGCATAGTTGTAAACCACAACGTTGCTAATTCACGCTTACCGCCAAGGATTTCTGCAATTGACAATTTTAGCGGTTCTAAATCCAATAGCGTTTCATTGATATCAAAGAACAATATTTCAGGTTTCACTATTGTTTTTACAGGATTACTTAACGTAGCAAAAGCTAAGTTTGGCAATACCGCACCGGTAGCACCAATTGTGCAAGCATTTCTCAAAAAATTTCTTCTATCTGTTTTCATTAAAGTTTATTTTAAAATATTCTGTGAAGAATGTTTTTGTTTTTAAAGATCTATTTTAAAAAGTTGATGTATTCTGTCAAGGCAAATACATATTCATTAAAAATCTGATCATCATTGTACAACTTGCGTATACCGCGAACACCCTCAAAAGCACAATCAGGTAACTGCGACCGATATTGAAATCACATTTTTCCGAATTCCTCCTGCTCTTTTACCCTTCTCTATCAAAGCCATTAATGCCGCCTTCCATTCTTCAATAATTCTCCGTAATGCAATCTGATAGGCTTTTTGAAAAGTCCAGTTAGCTTGGTGCATTTTATTGATTTTAAGTCCTGGGGTACATAAGTTCCTTTTCTTTAAATTAAAAGAACTTATTTGCCATTAGCAATGATAGCTCTTACCCTGCTTAATGATTCTGCGGTTATGCTTAAATAAGATGCGATATACAAAAGCGGAATTCTTTTGGCAATGCTTGGTTGGGCAGCAATCAGCTCCAGATATCGATCTTTTGCAGGTTTACTTTCTCTAAGGGCAACCCTACGCTGCGATGAAACAATATGAATTTCACGATTATACGTTTCCTGCGCAATAACTCATATTATGCACTTGCAAACAAAAAATCAATACCTTAAATTAGTATTCAATAAATAACCGTTCTTTTAAATATCGCTTGGGCAGGGATAGCCCTATTGTGTTTCATTGATGATCATTCATAGATGAAGTATAGATCAAGTAGGGATCAAGTATAGATGAAGTACTGTAATAGTACTAATCTTGCAAATCACTTCATTGGTCAAAATAGAGCTATGGCACCTCCAAATCTGTTGCGGGCACAAAAAACCTAAAACATGAAAAGAGTATGCATTTATCCGAAAGATGTTAGCTTATTAACAGGGAAAAGTCTAAGGCACGCACAAAAAATATTGCAAGATTTAAAGGTGGCACTTAAAAAATCAAAAAATCAGTTCATAACCATCGAAGAATTTGCAATCTACTCCGGCATCGATAAAGCCACTGTAGAAAAATCTTGTGCATAACACCCTAAAACTTTATCCACAACAAAACCCGCCCTCATCCCCGGGTTTTGTTTTAAAGGCAATTTTTAGAAAGTAAAGAAGATCAATTGCAGATAAAAAACCTTACTTTGAATATTCAAAGTACAGATTATACTACTAAAGAGAACAGTTTGAAATCTACCAACCAGCAGGAGTACTTAAAACTTTTAAATCACTTTTTGTTAATTACACGACCTATAATTAAGGATTTAGAGAGAATAAGATTATTTTCCATATAAAAGGTGAGTCTGGGGTAAAAAAATTAAGTCAAAAAAGACACTTAACTCATTATAATACAATGTTTTAAATAACTAAACATCTTGATTTTAAAAATTAAGTCTAGAATTAGGCTGCTCGGTGCTACTGCAGGTGGAAAGGTCCTAAAAAGAAAAAACCCTAATCGGGCTGAACAGTTTGAAATGGAACAGGGTGGATACTTCACTGAAATACACAGTCTATATCACAGTCATTCTGTAAAACCACTCATAAAACTGATCTCACAGTAAAAATATGTAATAATTTTAAATAACACCAATTAATAAAATCTTATTTCGTGTACGATAACTTATACATAAATTTACTAAAAACTAGGTAAATATTAAATCTATTGTGGTATAATTGTAATAGTATCCTTAACCAATTATAAACCACATTTCTTTTGATATGAAAAAGGCATCATTTAGTTTCATTTTCAGCCTATTTATCATTTTTTCGGCAACAGCCGAAATTAAACTACCAGCATTAGTTAGCAACGGAATGGTACTACAAAGAGACCAAAATATTAAAATTTGGGGTTGGGCAAATGTTGACGAACAAATTACCGTTACTTTTAAAAATAAGAAATACACTACAAAAGCTAATTCACAAAAAGAATGGAGTGTAAATATAGAGCCTCAAAAAGCAGGTGGTCCGTTTAAAATACTCATCAATACTATTGAAATTAATGACTTACTAATTGGCGATGTTTGGTTGTGCTCTGGCCAGTCTAACATGGAAGCGGTAATGAACAGAGCGAACATTAAAGCGCATTATCCGCAAGTAATTGCAAGCAGTAATTATCCAATGATTAGACAGTTTACGGTAAAAAGAGACATGGCTTTTAATCTATTAGCTGATGTAACGAGCGACAAAGGTTGGGTTGCAGTAAATCCTACTACAATTTTAGATTTTTCGGCAGTTGCTTTCTTTTTTGTTAGAGATTTATACGAAAAGTATAAAATACCTATTGGCATTATCAATTCGAGTGTTGGCGGTACGCCTATACAATCGTGGGTAGATAGAGAAGCGATTAAAAATTTACCAGCTTATTACCAAATTGCTCAAAAGCTAAAAGATACAGCAGAGGTTTCACGAATTTTAAAAGCACATCAATTAAAAACTGAAAGTTGGTATAAATCTATTAAAGAAGATGACTTAGGTGTAAACGAAAAATGGTTTTTACAAACGGATAAAGATGGTGCTAATTGGGAAGAAATTGCAAATTTATCAAAATTAGATAAAGCGATTAAGCTCCCAAAATATGGCTCAATTTGGTTCAAAACAACCATTAATATTCCAAAAGAGTTAGCTCTTAAACCTAGTACGCTTTCTTTAGGGATGATGCATACCGAAGATGAAACTTATGTAAATGGCCAAAAAGTAGGTAGCATAAATAGTGGTTATACTGACCGCAATTACCAGTTAAAGGCTGGTCAATTAAAAGAAGGAAAAAATATTATAACCATCAGATTAACAAGCCCAACTACAGGAATTAGCTTTAATGCAAAAAATAACTATCAACTTAAATTCCAAAACGATTCAATTGCTTTAAACAATGCTTGGAAGTATAAATTTGGTATTGAAAAAGAGCTTTTACCTCGAGGTAATGGCTTATCGCAGCATAGCCCAACGGCTTATTATTATGCAATGATAAAACCTATGGCAAACTATGCTATAAAAGGAGTTACATGGTACCAAGGTGAGAGTAATACGCCAAAACCAGAAGAATATGAAGGTTTACTAACCTCATTAATTAAACTTTGGAGAGCCGATTGGCAGCAAACAAATTTACCATTTTTGTATTTACAACTTGCCAACCATTCGCCAAGTGGCACAGAACCAGCAATAAGTAATTGGGCTTTGTTAAGGGAGGCACAGCAGAAAGCTTTAAAAAATCCAAATTCTGCAATGATAGTTACGCATGATATTGGCGAAAAAGACGATATCCATCCGCGTAATAAATTAGACGTTGGCAAAAGATTAGCATTGGCAGCCAGAAAATTAGCTTACCATGAGCGTATTGTTTATTCCGGTCCAACATACAAGTCGATGCAAATTGCTAACAATCAAATTATTGTTTCTTTTAATCATGTTGGCCGTGGATTAAAGTTTATAGGTGAGCAATTAAATATGTTTACCATTTCTGCAGATGGCAAAAATTTTGTTAAAGCCGAGGCTAAAATAGTAGGCAGTAAAGTGGTAGTATGGAGCAAATCTATTGCCAAACCAATAGCAGTTCGCTATGCATGGGCAAATAGTCCAGATGGAGCTAACCTTTACAATATGAACGGCTTACCTGCAGCAAGTTTTAAAAGTAATTAATCATTTAAAATCTTAAAATTTACGAATGAATATTCTAAAAAAATTACCCCTAATTGTATCATTAAGCTTATCCTTAACTACTTACGCTCAAAATTTTAAGGTTAATCAAGATTTAATCTCCACTCCACTTACTGATAGCACAAATTTTTCTTTATTAAACTCACGCCTGGGTAGCCGCTTTAGTTTCTCTTTACTTAATGAAAAACAAAGTATGCAAACTGGCAGCTTAGGTTTTGATATGGATGAGCAAACTGGTTTGCTAATTGGTGTTTATGTTAATGGTAAATTTTACTGTTTTAGAACAACAAAATTACCTAGAAATGCTACTTATTTAAAAAATCAGCAATTAAAATTTGGCCCAACATCTATGCTAATTAGTGGTGAAACTCCCGAAGGTATTAAAGTTGATTTCACATTGATTTCATCCTTCACTCCTTCTAAAGATTTAGATGATATTGAAAACATTAAAACCCAAATTTTTCCAGGTTTTTATATGCAAGTAAACGTCACTAATCAGAGTGCTAAAAGCTTATCAAACTGTAAGCTTAAAATTGCCTTAGCCAAAACACCTGTAAAAGGCTTCAATTTTATGAGTTTAGAACCTATGAAACCAGATAATACCGAACAAACGGTTTTATTTAGAGATAATGCAAGTTTAAATGGCAAATTGGCTTTAGCTGCAATAAAAAATCCTGCAAAAGGCACATTTAACGAAGAAGGTTTTGGAGGTTTGTTTTACGAGTTTAACCTAGCACAAAATGAACAAAAAGACTTTACTCAAATTTATGCAACTTACCATGCCACTACTGTTATTGAGGATAAAAGAGTAAATCTACCTTTAAAGTTTTACTACACCAGCTATTGGAAAAATATCAATGAGGTTTTACAATATGCCAAAGATAATTTTGAGCAAAATATAAACCTCACTCAAAAATTTGAAGACAACTTAATGAATAGTGCTTTAACTGCGCAAGAAAAATGGGTTTTAGCTTTAACTTTTCATACCGATTTGGCCAATACTTTTTTCTTATTGGACGAAAATAAGTTGACTCGTTTTTATGTTTCTGAAGGTAGATTTAAACACCTAAGTACAGTTGATGTTGCCCATGAAACCGAAGTGAGTGCCATTTTTTGCCCTTGGCGTTTAAAATTACAGTTAAGCCAATGGACAAATTACATTGCCAGAGCAGAACTTACAATAACAGCAAATCCCGTACAAAACAAGCCTGCTTACCAACAAGGAATGACTGCTGCAGAATATGGTCCTTATTTATACCATGATGTTGGCGATTTACCTTTTGTAAGCGAAACGGCAAATTACAACTACGGCCCACACATGGCTGTTGAAGAAAATACATCGTTCGTTTTATTACTTTATTATTATTGGAAAATTAGCCACGACGATGCTTTTGTAAAATCGATGTTGGGCACAGTTGATGTTTTACTGCAATCTGTAGCAAATAGAGACACAAATGGCAATGGCATAGCCGATAAAGCTTATGGCTGGACAACTTATGATGCCAATGAGGCTTTAAAATTATCGCCCGACAATACATTTTTAGGCGCCAAACAATTAAGTGCTTATGCCGTAGCTGCCGAAATGTTTAGAGGATTGACAAATAAAGAACAGGCGAAAACTATTGACGCTACTAAAAAAGGTGTTGTTGATGGTGAAGGCGCTGGTTACAAAAATATCGGCATTGCTGTAAATAACGAGTTTTTAAGAAATAAACAAGCGAGATATTTTGAGAAGGAAGCTAATTTAATTTTGGCTACCTTAAAAAAAGCACAAAAAAAATATGGCTTTATTCCTGTTAGTTTAGATGAAAGTTTCCCAAAATGGAACCAGCGATCGGTAGTAATAGGCGAAGGTTTGTTTTTACCTGGTTTGGTGGGTGTTAAATCGCCAATACTAAATGAACTTGCCACTGTTTTAAAGAAAGATTACATACAAACTTATGAAGAAAGCATTACAGACTACGGTATTAAACTAACAACTCAAGAAGGAACAACTTGGTTTAGTAAAACTATAGTAGCCGATATTGTTGCCCAACAATGGTATGGAATTAAACATTCGTCAGCTCCATACATTTACAAATGGAATAAAAATAGTCCTTATGCTTATAATGATGGTTTACTTAAAAAGGATGATGTTTGGATAGGTTATTGGTACCCAAGAGGAATTTCTATGCTTGGTTATTGGATTTTACAAAACCCTATTAAAAATTAGATATTTCAAACTAGACACACCTCCTTTTTAGAGATGTGTCTAGTTAAATAATTGCCGAATATCTCTTTTCCAACAAATTTTTCATAAACAAATTTACATTCCATAAATCGCTCACATCTTTTTGGCTAAAAGGGAATTGTGGCATGTAAGGATAAGGGCCAAACTCACAAGTAATTGTTAAAGTTGTAGCATTTTCAACCAAATGTCTATTAACAATTACATCCCACCATTGTAAATGAAAATCAAGTGCTTCTTTCCACTCTGGTGCAGTTGGATTATTTACCTGCGGTCCGCCAGGATAACCTACCCTACAATGAAAATGAGCAGTCCTTTCAATAGCTAAATTTAAAATCTCTTGCTGATCTTGCAAATAAGATTCGGCTACGCAACACCAATGAGAAAAATCTGCTGTAAGTTGTAAATCAGGATATTTTTGTAAATAACTAGCTGTTGCAGTTGTACAAAAACTAAATTTACCTCGGTGCGTTTCATGATAAATAGCCACACCTACTTCTTCACTAATTTTTGCGGCCAATTCAATCAACCTACTATTCTGCTCAAAACTAAAATAATCTTTACCTGTTTGCGAATTGATAAACAATGGTTTAGCATTTACTAGCGCTTTTAATCTCACTTCATATTGCTGCAAATGTTCTTCAAAATTTGGTGTAGCTGTTTCAAAATGCTGCCCTATCCAACTCAAATCATTAAGTTGTAATTGCTCAAACATCTCTTCCTGCTCTATTTCATCTACAGGCAAATTAGCTTCAACCCCAGCATAACCAGCCTCTTTAGCCTTTAAAGTAAAATCTGCCCAAGATAAATGCCTGTTTCCCCATCTGGGGATAAAAAATTTAATTTTCATTTGTTAGTTAATTTGAACTATGATATTGTAAACGATAAGCTGTTGGCGTTATACCTTTATTTCGTTTAAACATTCTGTTAAAATATGAAGGTGTATTAAATCCAGATTCAAAAGCTACCTCAGCAATAGTAAAATCACCTTTTAACAATAATCCAGCAGCATGGCCTAACCTAATATCATTCATAAAATCTTTAAAGGTTTTGCCAGTTTTTTTCTTAAAATACCTACAAAATGCAGCGGTATTCATGTTACACTTAAATGCAATATCATCTACACTTAAATCACATTTAAAATTATTTAGCACATACTTATAAACAGTGTCTATCTTCTCTATATCGTTACTTTTGTACTGGTGCGCATAACCAATACTACATAAATAACTATGTGATTTAAGCATGGCAATGTGTAACAATATATCAGTTAAAGCTATAATTCTTTGGCCTTGGTTAAGCGCTAAAAAATTAATTAATTTTTGCTGCAAATCATCATTTGGCGTTCCAATATAAATACCTCTTTTAGCATCATTTAACAAATCGAAAATGGGTTTAAGAGATGGGATTTTAAGAAATTCGCTACCCGCATAAGCTTGATTAAACCTAATAATTATAGCCTCTGCTCCTTTTTGAGCTGAATTTTGATAATAATTACTATGGTTACGCCAATAATGAGGTAAACGAGAACCTAGTAAAATAATTTCTCCTGGCTTAAATTCAGAAATATGATCACCTATAAATTTTGTCCCCTCACTTTGCAGTATAAAAGTAATTTCTAATTCCTCATGAAAATGCCAAGGATTAGCAAAATAACCTACTTGCTCTCTACGTGCATCGATATAAGATTTACCAAAAGCTGGTACTTTAAGGTGAATTGCTTTCATTGCACAAAAATTAACAAAAAAATATCACTTATAAACATAAGAGCAAAATTTGTACTATTAATAGCAAAATTTGCCTTAATAGCTCAATCATTTTTATCATAGCTTCGTTTAAACCAAATATTAATAAACCAAGAATGAGCCTTTTTATTCTTTAACCAAACTGCATGAAAATTTCTTACGCATGGAAAATTTGCATACTTCTATTTTTTAGCACCACTATAAACTACTTAGATAGACATGTATTAAGCATTTTAGCACCAGAAATGCAAAAAGTTTATAATTGGAGCGAAATAGATTACAGTTATATTGTAATGGCTTTTCAGATTTCTTACGGTGCAGGCGTGGTTTTAACTGGCAAATTATTAGATAAATTTGGCACAAAGTGGATATTTGCCATAGGAGTTGCTTTATGGAGTGCAGCCGGAATGGCGCATGCATTTGCAAAAGGAGCAATTGGTTTTGGCGTTGCCCGCTTCGGTTTAGGATTAGGAGAATCGGTAAATTTCCCTGCTAGTGTAAAAACTGTGGCCGAATTATTCCCGCCATCGCAAAAAGCATTTGCAACTGGTTTTTTTAACGCTGGCTCTAACATAGGTGCTATAGTTGCCCCGCTACTTATTCCGTTTATTGCCTATAAATTTGGTTGGCAATGGGCTTTTATATTAACTGGTGCATTGGGTTTTATATGGTTGTTTTTTTGGCTTATCACTTACAAAACGCCTGTAAAAGCTATCCAAACTGAGTTAAAAGTATTATCAACTAAAAGTTGGAAACAAGTAGTACTAAGAAAAGAAGTGCTTACCATTTGTTTAGTTAGGTTTATATCAGACCCTACGTGGTGGTTTTTACTGTATTGGTTACCAAAGTTTTTAAACGAAACAAAAGCAGTTAGTACAGGGTCTTTAGGTTGGCCTTTAGTTACTGTGTATGTGCTAGCAGATATTGGAAGTTTAGCAGGCGGATATTACTCTTCTCACTTAATAAAAAAAGGGAAAGGTATTTATGCTGCAAGAAAACAAGCTTTACTACTATGTGCCATTATTGCCTTGGTACTTTGTGGGGTTGGTTTTACTGATAATTTGTGGAATGCCGTAATTTTAATTGGTTTAGGAGCTGCGGCACATTGTGGCTGGACGGCCAATATTTTTGCCACCATAACAGATATTTTCCCATCAGAAGAAGTAGGTACAGTAATGGGTGTAGCAACGCTATCGGCAGTTAGCGGCGGCATTGTACTTTCACTTTTAACTGGTAGAATTTTAACATTAACAGGCGGATATGGTGGCATTTTTATAATGGTTGGCTGCACCTATCTTATTGGATATTTATTACTTACACGTCTAATACCAGAAATAAAAAAACATAAAAACTCATAAAATGGATTATAAAAAATTAAGCACAGCAGAAAAAGCACTTTTTGATAGAGATGGTTATGTATTAATTAAAGGAATGCTACAACCAGAAGAAGTTAAAAAATTATACACCATTGCCATACAAGACCAAGTAATTAGCAGTAAATCTTTTGATAGAGGCGACGCTAACGGATTAAGAACTAAGCTAGCTTTATGGTATTCTTTAGGTGATGATGCTTATAGTTTATTGGCTCGTTCTAAAAGAATTGTAGATGGTGTAAATTTGCTACTTGATGGAGAACCTGCACATTTTCACTCTAAATTAATGCAAAAAGAGCCTAAAGTTGGTGGTGCATGGGAGTGGCATCAAGATTATGGTTATTGGTACAGAGATGGCTTTTTGTATCCACAGATGATTAGCGTTTTAACTGCATTAAGTCCATCAACTAAAGAAAATGGTTGTTTACAAGTGCTTAAAGGCTCTCACTTAGTTGGCAGAATAGAACATGGTTTTAGTGGCGAACAGGTTGGCGCAAACCAAGAGCGAGTTGATGAATTACTAAAAGAATTAGAACTAGTTTATGTTGAAATGGAAGCTGGAGACACTTTATTTTTCCATAGCAATACTTTGCACCGATCTGATGCTAACCTTAGCGATAAACCACGATGGTCTTTAATATCAGCATATAATTTAATCACCAATAAACCATACAAAGGCAATTATCCATCTGCTACAGAAACCATTAATATTGTAGATGATGAGCTAATAGCTCAATCGGCTAATAAAGGTATACAAGAAGATGCAAATTTTTTGATTAAATAATTGTAAAACGCAGATGTTGCTCATACCAAGTTATAGCTGACTTTAATTGCTTTTCGAAAGAAAATAATTGTTTATTTACTTTTATACCAAATTCATAGCGTAGCTTATCGTTACTATTTTACCTTTTATTTAGCTTTTTTTTTATCAGATTTAGTAATACTTTTACAATAGAATTGGATAAGTACAGATGAAGACAAATTTGCAAACTGGGGTAAAGGAAATAGCGAGAAGAGCGAATGTTTCTATTGGTACGGTTGATAGGGTATTGCACAATAGAACAGGAGTTTCAAAAGTGACCAAAAATAAAATTTTGGACATTATGAAAGAATTAGATTACCAGCCGAACATTTTAGCTAGAAGATTAGCTTCAAAAAAAGTATTGCGTTTTGCTAGTTTAATTCCAGCTGTATCTTCAGAAACTAAATTTTGGGATGCGCCAATTAAAGGAATTGAAATGGCAGAAGCAGAGATTAAACAATTTGGGATAGTAATAGACAAATACTTTTACGACCAAAATGATAAACAATCTTTTGTAAAACAGACTAAAAACATTCTTAAAACAGAAGTTGATGGCATATTGGTTGCTCCAATTTTTATCGAAGAGTCACTAGCCTTTTCTAAACTTTGTAACTTAAAAAAAATACCTCAAGTTTTAATTAACTCTGATATTCCTAATGAAACTAGGCTGAGTTATATTGGTCCAGATTTATTTCAAAGTGGGCATTTAAGTGCGCACATGGTTAATTATTTAATTAAAAAAAACGATAAAATACTCATCGTAAATATTTCTAAAGAAATAGATAGCTATCATCACCTTTTAAGAAAAGAAGAAGGTTTTATTTCTTATTTTAAAAATCATGAGAAGAAACCCACAATTATAAAAACAGACATTACACCAAATACTGATTACAAATCGATAGCTGCAAAACTTACCGAGATACTTGCTGAAAATACTGATGTAAAAGCAATTTTTGTTACCAATTCTAGGGTGTTTTCTGTTGCTCAGTTTTTAGAAAAAACAGGTCTACAACATATTTTTTTAGTTGGCTATGATTTTCTTCCAGAAAGTATAACACATTTAAAAAATGGTGTAATCGATTTTCTGATTTGTCAAAAACCACAAGAACAAGCCTATAAGGGTATTATGGCCTTGTATCAAAATGTAGTTTTAAGCGGCGATGTTGAACCTACTTATTACATGCCAATAGATATTATTACGAAAGAAAATTACAAGTCGTATCGTAATTAAACAGTTAAAAAAAGCAAGCCCATTGAGCTTGCTTTTAAAATCATTACTATTTAGTCAATTTTTTGTACCTCAGCAAAGCTTCTAAATAATAGTAATCTGCATAAACAATTGGTGTATTAATCTCAGAATTACCAGGCTTGTGACCAACCGAGTGCTTTAAAATAAAATTATTATTTTCGTTAACATTAGCTGTATATGCTGGTGAAGCTAAACTAGTTAACATTTGTTCGGCAGTAGTAAAATATAAATCTTTATTCTTTTTACTATAACCACTCAACTCTAAAAATGCTGATGCAAAAATTGCTCCTGCAGAAGCGTCTCTTTCTTCATTTGGAAGATTTGGCGCATCAAAATCCCAATAGGGTATTTTGTCTTTTGGTAAATTTGGATGGTTAATAATAAATTTAGCAATCCCTTCTGCTTGGTTTAAATACTTTTTGTTTTTTGTTTCTCTGTACATCATGGTGTAACCATAAACAGCCCAAGCTTGTCCCCTTGCCCATGCAGAAGAATCTGCAGCACCTTGATGTGTTTTCTTTCTGAAAACCTTGGTACCTGGTAAATAACAAACTACATGATAACTGCTATAATCTTTTCTAAAATGATGTTTTATCGTATTATCAGCGTGTGTAATGGCAATATCATACAATTTTTTATCTTTAGCTTGTTTAGCAGCCCAAAATAAAAACTCTAAATTCATCATGTTATCAATAATTACAGGATACTCGCAATCTGCATGTTTATCCCACGATTTAATTAAACCATATTTAGGATTAAACCTTGTTGCTAGCGAATTAGCACCAGTTAACATTGGCTCTATGTAAGCCGTATTTTGTGTAAGTCTATATCCATTACCGTAAGGACAATAGAGCATAAAACCTAAATCGTGTGTGCGTGTATTATGCTTTTCCTTATCTAATGCTGTTGTCCACTTATCTGCAGCAACTTTCCACTTATCTTCCCCAGTAAACTCATACAAATACCACAATGAACCTCCAAAAAAACCACTACACCACCATTCTGATGTTCTATTATCAATTTCGCCATTCTTTTTAGTAGATTGAGGAAACTTGGTTAAATCTGGATGGGTAGCTAACATATTTGTATATTGTTTAGCTGCACTTTCAAAAGCTTTATCAATGTTTATTACTGACTTTTTTTGCGCAAAAGCTATTGATATGACCAATAATAAGCTAAAAAGTATTGTTATTTTTTTCATGTAATGGTATTTATAATGAATTAAATTTTAAACTAACAGTAGAGCCTTTATAATCGCCTTGCGGCAAACTTACTGACAAAGGATCTGTAGTTTTAATTAAGGTAGAATTAAAGTTAATTGTTAAATCAGTTAATTTTTGAGTAGGATCTGACACACTGAATATGGGATTTTGAGTATTTAAATTTTTAATTAACACTACGCAAGGCTGATTTACAGTAATTACAGCACCATTACTTTTTAAAGTACCAGCTTCATAAAATACAACTTGTAACATATTTAAATCTGAGTGCTCAACTGCTTGTATTAGACGTGTATTTGAAACTATTTTAATATTAGAAATAGGCTTACTCTTCATTTCTACTTGGCTGATACCCGGTTTTACGATGTATGCATAAGACTGATTTACGGGATCTAAACCATGGTTAAACCATAATTTAAATACTTTACCTTTTATTGTTGTTACAGATCTATTTGCATTTATTTTAGCCCAACTGCCCTCCTGCTCATTGGTAGTAAGGTTAATATTGCCTCTATTGGGAAAATAATAGCCAACACTATCGTGCCATAGCCATTCTACATTATCATTTGTAAAGCCATTAGTTGCGCTAATTAATTTATCATTAGCAAAAGCCTTTACCTCTCCTTTTAACCAAGCCTGATTAACTGAAGTTGTAATTGGTTCTTTTGCATAACTGTTGATGTCTGTACCTAAACAAACTATTTCATCATCAAAAAAGAACCATGCCTTTTTAGCAGTAACCTCGTTGTAATTTAACGAGTAAACTGTTGTGCCATAAATACCGTCCGAAGTGCCACCTATAAATTCTCCAACACCCCTTTCGCCCCACTCTAATGTCATTTTTTGGTCTACTGGATAATCTCTAGCTGTTATACCGGGTATTTTATCCCATTCCCAAATGGGCATAATGTTAAAATATTCGCTGCCGCTTCTTTGAATATTTGTTGAACCATCTGGCAAAAATTTACCTAATAAATTCTCTTTATTACCATATTCGGTTCTTATTGTTCGCTTTGAAACTGTTCTAACATTAAAACTATATGCCTCACGGTTATGTAATGTATAATCGCTTTTATAAAAATAAGAGTGAGATGGTTTAATTTTATACGTTGCAGATTGATTTTGGGTAATTCGTTCTTCAGCAGCTATCAAATCGGGTAAATTTTGCGGGCTTGCTTCTTTTGCTAAACTTAACAAACTTTGTGTTTCTACTTTTGAGGTAATATTTAGCTTATCTAAAACATCGTTTCTAGAAATACCCCTACCCTCTGTATTAAAATCAATATATCTGCCTCTAATAGTTTTTAAATAGGTGTTAATTAAATAATGATCTAAAATTTTGAGCTTTTCTGCAGGTAGTGCATATCCAGTACCCACTAACCAAGATGCCACCTTATATTCACCTGTTAAAAAAACCTGTCCGTAACTTGCAATTTGTAATTGCGGCCCATGTTGTCTGTAAGAATAATCAGGCTGTAAACCTTCTTTATTTGTTAAAGTAATAGGCATAAAAGCCTGATTAACTGCAAATTTCATTAAATCTTTATCTCTAACAATACATGCTCTGTAAATAATATGTGTAGCCATATCTAATTTATTTGCGCCAATAGCTTTATTTACATCACCTTGTTTCATACTGGTTAATAGCGAATCTTGTAATGATAACGGCAGTATATTCTTACCTTTTAACAAAACCAAAATCTCGCCAATTGCTGTTGGACTAGCAATTTCATTTTGAAACCAATTTTTACTTGAAGGATTTACCTGTAACCAATAACGTAACCCAGTAATTGTTTTAGCAGACAAATTTTTACTTTCGGCATTAGATTCATTGTTTAAACTAATGTATAATGCAAATTGCTTTAATCTTTTTAAATGTACTAATGGTATCCAGTTGGTTTCTGCTGTAAATTTATAATCAATATCTAACCAACTACCATTATTTTGTATAGTATTTTTGTTTTCCAAAACTTCTTTACTAAGATTTGGAATAGTGATATCAGCTTTTAAATAGGCTGTAATATGATCTTCGATGCGTTGAAATTCATCTTGACTAAACGCTGTATTGGCTATTAAAAAAACCACTACAAGCGTAAAATAAAATTTATATAACAACTTTTTGTGCACAATACAGCTATTTGAATTTTGAGTAATTACTTAACAGTAACGTTAGTAGATTTATAAGTATGTAATAATTTCTTTTGATCAATTTGCTCAAAAGTAACTTTTTTAAGCTCAGCTCCTTGTACATCGTCCATTACAATTGGCAACCTGTAATCTTTCTTATCTGCTTTTAGTTTAATATTAGAAAAATTTATATTTTTTGCATGTCTAACATAAATACCCCATGCAGGCACTTCCTTAAACATAGAAAACTCTGGATAACCATCTGGAACTTCTGGTATGCTATCTAACTTATCTAAAGCTACATAAGCTAAAAATTTATTACCTGCTCCAGGGTAAGTAACCTCGAAATTACTAAAAGTTACATTGTTTATATATTGGCCTGGTAAACCAGCTATAATAATTGGAGAAATATTTCTTGGCATATCTTCTATAGGCCCTTCATAATCATAACCTGCATCTGCTTTGCCAAAAGGCACATCTGCAACCACATTTTTAATCGATATTCTATCCATTGTAGATTTTTTACCTACAACTCTTTCTCCTAACCTCAAAAAGATAACATTACCAGTATTTGTACTTTTTAAGCCATCTACAACAATATCTTCTAAAAAGCCACCATCTACACTTTGCAAAGCAATTGCAGAGCGATAAGTATTGTAAACAGTATTATTAATGATTTTTATGTTTCTGAAACCACCTTTGCCAGCAGTACCTAATTTTATACCGTTTGCACTGGTACGTACAATGTTATTTTCAATTAATATGTTGTTACAATAAAATTTCTCGTTGTGAGATTTAAGACAAATCCCATCATCAGCAGCGTCAATGTTGTTGTTGGTTATCACCACGTTATCGCAGTCAACTATATCAATACCATCGCTATTCCAAAAAGCAACGTTGTTAACAGTAATATGATCAATAACCAAGTTTTTGCAACGTTCGTAAGTTTGTAACCAGCAAGCAGAATTTTGAAGAATTACATCCTTTATATTTACATTTGTACAACCAACCCAATAAATTACCATTGGCCTAATTGATTCTCTCGTTCTATCGTATTTCAGGATATCCTCAATTAAACCATCATTTGCATAAGCAATTGAGTTGTTTGCCAAAGCTCTTCCTTGGCCATCAATCATTCCTTTCCCCGTAATCCCTACATTTTCTAAATCTCTAGCATGTATCAATGCTGTGTTTCCAATTCTATCATAGTCAAACGGATTGGTTGAACCCAATAATACAGCTCCTTCCTCTAAATGTAGTGTTACATTAGATTTCATGTGTATTGAACCAGTTAAATATCTACCCACATAAAAAACTAACCTGCCGCCACCATTTTTACTGATATGATCAATAGCGAATTGTATGGAACGGGTATTCATGGTAGCACCATCAGATTTGATATGAAAAAATGAAGCTTTATAATCTTTAGCAAAAACAGCTGTGCTTTGCACTAAAACGAATAGCATCAGCAATATTCTCTTTTTAAATTTCATAATGTATAATTTTAGTTAAAATAAATTTACTGGGCCAACCATACCCAAAGGTTGTAGCGGTTGTTCTTTTCTTTTACTATTATTTGCCCAATATTGTGCAATTGTATTTTCTGTTAAGGATTTCATGTAATTTAACATTACTGTTGTAACCTTAATTTCGATGGCATTATTACCTTTTTTTAGGCTATTACCTAATACAAATGCATTGCGACCATACCATGTAACGCCTATTTGTTTACCATTTACAAAAAGTTCGGCAATGCCAAAAACTTTGCCTAAATCTAAATATTTCAACTTAGCAGGATTTAATACTTGTAAATTATACCTATAGGTAACTGTACCTGCAAAATTGGCAAAATCAGGCATATCTTTTAAATCGCTTAACTGTGTAAATTCTCTATTTTTCACAGTTCCATTCATGTGTTTAAATTCAGTCTTCCATGATAGATTTAGCTTTTGTGCTTGAGGTGTTAACTCTGGTATAGGCTGCCAATCTTGCCCATTTTTTTCGCTATTATATACTATAATTTTCGAATCAGCTGGATACAGTTTAACTTTAAATTGACCGTTTTTTACAGCTAACTTGTATTTTTCTCCAGTTACTGCATCCCAAAGCCAAGCTTGTTTATTAGTGATAATTTCTGGCGAAAATGTAGCATCCAAATCAATACTTTTATGTGCGCTTGAGTTATTAAAAATGAATATTTCTGTATTGTCTGTTTGATATCTTACTTGTGATATAAAAGTATTAGGATTAGCAATTTTAACATAAGGTGTAATGCCGTACTTAGTTTGGATAGCCTGATACCATGCTTTAAAATTAGATTCGGGTTTAGAAATTAGGATAAAGCGCTCAGGATATTGTTTTAATTTACCTATCCATTCATTTACTTCTACATCTTTTTGCTGATGATTAAACCAGCCCAAAGATGTCTCTGGATAGGCCTCAATACAAAAAATACGTCCACCAGCAACTACAAAATCATATAATTTTTTTGCTGTTTGAGGCGAAATACTCTTAACTTCTATTAAAAACAGTGTATGGTATTTCCTTTTTCCATAACTCATCCATCCATTATCAAACGATGCATCGGCTATAACTTGTTCTGAAACATAATCGCAAGCATTTCCATTTTGGTGAATAGATTCCCAAACTAACATTTGGTAAGGTGGCGTAACACGAGAAGGGAATGGTTCCATCTGAGCGCCAAAATCACCCCACATATCGCCAATTGGCGCCATTATAGCAATATCAGCAAAAAAAGTAGCTTGTTGTAGCAAAGCTGATTGTCTGGCTCGGTAAGCTGTATAAAGTTTAAAGTATGGCCAAATAGTATGGTTTTCATTAAAATAACCACCATAAGTTATCCAACCCGGAAAAGCCGCAGCTTTAGGAGAATAATTAAAACCATGAAAAATTGGATGTGTAATACCAGAAATTGTACTTTGATCGCCTGCTATTTTAAATAAAGCTAACGATTCGGCAAAAACCATATCTGTATTGGTTAACTCTTCAGAACTAATTAACTTTTTCCCTTTTAAATGTGCTGCAGATGAGACATATTTGTTAATCATGGTGTTACCTCGGCCCAAATGCCATGGATATTTTGTAAAATCCTTTTCAGAAATTTCTTCTCCAACACCATACTTTAGCCAAGTTTCGCCTTCAGGTATATCCATATCAAAACTTCCCTCCAACGGAAAATGACCTCTTCCATAAGCTTGTGCTCTAGATTTTATTTTGTTATCGCTACACCAATTACTAAAACTAATAGAAAATCTTTCTCTAAAAAGTTCTGCTTTGGTAAGTTCAAAATCGTATCTCATTCTGTTAAGCATCTTTTCCATTTCTGGATTGATTTTAACAGCGTAATTTAAATCGATAGTATTGCCCATCCTACCTGTTCTAAATAATATAAAAGGCAAGTAAGGATAAAGGTCATATCCCCTACGTTTTTTAAACTCAACCATCATATCGCTGGTCCAATTGGCACCTTCCATTTCTAAACTATCAACAAAAAACGAACGAATGTTTGGAGCCAACGGCCCAATTCTGTTTTGAATAGTATCTGTTATTTTGTTGAGGTATTTTTTAACAGCCTTTTCGTTATAATGGTTAAGTACAGGGCCACTACCACCTGTCGTACCCTGAATAACCTTCATAAAACCATCTATTTTTACCAATGCATAAATAGCAAATTTGCCTTGGGGTAATTCAATTTTAACCACACCATCTGCTACTTTATCAGTGATATTTTTAACTTCATCAAAGCTATTTAAAGGATCAGGAACAATGTTTAGTGCTAACATTTCCATTTTACGCCCCATGTATGGACTTAAAGTTGCAGGATCTGCTTCTTTAAAAAGATCAAAAAGTGATATTTCAGTTTTTAATGGCCCTTGTAATTTTTTTACCGCAGTTACCACTACTTGAGCACGTTCATCTCCTTCTAAAAATTCGGCCCCAAAAGGAAATCCTGTACCAGCTAAAAGATCACAAGTTAAGTCTAGTTTTTTTGCTTCATCTAAGGTAAATTTCAATAAATCTATCCATTCATCGCTTAACCACTCAACAGATGGAATACCCATATCATCGGTATCAGAAGGAAAGGAAATCGGATTAATTTCTACTCCACCAATTCCCGCATCCTTTAACAATTTGAGCTCCCTGGCTAATTCAGTTTTTTCTATTTTATTACCATTCCACCACCAACGTACAAAAGGACGATAGTTAGCCGATGGATTTTTAAAATCATCATCAACCAGCTGCATAAAGGTGTTTGCTATAGACTTCGAAAAAGAAGTATTATTTAGCATCATCACGCTTGCAGCTGATAAAATAGTTGTTTTTTGTAAAAAAGATCTTCTTTTCATAAAGCTATTTTAGCAATAACGATTCTGTAATAATTCTTTCATCCATAAATTAATCCTCCATTGTTCGTCACTTAATGAAATATTTCTATTTCCTTTTACCAAATATGGCTCTGGACCAAATTCTGGAGTAATGGTTATTAGCTGTTTATTTTTCTTCATTTGCGCAATCCATTTATCCCAAATTTTTAAGTGAGCCGCAAGAGCATCTGAATAATCATCATTTGCTGGATCCCAAACTTGAGATGACTGTGTACTACCAACTCTAGCATGGATATGTTTTGCATGTGTAATAGCCAGATCTACCGCTTCTTGTTGATCTTCTAAATAACTCTCCGATACGCAAAACCAATGAGAAACATCAAATGTTAATTTTAAATCAGCATGTTTTTTAAGCATTGGTTCAACAGTATGTGCAGCGAAAGTCCATTTATTGCGATGGGTTTCTTGATATATGGGTGTTTGATACTCTAATTCTATTCTATTGCATAGCGATAAGCATGTTTCTATTTTTTTTGTGCTAAAAAACTCTCTTCCTATTTGCGCACTAAAAAACAATGGCGTTTTTACTTCATTTCTAATTTCCATTAGTTGATGTAAATCTAATTCTAGTTGTTTATAGTAAGCTTCGAAACTAACGTATGGCTTAATTACAGCCATAACTATGGAAAAATCTAACTCATATTTAGTTAGTAAATCAAGTACTTCGCTGTAATTACAAGTTTCGCCAAATGGAAACCATTCTATACCAGCGTAACCTGCATCTTTAACCTGCTTTAAATAAACATCCCAAGAAATGGATTCGAAACCCCAACGTGGACACAAAAATTTCATTGAATAATTTAAGATTTATAAATTAGCGGATTTTGTTCATCGTTATTTAGTTCATCGCCAATGGTAAGCGTATTTAAATATTTCTCTGGCAAAATATTTGGCTCCCCATTAAATAAATTCCCATCTGGCATGTAAGCACAAGTCATGGCTCTTCTGTAGCCACTGGTCATGTTTGCACCTGCACCGTGTATAGTTAGCCCATTATGAAAAGAGCAACTTCCTGCTTTCATAGGCGCCGCAACAGAAACTACTTGAGCAAATTGTGGATATGCCTGAAAAATTCCATCCATATTTTTACCAATTCCTTTATTTTCGTAAGTTGTTTCTTTAAACGAAGCGGGAATAAAATATAAACATCCGTTTTCTAAAGTTGCATCATCTAAAGCTACCCAAATAGATAATGCTTTTCTATCAGAAAAAGACCAGAAAGGTGTATCTAAATGCCATGATGTTGGGTTTGCCCAAGGACGTTTAAATAAAGCTTGGTCATGCCATATTCTAATTCCACTTGAACCAGAAAGTTGGGCCGCCATTTTACCAATTCTCTCGTCGAGCATAATTTGCTTCACCTTATCATTTGTTTGCCAAAGGTTAAGTAACTGATCAAAAACTTTAGAAAAATATTCTGAATCTTTATTAATTCCATCATCCATACCCATTTTAGCTTCTTTTCCGGGCATTTTTAATCCATTTCTTTCTTTTACCGCTTCTGTAACTGCTTCACGCCATTGTGTTAACTCTTCTGCAGATAAAAAATCTTCGATTACAATAAAGCCGTTAAATTGGTAGAACTCAAGCTGTTCTTTAGTAAGTTCACATTTCATTTCTTAAGGTATATTTGGTTTGTAATTTTTATACTAATTGCTAAGCTGTACACTACTCAAGTTATCTAAAAATAACACAGCATTTTTATGTTTCCTTAACAGAGTTGATGGAAAGTTATCACTAATTTCTTCATTTATGGTTAGATAAACTGCTTGTGCTTTTTTCTCTGTTGGAACTGTACAGAAAGCAAAGGGAGCTTTTAATAGTGCTGGTAAAGTAAGCGTAAGTGCATGAGTTGGTACTTCATTAATCGTTGCGAAACAACCATCATTAACCTGTTGTGTACGACAAGCTTCGTCTAAATCAACTCGTTTTACAAGGAAAGGATCATTTTCATCAGCTACATGCGGATCGTTAAATGCTAAATGCGTGTTTTCTCCAATACCTAAACACACAATGTCCGTTTCAAATTCGTTCAATAATGCGGTATACCTTAAACACTCTGCTTTATAATCTGCAACATTTCCATCTATATAATTTATGGTATTAAAAGGTGCCAAATCGAATAGTCGTTCTTTTAAAAAATTACCAAATCCCTGTGGTGCATCTGCAGCTAAATTTACATACTCATCCATGTGGAAGGCATTAAGCCTTGCCCAATCGATGTCCTTTTTTAGCAGAGATTCGAAAAAATCATTTTGTGATGGAGCAGCACCAAAAATAATATTTACGAAAGGCTGCGTGCTTAATAACTCATTAATTTGATTACTAACCGCACCGGCAACAGCCTCTCCCATTAGTTTCCTATTTTCGAAAATTTTAACGGTTAATTTATCTTTTATAAATTCTCTCATTTAATTTAATTTTAATTCACAAAATCTGGCGAAGTATACACCACATTTCCATTAATCATTGTGATTTTGATATTGATGTTTTCGTCGAAAATTAATATATCAGCATCTTTACCGGCGGCTAAAGTTCCTTTTGTTGCTTCAATACCCATAATTTTAGCAGGAGTTTTAGACATCATTTTAACTGCCTCTATTAATGAAACATCTGCTATTTGCACCATGGTTCTAACTAGTCTATCTGTTGTAGCCACACTGCCTGCAAAAGAAGATCTATCGGCCATTATGGCCACGCCATTTTCTACAATTACTTTTAAGCCAGTATCTTTATTACCAAGCACACTCTCTCCTTCTGGCATTCCAGCCCCACGCATAGCATCGGTAATTAAAGCTGTTCTTTCAGCACCTTTAATTTTGTAAACTAACTTTAACAATGGCGCAGGTAAATGAATACCATCGGCTATAATTTCTACATCTATTTCATCCATTAATAAAGCGCTTTCAATTACACCTGCATAGCGATAAGTATTACGCCTTGTAACCCCTGACATGGCCGAATAAAGATGTGTTGCTAAACTATATCCGTTTTCTACCGCAACCACAACTTCTTCGTAAATAGCATCGGTATGCGCTATGGAGGCAATTATTCCATTAGATGTTAAATATTTACCCATTTCTACTGCACCTGGAAGTTCTGGAGCCACACTCCAACGTTTAATCACATCACCATGTGCAATAATTTCTTTATATTCTTCTATATCAGGATTTCTGATGTAACGAGGATCTTGTGCGCCGCTTTGGTTTAATGCAAAATATGGTCCTTCTAAATGCAAACCAATAAATTGTGCACCTTTAGTATTGTTAGCATCTGCACTTTTATATAAATCTACAGCTTTTAATAAATCTTCTTTTGCACTGGTAAGTGTGGTAGGTGCCATTGCTGTGGTACCATAAGTGGCGTGTATTTCAGCAATTTTGAGATAAGCCTCTTCTGTGCCATCCATAAAATCATGTCCACCACCACCATGTATATGAATATCAATAAAGCCCGGAGAAACATAATTTCCCTTTGCATCTATTATTTGGTAATCAGAAGTATCAACATCAACTTCACTTATTAATTCTATCTTATTATCAATAATTAAGAGTGTACCATTTTTTATAATATGTGTGGGTGTAATGATATTTCCGTTAATGATTTTTATTTTCTTCATAGGTGTTTTTGGTATTAAAAAGTATTAATCAAAAGCTAGCTCGCCAAAAAACTGAGGCAAATGAAAATCAATTTTTGTCGATTCGATTTTATTCCAGCTGTAAAAATGTGGTTGCGGCAAATCATCGCCACATTTAAAAAAATTTCCAGCTCCTTTTATTTGATGAAAGCTTTCTAACTTATGCGCTTCAAAAACTTCGATGGGTATAATTGCAGTAATTTCCCACATGTATTTTGTGCTTGTGTTTTTTGGAGCAGTATTAATTTTGATGTAAGTTTTTACTTTAGCGATGAGTTTATCTTCTAATAAAACTCTGTTTAATCTCCCCTCTCCAACACCTACTAAACAAATGCCTGTACAATTTAATTCGATGTTGTAATAATGATTTTGCTCGCCAAAACACACAAAAAACTCTACACAGTTATCTTTATGTACCCTACCATTTGTTTGGTGGGTATTCACTTTTATCACATCTTCTTTTACAAAGAATTTTAGAGCAATGGTATCGCCAGTATGTGCAATTACAAAATGAGTTTCGCAATTACTTTCGAATGTTGCCCATAGTTGATTACTTATTAATGATTGAGGGAGTGTATCTAACAATTGACCTACTTCTTCAATTTCAGTATTTCGACTGATAGATTTTATAAATGGTATTCGCATTTTATTGGCAACGCTTGAATTTTATAAATACAAGAGATTGATACTTACCTACCAACCTCTTGTATTGTATTTATTTATTATAACCTGGGTTCTGAGTTAGAACGGCATCTTTATTCAAATCAATTTCACTTTGTGGTAAAGGCCAAAGCTGATGGAAAGCTTGAACCGTTGAAGCTTGAATGAAGTTTAACCTCTTAGCTCTGTCTAGAAGTGTTCCAGTACGTACTAAAGTCATTCTTCGGTTTTCTTCTCCAATTAACTCTCTAACACGTTCATCCAATATAAAATCTAATGTAATATCTGATGCCGAAACTTGAGCTGCATTGGCCCTTGTTCTTAAAACATTAACAGAGGTAGCTGCCTCAGCTAGTTTAGATTGTTTAAACTGTGCTTCAGCTAATAACAGGTAAGTTTCTCCAAAACGCATCATGGTAAGATCTTTATAAGAACTATTTCCAACTGGATCTGCAGCAACATAATGGTTCCATTTAGTAGTGTAAGGAACAATCTTAAATAAGGTATCTGCTGGTGCTGGTACTACTCTTTTTCCTACAGTAGCAGGAAAAGCAGGGTCATTATAGAAAAAATCGCGACGTATATTGTACTTAGAGTTACGCATATCGTTAGTTGAGTATAACTTATTGATTACCCACCAGCTTAAGCGAAGACGTCCAATTCCACGTCCTCCTAAAGAATCAGTAATCAAAAGGTTTCCAACTCTAGGTGAACCTACAGTAGCAGAATAATGAGGTACCCAAACTCTTCTATGTTGATCAAAATTAGGAGTACCACCACCTGGCGTAAGGTATTCCATTTCTTCAACCCAAATAGATTCTGTGTTACCTGATGAGCGACGTTGATTACCTGTTATAAACATATCCGAAAATGGATCACCAGGTAAATTTTTATTAACGCCAAATCTTGTTTTAACCAAAACTAATTTCTGACTATTAATTACAGCCATACATTGTGCCTCTGCAAGGTCATTCTTACCTTGCCTTAAATAAGCTTCTGCTAATAATTGGTTAGCTGCCTGTTTATTTATTCTACTTGACTGTGATACTGCATCAATATTAGGAAGGTTAGCCGCAGCAAAAATTAGGTCATCGTTGATTAAGGTATTTAAACTTTCCAACGTAGCCCTCGTATAGTCTGTTTTTGCTGAATTTACGGGTTTGTCTATCAATGGAACAGCACCATACAAAGTAACTAAGAAATTATAAGCATAAGCTCTATAAAATTTAGCCTCAGCTGTATACAAGTTTCTTTCAGCAGTAGTTAATACAGCACTTTCATCGGCTGCTCCTACTATAATTGCATTAGCATTTGCGATTACTTTATAAGCCCATGTCCAATAGTAAGAAACGGCTAGCGCTTGAGGATTAAGTAATGTATAATTTTCAAAAGGAACTGATTCTGGTCCATTTTGTCCATTTATAGCTACATCTGTACCTACTTGCATCACATTCAATAATGACTGCCCCGGGTTCTGCGTTGTATACTGCTCACGAACAGCTAACATTAGTCCTGCAATTCCGGCCTCTAAACCCGCTTTATTTTTATAACTATTAATAGGCGAAAATGCTGAATCAGAATTTTCGTCTAAGAAAGATTTCTTACATGAAAGAAAACATAATAAAATTGGAGAAATGAGTAATAATAAAATTAATTTTTTCATAATATCTTATTCTAGATTTTAACGTAGTGTAACATTTAAACCAAATACAAAAGTTGAAACCAACGGATATATACCGTAGCTAAGAGGTGAATTTGCCAAACCTGATTGCGTATTACTTACACTTAATTCAGGGTCAAGACCAACCCAATCAGTAAAAGTTGCAATGTTTCTACCACTTACAAAGGCAGTTAAACTACCTAATTTTACTTTATCTAATGCTTTTTGAGTTAAACTATAGCTGAGCGTAATATCCTTTATTCTAGTATAATTTTGATCTACAGGATAAGCATATTGCTTAGGATTAGTATAAGTTAAAGATGGCTGCGTATTATTCATATTAGCTGCAGTCCAGTACCCTACTTCTTGCGGAAAACTAACACGACCTCCGTAATTTTGTAAGTTCAATAAAGGGTTGTTTATTTTTGCTCCTTGCGCAGTTTGCACCAAAATACTTAAGCCAAATTCTTTGTACTTGAAGTTATTTATCATACCACCAGTCCATTTTGGCAAACTACTACCTTGATAAACTCTATCAGCTTCGGTGATTTTTTTATCACCATTTATATCTACAAACTTTAAACTTCCTGGTGTAGCCCCTGGATCCACTTGTGATGCGTCTTCACCTACTTGCCAAACTCCAGCTAGTTGATAATCGTAAATGGCATATAGTGGTTTACCAATAAACCATTTGTTTCCAATATCATCCTTCCCATCTCCGTAAAGCGAAACGATCTCATTACGGTTAGATGAGAAGTTGATAGTTGATGACCAAGTAAAATCCTTTTTCTTTATGTTAACCGTGTTTAAGGTAAATTCAATACCCCTATTTTTAACACTACCTAAATTATCAAAAATGCTTCCGAAGCCAGTAATTGTGGGTAACTGGCGCCTTAATAATACATCGTTGGTTTTAGTAAAATAAGTTTCAACTGTACCGCTTATTCTATTGTTTAAAATAGAGAAGTCAATGGCGAAGTTACTTCCAGTTGTACTTTCCCAATTTAGTTCTGCATTACCTAATACACCACTTGTTAATAAAGAACTTGAAACTAAACCAGTTGCAGTAATTCCGTTAAAAATATATTTTGTAACACCTTGCGTACTAATTGTTTGATACACGCCTACCGCTTGGTTACCAGAAGTACCGTAAGAAGCTCTTAACTTGATGTTATCAATTTGTTTAACATTCTTTAAAAAGTTCTCATTAGAAATATTCCAACCCAAAGCTACAGAAGGGAAAGTTCCGTATTTATTCGTTGCAGAACCAAAGGCAGAATAACCATCACGTCTTGCCGTTACGGTAAATAAGTATTTACTATCATAAGAGTAGTTAAAACGAGCCATTTGAGAAACCAAAGCTTCTCTACTGAAAAAAGAACTTGCCGTTACAACAGCTGCTGCACCTATATTATTATATGATACTTCATCATTAATGAAGGTTTTTCCAGTTGTGCTGCTTATAAAATATTTTTTTTCTTGACCACTATATAATGCAGTAACATCTAAATGATGTTTTCCCCAGTTTTTATCGTAGGTTAATATGTTTTCAACTATCCAACTATTGGTTTCAGAATTGCTGATTGCAGCAGTACCTTGATCAGTATCCCCAGTATTAGCACCTCTATACGATGCACCACGAGACGGCAAGAATGAGTAATTAGCATTTAATCTATATTTTAAACCAGGTATAAATTTTGGTTTAATTTCTGCATAAAATATACCGTTAAGATTTTTTTGTCTATTTAAAACATCTGCATTTAAACCCAGAAGTGGGTTTCTCGTATATGTTTCAGAAAGCATTGGAAAAATTGTATAATCGCCATTTGGATCACGTAAACGGCCATAAGGACTCATTTGCATAGCCGATGAATAACTTACTGTTCCTCCGTCTGTATTATTATCTGCAAAAAACAAAGATGTTCCGGCAGTCAACCAATCTGTTATGGTGGCATCTAAGTTTGATCTAAAAGATGCTCTGCCAAACTGGTAACCTTTTAATACCCCTTTTTGCTTTTGATAAGCGCCAGAAACAAAGTATTTGATTTTATCACCACCTCCTGAAATACTTAAGTTATGATCTTGAATAAATCCTTGTTGTGAAATTTCATCTAACCAATTTGTAGTTCTACCAGCAGTATAATTTTCTTGCTCGTAGGCATTAGGAACTGGAATAGCACCAGGTTTTTGGTTCCTCTGTGCTAAAAAATCAGTATACTGCTGCACATATTGTTCTGGACTTAAAGGTGTTAAAGTCTTATTCTGATACTCTGGGCCAGCAAAAGTACTATATCTAATAGTTGGCTTACCTGTTTTACCTCTTTTAGTGGTAATTAAAATTACACCACTCGATCCTCTAGTTCCATATACTGCAACTGCAGATGCGTCTTTAAGTATTTCTATAGATTCTATATCGTTTGGATTGATATCATTTATAGAACCACCAAGATTACTAAAAGGAACGCCATCAATTACCGTTAATGGTGCAGTACTTGCATTAATAGAGTTAACACCTCTAACTTGAACACCAGCAGAACTACCGGGCACAGAAGAAGATTGACTAATTCTCACACCTGCAACAGCCCCTTCCATTGCATGTAACACGTTAGTAACTGGCAATTGAGATAATCTTTCTTTAGGCACAGAAGTTACTGAACCTGTAATATCAGATCTTTTTTGCGTACCGTAGCCTACGATAACAACTTCATTCATTTGATATTTTCGATCATCAACCAGCATGGTTACATTAATTAATGTTTTATTTCCCACACTAATTTCTTGCGAAACATAACCCATGTAAGTAAAAACTAATGTTCCGCCATCTGGACTTGTAATTTGGAATTCGCCATCAGCAGTTGTAGCTACCCGAACATTGGAACCTTTTACACTTACACTTGCACCTGCAAGTGGTTCGCCTAAATCATTCTTAACGGTTCCTTTAACTACCACATCCTTTAAAAAAGAAGCTGTTGTTAATTTGATTGCTTTTATTTCATTAACCATAGACTTCGTAGCAGCATTTAAACTAGAAGCACATATTAATAGCGAAGCACACAAAAAAGCTGGCTTCAACATAAAAATTTTGTAGAGGTTAAGAAATGAAGAATTGGTTAATAGTTGTTTTGTTTTCATTCTTTGGTTAATTTTTTTTAATGATTTGCAGGATTAAAAATCCTGATGTAACATTTGGAGGTTGAATACCACGCCCTAGGCCTGCTTCAACTTTGTTTAGTTTTTTTAACATTCATTCATTTTTGTAGTTTGGTTTATATTTTACTTGGTTAGTTTTTCTATTATTCTTTATTTCTTTTTAAAATTTGGAAGCCACCTTTGGATTAAATGCCCATAGCAAGCATAAAAAACCAAATACAGGTAACACGGAAATAATATCCAGTAAGCAGTTCTTACATTGCTCATATCTGCTACATAGCCATAAATAAGTGGAAAAATAGCACTGCCACACAGTGCCATAATTAATGCAGAGGCACCAACTTTGGTAAAACGACCTAAGTTTTTTAAAGCCACAGGCCATATCCCAGCCCAAACCAATGAATTGGCCAGTCCTAACAACACAATAAACCAAATAGAAATATCAGTAGTGTGCCCTAAAAAGGTATAACTACCACTGCTATAAATAATTAAAAGTGTTAAAGCTGCGCCAAGGATTGTACAAATACGCAACATATTTACTTGAGAAATATATTTAGGAATAAGGATAATCCCTAAACCATAACCAAGTATGGTAGTGAATAAAGTGTAAGAAGGAAAAACTTTAGCTTCCATAATAGGCATGCCCATAGAATTTGCATAAGCAATTATGGTATCAATAGCTATAACTTGGGTACCAACGTGAAAAAATATGGCTAAAACACCTAATATTAAATAAGGAAAATCAAACAGGCTTTTTTTGTCTGCGTTTAGAGATGATAATTCATCATCTTCTTGCTCAGTATCAATTTCGGGTAATGGAGAAAAACGGATTAATATACCTAATAACGTTAGCAACATACCTAAAATGCTATAAGGTAAAATAACACGCCTAATTAATTCATCTAATGCTAATTGCCTTTCTAAATGATTCATCAAAGGGAGTTGTTTTAGCATTTCGTTATCAGCAACCTTAAATATTACCGATGCAAATATTAAAGGTGCTAAAATACCAGCACCCTTATTACATATACCCATGAAACTAATACGTTTGGCTGCTTTCTCGCTAGGGCCCAAAATTGTAATGTATGGGTTGGCGGCTGTTTGTAAAATAGCCAAGCCAGATCCGATGGTAAACAACCCAATCAGAAAAATCTCATAGGTTCTATTTAATGCAGCAGGAATGAATATAAATACCCCAATAGCCATAATCCATAATCCATACATGATACCTTTTTTAAACCCTACCCTTTTCAGCAGATAAGATGATGGTAAAGACATAACGAAATAGGATATATAGAAAGCAAAAGCAACGAGATAAGATTGAAAATTACTTAGCTCACATGCTATTTTAAAATATGGAATTAAAATAGCATTAATCCAGGTAATAAAACCAAATACAAAGAATAATCCTCCTAAAATAAACATGGATATCAATGTTTGTTTAGCAGTAAGTGATTTTACTTGTACAGCTCTATTTGGTGTAGAACTACCTATTTTCTCCATAATTAAAGAGTTAAAAACAATGTAATTTTATTAACGTTTACGTACCCGCAATAAGTATCAAAAAAATGGAGCTTACAATACTCCTCAACAATAAATCATTTATTCTTTAGAAAATAGTTAACGTAGACCGTTCATACATTATTTACGTTAACGTACACGAATATATAAATTTTATTTTCAAATTAACTAATGTTTCTCAAAAAATAATTTAATAATTAGTAATAAAATCCTATTTCTTCATTGAATATAGGATTTAAAACAAGTTAAAGGAACGTCGGTCCTACACTCAAAAAAGTGGTCGAACAACAATTTAACTTAACAGCTCACATTTGTTAAAACAACGCCTGCTTGTTGTTATTAGAGTTATCTGATCCATTGCTACCTTACTGTTAGGGAACTTGCGTTTAAACTCAACTTATCCGAACCCACCATTTAATGCGCTTTTTAAAGAATAGTCATGAACCCCAAGGATATGGCAATTACCTAGGTAAGTAATACTTCTAAAATGTCGATCAACGGATATGTGTTGGCTAACTTGTCTGCTTCGATAGAAAATGGATACTTGGCCCCTATACAGTTGACCTCATTCGAGGTATTGTTATACAGTGGTGAAGTCCATCTGCACAATTACCAGGCTGCTGTTATTTCTCCGAGCATTCAATAGCGGCATACTAGTGCCATTCAGAATGTGTATAGGTCTTTTGTTGAATATGAGCTGAGTGTAAAGAAATTTAAAAGGTGAGTAGAAATCTTTTAAAGCTTAATCGAGCTAGTGATTTTATACAAAGTGTATCGTTTCTAATATTTTACCGACAATCTTCAGGCATTTGAACAGACAAAAAAAAATGCATAACACAAAGAGCGGAACTACTGTTTAAACTATATCCTGATTTGCACAGGGATTACGATAAATTACTTAAAAGCTAAAAAGCCCCTAAATTTGATAATTTAGAGGCTTTTGTATCCAGATGAACTGGAAGTTGTCGGGATGGCAGGATTCGAACCTACGACCTCCTGCTCCCAAAGCAGGCGCGATACCGGGCTACGCTACATCCCGAACTTGGTATCACCTTTATTTATGACCCTTATTTAAAAGTGGAATCAAACTTTTGTCGGGATGGCAGGATTCGAACCTACGACCTCCTGCTCCCAAAGCAGGCGCGATACCGGGCTACGCTACATCCCGAACTTGGTATCACCTTTACCCTTTTTCAAAGGGATTGCAAAGAAACGATTTTTTATTGTAAAAACCACTTAATCGCAATTTAAATTTCAGCGGAGGAAGAGGGATTCGAACCCTCGGTACCGTTGCCAGTACGACAGTTTAGCAAACTGTTCCTTTCGGCCACTCAGGCATCCCTCCGATTTATCAAAAACATCCGTTTTGAGGTTGCAAATATAGCAATTCAACTATGTTTTCAAAAAAAAATTACACAGTTTGTAAATAATCTATTCTTACATGATAGATACTCATCAGCATCGTCTTGAATATCAGCTTTATAGTTTCTAAATCTTTTAACGTCAAATCGCAGTCATCTAATTGATTTTGCTCCAATTTATAGTTAATTATCCTTTCTACCAGATCATCTATGCTTTGAGCATCCGGATTTTTTAGACTTCTTGATGCTGCTTCTACCGAATCTGCCAGCATTAAAACGCCGGTTTCTTTACTAAATGGTATAGGTCCCGGATACCTGAAAATATTCTCATCCACAAATTTTTCGGGCGAATTTTTTAAAAATGACTGATAAAAATAATCTACTCTTGTGTTGCCATGGTGAGTTCTGATAAAATCGATTACCGTTTCTGGTAGTTTATTTTTACGGGTAATCTCTATACCCTTATGAACATGTTTGATAATGATTTGTGCACTTTGCTCATAAGGTAATTTATCATGCGGACTAACGGCTGTATTCTGGTTCTCGATAAAGTATTGTGGATTTTCCATTTTACCGATATCGTGATACAACGCTCCCGCCCTAACCAATAACGAATTTCCGCCAATTTTAAAAATAGCAGCCTCTGCAAGGTTTGCTACTTGTAACGAATGCTGAAACGTTCCTGGCGCCTTAAAAGCTAATTCACGCAGCAATTTGTTGTTGGTATTGGTTAACTCAATTAATGCCACATCAGAGGTTATTCCAAAAACTCTTTCAAAGGCATAAATTAACGGATAGGCCAATAAAGACAATAGCACACTAAAGATAAAAGGCACAAATAACGACCAGTCAATTTGTTTAAAATCTCCTTCTCTCAAGAGCGCTATCCCTACAAAGGAAACAAAATAAGCTGCTAAAATAAATGATGCAGAAATTAAGAGTTGTTCTCTTTTTAAAAGATTTTTAATGCTATAAATGGCCACCATACCTGCCGTAGTTTGATAAAAAACAAACTCAAAACTGTTAGGAACAAAAAATCCAGCAATTAATATCACTAACAAATGCAAATTTAAAGCCAGTCGAGTATCAAATAGTATTCTGATAATAATTGGTACAATACAAAAAGGAATGTAATAAAGACTATTTAAATTCAGTTTTAACGCCCAAGTTAAAGCCAATAGCATTGATGTGATTACAATCAACAATAAAGAGAGCTGTCTGTTATCGGCAAAAATATCCTTCCTAAACAAATACAGAAAAACCATAAGTAAGGTAATAATAAACCCAACCAATAACACCTGCCCGATATAAACTAACTTATTGTCGCCAATATTTTTGGTTTGTGCTTCATAGGCTTCTTTAAACGAAACCAATTTTTGGTAAATCTCATCGTCTACAAAATTACCTTTAGCAACTATAAGTTCGCCTTTTTGCACCATGCCTTTTGTAGTAGAAATGCTATTTACGGTGCTGTTTTTTACTGTTTCTGTTAAAGCTTCATCAAATATTAAATTTGGCTTTAAATGACTTTCTACCAATTCAATTAAAACATCTTTAAACCTTACATCAACAGACTTGAAATTAGTCTTAAAATAATCCAAGGCCTGTGCAGAGGTAAATACGTCTTGCGAATTTGTCCTTGACGAAACATTATCATCTACTAACGAAAAATCATAAAATTTACCATCTTTTTGATGTTTAGCAGTTAAACCAATAATCCCTTTATTATAAATCAACTGAAGCATTTTCACCGCTTCTTTTTTATTCACCTCTTTCTGTGCTTCAGCAAAATTATTCGTCTTCCACCTTACATCCAATTCATTTAAAAAAGCATCAATCTGACCTTGCTTAACATCTTTATTCAATTGGTAAATTGGTAAAACATTATTTAATGCATCAGTTTGATCATTTTTTACCTGCGGGTTGGTTTTTAAAATCGCAAAGCTAAATGGCGAAATCAAGTCTCTGCTTTGCCAAGTCTTACCCTTTTCTATTTCGTACCTAAACCTTGGTTGTTTTGGTAAATAAAGGGTAATCACCAAAACACAAAATACCATCATCACATATTTAATGTTTGAAGAATATTTTCGGTAAAGGACTTTATGTGAATTCTTTTTGATTTTAGCCAAAATAGTACAATTAGATTAACTCAAAATTAAGATTATTTTTCTAACTGTGTAAATTTTGTTTTATACCCAATCTTACATCAAATTCCTTAAGCAAAAATTAAATAGATAGGGGTAATACTTAATAACAGTTTTAATCACCTCAATATTTTCTTATAAAAACTTGATAATCTAAAATATTATTTGTCAATTTATGATATCAAATTAATATCATTATGCAAACAGAAAAAATTATCAAACCACCTTCGGGCTATTTAACGCTATTGGTATCATTAGCTTTATTAGCTGGCGGAATTTACGCTTTAATTAACCAGTATTTTTGGTTAGGCGGCATTACTTTACTTTTAGATTTTGTGCTGGTAATGCCAGGCTTGATTATTGTAAATCCTAATGAATCAAAAGTACTTACACTGTTCGGTAAATACGTTGGTACAGTTAAGTCTGATGGATTTTTCTGGGTTAATCCACTAACTACCAAAAGTAAATTATCGCTGAGAGCTCGTAACCTAAATGGCCAGCAACTAAAAGTAAATGATAAAATGGGTAATCCGATAGAAATTGCTGCTGTAATTGTTTGGCAGGTTAATGAAACAGCTAAAGCCTCTTTTGCCGTAGAAAACTATCTTCAATACGTGAACATACAAAGCGAAGCCGCCGTTAGGCATTTGGCAAACAGTTTCTCTTATGATAATATGGAAGATGAAAGTGCTGAAATTACATTAAAAGATGGTGCAGAAAAAGTGAGTGTACTTTTAGAGCAAGAACTAACCGAGCGTTTATCTAGAGCCGGAGTAGAAGTAATTGAAGCTCGTATTTCTCACTTGGCTTATGCACAAGAAATTGCAAGCGCCATGTTACAACGCCAACAAGCCTCTGCAGTAATTTCTGCCCGCAAATTAATTGTAGAAGGTGCAGTAGGAATGGTAGAAATGGCTTTAGCCAGATTATCTGAAAAAGGAATTGTTGATTTAGATGAAGAACGTAAAGCGGCTATGGTAAGCAATTTACTAGTTGTACTTTGCGGAGATAGAAATGTACAACCAGTAGTAAACACAGGCACCTTATATAATTAATGGAATTTATTGAAAAACAACAACTTAAACTCTGGTGGTTATATATCCTTTTAGGTATAGAAACCATCATTGTTTGTAGCATCATGTTTTTAAGTAAAGATAAACTGACTTGGCAGGAAATAAGAACTGCACATTATTTACCAATTTTTGCCATTTTACTCCCTTACCTCATCGTTTATGTGGTTACCAAAAACTCTTTTACCATTAAAATTGATGTAAATGGCATCAATTACCGCTATTGGCCATTTGCCAGAAATAAATTTTTAGCATGGCAACAAATTGAAAAACTATACATCAGAAAGTTTGATGCATTAGGAGAATATGGCGGTTGGGGATATAGATATAAACTTTGGTTTAAATTCAACGATAAAGCATATATTTTTAATGATGCTAATTTAGGTTTACAAATCGAGCTAAAAGAAAATAGAAAAATATTATTCAGCACATCAAAATTAGCCGAGTTAAAACTTTTTTTGATCAATATGAAGAACACACAAAATATAGGAGCAATAGAATTAGATGTCAGAGAAAGATAAAAAAGCTTTTGTATTAAGGATTAATCCAACTTTGTTAAAAGAATTGGAAGAATTGGCCGCTAATGAATTTAGAAGCACAAATGGCCAGATTGAATATTTACTAAACGAAGCAATTAAGAGTAAAAAAAAGAAAAAAGCCAAAACAGACGAGTAATTTATTATACAAATTATTAGAAAAACAAGGTTCAGTCTTCCATCGCAAAATCAGCCCTGCCCTTTGCTTTTCCCATTCCCTACACCATACCCGTCTGATGGAAATCGCTGTCGGTCAGGTTTATATCACAAAGCAACTGCAAAAAGTCAATTAACTTACATTTGTGCGGTAATTTATGGTCAAATGCCTAAATTGCGCCAACCAAATAGTATAAAAAATATCATATGAGAGATGTAGTAATTGTTGCTGCTGTTAGAACGCCTGTTGGCAGCTTCGGCGGTACTTTATCAGGATTTTCGGCAACACAATTAGGTGGTTTTGCAATTAAAGCCGCTGTAGAAAAAGCCGGAATTGAACCAGAACAAATTCAAGAAGTGTACATGGGCAACGTATTGTCGGCAAACTTAGGGCAAGCGCCCGCCACCCAAGCCGCTAAATTTGCTGGTTTACCAGATGTGCCTTCAACAACAATCAATAAAGTATGTGCATCGGGCACAAAAGCAATTATGTTAGCAGCCCAAAGCATCGCCCTTGGCCAAAATGAAATTGTGGTAGCAGGTGGTATGGAAAGCATGAGTAATGTACCTTACTATTTAGATAAAGCTCGTAACGGATATCGCCTTGGCCACGGACAAATCACCGATGGTTTAGTAAAAGATGGCTTATGGGACGTTTACAACGATTACCACATGGGTTCGGCGGCAGAATTGTGTGCATCAACTTGTAACATTACTCGCGAAGATCAAGATAATTTCGCAGTACAATCCTATCAAAGAGCGCAAGCTGCTCAAACCTCAGGAAAATTTACTGAAGAAATTGTAGCAGTTGAAATTAAAGATCGTAAAGGTGAGATTACGTTGTTTAATCAAGATGAAGAACCGAACGCTGTTAAATTTGACAAAATTCCTGGTTTAAAACCTGTATTTAAAAAAGATGGAACTGTTACGGCTGCAAATGCATCAACCTTAAATGATGGCGCAGCAGCTTTAGTTTTAATGAGTGCAGAAAAAGCAGCTGAATTGGGTATTAAACCATTGGCTAAAATTTTAGCTTACGCTGATGCACAACAAGCGCCAGAATGGTTTACAACTACTCCATCTAAAGCTATTCCGTTAGCATTAAGTAAGGCCAATCTCAAAACTACTGACGTAGATTTCTTTGAAATTAACGAAGCTTTCTCTGTGGTTTCTTTAGCCAACAATCAAGAATTAGGTTTAGATGGTGATAAAGTAAATGTGAACGGCGGCGCTGTGGCAATTGGTCACCCGCTTGGTGCGTCTGGCGCTAGAATTGTAGTTACCTTATTAAGTGTATTAGCTCAAAACAATGGCAAAATTGGCGTGGCTGGTATTTGCAATGGTGGCGGTGGTGCAAGTGCAATAGTTATCGAAAATTTGCGTTAACAAATCACAAATAAAATTTGATGTTTAAGGATTTTAAAACTCATTTATTAATAGGCTTTTTTTTATGCTGTGCGTTTAATAAACTTAACGCACAGCATACCATAAAGTTAGATAACAAACCTGCTTTAGATCTTTACCAAGATTCGCTCAAGGTTTTAAGCGAAGCAACTTTTGCCGCAACAGAAGATAATGATCGGGTGGAGAAAAATGCGCTATTTATCAAAAAATTCATCAATGCTTTAAAAATAAACGGGTCGTTTAATTACGGTTTCGATTCGCTTAAACGAATTTCCATTATCAAATCAACCGATAATGCCTTTCGGATCATCACCTGGTTTTTACCAAACAATGATGGCACTTACCGTTATTATGGCACCATACAAATGGGCATAGCAAATGGAGGTCTAAAACTCTTCCCTTTAACTGATCATACAAATTTTGAAGACCAAAATGCAATAACCACAAATAAAAGCTGGTTTGGTTCTAGATATTACGAAATGATTCCTGTTTTGGTAAATGGCAAACAACCTTATTATATCCTTTTAGGATGGAAAGGAAATACGGCTAAAACTACCAAAAAAGTAATTGATGTTTTATCTTTTGAAAAAGGCGAACCCATTTTTGGTAAAAACATTTTTGAGACTCAAAAGAATGCAGCTTTAAAAAACAGAGTGGTATTTGAATACAATAAACAAAACACCATGACTTTAAAAGTTGATCAAAATGTGAACATGATTGTTTTTGATCACCTTGCTCCTTACGACCCGAAAATGGTGGGTAATTTTGAATACTATGGCTCTGATTTGAGTTTTGATGGCTACCGCTTAACTTGGGGCAAATTAGCTCTTGTAGAAGATGTTGAACTCAAAAATGATCCTTCACCTAACGATGAATTTTATGGTAAACCCGTAAAAGCATCAACAGTTGTTACAAAATCTTATCATTAAGCTATAAATTTTTATTTGTTACTTTCACAACAGGTATATATATTGCGAGTTGAAACTAACACACAGATTATAAACTGAAACTAACTAATGTTTTATGCAAACATCTATTGACACTAGCAACGACTTTTTTAAAGATAAAGTCTTAGGCCATCCTGCAGGCTTATTTGTGCTATTTTTCACAGAAATGTGGGAAAGATTTTCTTATTATGGTATGCGGGCGCTTTTGGTGCTTTTTTTAACCTCTTCTATAATTGGTGATAACCCAGGTTGGGGTTGGCCTAGAGAGCACGCTTTAGCAATTTACGGTTCATATACCGGATTAGCTTATTTAACCCCTATTTTAGGTGGGTACATTGCCGATAGATTTATAGGTTTTAGGTGGGCCGTTATTGTAGGTGCTTTTTTAATGACACTAGGCCACTTATCTATGGCAATGGAGTTTAATCCAGTTTTTATGTACATCGGATTAGGTTTATTGGTTGTAGGTATAGGTTTTTTCAAGCCAAACATGAACTCAATAGTGTCTAAAATGTACGAAAAACATCCAGAGAAAAAAGATGGGGCTTTTACCATTTTTTACATGGGTGTAAACTCTGGAGCTTTTTTAGGAATGTTACTTTGTGGATACATTGGTGAAAGTGAAAATTGGGGATGGAGTTATGGATTTGGTTTGGCAGGTATTTTTATGTTTGTTGGCATGCTTCAATTCTATTTTACTAGAAACATTTTTGGCAACATTGGCCTAAAACCAGAAGCTGGAGGTAATCAAAAAGATGAAAATGAAAGTGTAGATGAAGCAACCAGAAATCCATTTTCAAAGTTTGATATTGCTATTATTGCCATTATCTCTATTATCGGATTAGTTTGGATCATTAACGATCCGCTTTCTAAAATTACCTCAATAAACGTTTTCGACTTTAAAGTAGGAAATTGGGATGGTAGTAATGTGATGATTTTATCAGCTTTAGTCTTATTTATCTTTCTTTTAGTTAAACGAACATCTCAGTATACGCCAGTATTACGAGGAAGGATGATTTCGGTAATTATTTTAGCATTTATAACTATTTTCTTTTGGGCCTCGTTTGAGCAAGCTGGTGGGTCGATGACAATTTTTGCAAAAGATTATACCTTACGAATATTAGAGGGCAATGCAAAAGTGGCTTTTAACATTGGCAACACCTTAATTACGGTTATTCCAATGGTAATTATTACTTATGTATTAATTATGCTTTTTAGACAAACATTTAAAAAGTACGCTTTAGGGAATGTTATTTTAGCAATTGGCTTTGTAATTATTTGGGTTATTGTAATTTATATGCTTAAAAATCAGTATGCTGATGATAAAGCAGAAGTGCCAGCTACTTGGTTTGGCGTACTCAACTCACTATTTATAATATCATGTGCGCCATTGGTTTCAAAAATTTGGGAGAGTAAATATAACCCTTCTGCAACAATGAAAAATGGCTTCGGAATGATTTTACTAGGAATCGGCTTTGCTGCATTAGCTTATGGCTCAAGCGATATCCCTTCGGGTGCTAAGGTTGCCTCTGTAAGCATGATTTGGTTAATTATAGCTTACTTATTTCACACCTTGGGTGAGTTATTCATCTCTCCTGTTGGACTTTCTTATGTTAGTAAATTGGTTCCTGCACGTATGATCGGTATCATGTTTGGCATTTGGTATTTATCAATTGCAATTGGTAATAAAATAGCCGGCACAATGGGAGGTGTAATTGATCAAATTACTGCAGAATACTCGATGACGACTTTCTTCTTAATTTTCACGCTAATTCCAATTGGCTTAGGTTTATTAGTGATGCTGCTAACACCATTAGTTAAAAAATTAATGCACGGCGTTCATTAAAACATATTTTAACAACATTTAACCAAAAGCCCGTAAAGAAATTTTCGGGCTTTTGGTTTTTAATCCCTAATTTTGTTCAATCTAAAATCTAAAATCGTAATTCAAATTGTCAGATAGCTTAGTCATTATCCCAACCTACAACGAAAAAGAAAACATCGAAAAAATAATTCGTAAAGTATTTTCTTTGTCGTACTCATTTGATGTATTAATTATTGATGATGGTTCTCCAGATGGTACTGCAGCAATTGTAAAAAAACTGCAAGTAGAATTTCCTTTTCAGTTACATTTAGAAGAACGCAAAGGAAAATTGGGTTTGGGAACAGCTTACATTCACGGATTTAAATGGGCCTTGGAGCGAGATTTTGAATATATTTTTGAAATGGATGCCGATTTTTCTCACAATCCTGATGATTTAATTAGACTGAGAGGAGCTTGTGTACCAGAGAGTGAATTTGTAAATGGCGGTGCCGATGTTTCCATTGGCTCACGCTATGTTAAAGGTGTAAACGTTGTTAACTGGCCAATGGGTCGAGTTTTAATGTCTTATTTCGCTTCTATGTATGTTCGTTTAATTACTAGAATAAACATTCAAGACGCAACTGCTGGCTTTAAATGTTACCGCAGAAAAGTGTTGGAAACCATACCTATGGAGAAGATTAGATTTGTGGGTTATGCTTTCCAAATAGAAATGAAATTTACGGCAATTAAATACGGTTTTAATGTGGTAGAAGTCCCTATCATTTTTACCGACAGAACAGAAGGAACCTCTAAAATGAGCACCAGAATTTTTAGGGAAGCTTTTTTGGGCGTTATCCAGATGAAAGTAAATAGTTGGTTTAGGAATTATAAAAGATAGGTTTTGCGATTCGTGCTGAATTTATTTCAGCATCTGTTTCCATTTTCTTCATAGATAATCAGACCCTAATCTGTAGCTAAGCGGGAAGCTAAGCAGTAAAATAAATTTAGGGTTACGGTAAAAAAAATGGAATGGTTTCTTTGGTTTTCAGCATTAGTCTTTTTGTCTGTTAGATCGTATCATCAATCCAAAATCTTGTTTTAATGCCATTGCATTTACCAACATCACCAATCTTTTAGTAAGTGTTGGTTCGGTTTTAGCCGTATTTAACCAATTGATAAAATAATTTTGATGTGATTTAGGGAGCGATAAAAAATATTCCAATAAGCCTTCTTCTTGTGCCAAACACACTTCCAAAACTTCAGGCATTTCTATTTTAAAATCAGCATCAAATTCCAACTGAAGTTCAATTACAGCTCCTTCTTCCTTTTTCAAGGCTTTACGTATATTTTTATTCAAAGGAATGATAAATCCATCTTCTTTAATTGGCGTGGCACTAAGTCCGTTAATTGCTAACTCATCAATAAAACCTTTTACGCGAAAACCCCTTCTTGAATTTGGTTTAATTTGATCGGCTATTTCTTGTGAAATATGCACATAACTCCAACCAGTTTTTTCACCGTTAGACTCATATTTTTCTATTTCTGTTTTGAGATAAATCATTTTTTAAATTAGAAAAAAGGATGGAAACATTAAGGCATGAAGAAGGTTGAGTTATTTCCTTAATAATCTTAATTTCTTAATGTTTAAAATTAAAACTCCCCCTCTACCCCCAACCCAAACAAAGCAAAATCATATTTAACAGGATCATTTGCATCAAATTCCATTAAATTTTCAGTTAGTTCTACTGCAGTTAACCAATCGGTTTGTTTACGCTTTATTAAACCTAATAATCTTCCTACCCTATCTACATGCACATCGCAAGGGCAAATTAATGCAGAAGTAGGTATCGTATTCCAAATTCCAAAATCAACACCACAATTATCTTTTCTAACCATCCACCTTAAAAACATATTTAAACGTTTACAAGTAGATTTTTGCAAAGGCGATGAAATATGTTTAAATGTCCTCCTCGGAAAATCCGGTAAGCTAAAAAAGTAACTTCTAAAATGGTTTAAAGCCTTTTCTGCCGTAAAATCATCAGGCTTAAAATCGGTTAAAGCGCAGGGCGATGAACTGACTTCAACATAACTTTCATCATTATATTTTTCAGGTAAATAAGCTGAATTAAATATTTGCTGTTGAGGTAAAAAAGCGGTTTCTAAAGTATCAGATTGGAGATAATGATGTTTAAAGAATGAAACGAAATAAAACAAATCAGTATCGTTAAAAGTACGATGTTTGAAACCTAATAGACCTTTTAAATCATCATCGCTGTGGTTAAGCATAAAGTCATAAGGCTGATTATCCATCCTTAAAAACAACTCATTACATTTATTGATGATGGTTTTACGTTGCCCCCAAGCTAAAATTGCCGCAAAAAATGCAGCAATTTCAATGTCTTGTTTTAATTTGTATTGATGTGGGATACAAATCGGATCATTCGGAATAAAATTAGGCCGATTGTATTGCTCAACTTTAAAATCTAAAAAATCTTTTAATTGATTAAAATCATTTGTGATCCCATTCTCAAATCTCATATCTTACATCTCAATACTAAGAAAGCGCCTGTTCCAAATCTGCTAGCAAATCTTCGATATCCTCAACTCCAACACTTAAACGTAATAAATTATCGGTTACACCTACTTTTTCGCGTTCTTCTTTTGGTATCGAACCATGTGTCATGGTAGTTGGGTGGTTAATTAAAGACTCTACACCTCCTAAAGATTCTGCCAAAGAAAAAACTTTGAAACGAGAGGCAATTCTGAAAGTTTCTTGTAAATCAGCATCCTTTAAAGTGATCGAAACCATCCCACCGAAACCACGCATTTGCTTTTTAGCTATATCATGGTTAGGATGATCTTCAAATCCTGGCCAGTAAATTTTATCGATTTTTGGATGTGTTTTTAAATAATGGGCTACTTTTTCACCATTTTCGCAATGCGCTTTCATTCGCAAATGCAAGGTCTTGATTCCTCTTAAAACCAAAAATGAATCTTGCGGTCCAGGAGTTGCACCACAGGCATTGTAAATGAAGAATAAATCTTTGTACAATTGCTCATCGTTAACTAACAATGCTCCCATAACTACATCAGAGTGACCACCAATATATTTTGTAACCGAATGCATTACAATATCAGCGCCTAAATCTGCAGGGTTTTGTAAATATGGTGAAGCAAAAGTATTATCAACCGCTAAAAGAATTTTGTTCTCTTTCGTTATTTTTGCTACACCTTCAATATCAATAATCCGCATGGTTGGGTTAGTTGGCGTCTCTATCCACACTAATTTGGTATTTTCATTAAGGTAAGGAATGATGTTTTCAGGCTTAGACAAATCTAAGAAATGAAATTTGATGCCATATTTTTGATAAACCTTAGTAAAAATACGATACGAACCTCCATACAAATCGTTACCAGTTATCACTTCATCACCAGGCTTTAATAATCTTAAAACGCAATCTGTTGCCCCCATTCCACTACTAAAAGCCAAGCCGAATTTGCAATTTTCTAATGCTGCCAAACAGTCTTCTAAAGCTTTACGAGTTGGATTTGTACCGCGAGAATATTCATAACCTTTATGCTCTCCCGGCGATTTTTGCCAGTATGTTGAGGTCTGATAAATTGGAGTCATAACAGCTCCTGTTGTTGGATCTGGCTCTTGACCAGCGTGAATTGCTTTTGTTGCGAATTTCATTTTTTAAAAGATTTGAGATGTGAGATTTGAGATATGAGAAGCTAGATGTAAGATAAATTTTATCAACCTTTATTGGTCTCAAATCTCACATCTCACATCTAGTTTAGTTTAATAAGCTCTAGCAAATAATACTCTTTGTGTAGAAGGTTTCCCTGTTACGATACAGGTTCCCTCTTCTTGTTTATTGTTCAAAGGAATACATCTGATTGTTGCCTTAGTTTCTTCTTTAATCCTTTTCTCAGTATCTGCATTACCATCCCAATGAGCTGAAATAAAACCAGTTTTTTGATCCAATAAAGTTTTAAACTCATCGTATGAATTAGCTTCGGTAATGTGGTCTTCTCTAAACTGATGTGCTTTTTTATAGATATTTTCTTGAATTTCGTTTAATAAGTTAGCTACATAAATATCCAAGCCTTCTTGTTGAACGGTAAATTTTTCTCTGGTATCTCTTCTTGCTAACTCAACAGTTCCATTTTCCATATCTCTGCCTCCAATAGCTAAACGAATTGGCACGCCTTTAAGTTCATATTCGGCAAATTTAAATCCTGGTCTTTGACTATCTCTGCTGTCGTATTTTACAGAAATACCCATGCCTTTAAGTTTAAAACTTAACTCATCAACAAATTTGGTAATTTTAGCTAAATCTTCTTCGCCCTTATAAATAGGAACAATAACCACTTGTATTGGCGCCAATTTTGGAGGCAAAACCAAGCCTGCATCATCACTATGCGCCATAATTAAAGCTCCAATTAAACGTGTAGATACGCCCCATGAGGTTGCCCAAACATGTTCTTGTTTACCTTCTTTGCTAGTAAACTTTACATCAAAAGCTTTAGCAAAATTCTGACCTAAAAAATGAGAGGTTCCTGCCTGTAAAGCTTTTCCATCTTGCATTAAAGCCTCAATACAATAGGTATCTAGTGCCCCTGCAAAGCGTTCTGTTGGTGTTTTTTTACCTTTAACAACTGGTACGGCCATCCAATTCTCTGCAAAATCTGCATACACATCTAGCATTCTCTCTGTTTCTTCAATTGCTTCTTGAGCAGTGGCATGGGCGGTATGTCCTTCTTGCCACAAAAATTCGGTCGTACGTAAAAATAGACGTGTTCTCATCTCCCAACGCACCACATTTGCCCACTGGTTAATTAATAGAGGTAAATCACGGTAAGATTCAATCCACCCTCTGTACGTATTCCAAATGATAGTTTCTGATGTTGGTCTAACGATTAATTCTTCGTCTAATTTTGCCGTTTCGTCTACTATAATATTCCCATTTCCATCATTTTTAAGACGATAATGTGTCACTACAGCACATTCGGTGGCAAAACCTTCTACATGAGCAGCTTCTTTAGAAAAATATGACTTTGGAATGAACAAAGGAAAATAGGCATTACTATGACCTGTATCTTTAAATTTTTGATCTAAAACCGCTTGTATCTTCTCCCAAATCGAATATCCATAGGGTTTTATCACCATACAACCTTTTACAGAAGAGTGCTCTGCTAAGTCGGCTTTTATAACAATATCGTTATACCAAGCTGAATAATCATCATTTTTACTTGTAATACCTTTGCTCATAACTATTTGGAACGTTTTTTGTGTTAAATTTCTTGTATTGTAGATTACAAATCTATAAATTTATAGCTACAATTTTTGTTCAACACACAAACAAAACACATATAAAAATGAAACCTAACCAATTATTCACCAGTATGCTTGCGGTAACAGCCTTGTTTGTTGCTTCATGCTCAGCACCAAGAGTGGCTCAAAACACTGCCATTCAGGATGATGTTTACAACACAACTGCTCAGGCTAAAGAATATAAACCAGCCGTTTCTGTTCAAGCTCCACAAGTAGAAAATACAACTGCAGATGGAGAAGTAGATGATTATTACGGTAAATCTGACCCATATTATGATATGGATTATTCTTCGAGAATAGACAGGTTTTACTATGGTAACATGAACAGAGGGTATTTCGACCCATTTTATAATTATTATGGCTACAATTCATTTTATGATCCATTCTGGGGTGGTGGATTTGGCTTAGGCTTTAATCGTTGGGGTTTTAATAATTGGGGCTTTAACAACTTCGGTTTTAACAATTTTGGTTTTTATGGTGGTTGGGGTTATGATCCTTTTTGGGGTTTTAACTCAAACTTTAACAGATTTGGTACTGGCTATTGGGGCGGAGGCTTCGGTGGTTGGGGCGGTGGTTTCGGTGGCGGATTTTACGGCGGTGGAAACAACGTAAATGCTAACTATAGACCAAGACCAGATAGAGGTGGAGAAAACGGTTATAACAGACCTAGACCAGGTAGCGTAAATGGTGTTCCTACAAGATCAAATACTTACGGCAATAACGGTGTAACCAGAAGCAGAGCTGAAAGTTATAATCCTGGTACTAATGGTGGAACAGTTGCAAGACCTAATACAACTGGTAGTAGACCAACTAGAGGTGAAGCTACTGCTAGACCGACTAGAAGTGAAGCTCCTCCAAGACAAGCTCCTTCTTATGCTCCTCAAAGACAAAGCTCTCCTCCTCCAGCTTCATCAGGTGGTGGTGGTGGCTCTAGCAGAGGCGGTGGCGGTAGCTCAGGTGGCGGCGGTGGTGGTGGAAGACCAGGTAGAGGATAATTTCTAAATTAACACACAAACACACATGAAAAAAATTATATCGATGTTAGTGGTAGCTATAGTAGCTACCACAGGCACCACTTACGCTCAATACGCAAATGATGCACTTAGATTTTCGCAAACCAATTATGGTAGCACGGCTCGCTTTAAAGCGATGGGTAATGCTCAAATTGGTGTTGGTGGTGATATGAGTTCACTTGGTGGCAACCCTGCTGGACTTGGCTTATTCACGAAATCAGAATTTAGTTTAACACCAGAATTTAATCAAAGTAGCATCAATGCAAACTATCTAGGTCAAAACTCTACTACAAATAAAAGTCAACTTAACATTAACCAATTAGGTGCGGTTTTTTATACGCCAATGTACAAGCAACGTGGTCAGGATACCAAGAAAGGATTAATTAGTGCAGTTTTTGGAATTGGCTACAATAGAAATAACGATTACCATACCGAGATAAACTACGGTGGAAATAATAATAGCACTTCAATTGCAGATTATTTTGCTGAGATAGCAGGCTCTACCACTCCTAATAATTTAACAGGTGGAAGCTTAGAAAGAATGGCTTATGATAATTATCTAATCAGTTTTGATAATGTGGCTGGTAATTATTTCCCAGAAACCTTTGCAGATGCTAATCAAAGTAATGCGCAACGTAAAAATGAAGTAAGGGCTGGTTCTGTATCAGAATTCAATTTTTCTGCCGCTGCAAATATTTCTAATACCGTTTATATTGGCGGTAGCATTGGATTAGTTGATTTAAGGTATACTTCTGATGCCCAATACGAAGAAGCAGGAAGAGCAAGAGAATACGATGCTAATGGTGATCTAACAGGTGCAAATATTAATTATAAATTATTATTTAATCAAAGTCAAGTTACAAAAGGCTCTGGTGTAAACGGTAAACTTGGTGTAATTGTACGTGCAGCAGAAGGCTTAAGAATTGGCGCTACTTTTCAAACCCCAACTTGGTTTGTTATAGACGATAGCTATACAGAAGGATTAGACAATAGTGGAACAATTAGAGGTACAAGTGATAACGAAACTTACGATTTCACCTACAATTTAAGAACCCCATTGAAAGGTTCACTAGGTGCTAGTTATGTAATTGGCAGCCAAGCTATAATTTCTGCTGATGTTGATTTTATTGATTATGCAAGCACAAGATTGTCTACCAATGGTGGTAATTATGACAGCGATTTAATTAGAACTAATAATGCAGATATTAGAAATAACTTTAAAAGCGCAGTAAACTATAGACTTGGTGGCGAGTATAAAATTAACAACCTAAGTTTAAGAGCCGGTTATGGCGTAAATGGTAGTCCATATAAAACAGATGAAAATGGATTTTTTGATACTCAAATGTATAGTGGTGGTTTAGGTTATAGAGTGAATAATTATTCTATTGACTTAGCTTACCAAAGAGTAGAAACTAATAACACATTTAATCCTTATACGCTAAGTTCTGGTAATGGACCAGTTGCAGATGTTAAAAACACTTTAAACAATGTATTCTTAACTTTTGGATTAAGATTTTAATATAACAGTTATTAACAAAAAACCATTCTGACAAATGTTAGAATGGTTTTTTTGTTATATTCCATTTAAGGATGCTCCGTTTTGCCAAAAACGCTCAATATTTTTCTCTACCTCTTCATCTTTTATCAGCTCTGGAGCATGATGAGGCTTTTTACGAGCATCTATAATTAAAGGTCCCTTACATCCCCAATGTTTATTGGCTGTAAAATCATTTATACCATCAATATCAGCCGCTGGATTGCTCCTAGTAAAAGTTACCCAAACCAAATTATTAATAGTAGCTGCAGTAAAATTTGCATCATCGCAAAATACAATAATTTGTAAGCCAGATAAATTTGCTGCTTTTAAATGTTGTTTCAAGCTTTCTATTTCACTTTTAGCATTTGCAGCGTTAGTATAATTAATACCATCAATGGCAAGCACACCTGGCAATGCAATTTTAAAAGTTCCAAATCCATCAGGTAAAGAAAATTCTTTTGGTAAAATAGTCATCAATTCTCTTCTCTTCTCTCCTACTGCTGCAAAAACTACTTTCGAGCCTGTATTTAATCCATCGCCAGAATAATCTAATGTGTCAATGGTGGTATTGGTATGAAAATGCAAATCTTTACTTAAATCAATTCTTTCCAGCATGTGCTGAAGAAATTCTTGAATATTATTTGTGCTCAGTTTTTCATTGTCTTCCCTAGCAGCAATAAATAAATATTTAGCTAAGCTTAATTGATTTTTACCTAAAATATGGTTGGCAATTGTTAAAATTTCTTGTGGTTTTTTTTCTTTCAAAAAAGGCGTGTACCTTTCGCTACCAATTGCAAACAACAATGGATGTACTCCTGCTGCATCAACTGCATTAACTTCTTTTAAACCTGATATTTCTTGCGGAATAGCTGCACCAGTTATTTCGTGAATTAAAGCGCCAAAACTGGTATCCTCTTGTGGCGGTCGGCCAACTACGGTAAACGACCAAATGGCATCTTTTTTATGATAAACATTGTTCACTTTCATTAACGGAAAGAGATGCGTTAAACTGTAGTAGCCCAAATGATCTCCAAAAGGTCCTTCTGGTTTGTTTTCTTGTGGAAATACTGTTCCTGTAATCACAAAATCTGCATCTGCCGAAATCACAAATCCCTCCTCATCTCTAAAATATCTAAACCTTCGGTTGCCTAATGCACCAGCAAAAGTTAGTTCAGATAATCCTTCTGGTAAAGGCATAACTGCAGCAACAGGATGAGATGGCGGTCCGCCTACAAATATACTTACCTTAAGCGGCTGCCCTTTGGCATTGGCTTTAGTTTGGTGTATGCCTATCCCCCGGTGTAATTGGTAATGAAGTCCGATTTCTTTATCCTGTATATAATCATTACCACCTAGCTGAATTCTGTACATCCCTAAATTGCCATTCATCACTCCAGGTTTGTCAATATCTTCTGTAAAAACTTGTGGCATCGTTACAAACGGACCTCCATCCATTGGCCAATTTACAATGGCCGGTATACTGCTAATGGTTGTTTTTTGAAATGTATTTTTAAATAAGGATTGTTTTAATGGCAATGCCGATAAAGCTGTTAATGCAGAGCCAGCATATTTAAATGGGTTTTTTAAAGCTTTAATCGGATCTGAACGCAGTTCTACCAATTGCTCTACTTTGGCTAAACTGTCTCTAAACATAAATCTCGAGCGCTCTAAAGTACCAAACAAATTAGACACCGCAGGAAACATACTGCCTTTAACGTTTTCAAAAAGCAAAGCAGGTCCTTGGCTTTCATATACCCGCAAATGTATGGCTGCCATTTCTAAATAGGGATCAACTTCTTCTTTAATTCTAACTAAATGACCGTGTTTTTCGAGATCAGAAACGCATTCTGCTAAGCTTTTATAACCCATGAATCAAAGATAGATAATTCGCATTTTAGAAATTGAAAAAAAGCCTTACAATGGTACAATTAAAGATTTAGCTGACAATTGAGCCTTATTAAGCTGATTGATATTCATTTAAAAGCAATGCCTCTTCAAAAATTAAAGTTTGCACCTGCTGTCCCTGCCTGCCGGCAGGCAGGCGTTTTATTTCGCTCAAACCTAAAGGTCGGGGCTACATGTCCACTATCATTAGATCTATAAACAAAAAATAATGCGATTATTTACGTTTTAATAGCCAACCCATCATTTACCAAATCACTATCGGCTATTATAGGTTAGCAAACTTTGAGGGGATTTTATGTGCAGAAGCCATTAAACAATAGCCCTAATTGCAGCGGCATGCTTTTTGTCCTGAGCTTGTCGAAGCATAAAAAAAAATATAGCGGAAAGTAGGACGAACATTGATCATTTTACTGAATTTGCGCTTCAAAAAAATAGCCACATCATTTTATTAAATAATGTGGCTAATACTTGGCTTAATTAAAGCCTATTTTTTACCAGCAAATGAGCGTAACATCCAATTGGTTTTTTCTTTAAACTGCATAAAACGGTTAACCATATCATTGGTGCCATCATCACCAGCCGTGTCAGAAGCCTCTAATAAATCTCGTTCTATTTCAATTAATTTTGCCATATCGGCTAAAACCTCATCAACCATTGCCATATCACTCATGCCAATTGTATTAATTTCTTTGATGGTAGATTCTTTGATATAATCCTCAAATCTGCTATGTGGTGGTTTGCCCAAGGTTAATACTCTTTCTGCAATTTCATCAATTGTAAGCTGTGCATTGGTATATAATTCTTCAAACTTAACATGCAATGTAAAAAAGTTTTGCCCTTTAATATTCCAATGGCAACCTCTTAATTTTTGATAATGGATATGATAATTGGCTAAATAGTCATTTAACATATCAACCACAGGTTTAACTTTTTTCTCGCTTAAGCTTATTTCTTTTGCATCCATGATGTTTATTAATTTTAAGGTTGTTCTAATACACATACAACAATTGGTTGTAGGCAAAAGTTTGCATATTTTTTAAAAAACATACAATACATCAATTGTATTAACGTTTTACAATGGCAATGGCGTAAAAATTAATTTTCGTATAATTGTCGTTCCAAATATTAAAAGAATTTGATGCAAAAAACATATATATTATTTCTATCTGCTCTATTTATTAATTTATCTATTTCTAAAGCTAAAAATGCAATAGATTCAGTTGGGGTTGAAAATAGCAACGGTAAAAAACTAATCTTACATAAGGTTGATGCGAAGGAAACTTACTATTCTATAGCTAAAAGATACAGTGTTAATTACAAGGATGTAATGACTTTTAACGATAGTAAGTTGTTGCAGATTGGTATTATTGTAAAAGTACCTACAAATTTAGCTTTTGCAGGAAATCAGGCTGCTGCAGTTGCAAGTAATGCTAAGCAAACTGAATACACCATAAAGGCAAAAGACAATTTAAATATGCTTGCCGAAAGGTTTGGAACTACGGTAGACGAGATTAAAAGATTAAATAATTTAACTTCTATTAATTTACAAATTGGGCAAGTTTTACTTATACCAAATGGAAGCGAAAATATCTCGCAAACAGTTAATCAGCAAACACCCAAGGTTCCTGTTTATAATGCACCTAAAACTGTTCAAACTACACCAGCTGTTGTGCAAAATGAAAATGCAGCAATTATTGAACATACCATAAAGGCAAAGGAAAATTTAAATCTATTAGCTGAGAAATATGGAACTACGGTAGATGAAATTAAAAGATTAAATGGACTGTCGTCTAACAATTTAAGAATTGGACAGGTTTTAAAGATATCAAATACAAATCAGGTTGCGGTTGAAACTACCCAAACTCCAACGCCAACTCCCATTCAAACAACATTACCAGTAGTTACAAAGCCAATAGTTAAACCTATAGCAGAACAACAAACTGTGGTGCAAAACAATAATGTGGTAGGCTATACGCACAATGTATTGGCAGGAGAAACCATTTATTCTATTGCTAAAAAATATGGATTAACAACCTACCAAATTAAAACAGCTAATAATTTAACAAAAGATGAAGTGGTAGTTGGTCAAAAATTGATCATAAAAGATGCTTCGAGATCAGTTGCTGATTATGGTACTGACGAACCAACAGAAGATGAAAACACCATTAAAGATCCTTCTTTAAGACAACCTGCTAGTAAATACGGGATTACCCAAATTGAAGAAAAAGGAACTGCCGTTTGGATAGCAGACCAAGATTTAGACCCTAACAAAATGTTGGTTTTACACCGTACAGCAACTGTAGGAACCATTATTAAAGTTACCAATCCAATGAGCAATCGATCGGCATTTGCAAAGGTTGTTGGTAAATTTACCGAGAATGAATCAACAAAAGATGTTATCATTGTAATGACAAAAGCAGTAGCAGACGCTGTTGGTGCTTTAGATAAAAGATTTTATTGCAATATAAATTACGGTGCTCAAGAGAATGAACAACAATAAACCGCTAATAATTGGTATCGCAGGTGGTAGCGGTTCTGGTAAAACTTTCTTTTTAAACAGTTTTTTACATCATTTTAAAAATGATGAAGTGACACTTTTATCGCAGGATGATTATTACATACCGGCAGGTGAAATGACACAAGAAGAAAACAAATTGTACAACTTTGATCTTCCATCTACCATTGATGATGAACAATTTTTAATTGACATTAAAAAATTAATTAAAGGTGAAGTTGTTTATAAAAAGGAATACAACTTTAACAATCCTTTAGCAGTAGTAAAAATTTTAGAGATTAATCCTGCTCCAATTATTATTGTAGAAGGGTTATTTATTTTACATTTTGAGCAAATTGCCGAACTATTGGATTTGCGTATATTTATAGAAGCAGAGGAAAATGTTGCATTACAACGCCGTATTAAACGTGATGGAATGGATAGAGGCTATCCTGAGGACGATGTGCTGTACAAATGGCACAACCATGTAGTGCCCGCTTACAAAGAATTTCTGTTACCGTATAGAGAGCAATGCAATAAAATTGTGGTAAATAATGATGATACTCCTGACGATATCATTAGAATCACCGAAGAAATTACAGATGAATTAAAAACTAAATACTGCAAGTAAATATTTTAATTTTTTGTAATTGCTCCTTTTCCAGTAATCCTTACTTCGCCACCTTTTTCTCCTTTAACAACTGAAACACTGCTTATTTCATTTGAATTAAGTTGATCTAACTCTTCTTTAGTAACTTTTTTTCCATCTAAATAAAAACTAACATTTTTATCACTGCTAGGCTCAAATTTAGAACTTACTTTATAAGCTCTAATGATTACTTTATTTTCTTTATCTGCAGTTTTATCAGTTTCTAAAGGTAAATTATTTTGCACCAATAAATTCAAAACTTCATTTCTTCTTTCTACGCTAGCTGTAGTTTTTGAGGTATCTGTTTTTAAAAAGATGATACTCTTTTTTACTATCCCATTTAATTGGCCTGAAGCTTCTGATTGATTTTGTTTAAATGAGAATGTAAATTTCTTATGATGATCTTCACCGGTCTTAAAAGTTAAACTATCTAGCGTTGAGAATACAGATTTCACCATCAAATTAATATTTTTCGAGCTTGAAGAATCAGTACTTTGCTTGATGATTTTTTTTGATTTAACTTTAACTACCTCACGTTTTGGAATTGAAGAATTTATGTCTGCTGCAGTAGTTAATGTATCCAATATATTTACACTAGCTAAAACATTTTTTATTGGTTTAAATTGTGCTGTAATTTCTTCCTTTTTTGCCACTGTAAAGGCCAAAGTACTTAACAATAAGATGGGTAAAACAAGTAAATAACGACTTAAACTAAACTTTGAAGATCGTTTAGCATTCATCATTTTAATTCGCTTTTTTAAATCAGAAAGATTAAAATTATTTACAATTTCTATTGCTGGTACAAGATTGCCTACATCTAACAAACTATATTGATAAGCTTTTTTATCCATGCCTCGTTTCAATATTTTTTCATCAGTTATAAATTCCAAGTTTTCTTTAACCGCTCGTTTCATAAGCCAAATACCCGGATTAAACCAATAAAAAACCACACTCAGCTCTGCTAATATAATATCTAAGGTATGCCACTGCTTTACATGAATTTGTTCATGTGTTAAAATGGTATTCAATTCGTTTTCATTGTGTAATGCAGGATTAATATAAACTGTTTGCCAAAAAGAAAAAGGGCCAACGGCTTCATTTAATATCCTTACCTTAAAATTGGAAATGATACCTGGAGATGATTTGCGATGTATTTTAATGAGGGAAAGAAATTGTATAAAAAGTCTAAAAGCCATAAAAGCCACACCAACATAGAACGAAGCTCCAATCCACTGCCAATATTTAATAATTAAATTTGATGGCATTAAAGATTTAACTTGTTGATTAATCTCTGGAACAAATACAGCTGCTTGCTGATTTTGGTAAAAAAAATCAGTTAGATCTATAAATGGATAGATGGTAGAAAATAAAATACCAAAGACCAAAAATAGGCGATTGATTACATAAAACGTTAATTTTCGAAGGATAAAATAATAGGCTGCAGCAAATAAAATAAGCACTAAATTTATCTTAAGCAGGATGATAAAAAAATGCGGCATAAGATTATTTTTTAGGGTTTTCGATCAAATTGATAATCTCCTTCAATTCATCTGCACTTATTTTATTGTCTTTAGCAAAAAAAGCGACCAATTCCTTATATGAATTTTGGAAATAGTTGTTTACAAAACCTTTCATGAAACGTTTTTTGTAAGCTTCTTCTTTCACTTTTGCGCTATACCTATTCGCATTCGCAAATCTTTCACTTTTAAGAAAACCTTTACGCTCTAAATTTTTTACTGTAGATGCAAGTGTAGTATAAGGTGGTTTAGGTTCTGGCATCACATCCATAAAATCTTTTATAAAACCTGCCCCAACTTGCCAAATAGCCAGCATTGCTTCTTCCTCTTGTAAAGTTAACTTTTCCATTAATTACGAATATATCGTAAATGTACGAATTAACTTTTTAAATAGGGCAATACTTTTTGTTAAGAAATGTTAAGGATTAGTGTACCTATCTTCCACTTCATCAATGGTAGATTTGATTGTTTTTTGCAACTGGCTAACACGATCTAAAACCCACATATCCTCGTCGTAATTTGTTAAAAAAACGATTTTTTTAACTTTAGTTTCATAGTTAAAAATGATTTCGTAGCGTAATGTTTGATCTGTTTTTAAGTTGGCATTTTTATTAGCAATCACATTCGGCAAAGTCCATAAATCTAGTTCATTTGCCTTGCTGTGTATAAAAATGATGTTATTTGCTCTAAGCTTTAATTTTTTTGTAATCAACGAATCTCTATTATCTAAATATTGATAATTGCCTGATGCAGAATTATAAGCATTAACCAAACTATCTCCTAAGCCCCATTTGTACTCAATAGAAACCAATTCTGATGCAGAGAAAGGTCCTTTTTGTTTGTTAATTACAAAATATCCAGCAATGCTGATGATGATAATAACAACTACGGTAGCAATAAAAGAAATATTTTTTTTAATTCGGGATAACATTTGCGATACCTAAGTTGGATTTATTTTAAGTGATGTAGCTTATTTATTCTCTTTTGAACGCTCCTCTAAGTCAACCAATTTTTGCTCAATAACTTTTTGCATTTGAGCAGCAGCACCACGCATTCGTGGGTTACCACTAAAATCAGACAAATAAGTTACTTCTTTAGATTTGGTCTCATAATTAAACTTCATGAAATACCTTAACGCTTTAGATTGCTGAACATCTGCTTCGGTATTGGCTACAATATCAGGTAAATTCCAAAATCCCTGTTCATCAGCATTACTATCTAAAAACTTTTTATCACGCTCGTTTAACATCAGTTTAGTAACAATTAATGAATCGTTTCTATTGTAGTATTTATACTCGCCTGTGGCAGAATTATAAGAGTTTTCTAAATTGCTACCTATGCCCCATTTATATTCTAGCGAGACAAATTCTTTTGCTTTAAAAGGTGCATTACGAATAATTGGCGCATAATAAACGATGGCGTAAATTAAAAATGGAATAATAATGGTTGATGCTAAAAATATTTTTTTTCCTCTACTTGACATGTTAATCTTCTACAAAATTTTGTGCTGCATTATTATCAAATTCTTTCTCCCATTTAGCAATTACAACTGTTGCTAAACAATTACCAATTACATTTACCGATGTTCTGGCCATATCCATTAACTCATCAATACCTAAAATAGCTGCAATGATAAATACTGGCAAACCAAACTGCTCTGCTGTTGCAATTAATACAATTAATGAAGCTCTTGGCACAGCTGCCACACCTTTACTGGTAATCATCAACGTAAAAGCAATAGCCAATTGCTGACCAATACTTAAATCCATACCTGCAGCTTGTGCTACAAAAATAGATGCTAGCGAAAGATATAATGATGTTCCATCTAAATTAAAGCTGTAACCCGTCGGAATTACAAAAGATACAATTTTACGTGGCACACCAAATTTCTCCATGTTGCTCATTGCCTTAGGCAATGCTGCATCAGAACTGGTTGTTGCAAATGCGATAGAAACAGGCTCTTTAACAGCCTTAATGAAGTTTTTAATTGGAATTTTTAAGAAAAGCATAATGGGCACAAATACCAACATTACGAATATGATTAATGCAATGTAAAGCGAACCCAACAACATGAATAGGTTTTTTAAGATATCTATCCCTAAATGCCCAACCGTATAAGCCATTGCAGCACCTACACCAATTGGTGCGAAATACATAATGATATTGGTAAACTTAAACATTACCTCCGACAAACTTTCGGCAAAATCTACGAGTGGCTTTCGCTTCTTTTCCTCAACCATTGCTAAACCAATACCAAAAAGCACAGAAAATACAACGATTTGCAAAACCTTATTTTCGTACATTGATTTAATTACGTTTTCTGGAAACAGTTCGTAAATAAAATTAGTGAACTTATAAATTCCATGTACATTTTCTGGTAGTTTTTCTAAACTAGTATCAACGATTTTTGCTGTAGGCAATTCTTCTTTAGGCATTTGCGTAATATCTACACCAACACCTGCATGAGTAATATTTATTACGGCTAAACCAATAAAAATAGCACAAGATGTTGCACAAAAGAAATAAAGCATAGATTTCCATGCCATTCTGCCCACTTGTTTTAAATCTGAATGACCAGCAATACCATAAACCAAGGTTCCGAAAAGTATTGGACCAACAATGGTTTTTACCAATTTAATAAAACCTTTACTTAGTGGATGTAAAGCAGCAGCCACATTTGGAAAATCTAGCCCAACAAATACACCTAAAATCATACAAATTAATATCCAGGTAGTAAGATTTTTCTTAACCGTAGCATATATGATTAAAACCAAAGCTAATGTCCAGCGCATTGGCATTAAAAAAAGTTCTGAAAGATGAACGATATTAAATTGGTTTAAAACCGTTAATAAGATGGCAATAGTGATGAAAATTAAGGTGATCAGCCCAATTTTGTTTTTTCTCATTTATTTTTTTTTAAGGTATTGAGCTCAAATTAAAAGTTTTTGATGATGCTTTAATGCTAACACATCTTTTAAATTGATAGTGTAAATTTATATTTGGCTTAAATTAAATTTTATAATTTGGAATTTATAAAGCTGAAAAAACAATTTACACACAAAATAAACCATGCGATTTTAAAGTATTTCCCTCTGTTTGACAAAATTAAAGTTTTGAGCGTATCAAGCAAACTTTTATTAATTTTGGTTAACATTTACATGTAACAAATTAACACTATTTTTATCTAATATTTATAAAAACATCATTTAATGGATCTGAAGGATCAACTTTTTAAGGAAATATTTGATAAAAATTCTAAAAAGATTTTCCATTTGTGCTATGGTTACACTGGCGATAAAGATTCTGCTAATGACCTGCTACAAGAAACTTTTTTAAAGGTTTGGCAAAATCTGGATAAGTTTAGAAACAAATCACTCATATCTACTTGGATTTATCGCATTGCTGTAAACACCTGTCTCACTTATTTGCGCTCTGAAAAAAGGCAGGCAAAAGATGAATTAACGGAGAATATTATCGAGAATAAGATTGAAGAATTTTCTGAAAAGAACGAACAAGTAGCACTACTTTACAAATCGATCTCTTTGTTAGAAGAAAATGATCGTTTAATTATAACCATGGTATTAGATGAACTTCCATACAACGAAATAGCAGATATTTCTGGTATTAGCGAAGGAAACTTAAGAGTAAAAATTCATCGTATTAAACAAAAACTGACTGAAATATACAATCAACATGCAAGAATTTGATCAAATAGAAGCACTTTGGGCTAAGCATACGGTTGATGTAAAAATTTCTGCCGATGAAATGCTTAAGCAAGTAAAAAAGGATGTAAATGGTATGCGTACAAGATCTCTTTTAAACCTTGCTGGTATGGCGCTATCAATTGTAGCTATGGCTATGTTATGGATATTTTATGATGTACAAAGTTGGACAACCCATGCTGGTATCAGCATTATCATCGTTTCCATAGCTGTTTACACCATCATTCTTTATAATCAACATCGTCTTATTGCCAAAAACGATTTTACAGCAAATCCGAATGAATTTATTGCAAGCCTAAAACAATATCAATTAAATCGTTTTGCATTATACAATAGGCTTTATTGGTTTTATGCGATTGCACTTTCTTTAGGAATGATATTCTATTTTGTAGAAATTTTGGCTCATTTAGAATTTTGGATGCAAGTATTAGCTATCGTAGTAAGTTTTGGTTGGATGATTTTCTGTTCTACATTAGTAAGAAAAGCAGTAATTAAACGAGACAAAGAGCGAATTGCTTTGCTAATTGAAAAATTTGAACGCATAGGCGGACAGTTGAAATAAAATACAATTATTTGGCACGGCTTTCGTTCTATAAAATTGAATGAAAAACGTTAAGACCTCTACATTAAGCTATTTATTTATACTCGTTAGCTCATTGCTGTTTTCTTTTAAAACACAGCAAGACATAGTTCCTGAACAAGTAGATTGGGAAACTCATTTTTTGGCTAAGCCAGATAGAAGATCTGCTTATGCAGCATTAACGGTAACTAATTGGCATTACAGCTACAATTCCAAAATAAGTGGAAACAATTTGCATATAGATTTTAAGTTTACTGGCGGAGTTGTTCCGGATCAATCTTGGGTTAAACCCGAAAGAATTGCAAATAGAAAAATTAGCAGGCAGCTTTTAAATCACGAGCAAGGTCATGTAAATATCAATTACCTACTTTTAAAAGAAGGAGAAAACCAAGTACGTTTTCAGAGATATACCATTTCAAATTACAAAAGATTAATACAGGCAAATGCTAACAGAGTAAGTAAATATTACAGCGAAATGCAAAGCAGATATGATGTTGAAACCAAACATGGATCTGATTTAGAAGCGCAAGCACGTTGGGATAATTACATACAAGATCAATTAAATAAGTATCAGTAAACAGTTGGTAGTTTAAAATTTTAAGTTATGGTTTAATAAAATTAATTGTTTTTTCAGTTCATGGCTTTACTATATTTAACTCCATCTGCCGAAAATAATAGATAGGAAGTGATTACTGTAAACCACAAATTGTTAACAGACAACTGAAAACTGAAAACTGCTTTATTCTTTATACTTAACCTCGCTTGCCGCAAAACTATTTCCTCTTAAGCTATATTGTAATGTTTTAACCAAAGTGGTTGTTTTTCCACTATCAATTGTTACAATAGGTACTGTACGAAATAAATCGCCATTTTTAATATAAAATTGATCATCTCCTTTATAGCCTTTCTTATTTTCGCTACTTAAACCAGGGAAGCTAATTTTATTAAATCCATTATTTGCGTACTCGTAAACATTGAGGTCATTTGTATTTTTTCTGATTAAGTATTGGATATAAATTTCAGGATTACCATCATTGTCTAAATCCATATTCCAAGCTTCCGAAATAACACCTTCACGCTCAACCGAAATTGATTTGTAATTGTTTTTTAAAGAATCAGACATTAGAATTAAATAGCCCCCTAGAGTGTCAATTCCTTTGCCCCAGCTCACCACTTCAAAATTAAAACCAGGCTTTATCTCAATGCTTTTATAAAAAGGAAAAGGATTTTTTGATACTGGTGCAACTTCTGTTTTAGCTGTTGTTACAGGCTTTTCATCACTTGTACAAGCGAATAAAAAGCTAATTGCTACCAATCCTAAATAAAGAGATTTAAAGGCATTATTTAATTTCATTTGATGTCATCAATTTTATTTATCCAATTTATAGCTTTTAACCCTTTTTAACAAAATTTATTTTGTTTTTACGTCTGTCGCTCCATTGTTTAAAATGGTTTCGCTAACTACACTTCTTTTTCCGCTAGGTGTTACCACGATAGTTTTAAGTATCTTTTTCTGTCCTTGAGGTACAGTTACTTTAATTGCATTTGTATAAGCTGTAGCATTTTCTGATGGACGATAATTATCTAATGTATAATAAATTTTAGCACCAGCAATAGGAGCTTTCAAATCTATCGTAAAGCTATCTCCATTTAATACCTTTTCTGGCTGCCCAATTGGTACGGGAACCCAGTAATTAGTATTCGTTTGGTCTAATTTTGCCAAGTGCATTGGCACTCTTTCTTCCGTAAAATTCTTGAGGTCTTTTTTCTCCACTGGTGTCCATGCTATTTCGGCAAGCGAATAAATTTTCGGAAAAATCATGTACTCAACCTTACTAGGCGTTTCCATATATTCTGTCCATACGTTTGCTTGTACACCAACAATATATTTTTTCTGTTCAGCCGTTAAAACCGCAGGAACAGGATCGTAATTATAAACTTTATGAAAATTAGAAAAACCAGTACCCAAACCACTAATAGTTAAAGGCTCATCTGGCGAGGCCGATGCTTTATGATCAAAATATAACCCTGCAGATCCCGGCGTCATAATTACATCGTGATTTTGTTTGGCTGCTTCTATTCCACCTGCTTCTCCTCTCCAACTCATTACCGTTGCGTTTGGCGCCAAACCACCTTCTAAAATCTCATCCCATCCAATTATTGATCTGCCTTTGGCATTCACATGTTTTTCTATTCTTTGGATAAAATAACTTTGTAAGCCGTGTTCATCTTTTAAATTATTATCCTTAATAAACTTTTGGCAAAACTCAGATTGTTTCCAATATTCTTTCGGACATTCATCTCCACCAATGTGGATATATTTTGATGGAAATAAAGCGATCACTTCGTCTAAAACATTCTCTAAAAACTTAAACGTATTGTCTGTAGGTACAAAAACATCATCAAAAACACCCCAGGTTTGCTGTACTTGTTTGCCCTTTCTATCACCACTCCAAGGCGCTTTTTCACCAACCCAAGTATCTCTTTCAGGAAAAGCACTCAATTCTGGATAGGCCGCAATTGCAGCAGAAGCATGACCAGGCATTTCTATTTCTGGAACCACATTAATGTATTTAGATGCAGCATAAGCAATTACCTGCTTTGCTTCTTCTTGTGTATAAAAACCATCGTGAGGAATATTATCTGTCCCGCCAGTACCTGGATAATTTCCAACAATTGTTCCGCTTCTTTTGGCACCAACCGATGTTAATTTAGGATATTGTTTAATTTCAATTCTCCAACCCTGATCATCAGTTAAATGCCAATGAAAAGTATTGATTTTATACATCGCTAAAATATCTATATATTTTTTGATGAACGATAACGGAAAGTAATGACGAGAAACATCTAAATGCATTCCACGATATTTAAAACGAGGATAATCTGTAATTTCTGCCGTTTGAATTGTTATTTTATCATCCTTTTTATCTGGCATCAATTGCATTAAAGATTGTACTGCATAAAACAAACCGGCATCTTTACCAACAACTTTAATTTGGTCTTTTGTGATTTGAATCTTATAACCTTCAGTTGGAAGCTTATCGGCACCTACCGACGTTAACACAATTGCTTTTTGACCATTTGTAGTCGACTTGGCTTCTATTAATGCAAATCCACCTTTTTTAACTATAAATGCATTTAATAAATCTGCAGTTTTGGCATTTGCTGTTTCATTACTAATTAATGCTACAGTTTTATCTAATAAAAAGATCCCGTTATTTTTTTTAATCGAAACAGGTGCGGGTATAATGCCCATATTTATATCAGTTTGGGCAAATGAGGTTAACGCAAAGAAAGTGATTAGAAGTAAAAGGGAGATTTTTTTCATGATGATAACAATTTGGTTCGCACAAGATAGAAAATTTAGGCTAAATCTAGTTAGTTGTAATTATGTAAATAATCGGTTATGTGATTTATAAATATATCTAAAATTTAGAAAAGGATTTTCAGCATTCCATGGGTTAGTTCAGTCCCGTTTTCCGTTTCAATTCCCGATTGTTCCGATAAAAATCGGATCGGGAGATTTCCACTTCAACCGGGTTTAAAAACAAAATGTTTTGCTACTATTTTATTCCTTGGCTGGTGTCCTCACCAGTCCATAAGATGTAGATAATTGAGTCAGTTGGCTGGTGGGGACACCAGCCATGGAGTAGAGATAATTGAAATATACTATTTTTCCTTGGCTGGTGTCCTCACCAGTCCATAAGATATAACTTTATATAGAGATAATTGAAATATATTAAATTGACTTGATACAATAACAAACTAGCTATGGAATCAATTGGCTGGTGGAGACACCAGCCATGGAGTATGTGTTTAATTTTTAATCTTCCGCCGTACCTCCTCGAAAAGACAGCAAAACGCAAAAAAAGCTTCCTGAAATTAATCAGAAAGCTTCTCGAATATCAAGTTCCCTTTAGGGGATCTAGGGTTTAATCGTAAGTTGAAGCCAACACATTTGGAGTAGCATCGCCTTTGGCAGCTAAATAACGTTCTGCATCTAAAGCAGCCATACAGCCAGAACCCGCAGCGGTTACAGCTTGACGGTAATAATGATCTTGTACATCACCAGATGCAAAAACACCTTCAACATTGGTTTTGGTAGTACCTGGAATAGTTTTTAAATAACCAGTTTCATCCATCTCTAACCAACCTTTAAAAATATCAGTATTTGGTTTATGCCCTATAGCCACAAAGAAACCCTCAACATCTAACTTAGATTTTTCGTTGGTTTGGTTATTGATAATTTCTAATCCGGTAACATTTTTGCCGTTACCTAAAATCTCAACCGCTTCTGAGTTATAAATCACTTCGATATTTGGCGTAGTTAAAACACGATGAACCATCGCTTTTGATGCTCTAAACTCATCTCTACGTACCAACATGTAAACTTTTTTACACAATTTTGCTAAATACGTTGCTTCTTCGGCAGCAGTATCTCCAGCGCCAACTATGGCCACATCTTGTCCTTTAAAGAAAAAACCATCGCAAACTGCACAGGCAGAAACACCAAAACCATTGTATTTTTGCTCGCTTGGTAAACCTAACCATTTGGCGGTTGCACCAGTGGCAATAATTACGGTATCTGCAGTTATGGTTTTAATTTCATCAACCACAACTTTACGAGGAAAAGAAGAAAAATCTACCGAACTTACATAACCAAAACGAATTTGTGTACCAAAACGTTCCGCTTGTTTTCTAAAATCTTCCATCATTGCTGGGCCCATGATGCCATCTGGATAACCAGGAAAGTTATCTACATCGGTAGTTTGGGTCAATTGTCCGCCCATTTCCAAACCAGTGTACATAACTGGTTTTAAATCTGCACGAGCTGCATAAATTGCAGCAGTATAGCCAGCCGGCCCCGACCCTATAATTAAGCACTTTACGTGTTCTATTTCTTGTTCTTGAGACATGATTATTTTATTGTGATACAAATTTACGCTTAAACTTTAAAACCGCAAAGGTTGTGGAGAAAGATGAAATTGTGAAGATAATTCAGTTAGCAGTTCACAATTATCAGTTCGCAGTTTTCAATTTTCAGTTGGCAATTAACTAATTCTACAAATGAACCGATGAACTATTTCCCCCTATTAGCTTTTAACACTCTTAAAAAATTTCCACCTAATATTTTATTGATATCAGCAGTTTTATAGCCTCTGTTAATTAGTGCGGCGGTTACTTTTGGATAATCGGCAACACTATTCATTCCAGCTGGAAAAGCCTCTGCACCATCAAAATCTGCACCCAAACCTACATGATCTACACCTATCATTTTCACAATATAATCTATATGATCTACCACAAGTTCTATTGATGGTTTGGTAGCTTCTGCCTCTGTAGGGTGTTTAGCAATTAAAGTATCAATTGCATTGCTCCTGCCATATTTAGCACTTAACACTTTTAATTCTTCACTATGTTTAGCTAAAAATATTTTCTGTTTTGCGCTGTAGGTAGAATCTAAAAAACCTGCATAAAAGTTCAAGGAAATTAATCCTCCGTTTTTACCAACTGCTTTTATTTGCTCATCATTTAAGTTTCTAGGTACCGGATTTAGCTTATAAACACAACTGTGTGATACCAGAATTGGTTTTTTACTTTCGTTAATGGCATCGAAAAATGTTTTAACACCAACGTGCGAAAGATCAACCATTACCCCTAAATCATTTAACTTATGGATTACTTGTTTTCCAAAATCATTCAACCCAGCTTTTTCAGGTTTTACTTTACCAGAAGTTTCTTCGGCAGCAGAGCTAGACCATGGCGTGCTGTTATTCCATGTTAAAGTGAGGTAAATCATCCCTCTTTTGGCTAAATCAGCTAGCTTTTCTAAGCTATTTTCGATCATGTGCCCACCTTCTACGCCTATCATGGCTGCCATTTTATTTGCTGCAACCGCTTTCTGTAATTCATCCGCATTGCGAACCAAACTAATTTTAGAAGGATATCTTTTAATTAAACTGTTTAGCGAATCAATCTGTCTATTAGCTACATCAAAGCCTCCATTTTCATCACTCCAAATAGAAAAAACCTGTACGTCTAATCCACCTTTTTTAGCTCTTACTAAATCAAAATTGCCAGTGCTTTGCAGTTTACCAATGTCAATACCCGATTTAATTTGGTTAAATAAAATATCACCATGGGTATCTACTAAAATTGCGTTTTGATGGATTTTTGCAGGTGTTTGAGCAAATAAAGCACTAAATGCAGTGGATAATATTAAACTACAAATAATTTTTTTCATCAATTGTTTTTGCTTTGAATTGTTCCTTTAATTTGTTTACTCTTTTTTATTTTTTCTCTTGACACTAACACCCCCTTATTCCAAATTTCTCTAATTTTTTCTTTCTCAAATAACCATTCGCCATCTTTTTCTCCTAAAGCGTAATTTCCAGAAACGATGGATTTCCCATACCTATCGAAAGTTAAAAATTTACCATCCAATTTGCCGTCTATAAATTCCTGACTATTAAAAATATTACCATCTGGAAAATAAAGTAACCATTTCCCTTGTTCCACGCCATTAACAAAATTTCCCTCTTGAGAAACAAACCTTGTTTTACCCCTAATTGTAAAGCTTTGTTTATACAATAAGTTAAACTCGTTAACATCACTATAAAAAGTAAACTTACCATGAGGAACAGCTAATAATTCATCGGAAAAAGAACCTGTTTGCAATAAATTATCATACAAATCGAACCTTTTAAATGTATAAATATCGCCCGTGCTTAATTTACCATAAACTGCGTAAGAAGTTGCTTTATCTTTATCTTGCGTTACTTGGTTGCCGTAAAAGTAAATTGGGGCTACCTGAGCATTTGCAACACAATAAAAGAATATACCAAAAAGTAAGACAGAAATTTTTTTCATTTAATTTTAGGTTTGTATAATACCCACATTAAAAGCTTTTTTAATTGGCGATTGATTTGCTGCTTCAATCCCCATAGAAATTACCTTTCTTGTTTCCAATGGGTCTATTACTCCATCAACCCACAAACGTGATGCCGCATAATAAGGAGTAGTCTGATTATTGTAGCGATCTGTTATCGTTTTTAACAAATCTGCCTCTTTCTCTGGCGTAATGGTCTCGCCCTTAGCTTTTAAAGAAGCTTCTTCCATTTGTAAAATTACCTTTGCAGCTTGAGCTCCACCCATAACCGCAATTTTTGCAGTTGGCCAAGCATAAATTAATCGCGGATCGTATGCTTTACCACACATGGCATAATTACCAGCTCCATAAGAATTGCCGATTACAATAGTAAACTTTGGCACAACAGAATTAGCAACTGCATTAACCATTTTAGCGCCATCTTTAATAATGCCACCTTGCTCTGATCTGCTACCAACCATAAAGCCTGTTACATCTTGTAAAAATACCAAAGGGATTTTCTTTTGGTTGCAATTCATGATAAAACGGCTTGCCTTATCTGCGCTATCTGAATAAATTACACCACCAAATTGCATTTCGCCTTTTTTAGATTTTACTACATTGCGTTGGTTGGCTACTATCCCAACTGCCCAACCGTCAATACGAGCCAAACCACAAATAATACTCTGACCGAACAGTGTTTTATATTCTTCAAATTCAGAATCATCAACCAAACGATTGATGATATCCCTCATTTCGTAAGGTTTTTCTCTATTTTCGGGTAAAATACCATATAATTCTTGCTGGTTTAGTTTTGGCATAGCCGATTTAATCCGATCAAAACCTGCATTTTCTGGAGCGCCCAACATCCCCATTATTTTCTTGATGCTATCTAAACAAGCCTGATCGTTAGGATGTTTATAATCAGTTACGCCAGAAATTTCACAGTGTGTAGTTGCTCCGCCTAAACTTTCATTATCTATATCTTCGCCTATGGCTGATTTTACCAAATAAGAACCAGCTAAAAAGACTGAACCCGTACCTTCAACAATCATGGCCTCATCACTCATGATAGGTAAATATGCACCACCAGCAACGCAAGAGCCCATAATTGCAGAAATCTGAACTATCCCATCGGCACTCATCATGGCGTTGTTTCTAAACATTCTTCCAAAATGCTCCTTATCCGGAAAAATTTCATCCTGCATAGGTAAATAAACGCCTGCGCTATCCACCAGATAAATTACTGGCAACCTATTTTCCATGGCAATTTCTTGTGCCCTTAGGTTTTTCTTAGCCGTCATCGGAAACCATGCTCCTGCTTTTACAGTGGCATCATTGGCCACAATTAAACATTGTCTGCCACTAACGTAACCAATACCAGTAACCACGCCTGCACTTGGGCAACCACCTTGTTCAGCATACATTCCATCGGCTGCAAAAGCACCAAGTTCTAAAAATTCGGTATCCTCATCAGTTAAGTAAGCTATTCTTTCTCTGGCTAAAAGTTTGCCTTTTTCTTTTTGTTTTGCCGCGTTTTTTTCACCTCCGCCAGCATATATTTTTTTCAACTTGGTTTTAAGTTCATAAACCAATTGTTTATTCACATCTTCGTTTTTGTTGAATTCTATATTCATTGTTTTATTTGGCTAGATCAGCATTTTTAACTTTAATGCTTTGGGGGCAAGTTAGTGGTTAAAATTAATAAACTAAAACCTGTTTTGGTATTCAGTAAACAGTTATTATCAAAAATTAAATACAAAATATAAAGTGTATTTGTGCATCAACAACAAAAAAATATATCCAGCGTTTTATCCTTAATGAAATACATCTTATTATTAGCTCTTTTTACAACTCAAATTACTAAAGCCCAAAGCTTTTCTTACCCTAGTTTAAACAAACAGGTTAAGCATATTGAGCAAATTATACCTGCACAATGGAAGGCTATTGATACGGTTTTTGGAGATTTGAATAATGATAAAACAGATGATCTTGCACTCATACTAGAATTTAATTTACCTATTTCGGAGCACCGAGCTTATGGAGACAATGAAACTGATTTGATTAAAGAGTTTCAGCGACCTAGGGTTTTGGTAATTTATTTTAAAAATCCACAAAGTGGAAAATATTATTTAGTTACCCAAAACAATAATTTTATTTTACGAGCTAACGAGGGTGGTTCATTAGGCGATCCATTAAAAAATATCAGCATTGCGAATAACAGATTACTATTACAATTTGAAGGCGGCGCCGATTGGCGTTGGATTTTAAATTATGAATTTAAGTACAGCAGTAAAGATTGGAATTTGGTAAAAGCAAATAACATTTATTACCATGCTTTTACTGGAGAAATGACTAACAATCAATATAATTTTGCTGAGCGTAAAAAAAGATTAATATCGGGTAATTTAGCCAATCAGAATGAAAATAACTTGATTAATGAAGAAGCACTAATTTTCACAAGCTATAAAACATTAAACACGTTTAAAAAGCCATGGACTTGGCAGATCAGTGATGGTATTTTTCTATAAATTTCTATTTTAACAAACTTTACCTATCTATTTAAAGATAACTGCTTATTAATTGATATTTTTGAATAAATAATGAATTGATATGACTTTAAGCATTAATACGCCAGCATTACTATTCCCTGCAATTAGTTTAATTATGTTGGCTTATACCAACCGGTTTTTATCTTTAGCTACGTTGGTTAGAAACTTACATTCAAAATACTTGAATGATGATAAAAACAGTGTGATCATTCCTCAACAGATTAAAAACTTAAGAACTAGATTGAAATTGATTAAAAACATGCAGGCTTTTGGCGTATTGAGTTTTATCTCCTGCATTGTGTGTATGTATTTTATTTACATTGGGCAAGAATTTACTGGAGAGATTTTCTTTGCTTTAAGTTTAATTCTTTTCACGGGTTCATTATTTATGTCGCTTATTGAGATACAAATCAGCACGAAAGCACTAGAATTAGAACTAAGCGATATGGAGTTGAATGACCCTTCTTTAGTGCAGTATATTAAAAAGAAGTTTGATAAGTAATTTGAGACATGCGTATTGAGATGTGAGATATGAGACCTTGCGAACTTCAAAACCTTTGAACATTTCAACCTTACAACGCTTTCAACTTTACAACCTTCTCAAACCAAATTCCGATCTCTAAACCAAACTTCATCTGGTGCAGCTTTAAAGTTTTGCATTTTTTCTACTAAAATCTTTGCATCAGTTTCATTAAAAACTAAATCTCTATTGGTTTGCTTTAAAAATCGATGCGCTACCATTACATCCATCTGTTTAAAAAGAGGGTCGTAAAAACCACCTACATTTAAAACTCCAATAGGTTTACCGTGCAGCCCCAATTGCAACCAAGTTAGCACTTCAAACAATTCTTCGAGTGTACCAAAACCGCCTGGTAAAATCACAAAACCATCTGCTAAATCGGTCATTTTTTGTTTACGCTGGTGCATATTTTCGGTCACAATCATTTCTGTTAAACCTTTGTGACCAACTTCTTTATCCATTAAAAATTGAGGAATAACACCTAAAGCTTTACCACCACGTTTTAAAATTTCATCGGCAATTACACCCATTACCCCTACACTGCCCCCGCCAAAAACTAAGGTTATATCTTGAGCAGCCATTGTTTCTGCCAAATCTTCAATGGCTTTTCTTAACACTGGGTCGCCATTAAAATTAGAGCCGCAGTATACACAAAGTGATTTCATTTCATTTAGATTAAACTCAAAAGTAATGAAATTGGCTCATCGATCAATAGTTCATTGGCATGATCAATTAAAAAAACTTTGACAAACCAATTGCCAGATGCACAAAGGTTTGTCAAAGTAGTACTAATGAACCAATGAAACCAATGAACTGTTAAAATGTAAACCTCAGAGTTGCTCCGTAAGTTCTCGGATCTCCGAGTACACCAGCATACAAACCTGAATTACCAGCAGCAGCTTGCAATTGCTCAAAGTAATCTGTTCCAGTTAAATTTCTGCTCCAAACAAAAATGGAAAATTTCTCAGATCTAAAACCTGCTCTTGCATTTAATAAGGCGTATGCATCTACATTTAAAATACTTGATGGTGTGGGATTTGATGAATAACCAGATCGATATGATGCATCTGCTGCTACAAAATATCTTCCAACTTTGGTTGCTAAGTTTCCTGATGTACTTAACTCTGTTCCTCCAGAAATATTCCATTTAGAGATACCTGGCAATCTGCCACCCGAAGCATCTTTAAAAGCAACTTGTGTAGCCACACCATTAATAATCTCGGTATTTCCAGTTTCTTCTAACGGAAGTGGTGCATTTGTAAATTTCACATATTTACCACCAAGATAAGCCACAGCTGCATTTAGTGTTAAAAATCTTTTTAACTGGTAGGTTCCATCTATTTCTAAACCTTTAACGTTTACTTTTTCTGCATTGGCTAAATATCCTCTATTTACACCTAATTGTGGAGATTGTACATTGGTTTGATAATCTTTTATATCAGTGTTGAAAGCCGTAACATTTAAGATTGCTCCCTTAGCAGGTTTAGTCTTAATACCCAGTTCGTAATGTTTTACAAACTCTGGCTTAACAACAGCCAATGATAAATCTGCTTGTCCATTTGCTATTGTAGGTAAACCACCAACATTTACACCAACTGGTTTATAAGCTGTAGAGAAAGTTCCATAAGCATTTAGATTATTATTTGGCCTGTAAGATAAAGTAATATTTCCCGATAGATTATTATTATCAGTACTAGTAATAAATTGCTGATTGCTGTAAACGGCTGATTTTAAAGTTAGCAAAGCTGCATCAGTTGTTTGCAAACCTCCGTAAGTTACTTGGTTATAGTCTACATCTTTTTTATCATAAGTATACCTCAAACCCGGCAAAACGTGAAAGTTCTCTAAAAACTCCCAATCTGCCTGAGCAAATACTGCAGTACTTAATGATTTAATTGTTGAGTTTGTCGTAATACCAAATCCATCTAACAAACCCGGGGTAGCATATAATGCTTGTGCGCCAGTATTACTTGTTTGCACAAATCTCCATTGGTCTTTACCAACTTCTTCTGTTTGACCCAAACCTTGTAAATTCTGACTGAGCGCAAACACACCTACCACGCCACTTAATTTTTCAGTTATATTTCCAGAATACCTAAATTCTTGTGAATACTGATCATGTCGAGAGTTTCCTTGAGATTTTGTAAGTGCAGATAGTTCAGAAAAATCCCTGTCATTGGTAGGATCCCAATTCCAAAACCGCCATGCAGTAGTTGATGTTAAGGTGCCATGACCTAATTTATAATCAACATTTACCGATAAACCTCCGATAGATTGGTTATGTCGCCAAGGTGTATTTGTATTAATTTCTCTAGAGAAAGGATCAATTTTTGGTTGATGATATCCTAAGTCTGAAACTATTTGAGCGTATTGTCTAAATGCGCTACGCTTAGTTGTGGTAACTCCGGCAATTACTAGCGGATAACCAGCCGGATGTTGGATGCTTACATCTCCACTCACTAAAATTTGAAGTTTATCTGTCGGCGTAAAATACAATTGTCCTTTTAAACCAAGGTTATTTTGTCCACTATATTTCCTTTCCTCTAAAGTATTCCAAATGGTACCATCTCTTTGGGTGCCCGAAATAGATAATTTTGCGGCCAAGTTTTTCGCTAAGCCTCCAGAAACTGAAGCTTTACCTTGAATAAAATTATAATTACCAACACTTATTTCTGCTTTTGCAGTTGGTGTTTGCGTTGGTTTGGTAGTAGTAATATTAAAAGCACCAGCTGTAGTATTTTTACCAAATAAAGTACCCTGTGGCCCGCGAATAACTTCTATTTGTTCGATATCTAAAAAATCTGTAGAAGTTGCTGCCGGACGAGCGTGATAAACACCATCAACATAAAAACCCACACCAGGATCAATACCATCATTTGTTAAACCAAATGTAGAACCTAAACCTCTGATATTTAAAGTAGTATTACGGGCATTTGATGCGTACAATTGCACAGAAGGAACCAATTCTTTTAAACGATTAACATTAAAAGCACCTGCATTTTCTGCTGCTTGTCCACCAATAACTGTTATGGCAATTGGTACATCTTGCAAAACTTCAGAACGTCTTCTAGAGGTTACAACGATTTGATCTAACAAAGCATCCTCTACCAATACCAATTCTATTGGAGTGTCTTGAAGTTTTAAAATCTGAAAATCTTGTGGCTTATAACCTACGGAACTAACTTGAAGGTAAAAAGGAATGGGCTGGTTAGTATTAATCTTGAACTTACCTAGTGTATCGGCCCGCACATTTAGGTTTGTCCCTCTTATTTTAATAGAGGCAAAAGAAAGAGGTATGCCTTCTGCACTTTTAATTACACCAGTTAAAGCATTCTGGGCATAAATAGATGTTGTTGAAATTGATAAAAAGATTAAAATTAAAAAGGAAAAGTAATTGTGTTTCATTGCGTTGTTTATAATTAAAATGGATGATTAATTTTAAAGTCTACTAATTCTATAGAACTTATCGACAAATGTAAATCATTATTTTAATTCACCAAATTTTATTTGGAAATAATTTTAAATAATTAGATTTTCGGAATTAAATATTGAAATTATACTTTTAAAGAGCTAATCTTAAACATTAAGAAATGAAGAAAATTAATTGTTTTTAATGCCTTAATGTTAAATTTTAGGTTTCGTGGAGACACAAACCAAGACATCTTCCTGTTAACCAGGATATTGTAAAATTAAGACACACTAAGTCTTCATCCTTCTTAATGCCTTAATGTTAAACTTTAAAAAATATTTAAACTTAAATTTTAAGGGTTGTGCAGACAAGAACCAAGGCATCTCGCTATTTTTAAACATTTAAGAAAATTTAAGGCTAAGCATTTTGCGACCTAAGTTTCTTGCACTGTTTTTGGTTATCTGAATCCGCCACGGCGGACAGGCTCCGAGTGAAGTGTAAATACTTTTTTCTAAACCTCGTAGCTTTTAAAAACCTACGAGGTTTGATGAGAAAAAAGATTGAAACGAAAAGCGGGACTATCGTAACCGATGCCCCGCTGTATTTGCTTTACAAATCCCCTAAATCCCCTAAAGGGGACTATGTTGATCATTCCCCCTTTGGGGGTTAGGGGGATTTTTATCTAGTATAATTTGGTGCTTCTTTAGTTATTGTAATATCGTGAGGATGACTTTCTCTCATACCAGCTGCAGTAATTTGTACAAATTGTGCTTCTTGTAATTTTTCGATAGTTGCTGCACCGCAGTACCCCATACTTGCACGTAAACCACCGATATATTGATACATTACCTCTGCCAAAGTACCTTTAAATGGTACACGACCAACAATCCCTTCGGGAACTAATTTTTTAATATCATCTTCTACATCTTGAAAATAACGGTCTTTAGAACCTTGCTCCATCGCTTCTATAGAACCCATACCTCGGTAAGATTTAAACTTACGACCTTCGTAAATAATCGTTTCGCCTGGGCTTTCTTCTACGCCTGCAAATAACGAACCCGCCATAACTGTGCTTGCACCAGAAGCAATTGCTTTCGCAATATCACCCGTATGTTTAATTCCACCATCGGCGATCACTGGAACGCCTGTACCTTTTAATGCTTTAGCACATTCGAAAACAGCATATAATTGAGGAACACCAACACCAGCAATAATTCTTGTAGTGCAAATAGAACCTGGTCCAATACCAACTTTAACGGCATCAGCACCAGCATCGGCTAAAAATTTAGCAGCAGCACCAGTGGCAATATTACCAACAATTACCTGCAAATCAGGATATTTTGCTTTAACTTCTTTTAATTTATCAACCACTCCTTTTGAGTGACCGTGAGCGGTATCAATGGTAATTACATCAACACCTGCATTTACTAAAGCATCAACTCTTTGTAAAGTGTCTGCAGTTACACCAACTGCTGCACCAACGCGTAGTCTCCCTCTTTCATCTTTACATGCAATTGGATAATTTTTTACTTTCGAAATATCTTTAAAAGTAATTAAGCCACTTAAATAACCATCTGCATTAACTACTGGAAGTTTTTCGATTTTATAATTCTGTAAAATTTCTTCTGCTTGAATCAAATTTGTACCTTCTGGAGCAGTAATTAAGTTCTCCTTGGTCATTACCTCGGCAATTGGTCTTGCCATATTTTTTTGAAAACGTAAATCGCGGTTGGTAATGATCCCTACCAATTTATTATCGGCACTTACCACCGGAATACCGCCAATTCTGTGCTCCTTCATAATTTTAAAAGCATCGGCTACAACTGCAGTTTCTAATAAAGTAACAGGATCTTGGATCATGCCGCTTTCAGAACGTTTAACTTTACGTACTTCTTCTGCTTGTCTTTCGATCGTCATATTCTTGTGCAACATACCGATACCACCGTTTTGAGCAATGGCAATTGCCAATTCTGCTTCGGTTACGGTATCCATTGCTGCAGAAATTAAAGGAACGTTGAGCTTTATTTTTTTGGTTAAAAATGTAGTTGTATTCACATCACGAGGCAAAATCTCTGAATATGCAGGCACTAAAAGTACATCATCGTAGGTTAAACCAGTAGCAATAAATTTGTTGGGATCGAGTTGCATAGCAAATAAATTAGGAGTTCTTATTTGCAGGGCAAAGATACAAAATATTAAACAATATAAAAATATCATTAAGTCTTGTTCTAGATAAAAAGAATTCAGCACCTTTAATGATTAAACCAAATTTATGAAAAAGTTCCTATTGATAGCCCTATTTTGTGTGATTAGCACCATTGTTTTTGCCCAAAACTTTAAATACGCATTTGTAACCGATACGCATGTTGGAACCGCTACGGGAGAAGAAGATCTGAGAAGAACCGTTTCTGACATAAATACTCAAAAAGATATTGATTTTGTATTGATTACGGGTGATATTACTGAAATGGGAACTAATGACGAACTAAAATTGGCCAAAAAAATTCTTTCTGGATTAAATAAAAAATACTACATCATTCCGGGTAACCACGACACAGGCTGGTCTGAATCTGGCGGCGTAAGTTTTATTAAAGAATTTGGCAATGACAAATTCACCTTCGATTATAATGGCTACCGCTTTATTGCCTGTGCATCCGGCCCCTATGTTCGCATGTCTGATGGGCATATTCCACGTGATGCAACCGTTTGGTTAGATAATATCTTAAAAAAAACACCAGCAGATATGCCTATTGTTTTCATTAACCACTACCCTATCGACAATAGTTTAGACAATTGGTATGAGGCAATAGATAGGTTAAAAAAGAAAAATATTCAGTATGCAATTTGCGGTCATGGGCATCAAAATAAAGCCTACAATTTTGAAGGGATAGAAAGTACTATGGGCAGATCTAATTTACGTGCTAAAGACAGCATTGGTGGTTATAACATTGTAAATATGACCAAAGACACAGCCTATTTCGCTACTAAACGTCCTACACAAGATTTACTGCCTAGTTGGAGAAAAATACCGTTGAAGACTTTTGTCAATCAAACAATAAAATCTTATGAAAGACCAGATTACAGCGTTAATCAAAAATATAATAATGTTAAAGAAGTTTGGACCTATCATTCTAATGCCAATGTGGTGAATACCCCAGTCTACAACGCTAATTATGTGTTCTTTGGTAACAGCATTGGATTGATTGAAGCATTAAATATAAAAACAGGAAACAAGATATGGAGTTACCAAACTGGCGGGGCAATTTATTCATCACCCTTGGTAAGTGGTAATTTACTTATTTTCGGTTCTGGAGATGGTCATATTTATGCTTTGAACGTTGCTAACGGCAAAGTTAAGTGGAAAATAAAAACTGATAACGCAGTTTTAGGTTCGCCAATATTAAAAGATGGAGTGGTTTACATTGGAGGTAGCGACAACTGCTTTAGAGCATTGGAAGCTAATACAGGTAAACAATTGTGGAAATTTAATGAGGTAGAAGGAACAATTGTAGGCAAACCACTTATTTATGAAAATAAAGTAATTTTTGGATCTTGGGGCAGGCATTTATACGCTTTGGATGTTAAATCAGGTCAATTGGTATGGAATTGGAATAATGGTAGTCCAAACAGAATGTTCTCCCCGGCTATGGCTACACCTGTTGCAACCAAAGGAATTGTATTTATAGCAACTCCAGACAGATTTTTAACTGCTATTGATAGTAAAGTTGGAACAACATTATGGCGCAATAAGGAAGCTACTGTTAGAGAATCTATCGGATTATCTACTGATAGTAGCTTTGTATATGGCAAAACTATGCAAGATGAAATTGTAGCTTACGAAACACAAAAAACCGACCCTGGAATTGCTTGGAGGCATAAAGCAGGTTATGGTTATGAACATACACCATCCGACTTGATAGAAAAAGACGGCAAAGTTTATTTTGGAACTAAGAACGGAGTAGTATATGCCATCGATCCAAAAACTAAGCAGAATTTGTGGTTACACAAGATAGATAACTCAATGATTAACACCATGCGTATGATTAATAAAAATATTTTGGCAAGCACAATGGATGGCAAAGTTACGCTCTTGCAAGCTCAATAATTTACTCCTTTTCGCAATGCTGCCTCAATTGTTTTGGTCCTTGTGGCCAAATAAATGAGGTGGTTTGTTTTTTCCAGCCCATGCTTTTATAAAAAGTATCAGCACCTGGAGCTGCACTTAAATTTACAAAGTGATAATCTATCAATTGGTTGTTTAGGGTAGTTACTAAATATTTACCTAAACCCTGACCTTGGAAATCTGGATCTACTACAATATCTGCCAATTGCGCATAGTATCTACCATCGCCTACTACCCTGCCGAATGCAATAATTTTATCCTCATTAAATATAAAAATAGTGGTGGTGCTGTTTTTAAAAGCAGCAGCAATTTCTTCCGCTTTGCGGTGTTTCCATTCTATTTTATAAAAAAGAGAAATTACATAATCCCAATCAATGGCATCAAGATTGGGATTTAATTTATAGTTATAATTTGGGTTTTCTGTTGGGATGTTCATTTAATTTTTAGGATTTACGTTCAATAAACGAAGGCTAACCTTAAATGTTTAATAAATTTTAATACTATTTTTTACCAACTACAACTTTGGTCATTGCATTCCAATCTAAATATTCATTTGCAACTGCTTTTATCTCTTCGGGTGATATTGTTTTTACCGTTTGGATATAATCGCTGTAATAACTATAATCTAAGCCAGAAAAGTATAGATTTTTAAATTTATCAGCATGAGAAAAAGCATTTTCTAAACTACCTAAAAGTGAACCTAGCATATAATTTCTAACCAAATCAAGCTCCTCAGCCGAAACTAAATCAGATTTTAAAACATTGATTTCTTTTTCAATTTCTGTTAATGCACTAGCGCAAACAGCAGTTCCTACTTCGGTTGCAATAAAGAAATAACCCGCATGTTTTAACGAAGCTATGCCCGAGCCAATGCCGTAGGTATACCCTTTTTCTTCTCTAATGTTTGCCATTAGGCGAGAACCAAAATAACCGCCCAATAACGTATTTAAAATTTGAAGTTTGGCAAAATCTTGATGCTTTCTGTTGATGGTTAAATTACCCAATCTCAATGCAGATTGCACGGCATCATCTTTTTCGATGTAAATTTCACTTCCTTTTACAGCAGAAAAATGAAATTGATTAACGCTTGATGTTGCTGCATTTTCCCAAGATTGACCAAAAAATTGATTTAATAACTGAAATTCTTTCTCTTCAAACTTACCAGCCGCAACAATTATACAATTTTCGGGTTTGTAAGCTGCTTTAAAATAAGCTAAAAGATCTGCTCTATTTAAAGTATCGTAATCAGCTGCCGCGATATCAGACCCATAAGCTGTGTTACCAAAAATGGTGTTGGCAAATGTTTTACGTGCTAAAAAATCATTCTTTTGCAAATTTACCTGTAATTTTTGTTTCTGATTTTGAATAAAAATATCAAGCTCATGCTGAGGAAAAATACTTTCGTTAAAAATTGACCAAACAATTGGTAAAACTGATACCAAGTGTTTATTTAAACTATGTAAAGTAATGGTTGTATGATCGGCACCATATTCTGTTTGTAAAAAAGCCCCATAATAATCAACTTTTTCGGCAATTTCTTTATCTGTTAATGTTTTAGTGCCATTGTTAATTAAACTATTAACCGTAACTGCCTGTAAAGGTTTAGATTGATCGTAGTTTACGTTTTCGAAAATAAATTCGATCCGAACCAACTCTTGCTGACCAGCATTTACTGTAAAAACCTTAATCCCATTAGCTAATTGTTGGGCTTTAGGTGCAATAAAATTGATTTCATTTACCTGTTTAAACTCAGGCGCTGTAGTACGATTAAGCATTTGCTAAATAATATAAGGTAGAAGATTTTTCTTTTTGTAAGGTAGTTTTTGCTGCTTCTTGAATTTGCAAAGCTGTTATCGAATGATATTTCTCAATCTCAGCATTCAATAAATCTGCATCACCCAATAGCTCGTAATATGCTAAATTCATGGCTTTGTCTAACAAATTCATTTCAGAAAACACCATTATCGATTCTGATTTATTGATCACTTTTGTTAATTCATCATCAGATACTAAAGTCGTCGTCATTTTTTCGAGTTCTGCCCAAATTGCCTTTTCGGCAACTTCCATTGTTACTCCAGCAATCAATTTACCTTCAACAATAAACAAGCCTTCATCTAAACTGCTTGAGATATAAGCATTAATATCGCTAAACAATTGCTGCTCTTTTAATAAGCTATTGTACAAACGAGATGACTGTCCCTGCGAGAATATATCCGTCATTAAATCATAAACCTGATAGGTTGGATCTAATCTTGCTGGCATTTTAAAAGTAATATAAATAGCGTTTAATGGCACATTTGCATTAACGGTTAATGTTTTTGCTTGAACTTGCTCAGGTTCTTTTGGCAAGTTTCTTTCATATTTATTACCTGCCGGGATAGGTTCAAACCATTTTTCGGCCATTGCTTTCACATCTTCAGTTTTCACATTTCCACCAACAACCAAAATTGCGTTTTGCGGATTGTAATGCTTCTTAAAAAATGCTTTAACATCTTCCATTTTAGCATTTTCTATTTGTGCCAAATCTTGCCCAATTGTTGGCCACCTGTATGGATGCTTTTCATAAGCCAATGGCCTTAGCTTCAACCAAACATCTCCATAAGGCTGGTTTAAGTACCGTTGTTTAAATTCTTCCATCACCACATTTCGCTGGGTATCTAAACTTTTCTCAGAAAAAGCCAAACTTAACATGCGGTCACTTTCTAACCAAAATGCAGTTTCTATGTTTTCTGCTGGCAAAGTGATGTAATAATTGGTGATATCATTACTTGTAAATGCATTATTTTCGCCACCAACACGTTGCAAAGGTTCATCGTAACTTGGTATATTTACAGAGCCTCCAAACATTAAATGCTCAAATAAATGCGCAAAACCGGTTTTTCCTTCCTCTTCATCTCTTGCGCCAACATCATACAAAATATTTAAAACCGCCATTGGCGTTGTTGGATCTTCATGAACCAAAACCTTTAAGCCATTAGCTAGCGTAAAACGATTAAAATCTACCATAGCCGACAAAGATAATTGAATTGTTGAATTGCGAAATGGTTAAATTGTTGGAGGATTGTTAAATTGTTGGATTGGTTGATTGTTGGAAAGTTGAAATGTTGGAATGTTAAAAGAGTTGGAAAGTTAAATATTTAAAATACGACCTAATCCCTAAACCCTACCCAAACTTTTACAAACCTTCAACCATTCTACCTTCTACCTTCAACCCTTTTTAATATCTTTGTACATGAATACTGCCGAACTACTCCAAAGGGCTTTAAATTTCGACTTTTTAACTAAAGAAGAAGGCGTTTTTTTATACCACAATGCCAAAACTGCTGAATTAGCTTATGTTGCTAACGAGTTGCGAAAAATTCAAGTACCGAGCGGTAAGGTAACTTGGCAAATTGATAGAAATGTAAATACCACCAACGTTTGTATTGCCAACTGTAAATTCTGTAATTTTTTCCGTCGCCCTGGCCACGATGAAAGTTACATTACTGATATAGAAACTTATAAAGTTAAAATAGAAGAAACTTTTCGCTTAGGCGGAGATCAACTTTTATTACAAGGTGGGCACCACCCAGATTTGGGTTTACAGTTTTACGCCAACTTGTTTAAAGAGTTGAAAGAATTATATCCTGATTTAAAACTCCATGCCTTAGGTCCACCAGAAATTGCTCACGTAGCCAAATTAGAAGGAATTTCGCATACCGAAGTTTTAAGAGAACTAAAAGCTAACGGAATGGATTCCCTTCCAGGCGCTGGTGCAGAAATTTTAAATGATAGGGTAAGGAGATTAATTTCTAAAGGTAAATGTGGCGGACAAGAATGGCTTGATGTAATGAGAGCTGCTCATCAGTTAGATATTACTACCTCTGCAACCATGATGTTTGGACATGTAGAAACCATTGAAGAACGTTTTGAACATTTAGTTTGGATACGCGAAGTACAAAGTGAAAAACCTGAGCATGTAAAAGGATTTTTAGCTTTTATTCCATGGCCTTTTCAAGATGACGGAACTTTATTGAAACGTTTACGTGGCATTAGCAACAATGTAAGTGGCGACGAATATGTGAGAATGTTGGCTTTAAGCCGTATCATGTTGCCAAACGTAATTAATATACAAGCAAGTTGGTTAACGGTTGGTAAAGCTGTAGCTCAAATGTGTTTACATGCTGGCGCTAACGATTTTGGCTCAATTATGATTGAAGAAAATGTGGTTTCTGCTGCTGGTGCACCACATCGTTTTACAGCAAATGGAATACAAACTGCTATTACAGAAGCTGGTTTTGAACCACAATTACGTGGCCAACAATATAATTACAGAGATTTACCTGCACAATTAGAGGAACAAGTAATTACATACTAAATTAACACCCTACCCATGCTAAAGAACATTCTTACTTTATTCATTTTATCAATCACCATTCTTTCTGCAAAAGCTCAAACTAGCTGGGTAAAACAAAAATTTGGAGATAAATTAATCCTTAATTTTCCCACTGAGGCTAAAAAAGTTGCAGAATCCACTTATTTAGCAAAAGATAGTACTGGAGCTGTTTATGGCGTTGTAATTATGGAGATTGATCAAAGTGCTTATAAAACTACTTTAAGCGCCGATACTTTAATGGTTAGACTTAAATTTATTGATGAAGTTGTAGGGAGTATCAAAGCTAAAATGCCTAAATACACCATTGGCAATCTTAAAATTGCGGAGATCAATAAAGTTAAAACTTACTCATTAAATGGTAAAAACGACGAAAATCAATCTACCGTACATTTAAATATATTTTTAATTGGTGATGTTTCTTATTCACTAACCTGTTTTTTACCCGCTGGCTTAGATCCTAAAAATAAAGATGCTTTTTTAAATGGTTTTTCGGTAAGCAAATAATACAGTTTTTGGTAACGATTTAACCTTCTTCTCAATTTAAAAACTGCAATGCTTTAAGTTATGCTCATTTTTTGATAAATTGAGCCCTGTAAATACTAAAGCCGTGTTAAATGCAATAATCGTTGACGACGAGGAATTCGCCCGTTCGTCTCTTTACTTCCTTTTACAACAAAATTGTGCTGATGTAAATATCATTGGTATCGCCAAATCTGTTAGCGAAGCTAGAGTGTTGCTAAATTTACACAATGTGGATTTGATTTTTTTAGATATTGCCATGCCTGGAGAAAATGGCTTCGAATTAATTCCTCAAGTTCAGCTCACCAATGCATCGGTTATTTTTACTACAGCTTATGACCAATATGCGTTAAAAGCTATTAAGGCTAATGCTTTAGATTACTTATTGAAACCAATTGATATTGAAGAACTTAAAGAAGCAGTGAATAAAGCTGTTAAATATATCAATTTAAACAAAGTTGAAAACAACCGTAACGAAAGCCTAAAAAACTTAGCGAATGATGTAAGTGGCGACAAAGTCATTAAAAAAATTACGCTTCCTAGTGCACAAGGTTTTAAATTAATCGACATTGATGATATTGTACACATCGAGGCCGACAGTAATTATTCTGTTTTTAATTTAACTAACCTCGAAAAGATTGTAGTTTCTAAGGTTTTAAAAGATTATGAAGAAATTTTGCCAGCAAATAAATTCGTTAGGATACACAAATCCAGCATTGTAAATCTAGAATATGTAAAACAATACAATTCTAAAAACGGTTTACAAGTGCTACTTACCAATGGAGAAAGCATCAATGTATCTAGAAGAAGAGCTAGCGATTTTTACGACAGTATAAAAGCATATACTAATATACAAGGTGAATAATAAGCTGTCATACATACAAGCTATTCTTTTCACACTGTTTTCACTTTGTGCCTTAAAAACTAACGCTCAAACTGCTTATTTACCTCATTACACTACAAAAAACGGACTTCCAAGCAACAATTGTTATTATACCACACAAGACAAAAAAGGATATATTTGGGTAGCTACAGATGCTGGTGTTAGTAGATTTGACGGCACAGTTTTCGAAAATTTTACTGTTGATGATGGTTTACCTGATAATCAAATACTGCAGCTACATGAAGATAGTAAAGGAAGAATGTGGTTTCTTTCTCTAAGCGGCCAACTTAGTTATTTTTATAATGGAAAAATTTACAACGAGCAAAATAATAAACAATTAAAAGGACTTAATTTTAATGCGGTTATTGTCTCTTTTTTTGAAGATAGCAAAGGAAGGATTTGGTTTGGCACAAACAAAAACATTTTAGGCTTATGGGATGGTAAAAGTTTAATTAAATATAGTTCTACCTTAAAAGAAAGCCAATATGCCAATGCCTATATACAAGAAGATAAACAGGGCAATATTTGGGCTTATAGTACGCAGGCAGTTTTTCTGTTCATAAAAAACAACTTTGTTCTCATACACGATAATAAATTAGCCCTCTCTTACAAAACCTTTTATACCAGAGCAGATAAATCTGTTTATTTCTTAAATAGTGAAGGATTAAACATTAGAAATGGCGCATTAAGTAATTTGGTTTTTAAGGTAAATCCAGAATTACTTAACAATAGACCTGGCTATATTTATGTAGATGAAAAAGGCTTATGGCTGGGAAATAATAGTGGAATTTATGTTGTTGACTTTAACGGAAAGACAACGCAACTGCTTAAAGATGTTGATGTAAGTCAGGTAATTAAGGATAAGAACAAAAACATTTGGTTTACTACAAACAACGGAATCTATAGATTACCAGAAGAAAATGAACGCGTTTTTATTTTTGGTAGAGGAAGTAAATTAGGTAACGAATCAATTAAAAGCATTAATAAAGATAGTTTTGGAAGATTATGGATGGGTTTAGGAAATAATAACATTCAAATTTTAGATCCAAAAAACAATAAACTAGAAAAAGTAAATATCCCTGACCAGAAAAAATATAACACCATAAAACAACTTCTAGTTGATGAAAAGTATAAGAAAATCTTTTTCGCATCTGATTATGGAGTTGGTTATGTTGATGAAAACTATCCAAAAAAGAAAGAAATTAACTACTTAAAAGAAGTAAACAATTCTGTTTTTGTGGTTAAAAACTTTAGCTTAAACACAGCAAATAGTTTAGCATTGGCTCTTTCATCTGGTGTGGTAATCATTAATGATAGGATCAACAAACTAGAATTTTCATCACTGCATTATCGAGAGAATAAAGATTATTTTCAAGATCGAGCTTACAGAGTTTATTATGATCATTTCCAAAACCTTTGGTTTGCAAACATTAATGGCATTAACGAATTTAAGAATGGTAATTTAAATCAATATTTTACCAAAAACCCTCTACTCACCAAAAGAGTTAATGATATTAAGCAACTAAAAGATAATTTATTTGCAATGGCAACAGATGGTTATGGTATTTTAATAATCAAAAACGGCAAGTTGATTAAACATCTCAATCTAAAAAGTGGCCTAAACAACAACATCATTACTAAACTTTTTGTTAAAGAAAATTATTTATGGGCAATTAGCAACAATGGTGTAAACAGAATAAATATTGCAAACGATACTTTTGTAATTAACTCATTTGATTATGCAAATGATTTATTATCTGATGATTTGAATGATTTATACATCACATCTAACATCGCGTATTTTGCTACAAACAGTGGGTTAGTTTATTTTAACTATAACAAACAGAATAAGCAAACCAAGGCACCAGCCACATTTATTTCTTCAGTTAGTGTAAATAGGGTGATGTTAGATTTAACACCAGCTAACTTTATTTTAAAACCAAGCGAAAGAAATATTACCATTAATTATAGCGCCATAGATTTTAAGAATAGAAAAATTAGCTATCGTTACCGTTTAAAAGATGACCAGAATTGGTCTGAAACAAAAAACAGGAGATTAGAACTTTCATCATTAGAACCTGGAACATATTGTTTTGAAGTTAGCGCTAAAAGTCAGGATAGTGAGTGGAGTAAACCAGCAAAAATTGATTTTAAAGTAGAGAAACATTTTTGGCAAACTACGCTTTTTCTCATCATTTTATTAGCAATAGGTGCATTTGTCATTTACATCATTACAGTTCGTATTACTAAAAGACAAAAAAATAAAGAGCAAGAACAATTATTATTAAAAAATAAAATTTTAATGCTCGAGCAGCAAGCGCTTCAGGCAATGATGAACCCCCATTTCGTATTTAACGTAATGAATTCAATACAGCATTACATCAATACCCAAAATACATCTTCGGCTAATAAGGTATTAACAGGTTTCGCAAAGCTGATTAGAAAAAACTTAGAGATTTGTACAAAAAGCTATATTAGTTTAGAAGAAGAAATAGCTTACTTAAATCTTTACCTCAGTTTAGAGAAAAATAGATTTGGAGATCGGTTTACGTATCACATATCTGTTGATCAGCAATTAGACAAAGAAGAAACACAAATCCCATCGATGCTTTTACAACCATATATAGAAAATGCGATATGGCACGGCATTATGCCCAAAGAAGAAGGTGGACAAGTGAAGTTAGATATTATCCAAAAAGATGACGAATATCTTTGGATAAAAATAATTGATGATGGTGTCGGCATAAAAAACTCATTATCAAACAAAAATACATCGCACCAAAGCAAAGGCATGAGTTTAACGCAAGAACGCATCAACCTACTAAATAAAATTGAAGCAAAACCCATACAGTTGTTTATAGAACAGAACGGCAAAAGCGGCACAACGGTTACAATTTTGGTTCCTTTAACCTAGATTTTACCGTTTACTCAATAATTACTACCACTTACTAATTATAATCTATTGCTTGTTCTATTAGCATTAAACTTGTTATAAGATATTAAACAAACACGAGTTGTTTGTTCAAAAAGCGTTCTTATAGGATTGACAAAAGATATTTTTTAACCTAACCTAAAACTATATCTCAATTCAGGTTTCATTTGTGTGTTAAAAGCGTCCCAATTATATTGAGACGCTTTTTTGCTTTAAGCTAATGGCGTAATTATTATAATTTCTAATAAATTAACCTAAGTAGCTGCATTTCAGCACCACAAAAAATCAAAAAAAACTTTCGTTAAAACTGTTTTTATTTTAATTTTGGCTCATCAAAAAACCATATACATGGTTTCATTCTATTAAAAGATTTTTGTAATTTAGACTAACGATTTAACTTTCCTACTATTAATTATTTGTTTTATGAAAGCGCCAAAAAAACCAACAGACAAAGACATCATCAATAAACCGATATCTAGCAGAGATGATGAAGATGAGGATGACGATTTATTATTAGATGATGAAGTTCTTGAAGTTGAAGAAGTAGAAGTTGATGAAGATTTTGATGTGCCTATTGATGATTTGGGTACTTTTGATGAATTTGATGACGATGATGACGACGACGATAGATTTTAATTACATATAAAAGAGTACATTTAAAAGCATCCTTAATTGGGTGCTTTTTACTTTAAGCTAGTTCCATTCGATGAAGATTATACCAGTTAACGATAACCAAACCAAAAAAGAATTTTTAGCAGTTGTAAACAAAATTTATAGCGGTGATAAAAACTATATTAGGCCATTAGATAGCGATATAGAAAAAGTTTTTAATGAAAAGGCTAATCCATTTTTTACGCATGGTAAATGTACCAGATGGATTTTGGTTGACGAAGACAATCAGACTATTGGACGTATTGCCTCATTTATTAATGATAAAAAAGCACATAATTATGATGTACCAACAGGTGGAGTTGGTTTTTTTGAGTGCATAAATAACAAAGAAGCTGCTTTTCTACTTTTTGACACGGCCAAAGAATGGTTATCGAAAAATGGCATGAAAGCAATGGAAGGGCCAATTAACTTTGGGGAAAATGATACCTTCTGGGGTTTATTAGTTGAAGGTTTTACACCACCTTCTTATGGTATGAATTATCACTTACCATATTATCACGATTTTTTTAATGCGTACGGCTTTACCACGGCGTATGAACAGCTCACTAACCATATTAACCTTACGATTCCGTTTCCGGCTCGTTTTACAAAAATTGCCAATTGGGTAGCTGCAAAGCCAGATTATAGTTTCGAACACTTTAAAAAGGCAAACGCAGAAAAGTACATTAATGATTTGATGGAAATATACAACGATGGTTGGCAAGACTTTGACAACTTTGTTCCTATTAAAAAAGAAACGCTTAGAGAGAGTTTTAAGCAGATGGAAGTAATTATGGATGAGCAGTTAATTTGGTTTGCTTACGCGAATGGAGAACCTGCATCATTTGTTGTAATCATTCCAGATGCTAACCAAATGATTAAAGGCTTAAATGGTAAGCTAGGCCTAATTGAGAAGCTAAAATTCGCCTACAAGCGATGGATTGGAGTTACAAGAATGCGAGCAATTGTGATGGGCACAAAAACATCTTTCCAAAAACTGGGCTTAGAATCTGCGTTAATTATTAAGTTAGGCGAATATGTATTGCCTAAAAATCAATATACAGAACTTGAGCTTTCGTGGGTTGGAGATTTTAATGATAAAATGCTCTCATTTCACCAAGCTACTGGTGCCACTTTTGGGAAGCGGCACCTTACTATGCGAAAGATCTTTTAGAAAAACCTCTAATCTCTTCATACAAATCAATTACTTTTTTCTGAAGTTTAACTATTTCATCATCTTGCGATGCAATTCGCTCTTTAAGCACATTAACTTCTGTAAAACTACCTGCATGTAAGTTTTCTGTATCTCTAGAAATGATTTGAAGCGTTGAAACATCAAATAATCTAGCAATTTGATCTAATCTTGAAATATTAATATCGGTTATACCAGTTTCTATTTTTGAAAAAGCCGGAATAGATATTTTTAATTTGCTTGCAACTTCTCCTTGGCTCCAACCATTTTTCTGACGAAGTTGTCTAATGTTTCTTCCTATAATATTCATTTGACTATTTGGTTTTGTTGTTTGTTTATTCATTTTAAACATCCAACTCTAATGCCAAATTATTCAAATCCATTCCACCAAAATCACCAGAACTCATCATTAACAAGTTAGTATGATCAAAATTTAAACCTTTTAAATAGCTTAATAAAGCAGTTGCTTCATTAAAAAATAAGATCCTTTCATCACCAAAAGATGTTTGAACATCAAGCTTACTTAAGGGATCCATTTTTTTGTGCTGAAACGTTTTGTCGTCTATGTAAACTATTGCCAAATCGGCATCATCCATCGTGTTTTTATACCCTGCTAAAAATGCCTTATTCAGGCTACTAAAAGTATGTAATTCAATGCAGGCAACTAATTTTCGATCGGCAAACTGAGCCTTAACTGCCTCAATTGTAGCCTTTAATTTAGATGGAGAGTGTGCAAAATCTTTATAAACATTGGTGCTTGCCCTTGCACTTAAAAGTTCTAAACGTTTAGCTGCACCAGTAAATGTAGAGATCGCTTCCATAAAATCATCCTCACCTATTTCCAGCTGTTCGCATACCAATTTTGCAGCATTTAGGTTCATTAAATTATGGTCTCCAAAAACTTTTAAAGGTAGCTTTTGTGGCAAAAGATATGTTACACCATCTTTTACTTCATTACTCGGAATTGAGTATGGAATCCGTACTATGTTTGCTTTAGAGTTAACAACAATTTTTCTTAATTCTAAATCATTTTCACAATAGATTAATTTTCCTTGGGGAATTATCGTCTCAATAAAAATTTTAAACTGAGAAATATATTCCTCAAATGTTGGAAATACATTGATATGATCCCAAGCTATTCCACTAATTACGCCGATGTTAGCTTTATACAAATGAAATTTAGGCCTCCTATCAATTGGCGAAGCTAAATACTCATCACCTTCAATAATAATTATAGGTGCGGTATCGGTTATTTTAACCATGGTATCAAAGCCTGTAAGCTGAGCCCCAACTAAATAATCAAAATCTTTATTGAAATGATTCAATACATGCAAAATCATGGATGTAATTGTGGTTTTACCATGGCTGCCCCCAATTACTACCCTAACCTTATCTTTAGCTTGCTCGTAAATATATTCAGGATAAGAATAGATTTTTAATCCCAATTCTTGCGCTTTCAACAATTCGGGATTATCTAAGCGAGCATGCATTCCTAAAATAACCGCATCAATAGCCGAAGTAATATTTTCGGCAAACCAACCAAAAGTAGCAGGTAACAATCCGTGCTTTGCTAATCTTGATATCGATGGTTCAAAAATTACATCATCAGAACCTGTTACTTTAAATCCTTTTTTATGTAAAGCAATCGCTAAGTTATGCATAGCGCTTCCGCCAATGGCGATAAAATGTACCCTCATAGTTTAAATAACCGATAAATTAGCTAATAGTTAATTTAGAGAAATAAATTGAGCAGCTACCCAATCTCCTATTTTTTTATGATCAACGTAATTAAGATTAAACTTTAAACAATGTTGCTTAATCATCTCCAAGTCTGGATCTTCATAAAAACCACTAAATAAAATAATTCCATTGTTCTTTAAAACCGCAGCATAAGTCTCAATCTGATCTAACAATATATTTCTATTGATATTTGCCAAAATTACATCAAATTCTTCTTTAGGAATGGTTTCTTTACTTCCGCAGAGCGATGTTAAATTGTCAATTTCATTTAAGGCAGCATTTTCTATAGCACTCAAATAACAAATATCATCATTATCTATAGCTACAATTTGCTTTGCCCCTCTTTTGCTAGTCAGTATACCCAAAATACCTGTACCTGCTCCCATATCTAATACCAGCTTATCTTTAACATCTGTTTCCAAAATGTAAAGCATCATCATGGTGGTAGTTTGATGATGACCCGTACCAAAAGCCATCTTGGGATCTATAACAATTTCATATTTATATTGTGGCTGATGCTCGTGAAAAGTTGCTCGCACGTAGCAATCTTCATTAATAATTAGTGGACTAAAATTCTTTTCCCACTCCTCATTCCAGTTCTCTGGCTCTATATGATGGATGGTATAACTGTATTTAAAATCATCGCTAAACGTTTTTAATAGATCGTCTAATTTAGTTTGTACAAATTCTGCAGCTACTATAAAGGCTGCTACACCATCCTCCGTATCTTCAAAAGTATCAAAACCAATATCCGCTAATTCGGCAACTAAAAGATCTTGTTGGTATTCTTCTATATCACTTAAACTTAAAGCAACTTTTAAATATTTCATTAAACTAATTAAATTATAGGTTTGCCTGAGCATAATCTCTCAACTATGCTCAAGACAGTTACATGCTAAGAATTAAATGCTTTAACAATATCAACAAAATCACGAGATTTTAATGAAGCACCACCAATTAAACCACCATCAATATCATTTTGAGCAAATAATTCGGCTGCATTTTTTGGATTGCAACTTCCACCATATAAAATAGTGGTATCATCAGCAATGTTTACACCGTATTTCGCTTCAACTTTTGCTCTAATAAAAGCATGTATATCTTGTGCTTGCTCTGGCGAAGCTGTTAAACCTGTGCCAATTGCCCAAACTGGCTCATAAGCTAAAACAACTTTAGCAAAATCTTCGGCATTTAAAGTAAAAACACCATTTTCTAACTGTTTTTCTAATACCTGGTAATAGCTCCCATTGTTTCTTTCGTCTAATGTTTCGCCGATGCAAAAAAGTGGGGTTAAATTATTTTGCAAAGCGATTACAGTTTTAGCTGCCAAAAGTTCGTCTGTTTCTGCAAAATATTGTCTACGCTCTGAGTGACCGATAATCACATATTCGCATCCAGTGGATTTTACCATTTTAGCAGAAATCTCTCCTGTAAAAGCTCCACTTTCATTTTGGTGACAGTTTTGAGCACCTATTTTTACTACACCAGCACCCAACTGCGTTAAGCTATTGATATGAATATAAGGGGCACAAATCACTGCAATTTGATCGCCTTTTTTCTCATCTCTAACCATGTTAACAATTTCAGAAAATAACGAAATTCCTTCGCTAAAATCCATATTCATTTTCCAGTTACCAGCTACAATTTTTTTTCTCATATCATCTTATTTGTCATCCTGAGTATCACGAAGGATCTCTGAGATGAATATTTGTAATTATTTATATTTCAATTGCAATATGCAATAAACTTATTAAGCTTATTTTTTATTGACGAACTTATAATGAAACTCTTAAAAACTTTAGTTATTGGGATCCTTCGCTGCACTCTGGACGACAAAACAACTTTAAAAATGTCTATATTCTTTAGTTCTTTCAAAAATTTCTGTTAAGATTTTAATTTCAATTTCATCCAAAACCATGTTTCTACGTTCTAGAACCAACTTTGCAGTGGCTAGCATTTTATTTAAACTATAAACTTCAAAACCATGTGCGCCACCCCATGCAAAATCTGGTATAAAATTTCTTGGAAAACCAGAACTAAAAATGTTAGCGCTTACCCCAGCAACCGTACCGGTATTAAACATCGTATTGATGGCACATTTGGCATGATCTGCCATAATTAATCCACAAAACTGTAATCCCGTTTTACGGAAACTTTGTTGTGCATAATCCCACAACCTAACCTCGGCATAATTATTTTTTAGGTTAGAGTTATTGCTATCGGCGCCAATATTACACCATTGCCCCATTACCGCGTTACCTAAATACCCATCATGCCCTTTAGATGAGTAGCCCCAAATTACCGCATTATTTATTTCGCCACCTACCCTACTGTATGGCCCTATTGTAGTTTGCCCATAAATTTTTGCACCCATTTTTACTTGAGAATTATTACACAAAGCAAATGAGCCACGAATATGAGTTCCTTCCCAAACTTGTGCATTTTTACCTAAATAAATTGGCCCTGCTGTACTGTTAAAGGTACTGCATTCTGCACTTGCTCCTTCTTCCGCAAAAAACTGGTCGCCAATAAAAGTATTGGTGTTACTAAGCGTAGCTGATGTTTTCCCTTTGGTTAATAAAGCAAAATCTAAAACTAATTCGTTATGGTTATTTTTAAAAATATCTTCAGGAAATTGAATATAGGTTAAATCTCCTATAAACTCAATTGCTTTGAATTTACTTAGCGCTTCATCGCAACTAATGATCTCCTCAGCTATTTTATAGGCAATAACCAATTCTGCTTTGATTAAAACTTCAGCTTCTTTTAAATCAGCAATAGCTGCTAACAATTCTTTATTCGGACAAACCCCACCATTGATATACAGCGGTGCAGTTAGTGCGGGATATTTAATTTGTAAATAATCTTGTGTTAGAAAGCCAAATTCGGCATTTAAATATTTAGCCCATTTTTCGGCAATGGTTAAAATACCAATTCTCAAATCGGCAACTGGCCTGGTAAAGGTTAATGGTCTGAGCGTTTGCCAAGACTTATCATCAAATAAATTGATCGTCATAAGCTACAAAAATAAAAAAAGTCCTGAGCTTATGACTCAGGACTTCAAAAAATATGGTGTTTTCGCTAAATTATTTCTTAGCGTAACGAGTTTTAAATTTATCGATACGACCAGCTGTATCTACTAACTTCATTTTACCAGTATAAAAAGGGTGAGAAGTATGAGAAATCTCTAATTTATATAAAGGATAATCATTACCATCTTCCCATTTAATAGTTTCTTTAGTCTCTACGCATGATTTAGTTAAAAATGCATATTCGTTAGACATATCTTTAAATACTACAAATCTGTAGTTTGATGGGTGCAAATCTTGTTTCATTTGAATATTATTTTAAGTTATTTATGTGAAACTATCAATGACTTGATTGCGTTTTGCGGGCAACAAAGCTGATGACAATCTCTATTTGTCTTTTTTAACCTCTATTTAAGAGGTTGCAAATATCACGATTTTATTTTTGAAAAACAAACTCAAATAAGATTTTTTTAAAACATAGGAATTTGACCAGAAATTTTATCTGTATCAAAAGCAACACGAGCTTCGCCTTGTTTAATAAACCTCGTTCCACCTTTAGAATTATCAATATTTATAATTCCCATTCTTATATCTTTTAACTCTGTTCCTTCTCTAGACCCTGATATTACAATTGCAAAAACTGCCGAGTTTGTACCAGCAAATGATTTCACTTTACCGTAAATTGTAAATTGATTTCCACTACCTGATATTGCTGTAACAATGCTAGTATCTGCCTCATTAAGTAAATTTTTGCCAATTAATTTAATATTGTTATCTTGATCTTGATCAAAAAACTTAACCCTACCGTCGAGAAACTTTAAATTTGGCACATCTTGAGATCTATTGCTTTTAAACAAAACGAAAGGTGTAAAAATAAATGCCTCATTATTAAATTTGGGAGGATTAACATCCTGATTAATTACCAATCCTAATTTTGTTAAGGTATCCTGAAATTCTTTAGGTATGATATCTGCAATTTTCTTTTGTAAAACTTCCTGTTTTGCAAGTTCATCAACTTTTTCTTTATCTTTTTTACAAGCGAATAAAGTAGTTGCAATTACCAATACGAGTAAACTTTGTTTAAATGTTTTCATTTTTTTTAGTTTTAAATTATTAATTTGATCATCAATTTCTTTTGCAACAAAGTCTCGGAAATACCTCAACCAGGTGCATTTATAACTTTTATATATTAATGGGGGTATTTAATTGTATGGCCACGTACGGTTTAATTTGAAATGGGCAATACTATACGTTAGAAATCTATAGTGTACAACTAAGTATCTATTTAGCAATTACTTCAATCTTCCAATTTACTATAATATGAGAAGCGTTTTTATTCCCACCTTCATAAAAATTGAGCTTAAACTGGTCTGAATTTCCTAGCTTAATAAACTTGCTCTCGCCAGGTTGCATCGTTTCTATCTGATTAGCATAATCTGCCAAATTGATAATTAATGGCGATCCATTACATTCTTCACAAACATATCCTCTATCTGCAAATACTTCTTTATCTTTCAAATTGCCTCTAAGAGAAATTTTCGTTTTTCTTAAATCTTCATTCGAAACGTTTGTAACAATGGTTTTGATGGCGTTGATATTAGTGGGAATATCTTTATAAGCTTTTGTTACGCCATCTTCGTTGCCTAATGCTTTAACATCATAACTTTCGCCATTCTTTTTCCACATGTTTGGGAAACTTGCATTTTTGCCAGGTGCTTGTACACTTGCAGAAAGTGATCCAAATAAATCTTCATCATTATCAGTATCTTCAACTTTTTTAGCGCTTAAATTTTGCAATACCAATTTCACATCGTATTTCCTATCGGCCGAAACAACACCACAATTGGTTGTTGCATAATTAACATTGGAATTAATCCAAGCTGGCGAATGATCTGCTGCAAAATTTAGGGTGTAACCTATTGGTGCGCCAATATTTTGCGCATTGAATTTTACTACAATTTTAGAATTTAAATTCCTTAACACTTCATCAATAGTTGTACCCATATTTATTGCTTGCCCGCCATACTGAAATGTTTTTATCTCTGTTTTACTTGAGGTTAAGATATTGGTTACTTCGCTAGTAGATAAATTAGAGGTGCCAACAGTAACAGCCCCTCCAACTGGCAAACCAACTCCTGTTACACCCAAACTTGTTTCAGTAGAAACCTTATTCATTACGGCATTATATAAAGCCTCTTTTGTAAATTCTGAAGTAAGCACCACATAAAACATTTGCCCATAAGAAACACTACTCACATAAACCAAATCTTGTTCTAATTGGGTTTTATCAATATCATTAAAAACATCAAACTGAGGTCCTTGCTGAGCGGTCATACTTGCTACATAAAAAACCTGTCTGAAACGTAGAATTACCGTATTTTTTTTACTTTCTGTTGATGTGGTTGTTGTACTTGTATTAGATACAGAAACTTTGTTAGCTAAATCTACAGTTACTGGAATTTTAGGAATTGGTACATTTAATTTAAATCCAACATCTACACTACCTGCTGTACCTAAAATAGAATTCATTTGCTCGTTAGACTCTACTAAAATTACCTCGGTTACTACATCTGCTGGTGTAACTCCGTTGATGTATTTACTTAGAATGTTTTTTGTAGCACCAGAAACAGTACCATAGCCAAAATTAGAAATAACTACCGGAGGATTATCTCCAATAGCTGCATCAAAAATATTCATTGTTAAATCCATAGGGTTTCTATTCATGAATTTTGTATAAGGTATAGGCGACTGCGTTTTAATGGTATTAAATTGATAAATTGCCCCAGGAAAAATGGCATTGCTAAAATTCGGTGAAGGAAAGAATAAACCAACTTCTTGCTGAGAATTGCGGTAATTAATAGGCAAAAAATTACAATCTGCATTTATTAATCTTTCAGGAAAAACCTTCTTTTCTTCAGCTAAATATTTGGCAAAGTTTGAAACGTCAACTACATCCTTATTAGAAGATTGAATAGGGATAGTAAATTGTTTTTGTGGTTTAAACTGCAAAGCCTTTTGCTTTGAAAGTGTTTTAAAGCTCGCATATTTTGTGTTTTTTTTTAACACAATTGGCAAATTAGGCCTTACTTGCGCTAAGGCAAAATTAGAAACTGTTAATGCTATAATTAATAGCCAAATTTTTGTTCTCATAACTTTTAGGTTTAATTGTTTTAGTATTGTAAAACTGAGGATAATACACTCCACTTTGTAGCCCTTGATAATGGGATTTTTACACTTAAAAACTACCTGAATTAGGGTATTTGTAAGCTGAAATTTTATTTTTACTTTGCCTAGATAAATTACACTATATGAAGAGTTTATCTCCCTTTTTGAAGTCTACTTTACCAATCATTATTTCAACTCTATTTGCAGTTAACCTAGCATTTAGTCAAACGCTAAATACAGATAGCTTAAAAAATTTAATTAAAACTGCTAAAGATGATACCACTAGAGCTATTCAGATGCGAAAACTGGCTTCTTATCAAATTTTACACGATAACAAAGCAGATGATGGATTAGCACTTTTAAACAACACAGAAATTTTAGCCAAAAAGATTGGTTTTGCTAGAGGAATTTGTGAGGTATTGCTTACCAGAGGTAATTATCATTTTCGCAGAAGTGAGTGGGGAAAAGCCATTGAATGTTTTAGCGAAATAAATGAACATGCTGATAAAATACCAGATTACACTATAAAAAATCGTTCAAAAATGATTGCATTAAACAATCTAGCTGGCATTTATAGTAAAAATGGCGATAAAACCACAGCACTCAATTACTATTTAAAAGCTAGGGTTATTTTAGAGAAATTAAAACCTGACGCGACATCGTTGTGCACTATTTACATCAATATTGCTACTCACTATAGCGCTCTAAATCAAATTAAAAAGACAAATGAATACCTCAACCTATGTTATCCTTTATTAAATAAGGCAAAACCATATTTAAAACACCTTTATTGGTCTGAGAAAGTAGGTTTAGCAGACAATATGAAAAATGGCAAAATGTATAAGTCTTATATGGACTCTTTAAAGAAAAACCTAAAAACTAACGAGCTCAGTGATTTTGAAAAAGATAATTACCGAATGGCACTGTACGAAATGGAAGGTAAATACAACCAAACGTACTTAAAGAACATACCTAAAGCCATCAGCATTTACAAAAACAAATTAGCTTTAGCTCAAAAGATTGAAGATGTAGCAGAAATAAGTTATACCAATAACAAATTAGGTGAAATCTATTACAACCTAAACGATTATAACCTTGCTACCGATTACCTTAAAAAAGCAAATGAGGGTGCTAAAAAAGATGCCATCCAAGAGATTGTACTTTCATCTTCAAAATTATTAAGTGAGATTTATTACAAACAAAACAAAAGTGATAGCGCATATCGCTCCCTATCTTCTTCTTTCGCCATAAGAGACAGTCTTAACACCGAAAAAAACTTAGCCCAATTGAACTTTTTAGAGAATGGATATCAAACCGAAAAGAAAGAAAAAACAATTGCGCAACTTAAACTACTGAATATTGAAAAAGAACTTGCAGCCAATCAGCGGAATAAATTACTGCTAATTGTAATTATCTCAAGTATTGCTTTGCTAATTATATTGGTGTTATTGTACAGATCTAGTAGACAAAAACAAATCATTGCTGATAAGGATAGCGTCTTAAAAGGAGAGCAAATTAAATTTTTAGAACGCCAACAACAAGTAGTTTCCTTACAATCTATGGTAAACGGACAAGAAACAGAACGCAATCGAATTGCCCAAGATTTACATGATGGTTTAGGTGGTCTTTTCTCGACCATTAAAATGCAATTAAGCACCCTTAAACACGAAGAAAAATATTTAGAAAGTAACGAATTGTTTCAGAAAAGCTACAAATTGGTAGACATGGCTTCGGTTGAAGTAAGAAGAATTGCGCACAACATGATGCCCGAAGTATTGATAAAAATTGGTTTAGTACCAGCTATACAAGAGTTGTGCAATAGCGTAAATGCGGGTAAATTGTTAAATGTTTCTGTACAAGCTTACGGAATGGACGAAAGATTAAATGCATCAACAGAAATGATGTTGTTTAGAATAATTCAAGAATTATTAAATAACATTATTAAACATGCCAATGCAACTGTTGTAATCATTCAATTTAATAGAGAAGCCGAAAGGTTAAGTGTAACCGTAGAAGACAACGGCAGAGGCTTTGATTTGAAAGAAAACAATACCACCGCAGGTTTGCAATCTGTTAAAAATCGGGTAGATTATCTACAAGGCAAATTATCGATAGATTCTGAACATGAAGTGGGTACCACAGTTTTGATGGATTTTCTGATAAATAATCAGTAATTTAACAGCATTAAAATAAAATAATGCTCATCTCTTTCTAATTGTTTAAATGATTACAATCTTAATTATAGATGACCACCCGCTTGTTGGAGATGGAATATCAACTATGTTAAACGGCGAAAGCTATTTAAAAATTTTAGGAATTTGTAAAACGGCTAAAGAGGCGTTGGCTTTTTTAAAAACTAACCAGCCAGAAATTATCTTATTAGACATTAATTTGCCAGATATGAATGGCTTGGCCTTGTGCGAACGCATTCGTGAAAACAATAACAGCAGTAAAATTATCGGCCTTACTTCTACCAACGAGGCAGGCATTATCGTACAATTTTTATCAAAAGGTGCCAATGGTTATTTGCTAAAAAATATGGAACGCGACGAATTACTTTTAGCCATTAGGGAGGTAATGAACGATAAAATATTTTTAAGCAAAGCTGCAAATCAGAAACTATTAGAGCAATACAACACCGTAAACCAGGCTTTAAAAAGTGTACCGATTTTAACCCGTAGAGAAAAGGAAATCCTCGGTTTATTATACGAAGGCTTTAACGGACCTCAAATTGCTGAAAAATTATTCATTAGCCACTTTACGGTAGAAACACACCGCAAGAACTTGATGCAAAAAATGAATGCCAATACTACACAGTTATTGCTTAAAAAAGCGAAGGGTTTTAATTTGGTTTGATAGGTTGGTAGACCTACAACCTTATACTTCTTAATCAGTTTGCGGATATTGAGCAAAAAAAATGCCCCCGTTTAAAGTCGAGGGCTACTTAATGTTTTCACAACGGAATAATCCTTATTGTGATTTGCTTTCAATTTCAAATATAGAACTTCTTTTTATATCCGCATTACGGGAATCCGTAATTTTTAAAATATTTTTTTGATTAGCTTTAAAAATCTATTGATTAACGTATGAAAAAAATATTAGGACTTGATTTGGGGACGACATCTATAGGCTTTGCGCAAGTAAATGAAAGCGAAGATTTTCAAAGCTCAACAATTGAGAGAATTGGTGTACGTGTAAATCCACTTACTACAGATGAACAAACCAATTTCGAGAAAGGTAAACCAATAACAGTTAACGCAGATAGGACCTTAAAACGAGGAGCCAGACGAACCTTAGACCGTTATCAATTAAGGCGCTCGAACCTAATAGATGCTTTAGCAAAAGCTAATGTCATAACAAAGGATACTGTTTTGGCAGAAGATGGCAAAAACACTACCCATTCTACTTTCGCCCTACGGGCAAAATCAGCAACAGAAAAGGTAGAGAAAAATGAATTTGCAAGAATATTGTTAGCTATTAATAAAAAACGAGGTTACAAAAGCAGCAGAAAAGCCAACAACGAAGATGAAGGTCAAGCAATTGATGGAATGGCAACTGCAAAAAGGCTATATGATGAAAACCTAACACCTGGTCAATTAGCTTATCAATTATTAAAGAATGGCAAGAAACATCTGCCTGATTTTTACCGTTCTGATTTGCAAGCAGAATTTGAAAAAGTTTGGGATTTTCAAAAACAATTTTATCCTGAAATTTTAACCGAGGGATTTAAAAAAGAGCTAAATGGAAAAGGGCAAAGAGTTACATCTTCTCTTTTTTGGCTAAAACACCAATTTAATACAGCAGAAAATAAAGAAAAAACTAGAGAAGCTAAAAAACTAAAAGCATACGAATGGCGAGCAGATGCAATAAACAAACAATTAGAGAAAGAAGAAGTTGGTTATGTAATTACAGAGATAAACAGCAACTTAAATAATTCGAGTGGTTATCTTGGTGCAATTAGCGATAGAAGCAAGGAGCTGTACTTCAATAAACAAACAGTTGGCGAGTACTTATATAGTCAAATTCTAAAAAATTCGCATACAAGATTAAAAAATCAAGTTTTTTATCGCCAAGATTATTTAGATGAATTTGAAAAAATTTGGGAAACACAAGCAAAGTTTCATACTGAATTAACCGAAGAGCTCAAAAAAGAAATTCGTGATATCATTATTTTTTATCAACGAAAACTAAAATCGCAAAAGGGATTAGTAAGTTTTTGCGAATTTGAAAGTAGAGAAATAGAAATTGATAGAAATAGTCAAAAAGTAAAAAAAACAATTGGTTTAAAATCAGCACCAAAATCTTCTCCCCTATTTCAAGAATTTAAAATTTGGCAAGTTTTAAGTAATGTACTAATTAGAAAAAAAGGTAGTAAAAAACGCATTGTAAACCAAACAGACAGAGAAGAAGAGCTATTCCTTTTAGATTTAGAAACAAAACAAATTTTATTTAACGAACTAAATATAAAAGGAAATTTAACATCAAAAAAAATTATAGAATTATTAGGATATGATGTAAAAGACTGGGAAATTAATTATTCTGCTTTAGAAGGAAACAGGACGAATAAAGTGTTATATAATTCTTATTTAAAGATTTTAGATTTAGAGGGTTATGACACAAAAGATTTATTAAAAGTAAAATCAAACAAGGATGAAGTAGAACTCGATGACATTGAAATATCAGCCATAGAAATTAAAGATATGGTTAAAAGTATTTTTGAAACATTAGAAATAAGAACAGAAATTTTAGATTTTGATGCTGAATTAGATGGAAAAGCTTTTGAGCAACAACTTTCTTATCAATTATGGCATTTGTTACTTTCTTATGAGGGGGATAATTCGGCAAGCGGTAACGAGAAACTGTACGAATTGTTAAATCAAAAGTTTGGTTTCAAAAAGGAGCATAGTCAAATTTTAGCTAATATTGCTTTACAAGATGATTATGGCAGTTTAAGCGCCAAAGCAATGCGCAAGATTTATCCACACATTAAAGAGTTGCATTTTGACAAAGCTTGCGATTTAGCAGGATATAAACACTCGGCTTCATCATTAACAAAAGAAGAAATTGCTAACCGACCTTTAAAAGATAAATTAGATTTATTGAAGAAAAATAGTTTGCGTAACCCTGTGGTTGAGAAAATTTTGAACCAAGTTGTAAATGTTGTAAATACTTTAATTGAAAGCAATAGCAAAAAAGATGCAGATGGGAATATTATAGAATATTTCAAATTTGATGAAGTAAGAATTGAATTGGCTCGCGATTTAAAGAAAAATGCAAAGGAACGAGCAGAATTGACAACAAATATTAACGCATCAAAAATTGTACACGAAAAAATATTTAAATTCCTACAAACAGAATTTGGCATAAAAAATCCAACAAGAAATGACATTATTCGTTACAAACTGTATGAGGAGTTAAAAAACAACGGTTACAAAGATTTATATACAAATACTTACATCGCAAGAGAAATTTTATTTAGTAAACAAGTAGATATAGAACACATTATACCTCAATCTAAAGTTTTTGATGATAGTTTTTCTAATAAAACTATTGTTTTTAGAAAAGATAATTTAGATAAAGGCAATAAAACAGCATACGATTATATTGACAGCAAATTTGGCAAAGAAAAACTTACAGATTTTGAGCAAAGGATAGAGTTTCTTTTTGAGCTAGGAAAGAAAAACAAAGAAGAAGGAATATCAAAAGCAAAATATCAAAAACTCCTTAAAAAAGAAGCTGATATTGGTGATGGTTTTATAGAACGAGATTTAAGAGATACGCAATACATTGCAAAAAAAGCAAGAAATATGCTCTACGAAATTTTCAGAGTGGTTACCCCAACAACTGGAAGTATAACAGATAGATTACGTGAAGATTGGGGCTTAATTAACATTATGCAAGAACTTAATTTTGATAAATTTAAGCAATTAGGTTTAACAGAAATGGTAGAGAAAAAAGATGGTAGCTTTAAAGAGCGTATTGTAGATTGGAGTAAGAGAAATGATCATCGGCACCATGCTATGGATGCCTTAACCATTGCATTTACCAAACATAGTCACATTCAATACCTCAACTTTTTAAATGCTCGAAAAAATGAGAGCCACAAAGAGCACAATGCTATTATTGGTATAGAAGAAAAAGAAACTATAATTGTTATTGATGATTTAGGCAATAAAAAAAGAAGGTTCAAGTTACCGCTACCCAATTTTAGAGAAGAAGCCAAAAAACAGTTAGAAAACGTATTGGTATCGCACAAGGCAAAAAACAAAGTAGTTACCAAAAATAAGAATAAAACAAAATCGGCCAAGGGCGAAAAAACTAAGATAGAGCTTACGCCCAGAGGCCAATTGCACAAAGAAACAGTATATGGTAAGTATCAATTTTATGTTGGTAAAGAAGAAAAAGTAAGCGCAAAATTTGATGAACAAACTATAAAAAAAGTTGCAAACCCACAATATAAAAAGCTTTTATTTCAGCGTTTGGCAGATAACGGAAATGATGTCAAAAAAGCTTTTACGGGCAAAAATGTTTTATCTAAAAATCCGATTTATTTGGATGAAGCCAAAACAGAAACACTTCCAGAAGCTGTTAAATTAATTTGGCTAGAAGATGATTTTTCGATAAGAAAAGACATTAACCCAGAAAATTTTAAAGATATTAAAGTAATTGATAAAATTTTAGATGAAGGTGTAAAACGAATTTTAAAAGAACGATTAGCAAAACACAATAATAATCCGAAGGAAGCATTTTCTGATTTGGGTAAAAACCCAATTTGGTTGAATGAGGAAAAAGGAATTTCAATTAAAAAAGTTAAAATAAGTGGAATTAACAATGCAGAACCTTTGCACTACAAAAAAGACCATCTGGGCATTAAGATTTTAGATGAAAATGATAAACCCATTCCTGTAGATTTTGTAAGTACAGGCAATAATCATCACGTAGCAATTTACAAAGATGAAAAAGGTAATCTACAAGAAAGAGTAGTTTCACTTTTCGAAGCTATAGAAAGAGTAAACCAAGGCTTGCCAATTATTGATAAATCCTATAATTCATATTTAGGATGGGGATTTTTATTTACAATGAAACAAAATGAATATTTTGTATTCCCTAATGAAAAAACTGGTTTTAATCCTAAAGAAATAGATTTACTAGACCCTAAGAATAATAAGATAATTAGCCCAAATTTGTTTAGGACGCAGAAGATTGCTACAAAAAATTACATGTTTAGACATCATCTTGAAACGACAGTAGAAGAAAAAAAGCAATTATTTGGTGTGACTTATAAACCTATTTGGACTACAAATCCTTTAAAAGACATTGTCAAAGTCCGCATTAATCACATTGGACAAGTCGTAAAAATAGGAGAATACTAGCTACAGAAATTATGAAAAAGTATAATAAAAATACTGAAGAGATTAAAGAATTAAATGACTCTTCAGTATCCTATCAAACCAAGAACAGAATCAGATTTTACAACTCTTTTGAAGAAGAAGCCGAAGATAATTATAAACATTTAGCATCGTTAAATGCTGAACAGCACTTAATAAATGCCAAAAACTTAATTGAAAGAGTTTTTAGTAATTACCTAAAAGATAACAAACGAAGCAATAGAATAAACTTTAGCTAAAATGGATATTTTATTAGAGGATCATAAGCAGCTTTTACTTTCGCTTTTAGCCAACAAAGTTGATTTTATACTTATTGGTGGTTATGCAGTAATACATTATGGGTACGAGCGTACTACTTCAGATATGGACATTTGGCTAATGCCTGATAACAATAATAAGGAAAGACTGATAAAAGCTCTCAATGAATTTGGAATAATTGAAGAGGATTTGAAAATATTAAATACTATTGATTTCAGCGAAGTATTTGTTTTTAGTATTGGCGAACAACCAAATAAAATAGACTTTCTTACTAAAGTACAAGGCCTAAATTATGAAACTGCTAATGCCAAAAAAATATTTTTTCCTTTAAAGGACAAAAAAGTACCGATTATTCAATATCATCATTTACTTCAAATTAAAATGATTGCCGGAAGAACCCAGGATAAAGCGGATGTTGAAATTCTTCAAAAAATTAACCAGTTTAGAGAGAACAAATGGTAAACAAATAATTTATGATTAAAAGAACGCTCCACTTCTCCAATCCAGCTTACCTCAACCTACAAAAAGATCAATTACAAATTGATTTGCCTCATTTAAAAGTTTTGGGAGAAAAGGAATCTAAAAAATCAGTACCTATAGAAGATATTGGCATTGTGATTTTAGATCATCAACAAATTACCATTACCCACGCCTGTATAGCTGCGCTGTTAGATAATAATGCAGCGATTATTACCTGCAACCATAGTCATTTGCCTACTGGCATGTTGTTGCCAATTGATGGCCATGATATACAAAGCGAGCGTTTTCGCTATCAAATAGATGCTTCGCAACCTTTAAAAAAACAATTGTGGCAACAAACGGTTCAGGCAAAAATATTAAACCAAGCAGCGGTATTGTTCGAAAGAAATATCCCTTGCGATAACATGGTACACTGGGCCAAAAATGTACGCTCTGGCGATCCAGACAATTACGAAGCCAGGGCAGCAGCTTATTATTGGAAAAATGTTTTCCCGAAAAAGGTCGACTTTTTTAGAGGTAGAGATGGCGACCCACCTAATAATTTACTCAATTATGGTTATGCCATTTTAAGAGCAATCGTTGCAAGAGGTTTGGTAAGTTCTGGTTTACTCCCTACCCTAGGCATCCATCATCGCAATAAATACAATGCCTATTGTTTGGCAGATGATATCATGGAACCCTATAGACCTTATGTAGATCAAATCGTTTTACGAATCATTGATAACGGAGAAAACTTCTTAGAATTAGGTACTTCTATTAAAACTCAATTGTTAGGCATTGCCACTGTTGATGTACAATTTGAAAGAGGCAAAAGTCCGCTAATGGTAGGTTTGCAAAACACCACTTCTTCCCTAGCCAAATGTTATGAAGGTGTAATTAGAAAGATCAATTATCCTTACCTAAATAACTTTGATATTAAAAAAACAAATAATGCCAGAATGTTAGACAATGAGGTAATTAGCGGTTTGGAGAATGAAGGTGAAACTGAATAATTAAATGAATGCGCTTAAATGAATATAGAATTTTGTGGGTTTTAGTTTTTTTCGATTTACCAACCGAAACCAAAAAAGAACGCAGCGTTGCTGCTAAGTTTCGTAAAGAAATTATGCGAGATGGTTTTGCGATGTTCCAATTTTCTATTTATTTAAGGCATTGTAGCAGTAGAGAAAATGCTGATGTACACATTAAACGAGTTAAAAACTTATTACCAGAAAAAGGGCATATCGGTATTATGACCGTTACCGACAAACAATTTGGGATGATGGAATTATTTTATGGCAAAAAAGAAACAGCTTTACCAGATACACCACAACAATTGGAGCTTTTTTAGATTCTTCGCGTCATTTCGAACGCAGCAAAGCAAGGAGAAATCTTTAAACAAAATTTTAAACCATTATTTAATTTCCTTTCTACCTATCTTAATCCCTTCATTACAATTAAAATAAAGTATTAGAATGAAAATCCGGAAGCTTTTGCAACCGGATTTTTTTTATTCTAATTTTCGAACTAACTAACTGATATACAATTTTTTGAACCATGGTCTGTTGTTGTAAATATCAGTAGTTCAAAGAATGAAAGCAAATCACAACGCCCTTACGTTATGGATAACACAGTATTAAGTTGTTGTAAATATCAGTAGTTCAAAGAATGAAAGCAAATCACAACCATTTTTCGCAAATAAATAATTCATCACTTGTTGTTGTAAATATCAGTAGTTCAAAGAATGAAAGCAAATCACAACAAGATAGTCCTGGTAGATTCTTCCAAGGTGTTGTTGTAAATATCAGTAGTTCAAAGAATGAAAGCAAATCACAACTACCTGTTTGATATCCCCCTGTTGAAGTATGTTGTTGTAAATATCAGTAGTTCAAAGAATGAAAGCAAATCACAACACGGTACAAATAACATTTTCACATCGGCATGTTGTTGTAAATATCAGTAGTTCAAAGAATGAAAGCAAATCACAACACTTTACTGATAGATCGGTTTACAATGGTTGTTGTTGTAAATATCAGTAGTTCAAAGAATGAAAGCAAATCACAACAGGGGTTAAACCTGTATTAGTTTACTTTGCGTTGTTGTAAATATCAGTAGTTCAAAGAATGAAAGCAAATCACAACCATATACTTTAGATGCTGGAGTTGCGCCTTGTTGTTGTAAATATCAGTAGTTCAAAGAATGAAAGCAAATCACAACATATTATGATAGGGTTAATGGCTTAGGTGAGTTGTTGTAAATATCAGTAGTTCAAAGAATGAAAGCAAATCACAACTTAGACGATGAAACTGATCATCTAATTTTAGTTGTTGTAAATATCAGTAGTTCAAAGAATGAAAGCAAATCACAACACATTGCGGTGCTTTCTAAAATTCAAATCGGTTGTTGTAAATATCAGTAGTTCAAAGAATGAAAGCAAATCACAACACCAATATTGCGGCCCTTGTCAGAAACAAAGTTGTTGTAAATATCAGTAGTTCAAAGAATGAAAGCAAATCACAACTAGTTTATGTAAGTTCATTACAACGGTTATGTTGTTGTAAATATCAGTAGTTCAAAGAATGAAAGCAAATTTTCGCTTCGCGAAAATTTGCTTTCATTCTTTTTTTTGCTTTTAAGGTAGTTGGCATTCAAATAAGAAAGTGAATAGGCTTACACCAGCCACTTTGATAGCGTGAGGTAAAATGAAAACCAACAAGCTAACCCAACTTACCCAATGCTTTCAATTTTTCCTCAACTGGACTAAAATAAACATCATCATCAGTTCTCGCTCCTCTAGGCTGAGGAAATCGATTAATTTTACCATGATTTTCTATTTCAAATCTTCCTACGTCTTCTCCATCAATATTAATGTGGAAATTTATTCCATTTTTTCTGACGATTACATGTGCCAATTTTTGATTGATCAATAAGTCGAATATAATTTTTTCGCCTTCCATTTCTGGTGAGTTAATGGTAACTGGGATTTGTTGATCAGGGTTATTGCTGGTTTCTACAGTTGTTTTAACATTACCAGTATAGGCATCATCACTTAAGGTATCGTAACCTTGTGTTCCAGTATTGTCTAATCCGTCTTTTGGAGAAGTTTGCGCTGTATGTTTATCATTTCTATTCGACATGGCTTTTGCTTTAATATCAAGATAACAATTGAAGAAGAGATATGTTTAGGTAGAAGGTGTTGAGTTGGATAGATGGGAAGTTGTTCGCTCCTAACGCCAAACTAGTATCTTGATACCCTCAACCCCTAGCAAATGGGTTAGGCCAACCATCCTGCATCCCTCTCTTTTGGAGAGGGAAACTAACCAAATGCATTCCACCACATACTTTGATAGGGTGAGGCTATAAACACTTGGGTTATGCCCACCATCCTAAAATCCCTATAAACAGGTATTGCTTAAAATAGCTTTTAGGAGTAAATTTATGTGATCAAATTATCCCTCAATCATGAAAACTACAACAATCTCCTTTTTAACCATTTTATTTATTTTAACTATTAGTACAAAAGTATTGTCACAAACTAAACAAGCAAACATTAGAATAGATAAAAATGGAAACGAATTGCCTTTAAAATCAAACGATGAAGAGAAAAAAGAGCAGCTTATTAAACGCTTTTTGGAGCATCCCCTAGACTCTAGCAAGTTTCTTGAGCGAAGTTTTGCAGATTTTTCAAAATTATTACAAACAGACTTTTCTACTGGTAAATCTATGAGTTACGCTACTGTAAATGTAACTAAGCCTACTGCAGAAGTTTCTTATGCCATACGACCACGTGGTATTGGTAAGAATAAAATTTTAAAAAACAGTTTTATAAATCTTGGGTTACAAGGCGGCTTTGGGAATGATATCATTAGTTTGATCAGTACTCAAAAACCTGCATCAAACTTCAGCGCTAATGTCTCATTTTCATTTATTTTAAAGCAAAAGTACTGGTATTTGCCAAGCGATAAATACGATTTATACTCAACCTTCATTAACAATTACGATACTTTGTTTATGACGAAGGAAGAGGGCATTCAACAAAAAACACTTTTAGCTCAAAAGCTTAAATTATCCTATAAACTTAAAACCTTTGACGAAAAAGTAGACACTACAAAAAATATGAATGATTTAAAAAAATTAAAAGACAGCATCTACCTTAATATGATTGCCTATAATAGTTTAGTCAATCAGTTAAGTAAATATGAAAAGTTTGCAACAAAGAGGGAAAAACTTTTAGATTCACTAAACACAAAATTCAACTACAATTCAAGACATATATTTTGGGGTACCATAAGTCAGAAAGCAGGTGGCAACCGTTTTAATTATTACGACAAGGTAAATCCGCAAAACACTACTGCTAATGCTAAAAAAAGTATCAGCTCCTATGAGTCTACTTTTACGCTAAACTATTTTCACAAAACAGAAAATCCAAGAGGATATCAAAACTTTTTGAGCAACATGTTGCTAACAGGAGGTATTACAGCTGGCTATTTTAACAACTTTGCGGAATTGAGTTCTACGGAATTTAAAAAAGTAGAAAAAACCGATGTTACCAATACTAGTTATACCAATACAGCGGTTACCACGGTTTATGATTTAAGCGATTTTAAAACTTATCATGGCACTAAAGCATTTGTAGAAGGATATAAAATGTTTACGGCTACAGGTAATTTAGGTTTACGTTTTAAATACATTTGGGATATGCCGTATGGCAAAGCTGATATTGCTACCAAGCGAAAAGCTCAGCAAAACATCGAGACAGGTATTGTATTTAATACCGCAAAAAAAGGATCAACAAGAGCAGCAAGCCCTATAAGTTTTGAAGTGTTTTATAGTTTTAACGATATACATGGTAGAAATGTTAGTGCCGTAAACGTTGGACAAAAATTTTATAAAAGAAATCAAATTGGGGTAAAAACAGCTATACCATTTAATTTTTAAAATTTACCCCATGCAGATAAAGCGTTATACTTTTCTAATTCAAACTTCATTTCAATATTTACCCATTAAATTGCTACAATAAATAAATAATCATAAATTCATAAAGCTAAACTAAAGAATATCAGCATTTAACAAATTATAATTATTAAATCCATCTAATAACTAACCAAACCATGTCAACAGCAGATCACATCAAAGAAGAAAAAAATGAACTGGTACTATCCTACCTCACTTTAAGAAACCTTATCGGATTTGGTGGTATGTTATTGCCAATTGTATTGGCCATATTCCCTAAAAGACCTTCGGAATATGCAGGCTTTGAGCCTTCTATTAGTGATTATTATTTTACCGACCGCGGAGATATTTTGGTAGTGATACTGTGTATCATTGGGGCTTTTTTAATCAGCTATTATGGTTATACTTTTAAAGAATGGCTACTAACTTTTGTTGCCGGAATATGTGGTATTGGAGTAGCATTTGTACCTACTGAGATAATTTGCAACGATTGTCATCTTTCGGTACACACCCCACATGGAGGCGTGTTTGATACCCTTGTTGGAACTGGCTGGCATTTTGCATTTGCTGCTACCTTTCTATTGTGCCTTGCTATAATGTCAATCGTATTTTTTACCAAAGGTGATGACCGAAAACCATCAACGGAAAACAAAGGAAGAACGAGCCAAAAATCAAAACGCAATTTGATATTTAAGATTTGCGGCTGGACTATCATTGCATCTTTGGTTATACTTGGCCTATATTTTATTTTAAAGCATTATACAGGTATAGATTTAAAACCTTTTCCGATAGTTTACGTATTTGAAGCAATTGCAGTAGAAGCCTTTGGCTTATCGTGGTTAGTAAAAGGGCAAACCTTATGGCCTGATGGAGAACATTACTTAACAACTGGATACAAAAGATTAAGGAATATATGGGGCGGATAGAGGGTTGGAATAGTGAAAATTCTTACCCTAACCCAAAAAACTTATTTGTTTTGATAATTACCCACCAATTCAATTAAAACATCAGGTTTATTGGTGATAATACCATCAACACCCATCTTTGCTAAAGCAATCATGTCTTCTTTTTTATCAACTGTCCATGGTAAAATTAACATCTTTTTTTCATGTACCTTTTTAACCATTTCTGCATCTACACCACTATAATATGGACTGTAAATTGCTGGGGTGAACCCTAAGTTGGCAAGTTCTTCATCAAGGCCACCCTTTTTAGCATTCATTTGTTTTAAATAAGCCTCAACTTCTTGAGCAGAAAGTCCATATTTTTTAAGCTGGTCTTCAGAAATATTCATTTTACCTTGTACCAATAATGCCAATTTTACGGTAGGTTCTGTTTGGTGTAAAACCTGTAGCGTTCTTACATCAAAAGATTGAATGATTAGTCGTGGTTTTATATTTTTTTGATTAATTACATCCATCAAGTTTTTCACAAATACAGCTGGCTTAGGATGGAATTTATCATCGCCTAAGGGAGAACATTTAGTTTCAATATTATAATATACTGGCCTTAAGTTATTTTTTTTAACATAAGCTTCTACACTATCAATTAAATCGGTTAGCAATGGCTTATGGCTTTTTAACTTTTGTTGTTCTGGAAACATGGGATGGTTTTTTACACCTAAACTATATTTACGAACACTATCATATCCGATCTGATAGATGTTATGGTTTTTCTCGTCAGCTTTATCAATTTCGGTGCCATTTGGCTTGCTCATAAACGTAGCCGACATATAATTATCATGAGATACAACCACTTTACCATCTGCCGAAATCACTACATCAAGTTCTAATGTTTTAGCCCCTAACTTTACAGCATTTAACATTGCGGGTATGGTGTTTTCTGGCAATAATGCCATGCCACCACGGTGTGCTTGTACATCTAACTTTTGTTGTGAAAATGCTGAGCTTGATAACAGCAAGCCTATTAATATTAAATTCGCTTTCATGATAAATTACTTTTATTGAATGTTCAAATGTAGCTTGTCATCATGCTCAATTGTGTTATGCTAATATTAAATTTTAGTTTTTGAAATAAATGGAGTATCGAAATTTGTTCGTTTGTAGTGCCTCGGCTTTAGTCTTTTCTAAGTAGATTTGCTAAATTGTTTAAACAACTAATGAACAGCGAATTTTCTAATAGCAAGCAAATTATAAAAGTTAGCTCCTTTAATGAACTGATAGATACGGTATTTGAGGGAGAAAGAAATGCAATTTGCTGGCAGAGAAATCTTAATGGAGATTTTAAAGAAGTGGTTGCACAACTACTGCTTAAAGAAAATATTACAGATATAGGTATTGAAGAGCTTTTAGCCCTAACTTTATCTAATGATGGTGCCGCAGCAAGATCAATTTTGTTAAACGACATTAAATTATTAACAGATTCCGGCGCATCTCCATCGCTCAATTTAATTAAAAACTACCAACGAGATGATGAATTGGATTTCATTTCTACTGATGTATATTCTTATCATGTTGATCGATCTCCTATTGCAACAGATACTTTTTTATGCACTTATTTTGGTGCAGCAAGTGAGATTTTACCCAACCATCAAGTTGAGCAAAAGATTTTAATCCCTGAAATTCGGCAAAAACTTAAAGATTTATATGATGGTACTGAACCCACATTTGAAGACTTTTTGGAAGCCTACTTCTTCGATCTCCACTACCAACCTAAACCCGATGCTCATCCTGTAAATTTAGGTATTGGCAACCTATGGAAACTAGCGGTAGACCACCCAAAGCAACAAGCTTTACCTTGTGTGCACCGAGCTCCTATAGAAACCAAAGGAGAATATAGGCTGCTTTTGATTTGTTGAGCTTGGGTGAAGGGTGTTGATTAGTTCATTGGTTCATTGCAGTATGCTTTAGCCGATGGAAATTGAGGAGTTCCAAATTCATTCTAACCCCTAAACTTTTAAACTTTGTAGCTTGTCCGTTCTAAACCCTAACCCTCTAACCACTAAACAATCTAATTAAGCTTAAATTGAATTGGTTTGTGATCTTTTGGTAATTTCTAAAATCGCTTTATCTAGCTCTGTAGCGGCAGTTTGAATATAGTCTAAAACTACTTTGCGTTCTTGGTGTTCATCAACAATTTTAACTACTTCTAATAAACCCAATATTTTAGTTAAAGGCGCTCTTAAAATGTGCGAATTGATCCACGAAACCTCTTTCAGTTTTTGGTTTTGCTCCTCTATCGCTTGGATGTATTTTTCTTGTTCAGTAACATCTTGTGCAATAATGAGTTTGGCTTTGCGACCTTTAAAAGTAAAGTGCACACTTTGAATATTTACTGTGATTAAATCGCCATTCTTTTTTTGATGGGTTAATAAACCTTGGTGTAAATTTTTGTGTTTGGTTTGCGTTAGCGCTACTTTGAGCTGCTCTTGTTCATCAATAGTTCTAATGTCTAAAATGGTCATTTTCATGAACTGCTTGTACGAGTAACCATAGTGGTTAATGGCAGCTTTATTCACATCTAAAAAACGTAATGTTTTGATATCAAAAACCCATTTTGGCAATGGACTAAGTTGAAATAAATCGCTGTAACGTTTTTCGGTAGCTAAAATTAATTGTTTGTCTAGCTTACGGGTGGTAATGTTCCTGAAATATACCGATAAGCCATTATGAGATGGATACGCACTAATATCGTACCATTGGGCGGTAACTGCCGAGAAGCTTTCAAATTGTACTGGCTTTTTTAATTTCATCGCCTGCTGGTACTGGTGGTAAGAAGAAGAACCAACGGCTTCCGAAAAAACTTCCCACAAATTTTGGTGCAGAAGGTCTTCTTTATTACGCTTTACTTCTTCGGCAGCCCTGCTGTTCCAAAAGGTAATTTTCCATTTTTTATCTACTGCAAAAAATCCATCAGCTATGCTTTCGAAAATTTCATTTTTTTCGTTAATGGTTTTTTCTGCTAATAATTGTGCTTTTTTTCGTTGATCAATGTCTTGAAAACTTCCGCTAACTTTCTGACAGTTTCCATTGATCATTTCTGGCTCTCCAATAATGCGGATCCACTTTTTATTCTTCTTGGCAGTTAAAATTTCTACTTCTAAATCGAAGGCTTTACCTCCACTAATGTCATTAGAAATTTGATCTAAAACAGCTTGATTTTGTTTGGCGTGTTTAAAAAAGTAAGCAGTATTGGATAGGTCTGGATTAAAATCTTTTTTTACTTCATAAATTTGCTTGGTCATGTTAGACCAAAATATCTTTTGGCTGTGTGGCTCGTAAGCCCAACTGCCAATACCAGCTAAACTTGATGCTTTGCGTAATACGTTTTCAAGCTCTTTTTTTTCGGTTACATCCCGTAAGGTAATGATCCAATTGGTAAGGATATCATTTTCATTTTTTAAAGGAGAAAAGGAAGCATTTACCAAATATAATTCGCCACTTTTTTTGTAGCTAGGTAAAGTGTTTTCAAAAGCTTCACCAGCATAAATATTGTTTCTGAGCTGATTTAGATGTGTTTGATCTGTAACTGCTGCCTGTAAAAAACGTGGAGAATGGCCTTGCAACTCGTTAAAAGTATAACCTGTAATGATGGGGAAAGCCTTATTAACATAGATAATTTTAGAGTCATTTGCTATGGCTGGATCAAGTTCGAGTATCATTACTGCATCACTTATATTTGCCACTACAGACTCTAACAAGCCAAGTTTAGTGTTTTGATGCTTAGGTTTTTGAACGGTAATTTGATGGCTAATTACAGTTACATTAACCACAATAAACTGCTCATGAAATGCAAAGTTTGCGCTTAAGTTTAAGCAAACTAACAGTGGTTGCCTACCAGGATAATTTAAGGTAACTTGTATAGTAGCCGATGGTTTAAGGGCTGTCCTCAACTCTTCAAACAATGCCATTACCTTTAACTTTTCGCTATCGATAATTAAAGTGAGGAAAGAGGTATATAAAATTTCGTTATCACAATAACCATCAATTTTTGCTATAGCTGAGCTGCGAAAAATGATATGATAATTTTTGTCTAACAACATTACCGCTTCCTTGCTATTTGCAAACAACATAGCTAAAATGGGCTGCAGTTGGTGTAAATTTTGAGTTAGAGATACCATTAGAAAGAATTAAGTGGATGATCTTTATAAATAAATACAATTAAACTGCCGGTTAGTTAATTTTATAGCTACATCAATCTCTTTTACAGAGTTAAATTAACTATAGATTAAATTTCCCCATAGCTAAATGTAAATAAAATCTATAAACTTGCTCAAAAATCTTAGTTTAATTAGGTTTAAAATGGCTATCCTTTTGTTTATCAAGAAGAAAGATTTTGTTCGAAAAAATTATTTATTGGTTAATTATTGCTTGCCTTAGCTGATAAAAAAGGAAAAACTCGTTAGTCTGTGAGTTAATCATGGTAAACAGTAAACCCAAACCAATAACCTATTGATTGAATAGTTGAGGAATAAATCTCACAAAACCTTAAACACGCTGTATAAACTTACAATCTAACCTAAAAATGAAGGTTTATTGATTTATTGGCAAACCATAATGATAGTACGAACGTTTATGTTCTAATATTTTTTATATCTGAATAGATTAAATCATCATGGATTATACGCAAACTGGTAAAAAACTCGATATAGATTTGCTTTCTAAAGTAATGGATGCAACAAATACGGGCATTGTAATTACCGATAATTTATTACCCGACAACCCTATTGTTTACTGCAATCCGGCTTTTGAAGAGATATCAGGTTACTCAAGAGAAGAAATTATTGGACATAATTGTAGGTTTTTGCAAGGTAAAGATCGCGGACAAGAGCAACGAGCAATTATAGGTGCTGCTATTGCCAATGGCGAAAACTGCCACGTAGAAATTCGCAATTATAGCAAAACAGGTAAATTATTTTGGAACGAACTTTACATCTCTCCTGTTAAGGATGATGAAGGTAATGTAACCAATTTTATAGGCATACAAAACGATGTAACCTTACGCAAAAAAGCGCAGCTTGAATTAGAAATGAACCAAGCTGATATGGAGAAAAAGGTAGAGGAACGTACTCGAATGCTAAAGGATAATCAAGAATATTTAAAAAGTATTGTAGAAACCATTAGAGAGAGCTTATTGGTAATGGATAAAAATTACAATATTTTAAGCGCCAACAACCATTTTTTGAATACGTTTAAAGTTTCTATTAACGAAACTAAAGGTAAAACACTTTATGATTTGGGTAATGGGCAATGGAATATTCCTGAACTTAAAGTGATGATGGAAGAGATTTTACCTACCAACAACCCAGTTTTAGATTATGAGGTTGAGCATGAGTTTCCACACATTGGTAAAAAACTAATGTTATTAAATGCCCATCGCATTGAATTAGAAGGGCAATATAAAGATTGGATTTTATTGGCGATTGAAGACATCACCGATAGAAGAGCCATACAACAACGCAAAGATGATTTTCTTTCTATTGCTAGTCATGAGTTAAAAACTCCATTAACCACAATTGTAGGTTATATGCAAATGATGAATCGGCTTATGCCAGAAAACGCATCAGATAAATTTAAAAACGTAGTTGATAAAACTTCTAGATATGTACATCGTTTAAACCAACTTTTAGGCGAGTTATTAGATGTTTCGAGGATACAAACTGGCAATATAGAATTACATCCAGAACCGTTTGATTTTGATAGGATGGTAATGGAAACCATTGATGGCATAAAAGCTGCCTCGCCAAAAAGAAACATTGAATTGGTTGGCAAAAGCGGCACGAACTACAATGGTGATGAATCTCATTTGGTGCAAGTAATTTCTAATCTGTTAAGCAATGCTTTAAAATATTCGCCAGAAAACACTACTGTAACGGTACAGGTAAATGCCATTAGCGATTTTATTAAAGTTTCGATTACAGACAGAGGTATGGGCATCAGTCATGATGAACAAGCGAAAGTATTCGACAGGTTTTATCGTGTTGGAGAAATCCAGCGTCATTATCCTGGTATGGGCATTGGTTTGTACATCTGTCAGCAAATTATTAGTAACCACGGCGGTACCATTTGGGTAGAAAGCGAAAAGCAAAAAGGTTCGGTATTTAGCTTCACACTTCCTGTTAATAGATAAAAACATTAAATGAAAAACAAAAAAATATTGGTATGCGATGATGACCAAGGCATACTAGAAATGTTAGAATTGATACTGGAAGATGAAGGTTACCAAGTTGTAATTGAACCTAAAAGTGTAAATGCGCTGAAAAGAATTGAACAAGAAACACCAGATTTAATTTTATTGGATATTTGGATGCCAGTAATTTCTGGCGATCAAATTTTGAGATCTTTAAAATCAGATACTGAAAAGGCTAAAATACCCGTATTTATGTATTCTGCCAGTACAGATGGTAAAGTAATTGCAAAGGCAGCAGGAGCTGATGGTTATTTAGAAAAACCTTTTGATATAGAAGTTTTGCTAGCTAATATTGATGATTTGATTAAAGCTTATCCAATGGGTTAGGTGGATAATTGTAGAGGTGGTTAGAGGTTAGGTATTTTATTGTATTAAAAGCTAAAACTCAGGTCTTCGACTACGCTCAGACTGACAATAGGCTAGCTGCATTTCTCTAAACACTAAACCCTTAAACTCTAGCCTTAATTTGAGAAAGCTTGATTTTCTAATTTAAAAGCTAAACGTTAATATTAGTGTCTTCGACTACGCTCAGACTGACAATAGGCAAAAAGTTTAAAACTGCATTTCTCTAAACCCTAACCCCTAAACTCTAATCTTTAATTTGAGAAAGCTTGATTTTCTAATTTAAAAGGTAAACGTTAATCTTAGTGTCTTCGACTACGCTCAGACTGACAATAGGCAAAAAGTTTAAAACTGCATTTCTCTAAACCCTAACCCCTAAACTCCAATCTTTAATTTGAAAAAGCTTGATTTTCTAATTTAAAAGGTAAACGTTAATCTTAGTGTCTTCGACTACGCTCAGACTGACAATAGGCAAAAAGTTTAAAACTGCATTTCTCTAAACCCTAACAACTAAACTCTAACCTTTAATTCGAAAAAGCTCGTTGCTCTAAACCCTACTCTCACTTTTCATAACTCAACAAATCAGCTTTGCTACCAATTGATTTATTAGTGTACAAATCATAATGAAAATCTTCTAACTGTTGCAAAAGGTATTGCAAGGTATATTTTTCGCTTGTGCTTAGCTTACCAGTAATAATACTGCTTACTTTATTCATATCAGTAAATACCTCAAAAAGCAAGGTTTTGCCATCATTGGTTATACCTATTCTTTTACCTCTTTTATCATTTTGATCATCCCACTGGTGCACTAAATTATTTTTAAGCAATCGGTTTACAACTTCTGTACCCGATGCTTTTTCTAACAAGCTCATGTTTATTAACTCGGTTTTGCTTAAACTTTGATGCGTTAGCAATAGCGCTAAGCAGGTAAAATCTTCGGCAGTTGCTAAATTTGTTTTTTGTAAGGCTTTTTTAATATAAGATTTTGCATACCTACTCATGTAAACAAACAAACGGGCAATGTTATTATCTAACTGATAGGCCATTGCCACCACCTCTGGTTGCTGCTCGCCAAAGCGAATATCTTTTACCTTGTTTTCCAATTGCTCGCCGCTAAGTTTAGCATTTAGAAACCCCGAAAAATTCTCGATAGATAAAGGAACGTTATTTTGCTTCTGCTCTTCAAATTCTGCTACGAGCGTAACCAATTGATTAATGAGTTGATAACTATTCATGTTCATTATGGTTAAAACTGTGAGCAAGCATCATTTCTACCGCATTTATTGCACTATCCATTGCGGCATTGATAGAGCCATACAACAAATGATCGCCGCAAACATAACAATGTTCACTCCATTGTATATCAGCTGCAGTGCTGTTGTATTTTACGCTTTCGTTATTTGGCAATGCATACGGAATATCATAAATAGCTAAAAGTTTCCAATCAGCCGATGCTGGATACCAATTAACCAATTCGATTCTGGTTTGGGTTTCAATCTGCTTTGTTTGCAAGGACAAATCTGTATTTAAAGATACCGCAACTAACGATTTGCCTTTTGGCGCATAAGCTGGAGAAATGTGGTCCATAATGGCAATATTGCGAATATACTCACCTTGGTTGGCATTTAAAGCAATGCGTTCGCTTGGCTCTTTAATAAAAGGTGCACTAAAATACAAGGTAATTGCACTTTTCCCCTTTTGCGATATAGCTTTTGGGAATGGAAAATTTGCTGCATCTGTAGCTACGATGATGGCTTTTGCTGTAAATAATTTTCCAGATTGTGTGGTAACAGTTGTACCTTCAATTGCAGTTACCTTTTCATTTAGCAAAAGTTCATCAACCAATAAATCTTCAGCTAATTGCGCACTAATCATACCCATTCCTTTTGCAGGCACTGCTGCAGCACCTTCGCTAAACATTTTAAATAAAAACTCAAATAGCCTACTTGATGTAGTTAAGCCTTGCTCTAAAAATATACCAGAGAAAAATGGTCTGAAAAAATTTTCGATGAATTTTGTACTAAAACCTACCCTTTGCAAATATTGGTAAGTGGTAGTTTCTTTGTCTTTAAATATTTCATCCAACGATGTGAATTTGAGCTTTATTTTTAATTGTAATAAAAGCAATTTATCTTTTAAAGTGCCAACTGGCGATAATAAGGTAGTAAACAATAATTTTGGATCTCTTAACGGATCTGCAATGCGGTATTTTTTATTTCCCTTATGTATTAAGGCACCAGGTTTAAAAGCGCTAAGATCGAGTTGTTGGTAGTTGAGTATTTTTTGAACAGTAGGATATGATGTGAGCAATACCTGAAAACCGCGATCTAGCAAAAACCCTTCTTTATTATCTGTACGTACCCTACCACCTACCCCATCTGCAGCATCAATAAGTAGCACTGTTTTGCCTTTTTGTTTGGCTAACTTGGCGGCCGTTAATCCGGCTATGCCTGCTCCAACTATAATTACATCTATTGCTTTACGCTGCATTTAATACTCCTTTTTAACCTTTAACAAATGAACTGCTTGGTTTGGTTTTGCATAAGATAACCTTTCTAAAGGTTTATTTTCGAAATAGCCATCTAAACCACCAACAGTAAGGCTACCTGCTAAACTATGATTAATATAACCATCGCTTGCCAGGATATTTTCATTCAACTGGATGTGTTTAATCTCACCGATAATAATTGTGGTGTTATTGAGTGCAACTGGCAATAGCTCACGCAACTCCATACCAATTTTAATGGTTGATTCGGCTACAAAGGGAGCCTGAAAATTCGGAATAAAATATTCGGTTAAGCCACATTCTACAAATTCTGAAACACCACTAGGATATCTGGCACTGGTTTGGTGCGCTTGCTGATAAAAAGAGGTTAACACATTATTTAAGGTATAAAAACCAGTACGTTTGATATTGCTTAACGTATCATGGTCTTGCGAACCTGGTCTAAAAACCATACCGAGCAAAGATGGCGAAGCTCCTAGATGAAACACAGAGTTGAACAAACCTAAATTGCTATGACCGTTTTCACTCATGGTACCAACCAAATGCAAACTTTTTAAGCCGGGTAAAGAATTGATGAGTGTGGCCCTAAAACGATCTTCTAATTGCGCTAAGGTATTTGCAGAAATGTTCATTAGCTGATGTATTTTAGAAATTCGTCTTTAGTAGCTTGTTCTTTAAATTTACCGCTAAATGAGGTGGTAATTGTAGTGCTACCTGAATCTCTAATACCACGAGAAGATACACAATGGTGACTGGCATCAATCATTACCGCTACATCTTCTGTACCCATTACCTTTTTAATTTCTTCGGCAATTTGAATGGTTAATCTTTCTTGTACTTGTGGGCGTTGCGAATAATACCTTACAATTCTGTTTAGTTTTGATAAACCAATTACTTTACCGTTGCTAATGTAGGCTACATGGGCTTTACCAGTTATTGGCACAAAGTGATGTTCGCAATTGCTAAAAATTTCGATGTTCTTTTCTACCAACATTTCTTTGTACTGGTAAGGATTTTCGAACAAGGTTGGAGTTGGTTTATTGGCTGGATTTAAGCCGCTAAAAATTTCCTTTACGTACATTTTAGCAATTCTTTTCGGTGTATCTTTTAAACTATCGTCTGTTAAATCTAAACCTAAAATATTTAAGATATTATTAAAGTGGCCAGTAATGAGTTCAATTTTTTCTTCGTCTGTTAATTCAAATGCGTTTGGCTTTAATGGGGTTTCAAAGCTTATTTTTTTTGGAGATACTTCTAGGTTCTCAATGATCATGTTATGTTATTTATTTAGTACGATAAAGTACGGAAATACTTAATTATTGGATGTAAACATACTAAGTTTAGTGAAACATTTATTTTCGTCTAAGAAATATGACTTTTTGGAGATGGTTAATTGGTTACATGTGGAGTTGGAAAGATAGTTAAGTGGTTTCCCGAGAAATCGGGATTTCGCAAGCTCAAAATTGGTTAATTGTTGTGGGGAGATTCAACTTAATTGATTGGTTAGTTGGATAGTTGTTTAACTGTTTAAATTGGTGGTTTTCATTTGACACCAAACTCCAAACGCCAATCGCTATATCTCATCTTTTCGAAATGCTATTGCCACTAATTGCTCTCTGCCTATTACATTTAAAACGCAACATATCTGCATTGGCTTTAAAGGCATGTTTTACACCCACACCAGAAGAAACCCTTTTGCGCCATCTTTTAAAACCAGACGGACTGAGTTCGCTACGCATTAATTTTTCTACTTCACCCTGTGTAATACCAAACTGCAATTTTATGGCATCAAAAGTAGTCCGGTCTTCCCAAGCCATTTCAATAATGCGGTCTTTTTCTATTTCGGTAAAATATTTCATGTTTTAAAATAAGCACATATTTACGTTCAAATATAGCAGTAAGGCTTTGTGGAGATTGTAATTTATTTATCATTAAAATAGGTTACAAATAAAAAAGCCGCCTCTACATTATTTTGTAGAGACGGCTAAAGCTATTTAAAGTTTTTAATAAGCTCCTAAATAGAAACTACCAGATTGGTTTTTAAGTTTAGCACCTTTTGTTACTTGTTTAGTTTTGTAATTGATTACATATAAATTTCCATCAACTCCGTTTGGTGTCATTGGTACATATACATTATCGCCTGCAAAACCTATATTTTGAAACTGACCAAAGGTGCCTGTAATTGAAGTAACACCTGTTGCAGTATTTCCTGATCTTCCAGAATAACCGATATCTGTTTGGTTATCTGTAGTTAATTTGGTTGCTGTTTTTGCGTTTAAATCAATTAAAGCGATATAACCACCATTTACACCAGTTTCATTGTACAAAACAATACCAACACCGTCTTTTAGGTATCTCCAAGCTCTAATGGTAACTGCATTTGTTGTGTTTAATGCTGTTTTTAGGTCGAAGTTATAATTATCATATTCGTTTGTTGCACTGCTAATTCTTAAAATTTGCGAGCCAGAAGTAGCCGTTGCTTGATAAACATTACCATCTGTACCTACATATTGAGTCATGGTGCGGTAAGAGTTGTTGTTAATTTTACTGATGGTTGGATCTGCATAAATTAGTTTAGGATTAGTTAGTGAAGGATAATCAACCACCAATGTAGCTGTACCTAAATCTCTTGTTCCTGTGCTCCAAGTTTGGTTACCTGCGTTGTTAACTGTAGATTTTTTAGTTGGGTCTGTTCTAGTTAAATTACAACCAATGTAAATTTTGGTTTTTGCTTTATTTAAAATAGGCACATCAATACGACCAATTTGATAACCAGCTTTGGTTTGTTCAGCAGTAAATGGAATGGTAAATTCTGTTTGACGAGTAATTTTTGGATCATCTAAATTTAAAACTGCAATTTTGGCTGTGCTTTTTACATCTATAAAATCTGCACCAGCACCTACACCAGAAGCCTGAATTTCTGCCGATGCAAAAACGCCTACTCCAATACCTTCGGCAGCAACTACCCAACGAGGTGCAGTACCTAAAATTGGTTCAGTGTTCACTTCTTCGCGGGTATCAACAAAATTTTTATCGCCTTCTACTTTATATTTATTAAAAATGCCACCATCAGTACCTGTGTATTGTATGTTGTACAAGAAATTTCCATTAACCGAGCCTTGTACACGAGCAGTACGTTCAGACCTTAATCCATAACCATTCGTGAAAGCATTCACTTCAAAATTCGGATTACTCGCTTGTTCTAACGTAACGGCATAAGCCATTGTTCCCCCATCTCCGGCAACGCCATCTTTAGGGAAAGCGGCAGTTAATGTTAAATATTTTCTGCTCATGTTATCAGCCCCAGATAATTCAGGTTCTACCGCATCATTATTTTTTTTACAAGCGCTAAATAAACTCATGGTTACCATTGAACCGAAGATCACTTTTGTAAGTAAGCTAGTTTTCATATTGTTATTTTTTTAAATTATTAATAGTGAAGTTTAATTTGAAATAAAAGGCTCTGCCAGGTTTTTGCACGCCAAAATTGTCATACAACTCGGCATTTAAAATATTTTTACAATCTAAGCTGGCCACCAATTTCCCGCTAGGAAAACGGTAACTCGCTCCTAAATCATGAGCAAATTGCGTAGGTGTGGTAAACCATTCAGATTCAATCCAAATGGTACTAAAAGCGCCTACATAACCAGCATTGTAATAGGCATTTAATACCGAACGTTTTTGAAAAACATCATTAAAACGATACTGTACGTTGGCATTTACTGTAAAAAACGGTTCATTTGGCACTTGTCTGTTGTACAACGTATTCGGATTTCCTCTTTCATCCTGTTCTAATTTAAATAGGGTATTAAATTTAGAAAAGTTAAGCATTGCATTTAATCGGTTGTTGTAGATGTAATTGATCTCTGCCTCAAAACCTAAAGATTGCGTTTTGGCTAAGTTTACAAATTGCGTTACCTGAATATCTTCTACTTGATTTTCTCTACCTTCAATTACTGGATCTAGGCGAGTTTGCTGAATGATTTTATCGTATCCATTTCTCCAAAAACCGTTGGCATAAATGGCTACTTTGTGCAGTTCTGAACTCGAGAAACCATAACGAGCGCCCAAATTATAATTTACTGCCAATTCTGGCAAAATAGCTGGGTTAGCTAACAAATTATTTTCTGGCTCGCCATAAATATGCCTATCTGTGGGCATGATAAATGATTTCTCAGCCGAAAAAATTAAATATCCATTGTCAATTGCCTGATAAGATAATGTTCCTCCAAAACCTTTATTATCTCTTTTAACACTGTTGTTTTGATAAATTAAAACACCATTACTTTCGCCAACAGGTACTAGCTGATCGGTTTGGTAAATGGCATATTTACCGAAAATATTGGTTTTTAATTTCCCCTTTAATAAATCTGCCTCGTAATTCATGGCAAAAATATTGGTAGTTAAATCGTTTTGAGTTATCCATTTACTTCTTTCTGGAATGAGCAAATCCTGATCATTACGATTTGATTTTTCGAACTTGTGATTAAAAGAAAGTCTATGACTTGAAAAGATGTTATAAGATAGGTTTGAGCGAACATTTGTGATGGTTCTATCAATATTAGTCATTACAGCATCTCCCTGTTGGCCTTTTCCTGGTTCGTAACCATAAGTTTCTGGCGGACCATCTGCATTTTTCACCAATAATGTTCCATCCCAATTGTAGCGTAAACTAACGGTGTCTTGCAAATAAGTACTTCGCTTACTGTGAACAGCATTTACGTTTAAAGCTAAACCATCAATCAACAAATCTTTTTTTGCATAGTTTAAGCTAAACACATTCGCTTGGTATTCATTAAATCGGCCAAAATAAGGCTTCGTCATGGTTATCCCATGGGGGATTTCTTTGTATGAGTCTGAAACATTATAGCCGATAAAAAACTGATCTGCCCATTTCACATCTGTAAAGCCAACTTCGAAACGGCCACCAATGGTTTCAAACTTATCGTTAGGTCTAAGGGTGCGGTAATTTCTAACAATTCTTCCGCCAGGTAGCGTATATTTAGAAAACTTACCCCACATTTCGTAATTGTTATCCGAGTGACTGTAGAACCCTGAAATTCTTGTTGTAAATCCGTTTTTCTGATTGCGGTACAAAGCACCTACATCTGCACGATAAGTATTAAATGAACCATACGAAACTGCCGCATTGAGGTTGTTGGCAGATGCATCTTTTTTCATGATTACATTAATGGCACCACCAATGTAATTGCCACTTAAGTGCGATGGTAATACACCTTTGTAAACCTCAATGCGCTCAATCATAGCTGGAGGGATGTTGTTGAGGTTAAATGATGAGCCATAAGTAGAAATCTCAATGCCATCTAAAAACAAGCCAATGGTACTTCCACTCATGCCATTTAAGTTATATTCAATTGGTGAGCCTTCACCACCATTTTGCCTTACTCGCACACCAACTGCCCTATCTAACAACTCATTGGTAGTTAAATTTCTTAAAGAAGCTTCTTTAGTTTCGATAATTGAAACCGCAAAACCCGATGTTTCTATTTCTTTTTTAACTGTTTTTTGTACTATGGCAACTTCTTTTAAATTTTGATCATTTGCCGAAACCAGTTTAACCAGATGTTGCAACTCTGGTTTATTGAGCTGAATTTGAAAACTATAAGGTTTAAATTGGATTGAAGTTATTGTTAGCGCATAAGAGCCGTATGGTAAATCTTTAAATTCGAAACTTCCATTTTGGCTGGTAGACAAGCCTCTTTGCAAAGATTTAATTTGAACAGCAATTCCTTCTACTGGATTGCCATATTGATCGACAACTGTACCAAATATTTTTCCTGTTTGTGCATTTACTGTTATACCAAAGAAAAGAATTGCAACAAGGATTAAAAGGTATTTCATGTGTGTTTTGTAATATTTTAATATCTTCTTTAGAAATAGTCTAAATAATAATAACTTCGCTGCAAAGATATATACCACACATGACGCCTAAGGGAGAAGAACTAACGCAAAAGGGAGAAATTCCACTAATTTTTGAACTAAAAAGGAAGATTACGGCTAGTTTTTCCGCACAAGATGATATTTCATCAGCTCAAAATTCTTCAACAAAAATTCTTAAAATGATTTTTGTGTTAAAGGGTACTTTAACCATTTGTGGGTTGCATAGCAAAAAACCATTAGGAATTTTAACCGATCAGCAACATAATCTGATCATAAATAGTGAAGATCTTGTTTGGAAAACTGATCATAAAGACCATGAAATTTTCTGTTTAGACATTGACCTTTTCTTTTTAGAAAGATATTTACCAGTTGAACACCTAGGCTTATTAAACCTAAAGAAAGGTTTAGAAACAAATCAACTGGCCATGTTTTCACCTCAAAATCTACATATCAATCCAGAAATTGTTACTATACTTAATAACTTAAAAACTTCAAATCATACTGGTTTTTGTGAACGCTTGTTTTTAGAAGCAAAAGTTTTAGAATTGTTGATGTTTCAATCTTCGCAATTTGAGCATTTAAGTGAAAACGCTGAATTGAGACAGCTTAAAGAGGATGAAATGAACAGAATGTTAGCGGTAAAAGAAATATTGGTAAACCATATCGACAATCCATTTTCTTTACGTCATTTGGCGCACATGGTAGGCACTAACGAATTTAACCTTAAACGTAATTTTAAAATTGCTTTTGGCACCACGGTTTATGGTTACCTTAACCAGTATAAAATGGAAATGGCAAAAACCATGTTATTGGCCAAAAACATTACCATTGCCGAAATTGCCAATAAAATGGGCTACACCTACCCTACTCATTTTAGCAATGCTTTTAAAAAGTATTTTGGTTATTTACCTAATAAATTAAAATCTGGTAAGCTTTCGGTATTGATTTTTCGTGGATTGGAGAATTTTTAATACTTGTTTAAAGTTTAAGCAAACACCAATCGTCATTTCGAACGAGGTTCTTCACTGAGGAGAAATCTTTATCGTTTAGTTTAGGATAACTAAATATCAAAAATAAATACCTTTCTTAGCATTACGAGGCCCAGCCAAGCCACCATTGACGAACTGCTCTTCTTCCGCGTCATCCCCACGCAGGTGGGGATCTTAATGCGGTAGCAAAACTTTAAAAATCTCCTACCATAGATATTACGTTGCCCAGTCAAGCCACTATTGACGTTATTTTTTAAGTAACTGAAAATCAATTTTTATAAAAAGATATAAGCTCCTTGTTTTGTCATTCCCTGCCTGCCGGCAGGCAGGCGACTTCGGAGGAATCTCATAGTTGGAATACAAAATTCGAGATCCTTCGCTGCACTCTGGATGACAAAACGAGCTAAATTTATCGTCATATATATTAATTTTTATAAAATAAATTACCCATGAGTATGACGAACTGCTCCTCTTTCGCGTCATCCCCACGCAGGTGGGGATCTTAATGCAATAGCAAAAATTTAAAAAACCTATCATAGCATTACGATGCCCAGTCACGTGTCCCGAATTTACTTCGGGAAGCTGAGCATGATTTTTACGGATTAAACAACTGTAACCAAACACGTTATCTTATTCCTCGCCCTTCCCACTCCGATAAATCGGAATAAACTTTCCAGAGGCGGACAGGTATGATTTCGATTTTTGTACTTTCAGAAAAACCTCAATTATATTGATTTTAATAAAATAAATTATCGCTGAGCATGAAACAAAGCTAAAAGATCAATCCCTATCCTTAATTAAAATTCCTTTGTATTTGGGATATCTCTTCAATAGCTTTAAGCCTTCTTTTTTGCCCAATACCATAATCGATGTACTTAATGCATTGGCAAACTCTGCACTCGGACCAACAACTGTAACGCTAATTAATCCTATAGCTGGATAACCTGTTTTAGGGTTGATGATATGTGAATATCGAACACCATTAATTTCGGCAAATTTCTCATAACTACCTGAAGTGACAACGGCATGATCTTTCAATTTTATTTTTTTATAGATGCGGTTTCTTTTAAACGGATTGGTAATACCAACAACCCAAGGTTTGCCATTAAGCTGATTGCCCCAAGTCGCCATATCGCCAGAAGCATTTACAATTCCGCCAATTACACCTTTAGCCAGTAGCAATTCTTTACCACGATCGGCTGCATAACCCTTTCCAATAGAACCAAAACCAATTTTCATCCCTTTTTGAGCTAAAAAAATAGTGCAGTTCACACTATCTAAAATGATATTTTGATAACCAACATTTTTAATTGATTTTTTAATAGCTTCCTGATTTGGCAAAGTATCCATCGAGCCATCAAATTTCCAGATTTGATCTAACGCAGCAATGCTGATATCGAACGCACCATCCGTCATTTTAGCATAGTTGATTGCTCTTTTAGTTAAATCAAAAACTTCACGATCTACTTTAACAGCCTTAATACCTGCGTTTTGGTTAACTTTTGAAATCTGTGTTTCCGGTCTCCACTCAGAAATTAAATTTTCTATACGCTCTATTTCATTAATAACATCAGCAAAATTACTTTTTGCAGTTAAGTTATTTTTATCCACCACTGTGAAATTAAATACAGAACCCATTAAAGTTGTTTGCTTTTTTAAAATTACTTGGGCTGCACCTGGCTGAGAAGTAAACAGTACAACGACAAAAATGAAAAAGAAATATTTTGAAAGTAGTATTGTAGAAAAACTCATTAATAACAATCGCTAAGTAATTGTTTTTGATCTTTATATAAGCTCAATGGTATGTTGTTCATACTCATTGTTAATGTTTCTAAAACTTGCTCTACATCTTGTTGCATGGCAAGTGAACCACAAATCATAATCACACCACCATTAGCTAAAATATTTACAATTTTTGTAGCATCTTTTTTAATTAAATCCATCACATATTGCGAGTTTTCTTCTCGAGAATAGGCTATATCGAAACTATTCAATCTGCCTAAATTTATCTCCGCCGATGCGAAATCTTGATAGCTTTGCGTAAGTACGTTACGGTAACGAAAACCAGTATACAAATGAATTGGAATTTGTTTTTTGTTCTCTAAAATCATCCCTAAAAAGGGTGCAATACCCGTTCCATTAGCAATCATAACTATTGCTTTAACTTTTTTAGGCAAGTGAAAATTTGGGTTAAGCATTACTCTACCACTCAACGTATTGCCCTGCTCCAATTGATATAAAAAACTAGAGCCGAAGCCAGTAGTATATAATTTTACGATGAGTTGTATTTTTCCGTTCACTTGCGCAATTGAGTAAAATCTTTCTCTGTGATCTTCGGCCGGATAAATTGCCAATAAATCGCCCGATTTAAATTTCAATTTAGCTACAGGTTGTAGTATAATTTTAAACGTTGAATTATCATCGCTAACCAATGTTTTAGCAATTACTTTAAACTTTTTTAGATCAGGAATTTTCTCATTGTAAACTGCTGGGGCCGTTGCTAACGTAATTAACGATTTCTCGCTCCAATGCTTTACCCATTGCGTAAACTCTTCGGTGTCTTTATCATTAACAGTATGTATCGGTAAAAACTGTTTGGTCCAAGTTTGCTTATTTAATAATTCATCTAATTGAATAGCGAATGCACAATAATCTGGATAAGCTTTAGAGCCAAAACCAATAACAGAAAATTCTATTTGTTGCTGTTGAGGAAATTTTTGAAGTAAATTTTGAAATTGATTTGCATTAGTAGGTGCCGTACCCAAACCATAAGTTGAGGTAAAAATTAACAACTGTTTTGCATTAGGATAGACATTATATTGGTTGAGTTGAGCTATAAAAGAGCTTTTTCCGTCGGCCAATAATTGTTGGTGAATTTGGTTGGCAAAAAATAGCGTGCTTCCATTTTCTGAACCTACTAAAATCACAATTTCTGCCTGATCTGCTTTAAATTTGTTCTTAATTTTGGTGCGGGTTCTTTTGTAGGTAATTACAAAACCCGTGTAAATAAAAAATACAATATTTAAAGAGGCTAAACCTAATATAATTGCTAAAAGCACACTTGTTCTGCCGGTATGCCAATCTAAACTCAATTTTTCTAGCAGAGCTGAATAAGGATATTTAGTTTTGGCAACTATCTGACCATTAATTTGATTAACCGAAATTTCTTGATCTCTTAATTTTAAGATAAAAAACTCTTCGGGTTCATCTGCAATAAAAGGAAATTCTATTTTTTCTACTTCCGCCAGCTGAGTTATTTTAAAGATTGGAAATGCTGCTTCTTTAATTTTAGCAGCATCAACATTTACTTTCTGTTGCACCCTTTCTACTTTATTATTAGCAATCAAATTCATCCTTACCATAAAAAGATAAGTGCCAGTTAAAGCAATAATAAAAATTGGAATTAGAAATACCCTGCCGGTGATGACATGAAAATATTGCGCAAAAAAATCGCGGTTAATTTTGGCAAAAAAATGTTTGATCCCTTGCTGTCTTTTGATAATTAAAACCAACCCACTGATGGTGATTAATAGCAATAAAAAAGAAGCAATGCCGATGACAATTCTGCCTGTATCTTTTAAAAATAATGACCGATGCAAAGCGGTTGTCCATTGGATAAATTGGCTTTTGGTTTTTACTTGGCCTAATATTTCCCCATTGTTTGGATCGATGTAAGCTTTAACCGCCTCCCCATTCTGGTCAAAAGCATCAATACTTACAAACTGATTATGATCTACCGTAAGTTCGGTAATTTCTGGATAAACCTTTCGCAGCTCGGGCAAAACCTGCGAAAGATTTAAGTCATTAAAGTTTTCTACACGATAGGAAGGCACTTTTTCCTCCACTGCATCAAAAGCTAAAATAACTCCTGTTACAGCCAAAATAAGTACAAAAACTGAAGAAATTAAACCTAATGATAAATGAGAATACCTCCAGATAGATAAAGTCATCTTTGGTTTATTGCACTTTATTTAATTTAACCATTTTAATGTATCCTTTGCCTTTAGCCATTTCGGTAATGCCAACAGTGGTTAAAGGAATTTCTACATCGGTTATATGATATTTTTGCTCTTCTACCGCTGTTTCGAAACGCAAGGTATATCCCTTGTTCATTTTAGCGTTGTCAATTTCTAAAATTTTAATGGCTCTATCTCCACCTCCAATAGATGCACCTGTAACCGCACTTAATTTTTCTTTGGCTTTTGTTTGATATTTATACCAGTCTTTTAAAGTGTTATACCATTGTTTATCTGGCCCTAAAACCGCTAATGTTTTTTCGTAAGCACCCGCTTTGTTAACCAAAGACACCACAACATACGCTGCTTCACCTTCATAGCTAACCATCTGTATTAAACATTTGTATTTACTCGTTTGCGCATAAACATCAGCTTTGCTAAAACCTAAAACAACAAAAAGTAAGATTATAAATTTGATATTCAATTTCATGTGGGTTATTTTAAAAAGTCGACAGATACCTTATTTTTAGCCAAAAATTCGTTTTCTTTTGCTAAAGCATAAGCAGTTTCTTCAAACTCAGTTTTTAATTCCTTTTTAGCACCTAAAGCAATTAAAGTTTTTAAAATCGTATCATCCTTTGCAATTAAAGCCGCTTTATGTAAAGCTGTTGCTCCTTCGCTATCTTGCGCATTAATGTCTACTCCTAATTCTTTCGCCTTATTAATTAAGGTTAAATTTTCTTTTACTACAGCCAAATGAAATAAAGTACTTCCATTTTTTTGTGGTGTTGCAACATTTAAACCTGCAACTTTTAATACCGCCAGTTTAGCATCAAAATCATTGGCTTGTGTAGTTGCCGGTGCCCCTTGTGGTCTTCCAGCCGGTGCAGCATCTCTGTATCCATTAAACCAAAAATAGGCCAGGTTATTTTCATTTTTTGCAACCACCTTAACATCAGCGCCATTTTTTAAAAGTAAGGCAACAATTTCTGACGAACCTATAGCCACAGCTTGTGTTAAAGCACTTTCTCCTTTTTCGTTTACAGCATTTATATTTTTAGCTTTGGCTAAAAGTGTTTCTACCAATTGCGCATCTCTTCCACCAGCAGCAAGCATTAAAGCAGTATTACCTTCGTTATCAGCTTTTGCTACATCTACACCTTTTTCTAAAAAGTAATTGATTACCTCAGCATTTGGGCGGCGAACAACGGCATGTAAAAGCGTAGTTCCTTCCGGACTGATTACCTTTGGATCTAACTTTAAAGTTTCTACTAAATATTGAAAAGTGGCAATACCATTGCTTCCTTGTCTTGAACCTTGAGTTGCAAAAAATAAGGCCTGATTGGTTGGTTTTACACCTTTAGCTATCAATTTTTCTATCAATTCTTTATTACCAAATCTAGCAGCATAATCTGTTACTGTTCTGCCAAATTCGTCTTTATCGTTAATTGATAATCCTTTAGCAGTAAAATATTCAGTTAAAGTTAAATCTTGATCTGCTGCAATAGCTAACATCATTAATGTTGCACCATTTTTTACTTTTATTTTTGGATCAACGCCTTTTTTAAAAAGTTCATCATAAATAGCAGTATTCTTATTGCCAGATGATGCCGTGTAAGCTATAACTAAATCTCCATGGCTATCTTGGTGGTTAACATCTGCTCCTTTTTCTATTAAATATTTTACAATTTCTAAATTTCCAGCTGATGCTGCCCATTGTAAATACGTTCTACTATTGTGTGTTTTTTTAAGTGGTCCATTGCCTTCTTGCTCAATTAAAAACTGAATTACATCGTTTGAAACCTTATTGTTTATTGCCATGGTAGCAACATCAAAAGAATTTGAGTTTGATTGCGAGGGACTATTACCCTTGGCAATTTCTGCCTTCACCGCAGCCAAATCTGGCTTGGTTTTCCAAAAATCGGCACTTAACATAGTGTTGTTTTGTGCATTTGCATAAAGACCGGTTAATACCAGTGCAACAAGAAGGATCTTTTTCATCTTTATTTAAACTAATTCTAAATTGATGCGAAGATATAAAAATCTATCCGTTTACAAAAAATAGAGAAGAAAATTTGTTGTATCAAAATCGATATGACTAAAAAATTATATGTTTTTAAATTTTAATGTCTTTTCTTAATAGGCTGATAGCTACATAGGGTATAATTTTATGCATCAAAATCGTATCATTGCCATATCAAAACTTTATGTTAAAAGCCAAAGTAATCCTCCCTATTATTGTAATTGCGCAATTTTTTTGCACATCGATTTGGTTTGCAGGTAATGCAGTTATTACAACTATTCTTCCTCATGCAAATTCAACTAGCATCAGTAACGTATTATCGGCTGTGCAGTTTGGATTTATAACGGGCACGCTAATTTTCGCCTTTCTTTCGCTAAGTGATCGCTTTTCTCCATCAAAGATATTTTTTACAAGCGCTATTATTGCAGCAATTTTTAATATTGGAGTAGTTTATGCCAAAGGCGATTTAACAACCATACTTCTATTGAGGTTTGCATCAGGTTTTTTCTTAGCTGGCATTTATCCTATCGGGATGAAAATTGTTGCAGATTATTATAAAGATGGCTTAGGTAGTGCATTAGGATATTTAGTGGGTGCATTGGTGTTGGGCACTGCCCTCCCTCATTTATTAAAAGGTATTTCATTTAACCTCTCCTATCAATCTATTTTACAAATTACTTCTGCTTTGGCTCTAACAGGTGGAGTTTTGGTTGGCTTTTTAGTACCTAACGGACCATTTCGAGTTAAAAGTAATTTTGATGCATCAGCTTTGCTAAAAATTTTTAAACATGCAGAATTTAAGGCTGTTGCCATAGGTTATTTTGGGCATTGCTGGGAGTTATATGCGTTTTGGGCTTTTGTACCACAACTACTACTTCAGTACAACCGTATAAATGCAACCGTAGCTATAAACTCATCTTTAATGGCTTTTATAATCATCGCCTCTGGCAGTTTAGCTTGCATAATTAGCGGCTATTTTTCTAAAAAAATTGGCGTAAAAAGGTTAGCAACAATCATTTTATTGCTTTCATGTTTATGTTGTTTATTGTCCCCTCTGCTCTTTTACATTGCTTCAATTTGGCTAGTATTTGTTATTTTAGTTGTTTGGGGAATGCTTGTTGTTGCAGACTCTCCGCTGTTTTCGACACTTATGGCTCAGCATGCTCCAGTTGCTTTAAAAGGAACCGCATTAACCATTGCAAATTGTATCGGCTTTTCTGTTACCATCATCAGCATTCAATGTATTGGATTGTTAATTGAGCATATCAATCCATCTTTTGCTTATGTATTTTTAGCTTTTGGCCCTATTGTAGGCTTAATATCTTTAGCAAAAAAGAGACAAATTGAATAATAAGGATTAAAAAAAATATCAATTTCAAACAATTGACAGGCTACTGCGTTATAGGCAAATCCAATTTATATTTTAACGCAATTGAACGCTAACACATCACCTACTTCGGGCAAAGGTTTTAATGCCTTAAAAACCCTCATCATTTTAGGATTAGGTCTACTATTTTTAGCTGGGAGCTATTTTGGTTACCAATTGAACCAACTTTCTGAACGCCAACAAAAATTAAAAGAAGATTATGCAGCCATGAATAACATCATGTTGGGCTTATTTTCTATTGAGCAATGGCATGATAAAATTGAACGCATCATCAATTATCAAAGTAATAATTTAGACATTACTCCAGCACAAAAAAAAGCATTACAAAAAGAAATTGAACAGGTAATTTTAGCTTTAATTAACCGTGCCGAAGCGTTAGTTACCAAACCAGAGAAAAAATCGGTAAGGGGTAAACTGGTAAAATTTGCCGTTAAAAACTTTGTGGAGATTGACAGCTTCAAAAAACAGGTTCCCAGTTTAGCTAAATCTATGATGGATAAGGTGGATAACCCTCAAACTAAAAAGCAGCTTAGCAAAATAGGCTTAAAAAAGTTAGAGGAAATGGAAGATACCGAATTTATTGACAGTACTTTAAAAGCTAATGCAAGTAAAGTTGCCAAAGTTTATCGAGTTTATAAAGTCGATAACAGAGCTGCATTTAACCAAAAAATTAAAAGAGAACTAAAATCTATAGAAAGCCTAACCTACACCTACAGCATCGCAATACTTTGCGGCATTATAGTGATATTACTTTGTTGGTGGACCTTTAGAAAACGTAAAGATTTGCATGCAAGTTTGTTTATCATGTCGCTACTGTTTGCTTTTATGTTGTTAGGTGTTGGTTTAACTGCATCGATGATTGAAGTTGATGCTCGAATTAACACGCTAGAATTTACTTTATTAGGCCAACCAATTCAATTTAATGATCAAGTATTATTTTTTCAGAGTAAAAGTATTTTAGATGTGGTAGTTGTTTTAATGGGAGGATCAGGTTGGGATTCTATTGCCGTTGGAGTATTAATTTTAGTATTTAGTATTTTATTTCCGGTAATGAAATTAAGCTCAACTGGTATTCATTTATTAGGCAAAAAAAGCTTGGCAGAAAACAAAGTGATCAAATATTTCGCTTTTCAATCTGGCAAATGGAGCATGGCTGATGTGGTGGTTATTGCAATTTTAATGGCTTACATTGGTTTGAATGGTTTGTTAGAAGATCAATTGAAAAAGCTTGATATCCCTGCTGATACGCTTACGCTAATCTCTACACACAATACTGCTTTGCAACCTGGCTACATTATTTTTATCGCTTTTGTACTTTTCGGATTGGTACTATCTACCATTTTAAAGTTCATCACACCGCATGATTCGCATTAAAAATTAACAGAATTAAAGAAATTTCTATCAAATATACACTAACGTGGAAACCAATCAGCAGCCATCTCCTAATCCAAAACCTAAATATGCTAGTCTGGCAAATATTTTACTCCTATTGGGGCTGGGTATTTTGTTAGTGGTACAAGGCTATTTTGGATACCGTTTACATGAGCAATCTAAAAAACAACAACAGTTAAAAGAGGATTATGCCATGTTTAACAACATCAGTTTCGGCCTTTTTTCTGTTGATTTATGGAGCGATAAAATTTCAGCGGTTGTATCTGGCAAAATTAAAGGATTTGAGGTTACTGCCGAGCAAAAACTAGCCATCAGAAAACAAGTAGAAGCCCAGATGCACACCATGGTTAACCAAGTGGTGAGCCAGTTTAACAAAAAACAAAAAGGTATAGGCAATAAGCTTAAAAAATTTGCTTTTAAGCAGTTTGTTGATCCTAAAGAATTACATGCAGAAGTGCCAGGATTTGCAAAAACTATTGTGAATAGGCTTTTAAGTAAAAAAGCAACTAATCAACTTAAAAACATTGCTAATACAAAATTTGAGGAGTTAGCAGATCAAACTTATGACAGTACTGGTATTGCTATTGCAAAGCTGACTAAACACATGTATGGCAAATACAAGGTGAATAATCCCATTGCATTAAACCAACAAATTGAGCATAAAGTAGAAGATATAAGAAAGGTTAATTATAATTATGCCTACGCATTATTGTGTACATTGTTAATTGTTGTTGTAATTTGGGCTAGTTTAAGGAAGAAAAAACACCTGCAAACTAGTTTGTTTATCATGTCGCTGCTTTTTGCATTGTTGTTATTATTTGTTGGCGTAACGATACCTATTATTGAGGTTGATGCTAGATTAAGTTCCCTCAACTTTTTAATGATGGGCGAAAAGGTTGCCTTTGATAATCAGGTATTATTTTACCAAAGTAAAAGCATATTGGATATTGCAATCGTTCTCTTACAACAACCAAAGCCAGATTCAATTACTGTAGGTGTGATCATCATCTTATTTGTGATAATTTTACCCATACTCAGAATTACATCAAGAGGCATCCATTTATTATGCAAGCCATTAATTGCAGAAAATAAAGTAACCAGATATTTAGCTTTCGAATCTGGGAAGTGGGATATGGCGGATGTTATGGTAGTTGGAATTTTAATGACCTATATTGGATTAAATGGTATACTTAAAAGTCAACTCACGGATTTAAATATTAAGAATGAATTTTTAACCACTTCTACCGTAAATTATACTTCCTTACAACCTGGATATATCTTATTTGTTGGTTATGTGGTATTTGCCATTATGCTTTCTTACATGCTTAAACGCTTAACTTGTAGCACAAAGTAATTAAAGAAGCCACTTTATTTCATGTTATGCTCAGAAACCAACTCACCAAGCTGTTGTACAAAATCAGCATCTAAATCATCCATGGTTTTCCAAACTGTACCATCTTCTTCAACTTCTGGATAAATAACCCCTATTTTTTCTTCTCCATCAAAAATTCTGAAAGTACCATTTTCTTGCGGCTCTATTAAAAATGTTTGTTCTAATAATTGAATGCTAAATTTTTCCATACTGCCTTAACATTGGTTTTTAATAATTGTTTAAAAACAAATTTGTATTAACTAATCTCAACACACTTAACAAGTGTGTTGAGATTAGCATAAACATTGCCCATGGTATTATTAAAATACACATATACTTGTTTTTTATTGGCAAGCCAATCATTAATATAGCTGGAGTACTCATCTAAAACCTCATCATCATAAGTGCCTTTGTAATTGCCATCTGGACCATGGAAACGCAAATAGACAAAATCCATCTCAATATCAATAAATGGACTTGCAGACTTAGCCTTGTCATGCAGTACCATGCCCATGTTAAACTCATTTAAAAGTTCAAAAACTTCACCACAATAAAGCGAAGGATGACGAAATTCGAAAGCAATTTTCCAGCAATTATTAAGATTATTAACTTTCAAAACCATCATAAGTAAACGGATTTGTGCAAAATAATTAATGTTTATACTAGGAGGAAGTTGAACCAATACACATCCTTTTTTATTTCTAACATGATCAATTACCTTAAAAAATTGGCTTACTAAATCTTCATCAAATATTAAACCTTTTTGATGGGTAATTGCTTTAAAAAGTTTAAAAGTAAATTTAAAATCCTCTGGCACAGCTAAAGCCCATTTTGCAATGGTAATTGCCTGTGGTATTTTATAAAATGAACTATTAATCTCGATAGAATTTACTAGAGAGGAATAGTAACTAAGCCTACTTTTATCTTGAAATTTTTGGGGATAATAAGTTTTATTTGGAACAGGTAATAATAAGCCACTAGTACCCGCATAAAAATTATTTTTATTAATTGACATAGAATTTAAACAGCAATTAATAATTTTTGTTGCAAAAGAATTTGTATGAAATATTAAACATTCGAGACTTGAGAATGTTCATTAGGCACATTAACCTTACAAAATATGAATAACCTATTCGGACAAACATTTAACGACACTTTAAAAGACATTAATCTTAAACCAGCTAACTCCATAAACCTTGATGGTGGAGAAAGAACAATTTCTTTTTTAGCAGGGAGTTACTTACTTTATAAATCGCTCAAAAACATTACAAAACATCCTTTATTGGGCTTGCAAGGTGCAGCAGCTGGTGGTTTGTTAATCTATCGAGGTGCAAGCGGTGTGTGCCCATTATATCAACGTTTAGGAATAGACACTACAGATCCAGAGGCTATCCACATTTCAGAAACAATTACAGTTAACGCTCCAAGAGAAAAAGTATTTGCCTTTTGGCGAGAGCTTTCTAATTTACCAAAGTTTATGGCACACCTAAAAACGGTAACAGAAACAAGTGATACCACATCACATTGGATTGCAAATACACCAGGTAATTTAATCCCTTTAAGCTGGAACGCTGAAATTACTCACGAAGATGAAAACAAATATATTGGTTGGCAATCTACCACTGGATCGATGATTGAAAATGCAGGCAAAGTTGAGTTTATAGATACTTTGAATACGATTGGTACTCAGCTACATATCGAAATTAATTATTTCCCTCCAGCAGGCAGTGTAGGTAAAGGAATTGCCACTATTTTTAATGGATTATTTGAAAAAATGATAAGGGAAGACATACAAAGTTTTAAAAATTATGCAGAACATGCAGATTTTATGAATTATGCTGGTTTACAAATAGATAATTAATTTGTTTAACCGAAAAGGCTAAAAAAAATACAAGACTTTAAAAAAAATTAAAATGGAAAACACTCAAACAAGCGCATTAGAAAGCTTAAAAAGTAGCGAATATAAAATTGATGAAAATGAAGCTAATATTTTAGGTTGGGAAGTGAAAAATGAAGCCTCGTTGCAAATTGGAATAGTAGATGATTTGTTATTTGATTCGCTTACAAAAGATATCAGATATTTGATTATAACTTTAACTGCAACGAATTTAGAAGCTAAAAAAGTGATGATCCCGATAGGCATAGCTCAATTGCATGAAACCGAACCAGAGGTGATTTTACCTAATATTCATATTGATCAATTTAATGCTTTACCAAGTTTTGATGAAAATTTACCAAGCAATGATACAGAACAATTGGTTAGGCAAATTATTGGCAGTCCGGCAGCATTAAGAATTGAAGAAACAATTGCTGAATTAGATCAGCAAAATTTTTACAATCACCATCATTTTAATCCAACTAGTTTTTATCAAAACAGAAACTTATCTTCCAAATCATTTACAGATAGAGGCGCTCAAAAAGAGACCATTCACGAGTTGATTGAAAATTCAAAACAAAATGATTTGCATGCCGCTGATGACCATACCGGAGAAAATTCACATCACAATGAAGGAAAACATATCGATCTTAAAGAGCAGAAAAGAGAGATTTAATAGCAGATGGATAATTTAGCCGTTAGTGAAAAAATTGTTGCTGTAGTTAATTGGATGATTTTATTAGAACGTAAATGTGCCAAAACTTTTGATAAGTTAGCTCAGGCAGCATTTACTCCACAATTGGCAAAAGCGTTGCATCCAGAGCAAACTTATATTCAAAACCATTATCAGAGATTAAAGTTAATTACCAAGTTATTACCAAAAGGTAAAGCGCTAATATCATCTGCAATAGCAATTAACCCTATTAAACTTTCAAAAAAAAAATCTACTGAACAAGATGTAGAAATTATTTTCATAGCCAATCAGTTTTTGGCTATGAAAAATAATCAATATGAACTCCTCATTAATTTATTTAAGTTGTTGGCAGAAGATGAAGCAACTACCTTATTGCGCCAAACCATTACTGATAATGAAAACACACAAATTTGGATCAATAGGACATTAATTCAATTGGCAGAAAATTAAAACATTGTCCAATTTCTTATCTTTAAACCTTCAATATTTAATGATTGAAATGGTTACCAGTAACTTAATTTTTAACTGTTTTACCAAACATCTTTTTAACAACTGTCATTAATAATACAGCAATTAAGCCCGCTAAAACACCTAAACCAAATTCAGTAACCATTGCTGGTATGGTTGGAAAAAGTCCGTGTAAAAATCCAACATTATGTGCAAATATACCTCCAGCTACTAAAATGAGAGCAATTGTACCTACAACAGCAAGTATTTTAATTATTATTGGAAGTGCTTTTACCAATAAAACTCCAAGCGTATTTACTACACCCTTTTCGCCAGATTTTTTAATCAATTTGTAGCCCAAATCATCCATCCTTACTATCAAAGCTACAATTCCATATACCCCAACGGTGGCCACAATTGCAACAACAGATACCGAAAGTATTTGTACAGACATGCTACTTTGTGCGGCTGAGCCTAATGCTATGATCACAATTTCAACAGAGAGAATAAAATCAGTTAAAATGGCCGATTTTATCTTTGCTTTTTCTGCCTGTGGGTCATCCTGGATTATTTGAGTTGCAGGTTTGGCAGTTTCTTTTTTTCGATGAAATAAAAATTCTACAATCTTTTCCATCCCCTCATAAGCCAAATACAAACCACCTATTACTAAAATAACCTTAATAGAAATGGGCCAAAATATATTTAATCCGATGGCAATTGGTACAATAATCAATTTATTGATAAAAGAACCCTTTGTTATTGCCCATAAAACAGGGATTTCTCGCGAAGATAGAAATCCAGTAGCTTTTTCGGCATTAACGGCCAAATCATCACCTAATATACCGGCTGTTTTTTTGGTAGCTACCTTGGCCGCCATGGCCACATCATCCATTAGTAAAGCAATATCATCGAGAACAGCAAAAATACCAGAAGCCATATAAAATCATTTTGCGCAAAATAACAAATTGCATGCCACTACACAAATTAAGATTAGGCTTAACTTAATTAAGATTTAAAAATTAAGCTGACCAAACTACTTTAAAAAACGGAAAACAGTTTTGTAAGATAACATAGCTAATTAATCATCCTTAAATAAAATGATTAAAACACAATTTAAGCCAAAGGAAATATACCAAACGATTAAGGAATTAACCTACTCTTCTTTAGCTCATCAAACAGTTCTGTAAATACTTCCTGAGTATCCCTGTAAGCAGTGAAACCGAGTTTTCTGCTTTTTGACATATCGGTTAGCACTTCAATTGGTCTGCCAAGATCAAGATCAGTGTGCCAAGCACTAGATAATTGGTCTAATCTGCTTTCAATTAAGCCGTATTTTGTTGCCATTTCTTTCCATAAATCAGCATATTTTGGCATTTGAACATCCAATGGTTTTATTTTCTCTTCATAACCTACTGCTTCAACTCCGAAATAAGCTGCCAAATGAAACCACAAACTGCTCCAACGAAAAACATCACCATTAACAATATTGAATGCTTGGTTAGCAGCTACCTTATTACTTGATGCCCAAATCAATTGTTCTGCCAATATCCCTGCATCGGTTACATCTGAAATTCCATTCCATTGCGCAGCAGATCCAGGCCATACAAATTTAGATCCAAGCTCTTTACAAATACTAGCATAAACGGCAAGAGTTGTGCCCATATTCATTGCATTACCAACAGCCTTGCCAATTAACGTATGTGGCCTGTGAACGCTCCATGTATATCCATCTCTAGCTGCACCCTTAAATAATTCGTCTTCTTGCGCATAATAAAAATTCTCCATTTTCAATCTTGGTTGATTTTCTTTTAATGGAGTTTGAGGCAGAAAACCCTCTTGAGCATACGCTTCAAATGGGCCGAGATAGTGCTTAAGGCCTGTTACCAAAGCTATGTGTTCTGCCGATTTTTTAACTGACAATACATCTACCAAATTTCGTATCATCGCTGCATTTACCCTAACATTATCAGCCTCAGTGTCCATTCTTGTCCAAGTGGTAATAAAAACATGTGTTGGTTTAATGTCCGAAAGCGCAAATCCTAAACCTTTTTTATCCAAAAGATCAGCCGCAATCGGTTTAAGATCTTTTATATCATGTTTCGGGTGGCGAGATAAACCGTAAGTATTCCATCCTTCGGCTATCAGTTTCTCTGCAAGGTTACTCCCACTAATACCGCTTGCTCCTATTACGAGTGCAATTCTATTTTTCATATATTTTAATTTTTCTTTAACTCTTGGATTTAACTATCATAAATCCAGCCCCCAAAGATCTTGAGTTTTGATCCTTTAGTTGTTGACTTGCATCAAAAAAAACGATAGATCTAAATCAAGAAATTTCTTAGCGTTGATCATCCCAAACACAAAATAGCTAACTTTAAAAAAAAATCACCCCACATGATTGAAATACTTTTAGCCCACATACAGCAAAAAGTAACCCTTAACCAAACAGATAAGGTGTTGCTGAGTGCGTATTTCACACCTAAAAAAATCAGAAAAAAACAATATTTATTACAACAGGGTGATGTTTGCAAATCAATGGCATTTGTAGCCAAAGGACTACTTCGCACCTATAATATTGATGATAGCGGGCAACAGCACATGAGTATTTTTGGCTGGGAAGGTTGGTGGCTTTCAGACTTTAACAGCTTTCTAAATAGCGAACCTGCAGTATTTGATATTGATGCTATTGAAGACTCTGAGCTGCTATTGATCTCAAGAGAAGATTATGAAAAAATTACAATAGCTATTCCTATTATGGATCGCTATTTCAGAATTTTGTATCAAAATAGTTTAGTTACTAAGGAGAAAAGGTTAATGAGCAATATTACCCATACGGCAGAGGAAAAATACTTACATTTGGTAAAAAGCAATCCAGAACTCATCGCCCGAGTTTCCCAAAATCTTATCGCGTCTTATTTAGGTTTAGCCCCAGAAACCATCAGTAGGATTAAAAAATCACATGCTAGGAATAAATAAAATTAATTGAGCAACATGTGGTAAGCTATAAAAATTTATAGGTTAAAAATATATTTTGATCTCAAAACCAGAATTATGCTAAAAAGGTAGTTTAAACAATTTTAAGCGCTGTTTGCACTAACATAACCTACAATTGTTCGAATTTTTTCATCCAATTGGATAACAGAATTGTTAAGTACATTAAGATACTCCGGATTTAAATCAGATTTCTCTCCATTTATTAAATCCATAACACCAAGTATTGAAGAAACTGGCAGTCTTAATTCATGAGATTGAATACGGGCGATTTCCATAAAAGCCAAATTTTGCTGCCTCAACTTTTTTAGTGCCAGATCCAACTCCATAATATGACTTACCTGGCCAGCTAATGCAATTAAACTATTTCGCTGTTCGGCCGACAAGGTTTTTGGTTTAACATCATAAACACATAAAGTTCCTACATTAAAACCATCATAAGACCTCAGGTTTGCACTTGCATAAAAACGAATGTGAGGGTTATCCGCTACCACCGGGATATTGGCAAACCTTACATCCTTGGTTGCATCCTCTACAATCATTAAATCATCAGTTTCTATAGCTACGGTACAAAAAGAAGTTTTTCTGGGCATTTCTTTAATATCAGCTCCTATTCCAGCTTTAATAAACTGCAAATTTTCGTCCATTAAAGTAATTAGTGAGATTGGCGTACCGCAAATTTGAGAGGCTAACATTACCAGTTGATCCAATTCTTTCTCCCGATTTAGATTAAAATCAAGGTATCTTCGGGTTGCTTCTAGGCGAAAAATTTCTGTACTCAAAATATTTGGTTTATATCTATCGTAAACATACGTAAATAAACAAATACACAGACTTGGGAATTTAACAAAAATTTAATTTAAACTCTTGAATAAATAGTTGTTGCGCTATGCGCTATGACAATGTGATTAAGTTAAGCTTTTTAAAGCGGTCGTCCTTGCGAGGAAAGCGCAGAGACAGCCTTGTCCAGACTTTCGGGAAAGCAATCTTTTAAACAGGCTGGTATCTAATAGCTAAAATGCATGAAAGATTGCTTCGTTCTGTGAAAAACAGAAGCAATGACGAGCAAAGTTTCCTTAAATTAATAACATTATGCGCTAAGAAATAACGCTACTCATTTACTTAAACAGCATATAGGCAATCATCAGTGTGATAACGATATTGAACAATTGGGCAATTAAAAATGCATAAAAAGGAGTTTTGCTATGCTTATCAAAAAGTTCAGAGAATTTAGTTTCCAAACCTATGCTAGTAAATGCAAGGGCAAACCACAAACCCTGGAGGTTCTTTAAACTATCTTTTACACCAGTTATCGCCTCTTGGCTAAGTGCAAAACTAAACAGCAATGATGCCGCAACAAAGCCAATTACAAACTTTGGGAACCTTTCCCATATTACCCTTAGGGTAGGTTTTTCAACTACTGCCTGTCCATCAGGCTTTTGAGTATATGTCCAATACACTGAAATGGCAAATGCAGCAAGCCCTAACAATACATTTTGTGAAAATTTAACTATGGTACTGATTTTAAGAGCTTCCTCTCCAACTAAAGATCCGGAAGCCACCACTGCACCTGTTGTATCAATACTTCCTCCCAACCAAGCACCTGTAACCGCTTGACTTAAATTGAAATATTGAGCAAGGTATGGCATAAAGATCATCATAGGTATAGCGGTGATGAGTACCATAGAAATCACATAAGATAGCTTTTTTGGATCTCCTTTTATAGCTCCAGAGGTAGCAATTGCCGCAGACACACCACAAATGGATACTGCACTAGAAATCATCATGGTTAATTCTTGATCTACCTTAAGCTTTTTACATAGCCAAAAAGCAAAATACCAAACAGACAGCACAACCAGTAGTGCCTGTATTAAACCTAGTGATCCAGCCTTCAAAATATCGGAAAAGATTACAGAAGTACCTAACAATACCAGACCAATTTTTACAAAAAGTTCTGTAGAAAGGTTTGCTACAAACCATTTAGGCAGCCTAAAAAAATTGCTAATAGCTAGTCCTATACCCAAACTAAAAATAACCCCCTCGAGATTAAGTGACCTCATTGAAGCACTACCAGAAATAATTAGAGCTATTATGGTTAGTATATAAACAACAGGCACCACCACCAATAGTTTTTTAATTGGCCTTCCCATAGCGAGTGCGCCCAACATGGCAACAACAAAAATCAATAAAAATTGAGCGACAAACTTCAGCAAATTAGCTAGTGAAAGAATTTTATCGATTAATTCGGTCACATTTACCCACTTTAGCGCCGGAACTGGAACAATTAGGCCTGATAAGGAGAGTATAATAATAAGAAAACCAAGAACCACTACTGTCCAGTCTTCGGTAAGTAAGAATTTTGTTTTAGCCTGCATTAATCTATTGGTTGGATATCAATTTACCAAAACTCGTTAATTCAAAATTAAAAGCACAGAAATTATCATAATCTTTACTTTTCCGCTCGTTCTAACGCAATAACCATTCATTAATTGATCATTACCTTTTTACCTGTTTTTGCCGATGTTTTTGCTGCCTCCAATATCTTCACAACAATGAGGTTATTTGTTAAAGATGACAAATCATTTTTAGGTTCAATTTTTTTATCCAATACCGCTTTTAAATAATGTAAACTACTAGAATAGTTCTTCTCAATAGGTTCTGCCTTATAAATACTATAATTATTTTTTGAATTTTCTCGAAACCTTAACGTATTTGCATCAACTGCTTGTATATAGCCCTTATCTCCAAAAACTTCCATATCTTTTATGTTAAAGGGCCAATTCCAAGAAGCCTCAATAATACCTGTAGCATCTGCATACTCCAAAAGAATGGTTGCGTCATCATCTACATTAGGATATATTGTTGGTTTAAGCTGGTGAGTAATTGCACTCACTGAAATTGGAGCTTTTCCATCCATCAGCCAAGTCATTAAATTTGCACCATAACAGCCAAAATCTACCAAAGCTCCGCCACCATTTTTTACTGGATCAGTTAACCAATCTAAAAACTGTTTGCTCACACCAATTTCTTTCGGCCCTTGGTGCCCGTTGTGTACAATCATCTTTCGCACGTGGCCAATACGATTTTGCTCTTTAATATTTTTATAGCTTTCTTGATTGCTTGGATACCATGTAGTTTCGTAATTTGTAAGTATATTGATTTGGTATTGGTTAGCCAGTTTTACCATTCTTTCTGCCTGCTTTACGTTTACTGCCAAAGGCTTTTCTACCATAACAGAAATACCCAGCGGAGCGGCAACTTCAACAACAGCAAGATGATCAGCAATTGCATTATAGGCCAATACTGCATCTGGTTTATGCTTTTGTAATAATGTTTTGAGGTCATGATAAAATAAATGATTTGGGAGTTGATATCGCTTTTTGAAACGTTGCACCAAAATTGTATCAGCTTCTGCAATACCTATAATATTAACCTCACCTTTTTGATAACTATTCATGATTAAGTAAATATGATCATGACTTAAACCTGCAACAGCAACATCAAGTTTATCTTGCCCATTTGCTATAGAAAACAGACTAAGCGAAAAAATGAGCGTTAAAAAAGTCTTAAGATTTTTATTAAACATGATAACATAATTAGGGACAGCTCAAGTTAGAAATTTTAAATGATATTGAAACTTTTAGAAAGTTAAAAATCTATTGTTTACATAGACAAGATTTGAATTAAAATAAATTAACACACTGTAATTTAAATAAATAGATCAATCATTTTTAAATAAGACAAGGATAATAATGTTTTATACTGAGATTGTTTAGACTAAAAAATTGAGCGATTTCGATAAAAAGAAGATAAACTAAACGAAGAAAAAAACGTTTACTTTCTAACAAAAAAAGTGAAGTGATAATGATTATCAGGCATTTACATTATAAAAAATACAAATTCGGTACAAAACTGATTTATTTTGTTAATTCTAGCATATCGAGCTTTATCAATTCCCAGTGTTTACCACGCAAGCATTCGGGGTCAATATCCTTGTCTGCTTTTGTAAAATTAGACAGATTTTTAAGTATTAAATCCTTATCATGTCCATAGGGATATCTTTCTTCATGTAGTTTTATCATTTGCTCAACTGGATAGTAATCTAAAACTTCATGAATATCCCAAAAATCTTTCTTTCTACCAGCACTTTGAACAATTTCCATTTTCATGGCCATAATCTCTTGAACCGTGGCCAACCTCACTCCTTCTACAAATAACGCCTTTTGTATAAAAGGATCTGTATAGTTGATATCAAGCTTAACATTATTAAAATTATTTTCACCAACAGCATAAGATCTACCATTTGCAACCAACATTCCAAAAGACCCATCAACATAAGGAAAATTGTCTTTTAAGAACTCGTCAATTTTGTTAAAGTCTATAGATCTGTAAGGTGCATCAGTAAAAAGATCAATATCAATTGACATTCTATGCCCAAGTTGTAAACTTAAAGAAGTTCCTCCAACTAATCTAAATTGGTCGAATATGGAAGATTTCATCAACAGCAATAACGCATCTTTCAATGTATCATTTACAGTATTCCAATAGAGCATATACCGATATGTTTAAATTATTCTAATTTGATGTAACTACTCTTAGCTATATTTGAGCGTATATCAGCAACAACTTGTTTTCCGTAAAACCTCTCTATTTCCTCTTTCTCTTGCTGATTTCCTCGTTCAAAAATTCTTTGAATGATATACTCTTTATGGAACTCCCAATCTATTTTATTGATATTCGTATCCCAAAACAATACAGGACGTATTAATTTTAGATTTGGCGTTTTTTTATCTGCAAGCTTTTCTTTTACTTTTTTAATATCATAAAAAGATTGTAATATCATTAAAAAGCCTTCTTCCAAATTTAAAGCCTTTTCAATTCTTAAAGATAAAGCGGTATTCATATCCCTGTTTCCCTTAGTAATTGCACCAATAGTTTGGGGATGTTCTGACAAAGCAATTGCAAATTGTCGTTTAGACAATTTTTTCTTCTTGAGTTCATGCTCTAAGAAGAACCCTGGGTGAAGACCTTTTAATATGGATAGCTTTTCAAACATATACAAATATAAACAATTTTGTTTATATTATGTTTTTGTGCATTTCTAATTAGCAAATGAAATTATTCTCCTCAAAACACCTTTAAGAGTAAAGTATGTGATACCTTGACTTTAATAAAACTGTATACTTTTCTTTATAATCTTCAGAAAGAAAGGAATAGTTTATCCATTCTTCGGCAATAATTTTAAATTTTTCAAATCGTTTAAAAACACTCTTAATTTGCTTTTCATTGAGATCAAGCTTTGCTCCCAAATATTGAAAATTCTCTAGGCTAAGTTTTTTCTTTTTGCCTTCTAACGTTAAAGCCAATTCTTCCTTATCCTCGGGGTTTACAATTGCTACATTCAATAAATCATACGCTGGAGATAAACTCCACTTGTTATGATCTAATAGCAAAGAGAAATTTTTAAGGTGCATATCATTGTTTCCAGTTAAAAAACTGAAAACAGCTAATTCAAAAAAATAGAGTTGATCAAATGCTGAACGATTAGAATATTGACCTATGGCCTTTCCTACCTTTTCCATTGAACTTTTGTACTTATCAAAAGCCTCTAAAATTTGAAACATATCTAAAATGTGTTTCTTCTTGCCTAAATCAGTTCTGTCAAATCTTTTGGTGATATAGGAAAGTTCACCCGATTTTAAACGGATTAAGCTAGATTTTGCAGTCTTCATTCCAAAAGCTTCTGCCATTCTCATAGTGAGATGTTCATTTTGTGGCATTTCATTAAAGATTGAAGATGGTGGTTTAAAGATATAATTACCACCCAAAGCACCAACTACAGTGAGCCTACCATTTTTATCATCATCCAAAGCAGTATTAACCATCGTTAAAGACAGTTTAGGTTGTACTCCAGGAACTGCAATACTTCTTTCTATTACATTTTTCGCCAATTCATCCATCTGCGCTAACGAATAAGCAAATTCTGGCTGTTGCTTGGTGCCAAAAAAATCCAGACTACAATGCTCGTGGAAATCTCCATTCGTATCTTGGGGCAATTGGTTATAACAATATAAACAGTTCTTATTCATCACCCGTATGTATTGGTTTAACACTTACTGCACCTATACAATTTTGGCAACAGGCTAAAAGTAAACCCATCCTATCATTGGGATTAATTTTCCAGTTTTTTGATGCGATATTTAAAAGCCATCCCTCTGGAATTAAACCCTCGAAAAAAGGAAATAAACGATTGTCTTTAAATTTACCCTTGCCCACTGGCATAGAAAAAGTAAGAAATTGATTTGGATAGTTTTCGATATAATCCGTATCATATTCAAATGTATACTCCCCATCATTTGTCTCAATGAGTATTCCTGCCAATATATCTTGATAAAATATTTCAGCTATTCTCATACGTCATGATTTTGAGAAACACCATTTTTTTCAATCGGAGCTAACACATAACCAAACATTTTTAATACCTGATTTATACTAGAAAGATTAAGATTTTCTTTACCCTGTTCTATTTTTCGTATTACCGTTAGTGCCACACCCGCCCTATCCGCAAATTGTTCTTGGGTAAGCTTTTCTTCTTTTCTTTTCTCTTTAATAAACTCAGCTAAGTGTTTCATTATATGCAATTGCTCGTAATTTAATCAAATATATAAAATTATATGCAAAAAGATATACTTATAGATAATTAATAGTTTTATATGTTAAAGCATATACTAAAAAATGAAGCTAAAGATGTTGTTTCTTTCCTCAATTCAAAATCTAGAACATTCGGGATCAGCATTTTGGATGCAATAGACCTTAAATTTTACCGAGACGGAAAGCTACGCAATAGTTGATTAAGATAATTTATTGTTTTTAGGGAAAAGAAATTGGGCGTATGGAAATAGAAAATTTTGGAAATATTTTAGAAGGTAAGAGTATGAGGTGATGGCCTTTGCAAAAATTAGGGATTACAAAATCTGTTTATCATAAAATTTCGGGATGGCTTGCACAACATCTCCAATAGCAAAGTTAGTGCGTCAAACATCTTTTTTATGAACTTTCATCGGAACATTTTCAACCAAAAAATCATCAAAGGAGTCGCTTAAATCACTCATTCCTTTTTTTATCATTTCATTTTTAATTTCTTCATAAACACCAGGATAATGTTCATCAAGATATTTTTTAAAGAAACGTGATTCCATTTGTAGTGAGCGATTTAATGCTCGCCACATTTCAATTGAGTATGCCATAAAAATAATTTACATTAATGCTTAATCCTTTCCTACACGATTTTGCTCGTTTTTCTGCTTGAATAAATCAGTAATATCTATTGGAGGTAGGTCATAAGCACCAAAAACAGAAAGACTAGTCATTTGTAAAATGTGAGTTCTTAATCTATTGATTAATAAATTTACAGCAGAATAGTTCTGGAGATTTTTAATATGTCCTTCTGGAAGTTCCACTTCACTTTTAATCTGAAAAATTCCAGTTCCTTCTACCAAAATTTTATATCCAGCTTCTGGCTCATCTTCATTATTAATTTCAATTTTAGTGAAAGTTTGAAACGTTCCATCATCACTAATATTATTTGAAAAATCTACATCAATTACATATTTTTCAAAAAAAGTTGATGGGTCTAACTTCTTCTTTGAAATTGTTGCAGGTTGGATAAAATCAAATTCACTCTTTAGTAAAGCAAAATTCAACCAAATTAAAGGAGATAATTTCGCTTTCATTATGCTGCTTGAGTTTCATCATATTGAACATCACCATATTCAGCTTGAGGGGTTTGATAATCAGTCTCAAATTTATAATAATGCCATCCTTTAGGCTTAATTTCTGGAAAATCAAAAGATTTTTCTTCGGTTGTATGTTTATCTCGAACTTCAATGTCGAATTCCATACCTAAAGCTTCTTTCATCTTAGCTAAATTTATAAAATTCGGCAACCTATCTCCTCTAAATAATTGAGTGATGTAACTAGCCGATGTTCCGATAGATTCGGCCAAAGCTTTTTTAGACATTTTCTGTTCGCTCATCGCTTTATCAATCTCTGCCAAAAAAGAAAAAGCCAATGATTGAGCTTCTAGCTCTAAGCGTTCTTGTTCTGATGAGATGGATAAAATTTCATTAAAGCTATTTTGTATTTCTTCAGATGTCTTTGATGTCGTATTCATATTTAGCTATGCTTCTAATATTTTGTTTATCTTTTTTTGAGAGACCGGAGCTTGTTGTTTTTTTTGCCACAACACTGCAAGCTATAATCACAAACACTTTTTGTTCTCCGAATGTTTGTTCCTGACAATATATTCTTGGGTTATTTTTTCCTTTAAATAATTTTAAAGCGGTTATATGTTCGCAGCCTTTTTCAAAGTTTTCCTTATCATATAAATCTCTTGTAATTTTTCCATCTAAGAGTTGGTGGAGGGCAAAACGGAATTTCTTCTTGTAAGCTTCATCTTTATTAAGAATGGAATATATTTCTTTTGCATTTCGTTCGTCAACAAAGAAAGCTTTCTTTCCATCTATGGATTTCTTTACTAATATTGCTTTTCTTTGCATACAAACTTAAGCTATTGCTTAATTAAATTCAAATTTCTGATTAAATATTTACAATAAAAATATGTAAGTGTTTTTAATTTAATATTACAAAGACTAAAATAGATAATATCTAACTGAAATATTATAAAAGTTTTGCACCAATTTACGGTTTATCCCCACTTTTGTTTTACATACCCAATCATTTCTTCGGCATCTAACTCAATGGTACTTCCATTTCTACGAATGTAAAATTGCTTGCGGTTTTTATCTGCCTTGTTCTTCATAAAAACATGCGTTGCAGATTCTCTCACATCTACTACTGCTACCACTTTATCTTCAACTATGGCAAAATTTAACGAAACGTTATTCATTATTGCATTACCAAAGGCTGTACCAGTTAGGTTATCGAAATGCTTTACCCATTCATCTTGCAAGTTTTTGTTCTGTCTTAATCATTTTTGTTCTAATTATTTACTAGTATATATTGGAAAACTCATCTGTTATAAGCTTAGCCTGCTCTAATATTGTTTTAACTACTTGCTCCTGTTTCTCTAGCAGCTATCACATTGCCATTGGTAGCTAAACGCGTATTTACTTGCTGCATGGCTATGCTTGCATCTACTGCTTTGGTTTGTAATGCTGCTAGTTGAATGGATGCTCTCGATGGATTGTAAGTAGCACCATAGCTGGCTACAAATGAAATTAGGGTTTCGAAGTTGGCTACGTTTTTGGCGTGCCCTGTTTCATACACTTTTGACATAGGTTTGGTTTTTAATGATGAAGTTTTTGATTAATTGGTATCAAGTTAAGTATTAAAAACTATACAACAAATAGCTATACCTCTTTCATTATTTACTGAATTACAGCATTTTAACCAAAATATTCTTTAAAGAAATATTTATTTATTCAAAGTAAAACATTGATTGATTACCGATAATTTATTTCATTTAGGGAAAAGAAATTAAGCGTCTGGAAATAGAATAATTTTGAAATTATTTTATACAGGGCGAATAGGTGGTGATGGCTTTTGAAAAAATTAAGGATTATAAAATCTTTTTGTGCTAAAAAATTCGGGATGGCTTTGAGGATATATGGAATGGGTGGCGTGTTTTACTTAAGCGAAGAATTTATTGATGGGCGTAAAAGGGTTTGGCATGAGAGAGTTGGGGGAGTTACATAGAGCAGAAACCAAAAATAAATTTAACTATTAAATTAACTTAGGTTTTATACTATTGGTGTAAGCTTTATACAACCTTAAATTAAAAGTAGCAACATTTACATCTAAACCAAAGAAGTCTGCATCATGGGTTACAATAGTTGCGCCATATTCTTTAGCTAAAAGACAAAAATAATGGTCATTAAAGTCCATTTTATCTGCTTCGAAATTAGTTAAAGCATCAAAATCAAATTTACTTGGCTCTACCATTTGAAATCCATATGAAAATCCGGAGATATCATCAATAATACTTTCATATTTTAATTTGAAATCTTCGCTACATCTATATTCATCTTTATAAAAAGTGGTAAACTTTGGTATGCTTCCAGTCTTGCCATCATACTTCCTGTCATAAACCTTTCTTGCATCAAATCTTAATAATCTGTTTAAAATTTCGCTAAGCTGAACTGAACACAATAATATTTGTGGATTTTCTTTTTTAAGGAGCTTATCGAAAAATATTTGATAATGAGAACTTGTAGGCTCATCATCTAAACCTAGAATTGGCAGCCAAACGTTACTATCTAAAATATAATAGCAGTCTTGTGGACTGCTATTTATGTTTAAATTGATAATATTCAAGGCAATAAAAATTAAGCAAGCGCTTCCTCACGGTATGCTTGATAATTATCTTTATTGATAAAATTATCCCACATCTCTTGATACTTGTACATGAAATTTACAATTTCTGCATAGCTTGATGGATGGATAAATTTTTTCACACTTTCTTCACCATATTCAGCAAGTAATTTGCCGAATGAAGCGTTCAAGAATAGCGTAGAGCAACGTTTGATATTTGTAAAATCAACTTCAACCTGCTCATTTCTATTCGTATCGAAAGATTTTTGGATTGCATTGAAAAGCTGAATACCATCTGTATGTAATGAGGCATTTGCGCTATTTAATATATCATATACGCTGATTTTCATATCTAATTGGTTATTTTTCAATAGTATAACGATTATTAAATCAGTTTGTTTTTAAGAGGTTGCAAAGATATAACTTTTTACCGTTTTCTTAAAGACTTCTGAAATTAAGATTTTTTGTATTAAATTCCAAATTAATTGTAGCACCTAAATAATTATTTCGCAATGAACTTATACCATCTGGGTAGAGCACGCTATTAACTGTTTTGCTGCACCAACCTGCATCACCAGTATAAATTTGCATTGCTCCATTATTATTTTGTAAATAGGCATTTAAGCCTTTTAAACCGGTTCCCCCAGGCACATCAGGTTTAGTACTATTTCCTGCAATGGCCCATAATACAGCTTCACCGCAGGTTTTAATTTCTAAAGACTTTTGAGCATTAATCTTTTTAAAAAAACCTACACCCAAATCACTTATGGTAAAATTAAGTGCATTTTTTGATGGATAATATTGTCCACACACAAAAAATGGAAGCTCGGTTTCTGCATGTTTTTCTATATTTCCATATATCTCTCCTAAATTATCAATTAATTCATCCTGTATCGCTCGCGAAAGCTTTGGCATAGCATTATGTGCAAAAAGGTCGTTATCTAAATAATTAAAAAAATCATCTTTTTGATTGGGAAAGAAGCCTCTAAAGGGTAGGCATGAGTTTGTCTTATAATAATTTTCGTCTTGAGTAATCGGCAAAAAATCGTTAGCAAAGAGGATGTTACACTTCGCAGAAACCTGTTTAGCATCCATTGAAAATTTCAAATTATTCTCAATACTCAACCTATAAACTAATGCACCTAAAAATGCGCATAAATTTCCATCGATCCATCCGGTATTATCTAACTTGATATTTATGGTACAGTCGAAATATGCCTTACACTCATTATAAAATGCAAGCATCTGACGTATACCTGATGCATCAGTATAGATGTTATCCTGCCCTAAATTAATTTCTATTTCTTTATTCAAATTGTATTTTGTCTAACTTGCTAATTAATAAAACCCCTAAATCGTTTCACTCGTAATATCATAATATCTCTCAAAATAGGCGTTCAATTTTTCTAGCACTATTTCTTTTTTCTTAGTCCTATCTCCTGTTGCGGTAAACCTAGAAACTGGTGGTAAAATCTTGGCAAAAGTTGTTCCTGATGATTGTATCTCGCCATATTTAAAAGCATTATTTATAAAAGTGTAGGTCTCTGGTGCTTTTAAATTCTCTTCCTCAATTATCGTATCAAGCTCATCTTTTTTCTTTGTACTAACAAAAGCTTGCCAATCTTCTTCAACATTAGAAAATGGTGTTAATGATGCAATAAACTGTTCTATCAATTCTTTTTTATTTCTTAACTCAACGCTAGAATCTATTGCTTTACTAATATTAACAACTACTTCTTTATCTTTTAAATGGCTTTCATGATACTTCTGAATTAAAGCGATGATGTAATCGATATTAATTTCAACCTGCTTTATCAACTCCATTTCAAAAACAATATCATCATTTACATTTTCGGTATCTCCTTTTTCCTTATTTCTAAATTCTTGATACAGCTCTATATACATACTGTGATAATCCTGAAATTCGGCCTCACTTAATATCTCATTTCCTTCAAATTCATCAAAAGAAGTTAATATGTTTTTAAGTTTTAAGATTGCGCCATAAAGTTTGATAAACTCCTTTTTACTTTCTTCACTTATAATTCGTTTACCAATTGGGAATTTATCTTTTAATTCATGCACTAAATCGTAGTAACCGGCAATGTCTCTTTTACCATCGTTATAGCCATAATAGTAATCATTATATGCTTTTAACAATACAATTCCTCCTGCTTGGTTATCGCCGAATAAAGCTAAACTATCATTGGTAGCTTTTTCTAAATTACGGAAGCATACGATGTTACCAAAGGTTTTTATGGAATTTAAAATACGATTTGTTCTAGAAAAAGCTTGCAACAAACCGTGCATCCTTACATTTTTATCAACCCAAAGCGTGTTCAAGGTTGTAGCATCAAAACCAGTTAAAAACATATTTACAACAATCAACAAATCAATTTCCCTATTTTTCATCCTTAAGGAAACATCTTTGTAATAGTTTTGAAACTTATCTGCCGAGGTATCGTAAGTAGTTTTAAAATTTGTGTTATAATCTTTTATGGCATTATCTAAAAAGTCACGGTGACTAGCACTCAAACCATCCGTATTTTCGGAATTTTCATCTTCTACCCCATCTTCCTCAGGGTCATTTTGTGAGAAACTAAATATCGTTGCAATTTTTAATCTAGCTAACTTAGGTATTTCCTTTTGCTGTTTTTTAAATTCTTCATAATAAATCTTCGCAGCATCTATAGAGGCTACGGCAAAAATAGAATTGAAACCGCTTCTCCTTATTTTTTCTTTTACTTCTTCTATTTTATTACGATCTTTTGCTGATGCAACTTCGTAAACGTTAGACAGAGTTGTCATGTAATACGGCTTGCTATTGCGCTTTGTTTTTTGGTCGAAATGTTTTAAAATATAATCTACATTATTAAATATCCGCTGTGGTGCCATTAATGCATTTTCTCGATCAATATCTCTTACTTTACTATCTTTTACTTCCTCCTTTTCTTTCATTGTACGGATATAATCTATACGGAAAGGCAATACATTTTTATCAGCTATGGCATCTACAATGGTATAAGTATGAATAGCTGTTGAGTGATTTTCATCTGGACAATTTTCTGGTGCGCCGTGGGCATAACAGCCAAAAGCTTGTACCGTAGTTTTCATATCGGCTTTGCCTGCACTGCTAGAGTTTTTAGCAAAAATTGGTGTTCCGGTAAAACCGAAGAGAAAGTATTTTTTGAAGTTTTTGGTGATGGCTTCATGCATATCGCCAAATTGTGAGCGATGGCATTCATCAAAGATGATTACAGTAGGTTTACCAAAAGCAGCATTACTTTTATTTTTTTTAATAAGTATAGCTAATTTTTGGATGGTTGTAATAATTATCCTTGCGTTGGGATCATCTAACTGTTTACGAAGAACGGCAGTATTGGTATTACTATTGGCAGCACCTTTCTCAAACTTGTCGTACTCTTTCATGGTTTGGTAATCCAAATCCTTTCTATCTACAACAAATAATACTTTTTCTATAAATGGTAATTTACTGGCTATTTGTGCCGTTTTAAAAGAAGTTAAGGTTTTACCACTACCTGTAGTATGCCAAATGTAACCTCCAGAGCTTTCGGTACCGTATCTTTTATACTGATTTGCTGTATTTATTTTTCCTAAAATGCGCTCTGTTGCCACGATTTGGTATGGCCGCATGACCAACAGCAATTTATCGGAAGTGAGTACGCAATATCTTGTAAGAATGTTTAACAAACTGTGTTTGGCAAAAAAGGTTTTACCAAAATCCATTAAATCTAAAATGGGTGCGTTATTGGCATCAGCCCACCAAGAGGTAAACTCGTAGCTGTTACTTGTTTTACTCTTTTTAGTACTGGTGGTTTTCTCCTTTTCTTTAATATGAGTGTAGCGAGTGCTATTGCTATAATATTTTGTTAATGTACCATTAGAAATGATGAACAACTGTACATACTCAAACAAGCCACTGCCAGCCCAAAAAGATTCGCGATTGTAACGGTTAATCTGATTAAATGCTTCTTGTAAACTTACCCCACGTTTTTTTAATTCGACATGTATTAAGGGCAAACCATTTACCAAAATGGTTACATCATATCGGGTTGCTCTTTTGCCATCTTCAGTTTCATATTGATTAATAACCTGTAATTGGTTATTGTGTATATTCTCCTTATCTATTAAGCGTATGTTTTTTACCGAGCCATCTTCGCAATCTAATAGCTGGATAAAATCTTCTTGAATGATAGTTGTTTTTTCTACTATACCACTATTGGCATTGGCAATTTTAGCATCGAAAAACGTTTTCCATTCTTCATCTGTAAACTGGTAGCTGTTTAGCAATTCTAATTGTACACGTAAGTTATCTACCAAATCCTTTTCGGTTTTAATAGGTAAAAAAGTGTATGCCTGTTTCTCTAAAAGCGAAATAAATGCTTTCTCTAATTCTGCTTCGCTTTGATAAGAGGTTTGTTTTCTATACTCGGCTTCGTATTCGGCTACAACGGTGCTTTCTGGGTTTTCTGCTACCAGTTTATATTCTTTCATTCTGAGACGTTAATTAAAAGTTAGCAGTTTGCCACGGTAATATTCATACTGCTGCCTACGGGCTTTTATCTCTGCTGGCAAACCTGTAGAAATATCAGTTACCAAAGCATCAAACTTATCTAAAATGGCCACAATTCTATCTTGTTCTGCTCTTGGTGGAACAGGAATTTTAGCTTTACTTAAACCATTCGCGTTAATTGCAGAAATTTTACCAGATGAAATATGTGGTCTAATCTGGTCGTGAAAAAGTCTTGTTCTTAAAAAGTAAGAAACGTATTTAGGATTTAATGGACTTTTAAAAGAAAAGCAAGCATCGTGTGTAACCACATCTGTATCTGCCAACCAAGCTGTCCCTTTTCCAATATCTTCTATAGTTTCGCCAGCCGCAACAATAATCACATCGCCCGGATTGGCTTTTCGTAACTTACTAGCTAATTCTTCACTAATAAATGATTTAGATTGTTTTGCATAAATATTATAATGGGTGTACATTTCTCCGTAATGAATACAAGGAAAACCTTCTTCAATCATATCTGTACGCACAAATCTTTTACCTCTTAAAAACGTACCAACTTCGCCAAGCGTTTTCCATTCTACAGCCGTATTCTCAAAGCCTAATAATTTATCTCGATAGTATACATACTGGGTGCTTCTTGCCTCCAGCTCCGCCTCCAGCTCCGCTGTCAACGAAGTAAATTTATCCAAGATATTTACGATTTCTTGTTGGACGAGAAGTGGTGGGATAGGTATGGAAAAACTTCTAAGATTTTGTTGGGTAATTTTTGGAATATTGCCCTTAACAACTTTCGTAACATCAATTTCTGCAAGTGCAAAATAAATAAATCTTAATAAAGCTTTATCTTTATTTTCAGCTAAAATATGAGCATGATTATTAACCCATATCTTTCCAGATGCCCAATTCAGCACAGGCGAACCATCTTTATTAATTACACTGCCATCTTCTCCAAGTAATAGAAATGTTCCATCAAAAATATATCCCTCAACATAATCCTGAATACCGTTCGCACCGTAGTAAGGATATTTCCCTGCTATTCTATTTCCTTTTGAAATTGGCTTTCGTTTATTATCTAAAATCTGAACAATGTCACCCAAATCTTTATATTCTACTCCTTCTGGGCAATACTTCGCGATTAAATCATCAATCTTACCCATAGCTTTCTCCCTCTAAATCTGCTACAATTTCATCTATAGCATTGCGAAGTTCATTCTGTCGAGTAACGATTTCAGCAATGTGTTGGTTCAATAAAATGATATTGGTTTCTATACGGGTATCTTCTTGTGTAACATAACTGCTAACGGCAATGTTGTAATCGTTCTCAGCAATTAATGAATTAGGAACCAATTGAGCAAAATAGTCTTCATCTTCACGTTTTATAAAAGCATTGAGTATTTTTTTGCGGTTAGTTTCACTCAATTTATTTTTATTTCCGCCACGTACAAATTCTGCCGAGGCATCTATAAATAAAGTGGCATTATCCTTTTTGCTTTTCTTTAATACAATAATGCAGGTTGCTATACTAGTTCCAAAAAACAAATCTGGTGGTAATTGAATAACAGCATCAATGTAATTGTTATCAATTAAGTACTTTCTAATTTTTTGCTCAGCACCACTACGATACAATACACCAGGAAATTCTACAATTGCTGCCGTACCCGAAGTAGAAAGCCAATGCAACATATGCAAGGTAAAAGCTAAATCGGCTTTGCTTTTTGGCGCTAAAACACCAGCCGGAGAAAAACGAGGGTCGTTAATTAATAAAGGATTGGCATCACCATCCCATTTTATCGAGTAAGGTGGATTAGAAACAATGGCATCAAAAGGTTCATCATCCCAATGTTTTGGGTCGGTTAAGGTATCGCCATGCGTAATATTAAATTTCTCGTAATTAATATCATGCAAAAACATATTTATACGGCACAGGTTATGCGTGGTAATGTTTATCTCTTGTCCGTAAAAACCTTGGCGTACATTTTCTTTACCCAATACTTTGGCAAACTTAAGTAAGAGTGAGCCAGAGCCACAAGCAGGGTCGTAAACTTTATTTACTTCGGTTTTACCTACAACGGTAATTTCGGCCAATAATTCAGAAACCTCTTGTGGTGTAAAAAACTCACCACCAGATTTACCTGCGCTACCAGCATACATGGTCATTAAAAACTCGTATGCATCGCCAAAGGCATCAATAGAATTATCCTGAAAATCGCCCAATCTTAAACCTGCAATCGAATCAAGAATTTTAACCAACTTTTCATTTCTTTTTTGAACGGTGCCACCAAGTTTATTACTATTGACATCGATATCATCAAACAAGCCTTTTACATCATCTTCGCTATCGGTTCCTTTTGCAGATGCTTCTATATTTTTAAATACTTCGCTAAGGGTTTCATTTAGGTCTGCATTGCTTTTAGCATTTTGCTGTACGTTTTGAAAAAGCTCAGACGGCAGTATTTAAAATCCTTTTTCATGTACGGTATCGGTTCTTCCAAACTCAGCTTCTGCATCAGTTATTTTAGCATAATCGAAATTGGTACTACCTGTTTCTCGCTCTGCATTATTAATGTGACTTACTAAGTTCTCAGAAATGAAACGGTAAAACAGCATTCCTAAAACGTAGGATTTGAAATCCCATCCATCAACACTTCCTCTTAAATCATTAGCAATCTGCCAGATGGCACGGTGTAGTTCGTCGCGTTCTTGTTCTTTAGACATTAAATTTGTAGGATTAGAATTCAAAAAACTTTCATAAATGAAAGTTTTGGCTGAAATTACGTAAAAAGATGTTAAGGAAAAATGTTAACTTATTTAAATGTGTAATGCAAACACTTCATTATCCATTTATTTTTGGCTAATTTAAAAAAGAGTTATCACATCGTTTTACGGAAAACCGTATTTACATTTTTAAATCTTTAGTCAAAGGATTTTAACAAAAAAACTAAAGACTACCTACTTCCCGATACAAAAAGTTAACTACCAATGATTATCAATGAGTTACAAAAAATAGTCTGAAAATTGTAGGATGATTAGGTAGAGAATAGGAAGATATTAATAAATAAGGGCAAATAAACGATACAGACTACATACGATCACCTTCATACTTTCTAACGATCTCAAGTTGAATTTTCAATCCAGACAAAATATTTTTTGTCATAGAACTTGAAATAAATTCCCGAAGTCTGGATTCAAATTGATTACTATAAACATTCTCATATTTAGGTCTATTTTGTTTCGCGCTACCAAATAATATCATGTCAACTGGATATACGTTTACTAAGTCTTTCTGAATTACTTCAATTAATTTATAACTGTAGTATCTCATTTCGGGCACAACAAGATAAAGAGTATAAATAAGGCCTGTATTGTCATCATTGTATGTTCTAGTAACGTCCCCAGAAATAATTTCATCTGTCGCCTCTAATAACTGCCCTGCATACTCAACTAAAAAATCAAACGGAGTTTTTTCCTCTTTTTCTTCTTTTGAAAATTCCCAAATGCTTTTTGTCATATTAAATAATATTAAGATTAAATTTAATTGGAAGATGATCAGAATGTCCATAATGTAATAAACTTCCGCTCGATGTATAAGGTATAGATTTAACTAATTCATTTGTTGATATTTTAGTTATTACTTTCAGACTTTTCATATCTAATTCATTCATTATTTCTGGGCTCAATATAACACCATCAAAAAGGTTCCACGGATAGTTTTTAATGTCCTTTGGCACCCAATAGTAAGTACCAGAAATCTTATAACCTCCAGTTTGGTAATCAAAATCTCCTAACAAGTTCCACATAGGATTATAATAATATTTAACATCGAATGCTCTACCCTTTCTTGTCTTCAAAGCAGTAATTAGGTGTTTATCATTTAAGGCATTAAGAAATTTAGGGTGTAACATGTTTGCTTCGAATGGGTGATAATTAAAATCTCCGAGTATAACAGTTTTATCATTTTTCACCAATGCCTGATATTCATCAATATGTATTCTAACGGGTAAATTATCTAAATCTTGATTTGAAGATGTTTTTCCAACCTTACTATAAAGATGAACACCAATAATATTGAACTCATTCCCATTATACGTTTTAATCTTTAAACACTTGATCTTGTTATTTAGATAGGACACTGGATATGAATATGCTATCTTGGAATTTTTATTTAAAAAAACCCTTACATATTTTTTACCTTTTTCGGCCACAAATTCTGGTATCTCATCGAAATCAGATAAATTAGTTATTGGGTACTTCATCGAACATTCTTGCAAAACTAATATATCAATTCCTTGTAGTATCAGTTCTTTATTTAAATCTGAGTAGAACACAGAATTATTATTGTTCTTAACATTCCAAGTGAAAAAGTTAATCGCCATCTTAAAATTAAACTATATTCGAGTTAAACTTTTTACGATATCCCTAAAGCTATTTAGTGCACCTTCTAAATCATCAACAATTTCTTGCGCTAAAATATCAGGTTCAGGAAGACTGTTTAAATCAATTACATTATCATCCTTTAACCATGTTATATCGAAGTTGCTTTTTTCTCTTGAAATAATATCTTCATAATTATAACTTCTCCATCTGCCTGTAATATTATCTATTTCATTCCAAACATCGTTGGATTTATTTCTATCAGCTAAGTGATAAGAATTTATAAAATCCTTTAAATGTTCATATTGTAATTGATGCTTTTTTAGAGTGTGATGCACATTTGTCCTGTAGTCATAAAACCAAATTTCCTTTGTATTCGGTTTTTTTCTAATCTTTTTTTTCTCTAAAAATAAAACGTTTACTTTTACACCGTTTGCATAGAATATCCCTGTGGGCAATCTAAGTATGGTGTGAAGATTTGTTTCCTCAAGTAATTTTTTTCTTATTACTTCACCTGCCCCTCCCTCGAATAAAATATTGTCAGGTAGTACTATAGCGGCTCTGCCATTTTCTTCGAGCATAGAAATAATGTGTTGTACGAAACATAACTGCTTATTACTTGTTGTTGCCCAAAAATCCTTCCTAAGTATAAAACCTTCCTGTTTTGCTAATTTTTCATCGTTAGTTATAGTATAAGTACTGCTTTTTCCAAAAGGTGGATTTGCTAGTACAATTTTCACTTTTATCTTTGGCTCCTCTAACAAACTATCAATAACATTTATTTCCGGTGTTTCTTTTAAATCTCCAATACCATGCAGAAACAAGTTCATTAAACATAACCTCGCTGTTGATGGAACTATGTCCCAACCTTGAAAAGTTTTAAACTGCAAAAAGTCTTTTTTCACCTTATTCTCTCTCAGGTCCTTTTGAAAAGTTTTATTTAAATACTCAATTGAACCAAGAAAAAAACCGCCTGTACCACATGTTGGATCCGAAATGGTTTCAAGTGGCATAGGCTCAATACATTCTACGACTGCTTTTATTATTGACCTAGGTGTAAAATATTGACCCGCGCCGCTATTTTCAGCACTTTTCTGTAACAAATTTTCATAAATATCCCCTTTTATATCAACAGATTCTGACACCCAATCATCTTCGTTTAATAACTCAATAAGTTTTTTTAATTTGTAGGGATCATGAATTTTATTTTGAGCGCCATTAAATATTTTACTCAACATCTTCCCAGAATTTGATAACTTATTCAAGGCCGTCATATAATCCAAAGTCAACCCTTCTAATTCATGCGCTAACAAAAATTCCCAATTACAATCATGAGGAATATTATAATCTCTATTAAAAGGTGGTTTAGAATACTCATCAGCCATCTTTAAAAAGAGTAGATATGTAATTTGTTCTAAGTAATCACTGTAACCTACTCCATCGTCTCTCAAGGTATCACAAAATGACCAAATTTTTGCAACTAAATTATTTGTATTCATATTAGTGTTATTGCATTACTAAGTTTATATTCTCCAACCATGGGTAGTTATTTTTATCTTTAGACTTCTCCTTAATAAAACATTTCACAACCATTGTATAGGGTTCATTTTTTCTGGTTAGTGCTACTAATTGAATGAAACATTCACTTATTTTTGTATTTATTTGAACAGGTGTCGGGTTATGGAACTTGATATAGTTATTGGTTATGTCAACTATAGTTTCACATTTTTGCCACACCTTATTTCTGCTTCTTTGAATTGGTGTATGATCCAATCCATAAAACTTTATTGACAAAACCGCTTTCCTGTTATTTATTAAATTATCATTCAGCCCATAAGTTGGGTATACGTCTCCATTACTGTCAAAGGAAATTAAGGTAACATCATTAGGGTTAACAGGATCTATTAAAAGCGGGCTCTCATTGTTACATAAAAAATCTTGGGGTTGCGAAATAAAAGCATCCAGTAAAGGAAAAAAATTGCCTTTTCCAAATACCTCCTGACCGTTTTCAAATCTATCTTTTCTAAGTTTATTGACTAAACTTCCTGCAAGTCTGAAATTTTTCCAAAAATAAGAAAGCCACCAATATCCGTCTCCTCTAATAATAACTCCGTCTTCATTTTTTGATTGAGCTTTTGGTCTATAATGTTCGATTTCCCATTCTGATGAGTTTTCAGGAGCTTCTGAATACCAGCACTTGTGTCCAGAAAGTTCAGATAATGTTGAATAAAGATTTCTCCAATAATTATTTGTTCTCCAATAAGTACTTCGTTGTTGAGGGCTTAACGCTTCTATATTCTGCAAATGTTGGTTGGCATCATTTACCCAATTTTGAAAACTTGTATTTGGATTTAGCCTATTGAATGTTTCCTCTAACTCTGATATATCAATGTATCTCATGTTAATTATTTGAATTCATACTTTTTAGTATACCCTCAACTACCTTTTTGCTTTCTTCCTCTAAGAATTTCTTTTCCTCCTCTGAAAAATCAACTTGTTGAATTATTTCATATTTTGACATTTCAGATAAATACAATTTAAACCACTTATCTTCTACCTCCTCATAAAACCCAAATTCTTCTAATTCAGCTTTCTTTATCTGATATTCTTTATGCTCTTCCTCTGTTATATCATTCCGCATTAATTTTCCTTGCAAATACCGTTTTCTATTAAGCTTTATTTGAGTCTCCTTGTCTAGTATAGACGGCAACCCAAATAGTTCACTAGTTAGTATGCCTGCAACTCCCATTCCTTTCGGACTTTTAATTGGCTTCTCTACTATAATGTTTCCGTTTTCTGGATTTCTTTTGAAAATTCTTATTTGTTCTTTCTCTAATCCACCAATTACAAGAGGATCATGAGTATTTATAATTATTTGAGTTGTATCGTCTTCTTTACCAGTTTCAAAATCTTTTTTATAAATATTTTTGATGAGTTCAAGGTAATCCCATTTCCACAGAGGATTTAAATGAGTATCCGGCTCATCTAATAGAACCAAAGTTTCCTTATCCTTTGTAAATTTCAATAGTCCTAAAACAGTTAATAATTGTTGCTCACCTTCACTCAGCTCCTTAAATGTGATTTCATTATCTACATTTGATTTTTTAACCTTGACTTTAACCTCATCAATTAAATCAGAAATATATGTGCTTTCTAAAGCTTTAAACAATTCCGTATTTGTATGATAGAATTTATTTAATTCCCTAAGATGTTCTTTATCAGGTATATATAGATATAAATATTCCTTTTCCTTTCCAGCCGAGTCTCGAAAACTCTCTTTAAAATTCTCTACAACATCTATCGGACATAATGAAATTTCCCAGAGTTTTTCTAGAAATTCTCTCACTAATCCTTCTGCCCCCCACATAAAACTTTCTTTAAAATTCGATTTCTTTTGCCATTCGGGTCGTTGAAATTTAAATAGAATTGATTCTAGGTCTTCGATATTTAAGTACTTTGATAAAAAATCATTAGTTCCATCTTCTTCAAAAGTGTAAAATGCTAATAATACAAAATATGAATGCACTAATTGTACATAAAACATCCTTCTTAAATCCTCTACGTCATCTTTTGTAACACCTTTTGTTTTAGCTTTATTATAAAAATTCCTTTGATTTTCGTCAAAATGATTTTTTAGTTTATTGCTTATACCTGAATAATATGTAAAAACATATTTAGGCAAATAAATATCTTTATTTTTAAAAAACTGCTTTAAAGATTGTTTTTCTTTATCTACTTCAATCTCATATGCTTTCCTTTTTGTTTCTAATTCCGTGTAACATTTAACTTCAATAAATCGTTCTCTGCATTTATATTTTATCACGTAGTTAAACTCTGTATATAATCTTTTCGTTTCAGTACTTAAATCCAAAAATTTGAAAATTAATACCAAAGCCTCTAGAAAATTAGATTTACCTGTTGCATTTTGACCTAATAAGACCGTATTTAACTCATTTTCATCCAAGTCAATATTAAAGTCTATTAGATTTTTAAAATTTTCGATATGCACACTATCTATTCTCATAATTTTGACACTAGAACTTCAGTTTCATGTTTTTCCTGTTTAATTTTATTTTGAATTTTTTTGAGTTCAGAATAAAATTGTTCAATATTATCAATATACATAGAATCTTGCCACAATTTTTTAACAGTTATTGGCTCACTATTTTTTTCCAATACTTCTAATAGTGATAAAGTTGATTTTTCCATCTTTTTTAATTTTGGCAGATTTCGGGATATTTCAGACTTACTAACTTGATAGCCGGATTTTGCTGATTCGATTTTATTTAATAACTCATCTACTGAACTATCTGTATCATACTGTTTTGTCAAGTTTCCATTGAATGCATCAAACAGAATTTTAGATTTTAAAAGTTCAGTTTTAGCTAGGTTGACCTTCAGTTCATCTTGGAGTTTGTCAACCTCGGCAAAGTTGTGTTCAACATGCATTATTATTTTTTGCTGTTCTTCTAACGAAACTACGGGAATTTTAAGTTCTGATACTTTGGAACCATTAAAATTTGGTTGTCCAATGCCAGTAACTCCATCATTAATTTGTGTCCAGAATAAATTAGATTGAAAAAAAAAACTGAGATACTCTGGTAAAATTTTTTGTATGTCACATCTAATTCTTATTAGATATGAAGCATATAAAGATTTTGGAGGATTTTTAACTAAAACTGTTTTACCTACTGTATTTCCAGACCTAGCAAATAAAATATCATTTTCTAAAATTTGATATTTTTTTAAATCTTCAATATTAGCATCACAATAGGGTACCTTTTCCCAATCTATTTTCCCGTTTTGAATATCTGTAATACGTAAGTAAAAAATGCTGTTGTTATCCTTTGCACCTGTGTATGACTTTGCTGTAAATCCATAATCTACAGAGAGTGTTAAACTAGATAATGATTTATCAACAGCACCATGTTTTTTGTAATAATTATCTAACAATTTACTTTTGATATGCTTTGTTTTTCTCTCAGAAATTTTGAATTGTGCTATGTTTTTATCAATCTCACTAAATAATTCTTCAATCTTATCGACAATCCTATTTTGCTCCTCTACTGGTGCCAATGGAAAGGGAAAATCATTTAACACTTTTTGACTAATATTTGGTTGTGCACTTCCTTCTCGTTTGCTTAGCAAAGCATTGTTTGAAGACATCAAATAGTAATACACATATTTTGAATTGATTAGAAAAGTAGTAATTGATGCTATTGCCTGGTTCGTTGCTGCATCAATTCCTAAAAAAGCCATCCTACCAACAGTGTTACCGTAAAGAGCAATTAGAAGCGACCCTTTAGGAAAAAGCTTTGCACTTGAAGATCTTAATGCTTCCTTAGAAATATACTCCTCAGCTTTTAAAATAACATCATATTTTAGCTCTCCAGATTTCACCCACGGAATATCCCCCTTAAAATAATTAAAATTTTTTCTGTCAGGTGTTCCGCCACTACTAGTAACACAAATGCGCCCGATAGTGACCCATCTCCATTCAACTGGTATCTTATTTAAGTAATTATCCACAGCTAGCTAATGTAATCTTTAAATAATGAAATAAAAAGACATAAAATGTAAATCCTTAGATAGTAAATCATTAGTTTTTCAACAATTTTGAGTGAGAAAATAATAGAAATATAATGATAAATTCTAAAATATTTGAGACTTGTAAAGCCCATCGATAAATTCCTTTTTAATTGAACCTTTGGTATTTATGGTTTCTAAGAATTTGTTATCCAACCATTGTGCCCCTAATTCACTTAACTGCACATCCGCTTGCTGTCTTAAAGAATCCCATGGATTTGTTTTCTTACCACCAACAATGTATCTCATGTTAGTTCTAAAAAAAGCCTCATATTTTAAATCGTCAATCAAATTACTCATCATTGGACAATCACCCATCTTACCATCAATAAAAACTGGGTCTTTTATCCGAATATACACCCCATAATGTTCTTTCCATTTCACATGACTTATATCCTCTTCTGATGCCATATCTCTTAGATCGTTATGCTTAATTGCAGTTGCTTTTCCAAAAATTGCATATTCTCTGTTAGATAACATTGTTGCTAAATAGATAATATCGCCATCATTATATTTTCTAGGTCTCCCTTTTCTTCCCGAAAATGTTACAGCAAAATGGCAGTGACTACCCTCTACCATATCTTGAGTTGTGAATTCTTTATTTGCTCTAGAGTCTGACCTGCCAAAGAATTTGATAAAATATTTTTGATTTATGTTTTGCTTTCTGAAAGGAGAAGTTCCATAGTCTGGTAAATCCTCTGTTGGTTTATAAATTGGCTTTTCTTTTTTTATCTTATCTTCCCATATTTCGATTGTTTCTAGATTTAGGTTTTCAATATTAACGTTAAATAATCCTTCAAAATAAATTATTGCTTGATTTACTATTTTCTGGTCAAACGTCTTAATACCAAGTTCATAATTATTAAAAAATCCACCACCTGTGAAATTTGCCGATGAAATGATAGCACATCGATTATCAAAAGCGTACAATTTGCTATGCAATCCTTTAATACCCCGAACCTTGAACCCTTTCATTACAAGTCGCTTCAATGCAGATATGCTTGAAGCTCTAGACCTAAAATCGTTTAAATTATACCTAGTTATGACCTCAACTTCGGCATCACAGTAATTATCAATCAAATGGGTTACCATTACATTTGTAATGAATGGAGAAATTATACGAATTTTTTGAGCATTTTTTATCTGCTCTTTAAAATGTAGTAGCCAATCTTTACTTATTAATGAGAGCATTTTAACTATTTGAATTGTAAAAAGATAAGTATTTAATTATTTAAAGAAAATTTATAGTTTAAAATAATAATGTTCTCCATTTATGCTTTAAACTATAATATATATGGCAAATCTTCATGTTTTTATTTGCTTGCACACCATATTTTTTAAAAACCTGAATAATAGTTAATGGCCTATTAAATCATTTAATATCTTCCAATGCCTTTTTATTTGATTTTTCACCTTATTGTTTGGCATTTTGTTTACTGCTAAATGAGCATAAGAAATATAATTTCCCCAATTGTAACTTTCTGTTTTAGTCCATTTAGGTGGGATACCTTTATCCGGAATATACAACCTTCTTCTCTTGGCGCCTTTGTAGGAAAATTTTTTATACAAACGTGTTGTGAAAATTTGACCTATTGACTTTGAAGACTTTAGTACTCCTGAATAATATTGACTTCTGTTGTATGCCCTCTTCATTTTTCTATAAAACGAAGAAAGGCTAGATGATTTCAAATATGTGTTAAATCCATTAAAAGCAAAGCCCAAATATTCTAAATTTCTATTCGGAATTAATTTTGAATCGATGACTTGATAACATTTGAATTTATCATTTACTTTATTAAATTCAAAAATTTGAGTTTTGTCATGCTGAACTTCCAACTTTCGCTCCAAGATTTTTTCATCAAATAATTTAATAATATCCATAGTATACTTCTCATCGCACACCACAATCATGTCATCAGAATACCTTCTATAAATACCGCTAAAAGAAGATATAATATCGTTAACATTTTTATCAAAATCTAGCATATAGATATTTGCGAGGACAGCACTAATTGGAGAACCTTGAGGAATTCCTTTTGTTCTTGATGGGAATTTTAAATTTCCGTTCCCAATAATCAAATTTTTAGACCTTATTCTTTCAATATCTTTTAAGTCGCAATATGCAATTGCTCTTTGCTTTCTTAAATGATGAATTCTCTTTATCTCTCTTTTCTTCCTTATTTTACTTTCAGTTTCAGTAATAATTTCTTTTTGAAATTCATTAAATATTTCATTTTCATTCACGTAAGAAAATCTAGTTATATTTTTGAACACATTGTATTCATCGTCAGATAATGTGGTTGTTTGTGTTTCTTTAACCTGATACCAAGCTTTTTTTAAAAGTTTGTGATCCAAATTATCGAAGAAACCTTTAACATCAAATGTTATGGCAATCAACCTCTCTTTCTCACTTGCCAAGATATAATTAAATACTTCTGATGCGAAATCTGCACTTGATTTATGAGAAGATTCTTCTTGATCTAGATTAATCTTTATTCTTCTGTATGCAGTTACAATATCTTGCAATCCAGCTACAGCTATTTTTTTCTCATACTGTTCATTTAATAGTTTTGAATAGTAACTATAAATACAAGAATCTAGATGATTAGCATAATAAAGCTCTCTAGGTTTACTGCTTGCTGTTCTTAACTTGGACTTTTTTCCTGTAACTGGATCAATTGTTTTCCTAAATTTTCTAGTTATAGATGATCTGTGAATGAATGGATAAAACGCGTGGTTCTTTATTGACTTCAGATTTTTAACATATCGCTCAACCCATAGCCTATCAATTGTAGACAAGGGTAAGCCAATGTGCGGATATCTCTTTAATTTAAACCAATCTTTTTCCATACATAATTAAAGTGCAGGAACTAATAGTGACACGGGCTTGCTTTACTTAATGGGTTGTTACATGCTATACACGATGCTTTCACACCGCCCTTTCACGTCGGGAAATTATTTGCTTATCTTTACACTTCAGTAAAATGAAATACAGATTACTTATCAGCCTACTGGGCATTCTCCTAGAAGGATATTATCCAGAAATAGCTTTGATGTTAGAAATTTCGCACCCTTGAAGTCGTATATCACTTCAAGCTAATCTTAAAAAACGTATCAACCAGCTCCATCAGTTCACTGCACTTTATGCTAATATACAAGAAATTTATATTCAATCACAAAATGTAAATAAATAGAACATTTTAAAAGTTGAATTATATACATATCCACTATAATGACCAATAATTAAAAATAATAAGAGATTATCTATTATTTACGAATATTAACTACTTTTAAAAAAAATATATGTAAAAAAGAAAGCTTAAGAGTTATATTATAGATTTTGCATTTAGCAAACATCCCTGTATCTAAAAGGTCGAAAATTTAAGGTACTACAAGGAAGGTTAGTTAAGTGCTCAGGTAAAGCCTGGGCATTGAACTGCTTTGTAGTACAGGTATTCGACCACCTTAGATACGAGTAGAACTTTGTTCGGGCTTCTTTTATCTGAACCAAATCGAAAATCAAATGAAAAAATTAAACACTCTTATTCTAATCTGTTTGTTGTTTATCTCCTGCTCTCAAAACCCATGGAAAGGGAGAAAAGTGTATGTTCTAAATTGTAAGCTTCAAGGATATATCGCATCTTTGCAAGAAATAGAACTCAGCTTCATATCTGAAACTCATTTGGAAGCAAAGGAAACGCTAAATTCGACCCTAGGAGAATTTAGAACTTACAAAACAAACCCTCCTATTGGAACTCAATCAAAAATATTCAAATATAGCTATGAAGGAAGTGGTGACAATGAAATACTATCAATAGATGATTTAAAACTAAATCTTAATTTCACTAAGAATGGAAACGGAGAGTTAAAATCTAATTTAGACGAAACACTTTATAATACTTCCATAGTAGAGATAATAAATACAGAAGAAGCATTAGAACGGATTAGACAAGCAAGTCCGTCTCCATCATTGGCACCAATGTACATGAAGATGTTAAAGGCAAATAATAAAAACAAAATTAATTTAAGGGAAAGCAAGTCAGTAGCCGAAAAAAAGGTTGAGGATGAGGAAGAAGTTCCCGAGGGGTTTGAGTGCAAACAATAAAAGCAAAAAGCCTCTTAAATCAAGAGGCTAATAGTTAAAATTAATATTACACTGATATTTACAATGGTCTGATAGATGATTCATACACCTTTAATCTTTTATCTAACTCATTTTTTATAGTAACAAACTAATATTTAAAGCTTTACAAGAAAAATGCTTCTTTATACCACTGTAATTACATATTGTTTTACACAGATAAATGTGGTTACTTTCCCATTCAAAAAGTTAACAATATTGAGTAGCAGGTATTTACAAGTATCAGTTTTAATTAAAGCATTTTTTTGACGAAATTATTGTGTAGCGTAAAAACCAAACATCATAATTTTTGAAGTCAACTCTTCATTAAGGGCTGAAATTTTTACTAATACAGGATTATTCATCAAAGATCTTAATCTCGCTTTTATATTAGTTATTTGGTTGGGGTATTTATTGAAAGCTCCTTTCTTTTTACTTATATCAATCATTTCAAGTATCATATTCATTCCTCCGAGTGCTTTGATACCTTCTAATTGTAGCTGTTTGTAAAACATCCCTTTCTTATCAAATACTTTTTCATCGAAAAATTTCGGCTCATTGCTTTTATCAATCGATAGATAATTATCAACCCAGCTATTAACTAACTTCTCATAATTATCGAATATAGTATGTACAGTTACATCATTAATTGATAGAAATCTTTGAAGGGTGTTAGTTTTACAAAATCTATATTCATAACGCAAAACGTTGTTATCCTTTAAGATTTGGTCTATATTTTGACTTCTTTTTATTTGCAATTGTTTGATTTTATTATAAAAAAGAATTTTTCTATAACTATTACTGTAAGTTAGCGCGTTTGTATGCCTGAATCTCTCAGTTCTTTTGAAAGAGCTAAGAATTGAAAAATACTCCTCCACAGGTTTTTTAGTTAAAATATTTCCTGCAATATCAAGCCTTAATACCTTTGCATCCATTATATCTATCATTAGATCAATCCCTAATCTAAGAAGTCCATTAAATAGTTCATCTTTATAAGCTGTTTCCAGGGTATTTCCTTTAACATATCTAGTTAAACTACCTGTTATAAATAATCCTGTTAATCCTAAAGTGATATAAAAATTTTCATAATTACATATTAAGGTTGTTCTTCCAAATTCATTAGTGAAGTATCTTTTCCGAATAATTTTACTTTGAAGAAATGAGTAGTAATTTTCAGGAAGTTGATTAAGTTCTATTTTGATTCTTATTGTATCTATCATTATAAGTTTATATTATATTTTAATTGTTTATATCTATTGGTTGGCTAATCTCTTCTATGTATTCATTCAGCGAACCATTAATCATTAGTTGAAGATAATTAAGTACATGCCCCTTGTTGTTTGCGGAAACATAAATCTCAAAAATGTTTTCATTGGTAATTCTAAATAAAATAGCGTCTTTCACGTTTTCATATTTTACCACTCCAAACGGGAGTATACTATCGAATGATTGTAAGGATACAATGAGGTATTTATGGAATTTAGCTTTAAGTTTAATCTCAAAGGCTACATAATTGTTCATATCAGCTATGGGACCAATTTTAGTAAGCTCAAGAAATTCAGAACTTGCAAATATTTCATTTAAAATCATATTATTACCTCTTTTGAAAAGAGGTAATATTTTATAATTTTCACTATTATCAATTTCTTGAATTTCGAATTTATAATATGCGTCTAATCCTTCCATTTTTTTCCTTTTTGAGATGAAATATTATTTACATAATCAATAGCTTGCTGATTAATATCATCGGTGGAACTTACGGGGTTGGCTAGCAGAAAATTATCAACATCTGGTTTTCGAAAGAAAATAAGCTTTCCATTGGGACAGCTAAAAGGTAGTCGTTTTGCACTTGTTAATTTATATGCAAACGATTTTGAAAACCCTGTATAGCGACAGAATTCATCGATATTAAGAATTTGTTTTTGATTAAGAAGTAGTGCTTCTATCCGTTCAAGAGTATTACTGTGTGTGTTATCCATTTTTTTTGTTTTTAAGAATTTGAATTAGATTTAGGCCTTAAATCGTGTTCCAAAAGTCTTAAAAAACAAAGAGGTGTGAAAGAGCAAAACCTACACTTAGTGCAGCTAATGGTGTAGGTGTTATTTATATAACATACTATTAAACAATAAGTTAATATTGCTTTTTTCCTTATTTTTATTTAGATTTTGCTTATATCGAGTTCTACTACTTTTCATACTTTCAACTGTTACAGCTTGAGGAAAGCCGCTTTTTTCACCTAAACGAAAAAATTGATAAATAAAGCTGTTTTGCATCCTCTTATCTTTTGGTATCAAATAAGAAACTAGTTCTATTATAGACTGCTTGTTTATTTCATGACTATATGCTATGTCAATCCAGTAAATTATATCCGTGTTAGTTAGGTTTTTTTGTAGAATAATACGCTTAAAAGTGATATAAGATGTATCTTTTCCAATAAACCTAAATTCTAAAAGTTTCTTATGAAGTTCTGAAATTTGTTTATCATTTAAACTTATAATATTAAATGAAACTGGTTTAATTATTTTAGTTTTAAGTGATTTTTTAAAGTTCAAACTTTTTTCCTGATTTAAATGGCTATTTAAATCAGGATATAGTTTAATTGCATAATCTTCTAAGATTTCGTAAACATTTATATAATACAATTGAATAGCCAATAGAAATTCATCTTTGTCTAACCTTTTTTTATCATCAAAACGATAGATGAGATCTTGAGAAAACTGTTTGTCACTATCATATAATTCAAGCGCCTTATTGAAGTTTTTTATTAGATAATACTGTCTATCAAAGGACTGCTTTAAAAATTGGAAATATCCAACATTTTCATTCTTAATATTTAAATCTATTTCTTTCTTCCATAAGTGATCTTTCTTCCACTTTACAAAAAGCGTAAGTAGCCTTCTTAAGGCTAATGGTGGTTTATTGATAAAATCGTTTATTTCATTATCAAAATTATATACAAAGTTTGATTGATATTTAAATTCAATTTCCTCATACCTTGCTCTCGAAGAATTATATAACAAATCAATTTTATCAATAATAACCGTTTCCATATTTAACCATAAATTCTTGGTATCAAATCTACAGTTTCATTCTTCTTTGGATTAATAATTTTCGCATAAATTTGCGTTGTTTTTAGATTTTGATGTCCTAATAAACTTGATACAGTATAAATATCCCCTCCTGAGGTCAGCAACAAAGTCGCATATGTGTGCCTCGCACAATGAAAAGTGATTTTTTTCTTTATATCTGCATCCTTCCAAACCCATTCTGCAAGTTTATGATTATTCCATGCACTATATTTTAATCCTTTAAAAACTCTACCTAACTGATTTTGGTCGTTTACTAACATTTCATAAGCTTCATCAGAAATTGGATGATATTGTATTCCTTTGGTTTTTTTCTGCTTAAAATGTATCTTCCATTGATTTTCTGCTTCTGAATAAATTACTTCCTTCCAGTCTAATTTATTTATATCAGACCATCTTAATCCAGTGATACAGCTAAATAAAAACGCTGTTTTAAGCATTGGCACATCACATGGTGTTTTTACTAGTTTCTTTAATTCTTCATGAAGTAGGTACTCTCTAGGATTTTCTTCCTGTTGGATACCTTTAATTCTTGAACCTGGATTGTCTGTTATTATCCTATCATTATATGCTTGCGTTAGTGCTGCCTTAACTTTATTTAAATAAGAGAGTGCTGAATTATTTGAAAGTCTGGTATTGCTTTTAGTTAACTTTGCTTCTAACAAGAATCGTTTAAAGCCTTTCAAAAAATCATCATCACAATCACTGAATTTCACATCGTTACCATTAGCAAAATTTAGAAGGTGCTTATAAGCACTTTTCCAATTACCATAATTTCCTTCAGATTCTCTTCTCTCTCTACCTAATTTATTAAAGTACTCTAAAAAGCTACCTTGAGATTTAAAACCTGTATGAACGTTATAGCTTGTACTTTGAATTTCAAGCTGTCTCTTCGCAAGAATTGACTCCGCAAGTTTTTTTGTTTCAGCGTTATGATTCTTCTCATTGAGATTGGTGGGTTTCGAATACAAGAATAAATCTTTTAATTTATACTGTTTGCTTTTCCCTTCTTGATAGATTTTAAGCGCTAGGCTGACTTTGTTGTTTTGTAGTTTCTTTTGTACAATTTTGATACTCATTTCTGTATGTTTTTATGAATTGTAAAGGTAAGTTAGGTTAACATTACAAATGAAAATTACACCGTAAAACATTAGTCATCAACATCTTGCCTAAATTTAATCAGAAACTAAATGAAAACAAATGAAAATAGCGGCTATTTGAAGTGTTGTTACGTTTTTGAAACTTTTTTTGAGAGTTCTAAAAACGTAACAAAAATTATCAAGCAAATAGGCTTAAAAGAATTAAAAAGAAAGCTAGAGTATGCATTTGAACGCAATAGGCAATGATTCGTATATCAAATGCAAATTACCTACTTCCCAATACAAAACTTCGTAAAAATATTCTCCAATAAATCATCGGTAGTAACCTCGCCAGTAATCTCACCTAAATAATGGAGTGCCTGTTTAATATCCATCGCTAAAAAATCTGAAGTAACAGGGTTGTCTATATTATTCAGCACATTGGCTAAAGCATTTTCAGTTTGCTTCAACGCTTCTAAATGGCGAATATTCGTAACCAAAGTTTCGCTGGTATTAATGCTATGCAAGTTTACCTTAGCTAAAAGTGCAGTTTTCAACTCCTCTACCCCAACATTTTCTTTAGCCGACAGAAACAATACTTCTTTTTTAGCAAACTCCGCCTTTTGTTCATCGGTAAACAAATCAGCTTTGTTAACTATCGCTAAATATGGGATGTCTATTTTCTTCAAATCTGTCAATTGTTCATCTAGCTCATCTGGCGTTTGCAAAGCATCAACCATGTATAAAATCAGCTTGGCTTGTTTCATGCGTTCTAAAGTGCGCTCCACTCCTTTCGCCTCAATAATATCGGCAGTATCACGAATACCAGCCGTATCTATAAATCTAAAAATAATGCCGTTAATGTTCAGTTCATCTTCTATGGTATCTCTTGTTGTACCAGCAATATCAGAAACAATGGCTCTATCTTCATTTAACAAAGCATTTAACAAGGTAGATTTGCCTACATTAGGTTTACCTGCAATTACAATTGGCACGCCATTCTTCAACACATTACCCATCTCGAAAGAGGATATGAGACGTGAGATGTGAGTTATGAGACGTAAGATTAAAGCTTTTAATTGATCTCGATTGGCAAATTCTACATCTTCCTCCGCAAAATCTAACTCCAATTCTATCATCGATGCAAAATGGATCAGTTGCTCGCGTAAACCTTTCAACTCGTTACTAAAACCACCCCTCATTTGCTGCAAAGCTACATCGTGCGAGGCTTTACTGTCTGATGCAATTAAATCGGCCACCGCTTCTGCCTGACTTAAATCTAAACCGCCGTTTAAAAATGCCCGCAAGGTAAATTCGCCTGGTTTTGCAGGTCGAGCTCCTTTTTTAATTAGCAAGTTTAAAATTTGCTGGATGATGTAATTAGAACCATGGCACGAAATTTCTACCACGTTTTCTTTGGTGTACGATTTTGGCGCAACATACAATCCCGCAACTACTTCATCAATCAAAATGTCACCGTCTTTTACCAAACCAAAATGCAATGTATGCGAAGCTTGTTGTGTTAAATCTTTGCCAGCAAAAACTTCATTAGTTAAGGTAATGGCATCGGGGCCTGATAAACGAATTACGCCTATAGCACCGCTGCCTGGTGGAGTTGATAAAGCAATAATGGTATCTTGATTGTACATGCCACAAAAATACAGTTTTCAGTTGGCAGTTTTAAACTCAGGCCTAGATTTATCCATACAACAACGTTAACAATATTTTTTTTATTTTGAAAACGAATGGCAGTAGTTGATGGCTAAATCAGCCCCGCTAAACACTACAATTCCCGATAGAAAAAATCGGGAGATTTCCGTTCCTATCGAGTTTATAAAAAAAAGCTTTTGCTACTAGGAACGTTTTGAATAGCATAGTTTTTGCAAAATAGCCCTGATTGAGCGTAAATACTTTTTATAAAAGCCCCCTTTAGGGGGTTGGGGGTAAAAAGATTGCAACGAAAGCAGGAACAAAATTAAAAAGAGCGCTAAAATTGAGCTTCAAATTTTAAATCAGGCTCAAGCAAATTACTATAAAAAATATTTTAACGCATTAACTCCATAAAGCAAACAAATTGCCTAACTTTCTGTTGTTGCATCATAAATAAACTAAAATGAAAGAACTGCCACTTACCGTAAAGAGATCTATTGAATTATTGGGTATTGTACTTGCTGTTGCCATTATGGTAATTGGCAGAGATATCATCATGCCAATCATCATGGCATTCTTCATTAGCATCATGCTATTGCCTATCTATCGTTTTTTAAGAAGGTTTAAAGTTCCAGAATCGCTTTCTATAGTTATACCGATTTTATTGGTGGCTATTTTTATTGCTGGTATTGTTTGGTTCTTTTCGGCTCAAATTGGTATGCTGGTTGATGATTTTCCGCAGATAAAACAGAATGTAGCTAAACATTTGCAGTCGCTACAAGAATGGGTGGGCAGTTTAACTGGCATAGATACCAAAGAACAAACAAAATTCATTAACGAAAAGAGTGACGACCTACTTTCTATGGGCGGACAAGCTGCAAGTGGAGCAGCTGTAACCTTAACAGGTGTTTTTGTTTTTGTTGGTCTATTGCCAATTTATATCTACTTAATTTTATTTTATAAAGATATTTTATTGCGTTTTACTTTTATGTGGTTTAAAACCGACGATCATCCTAAGGTTAAAGATGTAGTTTATGAAACAGAAAGTATCATTAAAAGTTACTTAATTGGCTTGTTAATTCAAGTTACTTACATGACCATATTATTAGGCGGAATTCTGTTGCTTATCGGCATCAAACACGCTTTATTGATTGGGGTTATTTTCGCTATTTTAAACTTAATTCCTTATGTGGGGGCATTAATTGGAAACTTAATTGGGGTTTTGCTTACGCTTACTTCATCAACAGAGTTATGGCCAGTGGTAACTGTTTTAGGCGTTATTGCTGTAGTTCAGTTTTTAGATAATAATATTTTAATGCCTCGTATTGTAGGTTCTAAAGTAAAAATTAATGCTTTATTCTCTATTTTAGGTGTGCTAATTGGAGGTAGTATTGCTGGTGTTTCGGGTATGTTCTTATCACTGCCTATAATTGCTGTACTTAAAATTATTTTCGACCGTACTGAGCAATTTAAGCAATGGGGTGTTTTGCTAGGCGATGAAAGACCTGAGAAAAGCCCAATGCAATTTCCGAGTTTTAGAAGGAAAAAGGTTGTTGAAACAAAATCTGGGGTAGAGAAATAGATTATAGTTGATAGTTGATGGATTATATTTGATGGACTATGAGTTTATTGATTTGAAGTCAAAATATAAAGTGCTTAAAACATCTTAAAAATTTTTCTAAACAGTAGCAATTTTGGCTATTGACTATCAACTATTTACTATCAACTTCTTTATTTTAACACATCCCAAGCAAATCTTAATATCGTACCAAATACCACGATTAAAAAGAAAATACGGATAAATTTATTGCCTTTGAGCAAAGCTAACCTAGCACCAAAAAATGAACCGAGGATATTAAAAGCTGCCATTGGTAAAGCATATTGGTACAACACATGCCCTGTTGAACTAAAGTAAATCAGCGCTGCCAAATTGGTAGCAATGTTTACAATTTTAGCATGTGCACTTGCACCAACAAAATCGAAACCAAGCACAGCGATAAAAACTAAGATTAAAAAAGAACCTGTTCCTGGACCAATTAATCCATCGTAAAAACCGATTATTAACCCAAAAAAACCTGCTAACAAAACTTGTTTTTTAATGGAGTGTTCTTTATGCTGATGGATACCAAATTGCTTATTAAAATAGGTATAAATCGCAACTCCAATTAACACTACTAAAATTATTGGTTTTATTACATCATTGTTAATTAAGCTTACCGAATAAGCTCCTAAAAGCGATGCGCAGAAAGCGGTAAAAACACAGGATCCTAAAACTTTAAAATTAAATTTTACTTGTTTCGAGTATTTATATGCCGCTACGCTTGTACCTAGCAAAGAAGGTATTTTAACTGTTCCGAAAATACTTGCTACTGGATAATGTGGCAAAATTAACAGCGTTGCAGGTGTTTGCAATAAACCACCGCCACCTACAATGGCATCAATAAAACCTGCAGAAAATGCGGCAAGGCAAAGTAGAATAAGTTCTTGGATGTAGGTTGTCAATGGAGATGTGAGAATTTAGATATGAGATTTGAGACAAAGCTGCTTATTATGATCTTTGAAACAAAGATTTATAGCAATTTTATTGTTTGATAATGATGTTTTCTAATTCCCATTCGCCTTTTAAACAATTTTGAAAGCCGATTTCACTACCGTCTAATGGTTCAACAATCCATTTACCGACTTGTTTTCCATTTATTTTAACCATTAATGTGCCATCTTGTTGTATAATCTCGTATTTATTTAATATGTTGTATTCAAGACTAAATTCAGAGAATGATTTATCTATTAATTCATTGGACCATCTAAAATACTCCCAATTTTTTGGTTTGTTTAGTCTTGACAACCTCACTCTATTGGTATTAAAATCTAACTGGTAAATTGCAGTTTTCCTTACCCCATCAAATTCTTGCAACCTGCCCCATTGAATGTCAAATAAATAGTCTTTAAATTCAGAACTTAAACCTTTAGCTTCAAATTCTATCGTAAAATTTTGTCCAGTATTAAAGTTAGGTATTGTTTTTTTATACCATAAGCAACCATTTACAATTCTATTGTTATTGGCTTTACTAAAGAATAACTTTCCTTGATTTTGTTTAACAACAAACTCTTTATTTTTGATTTCTTGCCAATCATTTTCATAATCCTCAAAATCATCGCTAAAGATTAAGTTTTTTTGAGCAAATGATACTGATCCATAGATGATCATTAGAAAACAAATAATTAATTTTTGCATGAGTAGCGTAATAAGTTTAAAGTTTATTTTAATTAGATGATAATTTCTTGTAATCTTCTTAAGTGTAGATGATGTTTTAGTCATCTTCTCAAGATATTTTTCATTGCAATAAGAATGACAAACCTTATTAAGATTGATGTCAAATGAACTATTGAACGAATGATACCCTTTTTACATCCGCTCTGGCACATTAATCCCTAAAATTGCTGTTCCTGCTTTTAAAACATCAGCAGTAACTTTACAAATGTTTAAACGATGTTGCTTTAAAGTTTTGTTTTCTTCTTTTACAATTGGTGGTACTTCGTGGTAAAACTTGTTAAACAACTTAGCCACTTCATATAAATAATTTGCTAAAAACGCAGGACTATAGGCTTTTGCCGCATTAGTTAATTCTTCAGGATATTTTGCCAACAACATAATCATTTCCAACTCTGTAGGTTCTAATCCTTCGACTACGCTCAGGATGACATTCGATTTGAAATTAGCTTTTGCAAGCAAAGATTTAATTCTAGCGTGCGTATATTGAATAAATGGCCCTGTATTACCTTGAAAATCTATCGATTCAGCTGGATCAAATAACAAACGTTTTTTAGGCTCAACTTTTAATAAGAAATATTTTAATGCACCTAAACCAATGTTATAATACAATTCTTCTTTTTCTTCGTCCGAAAAATCGTTGATTTTACCTAATGCTTCAGTTTTTTCTTTTGCAGTATTAATCATTTCAGCGATCAAGTCATCAGCGTCAACAACGGTTCCTTCCCTACTTTTCATTTTACCGCTAGGTAAATCTACCATTCCATAACTTAAGTGATGTAAACCTTTTGCCCAACTTTTGCCTAATTTTTCTAAAATTAAAAACAATACCTTAAAGTGATAATCTTGCTCATTACCAACCACATAAATAGATTGATCCATATCAAAATCATCATATTTCATTTGGGCAGTCCCTAAATCTTGGGTAATGTAAACCGAGGTTCCATCGGCACGTAAAACCAGTTTTTGGTCTAAGCCATCGGCAGTTAAATCTATCCAAACAGAGCCATCTTCTTTTTTAAAGAAAACTCCCTTTTCCAATCCTTCCTCAACCGTATCTTTACCCAATAAATAAGTATAGCTTTCGTAGTAATATTGATCAAAATCTACCCCTAAATTTTTATAGGTTACTGCAAAACCATCATAAACCCAACGATTCATCTTTTTCCAAAGATTGATTACCTCTTCATCTCCGGCTTCCCAAGCTAACAACATTTGCTGGGCTTCTTTAATTAGTGGTGCATTCTTTTTGGCTTCGTCTTCAGTTTGCCCTTGTGCAACCAAAGCCTCTATTTCTTTTTTGTATTCTTTATCGAAAATTACGTAGTATTTACCCACTAAATGATCGCCTTTTAAACCAGAGCTTTCTGGAGTTTCTTCATTACCCCATTTTTGCCAGGCTAACATCGATTTACAAATGTGAATTCCTCTATCGTTTACCAAATTCACTTTAAAAACTTCGTAACCGTCAGCTTTTAGCAACTCAGCCACCGCATAACCCAATAAATTATTTCGCACATGACCTAAATGCAATGGTTTATTGGTATTTGGCGATGAATATTCTACCATCACTTTTTTACCATTTGCTTTGATCTTGCCAAAATCATCGCTCAATAGCTCATTATTAAAAAGATTTAACCAATAACTATCAGCTATGCTTAAGTTCAAGAAGCCTTTTACCACATTAAAGGCAGTAACCTCTGCTACGTTTTTAACTAAATATTCGCCAATTGCGGTAGCCGTTTCCTCCGGAGATTTTTTTGAAATTTTGGTAATCGGAAAAACAACAATCGTTACCTGACCTTCAAATTCTTTACGTGTTTCTTGTATATTGATTAAACTTTCAGCAATCTCTTCGTTGTAAATCTGTTTAACAGCCTTAAGTGTAGCGGTAATTATAAAATTCATGTTGCAAAAATAGCGATTAAAGACTAAAGCTGAAAGAAACATATTGATGCTTTCAAAATAATAATTTGGGCGTTCGGGCGGGCTATCCGCTATATCTTTTAGCTTTCCTTCGCTGCGCTCGGGCTAAAAGTATGCCGCTCCTATCCCTAACGCAACCTAACTAATTAACCAATGAACCATTCTTCCTAAATTTCCGTCTTTCCAACTTTCATACTTTCGGACTTTCAAAAATTCTAATAGCTTTGTAAAGAGACACCCCAAATATATGAGCGGAAAAGAAAATTTCGAAGTTAACGTAAATACAGAAATTGGCAGATTAAGAAAATTACTCATCCACAGTCCAGATAGTGGTTTAGGTAAAGTGGTACCTTCTAAGGCGCAAGATTGGCTTTTTGAAGATATTGTTCACTTAGATACCATCCGCAAAGGCGAATACGATTACTACCTTAAATTGTTAATGTACTTTTTAGATCCAGAAAAAATTAAAGGCAAATTAGCTGAAATTGATTCTGAGGAAGCTGATCGTAACTTCTTTAAACCCAACCATCCAGATTTTCATAATTCTAAAAATGTTATCGAAGTTCAAAACCTATTGAGCGAGATGTTGGAAAATGAATCCATCAGAAAAAAATTGGTTGCCGCTGTTGCTGCTATTGAAGGATGCACCTATAAAGTACAAATAGAATTAACCAATACCAATCCTAAAGATTTAGCAGAGATTTTAATATCTGGAACTTTACCAGACGACACCATGATTTTTGCGCCTATCCCGAATTTAATTTTTACTAGAGATGTAGGAACAACCATCAATAACCATATTTTATTAAATAAACCAGCAAAAAAAGCTCGTGTTCGCGAAACATTGTTGATGCGTTATATTTTCTTTAATCATCCTATTTTTGAAAGTTACAACAATAACATTTTAGAAATACCTGATGTTACCATGCACTTTTTACGTCCAGGAGATGAACCTGCATTTAGTACCACATTAGAAGGCGGTGATGTAATGATGGTTAGTCCGAATCATGTATTAATTGGTTGCAGCGAGCGTACATCAGAACATGGCGCAAATGAGGCTATTAAATTGTTATTTGAGCAAAATGTGGTAGAGAAAGTAACCGTTGTTAAAATTCCAGCAAAGCGAGATTACATGCACTTAGACACTGTTTTTACACAGGTTAAGCGAAATACTTGGGTAATTTTAAATTCTATTGCCCATTCGCCAAAGTTTAATGCTGATGAACCAATTAACTTTTTAAAAGAACCAGAAAAACTAGAAGCAACAACCGCCATTCAATTTCATAAAGACAAGCCTGGGCAGCCAAAATACTTTGAACATGTTGAGGCTTTGCTGAATGACATTAGTCAGAACGATTTAAAAAGCACCGAACCAACAAAAATTATCTACAGCGGTAACAATCAATTTCCTTACGATTCGAGAGAGCAATGGACTGATTCGTGTAACCTTTTAGCCATTAAAGAAGGTGTGGTTTTGGGCTACGACAGAAATGATAAAACAGTTGAAGCTTTTAAAGCAGAAGGTTTTAATGTGGTTGATGTTAAAGATTTAATTAACGATTTAGAAAGTGGTAAAGTTGATGCAGAAACCATTACAGATACTTTAATTTTAATGCCTTCGGCAGAATTATCTAGAGCAAGAGGTGGTTTTCATTGTATGAGTTTACCAATATTGAGGGATAATATTTAGAATTTTATCTTGCTACTATTACCAATAATTGGTAACTTTAGCTATAAATTTTGGAGCTATGGGAAATAACACTTCTGTATCATTAGGCAATTACTTTGAAGAATTTGTTGAAAATAGTATTGCAAAAGGCAGGTTTAAAAATGCAAGCGAGATGATCCGTGCTGGATTAAGACTTTTAGAAGAAGAGGAAGATAAAGCACTAGCATTAAAAAAAGCGATTAAAGAAGGTTTAGATAGCGGTATTGCACATCATTTCGATCCAAAATCACATCTAGCTGCCCTAAAAGCTCGTGCTAAAAATGGGTAGTTATGTATTATCCAATAAAGCTGTTGAGGACTTAACAGAAATTTGGTACTATACCTATCAAAATTGGTCTGAAAAGCAAGCTGACAAATATTATGAACTTTTAATTTATGCTTTTGATCAGATAGCAGAAAAACCTGATCTCGGTAGATTATACTCAACTATAAACTCAAACATTTTCGGACTGAATGTTGGTAAACATATCATATTTTATCAGGAAACGAAATTTAACAAAGTTGAAATTGTAAGAATTTTGCACGAACAAATGGATTACAAAATCAGGCTTAAAGAAAAGTAAAATGCAAACAACCAACCATATCCTAATGATACGCCCTGTTGATTTTAAGTTTAACGAACAAACAGCGGGCAACAATAAATTTCAACAAGCGAGCGAGCAAAGCGAAGTACAACAACAAGCTTTGCAAGAATTTGATGGCTTTGTTGCAATGTTACGCTCAAATGGTATTGATGTTACGGTAATTGACGATACTTTAAATCCAGCCACGCCAGATTCTATTTTCCCGAATAACTGGGTTTCCTTTCATGAGGATGGTTCGGTATTTTTATATCCTATGTTTTCTGAAAACCGTAGGTTAGAAAGAAGAAATGAAATATTAAAAACGCTTGAAAGTAATTTCGAAATAACCCATATCAATGATTTAAGCTTTTACGAAGATGGAAATATTTTCTTAGAAGGTACGGGCAGCATGGTTTTAGATCGAGCAAATAAAATTGCTTACGCCTGTTTAAGTGTACGTACCGAAGTAGAAGCATTTAATAATTTTTGTCAGCTGGCTGGATATAAATCGGTAATATTTAATGCTGTTGATTCAAAAAATTACCCAATTTACCATACCAATGTGATGATGTGTATTGGCGATAAATTTGCAGTAATCTGTCTTGATTCCATACCTAATTTATACGAACGTGATTTTGTACAAAAAGCATTAAGCCTTTCTGGAAAAGAAATTATAAAAATTAGTCTCGATCAAATGAACCATTTCGCTGGCAATATGCTGCAAGTTAAAAATGATAAAGGCGATAGTTTATTGGTGATGTCTGAGCAAGCTTATAAAATTTTGAATGAAACACAGATTGCTACTTTATCTAAATACGCAAAGCTGATTTATGCGCCTATTTATATGATAGAGCAAAATGGTGGTGGCAGTGCAAGGTGTATGTTAGCAGAGGTTCATTTACCATTAAAATAGGTTTTAACTATTACAGCCCTATTTGTACTCCTTTCATTTACCGTCATTTCGAAATGAGCTCTTCGCGATTGAGAACCCCGAAGGGCTCAGCGAAGCTAAATCTCTCTTTTTCTTAAGCACAAGCCAGCGGTCAGTCAGTGCTTTTTTGAAATAGATATCTCATCGCTCCCGAAGAAGTCGGGACTAGTGCGCTTTGTTGATATGACGTGAATCATTAATGTTATTGCTACTATTAAAACCCCAATCCAAATTAATTCAGTAATTTCGCGGAAAATCTAACATCAAATGTCTCTAGAAAAACAATTACAAACACGTTCAGGAAATAAATGCGAATTATGCACTGCAGACAGTAATTTAACGGTTTATGAAGTACCACCAACAGATAACGCCAATGCAGATAACAGCATTTTGGTTTGTAAAACTTGTTTAGATCAAATTGAAAAAACTGAACAAATTAATCCAGAACATTGGAAAGTACTAACAGAAACCATGTGGAGCGAGTTTGCACCCGTGCAAGTGGTAGCATGGAGAATGTTAAGTAGATTAAGAAATGAAGGTTGGGCTGCAGATAGTTTAGATATTTTATATTTAACTGATGAAACCTTAGAATGGGCTAAAAAAACTGGCGACCATGAGCAAGATGGCACAGTAGAATTTCACCAAGATAGCAATGGTGCTCGTTTATTAGAAGGAGATACTGTTGTGCTAATTAAAACTTTAGATGTTAAAGGAAGTACCATTAGCGCAAAATTAGGTACGGTTGTAAAAAATATTCGTTTAGTGCACGACAATACCGAGCAAATAGAAGGTAAAGTAGAAGGACAAACAATTGTGATTTTAACAAAATATTTAAGAAAAGGTTAATTTAAGGATAATACTACAACAATAATATTATTTATCAAGCTTTAAAATGATGAAAAATAAAATAGGTTTCAACTTAGTTTTTGCATTTCTAGCATTTCCGATAGGATTAGCATTGTTTCGTGAATTTGATTTTGAAAGTTTTACATTTAGAAAAACAGCTTTGGGTTTTCTATACCTGATTACTTTTATCGCAGTAATAGTTTTGATGCTGAAGAAAAATAAAAAATCAACAGAACAATAATCTGTCATTGTAACACATTATCGTCATTGCAAACGTAATAAAGCAATCTCCTTTTTGCTCTTTAACCACCAAAGAAACCTAAGTACACCAAAGCTTCAATTAGACCTAGTCATTTCGAACGAGTTTTTCACGAGGAGAAAACTGCTATTTCGTAGTACAGAATTTAATTTCACAAAAATTAGCTTATATAAACAAAAACATATCTTTCCGAAATTCGGAACAAGCTCTCGCTGCGCTACGTTCGATATGACGCCGAAGTATATTAAACCGCCAAGACACAAGAGCGCAAAGTTTTATTTTAGCTGTCAGTCTGAGCTTGTCGAAGACCTTCACAAATTCCTTGTATAAAATATAGGATAACATCTTTTTTTTTTGCGAGCCTGCAACCCATAATAGAATCACTACCCTAGCCACCTAAACCTGATGGCAGTGAAAATCCTTTTTGTCCTGCTGAGCGTAGTCGAAGCACAAAAAGATTGAAACGAACAGCAGGACCTCAATTGTCTATGAAAAACTGTTTTTGCTTTTCAAATGTTGTTAATTAATTATTTCTTTTTCGTAAAACTTTATACTACAAAACCGAATAATTTTAAACTACTACATTAATTCTCAATTTAAAATTACATTTTTGCAAAAATTATTTATTATAAATGCAGAGTTACTCCGAATTTCTTGACTTAAGTGTTGGTTTTCCGCAAGAAGGTTACAGCGTTATAGATGACGAATTGTACTTCCAAGACCTCAATTTAATGGAAATGATAGAAACCTATGGTACGCCATTGCGTTTCACCTATTTACCAATGATTAGTAAGAAGATACAACAGGCAAAATTGTTGTTTCAAACGGCTATCATTAAAAACAATTACCGTGGCGATTATAAATATTGCTACTGCACCAAGAGTTCTCACTTTCGCCATATTGTTGAGGAAGCGCTTAAAAACGGTATCCACTTAGAAACTTCATCGGCTTTTGATATGCCAATGATTGAGGCTTTGGAGAAAAAAGGATCCTTAAATAAAGACATTACTGTAATTTGCAATGGTTTTAAAACCTACCAATACAAGCAATACATTATCGATATGTTGCATGATGGTTATAAAAACATTATTCCGGTATTAGATAATAAGGAAGAATTTAATCTTTACGATGATGAAATAGAGATGGATACGCCTTGTAATTTGGGTATCCGTATTGCGGCAGAAGAGCAACCAGATTCGCAATTCTACACCTCTCGTTTAGGTGTGCGTATGGAAGATGTGATTGAGTTTTACAATAACAAAATTGCAGGAAACCCTAATTTTAGGGTTAAATTATTACACTTTTTTATCAATTCTGGTATTACCGATTCGCCGTATTATTGGAATGAGTTAGAGAAGTATGTAACGTTATATTGTAAGTTCAAAAAGATTAATCCAGAGTTAGATACCTTAGATATTGGTGGCGGTATGCCATTTAAAGATAGTTTGGTTTTCGATTTCGATTACGAATACATGGTAAACGAAATTGTAAAACGAATTAAAGAAATTTGTGCAGAACACGATGTAATGGAACCAGATATTATTACCGAATTTGGTAAATATACGGTTGCAGAAGCTTCTGGAATTTTGTACAAAGTTTTAGGCCGTAAACAACAAAACGACCGTGAAAAATGGTTGATGTTAGATGGTTCTTTCATTACCAACCTACCTGATGTTTGGGCATTAAACCAAAAATATATTCTCTTGCCTATTAACAATTACGATGCAGAATATGAGCGTGTAAACTTGGGTGGTATTACTTGCGATGGGCAGGATTATTACAATCAGGAAGCGCACATGAACAGTGTTTTTATGCCTAAAACGCGTAAAGTTCAGTATTTAGGTTTCTTTAATACAGGCGCTTATCAGGAGGTTTTGAGCGGTTATGGCGGTATTCATCATTGCTTGTTGCCTAGTCCGAAACATGTAATTATTCGCCGTAACAGAGATGAAACTTTTAATTTCGAGGTTTTTGGCGAAGAGCAAAATAGCAAGCAGGTGCTGAAAATTCTGGGTTATACTTCTTAAGCGAATTGAGTATACCGTATTGATCAAATACATTATCAAATCCTTCTCTTTTCGAGAGGGATTTTTTGTTATAAGTCCCCTTCAGGGGATTTAGGGGTAAAGCGAAACCATTGCTCATCGGTTTCTACAGTCCTGCCCTCGCTTCAATCTTTTTTGTGAGCACACTGAGCGTAATCGATTGCTGGCTTAACAAAAAAGTATTTCCGCTAAGTCAGGTTTAGTAAACAAAAGCTTGGGATACTATGATGTGGCTAAAGCCCAAAAGCATTGCTGGTAATCCGTCGTTTAAAACCGACGGTAATGAATAAGAAATCTAACAATTCTTTTTGCAACTATGCAAATTCATTACCGTTGGCTTCAGCCAACGGACATATAGATTAATTGAATTGGCTTTAGCCACATTTGGAAAATTCGTATTAATTTCCCTATCTTCCAGTTCCCTATTTAAATTTAAAGCTCAAATCTATCCATGCTTAAAGAAGTAGACTTAAATAAGGTTTTTGTAATTGATATTGAAACTGTACCCTTGTATGAGTTTTTCGAAGAAATGCCTCTACAAATGCAGGCATTATGGGACAATAAAACGCAATTTCATCGCAAAGACGATAAAACCCCTGAAGAATTTTACGAAAGAGCAGGAATTTGGTCGGAATTTGGGAAAATTGTCTGCATTAGTGTAGGATTATTTCACACACAAAAAGGCAAATTAAACTTCAGAGTAAACTCATATTACAGTGACAATGAAATAGATTTACTTAATCAATTTAATTTATTGCTAGCAAAACAGCCAAAAGACTTAATGTTATGCGCACATAATGGCAAAGAATTCGATTTTCCGTATTTATGCCGACGAATGTTGGTGAATGCGGTTAGTATTCCAGAACAATTACAAATAGCAGGTAAAAAACCTTGGGAGATTAACCATATCGATACTATGGAATTATGGAAGTTTGGTGATTATAAGAATTATACTTCGTTAAATCTATTGGCAGCTATTTTTAATATCCCAACTCCCAAAGATGATATTGACGGTAGTATGGTAAAAGATGTTTATTATAAGGAAAAAGATTTAAAGCGAATTGTAACCTATTGCCAAAAAGATGTAATTACTACTGCACAAATTTTATTGCGTTTTAAAGGGTTACTCGCAATTGCTGACGAAGATATTTCTATTGCTTCTGGAAATGCATAATTTTTTACATTGCCGATTACACTAACGTTAGATCACCTTTTCATTATTCACATCTTGGCGTTATAACGAATGTTTTGTTTTAGAATAAGAAAACATTATTACTTATGGCTTTGATCAATATCGTTGCGTAAAGCGTTGGCGAGGACGCCAACCCAAGAGATTTCCAACGTTGGCGTCCCCGCCAACGTATTTTAGTATTTAACCTTGTGCCATTTAGCGCCATGGTTCGTGTCTCCACGAACCAAACAATTAATTTACACCATAACAAGTCAAAATATTTTTTACCTTAGTAATTGATGTTAGATGTAAAAGAACTTGCCATATCATTTTATAACCGAGAAGAAAAAACTTGGAGTGAAGCTGTACACAAAGTAAGTTTTAGCCTCGCAAAAGGCAAGGTTTTAGGCATTGTTGGCGAAAGTGGTTCGGGTAAATCTGTTACTTCATTTTCTATCATGCGTTTGCATGATTCTAAAAACACCAATATTACAGGCTCAATTGATTTCGAAAACGTCAGTTTACTTAACTTATCTGATCATGAAATCAGGAATTATCGTGGCAACAAAATGGCCATGATTTTTCAAGAACCAATGACTTCATTAAACCCCGTTTTTACATGTGGCTACCAAGTGCAAGAAGCAATCATTCTTCACCAGAAAATAAGTAAAGAAGCTGCTAAGGCCAAAACTATTGCTTTGTTTAACGAAGTACAACTACCACGACCAGAAAATATTTTCGAAAGCTATCCTCATCAACTTTCTGGAGGACAGAAACAAAGGGTAATGATTGCTATGGCTTTGAGCTGTAACCCCGAATTACTCATTGCAGATGAACCAACCACAGCTTTAGACGTAACTGTTCAAAAAACAATCCTCGAGCTTTTACTTCGCCTTAAAACAGAACGCAACATGGGCTTGATATTCATTTCGCACGATTTAGCGGTAATGAGCGAAATTGCAGATGAGCTTTTGGTAATGTATAAAGGCGATATTGTAGAGCAAGGCCCAGCTAAACAATTGTTCGAAAACCCGCAACACCCCTATACTAAAGGGCTTTTGGCTTGCCGACCAGCACCGCAACGCAGATTAAAAAAACTACCCGTTGTGGCAGATTTTTTAAACGAAGATACTGCAATTGGTGTACAGCATTTACTTGCTGTAAACAGTTACACTAACCAAGAAATTGAACAAAGACGCCACGAACTATATACGCAAAAACCTTTACTACAAGTGCAAAATTTGTGTACTTGGTATCCGATAAAGAAGGGATTATTTGGTAAAACAAAATCTTACGTTAAAGCAGTTGATGACATTACTTTTGATGTTTTTCCGGGTGAAACTTTAGGGCTAGTTGGAGAAAGTGGCTGTGGCAAGACAACTTTAGGCAGAAGCATTCTACGGTTGGTTGAGCCAACATCTGGCCATGTTATTTTTGATGGAAAAGATTTAATCAAATTAGGTAAAGCCGATTTAAGAAAAATACGCAGAGATGTGCAGATCATTTTCCAAGACCCTTACTCCTCTCTAAACCCAAAAATAACCGTAGGCAATGCCATTATGGAGCCTTTGCAGGTGCATAAAGTTTTTAATAACGATCAAGAACGCAAAGCGCATGTATTACATTTATTAGAAAAAGTTAATTTAAATCCCGAACATTTCGATCGTTATCCACATGAGTTTTCTGGCGGACAAAGGCAACGAATTGTAATTGCCAGGGCATTGGCTTTAAAACCTAAATTTATTATCTGCGATGAATCTGTTTCGGCTTTAGATGTTTCTGTTCAAGCACAAGTTTTAAACTTATTAAGAGAATTACAGCAAGAGTTTGGTTTAACTTATATTTTCATTTCGCATGATTTAGCCGTTGTTAAACATATATCAGACCGCATGATTGTTATGAACAAAGGGAAGGTAGAAGAAGAAGGTTTCCCAGAAGTTATCTACAACTCGCCAAAAGCTGAATATACCAAGCGGTTGATTGCAGCAATACCAGGTAAGGATAGTTTTTAGTACGATTTTGTCATCCAGATCCGCCGTGGCGGAGAAGGATCTCTTTTATTGCATTTACAAATGAGATTCCTTCCCGAAAAGTCGGGATAAGCTGTTCCTCGGAATGACAAAAATTACTACTTGGTTATCATGGTGGTGGAATATTTATTACGTTTCCCTATGCGATGCAGATGCTGATCCCGAAAATTCGGTACAGCACGATAACTCTATTTTACTCTATACCTCGTAAAAGTGCTCGATAAACCGAACCGCATAAATGCATAACGATCTTTAAAATAAATATTATAAGGATCTTCGCCATAATAACCAATACTGCCCATTAAAAAAACATTCTGCATAAAAGGTAAACTGTAATTGGCTGATGCTTCAATATTTAACCTTCTCTTGGCAGCAAATAAATTATAATTATCGTATTTATTAACGGCGTAATCAACTTGAGCATTAAATCGCCATTTTTCTTTTTCTATCAATTCCGTAGTTGAGCTAGCTTTCTTTTTACCATCGTAAATTTGATAAATACGGTAGGAAAAATCATAATTTAAACGCGTAAAGCCATAATCGCCATTAAGCGCATTTTCATAAGCAAACCACTTATGCCACTCTAAACCAACTTTATGATGAATAGACTCTGAATTGCCATTTATAGCATTTGGATTTAAAAATTTACCAAATCGATAAGCAAACGTTAAATAGTTGGTGTTAAAATTTCCATTTTGAGTGTTAATGCTACCGTCTGCTAAAAATGCTGTTCCATCTTGCCCGTTTGAGTGATGTGTAAAACTGAGTTGAGCATATTGATAGTTTTTTATATCATCGGTTAAGCGAACATAAAAGGTTCCTCCCAATCTAAAACTAGGTGTCCTCACTCCTGCCGAACGCTCAGACCTAACCCTAACCGTAAAATCTGGATTAACAGAAAAAGCTACTGGCAAATTTTGATGGGCAAAAACTAGGTAGGAGGTGGTTAATTTACCGTTAAGTACATATTTAGATGGCGCTCCAATTTCGCCACCTGGCGATGTATAAGACATTTCACTATTTTCTTTATAAAGTGAGGTATAGAATAAATTTGCTTGTCTTTTACTTTCACTCAAAGTGTCAGATACTACTGTTTGGGCAAATAGATTACTCACTAAAAAACAAAACAACGTAGAAAGTAGTAGTTTATTCATATTTGCATTTACGTTGTTATTGGCGGGTAAGTTTTTAGCACAGCCTTTAGTTTAACAAACCTGATTGTAGTGTAAATACTTTTTGTTGCCCCAGCTTTCATACTTCGTAAGTTTTTAAAACTTACGAAGTTTTGCCCAAACCTTCGCAAAAAGATTGAAACGAAAAGCAGGACCACCACTAAAAAAGGCTACTGCCCCTGCTTTACCAAACAATTAGACAAGTAATTTGTGTTATAGAAACGTTATTTATTTATAAAAATAGCTTAAGCTAAACTTACAATTACTATCTTCGATACTATACGCAAATTGATATGGCTAAAAATAAAAATTCGCAAGTAAAACTCGTTTTAACACAGTTAATTACAGATATTTTTAATAAAAATAAAAACATTGCACTAAACCATAAACAGGTTGCAGCAAAGCTGAATTTAACTGATGGTGCATCTGCAGAAACCATTTTGGAAATATTGGTAGAACAAACCGAAAAAGGAATTTTTATTAGACCAGAGCGGGGTAAATTTCGATTAAAAGACCTAAAAACCTTTGTTACAGGTACGGTTGATATGACTGCAGATGGCTCAGCTTTTATTGTACCTGATGATGAGTTTGAAAAAGATATTTTTGTGGCTCCACGGAAACTCAAAAATGCTTTAAATGGCGATAAAGTAAAGGTTTATGTGTTCGCCAAAAAAACAAGTGGTCGCAAAAACGAAGGTGAAGTAGTTGAGATTATTTCGCGTGTTAAGACTGATTTTATTGGCGTTGCCAAAGTGAGCGAGCGTTTTGCTTTTGTAATTGCTGATGATAGAAAAATGCATCAGGATATTTTTGTACCCTTGAGCGATTTAAATGGTGCTAAAAATGGGCAGAAAGTGCAAGTGGCCATTACTGATTGGCCAGAAGGAGCTAAAAATCCAATTGGTAAAATTATAAATGTATTAGGTACGCAAGGCGAAAACGATACCGAAATGAATGCTATTTTGGCGCAATATGGGTTTCCATTAAGCTTTCCAGCTGAGGTTGAAAAAGAAGCGAATGCCATACCAGAAACCGTAAGCGAGGCTGAAATTAACGAAAAAGATAGAAGAGATTTTAGAGATACCGTAACTTTTACCATCGATCCTGCTGATGCAAAAGATTTTGATGATGCCATCTCATTTAAAAAATTAGCCAATGGTAATTACGAAATTGGTGTACACATTGCTGATGTTTCGCACTATGTAAAACCAAATAGCGCATTAGAAAAAGAGGCTTATGAGCGTGCCACTTCCGTTTATTTGGTTGATAGGGTAATACCAATGCTGCCAGAAAGATTAAGTAATGGGGTTTGCTCATTGCGACCAAATGAAGACAAGTTGTGCTTTGCTGCAGTATTTGAATTAGATAACGAAGCCAATATATTGGAACAATGGTTTGGCCGTACAACTATACATAGCAACCGTAGATTTAGCTATGAGGAAGCTCAAGAAGTAATTGAAACCAAAACTGGTGATTTTGCAGAAGAAATTTTGAAATTAAATGAGCTAGCCTACATTTTAAGAGATAAAAAGTTTAAAAATGGCGCCATTAGTTTTGAAAGTACCGAGGTTAAATTTAAGCTTGATGAACGCGGAAAACCAATTGGCGTTTATGTAAAAGAGCGAAAAGATGCACATAAACTAATTGAAGATTTTATGTTGCTGGCCAACAAAAAAGTGGCTGAGTTTATTGCCAAAAAAGGCAATGGCAAAAACAAGTTAACCTTTGTTTACCGCTCTCACGATACGCCAAACTTAGAGAATTTAAACAACTTTGCCACCTTTGCATCGCGTTTTGGTTATAAAATTAACATGAAAACCGATAAAGACATTGCCAAATCTTTAAACTTTTTAATGGCAGATGTAGAAGGCAAAAAAGAGCAGAATATGTTAACGCAATTGGCCATTCGCTCTATGGCAAAAGCAATTTATACTACGCAAAAAACCAGTCATTATGGTTTAGCTTTTGACCATTATACCCACTTTACCTCTCCTATTCGCCGTTACCCAGATGTGATGGTGCATCGCCTATTGGCAAACTATTTAGATGGTGGTAAATCTGCAAATGTAGATGCATATGAAGATGCGAGTAAACATTCATCAGCTATGGAAAAACGTGCTGCTGATGCAGAAAGGGCTTCTATTAAATACAAACAGGCTGAGTATTTAGAAGAAAATATTGGCAACATTTACACAGGCATTATTTCTGGCGTTACAGAATGGGGAATGTATGTAGAAATTAGCGAAAACAAATGCGAAGGCATGGTTCGTTTAAGAGACATTACCGATGATTTTTATGTACTGGATGAAAAAAATTATTGCATTGTTGGTCAGCGAAAACATAAAAAATACCAATTGGGTGATGAAGTACAGATTAAAGTTAAAAAAGTAGATCTTTCTAAACGCCAAATTGACTTTACCTTGATGCAAGATTAAAAATGAAGAAAGTAGCGATTTGTATTTTATTGGTTTTAGGCTTTTTGCAATTAAAAGCACAGGTTATACAAGGCAAAGTTATTGATGAAACTACAGGAAATGGAATACCATTTGTATCTATTGGTATTGTTGGCACTAATAACGCAACAGTTAGCAACGATAATGGCGAATTTATTTTAAGAACAAATGGTTACCCAGCAAAAGTTAGGGCAAGCCACATCAGTTATTTGCTAAGTGAAATAGACTTAAATGAAAAACCAGAAAATCTCATCATTAAACTTAATCCGGCTACTTTAACACTAAATGTAGTAACAATTGATCCATTTTTGGGGCAGCGTATTTTAAAATCGGCCTTAGAATTAGCCACTGCAAACAGCGAAATTTTCTATTACACCAACGCTTTTTATCGTCAATTAACAACCGTAAATGATAAACCAACCCAAATTTACGAGCTGTTTTACGATTTAAAATGGAATACCAAACGGGTACAGGGTTGGAATGCCAGACAAAGCAGGTTTGCCGAATATAAAGACGATATTTCGTTCTCGCTAAATAATCAATCTTATTTAACTTTCTCTTATAGTGGTTATTTATTACCTGTTAAAGGTGGCACATTTATTAGCCTCAATAACTTGGCAGATTATACCATCACCGTAGAAAAATACATCGATCAAGCAGATCAAAAAATTGCTGTTGTATCTTGCAAATACAAAAAAGCAAAACGCAAACAATACCATGTCAACTCAACCTATTACATTGGCTTAGAAGATTCTAAAATTTACAGGTTAGAAAATAATGTTTACAATTTACCCATCTCTACTTCAGATGCCACTGCAAAATATCCACCAGCAGTGAGCACAATTGCTACTTTCAACGGCAATGGGCATCCCGTTCCAATTTTAGAAAGTGTTTCTACCAAGTTTTTAATCAACATTACTTCTAAAGGTATTCCTATAAAAGCAGGTATTAACTCATTGCTAACTGTTTACAGAGAAGACAACAACTTAAGTAAGTTAAATTTTGAAGAGCTAAATAGAAAAACAAAAGATAAAAATGTAATCGAATCAATAGTTTATGATGCTAATTTCTGGAGAGACAATCCGGTAGTAAAGCAAACCACGCTAGAAGATTCGTTTATTAAAATGATGGAAAGCAAAAAAGCTTTCGGCACCATGATTAATCCATAAAGAATGCATACCCCAATACAATTACAAGAAATTTTAGAAAAAGCTATAGTAGAAATAGTTTACCCAAAACACCCTTCAAATCTATACGAACCTATTCGGTACATCATGAGTTTAGGCGGTAAACGCATCAGACCAGTAATGGTTTTAATGGCAGCCGAATTATTTACTGATGAATGTGTAAAAGCCTTAGATGTAGCATTAGCCATAGAAACCTTTCACAATTTTACTTTAGTTCATGATGATATTATGGATAATGCGCCATTAAGAAGAGGCAAAATAACGGTACACGAAAAATGGGGTGTAAACAATGCTATTTTAAGTGGTGATGTGATGATGGTTGAATCGAACAAACACCTTTCAAAAGTTGATATTTCGGTTTTAAAGCAAGTTTTAGACACTTTTAACTTAACTGCTCAAGGCGTTTGCGAAGGGCAGCAATTAGACATGGAGTTTGAACAGCGAGGCGATGTAAGTATTGAAGAATACATTGAAATGATCCGTTTAAAAACTGCTGTTTTGTTAGGTGGAGCCATGAAATTAGGCGCCGTTGTGGGTGGTGCAAACCAAACAGACGCTGATTTACTGTACCAATTTGGCGAAAACTTAGGTATCGCTTTTCAGCTACAAGATGATATTTTAGATGTATATGGCAACCCAGAAAAATTTGGCAAACAAGTTGGGGGCGATATCATATCAAACAAAAAAACGTTTTTGCATTTAAAAACCTTGGCTTTGGCGCATGGCGATGAAGCAAAAAGCCTAACCAGCGTAGATTTTGATCAAACCGAAAAAATAGATCAGGTAACTAAACTTTACAATAAATACGAAATTAAAGAATTGGCAACTGCCGAAATGGATCAGTATTTAACCAAAGCACTACAATCGCTTAACGACTTAGCAGTAGCTGATGAAAAGAAGACTCAATTTAGAGAGCTAGTGCAACAGATTATGGAGAGGGATCGTTGAGGTTTTTCATTGTATCATTAGTTCATTGGCTAAATTGTTGGTTATTCGCCTACATGTCAGTATGAGCTTGTCGAAGACCCTCCTCCGCATCATCTCGACTTTAGGAGAGATCCATTAAGTTTTGTCAGTCTGAGCCTGTCGAAGACCTTATCAATTAACATTCAAAAAAAATTCCTTCGACTACGCTCAGGATGACATTTTTTTTGATGATACTTAATTAATTAAAATTTTCCCCGTCATCTCGACCTAAGGAGAGATCCATTAAGTTTTGTCAGTCTGAGCTTGTCGAAGACCTTATCAATTAATATCAAAAAAAAATCCTTCGACTACGCTCAGGATGACATTTTTTTTTGATGATACTTAATTAATTAAATTTTCCCCGTCATCTCGACTTTAGGAGAGATCTATCTCCTCATGTCAGTCTGAGCTTGTCGAAGACCTTAACCTTGTCATCCAGAACGCAGTGAAGGATCTCTAATCCAAAAAAAACAACTAGATTCTTCGTTCCTCAGATTGACAAAAATTTATTAAAACTATATTTTGTCAGTCTGAGCCTGTCGAAGACCCTCCTTCGCGTCATCTCGACCTAAGAAGAGATCCATTAAGTTTTGTCAGTCTGAGCTTGTCGAAGACCTTATCAATTAATATCAAAAAAAAATCCTTCGACTACGCTCAGGATGACATTTTTTTTGATGATACTTAATTAATTAAATTTTTCCCGTCATCTCGACATTAGGAGATCTATCTCCTAATGTCAGTCTGAGCGTAGTCTAAGACCCTCCTCCACATCACCTCGACTTTTGGAGAGATCTATCATTTTAGTCTAAGCCTGTCTAAGACCTTAATCTTGTCATCCAGAACGCAGTGAAGGATCTCTTATCCAAAAAACAACGAGATATTTCGTTCCTCAGAATGACAAAAACTATTAAAACTATATTTTGTCAGTCTGAGCGTAGTCGAAGACCTTATCAATTAACATCAAAAAAAAATCCTTCGACTACGCTCAGGATGACATTTTTTTTTGATGATTCGCCGCGGCGGATCTGGATGACAAAGCAAGCTAAAATAAACATCAATTATATTGATTTTTATGAAATAAATTACCCCTGAGCCAGTCGAAGATCAAAAAAAAAGTCCCAATCAAAAGATCAGGACTTTTCCATTTGTAAATAAATTACAATATTATTCAGCAACTTCAGCTTCAGCTTCATCAGCTTTAGCCGCTTTTTTTGCAGGTGCTTTTTTAGCAACTGGTGCTTTAGCTTCTTTTTCTTCTTTAACCTCTACAGCAGCTTTAGCTACTTTTTTAGGTGCAGCAACTTTTGCAGGTGCAGCATCTTCTACAGTTAAAGGTAAAACCGAAACGTAAGATTTGTTATCTTGTTTCTTTTTGAAAGTAACGATACCAGGTACCAAAGCGAATAAAGTATGATCTTTACCAATACCTACGCCTTTATCTGGGTGGTGTTTTGTTCCGCGTTGACGAACGATGATGTTACCAGCGATAGCTTCTTGACCACCAAAGATCTTAATACCTAAACGCTTACTATGCGATTCACGTCCGTTTCTAGAACTACCGGCTCCTTTTTTATGTGCCATTTTATTTTATATTTTTTAAGCTGGCCAAGCCAAACTTACAATTAAACAATAAATTAACTACAGAGTGATACTCTCAATCTGGATTTTGGTGAAATACTGGCGGTGACCATTTTTCTTTTTGTAACCTTTTCTACGTTTCTTTTTGAAAACGATTACTTTATCACCTTTTAAATGAGACACGATTTTAGCTGTAACCGATGCACCTTTTACTGCAGGAACCCCTACTGTAATTTTACCACCATTATCAACCAACAATACATTGTCAAATTCAATACTAGCGCCTTCATCTCCTTGTAAACGGTGTACAAAAAGGTGCTGGTCTTTTGCAACTTTGAATTGCTGTCCTGCTATATTTACTATTGCGTACATTGTTAAATAATTATTTTATAGAATTGTTTATTTTTTTATCGAGGTGCAAATATAGAACAATTACTTTTCAATCGCAAACAGATATTCAAAATAATTTACATTGATTTTATTACGGTAAATCATATTTAAAATTTCATATATTTTATGATTAGAAAAGCAATTGCAGTGCAGCTGTTAAAATTAGTCCCGCTATTCGTTTTACTTCTGGGTAACCGCGAGGATTACCCCTACATGTTCACTCCTATCGGGTTTATTTAGCAAAAACACCTAAATTAGGTAACACCTAACCAACAACCTATGTATAGCGCCAAACTCATTAAACACAAAAATGAAGATCGAATTGCAGTAAATTTCAAAAACGATCCAGTATTGATCAGCAGATTTAAAAAGCTTAGCGGAGCAAAATGGAGCAATAGCTTAAAAACATGGCATCTGCCTGCAACCGAAAGTCATCTTAAAAGATTTAAGCTAACAAAAGAGCAAACACCTCCTCAAACATTTCATAAACAACAGATTAACAAATTTATCAGTTATTTAAAAAGCAAGCGATACAGCGAAAACACCATTAAAACTTATAGCGAAGCTATCGGAGTATTTCTTTCATTCTTCAATGAAAAAAGCTCAGTAGAAATCTCAAACGATGATGTGATCAGATTTAACAACGATTATATTTTAAAAAAACAACTTTCCGCATCCTATCAAAATCAAATGGTAAATGCCATCAAACTGTTTTTTAACATTGTTGAACAAAAACAGCTAGAAATTGGTCAAATTCATCGTCCTAAAAATGCCAAAACGCTACCTAACATCTTAAGCAAAGAAGAAGTAAAAATGATATTAGATGCAGCTACCAATATTAAACACAAAGCGATGCTTAGCCTAATCTACAGTTGTGGTTTGCGTTGTGGAGAAATACTAGCCCTAAAACCTATCCACATCGATTCGAAAAGAAATTTGGTAATTATCAAAAACGCTAAAGGCAAAAAAGACAGAATTGTACCTCTAAGTCTTAAAATCTTAGAACTATTAAGAGATTATTACAAGATTTTCAATCCACAAACCTATTTGTTTGAAGGAGAAACCAAAAATACACCATACCACCAAAGAAGTTTACAGCAAGTTCTAAAAAAAGCTTTGAGCAATACCAAAATCAATAAACCAGTTACACTGCATTGGTTGCGACATAGTTATGCTACTCATTTATTAGAAAGCGGCACAGACCTGCGCTACATTCAAGAACTTTTAGGACATAACAGTAGTAAAACAACAGAAATTTACACCCATGTAAGCACCAAAAGTTTACAACATATTAAAAGTCCTTTTGATGATTTATAAAAAAGAATATATTTACATAAAACTCGCATATAGTAGCGCATACATCTTAAAATTTGAAGGTATTGGCGCTATTGTATAGCGGATATAAATAAGTTAGTGGCAAGCATAGGACGAACCTGCAAACAATAAACAATGGCGACAATAATTGACAATATAGAATTAGACGAAACAAACGTTGAGTTCAATTATGCTTCCGACTTTGTAAAGCATACCGACAGACTTGTTTATCTCACAGGAAAAGCGGGAACTGGTAAGACAACGTTTCTTAAATATTTGCAGGAGACAACGACAAAAAATACCGTTATTCTTGCACCGACAGGAGTTGCAGCTATAAATGCAGGTGGACAAACTATTCATTCTTTTTTTCAGATAAAGCCAAGTGTTTATGTTCCAAATGACAAACGTTTACAAACTAGGGCTGACTTAAACGACACTGACAGAAGCACAATATTTGACCATTTTAAATACTTTAAAGAACGACTTGAAATAATAAGAGGTTTAGACCTTTTAATTATTGATGAAATATCAATGGTAAGATGCGACTTACTTGATGTAGTGGATAAATTGCTTCGTGTTTTTAGACGTAGAGAAAATGAACCATTTGGTGGTGTTCAGGTAATACTTATTGGTGACACTTTTCAATTACCTCCAATTGCAGATTTTGAGCAATGGGAAATACTACAACCTTATTACAAAAGTCCTTTTTTCTTTAGTTCAAAAGTTATTGAGCAAAATAAGCCAGTCTATATTGAGTTAAAAAAGATTTACAGGCAAAATGAACAAGAGTTTATTGACCTTCTAAATAGAGTTAGGGTTAATCAAGTTACTGCAAATGAGTTTAATCTTCTCAACTCAAAATACAATCCCACATTTACACCAAATGGAAGTACAAATTATATAACACTTGCGACACACAACAAATTAGTTGACAGCACAAATCTTACAAAACTTGCAGAATTACCCAGCGAACTAAAATTTTTTGAGGCAACCGTTAACGGACTTTTTCCTGAAAACATTATGCCTACCGACAGAATTTTGCAGCTTAAAGAAGGTGCACAAATTATGTTCATTAAAAATGACAAGGCTAAAAGATATTACAACGGTAAAATTGCAAAGATTAGTAAAATTGAGGAAAACAAAATTGTAGTTGAGTTTTCCGATGGCAACGAAATTACAGTTGAAAAACAAGAATGGAATAATATAAAATACACTTGGGACGAGCAAAAAAAGAAAATTGAAGAGGAAATTATCGGAACATTTACACAATTTCCGATTAAACTTGCTTGGGCAATTACAGTACATAAAAGTCAAGGATTAACTTTTGAAAAAGTAATTGCCGATTTAGGAGCAGCCTTTACATCTGGACAAGTTTATGTTGCATTAAGTAGATGCACAACATTTAGCGGTTTGGTTCTTAAAACAAAGATTGAGCAAAAGGCTATAAAGACTGACCCACAGGTTTTACAATTTGCACAAAACGAAACACCAAGTACTTTAATAGTTCAAGAACTAAATTCAGGGAAAGCTGATTTTTATTACAAAAAAGTCCGTGAAGGAATAAAAGCATTTGACTTTGTAGAAGCATACAATAACTTCACAAAAGCGATAAAATTTAGAAATGATATTGAAACTGAAAGTTTCAAAAAATATTTTGTTATAACAGCAGAAAGGTTTGGTAAAATAAAATCTGACTTTTTCATCCTTCAAGAAAAATATATAAAAGTTAATGACGAAAAGGTAGAATTAAAAGAAACTTTAAGAACGACCAAAATTTCAGTTAAAGAACAGAAGCAGAAAATAGATGACCAAAACAAATCATTAAAGTTGCTAATGCAAACAACTGCTAAAGCTGAACAAAAGAATACGGAAAATGAAGAATTAATTTCAAGATTATCTCTTCAAGTAAAGGATTTAGAAACGAGATTTCGGGTTTCTCAAAGTCATTTACAAACCGCAAATGAAAAAATAGGAAAAAAAGAATATCTAAATAAATTACAGGAAGAAACTATAAGAACGTTAAGACGTGATGAAGAAATCCAAGTAAAGAAAATACAAGAATTAAAATCAAATTTAGACAACTCTACAAAAGAAATCAAAAGATTGGAGAACTTAAAATGGCATCAGAAATTATTTGGACAGAAGTAATGCCAGCCACTAACATCGGTTTGGCAATATGGCGGCTGAAGTGCTTCAATGAAACATTTGTGCAAGGTTCAACAGCAGTAATTCTATTGAACTTTTGTGCTAAAAATCCGCCACATCGCCAAGCCGAAAAACGTTAGCGGGCATTGTAAAACGACATAGCAAAGAATGACTTTTAAAGACGACATAATCGCAAGAATAAATACTGATTTTGGAGAAAAAGCAGACAAAGCATTTTCAGTCTTATTTGACGCTATCTCAAAAGTTGACTATCTCAAAACAGACAGAGTAATTCGTTGTATCGTGTTTTTGGCAAATGGCGATTTGACAGACTTGAGCAAATACATTGAAACTGCAACTTTTGACACAAGAGATGTAATGCTTTGGGCGGAATATGAAAAATTAAGTGGTGACTTAAACTACAAAAGAAAGCGAGACTTTAATAAGGCATTTGACGAATGTACAAGCAATGTGAAAGAATAGGAATATGCAAATTGACACAAAACTTAAATTGCTATTTGTTTGTACAGTAAACAGAATGAGAAGTGCAACGGCTCATAAAATTTACGAAGGTGACGACCGTTTTGAAGTTAATTCGGCAGGAACTGACAAGTCAGCAAACACAGTTCTAACAGAAAAAATATTGAATTGGGCTGACAGTATTGTTGTAATGGAAAAACACCATAGAAATCATATAAGAAAACATTTCCCTCAAATCTATAAAAACAAGAGAATTGTTTGCTTATACATTCCTGACGACTATGACTATATGCAGACTGAACTAATTGGAATACTAAAAGACAAAGTAGAAGATGTTTACAGCAGAAAACTTATTTGACGAAGAAAAACAACGACCCGCTAACATCGGTTTGGCAATATGGCGGCTGAAGTGCTTCTATGAAACATTTGTGCAAGGTTCAACGGTAGTAATCTATTGAACTTTAGTACTTTTTAAACCCCACCTTCGCCAAGCCCAAAAACGTTAGCGGTAACCGTATGAAGACGACACTTCACATAATGATATTCGGACTTTTGACGACATTTTTTTCGTGTGGACAACCAAATGAGAAGAAGAATGTTACTGTGGTTGCAACTGACACTTTACAGTCAAACCTTGACAAAAAAGAAAGAGAGCGTTTAGAGAAAAGAAAGCAAATAGAAGAAAAAGACAATGCAGATAGCTTAAGGCTTGACAAAATTCTACAAGATGCTTTGAAAATTGCAAACCAAAATTTTAGCAAAGACAGGTTTAATAAGAAATATGAAGTTTCGACTGATAGTATTAATGTAAATGTTGAGATTAATTTAGACTACTACTTCACAAAAGCAAGCCCACACTTAATAATTACAAGAAATGACCCAAGTGCAATTCACATTGACATCTACTCAAAAACTTATAATAAATTTGAAAAAGTGGTTTCTCACAAGGCGATATGCGACTTTAGTAATTATTTATTAAGTTAGTGGTGTGGATAATTGCGAAAGTAAAATCAAAATAAGTCAAAACAAAAAACATTGATATTCTAACTAATAGCAATAAGAAAACATCACTTCACTATCTTTATGAAAACCCATATCCAAACCTATATCATTCTTTTCTTAACCATATTTGCTATCGCTTGCAATCTCCCAAATAAGTCAGCTTTCAAACAAAAAATAGTTTATCAGTCAAAAGATTTAATCATAACTCAACTAACCGAAAATTCGTTTCAGCATACCTCCTACCTGCAAACCAATGATTTTGGTAACGTACCTTGTAATGGATTAATTGTAAGTGATAAAAAGGAAGCTGTAGTTTTTGACACACCTACTACCAACAAAACTGCCGAAGAGTTAATCAATTTTATTAAACAAACGCTAAATTGTAAAATCAATGCCGTGGTGCCTACACATTTCCATAATGATTGTTTAGCTGGACTAGCTGCATTTCACGATAGAAAAATACCATCCTATGCCTATCTTAAAACCGTAGCTTTGGCAAAAGCCGATACGCTTATTGCACCACAAAACAGTTTCACCGATTCGCTTATTTTAAACGTAGGCTCAACAAACACCATTATCAAGTTTTTTGGCGAAGGCCATACCAAAGACAATGTTGTAGCCTATTTCCCTAAAGATAAGGTGATGTTTGGCGGTTGTTTAGTTAAGGAACTAAATGCCACTAAAGGCTTTTTAGGCGATGCTAATGTAACCGATTGGTCTAACACTGTACAAAAAGTTAAAAAAGCCTACCCAGCTGTACAAATTATTGTTCCTGGCCATGGTAAAGGTGGCAACCAAGCATTGCTTGATTATACCATCAAACTTTTTAAAGATTAAAATTGATTTCGCTAATAAAATACCTCCTATCTTATTTAGCATCAAGCTATTATTTCAAATAAACACCTTACATAATTGGGCATCAACTAAACTTTGCGTTAAAAAATGTTAAATCATTTTTAGTATTACGAATTTATCGTAGTTTTACGAAAGTTAAATATTTAAAAAATACTAAATTATGAAAATCATCATCACATCAGCTTTGCTAGCAATTACGCTAACTGCTACTGCCCAAAACCCTGATAAAGCATTGGCCAGAGTGCGCTATAGCTTTACACATATTAAAGATACTACTCAAAAAGATAAACCACATACCGAAAATATGCTGTTGGTAATTGGTAAAAATGCATCTGTTTATACCAGTTACGATAAAATTAATCAAGAATTAGATATTAAAAAAAGCTTGATGGAACAGATGAAAAGTCAAGCTGGATCGAGCAACATGAGCATCAATATTGATAAAACTGGCAGTAAACCAACTACTGCAGTTGATTATTTCTATTTCGCTAAGGAGCATAAGTTTATTACAAAAGAAAGGCTGCTAACTAACTATTTAATTGAAGAAGAAACACCTAAAATTGATTGGAAAATAAACAAAGATACCGCTAGCTTTTCGGGTGTGTTGTGCCAAAAAGCAACTGCTTACTTTAAAGGCAGAAACTGGATTGCATGGTTTGCACAAGATTTACCTTTTCAGAGTGGCCCATGGAAATTAAACGGCCTACCAGGATTAATTATTGAAGCGCATGATGAAAAGAAAGAAGTTTTATTTCAATTTGCTGGCATCGAAAATATAAACGAGGCAGAAATAGTTGCAGCAGAAGATAAAGATCAAAAAAATAGCACTCCGGCTGGCGTAGGCACAGTAAAAATTATGGGCTTAGATATGGGTAGTTCTTATTTAGGTAATGAAATTAAACTTCCTGCCGATGCAGTAAAAACCACCAGAAAAGATTTAGATAAATTAAAAGCGGCAAGAGACAAAGACCCACAGGGATTTATGAATGCGCAAATGGCGGCTCAAGGAATGAACATGGGCGGAGGCGCTACAACGGTAAGGAGATCTTCAAATTTCACATCATCTACCGGACCAAAAAATGTAACCAACAATCCGATCGAATTACCTGAAACAAAATGAGAACGTTATTTTTCATCATTTTATTCTTAGGAATTGGTTTTTCATCCGCCAATGCGCAAAAGCAAATTAAAGGAAAAATTAAAAACCAAAAGGGAGATGCCTTATCTGCTGTTAGCGTTAATTTAAAAGATAAGGAGGGCACTATCCTCAGTTTTACCAGAACAGATGATAAAGGCAATTTCACCCTCAACTTTAAAGAAAATGCAAGCGAATTAAGCATTGAAGCATCAATTATTGGCTATGTTAAAAAATCAACTGAGGTAACAGATTTGGGCAAACTTTACGAATTGCAATTGCAAGAAAGTGAAATTAATCTTAAAACCGTAGTAGTAAAAAATAGGCCTTCATTAGTTACCAATGGCGATACCTTAAACTATAAAACAGCAGATTTTGCGGATAAACAAGATAGAACCATTGGCGATGTAATTAAAAAAATGCCAGGTATAGAGGTTGCCGAAAATGGAAAAGTAACCTACAACGGTAAGGGTATTTCTAATTTATATTTAGATGGGGATAATGTTTTAGACGATAAATACAACATTGCAACCAAAAGCATACCGCATGGTGCTGTAGATAAAGTACAGGTAATTGAAAAAGACCAACCTATTAAAATGTTGCGCAAAAACAACACCAGCGATGATATTGCATTAAATTTAGTGATTAAAGATGATGCAAAAATGAAGCTCATGGGCGACATTAAAGCGGGTTTGGGCACTCCAGATCGTTATGATGGAAACATCAACGGCATGATGTTCAATAAAAAAAGCAAGTTCATTAACAACATTAAAGGTAATAACATCAATGTAGATCCGGCAGTAGATTTAACATCACACAACATGGGCGATTATTTAAGAAGACTAGAAAACGATAAACCTAGCAATTTTTTATCAGCCGGTGCTGCTGGGGTACCTACGTTACCTCCTACCCGAACGTTGTTTAACAATGCAGGTTTAGCCAACTTTAACACACTTTATAAATTTAATCCAGATTTACAATTGAGGGCTAACGTTGCCTATTTATACGACCAGAGAGATCAGATTTATAACAAATTTTCTGAAACCTACTTATCTGGTGAAACCATAAGCTATAACGAAGCACAAATTAATGCTGTTAATCCGCAGAAGCTACAAGCTCAATTTACGTTAAATAACAATACGAAAACCAATTACCTAAACAATGTTTTGCTGGCTAATTATGTCCCCAATCGTACCAATTCTATGATAACCATCAATGGCATTGGGGCTGGTCAGGAGTTATATCAACAAAATTTCGACTTATCTAACGAATTTAGTTTCCGTAAAAAGTTCAAATCGGATGATATCCTTCACTTTTATTCTTATGTAAATAGATCAACACAACCAGAAATTTTAAATATTAGACCAGGCTTAAATGAAGACATTTTAAACAATGGCGTTCCTTTTGCAGGCTTAGATCAGTACGTTAAACTACCCACTTGGTACACCAACAATTATGTTTCTTTTGCTGTGGTAAACAATAAATTCACATCAAGCTTTAAAACTGGTTTCAATTGGCAAAAGCAAGAGCTAAATTCAGAATTATTTAGTATTCAGAATGATCAAAGTACAGCATTAGTATCTCCAGATATGACCAATAGTTTAAATTGGTTTAAAACAAAAATTTACACCGAAGGAAATTTCGATTATACGACTGAAAAATTTAAGGCAACTTTAAATGTGCCGCTAAGCTATAATACCATCAGTTATAACGACGCCAGCAAATCATTAGACCAAAGCTTAAATAAGTTTTTCGTTAACCCAGCGGTAAATTTCAGGTACCAAACCAGTATAGAAAACTACGTAACGGCTAATTATGCATTTAAAAATGGTTTAGGTGGTTTAGATGACATTTACCAAGGAACGATATTAAAAAACTACCGATCCTTATTTAGCAACAACGCACCCATTTCCGAACGTAAAACTCATAGTGCTGGTGCTCAGTTTAATTACCGCAAAGCGATACAAATGTTTTTCTTTAATGTAAATATTGGTTATTCAAATACTACATTAAACACCATATCATCATTTACATTAACCAACAACATCCAACAAAGAGTAGTTTTGCCATTGTTAAACAGCCAACAAAATTTTACGTTTGGTGCAAATACAAGTAAATATCTTTTTAATTTACGGAGTACTGTAAATTTTGGCATAAGCTACAATAATAGCCAATTCGACCAACTGCAAAACAACGAACTATTGCCATTTACAGCGCAAGCAATTACCTATAAAGCTGGAATAGATGCAAAAATTACCAATTTCTTAAATTGGGCTTACAATGCAAATTACACGGTGAGCAGCAATCAATCGCCTGCGGCAAACAACATTAAAAATAACAACCAACAATTACGACAACAAACTGATATAACAGCAACAGCATTTAAAAGTGTATTTATAAACTTTTCTGCTGAACATATTTTTACTCAGCAGTCTAACCAGCCAAATTTGAGTTATTTATTTGCAGATTTTAATGTGAGATATAAATTAATGAAACTTAAAACAGATTTAGAATTTGGTATCACCAATTTGGCAAACATTAAAGAATTTCAGGCTAACTTTTTATCATCAAACTCATTTACTACTGGCACGTATTTAATACCTGGCAGAGTAGCGATGATGAAAGCAACCTTTAATTTTTAAGAAATTAGCCTGGATGGGCAAAATAGTTAATAGTTAATTAATAAACCACATCATGATGAGCCCCGAAACTTAAATGTTGAGGGGCTTTTTAACTTTTTTTCTTGGGTGTAGTAAACACAAAATCTTTTAAATAAAAAGGCTCAAAATAAGCTACATCATTAAAATTATCCGTTACAAAGGCTTGGTAAGCAAGTTTACTCATATTAGCTGCTGAGTTGTAATTGTGAGCATCAAAGTGGGCATTATCATGCATCAAAACAGCCTCACATTTTGCCGCTCCATCGCCAATAAAGGTTACATAATTTTTTTGAAGCGCTAAAATAAAGCTTTTATCATCAACAATTTTAGCGTTAACAGCTTCTATTTCTTGCAATTTATTGTCATAAATACTTGTAAATACTTCCATTCTTCTGGCATCAATCATAGGGCAAACTAAGCCTCCATAATTGGGATGGTTTTGCATATAACCATTGGCCATCATTTGCAAAGTACCTACAGCAATTAAAGGCTTATCTAAAGCAAAACATAGCCCTTTGGCAGTAGAAACCCCAATTCGTAAACCTGTATAAGAACCTGGTCCTTTACTCACTGCAATAGCGTCTAAATCTGCGTATTTTAACGAAGCAATTTTCATCACCTCTTCAATAAACAATGTTAAACTAGCAGCATGTATATTTTGAGCTGTTTCTTCTTTTAAAGCAATTGTTTCTCCGTTTACCGAAATTGCAACAGAACAAACCTGTGTAGCGGTTTCAATTTGTAAAATGGTGGCCATGGCGCAAAGATAATAAAAAGGTAGAAGGCTTAGAGGAAGAAGGTGGATGATTTAAAGATCGTATTACAAAAGTCCCCTTCAGGGGATTTAGGGGTTATGGCACTGGATCATGCCCATGTTTACCCCAAGGATGACAACTGGCAATACGCTTTAAAGTTAACCAACCACCATAAAAAGGACCATGTTTTTTAATAGCCTCTATACCATAAGCAGAGCAGGTTGGCGTATACCTGCAACTTGCACCTAACAATGGCGACAATAAGATTTGATACAACCTAATGATACCCAAAAATAACCACGAAAATAGCAGCTTAATTGTTTTCATCTGGGTTAAATTGAGCAGTTAATTTCTTAAAAGCGATGGCTAATTTTTTTTCGAAAAAAGCATAATCGTAAATCTGTTTGCCTATAAATTGTAAAGAAAGCAACAACAGTTCATCTCTATTTTTTAATGAAGCGTATAAAAGATTTTCTTTTTGTAAACGATAAGCCTCACGAGTTCTACGCTTAATTAAGTTTCGATCAACAGCCAATTTATAACGTTTTTTGGCAACGTTAATTACAACTTGTGCAGGATATTTGTGCGGCTCGGCAACAAAAAGATAAGTTACCCTGAACGGATAAAATAAAAAAGAAGAACCGTTTTTAAATAGCAAGTCTAATGACTTTTTACTACACAACCGTTCTTCTTTATTAAATTTGTTCATGTTTTTTGATTGCAATACTGCAGATTAGACTGCTTTACACCCAAAAACAGGTGGCAATCAAAAATTATGCTTTATGACGACGCTCGTCAGAAACTGATAATCTTTTTCTTCCTTTTGCACGGCGAGAAGCTAATACTCTTCTACCGTTTGCTGTAGCCATTCTTTCGCGGAAGCCATGCTTGTTTCTTCTCTTTCTTTGCGAAGGTTGGAATGTTCTTTTCATAACTGTATAATATCTTAACTAGAGTTTTTAAATAAGAGGTGCAAATATAATGCGATTTTTCTAAAAATGCAAGTGTGTATTCGTTTTATTTTTATTTATTTCAAATACAAGAATATCGGAAAGCGTATTTATTTTTTTAGAAAAGCAAAGCTAACCATTCTTTTGAAAGTACAGTCCCGCCCCCGCTTCAAGTCCTCGGCTTTCGTTCCTCAAACCTCCGGGCTTTCTCGCTTTGGTCGGGTTTAAAGTGAGAGATAGGTGCACAGAAACCCAGTTTCCTAAAGCCAGTTTCAGTTTAAATACTTTTAGCTACCCAATCGTCATATCGAAATGAGGAACGAATGAGATATCTGTTTAGCAATAGCTTTGTAATAAAAGATTTCTCGGTGAAGAACCACGTTCGAAAGGACGATACTGGCAAGTCCCCTTTAGGGGATTTAGGGGTTACAAACCCAAAGCCGCTTTTAATTTTACAAAACCACTCTTACTAACTGGCAACCAAATATTAGATTTTAGCAACACCACGTAACTGTCTTTTTCTTTCAATTCTATTTTAGTTACTTGAGCTAAGTTTATAATATATGAACGGTGAATGCGAATAAACTGAGTGGAATCTAAAGTTTGCTCGAAAAAGCTCATTGTTTTATTTTTCTGAAAATTACCTTCGGTTGTATTAATTTTCACATAATCATCATCCGCTTCGATATAGTTTAGTTCTGTAACTGATATAATTTTAATTACACCTGCATTTTTAACTACAATCCTATTGTTTTGAGCTGGCGATAAAGCCGCACTCTCTAATAAATCATTACTGGTTTCGCCTTTGGCTAATTTTGCTGGCAGTTTTTGCATGGCTTGGTCGAAACGAACTTTTTCTATAGGTTTCAATAAATAATCAACTGCGTTAACTTCGAAAGCCTTAATGGCATATTCATCAAAAGCAGTTGTAAAAATTACTGCAGGATGATTTTCTACCAATTCTAACATCTCGAAACCACTTATTTTAGGCATCTGTATGTCTAAAAAAATAAAATCTGGTTGATGTTGGGCAATTGCTTTTAATCCCTCAAATCCATCGCTGCACTCTGCAACAATCTTTATTTCAGGATACGATTGTAAGTAATGTTTAACCACATCCCTAGCCAATGCTTCATCATCAATTAGTATCGTTTTGATCATTTTTTTGAGGTATTTTAAGCTTAGTAATGTATAAATTATCGTTTTGTGTTTCTGTTTGCAGTAAATTATTGTCGGCAAATAACAAATAAAGTCGCCTTCTAATAGATGATAATCCGAAACCTGTTCCTTTGCTGGCTGTCATTTGTGGATCGTAGGGGTTGGCCACGCAAATTAGTAGCGTATTGTTTTCTAATGCTACCCTTATGGTTATAGTTATTGCGGTAGAAGTATTATACAAACCAAATTTAATGGCATTTTCTACAATTGGTTGTAATAAAGTTCCTGGTAAACACAAGTTGTGGGTATTTTCATCAATCTGCACATCAATATTTAAGCGATGACTAAATCTCACCTTTTCAATATCTAAATACAGTTGGATGTATTCCATTTCTTCGGCAACGTTTACCCAAACCTCATCGTCGCGTTTTAAGGTGCCGCGTAAAAAAGCTGCCAACTTGGTAATCATGGTGCCCGCTTCTGTTGGGTTTACGATAGTTAAGGCATATACCGAGTTTAAGCTATTGAACAAAAAGTGAGGCTGTAATTGGTGTCTCAATTTATTCAGCTCTGCTTCTTTAGCCAAACTCTGCGTTGCCAATAACCTACCCTGTGTTTCTGATTGTTCTTCTAACCTATACCATAAAATATTGGCGAGTGCACACCAATTTAAACACATAAAAGCCAATATATATCTGAAAGGAATAGAAAAATCTAAAAATATTAAATAGGGCTTTTGGTCTGCAAATAAATATTCGAGGCCATATTTACCAAAATAAACCACTACAAAAGTTAGCACAGCGGTTATTAAAATGATGAATAGCATTTTCTCATTTTTTGGCTGATAATATCCCAGCATATTGCTGATAATGATACAGCCAATGGCCAATAGACCGTTACTGATAACGCTATCAACCAAGGCAATTTGTAAATTAAAACCTACAACGTAATAAATAATTGCTGTGCAGCCAGCTACCCAGCAAGCTAAAATAATGCTGGAGACTATTTTTATCCGTTGGAGAGATAATGGTGTAGTTGTCAAAATTTAAATATTGAGGTTAAAAATTTCTGATATCCACACCGCCAAATAAGGCAATACCTCTTATAATTAATAATTTCTGTTGTCCATCTACGGCTGGTTGCATCCCACGCTTATCATCTAAACCTCCAAAAATTGCTGTAACTTCAGATTTTACGTGCCAACCGGGAGGAACAATGATTTTAGTTCCCCCAAAAATTGCGGTTACATCAATAATAATCTGTCCTTCAAAATCTGCTTGAGATAAATTTACATCGCAACCGCCAAAAACCGCTGTTATTTCGCCTCCTTTAAAGTTTTTAGAATATACAATTTGGTGGCTGCCGCCAAAAACGTTTACCGAATCTAAATAATCTAAATGGTTCGTAAGTCGATCAGGATCCATACCATATTCGCTATTCACAGTATTTGAAGTGTTTATTGGATCACTTGCACCCAAACTATCCTTCCACTTGTTTTTTTTTGGTTTACATTTTTTAAAATCACTTTTCGGTTTTAAAATAAGATATAATCCTATTGCGATGATTAAGGCTGGCCAACCAACTTTATCAAAATCAACCACATGATTTAAAGCCTTTTTTAAAGTAAAAAACAAGCCAACAATAATTAAGATGATACCGTTACCATTTTTAAAATTAGTTTTTGCACCAATAACTAACCCTAAAACAATTAATATATTGCTCCAATAAAATAACCAATTTGGCAAATTAAAGGCAATATTATTAACCAATAAAAGCGAACCTATAATCACGATAATTAAACCAGCTAATATTTTACCTGATCGGTTTTCTGTTTCTTTATAATTTTGATTTTCCATGATACTTAGTAATAATATGACCAAATGTATAGCCTACATTTTATAATAAAAATGCAAAACTGCTGTTCTGCTCAAATTTGTCGGTAAATAACCTTTATTAATCGGTAAAATTATTTGTTAATTTGATTTTTATTAAGATCTATCTATTTAACCAAATTAATAATTATAAATGAAAAAACTACTTTTTGCCTTAATGCTATTGTTACCGGTATTATCATATGCCCAAGATATAACCAAGCACTATAAAATTTATGATATTAAAAAACAAAAAACTATTGCTGTTGATGACATCATTACAGACATGAGCAATGCTGATGTGCTGTTTTTTGGCGAAGAACATAACGATTCGATTGGTCATTATTTAGAAGCCCTGATCTTTAAAAAATTGGCTACAGCATATCATGGCAAAGCAGCATTAACATTAGAAATGTTTCATACTGATGTGCAACCTATTATTAATGAATATTTGAGTGGAAACATCAGCGAAAAAAACTTTATAAAAGAAGCTAGGGCTTGGAATAACTATAAAGACTACAAACCAATGATTGAGGAGGCGAAAACAAACAAACTTGCAGTTATTGGTGGAAATGCAGCTGCAAGATATAGTAATGCAGTTACAAGAAACGGGATTGATATTTTAAACACTTTTCTGAAAGAATCTAAACAGTTTATTCCTCCATTACCAATTGATACGGCAACAGGTAGATATTATGATAAATTTGTAGAAACTTTGGGCGGACATAGCATGGGTGGAATGAAAGTTTATCAAACCCAAAATTTTTGGGATGCAACAATGGCCTGGTCTATTGCAAAATTCGCTAAAGCAAATAAAAACGTAAAGATTTTTCAAGTAAATGGCCGCTTTCATAGCGATGAGAAGTTAGGCACACTTGCTAAACTTAGAAACTATGCACCAAAATTAAGGATATTAAACATCTCATCATTTTCTGCAGAAGATTTTTCTAATCCCAATTGGGAAAAATATAAAGCATTGGGTGATTATATCATTGTCACAGATCCTGCTGTTAAAAGAACATTTTAGTTCGAAATCACAAAAAAACTCTGATCAATTTAATCAATCAGAGTTTTTTGTTTGCGGAATTGATTTATTTAGTTTTTAATAAATCTCTTATTTCTGTTAACAAAATTTCTTCTTTAGTTGGTGGTGTTGGCACAGATGGAGCAGCAACTTCTTTCTTTTTTAAATTATTTGCACCCTTAATTACTAAGAACAAAACAAACGCAACAATTATAAACGAAATTACTTGAGAAAGAAAGTTTCCATATTTAATTGCTGTACCCGCAATTGTTAACTCACTTAGGTTTTGTAAACCAGCGGCTTTTAAAGCAGGTCCCAAAACTGCTGGTGTAATAATATCTTCTACCAATGAGCTTACAATTTTACCAAATGCAGCACCAATAATTACACCCACTGCTAAATCAAGTACATTACCCTTAACAGCAAATTCTTTAAATTCCTTAACTATTCCCATAATAAATTTTTTAATTATTAATTAATTTGTTCGTTTATTAGTTAAAAGTAATAAACTTTACAATTACTGCAATAAATATTGAACAAAATTAAACACATTTAATTAGATAAGCACATTTTAAATTCATTAATTGTAAAGCAAATGCTTATTTTTGGCGACTAATATCATCTTCTTTTAATATATGTTAAGACAAAACCTACAGCAAAAATTACTTCAAAAGTTATCACCACAACAAATTCAATTTATTAAATTGTTGCAAGTGCCAACTGTTGCTTTAGATACGCGTATTAAGGAGGAGTTAGAGGATAATCCTGCTTTAGAAGACCCAAGTTTAATGACAGCTGAAGAACCTGTTAATGAATATGATGACTTAAATGAGCGAGAAGATTACGAAACTCCTGATGTAAAGGAAGATACAATTGCAGATGAATTTAATGTAGAAGATTACCTACAAGATGATAATACCAATGATTACAGCACATCATATAATAACAGTGATGATGATGAAGATAAAAAAGAAACTCCAATAGCAATAGAAAGCACATTTTTTGAAAGTTTACAAGAACAACTAGACCTTGTACCGCTTTCTGATAGCGATTTTATTGTAGGTAAACAGATAATTGGCAGTTTAGATGATGATGGCTATTTACGTAGGCCAATCACCTCTATGATTGATGATTTGGCATTTTCTCAGAATGTAATTGTTGAGGAGGAAGATGTTTTAGAAATGCTTAAAGTGATACAAGGTTTTGATCCGCCAGGTATTGCAGCTAGAGATTTACAAGAGTGTTTAAGCTTACAACTGAGACGAAAAGATATCAACAACCCAATTATAAAAAAAGCAATTGCTATTGTAGAACACCATTTAGATGAATTTACGCGTAAGCATTACGATAAATTAGAAAAGTCTGTTGGATTAAATGGCGATGAGTTGAAAGAAGTTGTTGCTGAAATTTTAAGACTTAACCCAAAACCAGGAGATTCTAATCAAGTTACTACTAAACAATTACAAATTATTCCAGATTTTCACATTAGTAACAACGACGGAATTTTAATTTTAACATTAAACTCTAAAAACGCACCAGAATTAAGGGTTAGTCGCTCTTACATGGATATGTTTGATCATTACGATAAAGCTTCTCAAAAAGATAAAAAAATGAAAGAGGCCGTTCAATTTGTGAAGCAAAAATTAGATTCGGCGAAATGGTTTATCGATGCTATCAAACAAAGGCAACAAACTTTGTTAAAAACCATGAACGCAATAATGCATTACCAATATGAGTATTTTTTAACTGCTGATGAGCGTAAAATGCGCCCAATGATTTTAAAAGACATTGCAGATAAAATTGGCATGGATATTTCAACTGTTTCAAGGGTGGCAAACTCTAAATATGTTCAAACAGAATTTGGTACGTTTTTACTTAAATCATTCTTCTCAGAGGCTATTCAAACCGAAAACGGCGAAGAAGTTTCGAATAAAGAAGTAAAGAAAATTTTAGAAGACTGCATTGGTAACGAGGATAAACGCAAACCTTTAGCAGATGAGAAGTTAACGGATATTTTAAAAGAAAGAGGTTATAATATAGCCCGAAGAACAGTTGCAAAATATCGTGAGCAAATGAATATTCCGGTTGCTAGATTAAGGAAAGAACTGTAAACAGTTTGCAATATAAGGTTTACAGTACTAGAAAATCAAATAACTGAAAATTGATAACTGTAAACCGTTAACTGAAAACTGCCAACTGAAAATTGAATTACCACATTCTCATCGAACTCATTACTCTGTAAACATTATTGAGTTGTAAGCCCAAAACAATTTCGTGGCTACCAGAACTTACTTGATTTAATTGCGAAGTGGTAAAATCATAAGCATAAGTTAGATTAACTAACCTGCTTACATTTAATCCGGCCATTGCCGAGAAAGAATCGTTGTGCCTATAACTACCTCCTACCCAAATTCTATCTTTAAAAGCCACTTTTAAATTTAAATCTACCGAAACAGGTGTGGGACTAACATATTTTAGCATAAAAGAAGGTATTGCAGCAATTTCATCATCAATCATCCACTTGTAGCCCGCTGTAACAAAAAAATGTGGCACTTCTTTACCCAAATTATAGTTAGGATCGCTGGTAAAAGAGAGCTTTTGAGGTAATATTTGTTGAACGGAAGCACCAGCAAAAAATTGAGCTCCATATAGCCAAACGCCCATGCTAAAATCTGGCTTAACTTGACTTGTAATTGTATTATTTAATGCCGGATCGTTAGGATTTTCTAATGTTAATGCATTAACATCTAATCCAATTCTAGTTATACCTGCTGCTGCACCAACTGATAAATTCCATGTACCTGCTAATTGTAAATGATAAGCATAAGTTAAATTTGCATCTAATCTTGAAATTGGACCAGCTTCATCTAATACAACTGTTGCACCCATGCCATGATGAGCGGGCGAAGCAGTGTAATTTTGCATATAATTTTGGCTCATCGGATCATCACCTTTTTCTGGTTGAGATAATGGATTTTTCCATAAATAATCATCTCCTAAACTCCAATGTGCAGATGCAAATGTTGTTTGAGGAGAATTATTAATTCCAGACCATTGTTTTCTGTAACCAGCTTTAAAATCAGTATAATTTTCTATTCCGCTTAAAGCAGGATTTAATAAATATTGATTAAAAATATACTGTGTGTACTGCGGCTTTTGTTGGCTGTAAGTTGTAGTACAACAAACTGACAATAAACAAACTATATATAAAATCCTTTTCAAACTATCTAATTATGGTTAAATTTCCTGTAATATTTTTTCTTCCACTATTTGGATTGATAATGTAGTAATAAGTTCCGACAGGCAAAGCTTTTTTATTAAAGTTTCCATCAAACGGAACAGCATAACCCCTACTACTTGCGTAAACTTTCTGCCCATTTCTATCAAAAATCTCTACCGTTGAGTTTGGATAAGTATCTAAATATTTAATATTCCATAAATCATTAATACCATCTCCGTTTGGAGAAAAAGTATTTGGTGCTTCTACTCCTTGTAAAACTTTCACTAAAATATCATCAAATGAAATACAACCTTGGCTAGATGTAACCTTTAAAGTGTACTTAGTATCAACTTCAGGTTTAGCAATTGGATTTAAAATATCTGTTCTACTTAAACCTATTGAAGGAGTCCATTCATAAGTTAAGTCGATACCAGATGCTGTTGCCGAAATTTGCTTTTCTCCACCTGCTAATATAAAAAAATCGCTACCAGCATCTACTGTAGGAGTTGGAAAAACCTCAACTGACTGACTTTTCTGGTCTTTGCAACCATTTTGTGCTGTAAATGTGTAAGTTATAGTATGTATGCCTACACCTGCAATTAACGGATTAAACAATCCTGAAATCGATATTCCTTTACCTGTATATACCCCAGCACCTTGTAAACCCCCGGTTTCTTTAGCTGTAAATTGGATGGTTCCACTATTTTCACAAAGTGGATTTACTGAATAAAATTCTACAATAGGCGATGCCAACAAAATAATGTCTTTCTCCATCACATTTTCACAAGTGCCACCCGAATAAGCCACCATTTTAACCTTAATTACTTTGGTTAATGGGCTTGTAAATTGAGGGATATTAAATGTATATTCTTTGTTAAAAGTTGGATCTAAATCATCATTACCATATTTAACTCCATCTAAAAACCATTGTATTTTTGTAACGTTACCAAAATCAACAGTTGATGTATTTTTTAACATGAAATCTGTATTACTACACAAATTGGTTGGATTTAGCACCTCAAAATTTGCCTTCGGATTAGAACCATTAACTATAAATGGTGTAGCTAAAGAGGTTACTGAACACCCGTTTGCATTGGTAACAGTAAGTGTTACAAAGTAATCTCCTGATGCATTATACTTATGTTTACCATTTCTTTCTGTAGAGGTATTAGAAGATGAACTAGGGTCTCCAAAATTCCATAAATAGGTAAGCCCGGTTTCCGTTAAGCCATCAAAATCAGTAGATTTATTAACAAAAATTGCTTCTGCGTCAGCCAAACAAACATCTGGCACTGTAAATTCTACTTTTGGCAAGTCATTTATAGTAATGCTTTTAGTTAAACTACTCACACAACCATTGTTAGTTTCTACAGTTAATGTGATGTTATAATTGCCAATAGCATTATAAATATGGGTTGGGTTTTGCAAAGCACTTGTGTTTGCAGAAGAACTCGGATCGCCAAAGTCCCAATTCCATTTTACGATATTGCCAACAGCTACAGTAGACTGGTCTGTAAATAAAATATCACTAGCTAAACAGGTTACCGCAGCTGGCAAAAATGCTACATTAGCTTTAGGATTAATTAATATATTATGCTCTACAACAGTAGAAAAACATCCATTTTCTGCACTTACAGAAAGTTTTACAATATAATTTCCAGCATTTGAAAAAGTGTGAACTGGGTTCTTATCAGTTGAAATTGGGCTACCATCTCCAAAATCCCATTTCCAAGAGGTAATAGATTTACCAACTACCATCGATGAGCTTTCATCCATAAACTTTACCTCATCTCCAGCACAACCATTTGTTGGAGCCCCAATTTTAGCTACTGCCAAAGGATCTACATTAAAATTAAATATCAACTCAACTTCATTGGTATAACAACTTCCAGCGCCAGCTACCAATGTAGCTAAAGCAGTAACTTGAGTTGCACCAACAACACTAAAAACCTTGTTTACAGGAGCTGTATAGGTATAAAGTTTAGTAGATGTTCCTGTTATAACAGGGTTAGGATCAAGGTCAGGATAATCTGGAGAACCATCAACAAATTGCCAAATTATTTTCTCTAGTTCATAAGGTAATGTAATTCGTAAATCTGACTGCTGACCAACGCAAGCAGCTGCATTTTCATTATTGGTTGATTTATTGACTACCAAAAGAAATTGCGATGATGCTAAATTTGTACCTGCAGAGTAAGCATAAGATTCATGATCGCCGAAACCATAGGCAATCGCATTAAAGCCATCATCAGCAGTAAGCGTTAAACTTTCTTCATAAACTGCTATCTGTATATAAGAATATGCTGGATTTGATGGCATTACTTGCCACGTTCCATTGTTAGGAACTAAACCATTTATTTTAAAACTAGAGGCTTTATCTGTTTTCATAAAAACATTTAAATATCTTTCTAAGATTCTAAATTTATCTGATGAAAATAATGTGATATTCTTAATGTTAAATTCTACAGGGTTTAGCAAAACCATTTCTGGATCGCCACTAGGCAAACCATTGCCTGTTGGCGAGGAGTGTTCTTGTGTGTAAGAATATTCTGCAACGCTAATCAACTTATCTGAGGATACAATTGTTGGCTCTATTAAAACTCTCTCAATAAATTGTCCTTTGTTTATCATTCCTGCAGATACTCCATCAAAATTGATAGTTGTATTATCTTCCTGAGCAAGCACCCTAACAATATATCTTCTATTTACAAAAGGAACTACTCCGTAAGTTTTACCCCAACTATTAATAGCGTAAAGTTGTTGCAATAATGGGTCAACACCACCTGTATTACCTCCTATTCTCATTCCCGAACTCCCAGAAAATGCAGCGAATTTTTTACAGGATGAATTTGCTGCAGTTTCAATATATGTTCCTGTTAAATCTTCAGAAGGCATCATATATTGATATACATCACCTTTTTTTAAACCATTTATAGCTAACGTTGTACCATTTCTATGTAAAACTAAATCGGTGTTATCTTCTGTTGCCACAACTGCTAAAAAATTACGACCTTGATTATCTTGTGTATAATTCATGGCGTAATATTGCTGTCCCAAGGCTTCAACAGGTAAAATTAAGGTGGCTGCACTTCTTGCAGCTGCAAAAACATGACTATATGCCACAATTTTCGGCATTCCAGGAGTAACAACGATATGAATACCCCTATTTATTAAATTTTGATTACTTTCTGATTCATCAATATAAGACTGAGCTCTGCTAACTAAGAAAGTAACAACTGTATTTGCTGGAATAGTTTTTGTTTGCGTAGTTGCACCACATGATACTGTAACTTCTGTATTAAATTTTGAGGTTACGTTAACATTCATTTCTGCCAGCACACCTCCACTAGGTCTATGACTTGGAAAAACAGTCCAAAACTCCATTCCCTCATTAGAAATATTTTGAGCTTTTACAGTTGAAAAAAAACTTGCAAATGATAAAAGTAAAATAAGTAGACGTAAGTTTTTCATTAAGAAGTTAATACAACATTTGGTCAATACAATAATAAGATTTTAAATATAAATTCTAACTATTATTTGACATTAAAATGTGTATAAACACACATAATTAGCGCAGTACAAAAAATTAAATAATTATGAAAGCAAGTTTTGTCTTGCAATAAATTCTAACTGTCTGTTTGCAACAATTAATTTTTCGGTAAGTTCTTTATTTTCTTTACGTAAATTGTATATCTCTACGGCCTTTTCTATGTTAATCCTTAAATCTTCTTCCATCCAAGGTTTTTGTATATACCGATAAACCTGACCTTTATTTATGGCATCAATTACAGCATCAATATCAGTATATCCTGTTAAAATCATGCGAATCGGATCTGGATGAGCCTCTAAAATCGAAGCCAAAAATTCTACCCCAGTTGTTTTTGGCATTCTTTGGTCAGTAATTACAATGTGTATATCTTCCTTATCTAAAATTTTCCTTCCCTCATCAGCAGATTCTGCGGTAAAAACTTTGTACAATCTTCTGTAAGTAGCCGCAAATGCACTTAAATTGTGGGGCTCATCATCTACGTATAATATGTTTGTATTCATTGTGTGTGCTTAATAAAAGATAAAAATACTTTAGATTTATTAATCTTAAAACACTAATTTAGTTGTTTTAACAACTAGTTGTATTTTTATTTTTTAACAAACGTATCCATCCCTTAAAATGCACGCCAAAATTGGTTCTAAATTATCGCTCTCTCAACTAAAAGTTCAAACATCAGAACTTCAAAACTTATATAAACCAGTATTTTACAGATTAGCTAATTTAAGCGATAAAGAAGAATTAGAAAACTTACTTAATAAACATCAGAATTTACAGGTGTATGATTACATACATGCTCAAGTTGAAGAATTAATTAAATGCTTGCATCCAACCATCGTATTTTCCCCTCCCACAGAATTTAAAAAGAAAGTAGAAGAAAAATTTGGCTTAACCCCTAGCGATGAATATGGTGTTTGGGTTTATTACCCATGGGCACAAAAGTTAGTTCATTTACTAGATGAACATGAATTTGCAATTGTAAGAACAAACCGTAACAAGCATAAAATTACCGACAAAGAGCAAGAGATTTTAGCAAAGAAAAAGATTGGAGTAATGGGTTTATCTGTTGGTCAGTCAGTTTCTTTAACATTGGCGATGGAGCGAGGATTTGGAGAATTACGCATAGCGGATTTTGATGAACTCGATTTAAGCAACATCAACCGAATTAGAACTGGTGTTTACAACTTAAAAATAAAAAAAACAGTAATTGTTGCGAGAGAGATTGCAGAAATTGATCCTTTTTTAAATGTGGTTTGTTTTGAAGATGGAATAACCGAAGAAAATTTAGCTGTATTTTTAACTGGCAACGGCAACTTAGATTTACTAATAGATGAATGTGATAGTTTTGATATTAAAATTAATGCCCGTAACAAAGCAAAATCTTTAGGTATACCTGTTTTAATGGAAGGTAGCGATAGAGGCACTATTGATATTGAACGGTTTGATTTAGAGCCAAATAGACCAGTTTTACACGGAATGGTTGAGCATTTGGATATGAGTAAATACAAATCGCTTAGCACTATGGAAGAGAAAATTCCATATATAACTGCTGTAACTGGCATTGAAACTTTATCAATGCGAATGAAAGCTTCTGCTATTGAATTGATGGCTACAATTTCTACCTGGCCCCAGTTGGCAAGTGCAGTAACTTTTGGCGGTGGTATAACTGCAGATTTATCTAGAAAAATCCTTTTAGGGCACTTGAATGTTTCTGGCAGATTTTTTATAGACATGGATGAGTTAATCTCCGACCCAGTAAAAACGACATCAATTACCGAAAAAAGCACCATTACCACCCCACTACAAACTAAAGAAATAGAAAATTTTATTGAAAGTAATCAATCAGCTTTCGAAAAAAGTGACTATCAAATGCCCTTAGCTATTTTAGAAAATATAATTGCTAATGGTAATAAAGCTCCTTCGGGTGGTAATAGCCAACCCTGGCGTTGGCATTTCCAAAATGGTTTATTGCATTTATTTTTAGAACCAAGTGCTGCTGAGGCCTATTTAGATCCTCAACATATCTCATCCTATCTATCATTAGGTACAGCAATTGAAAATGTAATACTTGCAGCAGCTGCCAATAATCTTGAGGCTGTATATCACCTCACTCCGCAACTTGAATCAAATCATATTGCTTATATCAGTTTTAAACCTGATTATCAAATAAATAAAGTACAAGAAACACTCGCTGCACAAATTAACAAAAGGCATACCAATAGAAAAATTACACCTCGCACCGAGATAGATCAAACTGCAATTGAAACTTTAAATATACTTACTCAAAGTATTGAAGGGGCTAAATTAAAATGGATTACAAATCCAGCAATAATTAAGCAGATTGGAGAAACTGCAACGCTAACCGATCTTTTAAGAATGTTTATTCCTGAAGCTCATGAAGATTTTATTACCAGAGAAATGCGTTGGAGTTTAGATGAAGTAACAAAAACCGAAGACGGTATTGGCATACATACTTTAGATTTAAACAATAATGACCAAGTGGGAATTAGGTTACTAAAAGATAAAAATATGGTTGCCTTTTTAAAACAAATAAATGGTGGCAGTGGCTTTAAACGACTTACCATGTCACAATTTATGTCTTCATCAGCCATAGGCTTAATTACAATGCCTAATGGAGAAATGAGCTCTTACATAAAAGCTGGTATTGCTGCACAAAAAATGTGGCTTGGGGCAACAAGCTTAGATTTACAAATTCATCCAGTAAACGTTCCACTTATATTTTTTTACAAAAACAGCGTAGAAAACAGCTTACCAATTCCTTTAGAAGTAAAAGCACAGCTTACACAAGCTGAAAATAATTTTAAACAGATATTTGAGCTAAATAATAATGAGCAAGCTACCTTCATGTTCAGAATTTTTAATGCTAGCCCATCACCAGAAAGAACCATCAGAAAATTAATCTCAAAAACATTCTCAATTGGAAGAGCTTAAACCTAACATCGAAAATTTATATTTTAAAGCGTTTAGAGCAGTAGATGACCGTGCCGCTTGCATGAAGTTTATAGAAGGTCATACACATGTATTAGAAATTTTTGGAATTACCCAAATTACTTCTGCAAAAATAGATTGGGTTTTAAACCCTGATGTATATGTAATTATTGTAAGTGCCGAAAAAGATGGAAAAGCATTAGCTGGAGGAAGGATCCATCAAGCAAATAGAAAAAATCCTTTACCTTTAGAAGGAGCCGTTGGTAATATGGATGATCGTATTTATAAAATGGTTGAAGATAGAACAGACGGAGGGACAGGAGAATTTTGTGGTTTATGGAACTCTTGGGAAATTGCAGGTTTAGGAATTGGTAGTATGCAGTTAAGTATTGCCTCTGTTGCCTTCGCCGGACTTATAAATTTGGATACTTTATTCGGTTTATGTGCACCTGCAACTTACAGAAACTCTATAAGAGGAGGTTTTAGGGTGATCAATGAAATTGGTATTAATGGAAAGTTCTATTATCCGAAAGAGGATTTAACAGCAACTGCAATTTTAATTGATGATGTAAAGAACTTACCACTAACTTATGATGAGGTTAAAAAAGAAATCATGAATTTAAGAGAAAATCCCATAACTACCCACCAAATGATTGCTAAAACAGGAGAAACAATTAATATGCATTATGATTTAACACTTAATTTATAATGAAAAAAATAATATTCATTTTATTTTCATTTCTTGCATTACTTAATTTAGAGGGTTATTGCTATCAAAAAAATGATGATTTAAAATCTTATGGGTTAAACATCTCTTATTTAAAAGATGAAAATCATAATTTTTCTGTAAACCAAGCCCTTAAATTACCTTTTACTAAGTATGAATCGGATATATTTAATTTTGGAGTTGACCAATCTACCTATTGGATAAAACTTACTGCAAAAAGAGCTATCAAAAAACAAAATTTAGTTCTTTGGATTGATCAATCTAGGTTATTAGAATCTTACCTATTAATTAAGTCAAAGAACTCTCAAATTAACACCATTCCCACTTTTAATCCATTTTCATCATCAAAACCAGATTATACACAAGGAAAAATTTACAAGCTCCCAAACCCCATAAATATTGATGATATCATTTTATTAAAACTACGTAGTAAGGAAGTTTTTTTAGCCCCAGTAAGCATAGTTGACGAAAGAACTTTAATTGAATCTTTTTCAGTACGAGGGATAGTTTTTGGCTTTTACTCTGGTATCATGTCTATTATGTTTGTATATAATTTATTTTTATACATTATCATTAGAGATAGAAGTTACTTGTTTTATATCTTCTATATATTTTTCACGTGGTCAACCCAAGTTTCTATACAAGGTTATTCGTCTAAATATTTTTGGGATCAATTTTCTTTTATTGATGATTATTCAATTATATTATTTTCTAATCTAGCCTTATTATTTGCCAGTTTATTTACAATTTCTTTTTTAAACACCAAAGCATTTTCAAAAACCGCTCATAATCTTATTACGCTATTATGCTGGTTAACAATAATTAACATCGTAATACTTTTTGCATTTGGCAAAAATATCTCCTTCCTTATCATGCAAATTTTAACGGTAAGCGGAACTATTTTAGCATTGTCTGCAGCAAACTTTGTTTACTTTAAAAAGCATTTTAAGCCAGCGGGCTATTATTTAGTAGCTTGGTCTATATTATTACTCGGGGCAATTTTGTTTATCCTTAAAGATTATGATATTATTCCTTATAATAACTTTACCATTTATTTGTTGCAAATAGCTTCGGCGGTAGAAGTTACCTTACTTTCTTTCGCTCTGGCAGATAAAATTAATTTCTTTAAAAAGGAAAATGAAGTTGCACAAGTGCAAGCCTTAAATGCATCATTAGAAAATCAAAAATTAATAAGAGAACAAAATATTGTTTTAGAGCAAAAAGTAAAAGAACGTACAGAAGAGTTAGAAACCACAAATTCTACCCTAAATATAACTTTAACTAATTTAAAAGATACGCAATCTCAATTGGTAGATTCCGAAAAAATGGCTGCTTTAGGTCAGTTAACTGCTGGTATTGCGCATGAAATTAATAACCCAATTAACTTTGTTACCTCTAATATTAAACCTTTAGAACTTGACATTAATGATTTAAAAGAAATAATTTCTCGTTACGAAGAAATTGATTTTGATGGTGATGTAAAAGCTCAAATTGAAGAAATTGAAGGCTTTAAAAAACAGATTGACTTAGGGTTTGTTAACAATGAAATATCTTCATTACTCTCTGGCATTAGTGAAGGAGCAAAAAGAACAGCAGAAATTATTAGAAGTTTAAGGAATTTTAGTAGAGTTGATGAAACAGACATGAAACCTATCGACTTAAATGAGGGACTTCACTCTACACTTGTTTTGGTAAAAAATAGTATGCCAGATAACTTAACTGTTATTAAAGATTTAGGTAATCTTCCAAAAGTAGAGTGCCAACCTGGTAAAATAAATCAAGTTTTTATGAATTTGGTTTCAAATGCTATTCAGGCTATTAAAACAAAGAGCGATCAAAGAGAGGAAGAATTTTTAACTATTAAAAGTTGGTATATAGATCAACAAGTTAAAATTAGTATTAAAGATACAGGTACAGGGATGAGTGAGGAAACTAAACATAGAATTTTTGAACCATTTTTTACTACAAAAGATATAGGTGAAGGAACCGGATTAGGTTTATCTATTGTATTTAGTATAATAGAAAAACATAAAGGACACATTGAAGTTAATTCAAAAATTGGTGATGGAACAGAATTTATTATTACTTTGAATGTTAACCCCAACTAATTCATTTTTATGAAAAATAGCAGTGTAAGAGTTTTGTACATAGACGATGAGGAGAACAACCTTCACGCTTTTAAAGCAGGTTTTAGACGTCAATATGAAATTTACACAGCTAACTCTGCTGCAGAGGGTTTAAAATTACTTCAAAGTATTGATATACATGTAATTATAGCAGATCAGAAAATGCCTAACACAACTGGCGTTGAATTTTTTCAAAGTATTTCAGAAACTTATCCTGATCCTTGTAAAATTTTGTTAACTGGTTATACAGATATTGAGGCACTTACAAATGCAATTAATCATGGAGATGTTTACAGGTACATCCAAAAACCTTGGCAAGATTTAGATTTAAGTAATACCATTAAAAATGCTTATGATGCTTATAAAGCTAAAGTTGACTTAAGAAATAAGATTGCCGAACTAGAAAAAACAAATGATGAATTAAATAGGTTCATTTATAGTATTTCTCATGAGCTAAGAGCTCCATTAGTTTCTGTAATAGGCATTGTAGAATTGGTGAAAATGGAGGGTTTATTTAACTCTAGCGGAGAATATTGGCCTTTGATTGAAATATGCTCTAATAAATTAGATTATTATATTCAAAAAACACTTCAGTATTACAAAAATAACAAAAATGTAGCCGATCATATACAAATTGATTTTAAAAGATTGGTTGATGATTTAGTAGAAATTTATGCTTATTCAGATCGAAATACAAATTTTACAGTAAATGTTAATCAGCCTTCTGTATTTTATGGAGATTTATTTAGAATTGAAGTGATTTTAGGAAACCTAATTTCTAATGCTATCAAATACCAAAAAGAACAAGAATTAGACAAAAAAGTTAATATTGATGTAAACGTTAATGATAACAACGTTGAAATTAGTATTAGCGATAACGGAATAGGAATTTTGAACGAACACCTAGAAAAAATATTTACGCAATTTTTTAAAAGCAAAGCACAAGAAGGTAGTGGCTTAGGTTTATTTATTGTAAAGGAGGCCCTTAATAAAATTAATGGTCGCATTAAAGTTAGCTCTCACATTAACTTTGGTACAACCTTTAAAATAACAATCCCAAATGTCAAATAACCAGCAAATGGTCATGTTAGTCGACGACAACATTATCGATTTAACTATTAGCTCTAAATTAATTCAGTTTTCAAAATTATTTGATGAAATCATTGTGTTTCAATCTGGTGATGAAGCGTTGAATTACATTAAAACCAATTTAAAACAGCCCAATTTATTACCCAGATTTATATTATTAGATATACAAATGCCAGAAATGGATGGTTTTGAATTTCTAAATTATTATAAAAAGCTTCCTACAAGTTTTACCGATAAATGCCAAATTGCAATGCTATCTTCTACCTTAGATTTTGGAGATATTAATAAAGCAGAAGCTAATCATTATGTGGTTAAATTGTTAAGAAAACCTCTTTCTACCACCGAATTGCAAAAACTGCTCTAATTATTTAATGTTTAATTTTTAAAATAAAACATTACAATTTTGAGGTTGTTTATAGTTCATAAAATCATACGATTATGGATATTAAAGAAAACATTGCAGGCTTAGGAAAAGATCACGATGATGCAGCTCGTGAAAATGATATCGCTAAAAAACAAAGTGATGCAAAACCTGCGGCAGAAAATTTAGATATGATGCCAAATACTGTTAATAAACAGGGTAATAGTGATTTTGAAGCTAATCAAAAAAATGACGAACTACATGATAAAGCTTCAGCATACGCTGAAAAAGAACATGCTAAAGCCAAAAATTGGGATGAAAACACTGATTTAACCGACAACAAAACCTAGAAGATATTTTATCTTCAAAGTTGAATATCAATTTCAAAATTATTTACCTGCCAATATCAAATTATTGTAGAGTGAATTTACAGTTCGTTTTAAGGCATCATTAAATCCATTTGTATAAATAGGATTACAGCCATTTGTAATTACTACTATACCAAATTCTTCTTTCGGATTAAAAAACATCATGCTGTATAAGCCATAAGCAGACCCGGTATGCCCAACCATTTGTTCACCTTCAATTAAATTGCTGGTTTGTAGCAAAGCCAAACCATAATTTTCCTCATCAGATAGCTTAGTTTGCATAATTTTTGCACTTTTTTTACTAATTATTCTTTTGCCGTTATAGCTTCTTTTATACATGTGCATCGTCATGTATTTTGCCAAATCAGTAGCCGAAATTTTCATTCCGCCAGTTGGCGAAAATATAGGTGTGGTGTAGCCTAAAGTGTAATTTTTAATTTCTTCTCTCCTTGGGTTGTATGCCATAGGCGATGATGTAAACTTATTTGCTTTGGCATCAAATTCGTACAAAGTAGCAAAACGGGTAGCATCTAAAGAATCTACACAATAACCACCATATAAACCTAATGGATTTAAAATGTGGTTTTTCACATAATTATCAAACCGTTCTCCAGAAAATTTTTCGATAACGGCACCAACCATATTAAAATTTAAGTTACAATATTGATAACCTTTGCCTGGCTCATAATCGTTATAGCATTTAGCCCAATTTTCATTCTTAGCAGGATTTATGGCATCTAAATTAAAATAACCTTCGCTATCATTAATACTTGAGGTATGAGATAGCACCATTTTTAAGGTGATAATTGTTTGAGGATACTTCGGATTTCTCACTTTAAAGCCCACCAAATTGCTAAAATCATCTTTTAATGACATTTTACCCGCTTCTACCAATTGCATTATTGAAGTTGCTGAAAAGGATTTAGAAATAGATGCAATTCTAAATATATCATCATCTTTTAGTAGCGTTTTTGATTCGATATCTTTTAAACCAAAAGAATTTGAGTAGATTAACTCTCCCTTTTTAACTACTGCAACAGATAAACCAACAACATTTCGATCTTTCATAATCTGCTGAATTTCTGCGACTGCTTTTTCTTTCTGCGCAAAAACATTAAACCCAGCAAAAAGCATTAAATAAACAAAAACGTAAGTTTTAAATTGGTTTAATCTCATAAATTTTAGGATATGAATTTTAAATTGTTTTGTCTGAAGATTTGAGCCAAAGTGCAGATCCATAAATCACACCAAGTTGTAAAATCAAATAGCCATTTTTAAACCGTTACTTCATCCAATTTAAAAAATAAATTATCTACAATTCTCTTATCCAAATATTTTTAAAGCTTATCGGCACACTTTTATCACCATGTGATTGCAACTTAATTGGAGTAGCTCCATGAGCTTTTTTATAAGATGGCTTGCCAATGTATTGCGTTGGACCACCTAATATAAAATTATTTTGAACTAAAACTCCGTTAAACAAAACGGTAACTTTTGCTTCGCTCTTTAAACTTCCATCGCTATAAAAAACAGGTGCCGTCCAAATGATATCATAAGTTTGCCATTCTCCTGGTTTTCTGTTTGCGTTTACTAGCGGAGCCGTTTGTTTGTAAATGCTTGCCGCCTGACCATTGGTATAGGTTTTGTTGTTATAAGAATCTAAAATTTGCAATTCATAACCATCATCTCCAGGGCCAGTTGAAGCTAAAAACAAACCCGAGTTACCTCTTGATTGTCCTTCTAAATTAATATCTGAAGGAATTAACCACTCAATATGTAGTTGATAATTATTAAATGATTTTTTAGTTTCAATGTTGCCAGTACTTTTGTCAACAGTAAACATTCCATCTTTTACCGTCCACTTTGCAGCGCTTTTATCCTTTACACTTACCCATTGATCTAAATTTTTTCCATCGAACAAAACGATAGCATCTGATGGTGCAGCATTGGCATTACCTGGTGTAACTATTGGCGGAACGGGAGTATAAAACTCAGTATCTTGTGGTTTAGGTTTATCTTGAGCACTCACAGTGTAAATTGATACGCTACACAAAACACCTAGTAATAAGAATTGTTTCATTGATATATAGTTAAAAATGTATGGCTAAAGTTAACAAATCAGAATACTTTTCTCTGTAAAATTATTAATTCATGAATATAAGCTATTTCTTACCTTACATCAACGTTGCATAAAAGCGATAAACTTAACTTTGAATTATTAAAATTATAAGCATGGAATTAGGAATAGGAATGTTTGGTGATTTATCTTTTGATACTGCAACAGGAAAACCAAGAGCAGCAAAAGTTAAATTACAAGAAATTTTAGAACAAATTAAATTAGCTGATGATATTGGCTTAGATGTTTTTGGTTTAGGCGAACACCATAGACCAGACTATGCAGTGTCAGCACCAGAAATTGTGTTAGCAGCAGCGGCAAGCATCACTAAAAATATAAAATTATTTAGCACAGTTACGGTTTTAAGCTCGGCAGAACCAGTAAAAGTTTACCAAAATTTTTCTACCATAGATTTAATATCAAATGGCAGAGCCGAAATTGGTGTTGGTAGAGGTAGTTTTATTGAATCGTTTCCCCTATTCGGATATAATTTAAAAGATTATGATCAGTTGTTTGAGGAGAAATTAGATCTTTTATTAAACATTAACAACAATGAAGTAGTAAATTGGAAAGGCGAATTGAGAGTGCCATTAATTAATCAGCAAGTTTTACCAAGAGCAACCAACAATGGCAAATTACCTATTTGGATTGCTGTAGGAGGCACACCAGAATCAGTTTTAAGAGCTGCAAAACTGGGCTTACCTTTAATTGTAGCTATTATCGGCGGAATGCCAAAACAGTTTAAACCACTAATAGATTATTACAAACAAGAGTACGTAAAGCATGGTCATGATGTTGCAAACATGCAGATTGGCATCCATTCGCATAGCTTTTTAAGCAACGAACCACAAAATATAGCCGAGTACTTTAATAACTACGCAGCGCAAATGAACCGTGTTGGCGCATCAAGAGGTTGGCCGCCTTACGCAAAATCGCAATACGATGGTGGTAGAACGAAAGAAGGCGCTTTATTTATTGGTGATGCAAATGAAGTAACTGATAAGATTTTATACATGCATGAGTTATTTGGCATCACTCGTTTTATCGGTCACATGGATGTTGGAGATCCATCTCACAAAAACATGATGAAAGCTATTGAATTGTTTGGTAAAGAAGTTGCACCAGCAGTTAGAAAAGCGGTTGTGTAAAAGCAAAAAAGCCTGTCTTTCGACAAGCTTTTTTAGTGCGCCCACCTGGGCTCGAACCAGGGACCAAAAGATTATGAGTCTTCTACTCTAACCAACTGAGCTATAGGCGCCGGAAAACGTATTAGGTTTTGCGAGTGCAATGTTACATATTTGCATCGAATTTTGGAAACCATTTTATGGAAAAAATTAAAAATATTATTTTCGATTACGGCAATGTAATCTTCGAAATCAATTTTAAACGCACTCAAGATGCTCTTTTACAATTAGGTATAGCTAATCCTACCGAATTTTACGGACATAGAAATCAAAATCCTATTTTTGATAATTTTGAGATGGCCGGAGTTACTGCTGATGAATTTAGAGCAGAAATTAGAAAAGCAGCAAATAATTTAGATTTAACTGATGAGCAAATTGACGAAGTTTGGAACAGTTTGTTAATTGGTGTTTCGGCAAACAACCATGATGTTTTGCTAGAAGTGAAGAAGAAATACCGTACTTTTTTATTGAGTAACAACAATGAAATCCATTACAATTGGATCATTAAACATATTCAAGAAAAATATGGTATAAATAATTATGATGCATTTTTTGAGAAGGCCTACTTCTCTCAATTAATGAAATTGCGCAAACCAAACGTTAATATTTTTGAACAAGTAATTAAAGAAAATAATTTAAATCCTACAGAAACACTTTTTATTGATGATAGTCCGCAGCACATTGAAGGTGCAAAAAAAGCAGGCTTACATACCTTATTAATGGATCTGCATCCAGAGAAATTAGAAGATTTTTTAAAACAGCATAAGCTATTGTAAGAAACCCATTTCATTTGCTTAAATTTAATCACAAAAGTTTATTTAATGAATGAGAAAAAGTATAAATCTCTAAAAGAATTTTATCCATTTTATTTATCAGAACACCAAAACCTTACCAGTAGAATACTTCATTTTATTGGTACTGGTTTAGTAATCTTGTGCTTAATTGCAGCAGTTCTATTTCATAACTGGCAGTTTTTTATAGCCATTCCTTTTATTGGTTATGGTTTTGCATGGGTAGGTCATTTCTTTTTCGAGAAAAATAAACCAGCCACATTTCAGTATCCTGGTTACAGTTTAGCTAGCGATTTTATGCTTTTTTGGGATTTGCTAAGCGGCAACCAACCCTTTAAGGTTAAATAGCTTTTAACTATACGCTCATAGAAAAAAGGTGTTTGGTATAGCGCCTAAGCTTTGCTAATTTTATAAAAATCAAAAGCCAATTTGTGTTGGTAATCATTAGCTAATAAATGTATTAATTATGGAAGATCAAGGAAACGACATCAGCAAATGCCCATTTCACAATGGCAGTATGAATAATGAGCGTACAGTAATAGGTGGTACAAAAAATCGAGATTGGTGGCCTAAACAATTAAAATTAAATATTCTTCGTCAGCATTCATCACTTACCAACCCAATGGGAGATGATTTTAATTATGCCGAAGCTTTTAAAAGCTTAGATCTTGAGGCATTAAAATCAGATTTAAATGTGCTGATGACCGATTCTCAAGATTGGTGGCCGGCAGATTTTGGGCATTACGGTGGTTTATTTATACGTATGGCATGGCATAGCGCAGGTACTTATCGCGTTGGCGATGGCCGTGGTGGTGCCGGTCAAGGGCAACAACGTTTTGCACCTTTAAATAGTTGGCCAGACAATGTGAGTTTAGATAAAGCTCGTCGTTTGCTTTGGCCAATTAAACAAAAATATGGTAATAAAATCTCTTGGGCCGATTTAATGGTTCTAGCTGGAAACGTAGCTTTAGAATCGATGGGTTTTAAAACATTTGGTTTTGCTGGCGGAAGAGCAGATGTTTGGGAAGCAAGCGAAGATGTATATTGGGGAGCAGAAAAAACTTGGTTAGGTAACGATGAGCGTTATAGCGTTGGTGCAAAAGGTGTTGCTGATAGAGGTGTTCTTGTTTCTGATGATAATGCAAACGGCGAACAACACTCTCGTGATTTAGAAAAGCCTTTAGCCGCAGCACACATGGGTTTAATTTACGTAAACCCAGAAGGACCAAACGGTAACCCCGACCCTATTGCTGCTGCAAGAGATATTAGAGATACGTTTGCCCGTATGGCAATGAATGACGAAGAAACGGTTGCCTTAATTGCTGGCGGACATACCTTTGGTAAAACACACGGTGCTGCTTCATCAGATCATGTTGGTGCAGAACCTGAAGCAGAAAGTTTAGAAAACCAAGGTTTCGGTTGGAACAATTCATTTGGTTCTGGAAAAGGTGCTGATACGATTACCAGTGGCTTAGAAGTTACTTGGACAACCACTCCTACTCAATGGAGCAACAACTTTTTCGAAAATCTATTTGCTTTTGAATGGGAATTAACAAAAAGCCCGGGTGGTGCACACCAGTGGGTAGCAAAAAATGCAGATGAAATTATACCAGATGCATTTGATGCCAATAAAAAACATAAGCCAACTATGCTAACCACAGATTTATCTTTAAGGTTAGATCCGGCTTATGAGAAAATTTCTAGACGCTTTTTAGCAAATCCTGATGAGTTTGCCGATGCTTTTGCTCGTGCTTGGTTTAAGTTAACACACCGTGATATGGGGCCAAAAGCTCGTTACCTAGGTGCAGATGTGCCTGCAGAAGATTTGTTATGGCAAGATGTTATTCCTGCTGTAAATCACACATTAGTGGATGAAAATGATATTGCTTCATTAAAATCACAGATTTTAGCTACTGGATTAAGTGTTGGGCAATTGGTTTCAACCGCATGGGCTTCGGCCTCTACATTCCGTGGTGGCGATAAACGTGGCGGAGCAAACGGTGCTCGTATTCGTTTGGCACCGCAAAAATATTGGGCAGTAAACACAGCTGGCTCGGTTGATAAAGTTTTAACAGCTCTAGAAAATGTACAACAACAATTTAATGCTGCACAAGGTGGAGATAAAAAGGTTTCATTAGCCGATTTAATTGTTTTAGCGGGTGTTGCTGCAATAGAAAAAGCTGCACAAAATGCAGGCTTAGATATTAAAGTTCCTTTTACAGCTGGCCGTATGGATGCTTCGCAAGAGCAAACAGATGTAGAATCGTTTAGTTATTTAGAACCAGCCGCTGATGGATTTAGAAATTACAAAAAAGCTAGATTTACAGTTGCCACCGAAGAATTATTAATTGATAAAGCACAGCAACTAACACTTACCGCACCAGAACTAACCGTTTTAGTTGCAGGTATGCGCACTTTAAATGCAAACTTCGATGGTTCTAAAACTGGTGTATTAACTCATCAGCCAGAAAAGCTAACAAACGATTTCTTCGTGAACTTATTAGACATGAGCACACAGTGGAAAGCTGCCGACGATCATAAAGAATTGTACAATGGTCTAGATCGTAAAACTGGCGAAGTGAAATGGACCGCCTCTCGTGCTGATTTGGTTTTTGGATCGAATGCAGAATTAAGAGCTATTGCAGAAGTTTACGCAAGTGCTGATGCTAAAGATAAATTTGCTAAAGATTTCGCAACCGCTTGGCATAAGGTGATGAATTTAGATCGCTTTGATTTAGTTTAATTTTTTCTTTTAATACAGAAGCTTAGAAAGGGTTTCCAAGAGATTGGAAGCCCTTTTGCGTTATTGGTATTTGATATAAATTAGTGAAACTAAAAATTTCAAAAACTTCCTCCTATATTAGATTATCGGATGGCTTGGGAAAGTTTTTAAAGAAAAAGATGCCGTCATAAATGAGTTATAAGCAAGCTAAATAGCTCCAATCAATCAAAAATGTTAGAACAAGAATTTGAAAAACAGATAAAAAAGCCTGATAAAATACAAGATGCTTTGAATTATATTCTTTGTTCTTCTATGATAGTAGGTGGACTTTTCTTTTTCTATAAGTTTTTTCAATCGGTAAAACAAAATAGTGAAACTTATCAATTTATTTATCCAGCCTTATTTCTATCAATTCTTGGCGGTTATGGACTATGGAGGATATCGAAGGATTACAAAATTGTTAAAGTCATATCCAACCAGAGCTTAGAGCAAAAGACGAAAGTAATTGAGGAATTCATAACGACAATAAACATTAAAAGTTTGTCAGTCGAAGACGACATTTATATAATTCAATACAGAAATAAATTCTGGGTTTCAGTAGATGTCTTTATCGGATTTGACAATGATTTTTACTATTTGAATGCAAAAGCATCTGACTACGGAAGTAAAGGAATTATAGATTTCGGAATTACTAGACGGTCTTTAAAAAAGTTAGAAAATTATTTTACAGGTAAAGCCAACTTATAACAGTGGTTTTGCAATGGGCGGGGTTTCGTGCTCAGCAGACAGTTTAGGGGTAGGTGGAAGTTTTGTGCTCCGTATCAACATTAGTGGTAAAAAGCCCGCCCAACGTAAATCCTCAAAACGTTTAGCCAAGGTGCGTGTCTTCACGCACCATTTGAATTTTCTCTTTATCCTCCCAAAGTAATATATCGCTTTATATTTTGATTTACCATTATTCAAAGCCATATTTGCTAGATGCACACTGCTCAACAGTTTTTCAAAAACCTAATTTTTGCATTCAACAAAAAGCAAGAAATGGTTATCGCTGTTTTGAGCACTCATTTATCGCGAAAAAATTACGCGATAGGCTTTACTTTCCAATCAACAAGTAAAGACTTTATTAATTAGCCCCGGGTTTATATCAAAAACCTTCTTTTTAACTCGGGGAAAGCTTAACAAGCTTCATTTCTTTTTTAATTCAACACTACAGCAAAAACTGTGGTTCTATTTATTTACATATTTTTTTTATCATGAACAAATCAATCTTACTCTCAAAAAGTGATTTTAAGTTTTTAAGCGAACATTTCGAAAAAGCGATAATGAGCGATTACAACAAATCACGTTTAAGAACAGAAATTAAACAGGCTACTATTTTTAACGATGATGAGTTACCATACGATGTTGTTTCGCTACATACCGAAGCAAAAATTGTAAGCACTGATAATGGCAAGGAATTTATTTTTAAAATAGTATTGCCAAAAGAAGCAAATATCAAACTGCAAAAGGTTTCCATATTTGCGCCAATCAGTATTGCTTTGTTAGGTTACCAAACAAACGATTTAATTAATTGGGAAATGCCCGATGGGATTAAAGAATTTAAAATTTTAGCAGTGAGAAAACTGGAGGCTTCGGAATTATGAAAATCCAACGTTGGCGTCCTCGCCAACGTCATATATTAGCTTACCGCATGTTTGTTTAAAAAATTGTAGGTCATCTACCAAAGCTTAGCTAGCCGCTGAAAGGCCTTTTTCTTTTTCTTGATAAAAAAAACAAAAATCAAATTTTCGGATTGGAAATAAAAGAATTCGCTGCGCTTCAGCCTATGGCAGACAGGCAAACAGCTTTTATATCTTGTAATCCTACAAATTGATTTTTCACGCTAATTCGCTGAGGTCGTATCGCATGATGTTTAGTTTAGATGATAAATTAAACTGCTTTTTTGGCGTTCTCGCCAACGTTAAATTACCATTTCGCAATTACCAAATCAAAAAGGCGTTATCTTTTATTACAGATTTTATTATTTTTGACTATGCATCCTGACAAAAAAGAAAAACTTAAAACCTGGATCAAAAAGCTTGGCTTTTGGGGTTTTATGTTTTTCTTGGTAAAAGGTTTAGTTTGGTTGGCCGTTGGATATTTTATCGTAAAATAGCCCTTATTGCATTAATTAGACGTATTTAATCTCCAAATTACCACCCCGCCCTTTGGGCACCCCTCCAAAGGAGGGGAATTGAGTTCGTAAACCCTCTAATAGGTCAGAGGATAGTCGAAGACCGGTTTTCTAAAATTCAGAATATTGTTATGCTTTAAGACATGCAACTTGAGTTATTTGCACAACATTTCGTCCATAAACCCGATTTAGTGGAAATCCTTTTACCCCTAAATCCCAGCCGCGGCTGGGATTTAGGGGTAAAAGATTGAAACGAGAGCGGGACTACATTAACCGATAAGCAAAAGCTTCAATTTTCAAATCAATCTTTGGCCTTTCACCTTTGGTATTTAGTCTTTCTACAGCTTTCTTCTAGCTTTTTCTTTACTAATTAACCCCAATTCTCTACCAGTTTGGCCAGCTACCGAAGTATTTTCTTGTGCTCTACGGAATAAATATGGCATTACTGCCTTAATTGGCCCATAAGGCACATATTTAGCTACATTGTAACCAGCATCAGATAAATTGAAACTCAAGTTATCGCTCATACCTAACAACTGCGCAAAGTAAATATGTGAGTGATTATGTGGAATGTTTTTTTCGTCTATCAAATAGGTTAACAAACGAGAACTATCTTCGTTATGCGTACCACAAACTATGGCAATTTGATCGATATGTTCAATACAAAATCTTAAACTCTCATCGTAATCCTTATCAGTTGCTTCCTTATCTGGTTGTATTGGCGATAGATAACCCATTTCAGCTGCTCGTTTTCGCTCTTTTTCCATATAAGCACCACGCACCATTTTAACGCCTAAAATAAATCCGGTTTCTTTGGCAATTAGATAATCAGCTTTTAAATCCGCCAACTTATCATGACGGTACATTTGATAAGTGTTGTAAACGATAATTCCTTGTTTATTAAACTTGGTCATCATTTCTAAAGCCAATTCATCAATGGTATTTTGCACCCAACTGTCCTCGGCATCAATCATTACAGGTACTTTTTTATCAAAAGCAGCTTGGCAAATTTTTAAACAACGGGCTTTAACACGATCAAATTCTTTAACCTCATTAGCTGTTAATTCTTGTTTGGCGTCTAATTTTTCTAACAATGCAAACCTACCAATACCTGTAATTTTAAAAACGGTAATGGGCACACGTGGGTCGCCATCTGCCCTATTTATGGTTCTTATAATCTCTTCGCAGGTAAAATCGAAAACTTCTTCTTCGTCTTCGCCTTCCACAGAATAATCTAAAATGGTACCTACCTTGCCTAAACTCAGTTGTTCTATGGTATGTTCGCAATCGGCAATGGTTTCGCCACCGCAAAACTGTTTAAAAATGGTAGCTTTAATTGCTCCTTTTATTGGAAACCCAACATTTAATAAAAAATTAGTTATTGGCGGACCAACATTTGTTAAAAAATTACTACTTATAATTTTAAATAACCAATAAGCTTGGTTTAATTCTCCATTAGATTTATTGCGAAAAGCGATTTCAGTATTGTCAAAATTGATGTTTTTTCTAGGAGATTGTTCCATTTTGGTGTATTGGTTAGTCAGACGAGTGCAAAAATATAAATTACAATGGTTGTTAAGGTAAAACACATTATAAATTAATTGTAAATTTGTAACCACAATGATAAAATTCAAACTTGAAGGCGAATTTATTCCGCTAATTGCACTCCTAAAAGCAACCGGCTTGGTACAAAGCGGTGGCGAAGCTCAATCTGTAGTAGAAGAAGGCTTAATTAAATACAACGGAACTGTTGATTATAGAAAACGACTTAAAGTTAGGGTTGGCGATAAAATTGAGTTTTTAAGCAAAGTAATCGAAGTAATTTAATGGAACCAATTAAAAACGCAGATCATTTGATCCATTTCGAATCTAACCTTGCCCCTTTAAAAGACATTTTAGATCAAAAAAAATACAGCAAGGTTTTTGTTTTTGCAGACAGCAATACTGCTGAGCATTGTTTACCAGTTTTTAGGTCTTTATTAGATGATTTAGACGATTTCGATATTATTGAGACTGACCCAGGCGAAGAAAATAAAAACATAGATTTTTGCATTGGTATTTGGAAAACGCTTTTAGATTTTGGTGCCGACCGCAAATGCTTAATGATCAATTTAGGCGGTGGGGTAATTACCGACATGGGTGGTTTTGTGGCTTCAACCTATAAAAGAGGGATAGATTTTATCAATATTCCTACAACTTTGCTCTCTCAAGTAGATGCTTCTGTTGGTGGTAAAACTGGTATTGATATAGATAATGTGAAAAACATGGTAGGCACATTTTCGTTGCCACAAGCTGTCTTTATCGAAAACATTTTTTTAAATACGCTTTCTAAAAGAGAACTATTATCTGGCTTTGCCGAAATGATTAAACATGGTTTAATTAAGGATAAAGCTTATTATAACCGATTAAAAGTAAGCGATTATCAAAAATTGGCTCCATTAGAAATTTATCGTTCTATCGAGATTAAAAATGAAGTTGTAACCGAAGATCCATTAGAAAAAGGCTTACGCAAAATCTTAAATTTTGGGCATACCATTGGTCATGCGGTAGAAAGTTATGCGTTAACCAACAGCAAAAAACCTCTAACGCATGGCGAAGCAATTGCCATTGGTATGGTTTGCGAAGCGCATTTATCAGCAAAATATTGTAACTTAAAGGATGATGAACTTGCAGATATCAGCAAATACCTATTGTCCATTTATCCTAAATACAACATTAAAGAAAAAAGCTTCGATAAATTAATCGAGTTAATGCAAAGCGATAAGAAGAATGAAGATGGACAAATTATGTTCTCCTTATTAGATCAAATTGGCGAATGCGCTTTTAATTGCAGAGTAACCAAAGAAGATATTTTAAACAGCCTAACTTATTACAATAGTTTATAAAATGAAGTTTACCGGGAGCGATATATCTGTAGGGGGATTATTTGGTTTTGTGATCGTTTTAACCTTGGTTGAAATGTACATTAGTTACATACACGACAAGAAAATCTACGAAAAAAAAGATACTTGGACCAATATATACTTAATGACAGTTGCTGTAATCATTAATTTAGGAATGAAAACGGCCACTTTCTTTTTATTAGAATATTGCTATCAATTTAGGTTATTTCAAATCCCTAATTTCTGGATATATTGGATTGTACTCATTCTTGCGCAAGACTTTTTATACTGGTTTCTACACACCGTTGGTCACTATGTACGCTTTTTTTGGGCTATGCATGTAACGCACCATTCGTCAGAACATTTTAATTTAACTACTGGGTTCCGCTCAACAGTTTTCGAACCTTTGTACCGCGTTTTCTTTTATTTGCCTTTAGCTTTTATGGGTTTTACGGCTCTGGATATTCTTTTTGCTTATTTGGTAACTCAAATTTATGGCAATTTGGTACACACACAAGCCATTGCTAAAATGCCTGCTTGGTTCGAGTATATTTTTGTAACACCATCCCATCACCGTGTTCACCATGCTAGCAATGTGCGTTATTTAGACAAAAATATGGGTATGGTTTTAATTCTGTGGGATAGGTGGTTTGGCACTTTTCAAGAAGAATTACCAGAAGACACCATCAAATACGGCTTAACAACACAGCCAAAAGATACCGGACCAGTAAACATCATTTTCCATGAGTTTATCGCTTTAAAAAACGATGTAAAAAAAGCACCCACTTTTAAGGATAAAGTTAAATATATCTTAAATCCACCAGGCTGGAGCCACGATGGCAGTACTAAAGTTGCCAAAATTATGCAACAAGAGCTACACGAGCAAGAAAAAGAAAAGCGTCAAATTATCCAGTCAGATCAGTTTTTAAAGCAGGCTTAACAAAGTTAGTCATTGCCAGCATCACTGGTAATATTAATGCTCTAGATGGTAAATTTTAAAGTTTTAGCAAGAAAAAATCATAAATCTTGGTTTCGAAAGTTAAAGTTAGAAGCTTTTGGCAAAACCTGTCCTGCTATCCGTTTTACTGCTCCGCCGCGGCGGATACGTGCCCACTCCTATCAGGCTTAAATAACAAAGGCAGTAGTTCATTGGAAGATTAAGCTTTACAAAACCACCCCCAACCCCCGCCAGCGGGGGACACAGGATGTATAGCCCTTCAAAATGTAAATTCCAATTGCAAGTACTTTGTCTATTTGCAGGTAGTAAACTTTGCTGTCCCCCTCCTCGAGGGGGTTAGGGGGAGGAATAATAACAGAATTATTGAAATTATTCCATAGCTTTAATAACCTATGGAAAAAGCTAACAAAGACAATTTATATCATTACAATCAAAATCTCAAAGATTTTGCAAATGCAAATCGAAAAGAAATGACCAAGGCCGAAGCCTGCATTTGGAAGTATCTTTTAAGTAGAAAACAGATGATGGGATTTGCTTTTCGCAGACAGCGGCCTGTATTAAATTATATAGCAGACTTTATGTGCAAGGAACTAATGCTCATTATAGAAATTGATGGAATTACACATCAATGGGAAAATGTTTCTAAAAACGATAAAATAAGAACACAAATGTTGGAGGAAATTGGATTTACTATTATTCGCTTTAATGATGATGAAGTTTTAAGTGATATCAAAAATGTAAATCAAACAATTTGTTTTTATATTGAGGAGTATTTAGCAAAAACCACCCCCAACCCCCGCCAGCGGGGGACACTGGATGCTTAGCCCCCTCATAGCTCCAAATTTACAGTACAAAATAATGATAACATCCTTTGTAGGTAAGCAACTCTGCTGTCACCCTTTTGAGGTTTTTTTTTTTTGGGGGGGGGGAGGATTTATAACCATGAGGGTCAAAACCCAGCCAAGCACCACTACCTTTGTAATATAAACCCTACAGTCGTGTAGGTATTTTCATGCTAACGTGTACCGATATTTCATCGGTAGCGTAGTCGAAGCACACTACCGAAACAATGGCGGGGCTAAAGCTGCGATGGAAGACTGACATTGTTTTTCAATCAATTAAACATCCATGAGCAACAAATGAACCACTTCGCAAAACAGCCTTCTTAAAACAAAATTAAATTTTATTTAAAATATTTTCAATTAGGTATTGACAAATTAAATTTGGAAGTGTACATTTGACACCAAGAAAGAAAAAATGCAATTAACAAACACATATTACTTTGGTTACTTTTACTATTTTAGTAAGAGCCGGGGCTAGTATGCAAAAAGATAGATAAAAATATTTAAATGTATAACAAAAAGTCCCGGCCAAAAGCTGGGACTTTTTTTGTTTAACGCAATCAACAACAATGAAAACAAAAAAACCAAGAGTAGCCATACAAGGTATCAAAGCATCTTTCCATGAAGAAGCTGCATTTAAATTTTTTGGCAGAGAGATTGAAACAATTGAGTGTACCTCATTTAAACAGACCTGTGAAGTTTTAGAAAATGATGATGCTGATTTCGTTATTATGGCTATCGAAAACTCAATTGCTGGTAGCTTATTACCAAATTATACCTTAATTAGAGATTATAATTTTGCAGTTTATGGTGAAGTTTATTTACCTATCCAATTGCATTTAATGGCTTTACCTGGTGTTAAATTTGATGATATTAAATTTGCTACCTCGCACCCTATTGCCATTAGACAATGTGTTGATTTTTTTGACGATTACCCTAACATACAAGTAATTGAAAGTAGTGATACTGCGGCTTGCGCAAAAAAAATACGCGACGAACAATTAACTGATACTGTTGCAATTGCAAACACTTTGGCCGCAGAACTTTACGGATTAAACATTATTGAACGTAGAATAGAATCTAACAAGAAAAACTACACTCGTTTCCTGATCCTACAAAAAGACAAAACCGAAGACAGCAAAAAAATAAATAAAGCATCTATCTGCTTCCAAGTTGGCAACCATGTTGGTGCATTATCTAAAGTGTTAAATATCTTCGCAGAGCTTAACGTAAACTTAACCAAAATACAATCTATGCCTGTTTTAGGTAAAAGAAACGAATACTATTTTTATGTAGATATGGAATGGAAAGACATGGAAAATTATGATACCGCCATTCGCAAAGCGTTAAAATACACGGTAAACTTTAACATCATGGGCGAATACGAGAAGAACGATAAAGTATAAATGATGGAAGAGGTAAAATGGAAGATGGAATTAAAATCTGTGAAATCTTTTTAATCCCTGCCTGCCGGCAGGCAGGTGTGTAATCATCCGCAAAGCGAAATAAAAAACTAAATACTTAAATACAAATCCCAATAAAAATGAAATTAGAACTAAACATCCAACCATTAAATACTTGGATAAACATTAAAAACGAACCTTTAATTATCTCTGGACCATGCAGTGCAGAAACTGAAGATCAATTATTATCTACTGCTCATTTATTAAAAGCAACTGGAAAAGTTAGCGTTTTAAGAGCTGGTATCTGGAAACCACGTACTCGCCCAGGAGAATTTGAAGGTATTGGAAGCATCGGTTTAGAATGGTTAAAACGTGCTAAAGCAGAAACTGGATTACCTACAGCGGTAGAAGTTGCCAATGCAAAACACGTTGAAGAAGCGTTAGCCGCAGGAGTTGATATCCTTTGGATTGGTGCTCGTTCTACTGTTAACCCCTTTACTGTACAAGAAATTGCTGATGCATTAAAAGGTGTAGATATACCTGTGTTGGTAAAAAACCCTGTAAACCCAGATTTACAATTATGGATTGGTGCTTTAGAGCGTATCAACAAAGCTGGCATTACTAAATTGGGTGCAATTCACCGTGGATTTTCATCTTACGAAAAAAGCGCTTTCCGTAACGAACCAATGTGGGAACTGGCTATTCAATTGAAAACTTTATGTCCAGAATTGCCAATTATCAACGATCCAAGTCACATTTGTGGTAACCGTGAGTTAATTCCATACATCTCGCAAAAAGCGTTGGATTTAGATATGCAAGGCTTAATGATTGAGTCGCATTTAGACCCATCGGTTGCATGGACAGATGCTAAACAACAAGTTACACCAGCTGCTTTAGCAGAAATGGTAAGTAAATTTACATTACGTCAGCCTGAATCTAAAAATGAAGAATTTGCCGATAAATTAGCTGATTTAAGAAAAGAAATTGATAAAATTGATGATTTAGTTTTGCAAAAATTAGCTGAACGTATGAGCATCACTCAAAAAATTGGTGAATTTAAAAGAGACAATAAAGTAACCATTTTACAGGTTAACCGTTGGGATGAAATTATGCAAAAACGCACTTCATTTGCTAAAGCGTTAAAATTAGATGTAAACTTTACAGAGAAATTTTTAGAATTGGTACACGGAGAGTCTATCCGCAGACAAACAGAAATTATGAATGCTGGTAAAGTTGAAGCTGGAATTGCAGCTGAAGCACATGCTGAAGTGAAATAGCGAACAGCGACAAGTGTTTTGCGTTTTATACGCCACACGCAAACCGCTAAACAATTTTAACTAAGAAAATACATCAGAATGTCTAAAAACGTATTGCTTTCTTTTAAAGGAAACAAACAGATTGATACCGAAATAAAGCTAACTGGCTCAAAAAGCGAATGTAATAGAGCTTTAATTATCAGCGCTTTAAGTAAAGGAACCGTTAGTGTAGAAAACTTATCAGTTGCTGCTGATACAGTTACGCTTAACAAAGTACTTATTGAGTTGAGAGAAAAAAGTTTAGAGTTTGGAAATGTCTCAAATCTCAAATCTCAAATCTCAAATCTAGTTGACATCGGTCCGGCAGGTACAGCAATGCGATTTTTAACCGCTTTTTTAGCTATTCAGGACGGTAAATTTGTATTAGCCGGTTCTGAAAGAATGAAACAAAGGCCTATTGGGATTTTGGCCGAAGCTTTAAAAAGCATTGGAGGGAATATTTCTTACGAAGAAAAAGAAGGCTTCCCTCCTTTGCAAATTCTTGGTCCATTTAAACAAACAGCTAAAGAGGTAAAAATTAAAGGCGATATCAGTAGTCAGTATATTTCTGCTTTGCTAATGATTGCTCCTTCGCTCCCATTGGGATTAACTTTAGAAATTGAAGGCGAACTCACCTCTAAACCTTATGTAGAAATGACTTTGGCTATGTTGGAGCAAGTTGGTATTAGAAATGATTGGAATGAAAATACCATCACTATAGAACCTCAAACTTTTAATACTGCTAAACTTTACGTAGAACCAGATTGGAGCGCCGCTTCTTATTGGTACTCAATTGCGGCATTGGCTGATGAAGCCAGTATTTTTTTACCAGGATTAAATGGCTACAGCTTACAAGGTGATAGCAAAATCACCGAAATAATGGCAAATTTTGGCATTACCTCTCAATTTAAAGATGGAGGCGTTTTCCTAAAAAAAGAACCTAAAAAGGTAGAACGCAAAATTTTTGACTTAAAAGAATGCCCAGATTTGGCGCAAACTATTGTGGTAATTTGTGCTGTTTTAGGTCAAGATGCTACATTTACTGGCTTAGAAACTTTAAAGATTAAAGAAACTGATCGGGTTTTAGCTTTGCAAACTGAATTGGCTAAAATTGGGGTTAAATTCATCGAAAAAAACTTTAGCTATAAATTAGATTGCTCTGGTTTACATTTCCCAGAAAAAATTACCATCAGTACGTATGAAGACCACAGAATGGCGATGGCTTTTGCACCTTTAGCTTTAAAAATTAAGGAAGTAGAAATTGAAGAAAAACAAGTAGTAGAAAAATCTTATCCTTATTTTTGGGATGATTTGGAGAAGGCAGGGTTTGAAACAAGAGAGATTTGAGAAGTGAGATTTGAGATATGAGAAATCAAATCGTCTAATAATCATAGATTTAAAATAAATTTAATTGAAAAGTTACAAGTCTCATAGCTAACTTCTCAAATCTAACATCTAAAAAAATGGCAGGCAATACATTCGGTAAATTATTTAAAATCACAACCTTTGGCGAATCTCATGGTGTAGCAATTGGCGTAATCATTGATGGTTGTCCGGCTGGATTAACGATTGATATCGATTTTATCCAATCAGAATTAGATAAACGTAAACCTGGCCAATCTAAAATTACCACACAACGTAAAGAGAGTGATATCGTTCAGATTTTATCAGGTACTTTTGAAGGAAAAAGCACAGGCACACCTATCAGTTTGTTAATTCCGAATGAAGACCAACGCAGTAAAGATTACGGTCATAATGTAGATGTTTATCGCCCATCTCATGCAGATTACACCTATGATGCAAAATATGGCATCCGAGACCACCGTGGTGGAGGAAGATCATCTGCTCGTGAAACTGCTGCCCGTGTTGCGGCAGGTGCTATTGCAAAGTTGTTATTAAAAGAAAAAGGAATAGAAATTTTTGCACATGTTACCGCTGTTGGACAAATTAATGCACCTAACTTTAATTCGACTAATTTAGCAGAAGCTTTAGCTATTAGAGAAGAAAATATTGTGCGTTGTGCCGATCCTGCAACGGCTAACCAAATGATAGATTTTATTGATTCAATTAGAAAAGATGGTGATACCGTTGGCGGTAAAATTGGCTGTATCATTAAAAATTGTCCTGTTGGCCTTGGCGAACCAGTTTTTGATAAATTACATGCAGATTTAGGCAAAGCGATGTTAAGTATCAACGCTGTACATGGATTTGAATATGGCTCTGGCTTTGCTGGTAGCGAAATGAGAGGATCTGAACATAACGATCGCCCCATCCCAAACCCTTCCCCAAAGGAGAAGGGCTTAATAACCTTAACCAATTATTCTGGAGGCATACAAGGTGGAATTAGTAACGGAATGGATATTACCTTCATTACTGCTTTTAAGCCTGTTGCAACCATTATGCACAACCAACAAACCATAAATGCTGCTGGCGAAGCTGCCGAAATTAAAGGAAAAGGTAGGCATGACCCTTGTGTAGTACCACGTGCTGTAATTATTGTAGAAGCAATGGCGGCTTTGGTTTTAGCTGACCATTTGTTAAGACAAAGGAGTAATAAAATTTAATTAGTTCAATTGAGAATAAATAGATTTACTTTTTATTAGAAACTGTTTAAATTTCGACCAAATAATTTTCGTAATGCGTAGTCACCCTGAGCGTAGTCGAAGGGTTTATGTAGGGTCTTCGACTACGCTCAGACTGACAGTAATATTTAAATTCTATTTTTAAACAGTTTCTTAGTCTATGAAATTTCTCATCATTTTAATGGCATTTATCAGTTCTAATGTGTTTGCTCAAAGCTACAAAGAGCAAATTGCCAAACATAGAGAAGCTTATAAAGAAGATTTCTTAAAAGAAACACAATCTCCTATAAAAGAAGCCGACTTAAAAAACCTCCAATTTTTTGAGCCAGATAACACTTATAGCATTATAGCTATAGTAAAACTTCTAAAAAACGAAAAGATTTTTAAAATGCCAACTTACGATGGCACAAGCAAAGATTTTATCCGCTATGCGAAAGTTAAGTTTATATTAAATGATAAGCCTTTAGAACTAACGCTGTATAGAAACATTGGTTTAATGGTTAACCCAGCTTATAAAAATTTACTTTTTTTACCTTTTACCGATGAAACAAACACTACTACAACTTATGGTGGCGGAAGATACATCGATTTAGACTTAACTAAAATCAAAAATAAAAAGATAGAAATCGATTTTAACAAAGCTTATAACCCCTATTGTGCTTACAGCGACGGCTATCGTTGTCCTGTACCTCCAAAAGAAAATGATTTAGCTATTGAAATTTTAGCGGGAGAGAAATTATTTACTGGCGAGAAGAAACATCAATAGGTTAAAAACATAAAAAAGGCTTCGATATAATTTCCGAAGCCTTAAATTTTTAATTAAAAACAATATTCATTATTTAAACAATGCAGGAAATTTGGCTGAATTCGCCTCATTCATCATGGCATAAATTGCCTCAATAACATCATCTACAGATGGTTTAGAAAAATAATCTCCATCAGAGCCATACGGCGGACGGTGTGCTTTGGCCGTTAAAGTTTTTGGTTGCGCATCTAATAAATAGTAACCCTGCTGCACTTCTAAAATTTGCTGCAAAATATAAGCAGAGCCTCCACCAGGCACATCTTCATCAACCACTAAAAGCTTGTTAGTTTTAGCTAATGATTTTTTGCAAAGCTGGTCTGTATCAAATGGCAATAAAGTTTGCGGATCAATAATTTCAATTGAAATACCCAACTCTTCTAATTCTTCAGCTGCTTCTTCTACAATACGTAAAGTAGAGCCATAAGTAACTACCGTGAGATCTGTACCTTCTTTAATAATTTCGGCTTTGCCTAATGGCACTGTAAATTCGCCAACATTATCTGGCAGTTTTTCTTTTAAACGATAGCCATTTAAACATTCTATCACCAAAGCTGGTTCATCAGATCTAAAAAGTGTGTTGTACATACCAGCAGCTTGTGTCATGTTACGTGGTACACAAATATGTAAGCCACGTAATGAGCCCAAAATCATACCCATTGGAGAGCCAGAATGCCAAACGCCTTCTAAACGGTGACCTCTTGTACGTACAATTACTGGAGCTTTTTGCCCCGCTTTGGTACGGTATGATAAACTTGCCAAATCATCACTTAAAATATTTAAGGCAAATAATAAATAATCTAAATATTGTATTTCGGCAATTGGTCTTAAACCACGCATGGCTAGTCCAATTCCTTGTCCAACAATAGTCATTTCTCTAATACCAGTATCAGTAACTCTTAAATCGCCAAATTTAGCTTGTAAACCTGCAAAACCTTGGTTTACATCGCCAATGTTTCCTAAATCTTCACCAAAAGCAACTAAACGTTGGTCTCGGCTAAAATTAGCATCAAAACAGGCATTTAACAATTCTCTGCCATCCAACATTTTACTGTCTTCGCTGTAAATTGCAGGTACATTATTCACTAAAAACGGACTTTCTATTCCGTCAGTAAATAATTTAGAACTATATTTTTCTTCGTTAACTTCAACTTGTTTTTGGTACCATTTCAACAAAACATCACGCTCTGCCGATGGCAAATTTACACTTTGGCGTATGGCTTTTCTTGCAGATGAAATCACCTCTCTTCGTAAAGCATCTGGCGTAGAAGCCAATTGAGCAGCAATTTTACTTAAAACCGGATTTCCATTCGCAAAAGCATTGATCATTTGAATAACCTGAGTTTGCTCTTCCTTAATGCTCGATAAAAAATCACTCCAAGCCTCTTTCTGAATTTCTTTCACAAATTTCTTTGCGGTATTTTCTAATTCATCGAGTTCTTCGGCGGTAGCAATAGCCGATTCAATCATCCATTTGCGCATTTGCACAATACAATCGTATTCCTTTTCCCACTCTAAACGGTCTTTTAATTTATATCGCTCATGCGAGCCCGAAGTAGAGTGACCTTGCGGTTGTGTAACCTCAGTAACATGTATCAAAACAGGTACATGCTCTTCTCTACAAACATCAATTGCCTTTTGGTAAGTTTCGCATAAAGCGGGATAATCCCAACCTTTTACTTTAAATATTTCGTAACCGTTTGTACCTTCTTCTCGCTGAAAACCTTTTAAAATTTCAGAAATATCTTCTTTAGTAGTTTGATATTTTGCCGGAACAGAAATACCATAACCATCATCCCAAACTGATATCGCCATTGGCACTTGTAAAACACCCGCAGCATTTATCGATTCGAAGAAAACACCTTCAGAAGTTGACGCATTGCCAATTGTACCAAAAGCAACTTCGTTTCCTTTAACAGAAAAATTCTTTAAATAATCGAGTTCTGGATTTTGCCTAAATAATTTAGAGGCATAAGCCAAACCCACTAAACGAGCCATTTGTCCGCCAGTTGGCGCAATATCCGATGAGCAGTTTTTGATATCAGTTAAATCTTTCCAAGAGCCATCATCATTTAAAGAGCGTGTTGCAAAATGGCAATTCATCTGTCGGCCCGCTGATGAAGGATCTGCTTCTACACTCGGATTTGCATACAATTGGGCAAAAAATTCCTTTATGGTTGTAATTCCAGTTGCAAATGCAAAAGTTTGATCGCGGTAATAACCTGAGCGCCAATCGCCTTTTTTAAAAGCCTTAGCCATTGCTATTTGAGGTACTTCTTTTCCATCGCCAAAAATACCAAACTTGGCTTTTCCGGTAAGCACCTCTCTTCTTCCTAATAAACTTGCTTGACGGCTCTCGTAAGCAATTTTATAGTCGTTTATAACGATCAACTTAAAGTCATTAAAACTCAATTCCGAAGCGTCAATCTGATTGGTGGTAAGCTTGCTGTCTGACTTCATGGGCAAAATTGGTTAGGGCTCAAAGATACAATTCTTTCTAATTATGATGGAATATTCTGTGTAATATAAATATTGGAATACTTTTTGTTTAGCTTTAAAAACATTAAATTTGTTAATATCAATAAGATAACAAACAACATTATAATAAGTTGGGACAATGTTCTTATTGAATTAAATAAAACACAAAAACATGAAAAAGTTAATTTTAGTAGTAGCCTTGGTATTTGGAATTGGAATTGGTGTAAATGCACAAACTAAACCTGCAGAATTTAAGTTCGAGACCGAGACTTATGATTTTGGCAAAATTGCGCTGAATAAAGCGGCAGTTTATACTTTTAATTTTACCAACACTGGTGATGCACCTTTAATTATATCAAATGTAGAAACTACTTGCGGCTGTACAGTGCCCGAATATTCTAAAACTCCAATTAAAAGTGGCGAAAAAGGCTTTGTAAAAGTTACCATTACACCAGTTGGCGCAGCTTTACCATTTAACAAACAAATTACCTTAACCTCAAATGCCCGTCAAACCACTAAGGTTTTAATCATAAGAGGTCAATCGGTAGCTGGTGCTACTAAATAAAAAACAATAACATTTAAAACCTAATCAAAAGATGGTTTTTTTTTATTTTCATTATTATTTTACACTTAAAACCCCAATAATATCACGGGGTTTTTTATTTTTGTGGCATGCCAAAAATATCAGAAAAAGGGGTTCAAATGCCCGCTTCACCTATCAGAAAATTAACCCCATTTGCCGATAAAGCTAAAGCTAGTGGTAAAAAAGTTTATCATTTAAATATCGGTCAGCCAGATATTGCCACACCAGAGGGAATGTTAAACGCTATAAAAAATATTGATTTTGATGTTTGGGCTTATACGCCTTCTGAAGGAACCCTTTCATATAGAAAAAAACTTACTGAATATTATAACAAACTTGGTTACAACATTACGCCAGAAAACATATTGGTTACCGTTGGCGGTTCTGAAGCTATCACCATTGCCATGCAAACTTGCGTTAACGAAGGTGATGAAATTATCATTCCTGAACCTTTTTACGCCAATTACAATGGTTTCGCTTGCATGAGCAACGTAGTTGTTAAACCTATTTTATCTTACATCGAAAATGGCTTCGCTTTACCTCCTATTGCCGAGTTCGAGAAATTAATCACTGATAAAACCAAAGCTATTATTATCTGTAATCCAAATAATCCAACAGGCTATTTATACAGCAGAGAAGAATTAGAAGCATTAAAAGCGCTTTGTTTAAAATACGATTTATTCCTATTCTCTGACGAGGCTTACCGTGAATTCTGTTATGATGGCCGTGAATTTATCTCACCAATGCATTTAGATGGCTTAGAAGAAAACGTAGTAATTATGGATACAGTTTCTAAACGTTATAGTGCTTGTGGTGCTCGTTTAGGCTGTTTAATTACCAAAAACAAGGAAGTTATTGCTTCTGGCTTAAAATTCGCACAAGCGAGATTAAGTCCGGGTATGGTAGAGCAAATTGCTGGTACTGCTGCAGTTGATACGCCTGATAGCTATTTTGAAGAGGTAAACAAAGAATATACTTTACGCCGTGATACTTTGGTGGGTAGATTAAATAATATTGATGGTGTTTTTTGTCCTAACCCAGGTGGCGCATTTTATGTAGTAGCAAAATTCCCGATTGATGACGCCGATGCTTTTTGTCAATGGATGTTAGAAAGTTTTGAGCACAACGGATCGACAGTAATGATGGCACCAGCAACAGGTTTCTACTCGAGCGCTGGTTCTGGCAAAAACGAAGTTCGTATGGCTTACGTTTTAAATACTGATGATTTAAATGCAGCTATGGATTGTTTGGAGGTAGCTTTGGCGCAATATCCGGGCAGAAAGGTTTAAGTTAAAGATTAAATAAAAGTTTGATAAAATCTATTATAAATTACAAAAGACCCATTCTCAAAAGGATGGGTCTTTTATTTTGTGGAGCCGAAGGGGTTCGAACCCTTGTCCAGTTGTGTGATAAATTATGCCTTCTTCATGCTTATTTTCCAATTAGTTGTCGGGATCAGTCGGGCTGGAAACCGACCTTAACTTTCTCCTTAGATACTTTGTTTCGCGATGATGCCGTACCCTCATCAAAGCTAGCATTGTTATTATGATGCCTCTATTACTAACCTAACATTGCAGCAGTTAGCGAGACAAAAGCTTACGTAATTCTAAATTAGGCAGCTAAGGCGTAGTTATTTTCGCCAATTATTGTTTTGAACGTTCTCTTTAAAGTGCTCTCCGTACAACGCACTGCATGCTAACATACTTAGCTCCACCCTGTCAAATCCAAAACGGCCCCATGTCAGTTTTCAGTTAACAGTTTATAGTTTACAATTGTCGAACACAACCGCAAACAAACTCATAACCGAACCACAAATGTACAAATAAAATGCCAAAATTAGGTTAAGCCAAATTGGCAAAAACTAAGAAATGTTGATTTAATTGTTATTTTGAAAAGGAAATTCAGTAATCCTTTTGAGATTTCAGTCCCGCCCTCGCTTCAATCTTTTTGTTTTAATCAAACTTACGAAGTCTCTTGCCAGCGCTTTAAAAGACTTCGTAAGTTTAAAACAAAAAGTATTTCTCGCTAAGTCGGGTTTACAATTAAAGCAAAATGGTATTGGTAAAATTAATATGCTGCGAATTATATTTCTTCTATGGGCTGGTGTCCCACCTGCCGAAACCACATATTATTTCTGTCGGTGAGACACCGACCGATAGGTCAATATGCTGTGAATTATATTTCTTCTATCGGCTGGTGTCTCCACCCGCCGAAACCAAATTTTATTTATTTCGGTAACACACCGACCGATAAGTCAATCTTTTTGTCTTAATAAAACTTACGAAGTCTCTTGCCTGCGCTTTAAAAGACTTCGTAAGTTTAAAACAAAAAGTATTTCTCGCTAAGTCGGGTTTACAATTAAAGCAAAATGGTATTGGTAAAATTAATATGCTGTAAATTATATTTCTTCTATGGGCTGGTGTCCCACCTGCCGAAACCACATATATATTTTGCTCTGAAAGAAACTTATTGGTATTCCAATAATTTTTATTATAAACATAATCAGTAAAATCAATAATAAACAAAAGATACTTTTACATAAACAAAATTGCTAATTATAATTAGTATTTATTACATTACACATAGATTTTAAATAGAAAACAGAAGATGTCCCATTTAATTGATAATAGCACAAATATTAGCAATCTAAATCATATAATGACTAAGGTTGGTGAACTAGAAGTTGTAGATAGCAAATCTATTCAAGTAAATGATGACTATCCACTGACTTTGTTTATAGAGGATCTTTCCTTAAAGTTTGTATTTATTACAGATAGTAATTTTGAGGGTTATAAGACACAACTAATTACCATTACAGACAAAGATGTAGAATTGCGTTTAATAAACTTTACTTCCATACAACCAATAGGTTCTATGAAGCCTTTAAGGTTTGGCTCGGCATTTAATAGACATTGGTATTTCAATTTTAATGCATCTACACTAGATATAAGTAATGGGTTGAGAATAATCAATTATTCAATATTATTAGGAGAAAATGTATGAGTTTTATAAACATTGAGAATGAAAATATTTCACCTCCAAAAAGAACAAGAGCTAAGATTACAAATAACCATGACGATATTCCAATATCTATGGGCACAGTGCAGAAAACTATTGGAACTGGAGATAATGCTAAAAATTCCATTGTTTACTTAACAATTAAATGGGCGTTTATTTCTGCAACGATTGTGAGTTGTTTAATAGTGGCAAATGGATGGTTATTTAGGGAAAACGAAAAAATTCCAGACTTTACTGAAGATATTCAAACTGTATGGAAAATAGTTATACCAATTATAACTTTGGCATTAGGCTATGCATTTGGAAGACATGAAAATAGAGTTAAGTAAATATCTAACTTCATTTTTCTAATACGCATAATTTTTTTAGCTTAATCCAAACCTATAAATTCTCCCTCCACTTCACCCCTACTTTAAAAACCTCCTTATTCACCCAACAATTCTCATCATGAGCACCTGGCAAATAACCAATACTCATTAAAAATTCGTTTACAATTTCTCCGCCAGTAAATTTAAAAGTCATTTTAAACAGCTTAACCCACTCGGCTTTGGTTTTAGGATGATGATGGTCTAACCATTTTTCGAAAGAACCAAATTCTTGCTGCAGCAATACTATTGTTTTTGCGTTTTCAATGGCTGCGTTAATTTTCAATCGGTTGCGGATAATGCCCGAATCGTTTAGTAATCTTTCTCTATCCACTTCGGTAAAGGCCGCTACTTTTTTAATATTGAAATTGGCATAAGCATCTCTAAATGATTGCTGCTTTTTTAAAATCAACTCCCAACTTAAACCCGCTTGGTTAATTTCTAATACCAATCTGCAAAAAAGTTCATTGTCATTGTGTATGGGGAAACCATATTGAAAATCGTGATAGGCTTTGTGTAAAGCTTTTCTTTCTTCGGGCATTGTTTCAATTACAGTGCAATATGACATTTAGCGTTTGTTTTTGCTAATGTAGCAATTTCATTAAAAAATAATTTGGTTATCTTAGAAGCTGTCTTAATTTCATTAATTTTTATACACCTTGTCAGGTTGAGCAGCTTGTATGCTGAAGCTGATTTTCAAAAGACCATAAGTTAAAAATCTTCGACTACGCTCAGACTGACATACTAAAAATTTAATTAAATAAATGAACCAAACCACTCATCAAAAAGCAGAAGATCAAATTTCATCCAAAAGATTGAAAGCAATTTTTGGTGGCTCAATTGGCAATTTAGTAGAATGGTACGATTGGTACGCATATTCGGCCTTTGCGATTTACTTTTCAGCTTCATTTTTCCCGAAAGGAAATACAACTGTGCAATTATTAAATACAGCAGGGATTTTTGCTTTAGGATTTTTAATGAGGCCTTTGGGTGGTTATATCTTTGGTCGTTTGGCAGATCGAATTGGTCGTAAAAAATCGATGATGTTTTCGGTATTGCTGATGTCTTTCGGTTCATTACTAATTGCTTTTATCCCAACCTACCAAACCATTGGAATTGTAGCTCCTATCCTATTATTAACTGCTAGATTATTGCAAGGCTTAAGTGTGGGCGGCGAGTATGGCGTTTCGGCAACCTACTTAAGCGAAATGGCCTCAAAAAACCGTAGAGGTTTCTACTCTAGTTTTCAATATGTAACGCTAATTGGTGGTCAGCTGTTGGCATTGGGCATTCAATTGATTTTACAAAAAGTACTACTTACCGATGCGCAAATGCATGATTGGGGTTGGCGAATTCCTTTTGTTGTTGGCGCAATATTGGCTATTGTAGCACTTTACCTCAGAAAAAACCTGCAAGAAACAGAGGCCTTCGAAAGTCAAAAAAATCACTCATCTGATAAAAAAGGAACCATAAAAGCTTTGCTTAAACACCCAAAAGCGGTGATTAAAGTGGTTGGTTTAACATTAGGTGGCACTTTGGCTTTCTACACCTACACCACTTACATGCAAAAGTTTTTGGTAAATACCATGAGCATGAGCAAAGAAGATTCTACCTTAATGTCTTTCGCTACGTTATTCATTTTTGCTTGTCTGCAGCCTGTTTTTGGAGCATTGTCTGATAAAATTGGTAGAAAACCTTTACTTATTGGTTTTGGAGTTTTGGGCACCGTTTGCACAGTTCCATTACTCACCATTTTAAGTACAACTACTTCTCAATGGCAAGCATTTTTACTACTAATGTTTGCTTTGATTATTGTAAGCGGTTATACCAGCATCAACGCTATTGTAAAGGCAGAACTTTTTCCGGCAGAAATTAGGGCTTTAGGGGTGGGCTTGCCCTATGCATTAACTGTTGCTATTTTTGGCGGCAGTGCAGAATACATCGCCCTATGGCTAAAAGATATGGGCCAAGAAAATTATTATTATTGGTACATCACAGCCTGTATTTTTATCTCTCTGATAGTTTACATTAGTATGAAAGACACTAAAATTAAATCTGAATTAGATAAAGATCTAATCAATAAACCATAATTTATGGAATTTGTACAAAAATTCCATCTCCATACAAAACTTGCTTATGAAATCTATTTTACGCCTCCTAGCGCTCATCATTTTATGTGTAGTATATAATTTAACTGGTTTTGCGCAAAATTATACTGTACATGATTTTTACAAAGTAGATTCTATTGCAAAAGAAGCGCAACCAAAAGATGCTTTAGCATTAATAAACAAGATTAATTTACAGGCCAGAACCGATGGCAATTCAGCATTGCTAATTAAATCTGTTATTTATAGAATGATGTTTCAAAGTTATTTGGAAGAAAACGCATTCGACAAAATTTTAATCGACCTAAGAAAAGACATTAGTACGGCTAAACAACCAGAAAAGAGCATTTTACAATCTTTATTGGCAGAAAGTTATTGGAAATTTTACCAACAAAACCAATGGAAAATTATACAAAGAACAAACGTACAAGGCAACATTGGCGATGATATCAATACTTGGTCTACCAGAAAATTAATTGAAGAAATTACCAAAACATATTTAGCATCGCTTAGTGAACCTGAACTTTTACAACAAACCAAAGTAGATTTTTTAGATCATGTTTTGGCGGGAGATAAATACAACAGAAATTTTAGACCAACACTTTACGATTTATTGGCTCACCGAGCAATTGATGTTTTTACAAATACGCAAATTGCACTTACGCAAGCAGAAGAAGAAAGCTTAAATTTTAACGATCCGATTTGGTTTGCAGAGCGAAATGTGTTTTTAAATATTCAACTTCCAAAAAATGATAGTTCGTCATTTTACATCAGTACGTTACAAATTTTTAAAAACCTACTAAAAATTAAACCTAGCAATGAAATGGCATCAGCCGATGCAGATTTGAGAAGATTAAAGTTTATTTCGCTTAGAAACGATGATAAACAACAGTATTTTAAAGCGTTAGAAACACTAGCCAACCAAACAAAAAACAATGAGGTTTATGCGGATATTTTATTCGAACAAGCATCACTTTACAAAAATAATTTACTACCTGATAGCTTAAACCAACACTTAATAAAAGCAGTTAATTTAGCAAATAAAGCAGTTATAGCTTACCCAAAAAGTATTGGTGCACAAAATGCATCGAACATGATTTTGGGAATTAAATACCCAGAATTAGGTTTACAAACTAAAGCTAACATAGAACCACATAAAGCTGCTCAACTGTTAATAACTTATAAAAATTTGGATACGGTATACTTTAAACTTTATAAAAGACCAATTGACGAACAAACCGAAGCTGAACTTGACAATAAGGAAGATCTCTTTAAATTTTTAACTCAAAATAAACATCTCAAAAAATGGCTTATTGTTGTGCCTAATTCTAAAGATTTTAGATCACATACTTTGGTTACAAAAATTGATGGTTTGGATTTTGGTAAATATCTATTAATTGCTCAAAACACCAACAGCAACGAAAGCAGTAAAATTATTAATTACACAAACTTTACAGTAACCAATTTAGCTGTTACCGATAGATTATTAGCCAATAACTTGCATGAATATTTTGTAGCAAATAATACAACAGGTGCTGCAGTTAAAGAGGCAAAAATTCAGCAAAGAAAATATAACAATAAAGGTGTATTTATCAATTCGCAGCTATTAATAACAAACGAATTAGGTTATGCTACAACTAATGAAACACAAGGCATTTCGAACGCTATTGTTTATCAAAATAAAGATAGTTTAAACGTTAATATTAGCAATTACAATTATCGAACTAACAAAGATGAGGAGGATCAAAAGGTTATTTTATTTACCGATAGACCAATTTACAGACCCGGACAAACCATTTTTTACAAAGGGCTTTTTATAGGTTACAAAAACGATAAAAATACAATCCTGCCAGGAGAAGAAATAGACATTACTTTTGAAGATGTAAATGGTAAAGAAATTGAAGAAAAAACGCTAAAAACTAATGAATTTGGCACTTTTCAAGGCTCTTTTGTTATCCCTATGGGTAAACTAAACGGACAAATGGAATTGCAAACCGCTTACGGTAGCATTAAAGTACAAGTAGAAGAATATAAAAGACCAACTTTTGAAGTAGCTTTCGATGAACTTAACCGAAAGTATAAATTAAACGATAGTGTTAGCGTAAGTGGTAAGGCTATGGCTTTTGCAGGTTATTCGGTTAACAGCGCCAAAGTTTCTTATAAAATATTTCGCAGAGCGCTATACGATTATAGGATTAATTATTATGATAACAATTTCATTTATGGAAGCAGTATTTACAACAGACAACAAATTGCTTTTGGCAATACTATTACTAAGGACGGCGGTAAATGGGATTTTAATTTTTTAGCTAAAACACCTAATGAAAAGTTCAATTTTGCTTTTGATATAGAGATAACTATAACCGATTTAAATGGTGAAACTAGAACCAAATCAACATCAATTAACATTGGTAAAAAAGATATGGCTTTATCAGTTGCTAATGATCAAATTATCTTCTTAACTAGCAAGGAGACTAAAATTCCTTTTCACGTTAGCAATTTAAATAACGTTCCAATTAATGCTACTTTAACTGCCGAATGGTTTTTATTAGAAACTCCAAATCGATTGACTAATAAAAGTCCGTTTTACGCAGAAAATTATACTTATAGTAAAGATGAATTTATTAAAATTTTCCCTACAGATGATTATAATAATGAATTTGATTTAGCGAAATGGTCAATTTCTAAAAATCAGCTTAACCAAAACAGCAACGCTGATAAAGGAAAAGGAGCTTTTATTGTTAATCACAAAGATTTAATTGCGGGATATTACAAAGTAAAATTTACTGCAAAAAATGAAGCAAATGATACGCTAAATATTGAAAAATATGTAATTGTTTACACAGAAAAACCAGCAATAATTAAAACAAACACAGAATGGATTGTTGCTGAAACCAATTTGATTGAACCGAATGAAAGTGCAGTTTTTAGATTGGCCGGCTTAACACCAAATAGCTTAGCCTTTTACGAAATTTATTACAAAAACAATATTGTAGAAAAGGTATGGGTAAAAATTTCGCCTAAGCAAACCATTATTAAAATTCCAGCTAAAGCAAACTTCGAAGATGCTTTTGCAGTACAATTTACCATGATAAGCAATGGTACAACCTACAATTCTTTGCAAAATATTTACATCAACAACCTTAGCAAACAGCTAGATGTTAAGTTTTTAACTTTTAGAGATAAATTACAACCTGGCGAAAAAGAAAGTTGGAAATTACAGATTAGTAATAAAAATGGCGAAAGAGAAATGGCCGAGATGGTAGCTACTCTTTACGATGCTTCTTTAAACGATTTTAGGCAAATGAGTTGGAGCCAAAATTTGCGAAATACTTATAATTATCAAACCTATGTTTGGAGATTTAACAATAATCAACTTGCTCATAGCAACGAATTTTGGTTTACAAGAAACCATCCCTATTATGGTGTTAAAGTAAGGCAATATGAAACACTAAACCTGTTTGGTTACAACTATTACGGTGGTAATAATTACAACTACAGAAATTACCTTCAAAATATACAAAACAGACCAATGAAAGGATTATCGGCCGCTGCCGAAGTTAAACTTAAAGAACTGGAAAATGACAAAGTTTTACATGGTGTTGTGTTTGATAACCAAGGTTATGTAGTACCTGGAGCGATAGTAAAATTTGGCAAAATAAGCACCAGCACAAATTACTTAGGCATTTATACCATTAATGCAAAAGCAGGCGACGAATTAACCATAACCAGTTTAGGCTACAAAATATTAAAACAAAAAGTTGGACAAAAGAAAAGGTTAGATTTTAGGTTGTTTCCTGATGGTAACGCACTAAATGAAGTGGTAGTTACTGGTTATGGTGCTCCTATGAAAAAACAGAGTATAACTGGAGCTGTGAGTTCTGTTCAAGCCCAAGAAATTAAAATAAGAGGTACCAATAGTTTACCAGCAAAACAGGCTGGGCTAAAAACTGAAGCAGTTGTAGTAGAAGATAACACTGTTTACAATTTCATGAGTATGGAAAGTTACGACCCTAAAACTGGAATTGAAATGGTCAATGGGAAACCCATTTATAGAAAATCGACCATAATACCCCGTACCAACTTCAACGAAACCGCTTTCTTTTATCCTCAATTAAAAACGAATGAAAACGGCGAAATCAATATCGAATTTACCATACCACAATCATTAACTCGCTACAAAATGATGGGTTTTGCCCACACCAAAGATTTAAAAACTGCAACTGTTACAAACGAATTAATTACCCAAAAACAATTGTCTATTTCGGCAAATGCACCACGCTTTTTCCGCGAAGGCGATACCATTTTATTTAGTGCTAAACTTAATAACCTTTCTGGTAAAAGTTTAAAAGGCGATGCTTTATTAGAATTAAAAAATGCCTTAACAGGAAAACCAATTCAAATTTTAGCACTTAACGAAAATTTAAATCAAAACTTCGAGCTTGAAAATGATGGCAATAGCGTTTTAAAATGGAACTTGATTATCCCGACAGGAATTAGTGCAGTTACTTATAAAATTGTAGCACAAAGCGGAAAATTTAGCGATGGCGAAGAAATGACTATTCCGGTTTTACCAAATACCATGTTGGTAACAGAGAGTATGCCGATTAACGTTAGAGCTAATACCAGCAAAACGTTTACGATGGATAAACTGTTGAACTCAGGTTCATCTACTACTTTACGCAATCAGGCATTAACATTCGAATTTACGGCTAACCCTGTTTGGTATGCCATACAAGCACTACCCTACTTAATGGAATATCCTTACGAATGTGCAGAGCAAACTTTTAGTCGTTTTTATGCCAATAGTTTTGCAACTGGTATTATCAATAGTTCACCAAAAATTGCTGACGTTTTTAAACAATGGCAAAGCACCAACAATGGCGAAGCACTTCTATCAAACTTGGAGAAAAACCCTGAACTAAAATCAATTTTATTAGAAGAAACACCTTGGGTTAGAAATGCCAATAACGAAACTGAACGTAAAAAAAGATTAGCTAATTTATTCGACTTAAACAGAATGACTTATGAATTGAAAAGCAATTTCGAAAAGTTAGAAAAAATGCAGTACGCCGATGGTTCTTTTCCGTGGTTTACAGGCATGGAAGGCAATAGATACATTACTCAACATATTGTTTTAGGCATTGGTCAGCTCAAAAAGCTAAAATTAATTGACGAAAAAGCTTATCCAAACCTGAATATTGTGCTCAATAAAGCGATTATTTATTTAGACAAGCAGTTGGTTAACGATTACAAAAATGAACTATCTGGAAAGCGATTTGGTTACTTACAATTACATTATCTTTTTGCGAGAAGTTATACAAACCAGATTAACAAAAACACTGATTTTACTAAAGCAAAAGAATACTACACCAATAAAATAGCAACAAACTGGAAAACATTCGACAGCTATCAATTGGCACAAACTGCTTTAGTTTTACACCGAAATGGAAATAAAATAGAACCAGCTAAAATTATTACCCTACTAAAACAAACTGCACAGCAAAGCGATGAAATGGGTATGTACTGGTCTAAAAATACAAGTGGATGGTGGTGGTATCAAAATCCGATAGAAACCCAGTCTTTATTAATTGAAGCATTCGACGAAGTGGCTTCGGATAATAAAGCAGTTGAGGAAATGAAAATTTGGTTGCTTAAAAATAAACAAACCAACGATTGGAAAACTACCAAAGCTACCGCTGCCGCTTGTTATGCGCTTTTAATGAAGGGTTACGATATTTTATCAGAAAATAAAGACCCAGAAATTAAAATAGGAAACCAAACTATTGCACAATTAGGCTTTGCAAATTCGCCAAAAGAAGCTGGTACTGGTTATCAAAAAATAAATATTAACGGAGCCGATATAAAACCAGAAATGGCAAAGGTTGAAATTAAAAATAATAATAAAAGTATTGGTTGGGGCGCTTTATACTGGCAATATTTCGAACAATTAGATAAAATTACACCTGCAAATACTGGCGTTAAAATTAAGAAACAGCTATTTATACAAAATACTACCGTAAAAGGAAATTTGTTAACACCATTAACACCAACAAACGTATTAAAACCTGGCGATTTGCTAAAAGTACGCATCGAAATTTACAGCGATAGAGACATGGAATACATACATTTAAAAGACATGCGCTCTTCTAGTTTTGAGCCTGTTAATGTAATTTCTCGTTACAAATATCAAGATGGTTTAGGGTATTATGAAAGTACAAAAGATGCAAGTACAAACTTTTTCATCAGCTATTTACGTAAAGGAACTTATGTTTTTGAATACGAATTGAGGGTAACGCATAGTGGTAATTTTAGCAATGGCATTACTACGCTACAAAGTATGTATGCGCCCGAATTTACAACAAATAGTGAAGGAGTAAGAGTTATGGTGAAGTAAAATACTCATTTATTGGTATTGAATTAACTTAAAAAGAGGACTAGTTTTGAGGAACCTTTAACTTAAAAGAAAAATCAAAATGAACCAAGCAAAAAAATTCTTACTAATGGCAATGGCATTACCATTACTAATTGGCGGTTGCGAACTTTTAGAAGCAGAACCAGAAGAAGAAGAGCAAGTAGTAGACAAGACGACTTATACTTACAGCTACACTTGCCCTACTGGAAGAAAAAACACCATTCAAATTCCAAATCGTTTATCTGCTTCTTGTAAATCAAATTGGGAATATTACGCCAGAACTTATGGGTGTAACGATGCAAACAATTTTGCAGAAGCAGAAAGAAGAAAAAGACAATGTCCATGAGAGCGTTAATTTTTGGATTGCTGATTTGTATCTCGGCATTTGCTAAAGCACAAATTAACTTAACTTCAGGTCAATACATTACCGATGATGGTTATTATACCGTAACTATTAATTTCGGTGAAACCAGTTTAACACTTATAGAGCCAAACTTAACATCTATCTATAAAAAGGTTGCCCCAAATATATACTCTTATGTACACGCTCGTAATAATGTAGATTATAGAATTGAGGTTAAAGATGCAGCCACAATTCAGACATTTAAACCCAGTGTGAATAACAGCAGATATACTTTAAAACTTACCAATAGCAGTGATGTTGCTAGTTCAGCTCAATTTAAAAAATATTACGCATTAGCAGAACAGTATAAGGCAAAAATGCAGACTGATAAAAAGGACGCTCAATTGTGGTCGTTTTGTGCCGCTGCCGCAATGGCTAAAAGCACAATGAACGACGAAGGATTTATAGATTACGCTACAAAAATAGCTTTATCCATTAAACAAATTATCATCAACAAAACGAAATGCCCATGCGAAGATGCCATCCCACCAGATGTGTGGAATAATGCAAAATAATAATCAAACCCTCTCTAGGTGTCTTAGTCAAAAGCTAAGGCATTTTTTATTTTCAAAAATCTTTACTAAATCCTATATTAGTTTTTCACATTAAACCTAGTAGAATTTACAATGCGCCTAAATCGTAGTTTTTTAATCTTTTCATTTTTTGCGCTTGTTATTTCATTCATCATTTTAAGTTTTCTGGTTACAAAGCACCCAGTACCTAATTTAGATGTTCAAATTTCTCTATTTGTTCAAAAAATACAATCTCCTATTCTAGATCAAATTATGCTAGGCATTAGTTTTTTTGGAGAGTTACCATGGTCGCTCATTATGGTTTTAATTGTAGCAAGTATATTTTTTATTGCCAAATTCCGCCATGAGGCTTATTTCATTACTTCAATTTTGTCTTCTGGATTAGTTATTCTAGGTATAAAAAATATCATCAACAGACCAAGGCCTACAGAATTTTATGTTCGTTTGGTAGAAATTAATCGTTTTCAAAGTTTCCCCAGTGGGCATGTAATGTCTTATATTTTATTTTTCGGCTTTATCATTATACTAATGAAAAACCTTAAAAGCATACCCAATAGCATTAGGCAAACTGTAACTTACATTTCACTTTTTTTAATGCTTTTAATACCTTTTTCTAGAGTTTATTTAGGCGCACATTGGCTTAGCGACACTATTGGAGGCTTTATTTTGGGATTAATTTGCCTTTATCCAATCTGCTATTTTTATTTCAAAAAGAAACGGGAATAAAACTTTAGTCTTATCCCCGTCATCTAAATTAACGCTCTCATATATAAAAGCGTTCAAAAACCTATTTTATTGTTTAGCAGAATTATTTACTTACAACTTTAGAGAATAAACCTTTAAAAATATGTTCTTAAAAAAAGAGACGGCGATAAAACCTAAGTCCTATCGCCGTCATCTAAATTAACGCTCTCATCTATATAGACGATTAGTTTTTCATTTTATTATATCAGGGTGTATTTTTTTTATGGAAAAGCCAAACAAATGCTACTATAAACGTAAGCCTTGCTTTCCGCTAAACTCCCAACCGATGAAAAATCGGATCGGGATGTACCGCTGCAATCAAGTTTAATAAACAAAATTTATTGCTACTATTAAAATTAGCAACCCACCAAAACCATTAATTATAAGTTTAAAACAGACAAAAAACAACTTGTATTACTAACAATTTTAGTATACATTTGTCGCTACAATTAAATAATATGTTGTACGCAGTTGTAGATATTGAAACCACAGGAGGCTATGCAGCAGCACATGGCATTACCGAAATTGCCATTAAAATACACGATGGAGAAAGAGTTATAGATAGTTACGAAACTTTAATTAACCCGCACCAACATATTCCTATACATATACAAGCACTTACAGGTATTGATAACCAAATGGTAGCCGACGCACCTGATTTTAGGAGTGTAGCTGCTGAGATTTACAATTTACTGAAAGATAAAACCTTTGTTGCACATAATGTAAATTTCGATTATTCTTTTGTTCGTCATCATTTAGATGCTTGCGGCTACACACTTAACGTTAAAAAACTTTGTACGGTAAGATTAAGCAGAAAGATTTTTCCGGGTTTTGGTTCTTATAGTTTGGGTAAACTCTGTAATTCTTTAGGCATTTTGCTAAACAATAGGCACCGTGCTGGCGGAGATGCCGATGCTACCGCTATTTTATTAGGTATGCTAATTGCAAAAGACGAAGCTAATTTAATTAGAGATACGTTAAAAAAGACTTCAAAAGAGCAAACATTGCCTCCAAACTTGCATCGCTCAGAAATTGACAAACTACCCAATACACCTGGCGTTTATTATTTTAAAGATGAAAAAGGTAAAGTGGTTTACGTAGGTAAAGCAAAACAGTTAAAGAAAAGAGTTTGTACACATTTTAGTGGCAACAGCAGCAGTTTACAACGACAAAACTTTCTAAAAAGCATTCACAGCATAGATTTTAATACCTGCGGAACAGAATTAATGGCCTTTATTTTAGAAGCTGCAGAAATTAAAAAGCTGTGGCCAGAGAACAATAGAGCCATGAAACGTTTTGAGCAGAAATATTCGCTCTATTTTTTCGAAGATCAAAATGGTTATATCAGACTAGGGATAGATAAATACCGAAAAAATGGTTCGGTTTTATATAGTTTTAATAATCTTCTAGAAGGGCATCAACTTTTACGCACTATAGCTACAGATCATCAGCTTTGCGAAAAATTGTGCTTTATACAAACTACTAAGCTTGCCTGTACTGGCCATGAGTTGGGTACTTGCCAAGGTGCATGTGTAGGTTTAGAAACCACTGCAGTATATAACTTTAGAGTTAAGAGGGCAATTAAAGCATTGCAAGATTTATTACCATCATTTGCTTTAATTGATGAAGGCAGAACAGAAGATGAGAAAAGTTGTTTATGGATAGAAAAAGGTAAATTTTACGGTATGGGCTATATTTCAGACTATGTAGACATTAATGATACCGAAACCTTAAAATCTGCCATTACACCTTACCCATCAAATGATTATATCATGAATATGATATTATCCCACAGCTCACAATTCCCTCAAAAAATAATTTCTTTAGTTTAGTATTACTCAACAAGACTTTTTAATTCACTTTTTAGAGAAATGTTTATAAGGGTATGTATCATTATTGAACTTCAAAACTTATTAGCAGAATATTCCAACGGTCGTCATTCCCGTGAAAACGGGAATCGTAATGCAATAGAAAAATAAAAATCACATCATATCTAATGCATTACGATGCCCAGTCACGTGTCCAAAATTTACTTCGGGAAGCTGAGCAGGACGAATCTACCAAATTTAATTCTTCTAGAATTTTATGATTTCCTATTCTCAAAAACATCATCATCAGTAAATAGCACCATTTTATCTAAAGATTATACCATTTTAAACCACATTTTAAATGGTACTTTTGTAAGATGAAATCTGGTATTCCCATTTATGAGATCAATAACCTTAAAGCTTACAAAAATGATGATATTTTAGTAAGCAGGTTTCGTCATTATGCTAAAGAACATCAACATTTGCATACTGCTCACCGGCATACTTTTTATCATTTGGTATTTTTTACCGATGGGAGTGGCAAGCAACAAATAGATTTTAATACCTACGATGTAAAACCCGGATTGATTTATTTTATGATACCCGGCCAAGTGCATAGTTGGGATTTTGAGACCGAGCCAGAAGGATTTATCATCAATTTCTCTACAAATTATTTGAGTTCATTCCTTCTAAATCAGGATTACTTAGCTAAATTTAGTTTTTTTAGCGGTAAAACTAACCAACAGGTTATTGAACTGCCAATAGAAACGCAGCAAAAAATTACTGCTATTTTTGAAGATATTTTAAGAGAAGGGCATACCGAACTTACAGCAGAAGACGATTTAGTGAAAACTTTATTACTGAGGTTATTTATTGAAGTTTCAAGAAATTCTTCAAGCAATCAAAACCTAACCAATAACCTTTACAATCATACTTTGCTAAAGAGTTTCCAAAATTTAATTGAGCAGAATTTTACCAATTTACGCTTACCAAAACAATATGCTGCACTTTTATACATAACGCCCAACCATTTAAATGCTTTATGTAATGATTTTTTAGGCATCTCTGCAGGCACATTAATTAGACAAAGGGTAATTTTAGAAGCAAAAAGATTACTCATAAATTTAGATCTAATGGTTTCAGAAATAGCAGACAAACTAAATTTTGACGATCAATCTTATTTCATCAAATTTTTTAAAAAATACGAAGGAATTACCCCAGAAAAATTCAGAAAATTAAACACCAACAATCATGTCAACAATACAAGAAAATAAAAATATAAGATTATCTCAGTGGAGTGCATTTACTAAAGCTAAATGCCCAAGATGTAGGGTTGGTAATACTTTTAGCGGTCCAACTTATGGCTTTAAAGTACAGCAGATGAATGAATTTTGTCCGCATTGCAAGCTAAAATTTGAACGTGAGCCTGGTTATTTTTATGTGGCTATGTTTGTAAGTTACGCCATGAATGTAGCCGAAATGGTAACCGTAAGTGTGGCCGCTTACATATTCGGGCTAAAATTAGATTATGAGAATTTATGGTACTTTGTAGCTTTACTCTTTGGTACTACTTTAGTATTTTCGCCGTTCAATTACCGTTATTCAAGAATGATTTTATTGTATTGGTTATCGCCAGGTTTAAACTATGAACCAGAACGCAGTAAAAACAATTAATATTTGGCTTAGTGTGAGCTTTGATTTTTAATCTGTTTTTCGGCTTTTTTATTGCGGTTTTTTATATAGGTCTCTACAACAGGCGATGCGTGAGCACTTTGAGGTTCTTTTACAGGTTTCTTACTTTTCTGATTAATGTTTTGTGATGATGGATTTAATGAATTCATAATTATCAAGTTTAATCGTTATTTAAAACAAATTCGATAAAGAATAGTTTTCATAGATTATAGACAAGTATAAATTTCGCTTAAAAAAAATCCTTGTTGAAGATGCTCAACAAGGATTGATAGATTAAAATAACACAATTTCAACTATTTACTTTCTTTTAAAACCATATCAATAGTAATAGCTGTGGCTACAATAGCTACTTTTCTGTTATTCTCTGCATAATTCGGATCTATAGAAACATTATACTTATCTGCACTCGTAAAAATTTCTTTAACTGCTCCTGCCCATTTTTTGCTAATTTTTCCCATTTCTGCACCAGCGGGATTAGTAATGGTGAAATTCCAAGCTTTCCAATCGCCAGTTATTTGGGCAATATTTTCGCCACTAGCCGGATCGTTGATTAAAAAAGTAGGTTTAAAAAATTTAAATTTCTGTTTAATATGCCCTATTTCTGTTCCGCTCGGATCAGTAACTACAATTTTTGACATCCAAAATGTCCAACCTCTAGAAATAGTTGCCTGTAGTTGATTATTTGTATCCGTAATTTCCAACTGAAATGGCATCATAGCTTTGTTAATTAGCAAGGTTAAGGCTTTATGCCAACCACTCATCCGCTGCTTAATTACTCCAATTTGAGCACCTTGTTCATTATACACTTTATATTCATTTGTGAACTTTAAAAGATTCACCTTCTCATCGATAAAATATTCATCGCCAAGAAAAAATGTTGGTATTAACTGACTCATTAATTTAGTTTTTATATGGTAAATATGAAGTAAAGCTATTAATTTTTAATTCATTGAGCTGTATATCTACTACCTTTTTACCTCATAAAGTTTATGTAACTTTGCGCTAAGAAAATTTAATAGCCATTGAAGAAAATGGCTTAACTGAAAATTAAAAAATGATAGAAATTGGAAAATACAACGACCTAAGAATTGTTGCGAAAAATAGTGATGGCTTAAGTTTAAGCGATGGAGATAGAGAAATTTTATTACCCTACCAACACGTACCAACTAACATAGAACTAGGAGATAACATTAAAGTTTTTGTTTTTGTTAATAAGGATGGTAACACCATTGCAACAACACAACAAGCATTTGCTGAAGTTGATGATTTTGCTTTTTTAACTGTTGTTGATGCTAACGACGATGGAGCCTATTTAGATTTGGGCATTGGTAAAGACATTTATGTACCTACCCGCGAGCAAAAACGCATGATGGAAATTGGTGAAAGTTATGCTGTGTATGTTTATTTAGATGAAACAAATAATAGAATGCTTGCCTCATCTAGGTTAGATAAATTTATTGAAGAAGAGGATTTTGATTTTGATGAAGGTGATGAAGTAAGTTTGTTAATAACCGAAAAAACCGATTTAGGTTACAATGCCATTATTAACGATAAAAATATAGGTTTACTTTACCATAACGAGCTATTTGCCAATTTAAAACCTGGCGAAAGAAGAAAAGGTTGGATTAAAAAGGTACGTGTAGAAGGTAAAATTGATTTAACCTTACAACCCACTGGTTTTGGCCATATACTTGATTCGAAAGAAGTAATATTAAAAGAATTAAAAGAATGCGGAGGCACAATTGAGCTTGGTGATAAAAGCACACCAGATGAAATTTATGATCGTTTCCAAATTAGTAAAAGTGCGTTTAAAAAAGCAATTGGAGGTTTATATAAGGAACGTAGAATTACTGTGAGCGACAATGAAATTAAAATCGTTGTTGATCATTTGGCTGATTAAAATTTTTGTTACTAAAACAACCTATTTCAGGTATTTAAGTGTGTATTAGATAGTGTTTTTTCTACTCAAGGGTGTTTTTTTGTGAGGTTCGGCTTTACCGAGCGTACCTTTTGTTTTAATTTAAAGTGATTAAATTGTAATAGTGCGAAAATAATTTAACCTTTTATATTGAAATTGTTATCTTCACTTTTTAATTTAATAAAAAGAAGTTATGACAGGTACAGTAAAATGGTTTAATGATGCAAAAGGTTTTGGTTTCATTACCCCAGAAGAAGGTGGTAAAGATATTTTTTGTCACCACTCTGCTTTAGGAGGCACAAGATCTTTACAAGAAGGACAAGTTGTTGAGTATGAAGTAAAAGAAGGAAAAAAAGGTCCAGAAGCTGAAAACGTAAAAGTAGTAGGATAAGTAATAAAAAATTTATTTATTTATTTGATGCAAAAAAGCCATTACCGAAGGGATAATGGCTTTTTGAGTATAAATTGGTTTTTAAATCATGCTATTAAAACTTTAATAATTGTACAAGCCTTGCATTTTAAACCAAATTGCAGCGGCAGCTACCGATATAGCCGAAGGCATCGGTACTATAGCGTAAAGTTGGGCTATCTTTTTTATTTGCAGGCATTTGCTTTCAAAATAGTTGAATATTCCAATTAAATTATGTTATTTTGAAACCCTTTAATCATCCTGTATTGTTAACTCTTTTTAGCTATAAAACTCCTCTACAATTTATAGGTGAGTTTAAAAAATTTTACACCACTGCCAACCTAAAACAGGTTAAGGCATTAAGTATGACGATTTTTATCATCACCATATTAATTAGATTAATTGGCTTAATTTTTAAAGAAAAAACCGTTTTAATTATAAACTACGATGAGCATTCGCTAGGAAACTGGGTACAAATGGGTGGTGCTCTTGTGTTTTATTTGTTAAGCCGTTGGGCATTAAATAAACGAAACTTAAATTACAAAATAGGCAAAACCATTACCTTGCTTTTTGTAATATATGTATTATTAATTACACTTGGCGTAAGTTATGTAGTATCTCAGCACAATACCAAAAATACATTAACCATGTTTTTAATTGGAATTGTTACAGTGAGTTTGTTTTTCTCTTTAGAATACAAAGAAATTATTGCCATTTCAACTTTCATAGTTTTTGTTTTTTATTTCAGCATGGTGATGCCAAAGCCAACATTTCAAGACCAAATGTTAAACTTAGTGGCTTCAATTGTTTTAGGATCGATTTTAATTTCATTTTCTAGATATAGTTATTACTTTAAGTCTCAGCATTTTGTACGATTAAAAATGTTAGAAGAGAAAACTATAGAAATTGAAAAATTGAACACTCAGAAAAATGAAATTTTAGCTTTTGTAGCTCATGATTTAAGAGGACCTATAAATAACATCGAATTTTTAAGTCAATTGTTAACAGCAGAAGAAAAAGCAAAAGAAGAAGTTGAAATGATAAATGCTTCGGCAAAACAAGCGAAGGAAATTATCAATGATTTAGTTCAGGCAGTTAGCCCAGATGAACCTGTTTTAAATACAGAAACAATAGAGATTTCTGCATATTTAGATAACTTCATCAAAAAGTGGAGGATGAATACTATTAGAGAAATTTCATTTAAAAAGCTGGATAAGGGTTTAGTTAAAATTAATAGCTCTAAGATAGAAAGAGTTTTAGATAACTTGATTACCAACGCTTTAAAGTTTTCTGTAGACGACAAACCTATAGAAGTTGATCTTTTACCTCATGGAGAAAATATTTGCATTGTAGTTAAAGATTTTGGAATAGGTATACCAAAGCCATTACAAAAACATGTGTTTAATAAATTCTCTACTTCTGGACGAAAAGGTTTAAAAGGTGAAAAATCTTTAGGCTTAGGATTACACATTAGTAAAAAAATTGTAGAACAACATGGTGGTAAGCTTTTAATGAAAAGTAAAGAAAATGAAGGTACTGCATTTACCATTTTATTGCCAATTGTATAAAATGGAGCTATTATTTTGTTATTCTGATTGATTTGTAGCGAAAAGATTTTGTGCAAAATTAACCAGAAAAAGTTCTCTTTTTGCTCTTGTTAAAGCAGTATAAAGCCACCTTAAAAAATCTATATCAATCATTTCATCGGTTAAATAACCTTGGTCTACAAAAACAGCATCCCATTGGCCACCTTGTGCTTTATGGCAAGTAACTGCATAGGCAAACTTAATTTGTAAAGCGTTGTAATATGGGTCGTCTTTTATAGCCTGCATTTTTTCACGTTTACTATTTAAATGATCGTAATCTAACATTAAACCCTCAAACATTTGTTTGCTTTTTTCGTAAGGTAAATTAGGTGTTTCGGCTTGTAAGGTATCTAAAATTACTTTACAGGTTACAGTTCCAATTTCTGGAAAGTCTAAAAACTCGAGGTTAACTTCTGCAAATCGTAACCCGTAACGCTCTTCTTCACGGCGTACTCGTGTAATTTTCGCCATATCGCCATTGGCAATAAAAGCAGCTTTGGGGTTTTCTGGCAACCAAAAATAATTATTACGCACAACCATAATTTGATCGCCCCCACTCAATTCCTCATCACGATACAATAATCTGGCTCTAATTTGATTATTGTAAACATTTGCCGATTTATTAGATCTACATACAACTAAGCTATTTTCTATTCCAAATTTACTGTAAGCATACTCTAACCCTTCAACCAATTTAATGCCCGTCATGCTAAAAATATCTTTGTAACTCTTGGTTAAAAATTTTGGTAATATTTTTTTGTCATCATTGTAATCATTTATCAGTTTCCTAAGCATGGTTGCATTTGCCAAAATACCCGATTTTTTCTCTTGCCTAACCACTTCTTTTAACTCAACAGCAGTAACTTGCAATCCAAATTTATCAACCAAATATTTTTCGTTTAATGCTGGGCTATCTAAACTACCAACTGGCGGAAGCTGAGCTGTATCGCCAACAAATAATAATGAGCAATTTTTATCTTTTCCTGTGGGCGCAGGTTGATAGACAAACTCAATCAAATCTTTTAAAAATGATGAACCGTTTTGCGGATTCCATTCATCGGCAATCATCGATGCTTCATCTACAATAAATAGTGTGTTTTCTGCCAAGTTTGGCGCAAGCTGATAAGCCATTTCGGTAGCAACTGCACTACGTTTTCTGTATATTTTTTTATGGATGGTTAGCGCTGTTTTACCCGTATAATTACTAATTACTTTTGCCGCCCTACCTGTTGGCGCTAATAACACTACTTTAACATTAAAAAATGGTAAGGCTTTAACCAATGCTGCAACTGATGTTGTTTTACCTGTACCTGCATAACCTCTTAAAATAAAACTTTTATACGTTTCCTTTTGGGTTAAAAATGAGGTGACTTTGCTGCAAAAAATCAGCTGTTCGGCTGTAGGCTCGAAAGGATATGATTGGGCAATAAGGTTCACTTTATCCATTTCACAAAGATGCAATGGTAATGTTATAGAAAAAAGTTATTTTTGCCAACATATGGATAATAAAAATAGCATCTTATTGATAAATCCAACTTTCGAACCATCAACTTCAACTAATTGTAGTTTACTGGTTAAAATTGGCTTAAAAAGTTTCTCTTATGCAATTATAGATAGGGAAACTAACAAAGTAAATGCTGTTTATGATGAGCAGGAATGCGGAGATGGAGCTAAAAAATTAGCTGATCGTTTAAAAACAGATCCCTATCTAACATTAGCTTATCAGGATGTTAAAATTGCCATAAACACGCCAAATTCAATTACCATACCTATTGAACTGTATAGCGAAGAAAATATTGGTGCTAATGCGCAATATTTCCCAGAACATCATTCAAACAATATTTATGTTGATGCTCAGCAGCATTTTAATTTTCGCACCATTTTTTCTTTGCCAAAAAATACAGATGACGCTTTAAATTTTACAGCAGCTAAAAGATTTCATGAAAATGCTGGTTTATTAAATCAAGCTGAGCAATTAAATTCAGCATCCCTGATTTTAGATTTTACGGTGGGCAATGTAAACTTGATTTACTTAAATGATAATCGCGTTATTTTTCAGCAAAGTTATGAGATAGCTGATGTTGAAGAATTTAATTATTACCTATTATTAATGATTAATCAATTAAAGGTTGAGCGTAGTACCATGGTTTATATTTGTGGAATTATTCATGAGAACGACCATCAATACAATTGTTTGCTAAAATATTTTAATGCGATTGAATTTTTAACCATTTCAAATGATTTAGATCAAGATATTTTAGACGATATGCCTGCTCATTATTACAGTAGTTTATTAGCCCTAAGCAAATGCGTATAATCGGTGGAATTTTAAAAGGAAGACAATTTAATGCGCCAGCAAATCTTCCCGTTAGGCCAACAACAGATATGGCCAAAGAAGCATTATTTAACATACTTTACAATACTTACGATTTTGACGAATGTGATGTATTAGATTTATTCAGTGGAACTGGAAGTATTTGTATTGAATTTGCTTCGCGTGGCATTAAACATGTTAGAGCGGTAGATAAACATCCGGGTTGTGTAGCGTGGATAAAATCGGTTGCAGAAAAATTTGAATTGGCGCAAATTGAGCCTCAAAAAGCTGATACATTTAAGTTTTTAGCACAAGATAACCATCAATATAATATCATTTTCGCAGATCCACCTTATGATTTGCCCAATATCCCGATGATACCAGAATTGGTGATGAAACACAATTTATTAACGGATAATGGAACCTTGATAGTTGAACATCCACCGTTTTTAAAATTAAAATTATTGCCAGGTTTTACTGAAGTAAGGAAATACGGCAATAGCTCCTTTAGTTTTTTTGAGAAAGTTGAAGGGTAATTTGATGTCATTTCGATCCCGATTTTTCTTCGGGAGAGAAATCTCTAGCCTGCAAAGCAGTGCCTAAAACATAAAAATTCTGCTATTTTTAAAGATCTCTCTCCATTGGTTAAGACAAATAGTTGAAAATGCCTCCTCTCAAAATTCCCAACTTTCTGACTTTTCTGACTTCCCAACTTTCTGACTTCTAATTTTTCTATATATTTACTTTATGAAAATCGCACTATTTCCAGGTTCTTTTGATCCCATGACCATTGCTCATGTTGATATTTTAAAAAGAGCATTACCTCTGTTTGATCAAATTGTAATTGGCATTGGTTTAAATAGCTCGAAACAAAACTTCCTCTCGGCCGAAAAAAGAGAAGAAATGGTAAGAAAGATTTTTGTTGGAAACGAAAAGGTAGATGTACAATTGTACGAAGGTTTAACGGTAGATTTTTGTAGAAAAATTAACGCAAAATACATGGTAAGAGGTATTCGTTCGGCATCAGATTTTGAATACGAAAGAGCTATTGCACAAATTAATCAGACCATGATGCCCGAAGTAGAGACCATTTTACTATTGAGCAAACCTGAATATTCTGCCATCAGCTCAACTATCGTTAGAGATATTTTAAGAAACAAAGGAAATATTAGTCCGTTTGTACCAAAAGAGGTGATTGAGTTTTTGTAAATAGTTTAATATCCCTTGAAAATCCTCAAAGGATTGTCAAATTTTTAAATATTGTGAAAAATCATGAGTCTTAAACTTTGTCAATCTGTAAAGATTTACAAAGTAGAAAAGATTTAAAAAGTAACCTAAACCAAGCCGCCAGCTTTTAAAACATCCAATATTAAAGGATAAGTATTTTTCATTTTAGCCTTAATACCCAATGGTGCCACCCAAGATGCGGTGGTAATGCCTTCTTCAACTTGTGGTATTAACTTAGGACTTCCTTTAACCTTCATTTTATACCAAGTTGTTCGCTTTAAAATCACTTTTCCTTCTAATTCGTAAACGTGATAGGTTTTACACAACAAGTCTTCGCGTTTTTCGATAGTTACACCACACTCCTCTTCAACCTCTCTAACTGCGGTAATTTTAATTTTTTCGCCTTTCTCAACTTTCCCTTTGGGCAAATCCCATTTTTTGTTTCTAAAAATAAATAGGAAATCGCCGTTAGCATTGGCTACTAAGCCACCTGCTGCCTTAATAATGTTCAATTTCTTTTTAATTTTTTTAAATAGCGCTTTTGGGTTTTCATCAATTAGTGCATAATGTTTGTTACCACCTTTACGCAAAGTTTTATAAAAATCTAAAAAGCTAAAATCGTTTACCGAAAGTTGCTGTATTTTTTCTATTTGATTTGGAATAGAATCTGCAATATACAGCGTATTATCATTAAAATAAATTCGGTAGCTTTTCATATTTAGTAAAGGCATTAAATAAGTAGAGAAAAATTAAACATTAAGCAGCAAGTTTTGTTAGCTTACCGTGAACTGCATTTTTTAAAAGTATAAAAAATTATTAAAAGCAATAAATGTTTTAAGGAATAAAATCCAAGCATTTTAATGCAATCACCACTTTTAGATATTTTAGAAAATTGTTCACAAAACAATCATCTCAAATTCAATTAGTTGTATTTAATAGATCAAAAATTGTGGATATTCAATTTAAAACAAATCAATATCATTCATATAAAATAGTTATTTTTGAACCATGTATAATAAAAGTGATATTGAATTAAAGGTAGCTGAATTTTTATTACAAATTAAAGCAGTCAAACTTCAACCAAATAACCCATTTACTTGGGCTTCTGGCTGGAAATCTCCTATTTATTGTGATAATCGCATCACTTTATCACATCCATCTGTTAGAACTTATATTCGCCAAAAATTAGCACAGCAAATACAAGAAGAATTTGGTGCTGTAGATGTTATTGCAGGCGTTGCCACAGCAGGTATTCCGCAAGGTGTTTTAGTGGCCCAAGAATTGGGTTTGCCATTTATATATGTAAGAGCTAAGGCTAAAGAACATGGCACAGGTAGTTTAATTGAAGGAGAATTGATTGAAGGTCAAAGAGTTGTAGTAATTGAAGATTTAATTTCTACTGGTAAAAGTAGTTTACAAGCTGTAAATGCATTACGTGAAGCAGGCTTGTCTGTTGCCGGTTTAGTTGCTATATTTACTTATGGTTTTGACCAAGCTGATGAAAATTTTGCCGCTGCAAAGTGTCGTTATTCTACTTTATCGAACTACAGCGCCTTAATTGATTATGCAGCAGAACATAGTTTTATTGCTCAAAACGACATTGATTTATTAAACAAATGGCGTGAAAACCCTGCGGAATGGGGTAAAGAAGTTTTGAGTTAAGCGTTAAATTTATTTTAAGTTATTAGACCAAATATATGACAGTTATAGAGAGTGCAGTTGAGTTAAATTTACCAATTGATAAAGTTTATCACTTTTTGGAGGATTTAAATAACCACCAACAATTAATGCCCGAAAATATTTACAATTGGTCTTCTACAGCTGATGAAGCTAGTTTTACTATTCAAAATATGGCTAAATTGGCTATTAAAATTTCTAGTCGTGTGCCAAACAGCGAAATCATTGCTGTACCTACAGAAAAACCTCCTTTTGATGTTGAATTAAAATGGACAGTTGAACCAAGTGAAAATGGAGGTACCATCGCAAAACATATAATCACAGCCGATTTAAATATGATGATGAAAATGTTAGCTTCGGGACCTTTGCAAAAACTAGCTGATCATCAAACACAAAAATTAAAAGAAGCCATAGTTTAATAGCTTTTAAAATTTATATCAAACACCATCACAAAATGATGGTGTTTTTTTGTGTCTAAGATTTTACAGCCAACAAATTTGATTTTAACTCATTTTTAATACCTTAGTTATTCAAATAGTATAAAATGATGTTATCCAAAACCTTCTTATTTTTTTCCTTTTTATTTTCCTTTTTAAATTCCTTTGCTCAAGCACCAACAAACTTAAAAGCCGAGTATTTGGTTAACCCAATTGGTTTAGATAATCCAAATCCTCGTTTTACGTGGCAAATGGACGATAAAAGAATTGGCGCCAAACAAACTGCTTTTAGAATTTTAGTAAATACAGATTCCAATGCTTTAGCACAAGGTAAAGCCATACAATGGAACACGGGATGGTTGCAGACCAGCTCATCGCTAAAAACTTATGCTGGGCAATTACTAAAACCTTTTACTAAATATTATTGGCGAGTAGATATCGCTGATCAAAACAACATTAAACATAACAAATTTAAAATTGCCAGTTTTGAAATGGGGATGATGAACGAGCAAAATTGGCAAGGTTCATGGATTTCTGATAATCAAAATGTTAATCTTAAACCCGCACCCTATTTCCGTAAAACTTTCGAAACAGCAAAAAAAATCAAATCAGCTCGGGCTTATATCACCGCTGGCGGATTATTTGAACTTTCGTTAAATGGAGAAAAAGTTAGCAATCATAGAATGGACCCTATGTACACCCGTTTTGACAGAAGAAATTTATACGTTACTTACGATGTAACCCATCACTTAAAAAATGGTAAAAATGCAATTGGTGTGTTGTTGGGCAATGGTTGGTACAATCATCAAAGTACTGCAGTTTGGGATTTTGAAAAAGCACCTTGGCGCAATAGGCCAACTTTTTGTTTGGATTTGAGAATTACCTATACCGATGGCACTACAGAAAACATTAAATCTGGCAAGGATTGGAAAACGGCATTAAGTCCGATAATTTTTAATAGCATTTACACAGCCGAACATTACGATGCCAGATTAGAGCAAGACGGTTGGAACAAGGTTGATTTTGATGACACAAAGTGGAAAAGAGTAATTTATCGCTCTGCGCCATCTAGTAAAATTGTAGCGCAAGCGATGCATCCCGTTAGGAATGTGGAAGAAATTTCGGCAAAAAGCATCAAAAAATTTAACGATACTACTTACCTATTCGATTTAGGAAGGAATATTTCTGGCGTGAGTAAAATCAAAATCAATGGCCCAGCTGGCACAATTGTAAGGTTAAAACATACCGAAAGATTGTACGCCAATGGCAGGGCAGATATGTCTAACATCGATGTTCATTATCGCCCAACAAATGATAAAGACCCTTTTCAAACTGACATTTTAATTTTAAGTGGCAAAGGCGAACAAAGCTTTATGCCTCATTTTAATTATAAAGGTTTCCAATATGTAGAAGTTAGTTTAAGTGCACCAATAGACTTAAAAAAAGAAGATTTGGTTGGCTATTTTATGCATAGCGATGTACCTGTGGCAGGTAGCGTAAAAGCATCAGATCCTTTAATTGACAAAATTTATTACGCTACTAACAACTCCTATTTATCTAACCTTTTTGGTTACCCAACCGATTGTCCGCAACGCGAAAAAAATGGTTGGACAGGCGATGCAGCCATTGCCATAGAAACAGGTTTATATGGTTTTGATGGCATTACTATTTACGAAAAATGGCTGGCCGACCATAGAGATGAACAACAACCAAATGGGGTTTTACCATCAATTATCCCTACCGATGGTTGGGGTTACGAATGGGGCAATGGACCAGATTGGACCAGTACAATTGCCATTATCCCTTGGAATATTTATCGTTTTTATGGCGATACCAAAATATTAGCAGATAATTATGAGAACATTCGCAAGTATGTTAATCACATAAACGAAACCTACCCCACTGGCCTTACAACTTGGGGTTTGGGCGATTGGGTGCCTGTAAAATCTGTTTCGCCTGTTGAGTTAACTTCTACCTGTTATTACTATGCAGATGTAGTTATTTTGGCTAAAACAGCTAAAATTTTAGGCAAAGCCGATGACTTTAAAAAATACACTGCAGTAGCTTTAAAAATAAAAAACGCTTTTAATGCCAAATACTTAAATAAAACAACGGGCATTTATAACAAAGGCTTACAAACAGAATTAAGCGTTCCGTTATTTTGGGGTATTGTACCCGAAGAAAGTAAGGCTTTAGTTGCAGAAAATTTAGCTAAAAGAGTTGAAGCAGATAATTTTCATTTAGACGTGGGTTTGTTGGGCACAAAAGCCATTTTAAATGCGTTGAGCGAGAATGGTTATGCAGAAATTGCTTATAAAGTTGCTTCACAAAAAACTTTCCCTAGCTGGGGTTGGTGGATTGCCAATGGTGCAACAACTTTGTATGAAAACTGGCCAATTGATGCAAAATCTGATATTTCGATGAACCACATTATGTTTGGAGAAATTGGAGCTTGGTTATATAAAGCACCTGGCGGCATCAAGCCGGATGAAAGCCAACCAGGATTTAAAAATGTAATTCTCCAACCCTATTTTGTTGAAGGATTAAATTCTTTTGAAGCAACTCACGATAGTCCTTATGGAAAAATTGTTTCTGCTTGGAAAAGAACACCTACGGGAATTGAATATAAAGTCATTATCCCTGCAAATTCTAATGCAACAGTTAAATTAGAGCTTATTAGAGATAGAAAAACGCTGTTAAATGGAAAAGAAATAGCTGGTGGAACTTTTAACTTACAGGCTGGCGAATATAAAATTGAGTTGAAATAAACTATTGAAGGTTGGTGGGTACACCAACCTTGGGAGTCTTCCTTGGTTGGTGTCCCCACCAACCAATAATCAATACCTTAAATATCTATGCTAATGAAATATTTTGTCTTTCTAATTTCACTTCCTTGGTTGGTGTCCACACCAACCAATAAATGAATAACTTAAATGGCTGTGTTAATGAAATATTTTGTCTTTTTAATTTTACTTCCTTGGTTGGTGTCCCCACCAACCAATAATTGAATAACTTAAATGGCTGTGTTAATGAAATATTTTACCTTTTTAATTTTACTTCCTTGGTTGGTGTCCCCACCAACCAATAATTAAATAACTTAAATGGTTGTGTTAATGAAATATTTTACCTTTTTAATTTGTCTGTTTTTTTTAACAAACACCTATGCTCAAAAAGTTAAAACTGGTAACGAGCGTGTAACTGAATATGTAAGTGCAACTAGGGTTTTATTTAAAGCTGGACTTGTAAAAAACGAAGCTCAATTACTAAAACCTGGAACTGGGCAAGCTGATGTAAGCAATAAAAATATTTGCATTCTAGAAAATAAAAAGGAAGACAAAGCTAGTATTTTGTTAGATTTTGGTAAAGAATTACAAGGCGGAGTTCAAATTGTAACGGGTATTTGGGCTGGAAACAAACCCATCAAAATACGTTTGCGTTTTGGCGAGTCTGCAAGCGAAGCAATGTCTGATATTGGCGGAAAAGGTGGTGCCACTAACGACCACGCCATTAGAGATTTAGAAACCATTTTACCTTGGCTGGGCATTGCCGAAATTGGAAATACTGGTTTTAGATTTGTGAGAATTGATTTGGTTGAAGATGATGTTAAACTGGTTTTGAAATAAGTTAGAGCAATCTCAAAGTATAGAGATTTAGCTTACAAAGGCTCTTTCAATTCTAGCGACACTTTATTGAACAAAATTTGGAAAACTGGCGCTTACACCGTTCAATTAAATATGCAAGATTATTTATGGGATGGTATTAAACGAGACAGATTAGTTTGGGTTGGCGATTTAAACCCAGAAATAGCTACCATAAACACTGTTTTTGGCTATAATGAAGTAGTGCCTAAATCCTTAGATTTTGCAAAAGCCACTACACCTTTACCCGAGTGGATGAATGGAATTAGTGCTTACTCTATGTGGTGGATTATTAATCAGCGGGATTGGTTTTACCACAACGGGAATTTGAAATACCTAAAAGAACAGCAAGCTTATTTAACGCCACTACTTAATCAGTTAATTCAAAAAATTGATAGTGATAATAAAGAAAAATTAGATGGTCAACGATTTTTAGATTGGCCATCTAGCGAAGATCCAAAAGCCATACACGCAGGTTTACAAGCAATGATGGTTTTAGCTTTACAGGCTGGCAGCGATTTATCAACCAAATTAGGAGATATTGTAACTGCAAAAAAATGTATGGAAGCTGTAAACAGATTAAAGAAATACATTCCGCCACACAACAATTCTAAACAAGCTGCAGCTTTACTTTCATTAGCTAAATTGATGGATGCTAAACAAGCCAATGAGGTTTTAAGTGATGGAGGTGCTAAAAATTTCTCTACCTTTTTTGGTTATTATATGCTACAAGCCAAAGCTAAGGCAAGCGATTATCAAGGTGCAATAAATATTATCCGCGAATATTGGGGTGCAATGTTAAACTTTGGTGCTACTACTTTTTGGGAAGATTTTAATATGGATTGGACTAAAAATGCTGCAAGAATTGATGAATTAGTTCCTGATGGAAAAATTGATATTCACGGTGCTTACGGTGCTTATTGCTACATCGGTTTTAGACATAGTCTTTGCCACGGCTGGGCTTCTGGACCAACACCTTGGCTAACAGAACACGTTTTAGGTATTTCTGTTATAGAGCCAGGTTGTAAAGTTGTGCGTATAAAACCACATTTGGGCGATTTGAAATTTGCCGAAGGTACATTCCCTACTCCAATGGGTTTAATTAAGGTGAAACATCAAAAAATGGCTGATGGCACAGTTAAATCTACTATTTCAGCTCCAAAAGCAATTAAGATTTTGAGATAGTTTGATGAAAATTTAAACACATAGGCACATAGTTGATATAGAAGAAACTACTCAAGCCTATGTTTTGTAGGTGGTTATTCCTTGGCTGGTGTCCTCACCAGACATTAATAAAATGTGGCTAAAGCCAGGATATTTCATTCCTATTCCGTTGGCTGAAGCCAACGGCAATGAATATAGATTGTTTCTTAAATTCTGGTGTTACCTTTAGTATGATCTAAGAGTTTATACCATTTGCTTAGGCTTTAACCGCCCAAGAACCACTAGCTTTGTTAAATAAACCTTATTGAAGTGAAAATATTTTGTCAAGCTGAGCGTAGTCGAAGCTCAAAATATTGTAACAAAAAGAAGGACTAAAATAGCCAAGAACTACTCACATTGTTTTTCCTCCTTCGACTACGATCAGGATGACAATCTTTTACACAGCCAAAATTTCAGTATAAATCACTTATTTACAGTCAATTAGTCTTACAAAATCAAGTCTTACCGACAAAATTTCCGATTAACAAAGCGAAAAACCTGTGGCATTTGTTTTGAATGAAAGGAAAATATGAACTTCAACAACTTTACAATTAAAGCACAAGAAGCTATCCAAAAAGCTTCTGAAATAGCGCAGGGCAATCAGCAACAAGCTATTGAAACTGCACATCTATTAAAAGGTTTGCTAACAGTTGATGAAAACGTGGTTAGCTACGTACTAAAGAAACTAAATGTGAACCTAAACGTGGTTGAGCAAAACTTAACCGAAGCTATAGAAAAATTAACAAAAGTAACAGGTGGCGATGCATATCTGTCATCTAGTGCTAATTCGGCACTGCAAAAAGCAACTTCTTATCTAAAAGAATTTAAAGATGATTTTGTTTCCGTAGAGCATTTGTTATTGGGCTTATTGGCTGTTAACGATGCTACTTCGAAATTGCTAAAAGAACAAGGCGTTAACGAAAAAGACCTCAAAAAAGCAATTACGGCTTTGCGTGGCGATAATAGAGTAACCGATCAAAATGCCGAAGCTACTTATCAAGCTTTAAATAAATACGCCAGAAATTTAAATGAATATGCCGAGAGCGGAAAATTAGACCCCGTTATTGGCAGAGATGAAGAAATACGCCGTGTTATTCAGATTTTATCTCGTAGAACGAAAAACAACCCAATTTTAATTGGCGAACCAGGTGTTGGTAAAACCGCTATTGCAGAGGGAATTGCTTTTAGAATTATTAAAGGCGATGTACCCGAAAACTTGAAAAGCAAAACGGTTTATTCGCTAGATATGGGTTCGCTAATTGCTGGCGCAAAATACAAAGGCGAATTTGAAGAACGTTTAAAAGCAGTAGTTAAAGAAGTAACGCAAAGCGATGGCGACATTGTTTTGTTTATTGATGAAATACATACTTTGGTTGGTGCTGGCGGTGGCGAAGGTGCAATGGATGCGGCAAACATTTTAAAACCTGCTTTGGCCAGAGGCGAATTAAGGGCAATTGGCGCTACTACTTTAGATGAATATCAGAAATATTTAGAAAAAGACAAGGCCTTGGAACGTCGTTTTCAAAAAGTAATGGTTAATGAGCCTGACACGCAAGATGCAATTTCGATTTTGCGTGGTTTAAAAGAACGTTACGAAACACACCACAAAGTGAGGATTAAAGATGAGGCCATTATTGCGGCGGTAGAAATGAGCCAACGTTATATTGCAGATCGTTTTTTACCAGATAAAGCAATTGATTTGATGGACGAAGCGGCTTCTAAATTACGTATGGAAATGGATAGCGTTCCAGAAAATGTAGATGCTTTAGACCGTGAGATTATGCGTTTGGAAATTGAACGTGAAGCAATTAAACGAGAAAAAGACGATAAAAAGGTTAAAGAACTTTCTGTAGATATTGCAAATCTTTCGGCTGAGCGTGATGAGTTAAAAGCAAAATGGCAAGGCGAAAAAGACTTGGTTGATGCCGTAAACAATCAATTAGAACAAATTGAAGCTTATAAATTAGAAGCAGAACAAGCAGAACGTGCTGGAGATTATGGTAGAGTTGCCGAAATTCGTTATGGAAAGATTAAAGAAGCACAAGACAAAGTTGAAAAGCTAAAAGTTGATTTAGAAGGTGTGCAGAGCGAAAGCAGAATGCTAAAAGAAGAAGTTACTGCTGATGATATTGCAGGTGTAGTTGGACGATGGACGGGCATACCGGTTACGAAATTGATTGCAAGTGAGCGTGAGAAATTACTGAACTTGGAAGATGAATTGCACAAACGTGTAGCCGGGCAAGATGAGGCTATTGAAGCAATTTCTGATGCGATACGTAGATCTAGAGCAGGTTTACAAGATAAACGTAAACCAATTGGATCTTTCATTTTCTTAGGCACAACTGGTGTTGGTAAAACCGAATTGGCAAAAGCATTGGCTGAGTTTTTATTTAACGATGAAAACGCAATGACAAGGATTGATATGAGCGAATATCAGGAAAGACACGCCGTTTCTAGATTGATTGGTGCGCCTCCGGGATATGTGGGTTATGATGAAGGCGGGCAATTAACAGAAGCTGTACGCAGAAAACCATATTCGGTTGTATTGTTAGATGAGATTGAAAAAGCACATCCTGATGTGTTTAATATCTTGTTGCAAGTATTGGATGATGGGCGTTTAACCGACAATAAAGGTCGTGTGGTGAATTTTAAAAACACGATTATTATTATGACATCGAACATTGGTTCGCATTTAATTCAGGATAATTTTAAAGCTTTAAGTGATGAAAACAGAGACGAAGTAATTGCAAAAACTAAAAATGAGCTGTTCGAACTGTTGAAACAAACCATTCGCCCTGAGTTTTTAAATAGAATTGATGAACTGATTATGTTTACGCCCTTGCAAAGAAGCGAAATTAGAAACATTGTTGATTTACAATTTAAACAAGTTCAACATACTTTAGCAGAAATGGGCATAACTATGGAAGCTAGTGTAGGAGCTTTAGATTGGCTAGCAGAATTAGGTTACGACCCACAATTTGGTGCTAGACCATTAAAAAGGGTAATTCAAAAAAGGATATTGAACGAGTTATCTAAATCAATTTTAGCAGGTAAGGTTGATAAGGATAGTAAAATAAAACTAGATATGTTCGATCATCAGTTTGTGTTTTTGAATGAGAATGACAAATAGTTAAAAAATTATTTCCACAGATGAAAAGGTTATTAAGTGTACTCTATTCATCTGTGGCTTTATCAGCTCCCTACACCTCAAAAAACAATTGTAAATCAAATACTTAGTAACGTAAAAGTTTCAATCCTGAAGCAGGTATTCTATTGTTATTTTTATCGATAATGATTAATATTGATTACACACAAAATGAAATCAATATGAAAATTAAATTACTTTTAATGGCCTCATTATGCGCCATCGGGTTTGTTACACATGCACAATTACAAAAGGGAACTACTATTGGAGGCTTAAGTTTTAGTTTTGGTACTTCAAATCAAAACAGCAACTCAATAAATTTAAATTCTCTAGCCATTAACCCCAGAATTGGCTATTTCTTAAACAACAACTTCGTTTTAGGAATGGAGTTTAATTACAGTCTTTCGAAATTAAACGGCGAAAGTTACGAATACTATGATAATGAGATTGGTACAACAATAAGTAGTTTTGGTTTTAAAGAAGAAAACTTTGGTCTTTCCCCTTTTTCCAGATATTACATTCATGTAAAAGAAAACTTCAAGTTCTTTGGTCAAGCAAACCTCAGTTTTCAAATTAATAGTTACAAAAACATTGATGACACTGGTTATTTATATCGCACAGATTATACTTTTAAAGGTTTTGGAGCGAGTTTAAATCCTGGTTTTGCATTTTTACCCACTCAAAAATGGAATATCGAGTTTTCTTTTCCATTAATCAGCTATTTTAATGAAAGAAATACAAATATAGATTACCCTTACAGAAGCAAAAGGAATGTAAAGCTAGTCTTAGATAATTTCACTCCATCATTTGGTGTTAATTTTCATTTTTAATTTCATTAACATAAAAAAGCCGCTGAAATGTAATTATTCTGCAAATCAGCGGCTTTAAATTCTTTATAATCTTAGTTTTTCCGTTCTACTTCTCTATCCATCTCTACAATATTTACTTCCGTAGATTTTGAAAAATCTCCTAGTAAATAATTGTTAAAATAATCAGCTAAACGCCAAAACATGTACTCGGTCATCTCACCAAAACCATGTCGCTGACCAGGAACAATGATGTAGTCAAATCTTTTACCTGCTTTAATTAAGGCGTTAGCTACTCTAATCGAATTTGCCGGATTAACGTTATTGTCCATATCACCATGCATCAATAATAAATGACCTTTTAGATTTTTCGCTAAATCTGCGTTTTTATCAATAGCATATTTAAAAGTGGTATCGCCTTTGGCAGAAACAATTTCTTTTACACCATGGTGTTTTTCGCTCCACCAACGGTTGTAAATGCTATTATCATGATTACCTGCAGCAGAAACAGCCACTTTAAAGAAATCTGGGTAAACCAATAATGCAGCTGTAGACATGAAACCGCCACCAGAGTGACCAGTTATCCCCACCCTATTTACATCAATAAATGAATGTTTATCAGCCAATTGCTCAATTGCAGCTTTTTTATCTGCTAAACCGTAATCACGTAAATTTCCGTAACCGTAAGTATGATACCATTTAGAACGAGCTGGGTGGCCACCTCTGTTACCTACCGTAATTACGATGTAGCCTAATTGTGCCAATCGATCCATTCTATCCATGCTTCTGCCAAAAGATTTGTTTACAGCTTCCGTTTGCGGACCAGGATAAACGTACTCGATAATTGGATATTTTTTAGTTGGATCGAAGTTAAATGGCTTGTACATTACACCATAAATATCCGTTACTCCATCATCAGCTTTAACTTTAAAAGGTTCTGGAAATTTGTAACCAGTTGTCATTAATAACGATAAATCTGCAGTTTCTAATTCCATTAAAATTTTGCCAGAATTATCCATTAATACAGATTTTGGTACTGTATTTACTCTAGAATAATTATCAACAACATATTTCGCTTCATCATTCATGCTTGCAGCATGATCAAAATCACCAGCGTTTAATAATTTCATGCCACTACCATCAAAATTGATGCTGTACAAATGCATAAAATAAGGATCTTCTTTAGCTTCACGGCCATTAGCAGTAAAATAAAGCTTTCTATTTTTTTGGTCGATGTTTACAATGCCTTCGCAATGAAATGCACCAGAAGTGATTTGATTTTTCAACTTTCCATTTCCATCAAACAAATAGAAATGACCCCAACCATCACGCTCACTCCAATGTATAATCTCTTTACCACCATCAATTAACCCAGGGCGTTGAACTTCTACATAAGTATTAAAACGTTCATCAATTATTGGTGTAACTTTTAAAGTGTTGATATCAATAGTACAAACATCGATACGTTTTAAATCTCTGCTGGTGCGAGAAAAGTAGAATTTACTATTATCTCCCATCCAAATTGATGGTCTAAATTCGTTATCTCTATCTTTTACTAAATTTTCTTTACCCCAAGTAGAAATACTCTGATCTTTAAATGCAGTTGTATTAATTGTTTTGTAGGTTTTAGTAGCAAAATTGAACAATATAAACTCGTCAATGGGCGATTCTTTTTCGCCTGGCATTTGATATTTGTAGGTTTCTAAAGTTGGTCTACCAGCAGCAGTACTATTAATTACCCAAAAATCTTTTACCTTTCTAGAGTCTGTTCTATCTAACACAAAATGTTTCGAATCTGGCGACCATAAAACATAAGCACCTCTTCTTTTTTTGTTATTTTTCGCATTCAATTCATTATCCTCACCATCGCCATTGCTACCATAAGAATGAAATTTTTCACCATCTTTTGTTAATTGATGTTCTACAATTGTACTATCATCTTCATTTTTAACAGCTTTTTTATAATTTTCTTTATCCATCCAATACAAATTATAGTTTCGAGAAAAAATAATTGCGGATGAATCTGGAGCTACTGAACCCCAATTTGGTTTAGCTTTTGGCTTTTCGTAATTTTTTACTTCGGTAAGTTTTGCAGTAGCTAAATCGTAGTTAAAAAAGAATATTTTTTTCTGCATCGAATCTGCAGCTTTTTTATCCTTTCTATCTTTTTTTAATTCTTCAATTGTACTCTTTACTTCAAAATTGATACTTTTTTCATCTTTAGCAAACTTTAAATTTTCAATGGGCAAATGTTGCGCATCAAAAGGATCGCGTACTATTAAAGTTATTTCAGCAGCCATTTTATTGTTATCGAACATCAGTTTTTTGCTTCTAACTGCAGGTTCTACTATGTACCATTGTTTGCCATTTGGTGTTTCGTACTGGTACCAAAACCTATTTGTTAATTTTAGCCAATGCGGATCTACTGCTGTAGAGTAAATAATTTTACGAAGTTTTGAAGGCGAAAAACGAGCCGCAGCCTGATAATTTGCTCTTTCTGGTGCTTGCGTTGTTTCTGTAAGCGAAATTGTTTTAGTTTGCGAAAAAGCATCGGCAGTGCTGATGAGCAATACAAATGTGAGTAAAGAGTAGAGTTTCTTCATTGATGTTGATTGAATGTTAAAATAAAAGTCGAATTTATTTATTAAAGCTTATTTTACAGCTATTTAATGTGTAATAAAAAAGATAGAAATTCATCAAAAAACAATTAATAAACAAAATGTTAAATAATTTATCCACAGTGTGGAAGAAAGTTGCATTAATCTATAGCGATTTTATAGTTTTGTAAAATAGATTTACTTATGAATAAGAACTTTTTAACTTTAATTGCTGCAGCTTTAATATTTACTGCTGGCTGTCAATCAAAATCGCAACCTACAGACAAAACTACAACAGATACCACTGAAAATTTAGTTTCAGAAAACACAGCAAACGCAGCAAAAGTTGATGTGAGCAAAGTTAAAGTTGCAGATGCAAAAACAATTTTAGCACGTAAACAAGTACCTATTTTATGTTATCATCAAGTGCGAAACTGGAAAGCAACAGACGGACAAATGGGTAAAGATTATACAGTAGAAATTCAGAATTTTAAAGATCAGATGAAAATGTTAGCTGACAGTGGCTACCACACTATTTTACCCGATCAATTGTATGCTTATTTAAATGAAGGCGCTAAGTTACCATCAAAACCAATTATGTTAACTTTTGATGATACAGTTTTAGATCAATATACGGTAGTAAACCCAACTTTAAAGAAACATGGTTTTAAAGCTGCCTATTTTATCATGACTGTTTCAATTGGCAAACAAGGTAAGTTTGTTAACTACATGAGTAAGGAGCAAATTAAATCGCTTGCTGACGAAGGTAATACAATAGGAAGCCATACTTACGACCATAAAAACTTTAAAAAATACGAAGGCAAAGATTGGGAAGAACAATTAGATAAACCAACTAAAAAATTAGAAGAAATTACTGGTAAAAAGATTGAATATTTTGCATATCCTTTTGGCTTATGGAATGCTGCTGGTATACCAGAATTAAAGAAACGTGGATTTAAAATGGCATTTTCTTTAGCAGATAAACGCGATGAAAAAGATCCTTTGTTTACAGTAAGAAGAATTATTGCCAGCGGATTTTGGAGCCCGAAAACGTTGCATAACAGTATTGTAAAGAGTTTTTAAACGAATTGTCATTCCGAGCCTGCGAGGAATCTCTTTTATGATATTGACTAAAGAGATCCTTCGTTGCACTCTGGATGACAAGTATTTTATGCCACTTCCTTTATCAAATATTTTTTACCATTAAAATCAAAAGAACTTCCTTTTTGTTTACCTAAAAGCATTTTACCTATTGGTGAAACCGCAGATATGGCGAAAATAGTTTCATTATTTAATTGTAACTGACCAGCACTAATACTCAAGTAAAACTTACCCTGATCGGTAATTACTAAACTACCATTTCTGGCAGAGTCAGAAAAAGGAACATCTTTTATAGAGGTTAAAACTCGCTGATTTTCTTCTGCATCAATTAATAGTCTTTTATTTCTATCAATATCTTGCTGCATCATTTCTCTACTGGTTTCGTACTTATCACCAGCACTGCTTTTGGTATCATCATTACTGGCTTCACGAGCCTGTTTTAATGCAGTTTCTGCAGTATTAATTCTTTCGTTAATAAAATTTAAACAAAGTTGATATAGGGATAACTTTAATTCTTGCATATTTATGTGGTTTGAGCAAAATAAATATATCAAAATTTTGGTAGCAAAACTAAAAGCAAAAAATATTTAAGTTAATCCACTGTTAATCAAACATTAACTTTCCATCCAAATTACTTTTTCTTCAATTGGAGTTCTGTTTGCTACAAGCGATGTTTCATTATGGTAGCCCATATAAAACAAACCAATACATTTTTCGTCGCTACTTAGCGAAAGAAAATCTTGCAAATGATCTATTAACGGAGGTGAGCTCCAATAAGCACCAATATTTAACGCCTGAGCAGATAAAGCCATATTTTGCACCGCACAACTTACTGCTGCAAGTTCTTCCCATTCTGGTATTTTGCCAGAAACTTTCATATTTATGGCTATAATGCAAGGTGCTTGTTGGGTTTTAACCGAAAAACTGTCGAATTTCTTTTGCAAAAATTTTTCAGCAGGTATGGTTTTTTTGTAAAATTCGCCAAGTGCCAAGCCTAACTTTGCTTTTGCATTGCCTGTAAGTACTACAAAACGCCAAGGTTCAGTTAGTTTATGTGTTGGTGCATAATTTGCATTTTCCAAAATCTGCTCAATTGCTTCTTTAGGAATTTCTTTTTCGAGATAACTGTCAGGATAAATGCTTCTTCTATGCTTTATAATACTAGTTAAAATTTCTATTGGCGTACTCATTTTTCAAAAATATAATTTTTGGTGTGCAGTTTTAAAAAAGAATTGCTTTATTGCTTTGTTGTTGCATTGTTAAATACTATTTCAATTGTTTTTTAATTTGTTTAACTTTTGCATAAAATGCGATGCTTTCTTTATCAACTAAAAAATTCATGGTTTGTAACAACTCGTCTTTTATCCAATTATGCTTAGTACTTAAATTAGCTAAAATATTTAAACAGTGTGATTTAATGGCTACAGCAACTTCATCATCTATTAACCATGCGAAAACGGTTTCTACTATATCATCGGTTTTAAACTGTTGAACAATTTCTTTTATTTCTTTTTGGGCATTCTTTTTAGTAATTAATGCTAATATTTTTGCGAAATTTCTTCTTGCTGATGAGTTTTGTTGCTGAGGAAAATTTATTAAGAACCAATTGAGGTGAGGAATAAATTTTTGTGGATTAGCCAAGTAAATATTTTCTAAAATCCACGCCGCTCTAAAAGTAACTTCGGGTTTAGGATGGAAGGAAAATTCTAATAACTGCTCAAACAACTCATCATTTTCTAACGCAATTGCAGTTAATTCAATAACTTTTTTCTTAGCTATAGCATTTGCAAGCGTAACTAGTAAAATTTCTGAATGCATAAGTTTTAAAATTAATAAAATTATCCAAAATATAGCTTTTGGGTTTTAAAACAAGCCATAAGAACCAAACTTAAAATTTAAACCCAATTGAAGCGGCAGCCCGAATCCCGATTTTTTTTATCGGGAAAGGCTACAGCGAAAAGTGGGACTAACTTGCCATGAAATACAAACATTAGTTTACAAGTTTAAAAACCTTTCATCTTCTCCCTTCCTACCCTCAACCTTTTTCTGTACCTTTGCACTTTATTTAAAACAATATGATTTCAGTTTCTAACCTATCCCTTCGTTACGGCAAACGCACTCTTTTTGAAGATGTTAACTTAAAATTTAATCAAGGCAATTGTTATGGCGTAATTGGTGCTAACGGCGCTGGTAAGTCTACTTTTTTGAAGATTTTAAGTGGTGAAGTTAACCAAACATCTGGTTCGGTGGCATTTACTCCGGGCGAACGTATGGCGGTTTTAAAACAAAATCACTATGAATTTGATGAAAATACGGTGATTGAAACCGTGATGATGGGCCACAAAGAGCTGTACGACATCATGATTGAAAAAGATGCAATTTACCTAAAAGAAGATTTTAGTGATAAAGATGGCGAGCGTGCTGGCGAATTAGAAAATATTTTTGCCGAAAAAGATGGCTGGAATATGGAAAGTAATGCCGCAACTTTATTGAGCAACCTGGGCATTAAAGAAGAGTACCATTATAAACAATTAAAAGAGCTTGACGGTAACCAAAAAGTACGTGTTTTATTGGCACAGGCTTTATTTGGTAATCCTGATATTTTATTATTAGATGAGCCTACCAACGATTTGGACATTGATACGATTGCGTGGCTAGAGAACTTTTTGGCTGATTATCAAGCGATTGTTTTAGTAGTAAGTCACGATAGGCACTTTTTAGATGCGGTTTGTACCCACATTGTGGATATTGACTTTAGCAAAATGAGCATTTACACGGGTAACTATACTTTCTGGTACGAAAGTAGCCAATTGGCGTTAAAACAACGTAGCGATCAGAACAAAAAACTGGAAGAAAAAGTAAAAGAATTACAAGAATTTATACAGCGTTTTAGTGCAAATGCTTCGAAAAGTAAGCAGGCAACTTCGCGTAAAAAAGCGTTAGATAAAATAGATATTTCTGAAATTAAAGCATCGAGCAGAAAATACCCTGCAATTTTGTTTAACAATTTAGGTAGAGAAGCTGGCGATCAAATTTTACAGGTAGAAGGATTAACCAAAGTTGGTAACGATGGAGAAGTTTTGTTTAAAAACGTAAACTTTATGGTTAACAAAGGCGATAAAGTGGCAGTTATTTCTCAAAACAGTTTAGCTACTACCGCTTTTTACAATGTACTTTCTGGCAGAGATAAAGATTTTACTGGCGAATTTAAATTTGGCGTAACGATTAGTCCTGCTGATATACCTAACGATAACTCTGATTATTTTGAAGGCAAAGATGAGAACTTGGTAGATTGGTTGCGTGAATATTCGGGCACCGATGCTGATGAACAATTTGTAAGAAGCTTTTTAGGCAGAATGCTATTTTCTGGCGAGGAAGTACTTAAAAACGTAAAAGTTTTATCCGGAGGTGAGAAAATGCGTTGTATGTTTTCGAGAATGATGTTGCAACATGCCAACTTCTTGATGTTTGATGAACCAACCAATCACTTGGATTTGGAATCGATTACTGCATTAAACAATGGAATGAAGGATTTTAAAGGAACAGCTTTGTTTACTTCACGAGATCATGCTTTAACAGAATCTGTTGCTACAAGAATTATTGAAATTACACCAAAAGGCAGCATTGATAGAATGATGACTTACGATGATTACATTAACAATGAAGATGTAGCAAAGCTGAGGGAAGAAATGTATAAATAGTTAATTTATTTATCAGTTTAGATAATTTTTTACTTATTAAGTAAATTTCGTAAAAGAGTTTTGAACCTATTCAAAACTCTTTTTTATTTTAGTTATATTTAGTTTGTAGTTTAAATTATCAATGCCATGAGCAACCCAAAACCGTACCCAACAGAGGAGGAATTACCTAGCTACTCTACTGTAAATGACATAGATTTTTCTGCAACTTATAGCTATGCAGATTACATGCGGTTTACGTTTGATGAAAGAATGGAATTGATTAAAGGTCGTCTTTTTCAGATGAGACCAGCACCTTCTAGGTATCATCAAAAATCTTTTGGCAGTATCCATAATTCTCTCTATAATTTTTTAGAAGGACATAAATGCGAAGTTTACGGTGCGCCATTTGATGTTAGATTACCAAGAAAAAGCAAAGAAGATGCAGCTATTTTTACTGTTGTACAGCCAGATATTGTTGTAGTTTGCAATCCTGAAAAATTAGATAAAAGAGGCTGTATTGGTGCTCCAGATATTGTTGTAGAAATACTTTCGCCAGGGAATAACAAAAAAGAGCTAAAGTTTAAATATGAAGTTTACGAAGAAGCTGGCGTTAAGGAATATTGGATTGTAAGCATAAGCGATCAAACATTTTTTAAATATATTTTAGGTAATGATGGCAAATTTGAGCCTACGAGATTATTAGTTGGAGGAGAAAAAGTTACTACTCCAATTTTACCAGGATATGAGCTTGATTTAGAAAAGGTGTTTAATTTTTAAAGTTCGCCATCCTCTTCTTCTTTCAAAATTTTGTAATCAGATTTTTCATCATTCTTAAATAATTTACCAAAAAGCATAAGATGAAATGGCCCGGTTCTTAAATATAAATCTCTAGCATCTTCATTTTTACCGTATTTCCTCTTGTATCGTAAAGTTTTATACAACACATATAAATAATAACAAAACAGTAAAGAAGCACATAAGATCAACAATAAAAATTTGATTTCCATAACAATTAGTTTATAGCTAATATACTGATTAAATTACCTATACCAAATCATAAAGCTTTAGTAAGTAACATTCAAACTATAATTCAGCATTTAAATTTTCAGATATCTCTTCACTCCTTAACAATTTATTTTAATGAAAGAATTTGCAATTATTAGGGTATATACTAATTTTTAAATAACTTCATCAACTAATTTATTTGTTTTGATGAGCAATAAACCAACAACAATTAAAGAAATAGCTGCAATACTCAATGTTTCCGTATCAACGGTTTCTAGGGCATTGCATAATCATCCTAGCATTGGCATTACCACACAACAAAAAGTCCAAAAACTTGCAAAAGAGTTAAATTACGAACCCAATCAAAGTGCTATTTTTTTTCAAAAAGGTAAAACATCAACCATAGGATTAATCTTACCCGAACTTTCAGAAGCTTTCTTTTCATCGGCTGTTAGCGCTATTGAAGATTTAGCCTATCAAAAAAACTACACCGTGCTTATTGCTCAATCACATGATGATGAACAACGAGAAAAACAATTGATAGAAATGATGAAAAATCATCGAGTTGATGGATTAATCGTTTCTGTTGCTAAAACAACTTCTAATTTCGATCATTTTGAAGTGCTTGAAAGATACGGCATTCCAATTGTTTTTTTCGATAGAATACCTCCCATAAAAAATATCCATTCGGTTGCTTGCAATATGGAAACTGGAACTATAGCAGCCGTTACTTATCTCTTGCAAATAGGACACCGTTGCATTGGTATGATTAACGGACCAGCTACACTTGCCGCAAGTGAAGAACGTAAAAAAGGATATTTTGAAGCAATTACCAAAAATAGATTAAAGTTTGATGGCAGTTTGGTTGTGAGTTGCGACTTAACCGAAAAAGGCACACAAGAAGCTTTAGATAAATTATTATCGAACAAAAGGAGGCCAACTGCTATTGTTACCTTTAACGATTACAATGCGCTTTACGCCATAAAACATGCCAGAAAACTAAACATCAATTTAGATAAAGACCTCAAGTTTGTAAGCTATGCGAATTTGCCACTCATTAATTATATGGATTATGTGCCTATTGCATCTGTAGAACAATTCCCAGCGTTGCAAGGGCAAAAAGCTGCCGAAATTTTATTCGAATTGCTGAAGAATAAAACAACCTCATCAGATATTTTTTATCACAAGGTAACTATCGAATCTGAATTAATTGTAAATCAACTAAACAGACAAGAATAATTTAAAATTGCAAAAAGATAGCGCAAACGTTTGTGCAGAGAAAGTAATTTTGTAATAATTAGCTTTGATAAAAGCGGCAATGACATGTTAAAAGACACTCTTCAACAATTTAATTTAAATTACGATGATTACCAGATTAGTACTTTTGGTTCGGGATTAATCAATAAAACCTATAAGCTTACAGCAAAACAAGGCACAGAATCATACATTCTTCAACAGATTAATAAAAGCGTTTTTAAATCGCCACTCTTAGTCACAAAAAACATCCAAAATGTTGGAGAATATCTATTAGGCAAATATCCAAATTACTTATTCGTTGGCTTAATACCATCTCTAAATGGCGAATTTTCTGTAAAAGATACGGATGGTGAGTTTTATAAATTATCAAAATTTATTAAAAATTCTTTAACGATAAATACAGTTGATAATTGTAAGCAAGCTCATGAAGCTGCACTTAAATTTGGCGAATTTACCTCGCTTTTAAAAGATTTTGACATTAATGATCTTCATTATACACTCACAAATTTCCATAACCTAACTTTTAGATTTGAAGAATTTGAAAAACAACTATCCACAGCAGATAAAGTTAGATTAATAGCCGCCAAAGATGCAATTGATTTAATTTACAAGCACCAAAACATAGTAGATACCTATAATGAGATTGTTAAGAACAATTTAATTCCTATACGGGTGGTTCATCACGATACTAAGATTAACAACATTTTATTTGATGAATTTAACTCTGGCTTATGTGTTATTGATTTAGATACCATTATGCCTGGCTATTACATTAGCGATTTGGGCGATATGTTTAGAACATATTTATGCCCGGTTGATGAAGAAGAACAAGATCTAACTAAAATAAAAATTAGAGCTGATATTTTTATCGCAATTGCAACAGGATATTTAAAAAAGATGGGTGAGATGCTCACACCATCAGAAAAAAGATTATTTGTTTATGCTGGAAAATTTATGATCTACATGCAGGCCATTAGATTTTTAACAGATTTTTTAGCGAATGATGAATACTATGGTGAAAAATACCCCGGACATAATTTAGCGAGAGCAAAAAATCAATTAACACTTTTAGAGCAATACGTCTCATCATCAAGTTTGTTTGAGAAAATGGTTGCCGATGAACTTGGAAAAGCTGTTGCTGTCCAATAATTTTCTGAAAAAAGAAGAAGCTGTATCAAAATTCAAAAAGAAATATCGAAAACGAAATTAAATTTCGTAGCTTTTCCTACTTATAATTTCAATTTAATTTTTAGCTGTTTTTGTCAGTCTGAGCGTAGTCGAAGACTTTATAATGCGCTCCGACTACGCTCAGCGTGACAGTCTATGAAATTAAATTTGCATAGATTTTAGTGAAAATGCTTTATGAGACAACCTCATTTCAATTTATTGAGATGACTTTGATTACGGCAATTGATTAAAATCTATTACCGGAGTTTTATTTTTGGCTGGTTTGGTAAACAAACTATTTAAACTTGTGCTTTCGTTATAAAAGCCTCCATTTCGCAAAAAGAATTTACCATCTCTTATTCCACCAGAAAAATCATTCCTGAAATTAATTCGAGCAATATTATCACCAGTAAATTTTGCTACATTTAACTCTTTCCAAACACCAGTTTCAGAACGCACCCAAGCATTATCATAATTTGCAATTCTAGTTAAATATCCTTTGGTATTGTTAAAATTCTCTAAAAATGAATGCATTCTTTTTAAATAAGTTTGCGTTTTCGGACGTTTAAATGAAGCTATAATTTGCCAACTATTTAACTCAGGGGCATAAAAATAAGCTGTATATATGGTATAATTATCGGTAGTGGGTTGCCCTTTAAGTAAAAATTTATAAGTTGTCTCTGGTTTCCAGTTGTAAACTAAATAACTCTGCCCGCCAGAACCTTCATTGCCAAATTCACCGGTTTTTACATTTGCTCCCTTTTTTAGTAGGATAATTTTCTCGTCATCTGGAATAGCACTTGGGTTATCAGTTTTAAACGGGCTCCAAACAGAAAACAAAACTCTTCTTTCTGAAGCAGAATTTACCTGAATGCCAAAATAACCCTCTGCAAAACCATTAGCCATAAAATAAGACCCTACAACATCTCCACCAGCAGGAATAGTTAATTCATTGTAAAACCATTCTGCATTAAATTCAGTTGGCGCTTGATAGGCAAGATGAACCGAAGGCCCTCTTCTACCCCAATAATAATTACTTGATTCATTATCTTTAACGTAAATTAAGTTATCGGTAACTTTATTTCCTTGCAAAACTAAATCGGTTACGTTACCAAAATTTACTCCTGTTTTAGTAATTCCTTGCAAATCAACTTTAACATATCCTTTCACATTAATTTCAAATTCGCCAATACTTACGGTATCAAAACCTGTATTTGTGAGCTTTTTAATTATAGTTTGCCCACCAATAGAAACTTTGATTTCGCTCAAAGAACCCTCATCTACTTTAGCTCTTAAGTATAAATTTACCTTACCAATATCTTGTACCTTGAAATAAACACTTACTACCGTATTTGCATTAGTCCAATTTGTTAAACCTGTTGCACCTCGATCATCAATTTTTTCAGTAAATGAATTATCACTTGTGGTTATGTAAGCATTGCCACCCAAAGGGATAGTTACTTTTTGGCCTTCAGCTACATTATTCACAACTATAGTTGGTGTAGCATCTGTCTTAATCAGCTTTAAATTTTCATTTTTTGAACAAGAAAAAATTGCAACAATGCTAGCGATACAGGTGAGGTATTTGATCATAATTTTTAGTTTGTACACAAGTTAAATCAATATTTAAATTACACTGCTCATTTTGTTAGCACAAACGTTTGCACAATGTCTTATCAAATTAGCAATTTATTTTGTCTGATCAATTGACTAGTTAAAACACGTAGTGAAGAAAAAAAATGTGACTAAAAACTCTTAAGAAAAGTTAATTTAGAAGGTTTTAATGCATGTTATTCCAAATAAAAAGCCAGAATGCAAACGTTTGTTCGATATTTAAACAAACGTACAATTTTTGGTAGTAGCAAATACTTTACATGCTTAACTACTCATTTCATATCTATCTATTACTTTTGTAGCATCAAAAAAACTAATCAAATTAGATGATTTCGATCAAATCTGTTTCACATACCTACAACGGCGCCCAACAAATTAGTTTTAAAGATTGGGAAATAAATAATGGCGAACAATGGTTGCTTTTAGGTCAATCTGGAAGTGGAAAAACTACACTACTGCACATTTTAACTGGTATTTTAAAACCTACACAAGGTGAAGTAAATATTGATCAAACCTCAATCTATCAACTTTCGTCAAAAGCTTTAGATCAGTTTAGAGGACAAAAAATTGGCATCATTTTTCAAAAACCACATTTAATTAAAAGTTTAAGCATAGCCGAAAATTTAACCATGGCGCAAAGTTTCGCTAAATTACCAGAAGATTTAAACAGAGTTGATGAAGTTTTAACCTCATTAGGGATTGCCGATAAAAGAGCTGCATATCCAAGCGAGTTAAGTCAGGGGCAATTGCAACGTGTTTCTATTGCTAGAGCGGTAATAAATAAACCAACTTTACTGATAGCTGATGAACCTACATCTAGTCTAGATGATGAAAATGCCGCAGCAGTTTTACAATTATTAATGCATCAATCTGGTTTAAACCAAGCAACTTTGGTTGTAGCTACCCACGATAAAAGAGTTAAAGACGCATTTACAAACACCTATAGTTTAACATGAGCCCATTAAAAATAAGTTGGAAAAGCATTTGGTCTAAACCATTATCGGCGTCGTTAAATATCATGTTAATTGCTTTCGGCACAGGTATTTTAACCATTTTGCTATTGGCATCAACTCAAATAGAAGAAAAATTAAACAATAATTCTAAAGATATTGATTTGGTTGTTGGCGCAAAAGGTAGTCCGCTGCAATTAATTTTAAGCAGCATTTATTACATCGATTTTCCTACTGGAAATATCCCTTTAACAGAAGCCAACAAACTAGCTAAAAACCCATTTGTAAAAAGAGCAACTCCCCTAGCTTTGGGCGATAATTTTGATGGCGTGCGAATTGTAGGTACCGATAGCAATTTCATCAGCCTTTATGGCTTAAAAATACAAAGTGGAAAATTTTGGAAAGCCGATTTAGAAGCTACAATTGGATCTGCAGTAGCCAATGAAAAGAATTTAAAAGTTGGCGATACATTTTTTGGTGCACATGGTTTAACCGAAAACAAAGACCAACACAAAGACCACGAGTATAAAGTTGTGGGTATTTTAACACCGCAAGGCAACGTTACAGACAACCTTATTTTAACCAACATTGGCAGCGTTTGGAAAATGCATGAAGAACATGAAGAACCTCTCGAACATGAAGAAGGCGAAGTACATGACCATGAAAAAGAAGAAGCCGAGGCGATGGAAAGTAGAGAAATCACTTCCTTATTAATTCAATATCGTTCTTACATGGCGGTTGCTATATTTCCTCAAATGGTAAACCAAACTACCAATATGCAAGCTGCTAGTCCGGCACAAGAAAGCACCAGGCTTTTCTCTTTAATTGGTGTTGGAGTAGATACTTTGCAATGGTTTGCTGTTTTAATCATGCTTATTGCAGCTATTAGTGTTTTTGTTAACCTATACAATTCTTTAAAAGAACGCAGTTATGATTTAGCTATCATGAGAACTTTGGGTGCCTCACGAACCAAATTATTTGTAATTGTGATACTAGAAGGACTTTTATTAACCATTGCTGGTACAATTATTGGAATAGCTTTAGGGCATTTAGGCTTAGAAATGATAGCAAATTATCAAGATAGCACTCAGGCAAAATTAACAGGTAGTATTTTTATTACAAGCGAACTCTACTTATTGCTTGCTGGATTAGGTATTGGTATATTTGCAGCTATAATTCCGGCATTGCAGGCCTACAAATCAAATATTTCTAAAATATTGGCAAAGAATTAAAACACACATCAAATGAAAAAAATTAGTTTAATCATCTTATTATTAGCAGGTTTTGGCTTCGGTGCAAAAGCACAGCATGATCCTAGCGACCAAATTTTTTCGAGCAATTGGGATGTAATTGGTAGTGTAGATTTTAAAACTGTAAAAGACACCGAAATGTACGCCATATTTGGTAACGATATTAAAAAACACGCCAATAAACCTTTTGAATTAGAAGGTTACATTGTACCAATTAAAGATGGCATGAAACAAACTAAGTTTATGCTAAGCACTTTACCCATTAACCAATGCTTTTATTGCGGTAAAAACGGTGTGCCAATTATGGTGCAAGTAGAATTAAAAGAACCTGTAAAATTTACCTACCAAACGGTTAGGGTAAAAGGCATATTAAAATTAAGTACTGCTAATGCAATGGATACCTCTCCTATTAGTTTAGTAGCAGGTACAGCTTTATAAATTTTATTGAAAACGAATGTAAGTTTTCCATTGGTTGGCGAAGCCCCGCTTTACTTTCTGCTCCCGAAGAAAAATTGGGAGCATTCATCCAATCGGGTTTAATTTACAAAGGATAGTGTAGGAAACTTCCGTTTACCTGCAATATCATTACGATTGCCAGTTGAGCTCGGAATGACGCAAACTCTGCAACCCCTCATAGCTAAACAAGCTTAAGTTTAATAAACCCGATAGTAGTGGATGCCGATTTTTCCAGAAGAAGTCGGAACTAAAATCATCGGCAGAAACGAATAGCGGGACTGAAATAGTAAACTAGCACTCGTTTTCCTTTTCAAATTATTAATAATATAATTTTTAGATGCGAGTTTTTATGAAAACTTTGACAAAGCATTATTTAAATCTCTAAAGCTTTGTCAAAGTGTGTTTAATTAATTATTGGCACTAGCGGTTTGATAATCAACATTTGAAACTCTGTAATCTGTTGGCGCAAAACTTTCTGCTGTACTTAAAGCCATTAACAATTCAAACTGCGATGGGTAAGGCGTTTGCAACAAACTTCCCTCTGGTATATATGGAAAGGTTTCCATGTAAGACTGCATTAAACTCGGACTAACTCTTCTATTAATGTACGCTCTTGTTAACTCATACGGATGGCGCAAACCTGCAGCTCCTAAAAGTTCTACTGCACTTTGTACCGTTAAACGATGAAAATTAAATACACGAACGGTTTTATCTTCAACAACTAAACCTTTCATTAAACTAGCATCTTGTGTTGCCACACCAGTTGGACAGGCATTGCTATTACATAACAAAGCTTGCAAACAACCTAAAGCGAACATCATACCACGAGCTGAATAGCATAAATCTGCTCCTAATGCAATATTTTTTACCAAATCAAAACCCGATGAGATTTTACCAGAGGCGATAATTTTAATGTGTTTTTTTAATCCAAAACCGCTTAAAATATCATAAACAAATGCCACGCCTTCACGCAAAGGCATACCAACTGCATTAGAAAATTCTTGCGGAGCGGCTCCAGTACCTCCTTCGCCCCCATCTACTGTAATAAAATCTACATAAATACCAGTTGCTATCATCGCTTTGCAAATGGCTAAAAACTCGGTTCTGCGACCAATACACAATTTTATACCCACTGGCTTACCACCCGAAAGTGTTCTAAGTTGCTGCACAAACTGTATCATTTCTTTTGGATTTGAAAATGCAGAATGTGCAGGCGGAGAATTCACATCAAATCCTTCTTTAACTAACCTAATTCTGGCAACTTCTGGCGTTACTTTTTTAGCGGGCAACATACCTCCGTGTCCAGGTTTTGCCCCCTGTGATAATTTAATTTCGATCATTTTAACTTGATCACTTGTAGATCTTTCGGCAAAAGCTTCTGGATTAAAAGATCCATCAGGTTTTCTACAACCAAAATAACCTGTACCAATTTGCCAAATTAAATCTCCTCCTGGTTGTGTATGATAATCACTAATACCGCCCTCGCCTGTATTATGCGCAAAACCACCCATTTTAGCTCCACCATTTAATGCCAAAACTGCATTTTGACTTAGTGAACCAAAACTCATGGCAGAAATATTATAGATACTGGCATTGTAAGGTTGTTTACAATGTGGGCCACCAACCATAACTTTCGGATTAATATCTAACTCATGATGACTGATTGCCGCAATAGAATGACTTAACCATTCGTATCCGTTTTCATAAACATCTAATTGTGTACCGAAAGGAATTGTATCGTTATCAGTTTTAGCTCTTTGATAAATTAAGGATCTATTAAGACGACTAAAAGGCTTTCCATTGGTATCACTCTCTATAAAGTATTGATAAATTTTTGGCCTCAATTCTTCCATAAAATACCTAAGTCGCCCAAAAACAGGGTAGTTTCTCATAATGCTTCGTTTGGGTTGATACAAATCATAAATACCCAAAATCACGAAAGGTCCGGTAAATAGAAATGTCCACCACAAAAATGGGTGGTAAAGCCCTAACATAATGGTAAATGCGACTAAAAACGCAGCAATGGCAACAAATGCTTTTCTCATAGGTAAAAATTAGGTGTGATATCTACATTGAAGAATCACTATTGAAAAATTCTCTATTTTATAAACTAATCGATGTTCTAAATTTATTCTTCTAGACCACCAACCACTATATTGATGTTTCAAAGGTTCGGGCTTACCTGTACCTTCAAATGGTGTTCGTTCTATTTCTTTGAGCAGAATATTTATCTTTTTAAGCATTGATTTATCTACAGATTGCCAATGCAAATAATCTTCCCAAGCTCCCTCAACAAACAATTTATTCATTGTCTATTAATTCTTGTTTTTGCGTTAGGCCTTTTTCATAATCTTTTAATCCTTTTTCTAACCTAACCGCATTTGCAGGATTTTTTAGCAAATAAAAAGTTTCCTGCATGCTATCGTAATCTGCCTTTGACATTACAACCACATCCTCACCTTTTGCCCTAGTAACAAATAGCGGAGTATGATTTGAAAATACTTTATCCAAATAGAATTTAAGGCTCTGCCTAAATGTAGTATAATTAGTGATTTCCATTATTAAAAAATTGAATTTTAAAGATACAAAATTAAAAATATTGTACAAAATTCTGTACATGTAAATTTTTATATTGTAATGATTAAACATCAACGACCTTAATTTGTTATTTTTGGGTATGCTTATTAAAATATATCCAGAGAATCCAAATCCGAGAGCAATTGAGCAAGTAGTTGAAGTGCTAAAAAAAGGCGGTTTAATTATTTACCCAACAGATACTGTTTATGGTTTAGGTTGCGATATTACCAACCAAAAAGCAATTGAAAAAATTTGCAGATTAAGGGGTATTAAACCAGAAAAAGCTAATTTTTCTTTCATTTGTTCTGATTTAAGGCACATTTCTGATTTTATAAAACCAATTGACACCACCCTATTTAGAGTATTAAAAAAAGCTTTACCCGGTCCATTTACGTTTATTTTTAATGCGAACAATAATGTTCCGAAATTATTAAGTTCTAATAAAAAAACAGTTGGTATACGTGTACCTGATAATGATATTGCAAGAGCAATTGTAGAAGCCTTGGGTAATCCGATTTTATCTACTTCAATTAAAGATGATGATGAATTGATCGAATATTCTACTGATCCTGAATTAATTTATGAAAAATATCAGGAGCTGGTAGATGCAGTTGTAGATGGCGGCTACGGAGACAATGAACCTTCTACAGTAATAGACTGTACTACAGGAGATTTTGACATCATTCGCGAAGGTAAAGGAAATATTGAAGATTATCTTTAACAGCGTTTTTTCTTAACATTAGCAGAAATTTTCCTCACATTTTTCACCTCTAATTTGTTTCCAACGTTTAAATTAACAAATAATTACTTTTAGTTTTCCACAAAGACAATAATTAACAACAAGTTAACATTGCGAATAGGGTTTATCATCTACATTTGTTTAAATAAACAAATTCATATGAAGAAACTTTTACTATTCAATTTTTTAGTATGCTTCTTATTTATCCAAAACTCATTTGGACAAAATTTTACAGCAACTTATACGTTTGCCAACTCTACCTCAACATCTGGCAAAATCGATCCAACTCCAGTTCCTACTGCAACAGGAGTTACATTTAGTTCATTTTCTGCAAGTGCAGCTTTGCCTACAAACCCAAACGCCAGCAGCAGATTTTCGTTTACCAACCAGCCTTTAGGTGCTGCAAACGGCTCTGATATTTTTACAGGAACAGCAGATTTAGGTAAATATTTTGAGGTTACAATTACACCTGCATCTGGCTTTTCGATAGATTTATCAACCATTAAATTTACGGTACAACGCTCTGGAAGTGGTATAAGACAGTATGCAGTAAGATCTAGCAGAGATGCTTATGCAGCAAATTTGCAAGCTTCAATAGCACCAGCAAATGCTGACTTACAAGTTGTAGCTACAAATATTTTTCAGGTTGTAGATGCATCTACCTCTGCTGAAACAGGAACCACTGTTACATTAACTGGCTTTACAGCAATTAATTCTGCAGTAACTTTTAGATTTTATGGCTTTAATGCCGAATTAACTGGCGGTACTTTTAGTATTGATGATGTGATAATTGCAGGTACAGCAAATGCGGGAGGAGATACAACTCCACCAACTTTTACGGCAACTTATCCTAAAAGCAGTAACATCAGCACAAATGCATTTACCTTAACTAGCAATATCAGCGAAGTTGGCACAACCTACTTTGTGGTTTTGCCTGATGGAGCTGTTGCACCAAATTCTTCACAAGTTAAATTAGGAAACAATGCAAGTAATACTGCTGCACTTTATGCCGGAAATTTTGCTAATATCACCGCAAATGCAGATTATTCGAGTAATATTACTGGCTTGTCTCAAAATACAAATTACGATGTTTATGTAGTAGCCGAAGATGGCATACCAAATTTGCAAACAACAGCAACGAAGCTAGATTTATTAACCACAAACGTAGCTACACCTGTAATTACTACCACTCCAACAGCAATTACATTTCCTGGTTTTACAGCACAAAATAAAACCTCAAACTCACAAAGCTTTACCATTACTGGTGCTGATTTACAAAGTGATGTACAAATTGCTTTAACAGGAAATTATTTAATGTCTAAAACCCTAAACGGAACTTACGCAAATACCAATCTAACGTTTTTACAAAGTGAATTTAATGGTGGCACTAGTCAAACTGTTTACGTTAAATTTAATCCACTAAATAATATTGGTGCACAAACTGGTTCGCTAACACTAACTAGTACAAATGCGGCAACTAAAATGGTAAGTTTAGCTGCTGTTGCCATTAATCCATACCTACAAGATTTTAACAATACCAACTTTTTAACCAACTCTGGTTGGAGCCAAGTTAGTGTAAGCGGAACTTTAAATAGCTGGGTTTATACATCAACGGCACCAAACTCTGCTCCTGGTGCTGCTTTAATGAATGGATTTTCTGACACTAATACACCAAGTAACGATTGGTTAATTTCTCCAGCAATGGATTTAACCGCTTTTAACAATTTTGCAACATTGCAATTTTATAGTCGCGAGTTTTTTGCCGGACCAGATTTAAAACTGATGGTTTCTACCACCTATAATGGTTCTGGGGTAATTAATACAGCAGATTGGACAGAAATCAACGGCAATTTCCCAGCTACCACAGGTGTTTGGCAATTATCAGATAACATCAATTTAAACAATTATAAATCAGCAAATACGTATGTTGCTTTTGTTTATCAAACTACAGCTGGCGGCACAAACAACTCATCAGAATGGAAAGTTGATGATTTTAAAGTAGAAAATAAAGCTAATTATTTATCTATCCCAGATCAAACTTTTACTTATGCAGAAACTACTGTAGGTAATACATCCACAAGTACAAATTTTGTTTTAGCAGCTGGCGGATATGGAGACATTACCGTAACTGCACCAACAAATTTTCAAGTTTCTTTAAACAATACTAGCTTTAGTAATAGCATCATTGTTTCTCAAGCAGATGCCTTAGCAGGAAAAACGATATTCATCCGCTTTGCGCCAACTACAAAAACGATTGTATTAACAGGTAAGTTAACTTTTACAGGAACTGGATTAAACACAAGCTTGATTACCTTAACCGGAAGTTCTATTTTAAGATCAGAAACATTTGATATTGCAACTTATAATATTGAATTTTTTGGTACAGATGTTAGAGATGCCTCAAATGTAGAATTCGGACCGACAAATGATGCTTTACAAATCACCAACGTAACTACGGTTTTGCAAAAATTAAACTTAGATGTAATTGCCGTAGAAGAAGTATCTGATTTACCATCATTTAACCAACTTATTGCAAATTTACCTGGTTACGCTGGCACGCTTTCAACTAGATATTCTTATTCATTTGATGCTGCCGATCCAAATTTCCCTCCGCAGCAAATAGGCTTTATTTACAACACTGCAACTGTAACAAAAGTTAGCGAAGAGCCTTTATTTGTAGCTCAATTTGATGCTGCAAGAACAGGAAATACTAGCATTTTCCCTAATTATCCTACTGGTTCTGGCGCTTCATTTTGGTCGTCGGGTCGTTTACCTTTCTTAACTACCTTTACTTCAAATATTGCAGGTAATCCGCAAACATATAGGGTTGTGGTTATTCATGGTAAATCAGCAGGTACAACTGCCGATCATAACCGTAGAGTGTATGACAATAAAGTTTTGTACGATTACTTAAATGCAACTTATCCAACCGATAAGATTATCATTTTAGGCGATTTTAATGACCAAGTTGTGGGTTCAATTAGTTCAAGTCCAACATCAAGTTATAACGTATTTGTATCAGATGCAGCAAATTACACTGCTTTAACACAATCAATAAGTCAAACTCCTGGTTTAGGTACTTTTGTTGGGGGCAACACACCTAGTTTTATAGATCATATCATGATTTCTAATGAACTAAACAACAGTTACATTAGCAATTCAATTGCTATAGAAGATCCGAGATCATATATTTCATCTTACTCTACTACTACCTCTGATCACTTACCTATTTATGCTCGTTTTTCGATCCCACCTTTGCCAACAGCAACAATATCAGGAAACAGCAATGTTTTAGTTGGTGCTACTTCTCCACTAGTTACTTTTACTGGCGCAAGTGGAACTGCTCCTTACACATTTACTTACAAACTAAACAACGGTAGTAACCAAACTATTACAACAAATAGTGGAAACTCGATTACTTTAAGCGTACCAACTGCAGCTGCAGGCACATTTGTTTACACTTTAGTAAGCGTGGCAGATGTAAATGGAAATCAATTACAAACTGGTACAGTAACAGTAAGAGTAAACCCTTTAGCTACAGGTACCATAACTGGTAATAGCAGTGTTTGTATTAACTCAGCACCTCAAAATGTAACCTTTACAGGCGGTGTTGGTACTGCCCCATTCACTTTTACTTATACTGTTAATGGAAGCGCAAACAGAACAATAACCACAACTACCGGTAATTCTGTGTCTATTTCGCAACCAGCTAATGTTGCAGGTTCTTTTGTTTACACATTGGTTCGCGTAGCGGATGCAAATGGATCACAATTACAAACTGGAACCGCTACAATTATTGTAAACTCACTGCCAGTTGTAAACATTAACAGCAACAATACAACTTCAATTTCTAAAGGTAGCAGCGTTGTACTTTCTGCAAGTGGAGGTGTAAGTTATAATTGGCTACCTAACACGGATATTGTAAGCGGACAAACATCAGCTACGCTAACAGTTAGGCCAAAACAAACCACAACTTATACCGTTAACGTTACAAACGCATCTGGCTGTACTGCAAATCAATCAATTACTATTCAGGTAGCTGATGATTATAAAGTAAAACCAATAAATATTTTAACACCAAACGGTGATGGCAAAAATGATAGGTTTATCATTGAAAACATAGATTACTATCCAAACAACACATTAACGGTGTTTGATAGAGCAGGTAGATCTGTATATACAAAAAAAGGTTATGCCAACGAATGGGATGGAACGTTAAACGGGAGTACATTAGCCTCCGACACGTATTATTACATTCTCGATTTCGGACCAAACCTTGGTCAATTTAAAGGCTACATCACATTAATTAGAAACTAAATTGTATTACAGATCATGAAGATTAACTATAAAAAATATCAACAGCTTAGCAATACAGCTTTATTTTCATTGCTAATTACCGCCATTATTTTCATTTCATCAAATGAAGTTAAGGCACAATTAAACCCTTTAAGTTCTCAATATTTCTTAAATCAATATCAAGTTAATCCCGCATATGCGGGATTAAATGATGGTTTAAACGTAAATTTAAACTATCGCAAACAATGGAGCAACATACCTGGCTCACCGAGTACCCAAAACATCACAGCTGATTATAAAATAAACAAAGTTGGATTGGGTGTTAATGTTTATAACGAAAAGGCTGGCTCTTTGCAACGTACCAAAGCCATGGTTAGCTACGCTTATCATTTACCGTTAAACAATGACAACCAAAAATTAAATTTTGGAGCATCTATTGGTATTTTAGATGAAAGAGTTGATTTTAGCCGAATTAACGGAGATATGACCGATCCTTCATTAGCTCAATTTAACAACAAAGGATCTATTTTTGAAGGAGATTTTGGGGTAGCTTATACAAGTAACACATTAAATATTGAAGGAGCAATACCAAACATCAGAAGTTTTATAAAGCAAGAGAATGAAAACAATGTTGATCGATCTCAATTTTATGCTGCTGCGAGTTATAAAATAAACAGCGGAACAGGCGAAAACTCAGTTTTAATAGAACCAAAAGTTGCATTTAGAGGAATTAAAGGTTATGACAACATTTTTGATGCTGGGGCAAATGTAACTTTTGCCGAAAAACTTTTTTTAATGGGAATGTATCACAGTACCAATAGCGCATCATTTGGTGCAGGTATCAATTACAAAAACTCATTGTCGTTTATGGGTTTTTACACCACCGAAACTTCAGCTTTGCAAGGCTCAGCTAGTGGAACATTTGAAATTAGTATTAAGGCAACTTTATTTGGTAAATAACTAAATTAATACGTTAAGTAACCAAGCCGCTTTATGAAAATAGAGCGGCTTTTTTCGTGATCAATTTATTCTTTAAATGCACTGATTATAAAAATCACAACAACCTTTTTAATATGTTTTTTTGAATAAAAACAGCTTAATATGATCAATTTTTATGGCAAAATTGCCCCGAAAAGCTTACTTTTGGGTATGTCGAAAAAAATTAATCTAAGCGTTTTTAGAAAGTTCTTTCATTCGGGTAAAGTTGGTGGAATTATTTTATTGATCTGCGTAATTATTTCATTGGTTATAGCCAATTCGGGAATGTCAACAGCATTTGCTAATTTCTTAGCCACACCTTTCGGTTTTACAAATGGTTTAATTGACTTAACTTATACTACATCTGCGTGGGTTAACGATGGCTTAATGGCTATATTTTTCTTATTAGTGGGTTTAGAAATTAAACGTGAGTTAGTAGAGGGTGAACTTTCGAACCTAAAAAAGGCATCATTACCCGTTTTGGCTGCCATTGGCGGAATGATTGTGCCTGCTTTAATTTACTTTTTCTTTAATAAAAATGAACCAACAGCATCTGGTTGGGGTATCCCGATGGCTACAGATATTGCCTTTGCTTTAGCAATCATCGCCCTGTTGGGTAAAAATGTACCCGCTTCGCTTAAAATATTTTTAGCAGCATTGGCTATAGTAGATGATTTAGGAGCTATTTTAGTTATCGCCATATTTTATACCAATCAAATCCATTGGATGTATTTATTTATCGCGGGAGCGATTTTTGCATTCTTGCTTTTACTTAACTATTTCAAAGTAACATCACTTTGGTTTTATTTGATACCGGGTGTTTTCTTATGGTATTTTGTACATCATTCTGGCATACACGCCACAATTGCTGGTGTACTTTTGGCGTTTACAATTCCCACAAACAATACCGCTATAGAATCGCCGTTAGAAAAACTAGAACATTTCCTTTCTGTACCTGTTAACTTTTTAATTATGCCAATTTTTGCTTTGGCAAACACCAATATCACTTTCGAAAAAGGAATGTTAGCAGGCTTAAATTCGCCATTGGGTTATGGTATTATCATTGGTTTATTTGTTGGAAAAACAATCGGAGTAACATTTTTCTCGTGGTTTGCGGTTAAAATTAAATTGGCCAAACTACCATCTGGCGCAAATTGGAAACACATTATGGGTGTTGGAATGTTGGCGGGCATTGGATTTACCATGTCGATTTTTATTGCCTTGTTATCATTTAGTGACGCTTTTCATATTACAGAGGCAAAATTTGCTATTCTTTGCGCATCGATAATAGCTGGAGTTATAGGATTTGTATTTTTAAAATCGATAAAACCCAAAGTAAAAAAAACATTACTACAACAGCCAATTTAAACACCAAACCATGTCTATAACCAAAGAAGAAGAATTGATAGGAATGCAAAAAGCCAGTGAAGCGGTTGCAGTTACTTTAAAAGAAATGAGAAATTTTGCAAAAGCAGGTATTTCTACCAAACAATTAGATGATTTTGGCGCTGCAGTATTAGCGGATTTTGGTGCTAAGTCTGCTCCATTTTTAACTTATAAGTTTCCAGGCTATACTTGCATTAGTGTAAACAACGAGTTTTGCCATGGTATTCCTTCGGTAAAAAATATACTTAAAGAAGGCGATTTGATTAATATTGATGTATCAGCTGAGCTAAATGGATTTTGGTCTGACAATGGCGGTTCTTTTGTAATTGGAAAGGATATCAACCAACATCAAAAATTAATTAATGCTTCGAGACAAATCCTTCATAAAGCGATACATAATATTAAGGGTGGTGTTAAAATTCAAGACATTGGGCTTTTAATTGAAACTGAAGCCAAGAAAAATGGCTATCGGGTAATTAAAAACCTTACCGGACATGGAGTTGGTAGAAGCTTACACGAAGCGCCAAGCGAAATTGCAAATTATAGAGATCGTTATAATCAAACCAGATTTAAGAAAAATTCTGTGGTTGCTATTGAAACATTTATCTCTACAAATTCTACTTATGCAGAAACTTTAGCCGATGGCTGGACAATGGTTGGTGACAAAGGTGGTTTTATGGCTCAGCACGAACATACGATTGTAGTTACTGATGGTAAACCGATCATATTAACAGAGATGAATGAAATTTGGAATTAGCATTCTAATTTGAATTTACCACATAGAAACATGTTTACCAATATGTATCTATGTGGTTATAAGCAAGTATTACCTAAACTGTTTCATAAAAGCACTTATATTTTCTTCTATTTCGCCTTCGGCGGATAAAGCTTTCACAAAAGCACTCCCTATAATTGCCCCACTTGCATATTCGTTTGCAGAATCGAATGTTTGCTTATCAGATATTCCGAAACCAATCATTAATGGATTGTTTAAATTCATTGCTTGTATACGAGTAAAATACATTCTAGCAGCAGTAGAAACATCTAAATTTTTTCCGGTAGTTGCCGCAGATGATAATAAGTAAATAAATGCATTACTTAAACCGTCTATTTTACGGATACGTTCTTCTGAAGTTTGAGGTGTTACCAAAAATATATTGCTAATTCCATTTTCTTCAAAACACGTACGGTACATTTCTTCGTACTCATACATCGGTAAATCGGGTATAATGCATCCATCAACACCTACTTCCTTGCAAGCTTTACAGAAATTATCTACGCCATATTGTAAAACAGGATTAACATAACCCATTAATAAAATTGGGATAGTAATTGTTTTACGTAGATCTTTTAATTGATCAAACAAAACCTGTAAGGTCATTCCTTGATCTAAAGATTGTTTACTGCTTGCCTGGATAATTGGTCCATCTGCAACAGGATCTGAGTATGGAAAACCAATCTCCAAAAAATCTGCTCCTGATTTTTCTAATGCCTCAGCAATTTTCAGTGTATCTGGCAAATTTGGATAACCAGCTGTATAATATATCGAAAGAATATCTTTCTTTTTATGTTGAAATAGTTGTTGTAAACGGTTCATATCTTGAGATGTGAGATAGGAGATGTGAGATATGAGATGCTTGAAACTTAACAGGTCTCAAATCTCAAATCTAACTTCTCAAATCTAAAGTTTAAAGTGTTTCATATAAGTTTCCATGTCTTTGTCTCCCCTACCGGATAAACAAATTACTACATTTTCATCACCCTTAAAAGTCATATATTCTAAGTGCGCAATTGCGTGAGCGCTTTCTATAGCAGGGATAATTCCTTCTAATTGGGTAAGTAGCAAACCTGCATTTAACGATTCATCATCTGTAATAGAAACATATTCGCAGCGACCAGTTTTAAACAAATGTGCATGTTGCGGACCAATACCAGGATAATCCAAACCAGCAGATACAGAATGTGGCTCTACCACTTGCCCATCAGGTGTTTGCATTAAAATACTTCTACTACCATGCAAAACACCTTCTTTACCTAAATAAGTTGTAGCTGCAGAATAACCAGAACTAACGCCCATACCCGCAGCTTCAACAGCTATAAGTTTTACATTTTCATCATTAATAAAATGATAAAACATACCCGCAGCATTGCTACCACCGCCTACACAAGCCAACACATAATCTGGCTCATCTTTACCTGTTTGCGCTAGCAATTGTTTTTTAGTTTCTTCAGAAATTACCGATTGGAAAATAGATACCATATCAGGATAAGGATGTGGACCAACAACAGAACCAATAATGTAATGTGTATCAACCGGATTATTGATCCAATCTCTCATGGCCTCATTTGTAGCATCCTTTAAAGTTTTACTACCAGATGTTGCTGGTACAACTGTGGCACCTAGCATTTTCATTCGGGCAACGTTTGGTGCTTGACGTTTAATATCAATTTCACCCATGTAAACCACACACTCTAAACCTCTTAAGGCACAAACTGTAGCTGTTGCTACACCATGCTGACCAGCACCTGTTTCGGCAATGATGCGTTTTTTACCTAACTTTTCGGCTAACAAAATCTGCCCAATGGTATTGTTAATTTTATGGGCTCCCGTATGGTTTAAATCTTCGCGTTTAAGAAAGATGTTTGCACCATATTTTTGCGACAATCTTTTAGCCAAATACAAAGGCGATGGACGACCAACATAATCTTTAAGTAGAGCTTTAAACTCTTCTTGGAAGCTAAGCTCGTTAATAATACCTAAGTATTGCTGCCTTAATTCTTCTACGTTTGGATATAACATTTCGGGAATGTATGCTCCTCCAAAATCTCCGTAATAACCTTTTTCGTTTACAAAATAGCTCATAATTTTATCATGTGTTGTCATTCAGAGCGTAGCGAAGAATCTTTCTTAAGAGATGCTTCGTGCCTCAGCATGACAATATTAAGTATTCATCTCTTTAAATAATTCTTTTAACTTTTCAATGTCTTTTAATCCAGGTTCTAATTCGAATTTGCTGTTTATATCTATCGCGTACAAACGCGGATCGATAATTTCTTTAATAATACCTGTATGTACTAAATCAATTCCACCACTTAAAAAGTACGGTTTTTCGAATGTGTAGTTTTCCAATAATTTCCAATCAAAAACTTTACCCGAGCCACCATGTGCAGGTGTTTGTGTATCGAACAAAAAATAATCAACAACGTTTAAATAAACTGATAATCTATTGAAGTCGAAATTTTCATCAACCCCAAAAGCTTTAATTATTTCTACACCAGCTGATTTGAGCTCTTCGCAATAACTAGCATCTTCATTACCATGTAATTGTACTGCTTTTAAATTGTATTTAATGATGTATTGTTTTACGATTTGTAAATCTTCATTTACAAAAACACCAGTTGTTTTAATTGTTGATGGCACATATTTAATCAGCTCTGCAGAAACCTCAGTAATAAAACGCGGTGATTTTTGGTAGAAAATAAAACCTAAATAATCAGGGTGTAACTCTGCTACCGAAGCGATGTTACTCGCTTGCCTCATTCCACATACTTTAATTTTTACTTCCATTTTATTTAAACTTTGCGTCACCCTGAATTTATTTCAGGGTCAGTTCTGCTTAGCAGATGCTGAAACGAGTTCAGCAGGACGCCCATTTTTTATACAGCTATCAATTTTTTAAAACTTTGTAATGCTTTTTTCTGCATTAATGCTTCTTCTGCTTCGTAATAACAATCAGCAAATGGGGCATTGTCTTTGATGGTTTGAATAGCTAATGCAGCGTTACATAAAACAACATTTATTTGTGCATCAGTACCTTCTCCATTTAAAATATCAACAAATATTTTTGCCGATGATTCTACTGTATCACCGCCTTGAATTTCTGTTTCAGTAATCTCTTCAAACCCTAAATCGCTGATTTTATTTAAAGCCTCTCCTTTTTTACTAAAAGTTTTGAAATCGCATGTCATTGATACTTCATCAAAGCCATCAACAGCATGTATAATGGTATAGTTTTTATCAGTTTGCTGGTATAAATAAGCGTACAACCGGGCTAATTCTAAACTAAACACTCCAACTATTTGGTTTTTGGGCTGTGCCGGATTAACCATTGGCCCTAACATATTAAAAAATGTTTTTACGCCTAATTCCTTTCTAATAGGTGCCACCGTTTTCATAGCTGGATTAAATAATGGCGCATGTAAAAAGCAAATACCAGCTTGTTCTAAGCTGCGTTTTAAAGCATTTTCATCATTGGTAAAAGTATAGCCCAAATATTCCATCACGTTAGATGATCCACAACCAGAGGACACTCCATAATTGCCATGTTTAGCAACTTTATAACCAGCACCAGCTACAACAAATGATGCTAATGTTGAGATGTTAAAGGTATCTTTTCCATCGCCACCAGTACCACAAAGATCAACCAATTCAAACTCAGATAAGTCAATTTTAAGACATAAATCTAACATCGCATCGCGGAAGCCTTGCAATTCGTCTACTGTAATATTTCTCATACCAAAAGCAGTAATAAATGCTGCAATTTGAGATGTATTAAACTCTCCTAAAGCAATAGAGGTAAGTATTCGTTGTGCTTCGTCTTTACTAAAGGTTTTATTTTCGAACAGATGATTAAGTATTTTTTTCATCAATTAATTTATAGTTTTTATGGTTGATGGGAACTCTCCCTTTAAATCAGGATTAGTTCATGGTTTTAAAACAAAAAGGGTTGCTTTTTTACGAGCAACCCTTTATATATTTTTTTAAAAAATAAACGTACAAAAAAGGATTACATCACGCTAATGCGTTATGCCACCACCAATTTCTATTTACATTTACTTGTTTCATTCTGTTGGCAAATATGTGATTGTTTTTGATTAAATGCAAACTTTTTGTAATTATTTAGGTTTAACTTCTGTCATTAATTCTTTAATTGCCACTAAAAGCTGTTCATCTTTACCTTTATCAATCATTCCGGGCATATTTTTAACCTGTATATCTGGCTTTGTTTCGTTGTTTTCTAACCATTCGCCTGCTTTATTTTTAGCACTTACTGGTATCGATCCCCATCTTGTACCATCAATTAATGTTTCCCATCCTGCAAAACTACAAGTGCCAGGAACGGGCATACCAACAGTTTTACCAATTTTTAAATCTTTATAACCACAAGAAAAACAATGCCCATCGCTATAATTTGCCTCATTAAACATGGCTAATGTTGGCTTAGTCCACCTAAAAGTCGGCTCACCACCTACTGAGCGTTTATCAGTTGCGTAATCTAAAAACTTCTGACCAGTAAAAAACATGGCTAAATCTGAAACTAAATCACCACCACCATTAAAGCGAGTATCAACAATTACTGCCTTTTTATCGGCATATTTACCCATCATTTCTTCATAAACATTTCTATAAGGTCCATCACTCATTCCAGGTATGTGTACATATCCCAATTGGCCATTACTTAAACTATCAACCTCTGCTTGGTTTGTTTTCACCCATCTTCTGTACAAAAGCTGATTTTCTAAACCTATACTAATTGGCTTCATTGTTAACTGCTCTCTTTGTCCGTTTTTTGGATTTAAAACTTCTAACAAAGTCAGTTGCCCAGCTTTTCTATTCAAGTATTTTGCAATATCTTGATCAGCGGCTATCAGTTGACCATCTATTTTTTCGATGACCATTCCTTTTTTGGCCACCTTATTTGCGGCTCTATCTAATGGACCACCTGCTAATATTTCATCAATCAATATACCATCACCTTTATGTTTATGATCAATTAATACCCCTAAAGAAGCCGTAGCATCATCACTAGGCGAGTTACTCGAAAACCTTGCACCAGAGTGAGAAACGTTTAGCTCACCCAACAGCTCTGAAAGCATTTCAGCAAATTCATAGCTATTGCCAATGTGAGGCAAATATTTTTTGTAGGCAGGTTTTAATGCTTCCCAATCTGCTCCATGCATATCAGCTGTGTAAAACATCCCTTTATTTCTTAGCCAAACATGCTCAAACATATATTCCCTTTCAGCTTCTGTATTTACCATCACTTCGCCTTCGATGGTAATGGGTTCTCTTTTATTATTTTCGGTGTTAATCTTAGCAATTCTTCCGCCACTTAATAAATACAAGTTTTTTTGAGCTTTGTCCCAAGTTAAACTACCACTAGATCCATCAAGGGCAATTTCCATTTTAGTTTCCTTGGTTCTCAAATTTGTACTCCATAAGTTTGTTCCCTTTTCGAAACTTGCTAAATAATAAAGCTTTTCGCCATCCTTTGAAATTACAGCATCGCTTAGCGACGAAGAATGTATAGTTAATCTAGCTTTTCTCATTTCTATTCCATCCCAATCAAAAGTTATTGTAGAATCTGGTTTAGCAGGTTTTTTACCCGTTTCTTTTTCTACTTTTTTATCGGCCTCATCTTTAGCTTTCTTTTGAGCAATCTCCATGTCTTTTAACAATGAGAAATCATCTTTATCCAAGTTAAATCTATCCCAAGCATCTTTGGTAAAAAACATTCCGTAAACATCACGTTGCGAAGAACCTGAATTGGCCTGAGATTTCATTCCATCTCTGTTGCTAAACCATAACATTTGTTTACCGCCATTTACCCATTTAGCATTGCCATCGCCAAAACCGCTTTTTGTTAGGTTACGCATAGGCAATTTTCCTTTTGAATCTAATAAAACAACTTCGCCATTAGACATTGTGGGGCGGTACGTTGCTAGCAGCCATTTGCTATCTGGACTCCAGGTAAAATATTGGTCGCCATCTTGCATGTAAAACAATTCATCTGGTGATAATAGCGTTACAGTTTGCTTACTTGCTAAATCCATCACTCGCAAAGATCTTCTATCTTCTATAAAAGCTATCTTTTTACCATCTGGTGAAATATTTGGCATATAATTATCTTTGCTGTTGCTCACCAAAGGTTTTTCATCTAACAAAGTTGATGCAAAGAAATAGGCTTCTTCTTTACGAGCCTTTTTCACTTCGTAAATGCGCCATTTCCCATCTCGTTCACTTGCATAAACAATAGACTTTCCATCTGGCGCAAACTCTACAAATCTTTCCTGTTCTGATGTATTTGTAATACGCTTGGTCATTTTACCATCGGCAGAAGCTACAAACACTTCACCTCTTGCAATAAATGCAACTTCTTTGCCATCAGGCGATACAGCCATTTCTCTTACTCCACCATTAATGGCTATTACACTTTCGTTGTTGTTTTTATCTTGTGTATTGATAACGATATCTACTTTTTTTGGTTGTTGATTAGCTTGAAGTGTATAAATTTCTCCATCATAACCAAAACATAAAACACCATTTTTTGCTGAACTCAAAAATCGAACTGGAAAAGTTTTAAAATTAGTAATTTGTTCACTCTTCGCATTAGCGGATAATGGCATTTTGTGAATGTTAAAGTTTCCACTTTGTTCACTTAAATAAAAAATACTTTTATCCTGGTCTGCAAATACGGGATTTCTATTTTCGCCATAGAAACTACTTATTTGTTGATGTTTATCCGTTTTTTTATCATAAAGCCAAATTGCTCTTGCAACTGCAGATTTATGATGTTTTCTCCACTCGTTTTCTCCACCTTTTTTATCATGATAAATCATCTTATTACCATCATTACTAAGCTGTACATATTCTGCAGGGATTGTAAAAACCTGATTTACGCGACTTCCTTCTGTAGCTACGCTATAAAGTTCTGGCTGTGAACCTGTCGGGAATTGACGGTGAATGGCATCATCTTGTCTAACACCGCCAAATATGATCGATTTATTATCAGCTGCAAAACTATAAGGAAATTCATCGGTAGAATGGTAGGTTAATCTTTTTGCGGCACCACCATTTGCATTCATTAAAAAAATATCAAAATTGCCCAATCGATTAGAGGCAAAGGCTATTTGCTTTCCATCTTTACTCCATACTGGCATAAAATCATGAGCATCATGAAAAGTAATCTGTTTTGCTGTACCACCGTTACTTTGTACAGTATATAAATCACCTTTATAGGTAAATACAATGGCAGTACCATCGGGTGAAATTGAAGGATAACGCATCCATTGAGGTTTATCTTGTGCGCCAGCAAACAGGGTACAAAAACATAATACGAGCGTAAAAATTTTGTTCATTTTAATTAAATTTTAGATGAACTAATGTATAGCAAATAGATTTACCTTAAACGCAATTTTAGTAACATTTAAGTGATATTATATTTTTAAAATTTAATCTTGTAGCGTATTACTGCTTCATATCGTTATCTCAAAAGTTTTCAAATTATAATGTATCAATAGATTTATGCTGAAACTTATCTTAAAATGTTATAATTATTTACATTTAAAAAAAATTAACTATTAATTAATTATAATTTGACAAAACAGCAATAATAAAAAGAATAAATCCAAAAACTATAGAAATAGTTATTCTAAAATTAAAATTTATATTTGTTTTCAATCAACCCTTTAACAATCTCAAAATGATTAAATTTTTAAAAACTACTAAAATCTTATTTGCAACATTAGCACTTCTCGCTTTTTTTACCTCATGCGAAAAAACAGAACAACCTATTAAATTAAGAGTAAATCAATTTAAACAAACTGCTGTAGCTGTTGGCCCAATCATGACGTTATCTATTCAAAAAGAAACACAAATAGGCACCCAGAATTGGACACCACTTTACGGAGATATTGTTGGCTTTGAATATCAACCAGGGTATATTTATGATTTACTTGTTACAGAAGTAGAAATATTAAATCCACCTGCAGATGGCAGCCAAAAAGGCTATCAACTTAAACAAATTTTAACTAAAACTAAAGTTAGCTCAAATGATAATTTCACGTTAGATTTAAAATTAAATGATACAATTTTTGTTAAAGGGAGCTTAAGTGCAGGTTATAATATATTAGAACAGGTTGATATAGATTGTAGTAATTTATGCACCGATTTTAACAATCTACTACAGTCTAATGCTGTAAAAATTAGAGGTAAATTTACCTTAAACAGCAATGGATCAATAAAATTGATCGAATTAACTACAGATTAAAATTATTTTTAAAAAGCAAAAACAAATTTGTTTAGGTGATGTTCTTTTCATGAATTACATTACTCAATACGATAAAGTATTTTTATATATTGGATAGTGATAAAATTCAAATAACATCTACCCATGTTTAACAAAACCCTTACCTTTTAGTGAGGGTTTTGTTTTTTAATCATTTTATAACTATTTCGTCTCTTTTAAAAAGTTTGAGATATAATTATAAAGCTTATTGTTACCCCAAATCATTTGAGCAATCATAGGAACGTGTTTTTTACCTGCTATTAAATGCATAGTGACTGGTATTTTTTTTTCTTTTAACGTTTTATAGATCCTTTCTGATTGAATTTGAATTGCTGGATAGGTTTTACTTCCATATAAAATTAAATGAGGATTGTTGATTTGATTAACATAAAATAATGGAGAACCCATTTGCCAAGTTTTTTTATCAGATGAAAATGTTCTAACAAAATCATCATAATAGCTATCTTTTTCTGCTTTACTTAAATATTCTTCCATATCTAAGCCAAAAGCATCATTTAATATAATACCTTTTATTGGATTGTTAATACCAAGTGTTTTAAAATATTGAGGGTCTGCGTTAATCAGCTCTGCTAAATGACCACCTGCAGAATGTCCCATTAAAAAAATTCTTTGTGGATTGCCACCATACGTTGCAATACTATCTTGCACCCATTTTACAGCCTGAGCACTTGCCTGAGCCATTTCTTTATAAGTAGCATTTGGTGCCAAAGGATAATTTATGATTGCAGTTACAACATTGTTTTTAGCCAAATTACGCCCCAACCACCAGTAAGTTTCTTTTTTGCCGCTGCTCCAAGAGCCGCCATGTATAAATACAATTACATCTTGATTTTGTAAATTATCTTTTTGGTGATAAATATTTAATGAATAGGCTTCATTAGCATTAGCTGTGTAATTTATATTCTTATGAACTCGAATTTGTGCAGAAGCAGTAAAAACCTGACCAATAAAGGCTAACAACATAATGAGCATTTTGAGATTGGAGATATGAGTTGTGAGATAGGAAAACAACTCACTCTTACCTTTTACATTTTCCATTTATTTAATTAAGGGATTTTTCTCTTTCGCAAACAGTTCAAAAACTTTTTTATCAGTAAATTTCGGAAACAATTTATTCATCCATACGGCTAATTTTCCTTGCCCAGTCATAATTAATGTTCGTTTTTTTGCTAAAATGCCATCACTAATTCTTTCTGCAACTTCCTCTGCCGACATCATTTTACCTTCTTCCATGCTTGTTTCTCCGTGGGATGAACCATCTTTAGCCAATGCCGCAACGCGGATATTGGAAGTGGTAAAACCCGGACAAGCCACCATTACATGCACCCCTGTTTTTAAATTTTCTGTTCTTAAAGATTCCATAAAACCATTCATTGCAAATTTTGATGACGAATAACCAGTTCTACCTGGCAAACCTCTGTAACCTGCAATAGAAGATACGCCAACAACACTACCTTTGGTTTTTAAAATTTCAGGAAATGCATATTTTGTACAATAAACAGTTCCCCAAAAGTTAACATCCATTAAATTTTTAAGTACAGACAAATCAACATCATTAAATAAAGCACGCATAGAAAGCCCAGCGTTGTTAATTAATACATCAATTTTACCAAAGGTGATTAATGTTTGTTTGATCAACATTTCGCAATCTTCTTCTTTACTCACATCACATTGTACAGCAAGTGCTTTTACCTTATATTTTTCTTCCAGCGAAGCTGTAATTTCACAAAGTGTTACATATTGGCGAGCAGCTAAAACAACATTCGCACCGCGTTTAGCTAATTCATCGCCCAATGCTTTACCAATTCCAGATGATGCACCAGTAATGATGACAACCTTATTTTTATAATCCATTTTTATTTTCGAAGTAAGTTTTACATTCTTCAATTTTGTCGGTGTTGATGATTACTAGACCTAACTTGCTGAGTTGTTGCCAGCAATCTTTGTTATCTGGGGCGCCCCAAAACCGAAAGTATCTATTCTTTAAGTTGGCCTTTTTTACAGCCTCCAATAATTTCTTTTGATCAGCTGATGAAATTTCTCCTACCTCATTCCATTTGCTATAATTAGTAAATTTATCACTAATCATTGTTACTTTTTTAAAATCAACTTTAGGATAATTGATGTTAGGTAATCCATCAAAAAATAACCAATTAGGATAAGTATGAAATTTGGTAAATTCTGGTCTATTGCCACTAATTACAAGCTGGATATTTAACTTGCGGTTACTCCTCTTAAAAATAGATCCATATTTTTCAATCTCTCTTTTTAATACTGGATAAACTTTTCCCCACTCATCTTTGATATCAATCATTAAGCTAAAAGTGTACTGTTTATCGTTGCTAACTCTTTTAATATTTTGTTTAAAAAGTTGAGCAATGGGGTCGAGGTAAATTTTTCCTAAAGTATTTTTTGGATCGATTTCTTTTCTGCTGTGAGCAACAATTAACGAATCGCCTACTAAAAAAACATCTACCTCAATTTCAAATATTTTATTTTGGTAAGCCGTAAAAAATGGCTCTTGCTGTAGGTAATCGTTATGCGAATGAATTTTAACTTGAGCAAAACAAGCTACACCAATTAATAAAAATAAAGCAAGGCAGATTAACTTCTTCATCGCCGATTATTTGATGAATGAACCTTCATACGGAACTCGAGTAATAATTGATCGACCTAAAGTAATTTCATCGGCATATTCTAATTCTCCGCCAAAGGCGATACCTCTTGCGATTGTTGTAATTGGAATTTGAAAATCTTTTAATCTTTTATGTAGATAAAAAAGTGTAGTATCACCCTCCATGTTTGCACTTAGCGCTAAAATAATTTCTTTTACGGGCCTTGTTGCCACACGTTGCACTAAACTATCTATAAATAAATCTGATGGCCCAACTCCATCCATCGGAGAAATTAAACCTCCTAAAACATGGTAAACCCCAAAAAATTGATTGGTATTTTCTATTGCCATCACATCTCGAGTATCTTCTACCACACAAATGGTTTCTTTTTCTCTCTTTACCGAAGTGCAAATGCTACAAGTTTGATGATCGGAAATATTATGGCAAATGTTGCAGTGTTTAATTTCTTCTTTTAACCTTATTAAAGTATTGCCAAAATGCGAAACTTCTTCTTGTTCTTTACTCAATAAATGCAATACCAAACGTAAAGCAGTTTTTTGCCCTACTCCAGGTAATTTAGAAAATTCGTTTACAGCATCTTCAAGCAGTTGAGAAGAAAAATTCATTTTGCAAATTTAGGTTTATTTATAGCATCTAAAAAATATAAGTTAGGCTAAACGCAGTTTAATGAATAAGCAGCTAATCTCTAAGTTTAAAACAAACATTAAAAATTAGCTTTCTGTATTTTAATTAAGTGTGTAGCCATTTAACTAGATAGAGATTATTTTATCTCTAAATTAAAAAAAGCCAAATTTACGGCTCGATATAAAAGAAAATCATATTCGTTGTAGAGAATAAAGTGTAAATTCTTACATTTAACAACTAAATATAAATTATGAGTCCAACTATACTACTGTGTTTTCTAATTGGCTATTTTGCCGTTTTAATTATTATTGCTTTTGCAACCTCAAAAAATTCATCAGACAATGCTACTTTCTTTTTAGCCAATAAAAACTCTAAATGGTATTTAGTAGCTTTTGGTATGATAGGCACAGCGCTTTCTGGTGTAACTTTTATTTCGGTACCTGGAGAAGTTGGTGCACCAAGTGGTAATCAGTTTCAATATTTTCAATTTGTTTTAGGTAATGCTGTAGGCTTTATCATTATTGCTACTGTACTTTTACCTTTATACTATCGGATGAATTTAACATCCATCTATAGCTACATTGAGCAAAGATTAGGGCATTACAGTTACAAAACTGCAGCATCTATCTTCTTATTAAGCCGTACTTTAGGTTCTGCAACAAGATTATACTTGGTTGTAATCGTTTTACAGCGCTTTATATTTGATAGTTATGGTATCCCTTTTTGGGCAACAGTGTTAATATCATTAGGTTTAATCTGGTCATACACTTTTAAAGGTGGCTTAAAAACCATCATCATTACCGATACCTTACAAACATTTTTCTTGGTGTTATCGGTATTTTTAACCATCTACTTTGTTTGTGATAGTTTAAGTTTAAGCATACCTCAAGCTTTCGAAACCATTAAAAATAGCAGTTATTCTAAAATTTTCTTTTTAGATGATTTCGTTACCAACAAGTTCTATTTTAGCAAGCAGTTTATAGGAGGTATTTTTGTAACCATTGCCATGACGGGTTTAGACCAAGATTTAATGCAAAAAAACTTGAGCATGAAAACCATTGGCGAAGCAAAAAAGAACATGTTTACTTTTACAGGTATATTTGTAGTATTGAATATTTTCTTTTTAAGTGTTGGTGCATTATTATATGTTTTCGCTACCAAAAACGGCATCGAAATTCCTTTAGATCAAGTTACCGGCAAACCTAGAACAGATTTTCTTTTCCCAGAAATTGCCCTAAATCACTTAACTACAATACCAGCAATCGTTTTTATGTTAGGCTTAACTGCTGCAACATTTGCAACTACAGATAGTGCTTTAACCGCGTTAACCACATCTTTTTGTGTTGACTTTTTAGGCATGAGCAAAAAAGAAAACTTAGAAAAAACAGATGCCGTAAAAAAAAGACACCTAGTACATATTGGTTTCTCTGTTTTGATGTTTTTAGTAATATTAGTGATTAACGCATTGAATAGTTCATCAGTAGTTACCTTAATTTTCCAAATTGCCTCTTACACATACGGACCATTATTAGGACTTTATTCGTTTGGATTATTTGTGAGAAACCGTGGTTTACACGATAAATTAGTACCCGCTATTTGTATTATTGCACCATTTTTGTGTTTCTTATTGGCAACCTATTCTAAAGAGTTATTAGGTGGTTATGTTTTTAGTGTAGAGCTAATTTTAGTTAATGGATTAATTACCTTTGTAGGCTTATTACTGATCAGTAAAAAAACAGATCAACAAACTAAATTTTAAATGGTTCATTAGTTCAATTGTTCATTAGTTAATTAGTTCATTTGTATTTGATGTTTATCATCAGCCTAATGAACCAATGAAACCAATGAACTAATGATTAAAATATTTTAAGAAAATGACAAGTGAAGAAAAGATAAGAAGTGCTTTTGCAAATAAAGATTGGCAAGAAATAAAAGTTACAGATAGCTGGCAGATTTTTAAAATTATGGCAGAATTTGTAGATGGATTTGAGAAGTTGGCTAAAATTGGCCCTTGTGTAAGTATTTTTGGTTCTGCTCGTACAGCAGAAACTAATCCGTATTATGAAATTGCTGTAGAATGCGGCAGATTATTAACTGACAGAGGCTATGGCGTAATTACGGGCGGTGGCCCAGGTATTATGGAAGCTGGTAACAAAGGTGCTCACATGAATGGTGGTAAATCTGTAGGTTTAAACATCGATTTACCTTTCGAGCAGTTCCACAACAAATACATCGATCATAACAAACTGCTAGAATTTGATTACTTTTTCATCAGAAAAGTAATGTTTATGAAATACTCGCAAGGCTTTGTAGTTTTACCTGGCGGGATGGGAACCATGGATGAATTGTTCGAAGCAATCACCTTAATTCAAACTGGAAAAATTGCTCGTTTCCCAATAGTTTTAGTTGGTAAAGCTTATTGGGGTGGATTGGTAGACTGGATCACATCGACCATGTTAGAAAAAGAACATAACATACATGCCGAAGATTTAAACTTATTTAGATTAGTTGATACTGCCGAAGAAGCAGCCGAACACATTTTTAGATTTTATGATAAATACGTATTAAAGCCTAATTTTTAATAAAAATCGTCATTTCGACGATAGGAGAAATCTATATCAAATTTTAATAGCCAACTTTTTAGTTGGCTATTTTTTTGACATTGATTTTTGTAACTAAACGTTGCTTTTTTTATCTATAAGTTACAATCATTAACAAAATGGAAAAATTTTACACTTGGAATAAAGGCATTTTTGATAGTAACTATCAAATTTTTGAAGCTGGGCAAATACAAAGCACCATGTTTTTTGATACTTGGAGAAATGAAGCGAAAGTGATGGCTAAACAAACCTCCTATTTATTTAGAAACGATGGATTTTTAAATCCCACCACTCAAATTTACAATGATAAAAGTGAAATTATTGGTACTATTACCTATGATACTTGGAAAACCAAAGGAATAATTTTACTAAAATCTGGAGAGCAATTTACTTGCGATTTTGTAAACATTTGGCATTCTAAATGGACCGTTACAAACTTTTCCGACAAACAAATCAATTATGATTCATCAACATCACAAGGTACGGTAATGGCAAATACCGATGATGAATTAATGCTTTTTGCAGGATTTTATGTGAGAGAATATTTTACCAAAGTATTAATGGCAATTATTATAATGGTTATATTTTTCCCAATTATTATGAGGAGCTGTTAATACTTAAAAATGGCTTACACCGCCACTAACTACTAGTTTCATAGCTTCAGAAGCACTCATTTTTAAAGGCGTAATTTTTTCTTTACTCACTACGTAAACTTGCCCAGCAAACGAATAAGAAAATGGGAAATAAACAATTGCATCGCCTGGTAAATCAAGTTTTGATAAATCGTTTTGTGTTAAAAAACCAATTCGTTTGATACCGCTTTCTGCCTCAACCAAAACAGGGTTGTTAAATTTCTTTTCATCGCCTACAAAAGCTTCCGTTAAATCTTTAATAGAAGAAAAGATAAAATTAAGCAATGGAAGTCTGTTCATGGTACGCTGAAACCAATTGTACATTGGTTCGGTTACAAAGTTGGTTACCACCACACCAGCAACTAAAATTATAAATAACACCAATCCTAAACCTAAACCTGGTATATTTCTATTTTCGCCAGTTAAAGGGTTCACACCAAAAATATTATTGATGTTTAACCAACTATCTACAGTTGTAACCGCCCAAACAACAATAAATATGCTTAGGGCAATTGGCACTACAATTAACAGTCCTTTTATTAGGTAATTTAAAAGCGCTCTTCCTATCCTATTCATGCCGCAAAATTAGGTAAATTATACTGTAAACTAAACACAATTGGTTGCTCATTTTTTTTTAAAAAAGGCAAATTTGGTTCATTTAGGAAAGTTTAGTCCTGCTGTTCATTCCCTGCCTACCGCAGGCACAATCATTAAGTTAAGTACAAACGCTGTCAGTCTGAGCGCCTGCCTGCGGTAGGCAGGTAGTCGAAGACCTTTCAATGGTCAAAAACAAAAAATAAATTTTTCCTTCGAGTACCTAATGAAGGCAGGCAAGTCCTCGCCTAATAAAAAAAATTGGCCCCGGGCTTTCCATTTCCATTATATGCTTAATAAACATGGGCTTTGCTAACATGAGGGGTTTTAATAGCACATGCCTAAGTTTTTAGCCCCGATATGAGCGACATACTTTTGGCTGCAGAACACGGTGAAAAACCAGCAACGTTAAACAAAAGATACAGCGATTAGCGGGATTAACCTTAATTTTTACAGTAAAATTGCGCTTCAAAAATACTTATTCGTAAAAGTAAACTCGCTTTACACGTTGCGAAATGTTAGTTAAAATTTCATAGGGAATTGTGTTAATTTGTTTCGCTAAATCTGCAATGGTTTGTTCGTTATTAAACACGATAACCTCATCTCCTGTTTTAACATTTAAACCAGTAACATCCAACATACACATGTCCATGCAAATTGAGCCTATTGTTGGTGCCAGTTTCCCATTAATTAACATTTTACCAACGCCATTACCAAAAGCCCTGTTATAACCATCTGCATAGCCAATTTTAACTGTAGCAATAGTGCCTCCTTGGGGCATCACTCCTTTTCTACTATACCCTACTGTTTCACCAGCTTTTAATACTTTAATTTGTGTTACCGTAGTTTTTAAAACAGCAACAGTTTGTAAATTTTTACTGGTTAATGCACTATCAAAACCGTAAAGACCAATTCCCAAACGCACCATATCCATTTGAGCATTTTTCCACCTGCTAATTCCTGATGTATTTAAAGCATGTTTTATTGGTTTATAGGTTAAAAAATCAGCTATTTGCTTATAAATTTCATCAAAACTATGTAGTTGCTGAGTGGTAAATTCGTCATGTACTTGGTCTGCACTAGCTACTAAATGTGTAAAAATAGACATCACCTTAAGTTCATCAGTATTAAGAATTGGCAACAGCTCCTTCACATCATCTTGCTCAAAACCTAACCTATGCATGCCTGTATCAATTTTTAAATGGATGGGGTAATGTTGTATATCAACTGGTAAAAAATGAAGAAAACTTTTAAGAATTTGTAGATTATAAATTTCTGGTTCTAATTGATGTTTAATCATTGCATCAAATGCAGATGGTTCTGGACTCATCACCATAATTGGCATTTTTATTCCAGCTTTGCGCAGGGCGATACCTTCATCTGCATAAGCTACAGCCAAATAATCAACCTTTTGGTGTTGTAAAACATTGGCAATTTCGAAACTTCCACTTCCATAAGAAAAAGCTTTAACCATTACCATCAATTTCACTCCGGTTACTAATTGCGAGCGATAATATTGCAAGTTGTTTGTTAATGCGTTTAAATTAACCTCGAGCACAGTATCATGAATTTTTTGCGTTAAAAGCTTACTAATTCTTTCAAACTCAAACTTCCTAGCTCCTTTTATTAAAATGGTTTCGTTTACAAAATGAATAGCTGGCAACTGCTCTATAAAAGATTGTGTACGCTCAAAAAAGCATTTATCCATTTCAAATAAATCTGCAAATGATGAAATATTTGAGCCGATACCAATTAACCGATTTACATTTTTTTGGATAAGTAAAGCTGCAATTTCTCGATATAAAACTTCGCTACTTTTACCTGTTTCGTAAATATCTGATAAAATTATTGTCTTTTTGGGATGTTGATTTTGAAGGTTTAGAAAATCTAAAGCAATGGCCAAAGATGAAATATCGGCACTGTAAGAATCATCTATAATTGAGCAATTATCAACACCGTTTATTAACTCCAAACGCATACTTACTTGAGTTAACTTTTCTAACCTAACATCAGCCTCTTTTGCGGTGTAACCCAAAGCCAACAAAGTTGCCCAACAAATGATTCCATTTTCTACTGCAGCATCATCAATAAAAGGAATTAAACATTCAATTTCTTCATTTTGGTAAATAGCTCTGATGTAACTTCTACCTTCAATAGGTTCTATAAAAGTTATTTTTAAATCTGCCGCTGATGATAAGCTCCAAGAGAATTTATTTTTACCTGGTAAATCATCGATATTAACTCCAGAAACATATTCTGGCGAATAAATAAATAATTCGGCATTGTTAAATAGCAGTAGCTTTTCTTTAAGTTTTTCAATACCATTTGCAAAACCTTCTGCATGGGCTTCTCTCACATTTGTTAAAATACCAATAGTAGGATTAATTACTTCGGCTAAATGTTGCATTTCTCCTGATTTTGAAATTCCAGCTTCAAAAATCCCTAAGGTATGCTCTGGCTCTATTTGCCAAACACTTAAAGGCACGCCTATTTGCGAATTAAAACTTTTGGGACTACGAACAATATTATAATCGGCTGCTAATAATTGATATAACCATTCTTTAACAATGGTTTTACCGTTGCTTCCGGTTATACCAATTACTTTTAAATCGTTTAGTTTTCTTTTGTGTGCAGCTAAATTTTGTAGGGCTTTAATTACATCTTGTACCAATAAAAAATTGGCATCGGGATATTTTTCCGCATAGGTGGGATCAGCAATCACAAAATTCCTAATTCCATTTTTATAAGCATCGGCAATAAAAATATGCCCATCACGCTGTGCTGCAATGGCAAAAAATAAAGTTATTTGCGCATTTATTATGGTTCTGCTATCAATAAGCAGCATTTTAATTACCGAATTTGGTGTGGGTAAGAACGATTTAGCTTTTAATATTTCGGCAATATGAGCAATGGTAAACTGTTCTGGTATCATCAATTAAAAGATAAATGCTTAAATGCTGTTAATTTTTTACGAATTTCAGCAATTAATTATGAATAGCCATAAAGATAAGCCTCTCATTTTAGATAAAAAAACTGCTTTGCTTAAAGCAGAAAGTTGGTGTGCCTACCAAGAACGCTCGCAACAAGAAGCTAGAAACAAACTTTACGAGTATGGTTTGCACCAAAACGAAGTTGAAGATTTGATTACAGAACTGATTGTAACCAACTTTTTAAACGAAGAAAGGTTTGCCATGGCTTACGTATCTGGCAAGTTTAACATTAAAAAATGGGGCAAAATAAAAATTAAGCAAGGCTTGAAATTAAAAAAAGTTCCAGATAGGTTAATTCAAAAAGCACTAAATAGCATTGATGGCGATAAATATTTGGCCAATATTTTGGCAACTGCCGAAAAAAAATTAAAAGTTTTAGCAGAAAAAGATCCGCTAAAAAAGAAATATAAGCTCATTACCTACCTCCAAAGCAAAGGATTTGAAAAAGATTTAATTTTTGATGTACTGAAAGCCAATAACTTAAGCTAAACAGCTAAAAATTTATTAAATTTTTCTTGACAGAAATATAAATCTGTGTATATTTGCATTCCCAAACACAGAGAGACACTTTAAAAATCTCGAAATGTAAAAGGAACAACATCGGATGATGTTAACAATGCGAAAGTAGCTCAGTTGGTAGAGCACGACCTTGCCAAGGTCGGGGTCGCGAGTTCGAATCTCGTCTTTCGCTCTAAATGCCTTCCTACCAGGAGGCATTTAATTTTAAAAGCTTTATTGCTTTTAAGCTCGGATGGTGGAACTGGTAGACACGCAGGACTTAAAATCCTGTGCCCTCAACAGGCGTGCGGGTTCGATTCCCGCTCCGAGTACAAAAAATCGAATTGAAACCTTAGAGAAATCTAAGGTTTTTTTGTTTAATAATTATTTGAGTTGATTAGATTTACAATAACCTTAACCATCATTTCGTGTTCTTCGGGTTTGCTTTCAGCTATCATTAAAGTAAGCGCCACTAAAGCGTTATCAGCAATACGCTTAGTACCATCTGCTCTGTACAACAAATCATTTCTATCCAAAAACCAAATGAACAAATAGGCAGCAATACGCTTATTTCCATCAGAAAAGGAATGATTTTTTACCACAAAATACAACAAATTAGCTGCCTTTTCTTCTACACTTGGATATAGATCTACACCATCAAAAGTTTGGTAAATATTATTTATAGAACCTTTAAAAGAATCGTCTTTTTGATTTCCGAAGAGAGAACTGCCACCAAATTTATTTTTAAGATCTTTTATTGCGTTTATTGCTTCAATATAACCAATAACAAATAATTGCTTTGTTGTAGTGCTTTCAATTTCTAATTGTTGGTGGTCATATTTATCTAGAATATCTAATGCATAAGCATAATCTGTTACAACTTTAAGTAATCCGTTAGCCTCATCAGAGTTAAGCTCTTTACTTTTTAAAACATTACTCAACAGATTTACCGTACTTTTTAAATTTGCCAGCTGTTCAGCTTGTTCTTTTAAAAGTTTCTCATTGATGGCATAACCTTTAATCAGATATTCTTTTAATATTTTATTTGCCCAAATACGGAATTGTGTGCCTTTTTTTGAATTAACTCTATAACCAACAGAAATAATCATGTCAAGATTATAAAATTTCAGCTTCCTCCTTATATTTCTTTTACCCTCTTTTTGAACTACCGAGAAAAGCTCGGTTGTTGATTGCTCTTCTAATTCGCCATCTTTTAAAATATTTTTAATATGTAAACCAATAGTATCAGAATCTTTATCAAACAATTCCGACATTAATTTCCGCGTTAACCAAACCGTTTCATTCTCCAATTTAACATCAATACCAGTTTCTCCATCCTTAGTTTGGTAAAAAATTATTTGATTTGCTTCCATTGAGTAAATGTTTAATGTAAATGTAATTAATAACATTAAATTTAAACGAGCTCACATTTCCCTCGCCCAAACAAAAAATATTTTTCTACCTTTAAAAAAAATTCAGATACTATGGGACCTCAATCACCAGAAGGCTTACAAACCTTACTAATTTTAGCTTCAGTTTGTGTGGTAATTTTTATTACTGCTTTTTCATTAACTTTTTTCAGAAAAGCCGATACTAGCGATAAAAAGCACTAAACGCAAATTTTAAAATAATAGGTTGGCAGAAACACCAACCTATAAGAGAGGCATTGATTAAATTCTTAAATTATGGCCAAAAGGTTAATGTTCTCCATTTTCCTTCTACTTAGTTCTTGTACCATTTCTGTATCATTCAATCTTACTGCCCAAGCAGGCACAATATCGAATTTTTGCGAACTTTTAAAATATTTTGACTCATGGTTATAAGTGAGACCAATAGATGCTCCTAACTTTGCTACTTTAGCGTACGATGGCGAGTTTTCTACATGTACTAATTTTCCTTTTGTATTTTTTTCGAAAACGCCAACATAAAATGATAAACCAAAATTTGAGTTAGCAATTTTTTTATTTTTAAATTGTTTTTGCTTTTTAGGTTTATCCATTAAGCGAATACAGATTCCATTTTTAGCCGCTAAATAAATTAATTCTTTAGCAAAAAGAACAACTTCTTTAGACATTGTATTGAGCATTAACATATTGCTCTGTTCAACTTCAGCAGGAGTGATTTCTGTTTCCACATCTTGCTCTATTAGCAGATCATATAAGGCATCCCAAGTTTTATCCCACACATAAGCATCATGTCTTACATTTAATTTGTGTTGAATATTTTTAATTAAAATTTCTGTATTTAAATCGTAAGGAACTGAATTAAATAAAAGATAATACACATGAAGCCACGTTTTTGATGATGCCACGCCATCTGTTTCTATGCCAGCTTTTTCTTGTAATGCTTTAATTTTATCAGAATAATCCATATCAATAGCTTTTAAGTAAAACTTATTAAAACAACGTTTAATAAATCGCACTGCTAAATGACGGATTTTAAGAAGATTTTTTGAGCGCAGTTATACTTGTTGTAATGATCAGGTATTTTTGCTCAGCAACTAGGTAAAAATACCTGGTTGTGTTTAATTAGATAGCGTATCCAGATCAAATAATTTATGTTTAAGTGCATATAAAACAAGCCCTGCTGTATTTCTACTCTTTGTTTTTAACAATAAATTATTTCTATGCCCTTCTACTGTTCTATTGCTTAAAAATAATTTGTCAGCTATTTCATTGCTGTTCATCTGTTTGCAAATTAAAGATAATACTTCTTTTTCTCTATTAGTAAGGTTATCTTGGTCATCTAATTTAATGATATTTGCTTTTTTAACTAAGCCTTTACGCATAATTTCTAACATGGGTAAAGTGAAATAGAAATCATTTTTATAAACTTCTCTAATGGCTTGCTCAACTTCTTCTGGTTCGGCATTTTTAGCTAAATAACCATTTGCACCAGCTTGTATGGTTGCCAAAATAAAACTCTCTACCTCATGGCTACTTAATATAATTACCCTAATTAAAGGATATTTTTCTTTTAATAATTTTAAAGCATCTAAACCGTTCATCTCTGGCATAGATAGATCAAGTAAAATGATGTCTGGCTTATTAGCAGAGCTTTCACATAAAGCAAGTAATTCGAGCCCATTTTCGGCTTCAAATACAACTTGCATGTGCTCAAAAGATTTTATTAATGCAGTTATCCCCTTTCTAAAAAGTTTTTGATCATCTGCAATGGCAATTTTAATATTCATTTAGGTGGATTAAAAATTGAAAGTATAAAAAATGTGCGTTATAACATTTAAATGTTGATTTTTTTTTAATTTAGCATAAAAATAAACTTAAAATTAACGCAAATGAAACCACTACTAAACGTACCCACTATTTCTGTACCTGAAGCAAAAGCAAGAGTAGAAAGATTTAGAAAAGTATTAGCTGGGGCAATGCCAGAAGAGAATATTCCAAGAGCTGTTTTAATACCTATTGCTGATATTTTAGCTATTATAGATAAATATCAATTTACAGATAAGGATGGAAATACTAGAAATGAACTTCAAGGTGTTAGAGCATATTTTGCAATTAAAGAAGCTGATGAAAGTTTACCAAATGATGTTACCGCACTAATTGTACCCGTTAATTTAAAAGGAAATGATATCATAAATACAAGCAATTCTTTAGGAGATGAGGAAGACGATACTGACATATATGATTTTACTAAACCTTGCCCAGATGTTTGCGACCCAGAAAGCCCATTGTTTGTACCTTAATTAATTATGTTCTTAACTTATATTGTTCCTTTAAGTATTTTAATTCCTATACTTATAGGTCTTTTTAACTATAAAAATTTACAAACTAGCGGCAAGTTTGTTTTTTACTACTTAGTGGCATCTGGATTAATTAATCTAGCCGCCATTGTGCTTGTAGCATTTAGGATGACAAATTTACCTTTGCTGCACCTCTATACAATTGTTGAAGCCGTGCTGCTTTTAAGTTACTTCCGAACAATTTTCACCAATCATTTAATCAGAAAATTCCTGCTATACATCATAATTATTTTCCCCTTGCTTTGTATAATCAATTTTACTTTTATACAAAGTATTTTCACTTTTAATACCTATACAAGACCATTAGAAGCAATTTTGATCACTTTTTTCTGCTTGCTTTATCTTTATAAAAGCGGTTTTACAGAAAACTGGATTAACAAACAAACCAGTTGGTTTAACATGGGTATTTTGTTGTATTTTCCGGTAGTGTGTATCATTTTCATCTTATCAAACTACATGGTTTTTGTAAGTAAAAACAAAGAATTAAACCTAATGATTTGGCAATTTCATGCTATTATGTCTATGGTGATGTATTTGGCTATGGCCAAAGGATTTAGCTTAACCAAAACAGATGGATAATATTTATTTGCTGATATTTTATAGTGTATTGTTCATCTTTTTATTAGTTACCTTTTTTTTGGTGATGTATATCAGAAATCAAAATATGATGTGGCAACAGAAAAGACTATTTCAAGAGACTGAAATTTTACAGCAAAAAGAATTATTAAGTGCGGTTATCGAATCTCAAGAAATAGAGCGTAAAAGAATTGGAGAAGATTTGCATGATGAGATTGGCGGAACTTTATCTGCCATTAAATTGATGTTAAATGCAGCTAAAAACCAAAACACGCTTAATATAAATACTATTACTGAAGCCAAAACATTAATTGACCAAATGATTGTTGATGTGCGTAACATCGCACATGATTTATCGCCACCTGGCCTAGCCATGTTTGGACTTTACACTACTATTGAAGGCTTTACTGACTTAATTAATAATACAAAGCAAATTGAAGTAACAGTAAGCCACCAACCTTTTATTGAGCAACGTTTACTGAACGAAAAAGCCGAATTAGCTTTATTTAGAGTAATTACTCAACTAATTGCAAATACATTAAAACATGCCAACGCTTCTCAAATATCAATTGTTTTTAAACCCAATGAGCAACAGCTCGAAATAGATTATATGGATAACGGTAATGGTTTTGACCTAGTCGTTTTAGACAATAAAAAGGGGATTGGCATGCAAAACATTTACAGTAGGCTACAAATGATTAATGCCATTTTCACAATTGAAACCAAACCCAATAATGGTTTTAAAATAAACATCGTATGCCCTATTAGTTAGAAAAAGTTGATTTTTCTTCAAACTTACCCATCCAATTCCTTAAAAATCTTAAATAAAATTTTCTTTCGGAAACGTTCCCGATTTCTGTACTTTTGGTATTTATTATGCTAACCAAAATATACATGAAAAATATTTTAAGCACTTTCTTGCTTTCCATATTCATTTGCAGCGGTCTATTTGCCCAAGAGCTAAAATCGCCCAATGGCAATTTAACAATGACATTTACTTTATTAAATGACGGTGCACCAACCTACCAGCTCAATTACAAAAACAAACAAATTGTTAAAAGCAGTAAACTTGGTTTAGAACTAAAAAATGATAAAAAGTCTTTGTTAAATGATTTTACCATAGCAGATACCAAAACCACTTCTTTTGATGAAAGCTGGTCGCCAGTTTGGGGAGAAGTAAAAACTATTCGCAACCATTATAACGAATTGGCAATTACGCTAAATCAAAAAGAAAGCAACCGACAAATCATAATTCGTTTCCGTTTATTTAATGATGGATTAGGCTTTCGTTATGAATTTCCAACGCAAAAAAACCTAACATATTTTGTTATAAAAGAAGAAAAAACACAGTTTGCAATGGCAGGTGATCATACTGCTTATTGGCTGGCCGGCGATTATGATACGCAAGAATACGATTATACTACCTCTAAATTATCAGAAATTAGGGCGTTAAACGCTAAAGCGGTTACTGCCAATTTATCTCAAAAACCATTTTCGCAAACGGGAGTGCAAACTTCATTAATGATGAAATCTGCAGATGGAATTTACATCAACTTGCACGAGGCTGCCTTGATCAATTATCCAGCCATGCATTTAAACCTGGATGATCAAAATATGATCTTCCAATCGTGGTTAACACCCGATATGAAAGGCGATAAAGGTTACATGCAAGCTCCAAGCACTACTCCTTGGCGTACGGTTATGGTTAGTGATGATGCTCGAGAAATTCTTGCCTCAAAAATGATTTACAACTTAAACGAACCAAATAAAATTAAAGAAACATCGTGGATTAAACCTACAAAATACGTTGGCGTTTGGTGGGAAATGATAACTGGCAAAAGTTCTTGGGCTTATACAGACGATTATCCATCGGTAGAGCTTGGTAAAACCGATTTTACCAAAGCAAAACCTAATGGCAAACATGGTGCAAATACGGCAAACGTAAAAAAATACATCGATTTTGCCGCACAACATGGTTTTGATGCCGTATTAGTTGAAGGCTGGAACATTGGTTGGGAAGATTGGTATGGCAACTCTAAAGATTACGTTTTTGATTTTGTAACGCCTTACCCAGATTTTAACGTAACAGAAATTAGAGATTATGCCAAAGGAAAAGGCGTAAAAATGATGATGCACCATGAAACTTCCTCATCAGTGCGTAATTACGAACGTCATTTAGATACTGCCTATAAATTTATGAAAGCCAATGGTTACGATGCTGTTAAAAGTGGCTATGTAGGCGATATTTTACCTCGTGGCGAAAACCATTACAGCCAATGGATCATCAATCACTACCAATATGCATTAGAGCAAGCTGCGAAATATAAAATTATGGTAAATGCGCACGAAGCAGTTAGGCCAACAGGTATTGCTCGTACCTACCCAAATTTGCTGGGCAACGAATCTGCTCGTGGAACCGAGTATCAAGCTTTTGGTGGTTCTAAACCAAATCACGTAACCATTTTACCATTTACACGCTTACAAGGCGGACCAATGGATTACACCCCAGGTATTTTCGAGATGGATATAAGTAAAATAAATCCCAGCAACAATTCTCATGTAAATAGCACATTGGCTAATCAGTTAGCGCTGTATTTAACCATGTACAGTCCGCTGCAAATGGCTGCAGATTTACCCGAAAATTACAACAGGTTTCCTGATGCTTTTCAATTTATTAAAGATGTAGCGGTAGATTGGGATGATAGTAAATATATAGAAGCAGAACCTGGACAATATGTTACAGTTGCCCGTAAAGCTAAAAATACAGGCCAATGGTTTTTAGGTAGCGTAAATGGAGAAACGGTACGTATATCAACCATCAAATTAGACTTTTTAGAAGCAGGCAAAAAATATACCGCTACTATTTATGCCGATGCAAAAGATGCGCATTATAAAACCAATCCGCAGGCTTATACCATTCGTAAAGTTGTGGTAACTAATAAAAGTAAATTGGCTCAATTTTGTGCAGTTGGTGGTGGTTATGCTATCAGTTTTGTGGAGAATAAATAATTAACCACAGATAAAAAGGATAAACACAGATTTAAAATGAAACACATAGGAACATAGTTAACGTAGCAAAAAAAATTAAACCTATGTTTTCTTCCTATCGGCTGGTGTCCTCACCAGCCGAAACCATTATACTTAACCAGATCAATGTAGCTCATAATAATAAAGAGTTGATTTAATTGAAAATGAAAGTTCGGTGCTTTCGGGCGACAGTCCTGCTATTGCCCATAGTTTTTTTGCCGATGGCAAAAAAAGCTATTTGGCGCTATCAGGTTTATAATTTAGGGCTTGTGCTATAAAACCCCTCAAAATTGCATAAGACCTTGCGTTTTAGCCCCGACATACGCGTAAATCTTCCTATTCTTCATCGGAAATTGAAGCATTGGCGGGACTTGCTTTATTATTTTGCAGTAATTTGCGCTTCAAATTAATCATCATTTCTGTAAACACCCAAAAGTTGTCTTGTTTGGCCTTTTTATTCTCTAATGCTAATGCTACCTTTAGTTATAAAATATACGAATGGAAAACAACGCAATTACGATTGAAGTTTCGATTAATGCTCCCATAACTAAAGTTTGGAAATATTGGACTGAACCAGAACATATAAAAAATTGGGCTTTTGCAGCTGATACTTGGCATGCCCCGCAAGCCGCAAATGATTTACGCGTGAGCGGTAAATTTAGCACCACAATGGCTGCTAAAGATGGTAGCGTAAGTTTCGATTTCTGGGGAATTTACACTGATGTTATTGAAAATAAACTGATTGCTTATGAAATGGGTGATGGTAGAAAAGCTAAAATAAGTTTTAGCGAACAAGAGGGCAAAACGCATATTGTAGAAACTTTTGATCCAGAAAATGAAAACCCACTAGAAATGCAAAGAGATGGATGGCAAGCAATTTTGAATAATTTTAAGGCACATGCGGAGCGTTAATCAATTAACGGATCCTTCGACTACGCTCAGGATGATAAATCCACCTTTGGTTGGCTAAAAACCAATTATCCACCTATCAATTGGTTTTTAACCAACCTGTAATGCTCATTCGTGGTTCGTTGGTTATTAAAACTTCATGAGCTAATTCGTTACTTTTAAAAAAGATAGATTTACCGTTTAGTGGAGATATATTTTGTTGGCTATCTAGATGATGAATTCGCAGTTCGCCACCGTCAATTTGCTTCCAGTTTTGATTTAAATACATCACCATAGAATAAGCTCTACTGCCATTTGCTTGAAATTGATCGATGTGTTTTTTGTAGAAACTTCCCTTTTCGTAAAGCGTGTAATGAAATTCGTAGTTGGTAATGCCAGTATAGCAAGTTGCATTGAGGTGCAAAACAAATGCATCCATTAAATCAAAAAACGCGTTTTCATGCTGGTCATTATGACTTCTATCTAGCCAATAAATAATATCGCTCCTTATTAATTTATCGTGATTAACAATTGTGTGGTTGCCCGTGCCTGCGGCCAACATTAAATTAGTTTGAAATAACTTTACCAAATTTTGTTTTAAGCTTTGAGCTAAATTTTCAGTTAAAAAATTATCTGCTATTCCTACTTTATTTACAATAAAACTATCAATAATGGCATTAAATATCTTTTCCAATAAAGTAAATTTAACCGGCGTCCGCCGATTGGTAAGGTAGGTTAAAATAAACCAGAAACAGCGAAAAACAAAAAAGGTTCGTATTGCTACGAACCTAATTAATCAATTAAAAGATTGAATTATTTCCAGCCGCCACCTAAAGCCCGGTATAAATTAACCACAGCTTGTAGTTTCTGTAACCTATCACTCACACCACTTAATTGTGCAGCTAATAAACTTTGCTCAGAAGTTAACACATCGGTATAATTGGTTGCTGAGCTGTAGCGCAATAATTCTTGCGTAAAATCTACTGCCTTAGTTAATGAAGCAATTTGTTTAGCTCTAGTTGTTTCTTTTTCTGTAGCAGTTTGGTAAGCATACAAAGCATTAGAAACTTCTTGTCCGCTGGTTAAAAGCGTTTGCTGAAAAGTATAAAAAGCTTGTTGCTGTTGAGCTTGTGCCGTTGTTAAACGGGCTTTGTTTTGTCCACGGGCAAAAATTGGTTGCGTAATACCGCCAATTAAGTTGTAAAAAACAGAATTGTTAAAAAAATCTGCCAATTGTAATGTAGATAAGCCACCACTTGCTGTTAATGTTAATGATGGATAGAAAAACGTTTTGGCAACATTGGTATTTTCAAAAGCAGCTCTAAAACTAAGTTCAGCAGCTTGTACATCTGGCCTATTTTTTAATAATTGAGCCGAAACACCTGTCTGTAAATCACTGTAAGGTGTTTGACTATCTAAATCTGAGCGTAAAATTGTACCAGGTACTCTGGCTAACAAAACATTTAAAGCGTTTTCAGTTTCTCTGATACTCCTTTTCAAATCGGGTATAGTTACTTCTGCTGCATATAAATTAGCTTCACTTTGCACAACTGCAGCTCCATTAACCAAAGCACCTTCTTTTAGTGCTTTCATCGTTTCTACGTTATTAGTTCTACTTTTTACAGTTTCTAATGTAATCTTTAGCTGTTTATCTAAGGCAATTAAATTGTAATAAGCATTGGCAATATTGGCTATTAATTGGGTTTGCACAGCTCTTTTTGCAGCATCTGTTTGTAATAAGTTGGCATAAGATGCTCTTTTGGCGCTACTTAATTTTCCCCAAATATCAGCTTCCCAACTTGTGCTTAATTGAGCTCGGTAGGTTTGCGTTTCTAAATTAATGTTTACCCCAGGAGGAAAGTTTAGTGCCGCTTGAGATTGTTTGGCATCAGTTACCGAAACATCTGCTTGTAAAGTTGGTAAAAATGCAGCTCTACTTTGTTGCAAGGTAGCTTGAGCTATCCTAATTCGCTCAATAGCTTGTTTTAAATCTAAATTTTCATTTAAACCTTGCTGTATTAACGTTTGCAAATTGGCATCATTAAACAAATTTTTCCACGGTAAATTTGCAATGGTTGTTGTATCAGTTGTATTGTTATCACGATATAAATCTGCTGTGGTAACTTTTGGTGTTTCGTATTTTTGTGTAACGCAAGCACTTAAAATTAATACGGCAAAGCCGATAATTACAAGTGAATGTTTATAGATCAATTTCATTTTTATAAATGTTAATTTTCGCGATTTGTGTTTGCTAATGCTAATTCATCTTCCGATTCTATTTTAGCATCTTCATCAAATGGAGATTTGTTACTTATTTTTTCTTGCAACGTTTGGAAGATGATAAACAAGGCCGGAATTACAAAAATCCCGAAAATAGTACCAATCAACATCCCTCCAACAGCACCAGTACCAATAGATTTATTACCTGCTGCTCCAACTCCAGAAGACAACATTAAAGGCAATAAGCCTAAAATAAATGCAAAGGAAGTCATCAAAATTGGGCGTAAACGAGCCGTTGCACCTTCTATAGCAGCGTTCACTATCGTCATTCCTTTTTTCCTCCTATCTACGGCATACTCTACAATTAAAATTGCATTTTTAGCCAATAAACCAACAAGCATAATGAGTGTGATTTGTGTATAGATGTTGTTATCTACCACAAATATTTTATCGAAAATAAATACACCAGCTAATCCGATAGGTAAAGAAATTAGCACTGCCAATGGTAAAATATAGCTTTCGTATTGCGCTGCTAGTAAAAAATAAACAAAGATTACACACAGTAAAAAGATAAAAATCGTTTGATTTCCGCCAGCCATCTCTTCTCTAGATAAGCCAGAAAACTCATATCCATATCCGGCAGGTAAATGTATGGCAGCTTCTTCCTCAACAGCTTTTAAGGCATCGCCAGAACTAAAACCGGCTTTAGGTGCACCAGTTACGGCTATTGAGGTATATAAATTGAAACGTGAAATAGCTTGTGGACCATAAACTTTAGTTAAGTTAATAAATTCGCTTACTGGAGCCATTGCACCTTTATTATTACGTACGAATATGCTATTTAGGTTTTCTGGGTTGGCACGATAAGAAGCATCAGCTTGATACATTACCCTAAATTGTTTACCAAATTGATTAAAATTTGAAGCATAAACACCACCAAAATAACCTTGTAAAACACTTAAAACATCAGTAACTGTTAAGCCTGCTTGTTTTACTTTAGCTACGTTTACATCAATTTGATATTGCGGAAAGTTCGGATTAAACGAAGTTGATGCGTATTGAATTTCTGGACGTTTTGCTAATGCAGCTAAAAAAGCATTTCCAACATCGTTAAACTTATTGATATCGCCACCTGTTTTATCTTGTAGTTGAAACTCGAAACCACCACTTGTACCAAAACCTTGTATAGTTGGTGGGGCAAAGAAAATAATTTTTGCTCCTTTAATTCCAGCAGTTTTAGCAAATAATTCACCAATAATTGCTTTTACATCTCTTTTTCTTTCATCCCAAGGTTTTAAACGAGTAATTACCATCCCATAAGAACTACCAGAACCACTAATCATACTTCTACCAACAATTCTTAAAGCACTTTTTACCTCCGGAATGTCACGAACAATTTTATCGATTTGAGTGATAATTACATTAGTTTCTTCTTGCGAAGTACCAGCAGGTAAAGAGATATCAGACATGATTACGCCCAAATCTTCATTTGGCACAAAACCTTTTGGTGTGGTATTCATTGTCCAAACTAAAATGCCCACAAAAGCTAAAATACCTACAATAGGAATCCATTTTTTGCGAGACAAAAACGCAACCGATTTTTTATAGCGATTGGTCATTAACTCAAACGAGGTGTTAAAACCTACATAAAAACGCTGCATAAAGTTTTTAGGCTTGTCGTGGTCATTTTTGTGCGGCTTTAACAATAAAGCACACAATGCCGGACTTAACGTTAACGCATTCACAGCTGATAAAATAATCGCGATAGCTAATGTTAAACCAAATTGCTTATAAAATACACCAGATGAACCTTCGATAAAACTAACAGGTATAAATACCGCAGCCATTACCAATGTAATTGATATAATTGCTCCAGTAATATCTTCCATTGCATCTACAGTAGCTTTTTTGGCAGAAGTGTAACCACTATCTAATTTAGCGTGAACGGCCTCTACGACTACAATTGCATCATCTACCACAATACCAATGGCCAAAACCAATGCGAATAAGGTTAACAAGTTGATGGTAAAACCAAACAAACTCAAAAAGAAAAAAGTACCAATAATAGCAACCGGAACAGAAATAGCTGGGATTAAAGTAGAACGGAAATCTTGCAAAAAGATAAATACTACAATAAACACCAAAATAAATGCTTCGATTAAAGTATGAATTACTTTTTCGATTGAGGCATCTAAGAAATCGTTTACGTTAACCAAAGAAGTGTAATGTATGCCTTTAGGAAATGATTTTGAAGCTTCTTCTAAAGTTTTTAAAGATGTTTCGATTACTTCTTTTGCATTTGAGCCTGCAGTTTGGTTTATGGCAATACCTATAGAAGAATTACCATTATATTTAGAGGTACTTGCATAACTTAAGGCACCCAACTCTATACGAGCAATATCTTTTAAACGCAAAACTTGTCCGTTTGCATCTGCTTTAATAATGATATTACTAAATTCTTGTTCTGTTTTAAGTCTGCCAGTATATTTAATGGTGTACTGAAAAGATTGATCTCCTTGCTCGCCAAATTGACCCGGGGCAGCTTCCACATTTTGTTCTGCTAAAGCTAAATTTACATCATTCGGGATTAAACCATAAGTTGCCATCACATCTGGCTTAAGCCAAAGTCGCATACTGTAATCCATTTGCCCGAATGAACTTGCATCTCCAACACCTGTAATCCTTTTTATTTGAGGGATGATATTGATATTGGCATAGTTTTGCAAAAACTTCTGATCGTATTCGGCATTGTCGCTATGAATTACGAAAATTAACACATTACTGGCTTGTCTTTTTGCAGTAACCACACCAGAACGTGTAACCTCTGCAGGTAATAAACTACTTGCTCTTGCTACCCTATTTTGTACGTTTACGGCAGCTAAATCGGCATTGGTACCTAATTTAAAGTTTACTGTTATGGTTGCAGAACCATCATTACTTGCGCTAGAAGTCATGTAGGTCATGTCCTCTACACCATTAATTTGTTCTTCTAATGGGATAACCACACTATTCATTACCACATCGGCATTTGCACCTTGGTACGATGCAGAAACCTGAACGGTTGGTGGAGCAATTTCTGGATATTGAGATACAGGTAAAGTTACCAAACCCAGTATACCCAGTATTACGATGATAATTGATATTACAGTTGATAAAACTGGCCTATCTATAAATTTTTTAAACATAATTTGAATTTACGATGTATGTCCCGAGCTATCGAGATTTGATTGATGGTCTACCTATTTTTTAACTTCTGCGTAAACCGAATCCGTATTTAATTCTTGTGGTTTAATTTTAGTGTTATCCTTTAAAGATTGAAATCCTTCTAAAACCACTTTATCACCAGGTTTTAAGCCTTTTGTTACTACGAAAAACTTACCTTTAGTAACCTGCATTACCTCTACTGGTGTACTCATCACTTTAGCAGAATCGCCCAAAACATACACAAATTTCTTTCCTTGTAAATCAGTTGTTGATTTTTGAGGAATTAGAATAACATCACTTACATTTTGAGGAATACGAACCGTTGCACTAGCTCCATTTTTTAAAATAGATTTAGCATTTGGAAAAGTAGCTCTCAAACTTGCAGAACCTGTACCTGTATTTATTTGTCCATTGATTGATTCGATTTTTCCATCCTGTGCGTAAATGCTTCCATCGGCTAAAACCAAAGTTACAGGAGGGATATTTTTCATCTGCTCTGCTAAGGTTTTGCCTTTATAGGTGTTAGAAAAATCTAATAATTGTTTTTCGTTTAAAGAGAAATAAGCAAAAACTTTTGCAGTGTTAGATATGGTTGTTAACGGCTCGGCATTTGTACCACTAACCAAACTACCAGCTTTAAATGGCAAACTACCTACCAAACCATTAACCGGACTAGTTATACGTGTATAACCTAAATTAACCCTTGCATTAACCAATGCCGCTTTAGCCTGCGCCAATGCAGCTTTTCTACTTTGTAGCGTTAATTGTGCAGCCTCTAACTCATATTTACTGATAATATCTTTATCAACCAATGGTTTTGTTTTGTTAACTTGTAATTGAGCAGCATTTACATCGGCTTCTGCACTACTTATTGCCGCATTAGCAGTTCTTACTTGCTGCTCATATTGTGGTGCATTAATGGTAAACAACAGTTGACCTTTTTTTACAACCGCTCCTTCATCAACAAAAATTCGCTCAATAAAGCCATCAACTCTAGGTCTAATATCTACATTTTCTATGCCTTCTATAGTAGCTGGATAATCAGAATCTAAAGTGGTTGATTGAGGGATTACTGCAAAAACAGGGTATTGCTGTGGCCCAGCTGCTGCTGCAGCGGCTTGTGCAGCCTTTTCATCTTTACCACCACAAGAAGCCAAAAAAAGTGCTAAAGATGTGAAGAGTGCTAACCGAATTGTTGTTTTCATATTTATGTTGGGATTATTTGTGTGTTTCATGCTTTTATTGATAGATCATTTCAAAAATTAACTTTTTTCTGTCCTTCATCAGTTTCAAATATTCATTATCGTTGATGTTATAGATAGATTTATTTAAACAGTTGGTAATTAACGGATAAGCCATTAAAGAAAATAAGTTCATCAAAAACTGGCGTGGATCCATCTTTTTTATTTTACCTGCATCCATTTCTTCACTAATTTCTTTTAAAAAAGCTTTAATTCTAACTTTCTTTTCTTCTGGTACAGCCTTATCTGTTCTATTTAATTCGGTAACGATGTATACTTCCCGGTAAGGAAATTTCATGGCTTGATCCATAAAAACATTAATCAGCTGCTGAAGTTTTTCTTTGAAAGCTAATTGCGCAGTAAAAACATGGTCTAATACCGCAGACATTTCTTCTCTTGCTTCTATGGCTACCTGTTCAAATAATATATCTCTAGATCTGAAATAATAATTCAATAAAGTTCGGTTTACACCTGCTGCATCTGCAATATCTTGGGTGGTTGCATGCAGTTTGCCTTCAGAAAAAAAAATCCGCTTTGCGGTGTCCTTAATTAATTGCTCTGTACCTGTATCTCGCTGCGCCATTTACAATTATGTTTAACATTTTTGTCAAACAACAAAAGTAATTATATGTTTCACCATTTAAAGTTTATATCAGAAATGTAGCTGATTTATGACAAAATGTTGATATAACAAAAAACCCCGAATGCTGAGTTCAGGGTTTACAATGTTATAAATTAGCTGCCAAATTTTTAACCGAAGGCCGCTTTTTATAATCTTTATCAAAAAATACGTATTTGATTTTCCCAGATTGATCAATGATATAAGTTGCTGGTACAGGTAAAACATAATCGGTTTGTCCGTTAGCTAATGCAACATCTAAACCACCCTTTTTATATCGCTCTGCTAAACCAGGTTCCATTACGTAATTTACTTTATAGGCTTTCATTACGTTATAATCTTTATCGCTAATGATGCTAAACGATGCTTTAGTCTTTTTTATAGTTTTATCAATACCTGCTGCAGTTTCTGGTGATATACCTATTACATAAGCGCCTTTTGCAGCTAATAGTTGTAAACTATCTTGCAAATTTTTTATATGTTTATTACAATGTGGGCACCACTGGCCGCGGTAAAAAAATAACACTACAGACTTGTTCTCTTTTAATATCTTTTTAAGATCTACTTGTTTACCTGCATTATCTTTTAAACTAAACAAAGGTGCTTTAGCACCAATTTTTAGCGGTTCTTGAGCAAAAAGCTGAGTTGAAATTAATAAAGCAAAGCATGATAACAATAATTTTTTCATCTGAATATAAATTTAAGTTTAGCTTTTAGTCGTAACAGTTGCGCTATCCTTACAAAAAATTATTTACCAGAGTAATTGATAAATATTGCCTTTATTACCAGTTAATAAAACCAAATTTCCTGTTTTTGCTTTTTGTAACGCGTTAAAGTTTTGTGTCGAAATGTTTGTCCAAGTATTTCCTCCATCTAAAGAATAATCTGTACCCGAAGAGCCTGTTGCAAAGCAAATTTGATTGTTAAAATATTCTACCGCAGAGCGATATCCTAAAACGGGTTTTTCTGGCTTAAACCAACTTTTACCCCCATTTTTAGTTAATAGCACGTTATTTGTGTTTTCTTTATCTTTTAAATAATTTCCGCCAACGGCGATCCCTATTTTTGCATTAAAAAATGTGATGGAAAACGGCCCTGTGCTACTTTCGCCTTGTATAATGGGGCATGAATAAACTTTCCAAGTATACCCATAATTAGCAGAATAGTAAATATTTGATATAGCACCACCCGTGGCAACCCAAACTTTGCCTCCATCGGCTGTTCTAATTGTTGTTCCGCTAGCTGCAAAACCTGCTTCTCCTAATTTTAATTGTTTTTTTAGGTTTTCAGAAATATCTTGCCAGCTTATACCGCCATCTGTAGTTTTTAAAAGTTGCATTTTATTTTTAATCGGATCTCCAAAAATTATTCCTTGTTGATTATCCCAAAATGCCATGCCATCTAAAAATATGGCTGAGTCTGTGTTTTTATAAACCTCGCTCCAGCTTTTACCACCATCTACGGTTTTTAAAATAAACGCTGGTGAACCAGCATTTACAACAATTGCTTTTAATTTGTCAAAAGCTTCAATATCTCTAAAATCTAATTTTTCATAGCCTTTTGGCTGCATCCACTCCCAAGTTTTACCGCCATCTAATGTTTTACCTACATGGCCATTGCTACCACTTACCCACGCAACAGAGTCAGACAAAACAGACAAACCACGCATACTTGTATTTTTGCCTGTAGCCAATTGCTTAAGCGTAAAGTTTTGCGCAAAGCTGATAAAAGGCAAGATTAAGAAAAGTGATAAGAGACTTTTTTTCATGTTAATTGATGATTTTGGGAAGAGAGGATTTGAATTTTGAGGTGATATGATCTAATACAATTTGGTGTTTAAGTTATTTAATTAGTATTTGAAACTAGCGCATTAATAAGCGTAATTTTGTCATCCGATAGCTATCGGATCCGAGTCACAGCTTGTCCCGAAATTCAGGAAGGAATTTCATTTTCAAATTCATTTAAAGAGACACTTCTCAGCCGCGGCGGATCTGGATGAAAAAGCGAGCTGAAATTAATGTCAATTGTATTGATCTATACCAAATCAATTAACCCTCAAGCTGATTGAGAATATAATTATTGCTATTTAACTCGTTTCCAAGCCTCTGTTCTTCCAATTAAAGAAATTCCGATAAAACCTCTCATATTAAGCTTATTAGCTCCTTCTAAAGTCATTTTACCACTATAAGTTTTGCCCGTTTTTGGATCGTAAACTTTTCCATCTATATATTCTTTGTCTTCGTATACAAAATCTTTAACAATCTCTAAACCTAAAATAGGCTTTGCTCGTAAATTTGCATTCGGATTTTTGACATCTACTTTTGGTTTACCATTTTCATTTGGCTCTTTTATCCAAACTAACTTTCCAAAATATTTATCGCCTTTTTTAAAAATTTCTAGTTGACCTTCGCCAGATGAGTTGAGCCATTTCCCTAAAATATCATCTTTAGCTTGGGCAAATACCAATTGTGTTGAGGCGATAAATAGAAATAAGATAACAAGTTTCTTTAACATACAAATAGGTTTAATGTATTTAAAGGTAGTAAAAGGCTTTTAATAATGAAATCTCATTTAAGCCAAATAAATAAAATGACATTAGTATTTTAAAGAATTTGATCAACTTCAGGAGCAAAATCATCAAGCAAAACAGTTGATTTAAAGCCCTTTTGCTTCAATAAATAAATTATTTGATCAGCTGCTATATCTCCAGTTATAGATTTAACTCTTAAGATGCGATCACAATCATCGAGATCGAAGTTTACTTGATAAAAATTAAAGTTTTTTTCTATGATATCAATTATCCCTTTTGCATCTTCAGCAGTAGAAACATTAGTTTTAAAAACTTCAACCATGGCATTAATTTTTGAATGTCTATCAGCAATATAGCATTTAAATAGCTGATAGACAAAATTGTTACAATATTAATCGCTATTTTGATGGTTCGTTTTTGCCTTGAAATGCTGCGTTAAAACTAATCATCCACTGTGTGGCATACTTATCGGTTAACATGCCATAATAATCGCCCCAAAAAGTATCTTGCATGGGCATTTCTACTGTACCGTCCTTGCTTAAACCTGCAAAAAATTCATCAGCAGCTGCTCTATTATCAGTGCTAATGCAAAGCGATAAATTTGTACCGAATTTCACAGCTTCCATATTTGCCGGCACATCAGTACCCATTAATATTGTTGAGCCAATATTTAAAGCGATGTGCATAATTTTATCTCCATCTTCGTTTTTAACTCCTTCTGCACAGCCATCTTCTAAATTTTCGCCAGCTGGCAAGTCTTTATAGCGCATTATGGCTGCAAACTCGCCACCAAAAACTGATTTGTAAAAATTGAAAACTTCTTCGGTATTACCATTAAAGTTTAAATACGGATTAACTAACATAATTTTATATTTGATTTGATTTTACATATACTTCATGGGTTCATAACCCAATAATCTTCTCCACAAAGCAATTTGACCGATGCAGTTTGCTTAAAGATAAATATCAAAAGAAGTCATCTCAAAAACTGAAAAGCTCATTTCTGGATAAGTTAAAATTTTATCTAACTCTACATCTGTGGCGTTCAATAACCTTTCCCTTAAAAGTGGTGTAATTTTTTCCCAATCATTTTCATATTCAGCCAATGCTGGATATCTATCTAAATCCTGAATACCCTTATGTTCATTAAACAATTCATCAGCCGCAGACTTTAATTCCAATCCGAAAATATTAGCCAGTTCATATCTTTCTTGAACTAAACTCCCTGCTAACCAAGCAACGTGATTTGCATTTGTATTTAATCGCTCATGTGCGTCATCATCACTAATTCCGTTAATGGCATTTTTAAAATATTGGGTATGCATATCAAAAAGTATGATCAATCCATACATTCGGTTGCTAATTGGTTTAATTTCCATGTGCTTAATTTTTGGTTATGCTAATGTACATCAACTATTTGATGATAATAACTATCATTAAAGTCAATACTTAGGGGCATTTAAGACAAACTTTAATATATTTATACTAACAAAAATTTAACGCATGAGAAAAATAGCCATTTTATTGAGCAAAAATTATAAACTACTAAGCGTAGCTGCAATTTTAGATGTTTTTGAAACGGTAAATAAAACTTACAGAACAACAAAATTACCAGAACCTTTTTCAATTAGTTTAATGGCGAATGAAGATTTTGTACTGCAACAAAGTGAAGCTTTTGGATATCAAATACAATCGATTAATAAAGCCGAGCAAATGGACTTAGTGCTAATACCAGCTTTTACTACTGATAATATGCAGCAAACTGTAAAAGAGAATGCGGCATGTATACCAAATATTATTAAACAATATCAGCAAGGAGCTGGCATTGCCACATTTTGTACAGGTGCTTTTTTACTTGGTGCAAGCGGTTTGTTAAATGGAAAAATCGCTACCACCCATGTTGATGCCGGTAATGGATTTGCAAATGCTTTTCCGCAAGTAAAACTTAGGGTTGATAAAACTGTAACACAAGATGGTAGATTATATACAAGCGGAGGTGCAACTTCATCATTTCATTTGTTATTACATTTAATACAAGAATTTTGCGGCAAAGAAATGGCAATTAAAATAGCCAAAATTTTTGCCATAGACATGGATCGAGATAAGCAATCATATTTTAGCACCTTTCAACCTTCTAGAAACCATACAGATGATTTGGTAGCCATTGCACAAGATAAAATAGAAGCCAATTATCATGATGCAGCCACCATTGAAGAATTGATTAAAGATATACCCGCAAGTAGAAGAAATATTGTTAGACGATTTAAACTGATTACTGGCATAACACCTATCGAATACCTACAGCAAACTCGGGTAGAAGCAGCCAAAAAGCTTTTGGAAAACACCAATAAACAAATGACAGAGGTAATTTATAATTCTGGCTACAATGATCCCAAGGCTTTTAGGAAAATTTTTAAGAAAAACGTTGGGATGACACCAACTCAGTATAGAGATAAATTTCAGGTAAGGTGATTGACTAAGAGACTTATAACCTCACCCAAATTAATTATCAAGAAGTTTTGTACCGATCAGCAGGAATACTTTGAACATTTGAATCGCTTTTTATTGCTTATTGAACCCATAATTGAGGATTTGGAACGAAAAGGATTCATATAAAAAGAGCATGAAAATTTTTCATTTTTTCATCAAGGATACCTTGACCAGATTATGTTAGAACAAAAAAGTTGGCAAGTATTAAAGAGAATAGTTTTGCTTTTTTATTGAAAAAATTGAACGTTAGATAAAATGATTGTTTTTAGTTTGTGTCCAAGTGCTTATTCGATGTTGCTCCTTAGCCGAGAAAGTCTGGAGGATACGTTTTCTGATTGTATTTAATATCAATTTCTTTTAAGAATGCCTTTCTTTCAGGTGTTAGTTCTGGCGACGGCAGCATCTCTCCCGAAAGAACAGGTGTACCAATCTCTTCGAAAAGTTTTTCCAGACCGGCGGGTATAACCGTACAAAGCAACCTGACATTTGCTGTTGAGTTATTTTTGAAACAATGCACTGCTCCACCGAGAGGAATATTCACAAAGCCATTTTCGGTAACAGTATGCTTACCGGTTTCAGTTTTAAATTCTATTTCTCCCTCCAAAACATGAAACATTTCCTGGGTATCGGGATGGGCATGAGGTGGCGGCCCACCACCCGGTGGAACAACCATCTCGATAACTGCATAATTCCCATTGGTTTGCTCTCCGGAAATTATGATCCTGTAATTTCCTCCGGCAACGCCCAATCTGCTACCGGTTTCAGGGCTAATAATCTTTACACTTGAATCCATTTTACATTTGATTTCCGCTGTACATGCCACCTTTATAAATCTCTCCGTTTTCATCGGTTACAAAAAGTACCAATTCGGCATCTTCCGACGCTGTTATGCCAATAGGTTCGTCTTGGATAAGCAGGCTATCTTTTTTGCTCAAGTCAATCTCCCCATTAACCATTACCGACCCTTGAAAAACATATAATAATACGGTAAGCTTTTCTTTTGGCAACTGCGGAAGCTGGGCCTCATTTCCCTTCAACAACTTCATATCATAAAGCCAGGTCTGGCTACCAAACTGAAAGGTAGTTTCAGCATTAGGAGACCCGAACAAACGCCAGCTATTTTCGCTGTGCAGGTTCTCCAAATCTAAAAATACTACCTCAGGTTTAAGATCTTTTTTTCCTGGGCGGATGAAAATTTGTAACCCTTCCAGAGGCTCGCCTTCACCAATAATCTTTTCCTCATGGAAAAACGAGCTTCCAGCCTTCATCAACATCAATGTTTTTTTGCCGATTATTTTAACAAAACCTTCCGAATCGCTATGTTCGGCTTTACCTGTACGGAAATAGGAAAGTATCTCATCATTGATGTGCGGGTGCATCGAAATTACGGTGTTGCCGTGTATTTCGGGATGATCGATTCTGCCGATACTTCCGATTCCAGTATCGTTATCTGATATACCTATACCTGGGTATAAGATTTTTATTGGCCCACGGCCCAAAAATCTATCACTGTTTATTTTTTTCAACACGATATTGTCTTTTAAAAAAATCCGGCAATGGATATCCATCGTCGGACTTTGTTGTGTTATTAATTATGAAAACTGACCAACTTTGGACATTACCTCTTCAAAAAGAATTGGAAAAACACGCTGACCTTCCTCTGTAGCCCAGTTGTGTACCAACTCAGAAATCAATTGGTTAATGGTTGTTGTTCTGACGCCCTGTCCTTCCCAGGTTTGTTGCGCGATATCATCAGCAATTTGCGATGGAGATCCTCCGGCATCGATAACTACCTGCACATCAAAACCATCGGCCACCATTGATATCGAAGGCCAGACGATACAAACATCATTGGTTAAGCCTGCCATGATGATATTTTTCTTACCATTAGCCGCTTTCAACACTGCCGACTTGTAATTTTCATCATCCCATGCATTGGTAATACCCGCTCTTTTTACCCTAGCCTCAAATTCTTCGGGAAGAAGACTCTTTAAATCTTCCAATAATGGTCCTTGTGCCTGGTCTTCCTGGCTGCTGGTTAACACTACCGGGATATTAAGTGCTTTAGCTAAACGAGCCAACGCCCTGGTTCTGCTGATGATCATTTCGTGAGGTCTGTTAGCAGCAAAGTTTAAGGTTCCTGTTTGATGATCCACCAATAACATGATGGTATCGTCGCTTTTAAATTGTTTCATTTTTTATTAAGTGTTAATTGTTGTTTAAAAATCCCTTTAACTGATTTGATGAAACAAAATTACACTAACCGAACAGGTTGGAACGATGACATTTGTCAATATCGTACTTACCGTTATTATGCTATAGGCACCTATTACAGTACTCAATTACTTATGTACATATTTATTTCTGACACGGCTCAGCGTTTCTTTACTAATGCCGAGATAAGATGCGATGGTATGCTGGGGGAAACGTTGTACAAACTCAGGATAGTGTTTTAGAAATTCTTCATACCTTTCCAATGCTGGCAATGAAATGGAATAATTCAATCTTTTTTGTGAGGCGATGAAATTGCTCTGGTTCATTTGCCAGAACATTTCCTTAATGGCCGGGATTGAATGGATACGTTCGAGGTTTTCTAAACTTAAAACCAATAAATCGGTATCCTCCCAGGCTTCTATATTATAAACCGAGGGGGCTTTCATCAGAAAGCTTTCCCGATCTACAGACCACCAGTTCTCGATAGAAAGCTGGATAACATGTTCTATACCGCTTGCATCGATGCTGAACTGTCGAGTTGCCCCCTTTATGATAAACCCTGTGTATTGGCAGACTTTGCCCTGTTCCAAAAAAAGTTCTTTTTTCTTTAAGCTTTTAAACAAGAATGATTTTTTGATAAGCATTATATCTTCATCCGAAAGTGACGATTCGCTATGGCGTTTTATGTAGGTTAATAGGGTTTCAAACATGTTCATTAATTTCTATAAAACTAAAAAATAAAGTGCTCATCTAATAATTGAGATGAGCACGTTATTTCAGTTAACTCTATTGAAATATAAAACTTTTAACCTGAGTTCAAAGTTAATCTTCTATTCCCCCTTAATTGTAAAAGCCTTTAGCAGGAATACTTTGAACAAGGCTGAGATAGCACTAAAGGTCGATTTGAACATAAAAAACCGGACTTTTTTATGTTCAAAGTCCGGTTTATGCCCTAAGCAGGAATACTTAGAACTGTACCCAAGAGGAGAGTACATAAATATACATAACAATGCATTTAAAATGATAAATAATAGGCTCAAAATCAGCTATTAAAGATAATTAAATCACTTTTAGGAATACTTTAAAATACTTAGAAATAATTAGAATATACAGTTAATTGTATATATATTTGTATATACAATTTCCGATATGATCAATCCTAAACTACATTTACAGGCACCAAAAGAAGCTATGGACGGGGACATCAAAGGCGACTTTCCGATACTCCTATTATTTAGTGTTAATTCAAAACGTATCCAGTATTACACGGGAATTAGCATGCCGGTTCAGTATCATGTAAATTTTGGTATCACTGATTTAAGCAGAAGAAAAAAAGGCCTGAAATATCCATGGAATAATAAATGGCAACAAGCACCAGCGGCCAAAACTAAACTAGATGCATTAATCAGACACGCCTATTCTATCGAAACTGATTTTATAAATTCTGGCGTAGATCAAAGCGTTGATCTGTATCGTGCAGAACTTGACAAAAGATTTAAGGGGCGAGGCGCTAACGTTATTAAAAAACAATCAATTGGTGATAGGATATCAGAGTACCTTCAATATGTGCAGGATAATTTAACGCATAACTCATTTAGAAATAATCAAACCAATCTCAACCACCTTCGGGATTTTATGGGTGATAGATTGAATACTACTGATCTAAATTTAATTGATGAAGATTTCATATCTGAATATTCAAAACACTTAAGGGATGGTAGGTTAAACAACACGGTGGTTAAAGCTCTTCAAATATTGGGTAGGTTCATGAATTACTGCCGCGATCGAAAATACATTAGTGAAGCTCCAAGAGTGAAAACAGGTAGACCAAATGATATTACAGTTATCCATTTAACTTATGATGAAGTTATAAAGATCGCTTACACCCCTATGCCTAGCCTGGCACTTGAACGAGTTAGAGATTTTTTCTTGTTGGGCTGTAATACCGGAATGAGATACGGTGACCTTGCAGCATTAAAAAAAGACAATTGCCACGAAAAACAAATTGAATTTTTCAACCAGAAAAACGGAGAAACACAGACTATTAAAGTTCCATATACTGACATGTCGAAACTCATACTGAGCAAATACAAAAACGATGGTAGCATTTATGCTATACCATCAATCAGCAACCAGAAAACAAATGATGCATTAAAAGAAGTTGCAGAAATTGCTGGAATAGATTCTAAAATTGAAATAGCACATAAATTAGGGAATGGCAAGATAGTAAAGGAAACAGTAACCAAGAACAAGCTTATTAGCTGCCATACCAGCCGCAAAAGCTACATTACCATTGCCATGACTTTAGGAATGAAAGAGAGCACCATAAAATCAATTACTGGTCACGAAAAAGGATCAAAGGCATTCCATAAATATTATGATGTTACCGATACAACTAAAGATGAAGAAATGAAAAAATTTAACCGTTAAGATGATGGATAACAAAGGCGACTTAAATGATTGGAATTATATAATTCCAGATGCTCAACGAAGATTGTATTTTGATAAGTGGTTTGATAGAATCAAAAAAGTAGAACATAAAATTTTTTATGCTAAGAAGATAATTGATGAAATAAATTCCACCAACTACAAATTAGGTGATGGCAATGCAGAATTTGACACTTTCATAGAATGGGGAACTAAAATATCAGAAATCGATCTACCAGACCATATAATTTTACACGAAATTTTAAATGAGATAGATGTTAATATGCTCGAATTAAAGACAAAGCGAGAAAAAGATCTATATCTCACTAGACTTACTTCTTGGCTGTCAAGTTTCGCAAATGATTTCTTAAAGTACGCTAACACTCACCCTCATTACGTCCCTAGAAAAGAAGATCTATTATTTGATGAGAAATCAAAGGAATATACATGGGTGGAAATTCAAAAAGAAATTCCTGTAAAACCTTGGAGGCAACTACTACATGATCGCTCCAATAGAAGTATTGATAATCCTGCACTCACCACATTTTATATCCATTTATTGGTTGAGGTTGAAACGTTAAATAAAATAGTCGACTATGCCAAAGGTTTGATTAGCCCTACCGAAGAGGTTGTATTTGATCATGACATCACGGCAAATACTCATAAATTAATTTTATTACACAAATTGGGTTTATTTAAAGTCTTATATGATAATCACAGAGGTGAATTGGGTAATATTAGATTTGCAAAATTACTTGGCACCTTACTAGGTGTTGATCCTGATCCAAAAAAGCAAGAAGGCTTCAGAAAAAGCGTTGATGATTATACGACTGAAACATTCCTTAAAAAAAATGCACCTAAAACAGTCGAAAGACCAGCAGCAATCAAAAAAGTAAATGCATACCTCGCTGAACTTGGCTTATTAAATCTAATTGATAGCGAAATAAACTAAATTTAAGCATACTTAATTCATTTGGAGTTACCCCTGTTTTACCCCGAAACAGGGGTTTTGTTTTTTTGTACTGTTGATAATAACCAACGGTATTATGAGAGAAACAATATCAAAATCGAGGTACGTTTATGGATTGGCTGGATTGGCCGAATTAATCGGATGCTCTAAACCAACAGCATTAAAAATAAAGGACAGCGGAAAAATACCGTTTGCTAAGGTCGGGAAAAAATTCATTTTCGATGAAGAGAAAGTCATGGCGGCCATTTCAAATAATGGAGGTCATAATGCTTAATCATCCTTACTCGGAGCTCTTCGATCAGTTCCAAAAGCTAAACCAAAAACTTGAAAAGATAGAGATACTACTTGAAGGTAAGTCTGAACCTAAACCAGAGATCAATGAAACTCTATACACAGTTAAAACCTTAGCTGAGCGGTGGCAGTGTAATCCCCAGACTATTCTGAAAAAGAAACTAAAGGGCGAATTGCCGTTTATACAACATGGCAGAAAAATTCTGTTCTCAAAGGCAGCTATAGATGAGCTGACCACTGTATCATTATCTAAAAAAGGGAGATAATTGATGGCCAATATCACTGAACAAGACTTTACTGATCTACTTCAATTAGGTTTAAAGCCTATTCCTTTAAAGTGGGATATTGCCTCAAAAACGGTTAAAAGCCATTGCATAGCACACAGCGAAATAACGGCTGATAATTACAATATTGATAATTTTAAGACGAAAGTCAAATCTTTACAGGGAGTAAATGGCATTGGTATTAAATTGTTTTCGCCTTTTGGGTGCGTTGATTTTGACCTTAAAAATACTGAGGACAAAGAAGTTTTTACAAAGTGGTTAAAGGCTGTCACGTCTTTAGATGACGAGATTTTAAGTAAGATTTGTATTGAAACCACTAGGAACGCTGGTTTTCATGTTTATATAAAATATCAAGGTCTTAAAAATAAAGTGTCGTTAGCAAGGGAAAAGAACGGCGATGAAGTTATTGCCATTTATACCGGCGGCACATTATCATATTGCGATCCTACACCGGGTTATGAGATGTATCATAATGAATGGCAGGACCTGCAAGAGCTTACAGATGATCAATTTGATGTCTTAGTATCAACAGCAGTATCTTTTGATAAATACGAAAGTAAAAACGGAGGGGCATCAAAAACAATACTTAGTGCCTATCCAAAAGATTATGAAAGCACCTGCATTCAATTTGATGAAGGAATTACAGAGGAAGCATTTGAACTTATTTTAAATGATATGGGTTTGTTTTTCAATCCAGAATATAAAAACAGTCCAAAGGATCCTTGGTTTAAAGCCTACCTCAGAAAGGGCTCAAAGGCAAAGATGTCGGCAAAAGTATACTTTAAAAGCAAAAAGGTATTAATCTTCTCAGGTTCTATACAAGGATACCCGCATTGGGCGGACAGAGTGGATGCAGATGATCATTCTTGGGTGCTGACACCATCAAAGCTTATTTATTATAAGAACGATAAAGACTGGGCGTCTACGATTGAAGAAATAAAAATGATCGGTGATAGTATAGGGATTGAAATAGTAGATCCCCCTGAAATTATACTGCATCCGCGGCCAATTAACGACACTGATAGATTAAAGGTGCCAATGGATATATTTTCTCATGAGTTTCAAAGCATTGCACAGGTTACGCCATTTCCAAATGAAATGCTGGCTGGCGCCTACCTAAGTGCTTTATCCGTTCTAATTGGAAATAGCGCTGTTTTCATTGCAAGCGATGGCTTCTTTGTAAAACCAATAATATTTATGGCCGTGGTAGCTTCACCTGGTTCATTCAAAAGTCCAGCAGCAAAGGTGTCACTTTCTCATTTATCGGAGATTGACCATGAGTACATGAATGAGTATTTATCAAAAAACAAAGAATACAAGATTGAGCTCGCTGAGTACAAAAATCAGAAAAAAGGCGAAGGAATTAAAGAGCCTGAAAAACCTGAATTGAAGCAGATCCAAATAAAAGATGCAACTATTGAAATGACAATAAAAATCCTTTCAACAAATACCCACGGGTGCATTAATAATTCAGATGAACTTTCTGGTTTTCTAAAAAGAATGAACCGATATGGCGATAATGATGAGGCGCAAAAATGGCTTGAGCTTTACGATGGAAACCCATTAACGCTGCAGCGCATTGGAAGAGAACTTGATTATGTGGCTGATCCTTTCTGCTCAATTTTCGGAACTATACAACCTGGTGTGCTTGCTGCTTTATCTGCAAAAGACAATGCTCATAATGGTTTCTTTCATAGGTTCCTTTTTGTATATCCTGAACCAGAGAAAAAACTAAGTTTTAATAGCTTTACTATCCCGCAAACCATAAAAGACAATTTTAAGTCTCTAATGCAAAACGTCTATAAAAAAGATGGTGACAAGTCATATTATAGATTTTCCGAAGACGCCCTTGTGGTTTATCAAAAATGGTTCGATGAAAAAAACGTGAAATATAATGCAGCCGAATCTGATGACATTAAAGGGATCATATCAAAGTATCAAACTTACTGCTTAAAGTTTGCGCTCATTTTAGAGATTGAACATAATCCCTTACGGGACAAAAAGATCATCTCATTAACAAGTATGGAAAACGCAATCAGACTTACTGAGTATTTCTTTGCGAACATCCATAAGGCTATGAAGATACTGTCACCTAACTCTCCTTTGGATAGATTAAACGATACTCAAATGAAGCTTTACAAATCGTTACCAGTTTCATTCTCGAATGCTACTGCAACCGAAATAGCTAAGAAATTAAACATTAAAGAAGCTACGTGCCGTGTGTATTTAGTAAGGTGGTGCAAGGATGAGCCAATATTGACATCAAAAGGTGATCAGAGAAATAAAACTTACTCAAAGATATATGAGTAACGAATTACACTATTACAGAAGTATTACAAGGTTGTGTAATACCAAAAACAAGCTTACAAATAGATATGGTTTGGTTTTTACTGCAGGTATTACAGTATTACAGGTGAAATGCAAGTGACTGAATTTAACAGTGCAGAATTACACAAAACAGTAGATAATAAATTTTAGTAACTGATTAAATAAAAGAATGATAACTGATAAAAACTTAAAAAAAGCAGGAAAATACTGTAATACTGTAATAGTGGATTTAAAGAATTGAAAAACAGGCAGTTAAAGCATTACAGGCTGTAATACTGAATGATATGCCGCTGTAATACTGTAATACTGGGATTATCATTAAATAAATGAAAGAATATTGAAAAGATACTTTTTTCGCCCCGTGACTTTTTCGGGTTGAAAAAAGAGAAAACGAGAAAAACGGCAAAAAATTGATGCTGTATTAATGATGTGAGTACATTATTTAATCACAATCAGTTGATAATAAGTATTTTAACTAATATAAATAATATTTTATATACACTTTTATATACAATGGAGCAAGAAAACAACGAAAAGCAGCCAGGTAAAAAGCTTTTTAAGAAAGGGCAAGTCGCCAACCCTTACGGACGGCCAGTAGGTGCACCCAATAAGATCACAACCCAAATGAGGGAAACTATGCATGAGATCTTTATGAACAATAAGGATAAGATACAAGAAAAGCTTGATCAGTTGGATGATCCTAAGGACTGGTTAAATTTTGTTGCTAAACTATTTCCCTACTTCATGCCATCATTGACGGCTACCAAAGGCGAGATAACAGTTAAGCATACTGGTGCAGAGCATTTGAACTCAGAGGAACTATATCAAAAGGTTTTAACGCTAAAACTTAATTCAATTAAACAATCAAATCCAGAAGAATATGACGACACCAATAACTAAAGAGGCGATATTAAAGGAGTTTACTTTGAGAAGCGCAAGAGAGGATCTTACAGCATTTACTACGGTTACAATGCCGTCCTTCGATCCTACTCCATTTCATTTAAACTTCTTTAAAGTATTAGATGATTTTGCACATGGAAGGATTAAAAAATTAATGATTTTTGCACCACCACAACACGGAAAATCAGAGGGCAGTACAAGAAGATTACCAGCTTATTTACTTGGTTTAAACCCAAATCTAAAAGTAGCTATCGTTTCACATACTGCTTCACTAGCAAGTAAGTTTAACAAGGAGATCCAAAGAATTATGGATGAGCCTGATTACCGTGAAATATTTCCCGATACAGTACTTCCATCTGGTAATGATAGCTATGCACGTAATAACACCGAGCTTGAGGTTGTTGGCAAAAAGGGAGGTATTAGATCAGTAGGCGTTGAAGGTGGTTTGACTGGTGAAACGGTTGATATCCTGATAATGGATGATTTGTACAAAGATGCAATGGATGCCTGGTCTCCTATCGTTCGTGGTAACGTTGAAAATTGGTATTCAACAGTTGCCGAAACAAGGCTCCACAATAACAGCCAGCAATTAATAGTATTTACCAGATGGCACCATGAGGACCTTGCAGGCAAGTTGCTTGCCGAACCTGATAATGATTGGACGGTGGTTAAATATCCAGCTATCAAAGAAGGTGAACCGGATGATAATGACCCAAGAGAAGATGGCGAAGCACTCTATCCACAACGCCACGATATAAAGCGTTTAACAGACCTTAGAAATAGAGATGCATTTGTATTTGAATGCATGTACCAACAGAACCCTCAACCAAAGGAAGGGCTACTATACCAACCATTCAAGACTTATACTGATTTACCAACATACGGCAGGCGTAAATCCTATGTTGATACTGCAGATTTAGGTAAGGATTATTTATGCTCAATCTCATATCTCGAAAATAAAGACGGCATGTATATTCTTGACATCATATACACTCAAGCTAAAATGGAAGTTACAGAGCTACTGGTTGCCAAGCAGCTTTGGGATCATCAAGTTGAACATAGCTTTATTGAAAGCAATAATGGGGGGCGTGGTTTTGCTAGACAGGTAGAAGCTAAAACAAAGGATCTGGGCAATTTTAGAACTAGCATCGAATGGTTTAGCCAGAACCTAAATAAACTTGCCAGGATCAATACAAATGCTACTGCAGTTAATAACCTTATACACATGCCCGAGGGTTGGCAGATGCGTTGGGCTACCTTCTATAATCACGTTACAAATTACTCATCGATAGGTCGTAACGCTCATGATGATGCGCCCGATACCTTAACTGGAATGGTTGAGAAATACGGAGCAGGCAAAAAATCGCTTGGGATATGGGCTTTATCACACTAATTAAAATTCAAACTATTTAACATAACAACATGCAAAATTCAAAACAACACACCTTCAAATTCGCACATCTTGAAAAGTTGAGCAGCGAGGAGTTAACAGTTCAGATCCTTCTACTAAGTCTTGAGGAAAAGATTGAGATGAGAGATGAGATCCTCAACCATTGTGAACATACCGAAAATAATCTTAGCATCGTTGAGGTGCTTAACCATTTTATTAACGAAGACTTAACTAACTAACTAATTATGGATGCAGTCATGAATAATACATTAGCCCGATTTGAGGACTTCCCTATCAAGTCTGAGAAAGAGATTTATCTAAATGAAATAAAGCTGGTAAGTAATAACCGCTTTATGGATGAGGAAGAGAAGAAAGCAAAGATCAGAGAGTTGAAACAAATTATTGAAAATTTAAAATAATATTATGAACAACAAATTAATGCAGCTTGCAACAGAAAGGCTTAAGAAAGTCAACTATCAGGAATACCAGAATTGCGTTGATCTTACTAAGGGGAGGCTCCATGACATCAACCTTATTCCATTAATCTTTCAGGAAGTTATTAGAACCTACCCTGCTAATCCAGAAAACACTCCTTTTATTTTGGGAGTTATATATTATTTATACGCACCTTACAAACTGCACTTTACCGATTTAAGATTGCAGAACGGAATGAGGCAGATAATTATAAGCTTAATGAACTGGAATGATGCACCAACTGTTAATTATTATGCTGATAGGCTTGTAGCCTATTATAAAAACCCTCGCTTTGCTGCCAGGGTGCATGCAATTAGTGATGAGATATATGAGGCATTGAAGGAGTTTGATAGTTAGATGGTTATTTACTATCTAACTATACCATTTGCCTATAGTAGTTAAATTGTTAAATAATGTAAAATAATTGATTTAATATTTGCATTAATCAAACTTCTATCTATATTCGTTGTTAATAAGGCAATCGCGAAGAGAGGATATGTATTTGGTAATGCATATTTTTTTTATATATTAGAAGTATACTAAAAAATATCCCTACTTTTGCAGGCTTTTTGAAAACCTAAAATAATTAAGATGATCACTGAAACAAACAAAACGATCCAGCAATATGCTGTTGAATTTGAGGAAGATTATCAAAAGATAATGGGTCACAACAATAATTTGAAGCTCTCTCAAACTATGGGTAATATTAATTCATTCGAGATTTATACTGTTTACACTGATAACACTCCTGTTATAGCTTCCAATTCATCAGTAATTGTAAAACTATAACATCATATCATGCCAAATTGGAGTGAAGTAGTACTCGAAATTCAAGCTATTGAGCAGGCACAGATGGGTGTAAATCCATTTGATGTCGTTCGTAAAAAATACTTGTCTAAAATTCATCAAATAACAGGACGTAATGTTATAGCATATTATTCAGGTTGGTTGCAAAAACCAAATTTCGCTAATACACAAGTTAACGACAAGGATAAGTCTGGATTCATGCTGGCAATCAATAAGCTTGATAAGTCTAAAGGTCTTGATCTATTATTGCATACCCCAGGAGGAGATGTTGCCGCAACCGAAAGTCTAGTAGATTATCTTTATTCGATGTTTGATAAAGATATCCGGGTAATAGTACCTCAAATTTCAATGTCTGCAGGCACAATGATCGCTTTGTCATCTAAAGAGATTATAATGGGTAAACACTCCAATCTTGGACCTATCGATCCGCAAATGAATGGACTTGCATGTCAAGCTATTTTAAGCGAGTTTCAATATGCAATAGAAGACATAGCTAAAAATCCAAGCTCTGCTATATTGTGGCAAACTATAATTAGCAAATACCATCCTACCTTTTTAGGTGCATGCAAACAGGCTATAGAATGGTCTGATAGGATGGTGTCTGCTTGGCTTAATTACAATATGTGCGAAGGGGAGCCTGAAAAGGTTAAGACAATACTTAAGGCATTCTCAAATCATACCGAGCAAAAATCACACTCTAGGCATATCCCAAAAAAGGAGTGCATTGAATTGGGTCTTAAAATTATAGATTTAGAAACTGATCAAGAACTTCAAGATGCTGTCTTAACCACTCATCATATGTTTTTCCATACATTTAATAACACTACTGCTATAAAAATTATAGAAAATCATTTAGGAGTTGCGTATTTCGAAAATCATGCAGCGATCACTCCACAAAAAAACTAACAACCACCTACAATACCCACTAAAATAAATCCTCTGGATCTATTGTCTGCATTATCAATCTCCACTATTTGGTATATGCAGCATCAATAAATAAACAACAGCCAAGTATCTACCATGATGACTAATAGATGCTGGAATGCTTTGGCCTGTTCTTTTATCTAAAATATAAGGTATACCCTCGATGTCCTTTTTCAATTTAAATGAGCTTTTTTTGGAATTGAATTTCTTCACGTAATCTAATGTATAATCTAATAAGTAGGTGGTTATATTATTGAAATATTCTGGATCTGCACATGCAATTGAATGAACATAATCACCTGTTAATTCACTTTTTATATACAATACTTTGTCTAAATAAGTCACAGTTGCGTTATTCCCATTTTTTTTGCATAAAAATAGTTTTGGATTGAAAGGTATGTTTCGATTTGTCCTACTGATTGCTTTATAAGCAGCTTCTTTCATGCTCCACATTTGCCAAACGGTAGTATTTGGATCTTGTGATCTGAAAATCTGTTTATGTTCGTCGAAAGTAAATATTTTTTGAAGAAATCCTTTTCTTTGCCAGTTGCTGGTATTAGCTAAATCAACAATATCGTTGCCAATCATTACATTTCTTTTTCTTCTATCAATCCACCTAATCTATTTACAAAATCTGAAGCCATCAAATCTGCGGTTACCCATTGTATCGAAAGGTCATCATTTATTACGGGTTCAATTTCTCCAAGCAGATTAGCCCCCTGGTAAATCTTGAACGATCCATTTTCCTGTGGATGTACCGTATAAAGAACCTGCAATAATTCAATTTCAAATGGTTCCATTTTTTAATAAATTTCCTATATCTGCTAACATTTTATCACTTATCATTCTACCGCCAACCTGGATGCAATGATTGTTAAGTAGTTTGACTTGGGCGATTAATGTAGATTCATGATAAAGTAAGTAGACAGCATCACTTTTTGTTTCAATCAAATCGTATTTAATTTCTTCCTTAAATAATTTGCAATGGTATTTAATTTCCTTCATCTTTATTTAAAGGTAAAAATTAATTATTACTTGATGTGTCGGATTTTCGGACACATCAAATATTCACATCAATTCTCTCTCTATAATATCCCCTAATATTTCAACATCCTCATAGGTAAATTGGTCAATCTTATTCGCGAATAACATCCATACCCCATTCCTTTTAAATATTTGGCCGCAAAAGTATTTGTCAATATAAATGTGACAGCCACCGCTCCCACCAGTAGATCCAAACATATTTAAAAGCCTCACTTGTTTGTCAACATTACCAAAGCAAGCGGTAAAATTGAAGTCTTTCATAGCTTACACCCTTACTACAGTTTATGAGCAAGGGTGTAAAATTGCTAATAATATTAGCGAAATGTAAAGTGATTTTTCAACAGGAGTACGAAAATTTTATTTGTTTACACCTGAATAGGGTATGCATTATATCAATTGAGAGCTTTTAAAACTATTTTCTGGTATTTACCATACACTATGCCATACACTTCTTAAGCTACTCAGTCATTAGTTTTGAAACAGTATTTACAACACGCTTTATTGAGAATGGTTTTTCAATATATCCATCACAAACCTTTGATGACTTATCTTTCATTGTGCGTTCGTCAAACATTGCAGATATCAGTATAATTTTGATATCCCTGTATTTTGGATCTGCCTTTAATTCTCTTGCAACATCTGAACCGTCAACATCATAAATCCTAACATCAAGGAGTAGAAGATCAGGCTTATAATCGTCTAGCTGATTTTTAATGTTTCTGGCACTACATAAAGTCATTACATCGTAACCCTCATCTACCAATATTAAACTAAGCAATTCTGCTATCTCTACAGCATCATCCACCACAAGAATTTTTTTCATTAATCGAAATTATAAAAAAATTTATTCAAGGAATGTCTTATCTATCAATGAAATAAGAATTTTACAATTCCAAATTTTAGCAATACTAGTCACCATCTAAAAGCGACCATTCAAATAATAATCCTACACTTATTAAGTCTTGCGAGTAAATCCGTTTGCTTCGCTACCCCTTGCCATTGACCTAATTTTGATAATATCAATAGGAACAATAAAAACAATAAAAAATGCCATTTAAAAAAGGAAATTCTGGCAACCCAGATGGAAGGCCAAAAGGCAGGGTTAAAACATCAATCAAAAAAAGGATTGAAAAGCTGCTTGAGAAAAATCTGCCAACAATTGAGGCAGAAATGGAAAATGCATCACCAGAAGAGCGAAGATGTTTTTTTATTGATTTAACAAGAGTATTAACCCCACAACAAAAACATTTAATGTAATGAGTAAAGAAACATTTAAACGCTTTTTAATCCATCAAGATGATGAACTACTGGTGCAAATTATTAGTGACCTTAAACACTATAGCCCAAAGCTAAACCAATTGAAGGCAGCTTATGAGGGATTGGAATTTGAGGATAAAGAATTTGATTTTAAAGCCTTCGAGCAAATCCGGAACGAGGGAGTTAAACAGGTGGTTGATCTATATCTCAAAAATTTGAATGAGGGGCTTGAAAGTACTGGTGTTAAAAATCAGAAGCTAAGGGAGTTTGTTTTGTCTGGATCTGAGGTTCCTATTGGAAATATTCAACGTGCATATAATGAATTAAAATATTTTTATGTTCCCGAGCCTCCTGTACCGTACGGCAAAAATCCTAGAATGACAAAATTGTCATTAGAGCATATCGATTTCATAGACGGAGCCTTTAAAGTTGGCAAAGATGCTCAAGAGAATATCCTCGAAGCTTATTGCCGCATTTATATAGAAGACCAAGAGCAGGAGCAGATTTACAACAACCTACTTTCATTGAAGGAAAGTTTAACGCAGTGGGACCAATGGGTTACAAAATTAGGTTTGACACGCTCATTTTATGGTGGTAATTATACTGATCAATTAGAGCACTTCTTTTCGTTCAATAGGGATACCAGAGAGATTAGTATTGTGCCATCAAGTATAAGATGGGGTCAGCAATATGATAAGGCGGCAAAAGCGAGACAAAAGGCTGAGCAAGAACGTCAAGAGAGAAATAGTCAAGCATACCAAAACAGCTTAAAAAAAGGAGGATTTTAAAAATGGGATATTCAACAGAACAACGAGAAAAAAACCAGGCGTTGATTAATGATCAAATGGCTAATTGCAGTAATGAAGATCGTGGAGATGTATCTAGGCAATGCAACATGGCTTGGGCTAATGAAGAAGATACAAAAGCATTGATAGCAGCCAAAAAGCAAGAAATTTCACTTAGGGCAAGTGATGAGGAAATGGATGAGATTTTTAAAAACTTAGGTATTTAATGATGACCGGAGCAAGGCAAATCAGTTTGAACGACCCCAGCGTTCCTAAATACATTAGGAAAATGTCTAAGCTGGTGACTAAGCTTTGGAGCGAGGGCAACATCGTTAAGCTCAGAGAGATCAGGGATAGCAAATGCAATCTAAAGCTTAGGATCTATCATCATTCACAAGGTACCGATAGTTACTATTGTGATTTAAGCTCTAAATATTTGACTTGGGCAGAGGTTGATGATCTGGCTGCCAAAAGCCTTGCTAATGGCGAAAAGTCAATGACAATCGTAATACCTTATAAAGCTGGCATATTCTTTACCAGAGGGGTTAAAAAGCAAATGCAACTTAATTAAATCAAAATATTGCACACGTATTAGGGGTATAAAAATAGGCTATTTTAATAACAAAAACATGTTTTACAGCAATTTACATACAATATAACACGCAAAAATTATAAAATGGAAGAGCAAACCACAGTCAGAGAAAAACCTCAATGGATAATGCCATTGAGTAGACCATATATTATTAAATCAGGATTATTTGGTAAGCATAAGGAAGAAATAAAAGAATTTGTATTTAATCCCACTGTTATTGGTGTACAGTATAAATATGCTCAGTTGGCCTTAACGCTAAATAATGAGCTGATTGGATTAAGCGACCAGGAAGCGGCTTTGAAAGTTATTAAAGAGAATAATGAAAAGGTTATTATGATGGTGGCTTTAACTATTCACAATTGCAAATCCGATGTACCAAAAAGCCTTTTGAAGTATTTAGAAACAATTGATCAAATTGAATTACTTCAAGCCCTGCATTATTCGATGGCAGCCCTTTGCTTAGATTACTTTACTCAATCAATCATCCTGTTAAGGGGTACGGCAAGGATTTTAAGCCCTGCAAATATTGATGAAGAAATTCCAAAAAGCCATGTCTAATTTCACACCAGATTTTAGTATTAACGACCTATTTAATCACATTGATGATGGTTTGCAATCTATTATTGATGAAGCGGCTGAGCAACTATTTAATGCAGGTAAAAAGGTTGTTGATATGGCCAGAGCAAGAACAAGGGCAGACAATGGCTTTGGGAATATCACTTGGGAGCTTAGAAATTCGATCGGCTGCCTTTTGGTTAACAATAACCAAATCTTAGATGAACACATTTATTTTCCACCATTAGCACAAGGCATTGAAGGCACTAAAATCGGTATTAGCTATGCAAGAGAGATAGCGCTCTTAGTTTCAGATGGCTCACCAGTTTTAATCTTTGTGGCTGGTATGGATTACGCTGCATTTGTAGAATCAACCGAAAGGGATGTAATAAGTATGTCGAGCTTAAGCTTTGGCAAAATATTCAAACAATTAATAAATCAAATTTAAATATCATGGCAAAAGGCTTAAGAGTGGCAGGTGGTACCGAATTGAATTACACTTTCAATATGAGTATAGCTGAGGCAATGAAAAAAGCGGAGCAGATGAAAAAGGTGTTTCGTGAAATGAATGATGCTGCATCTAAAGGTGTAAATTCTGGACCGTCAACAACATCAACAAGCAACTTCACTAAGGCTCAACTCGCTTTACAGGACACTTTAAGAAAGGCAAGGCTTGAGCTCACAGCTTTAAAACTTGAAGAGCAAAGGCTTGCAAATCAACAGGCTGCAAGTGGCGCAGCAACAGCCGAACTAACACGTAAGATTACTGAAAACAGATTAGCTCAACAGGAGTTAACTAAAGCGGCAAGGGCAGCAAGAGAGGCAAACCGTGCAACCGCCGGATCTTATAAAGAAGCTCAGGACAGATTGGCGGCTTTAGGCAAAGAGATTAAAAACACTACAGGCGGTTTTAATTCCCAAAGCCCGGCACTAAAAGCTAAAATTCGTGAGTACAATGAATTAAACGAAAAGCTTAAAAAGTTTGATGCCTCGATGGGCAACCATCAAAGAAAAGTAGGTTCTTATCAACAGGCCATCAATGGTGCGGCTGGAAGTTTAGCGGCTTGGGCTACTGGCTTTTTATCTATTGGAACGATTTTAGGCAAAACGTTTGAGCAGTCGCTTAAATCGGATGCTATCAGAACATCATTAGAATTTACCTTTGGCAGTGTTGACCTTGCAGATGCAAAGCTTGAGCAACTGGCAGCAACAGCCGATAGATTAGGAGTTAACTATAATGCTTTAACCACATCTTATAAATCATTTACTGGAGCCGTTATTGCCTCAAATTTCAACTTCGAGGAAGGCGAAAGGATATTCAATGCCGTTACTGGTGCGGCTTCAAGATTGAAGTTATCAAGTGAGGATACTGAGGGTGCTTTGAGAGCTTTGCAGCAAATGATATCAAAGGGCAATGTACAGGCAGAGGAATTGCGTGGACAATTAGGTGAGCGTATTCCCGGTGCGTTTTCAATTGCATCAAGAGCAATGGGTGTAACTGAAAGTCAGCTAAATAAAATGCTTCAAAGAGGTGAGGTTTTAGCGGCTGATCTTTTGCCGAAACTTGCAACCGAACTGGAAAAAACATTTAACACAAACTCTACTGATCAAGTTGATGGTTTATCTGCAGCTTGGCAAAGATTGACAAACGTATTTTCTACTACAGTCGGAGAATCCACAAATATAAATAGATTTTTTACTGCCATTGTTGATGGAGTTGGAAGAGCAACAAAGTCAATTGTTGGTATGGTAAATTCAAGCAGTTGGACGGAGTTCGTTACAAGGCTATTAACCAATGACGATGGCAAAACCGCCGATATCGTAAGAGGCATTAATCTAAGTGGTGATCGAGGTGAAAAAACAGTAACTAAAGCTTTAAATCTTGAAGTAGACAAGGCAGATGCAAAAACCATATTAACAACCTATGAAGAGGTTAAAATTGCCTACAACAATGCTAAAAAAGCTTTAGATGGTTATAAAGCCTCAGTTGCTAAAGGTACATTACAAGATGGCGGCAAAAGAAGCGTTAAAAGCTTAAGTGATACGGTTGATTTATTGAATAGTCAAATGACCAGGTTAAAAAGGTTTATTCCTGATAGCCCAACAATTACCCCCGGTAAAACTGCCAAACAATTATCTGAGGAAAAGGCAGAAGCCAAAAAAGCCGAAACCGAATATAAAAGAATAATTAAGTCAAGAAATGATCTTCAAAAGGACATTGATGATCTTGTTAAAAAATCAGCTAATAAGCAGTTAAGCGAGAACGAACAGGAAAAACAAAGCGTTACCGATAAATATGAGGCTTTGAGAGAAAAGGCAAAGGAATACTACAAGACCATTGAAGGCTACAAGAATAAAAAAGGCTTAGGGCTTAACATCTCGAAACTTAATGATGCCGAAAGCAATGATCTTGCCCTTGTCAATGATAAGCAGGCAGCCGAAGCACTTGAAAAGAGTTTAAGCATTCAGAAAAAATACTTTGAGGAATACGAGGAGTTTAAAGACAAGTTTGGCAAGCAAAAAGCAGATGAGCGATTTGCCAGCAACATCAATACTGAGAGAACGTACTTAGAAACCCTAAAAGAACTTGAGGACAAATTATTGAATGGTGACAGCAAAGCTAAAGGTGGTGCAGATAGCGAGAAGAATGCAGCCCAATTAAAAACAATTCAGGATGCCATCAAGGTTGAGATAGAAGAAGAGCAAAAGAAGAATGATGATTTATTGCTTGAGTTCCAAACCTATGCAGATAAAAGGCAGGCAATCCAAGAAAAGTATTTAGCTATTGCTGAGGGATTAAGAAAAGAAAGCAGGGATTTAGAGGCGCAAAATGCTATTTCAACAGGTGAAGAGGAAGTAAACGCACTGGATAAAACCCAGATCGAAAAGATGGCATCTTATCAAAAGTTGTTTGAATTTTTGGGTAAGCGTACAAAGCAACAAACTTTAGAAGCTGCCAAAGAATACCAAATTGAACTTAATAACTTTAAAGGATCTGCAATTGAAAAAGCTAAAGCTCAGAAAAACCTTGATGAATTTATTGCAAAGTTAAATAATGATGGTGGGAAGGGTTTAAATGATATTGTAAATGATTTACAACAGATATCTTCTGAGTTTGCTGCTATTAATGGTAATATAGGAAACATTGCTAATGTTTTGATTAATGCTGCAAAATCTTATATCGAGGTTAAAAAAGGTATAAAAGACATTCAGGATCCTGAGAAAAGCACAACTGATAAAATAGGCGCTGGTATTGGTATTGTTGGAGCTGCCATAAGTGTTGCTAATTCTGTTTTTGGTTACTTCAAAGGATTGAAGGCCGCTAAGGAAGCAGCAAAAAAAGCAATGGCAGACTATCAGTCTGAGGCAATAAAAGGTGAACAAGAATACCAGTCACTTCTTAGAAAGCGTGAACTTGACGAGGTTAAAAGGGGTAAAAACAGTTACAAATCAATTGTTGATCAATTGGAACTCCTTAAAAAGCAATCACCAGCAATTGAGGCTGCTTATGATAAGATATTTGCATCATTACAAGGTGGTTCATTTGTTGATGGCGTAGGCTATAAACATGGCACATGGTTACGTAAGGCTAAGACTTGGGATATTATGGCTAGCCTAAATGGTAGCGATTACGCAAGGCTTGAGCAACTTTATATCCAAGGTAAATTAAAAGATGCAGCCAAAGCAGATTTTGAGGCATTAAAAGCATTAAGGGAAGAACTTGGAAGCGCTGGCGTATCGGTTGCAGAGCTTCAATCACAATTAAATGAACTGTTAACCGGAACAAGTGCCGGAGGGCTTGCGGATAGTCTGGCAGAACTCTTTGAAAATGGAAAGTTTGCAGCTGCAGATTTTGGCAAATCATTCGAGGATATAATGAATAAGGCTATCACCAACAGCTTTAAACTTAAAGTGCTGCAAGATGGAATGCAACCATTCTTTGACGAGTTCTCATCATTATTTACCAACGGAACGCCAACGGATGCGGAGATTGATGCATTAAGGGCAAAGTATATTGATCTTGCTGGTGCATTCGGTCAACAGTTTAAGGACTTGGAAAAGATCACAGGTCAAAACCTTTCAGGGACTGGATCAGCTAAAAATGGCAGCTCATTAGTTGGAGGCTTTAGTTCTGCATCTCAGGAAAGTATCAATGTTTTAGCTGGAAGTACGGCAGCGGTAAAGCTACAATTAGTTACCGTCAATAGTTCGATAGTTAATTTAGCAGGCGGCAAGAGTATTGGTGATCTTTACTTAATGGCTAAAGACAGTTTTAATACACAGCTACAGATTGAGCAGAACACCAGAAGAGGAGCTATTGCAGGCGAAACGGCATTAACAAAGCTTGATGTAATTGCTAAGAATACATCTAAAGCCGGAGGGTATAATGCGCAACTAAGTGGATCCGGATTAACTCCTTAATACTCGCATCAAGTGTACAGATAAACCCATTTAATTTATATTGAGTGGGTTTATTGTTTTATTACATACATTATGGCATACGTTAGTAATTCCTATCCAACAAGCGATCAACTTCCCGTTTCGATTCTTCGAACTGTCGTTCCATTTCTTCGGTTGCTGCAATACGATCTGTTGATTCAATTATTTTTGTAAGATCTTTATCAAACTGAAAGTTGTAATCACTTAAGACCATTGCTCCAAACGCATTTTTTCCTCTAAATTGGTGATTCATTCTCCATCCAATAAAAACAGGTTTAAAATTTTTCTCATTAATATCTTCTTGCGCATTGAATTTATCCTCCTTTTCGTATGCGCTGTTGAGATCATCAGTAACTACAGTATCAATATCTAAATCCATCGTCCTTCGTTCATAGGTACTAAAAGATGAATCTAGTTTGCTAAATTCAACAGGCTCATAGCTTTTAAAGTCATTCATGTTTTTTGAGAGATGATCTTGAATAAGCTTCTTAGCTTTCTTTTCTGGAGAAGAGCAGCTTATAATTAGAAAGGATAAACCAGCAATTGTTAAAATTGATTTTTTCATTATTGATTATTGAAGTCTTAAATATATTAATAAAGGTATGCCTAAAAAAGGTTTCTTTCTTACGGTTTACCGTATTTTTTAAGCTAAGTACTTGTATTATAATAACTATAAGCTACTAGATAGAAAAAAATGCAAATAATTATTGCATTTCTAATTATTTATTCATAACTCTGTAGTGCAGAATAACTAATCAACTGAATTTTTCATTTAAATCAGAGAACCAAAATCAAGACATTTATTTTTTAATAATATTTCCAGGTGAGCGGATTAGACCCGTATCTATAATTTCTCTGAAAAGAGTTGATTGTTGTTCTGCAGCACCTGGAATACTTTTGACCAAATGTTATGCAGAACAACAATGTAAAAAACCAGAACCAACAGCTCCCGATTAAGGTTGCAGCTGTTAAATTCCCATTCAATCCAGAAGCTAAATCGGCTTTATCCAAAGAACGTATCAATGAGATAAACCACATGTGTTTAAGGGCAGAAATAAATGACAAATCTTTTGATGGCATTAAGGTAGATGAAAATACCCTTTTAATTGAAGCGTTTGGACTTCAAGAAGTTTTTGAGCAAATAAGCTATATAGGCTCAAGAACCGATTTCTACTACCATATTGATGAGGCATTTAAGTTATTAATGAAAGAAAGGCCAGATGATAGGGTTAGGGTTTTAGATAACTACCAAAGCTTAACTGCTATGTTTAGGGTAGTCGAAAAGCAACATGAATATATCAATAACAAGCTTCATGAAGTCAATGTGTTAATTAACGATGTTAATAAATTAGATAGCGAAATGATGAAAGGAGGTGCATCATGCTAAGTAAAAAACCACACACACATGACGGCTTTGAGGAACTTATGAAAGAATGGGAAGTTTATTCAAGCAACAACCTACATCTTTTCATTTTACCAAATATACTGAAATCAGATATTGGCGCCGTGCTTGATCACGAGTTGCCAGGCAAGGGTGATATTTGTTTTGCATTGATGGAGATAAACTACGCCATTACACGTATTAACAAAATGGTTGCGTATTTAGAAGTCAAAGAAGTAACCGCGATAAAACGATATAAACATTTATTAAACGACATTAAAGAGTTGCTCGATAAAAATATTTGGGAAGAAGTTTGGGACTCTGTTTATTTTTGGATTGATGAGGAATTGAATGAGTATAAAATTGAAAGAGATTATGCGCAAAGAAAAACCGATTGCTTTGCAGCCCTTATTTCTCTATTGGAAGACTGTTTTAAATTATCCATTGAATTAAACGAAAAAGAAAGGGAGGTATCATCATGTTAAGTAACCCGACATACGTACACGATCCGAAGATTTTTAAAGCTGCAAAACTAGAGTTAAGGAGACAAGAATGGCGACTTAATGCATTAGCACCAATTATTCCGAAGAAGCCAATCCCAACTGCTAAAACTTGCACAAAATGCCTCGAGGAAAAACATCTTTCTGAATTTGAGGCAAACAAAAAAGTAAAATCTGGATTGAAGGCAAAATGTAAATTCTGTTACGATGAATATGAGAAAGCTTATCGAGCAAAGAACCGTGTGGAAATAAACAGAAGATACAAAGCCTGGTGTGTAGCCAATAATAAAAAAACAAATAATATTTAAAACATGGAAGGCGTAACAATAATCGAAACAGCGGTAATTAAAGAGTTGATCAATAAGATTGAAGGACTTGAAACCGCAATTAAGCAGGCTACAAAAGATGCAAAGGTTAAAGATCCAACAATGACTTTAAGAGAGGTTGCAGCGTACCTTAAGAAAAGCTACGGTTGGGTAGTCATCAACAAGCACAACATCGGCTGCTCAAACATCGGCGGCGATTGGCTAACCAAACAAAGCATTGTAGAAGAGTATTTTAATAAGAATTTTCATAAAAATTAAAAACACAATGGAACTAACCATGTCACAAACAATGCTGCAGCGATTATTGCAAGATGCAGCTGATTTAGGAGCGCAAAGGGCAATGCAAAGTGTTGGCGCAATTAAACCTTATCTAAGCAAAGCAGAAGCCTACAAAATGTATGGAGAGTATACCGTTGAGAGGTGGATAAAGGAGGGTTTAATTACCCCACGTAAGGACGGCACTCATTCCTCTAAGTGGAGGATTGACCGAATAGAGATCGAGGCAATATCAAAAACAAGCAACAGACCATCATACCTAAAAATTAAATACACTCCTTAATTAGTTTAATGTGAAGAAAAGAGTTTTGTATATTTAGGTGTATATACAAAAATTAAATCCTTGTAAGTTATTGATTTACAAGGATTTGTAATCTTGTAAGTACCCAAGAGGAGATTCGAACTCCCACACCCTTAAGGGCGCCAGCCCCTCAAGCTGGTGCGTCTACCAATTTCGCCACCTGGGTAGGTGTTCTGCAAATATATCAATCTACTTCAAAACTCAACCCATCATAAGCCAATTTAATATTTGTTGGCAATTCTTTTTCAATTTCAGCATGCAAACCTAAAGTATGGCTCATGTGCGTAAAATAAGTGGTCTCCGCTCCTACTTTATTGGCAAATGCTATCGCTTCAGTTAAAGTAAAGTGCGAGATGTGATCTTCTTTTTGCAAAGCATTAATTACTAAAACTTTGCTGCCTTTTATTTTCGCTAAAGAAGTTTCAGAAATAGTTTTAGCATCGGTAATGTAGGTAAAATCACCAATTCGGTAACCCTTAATGGGTAATTTATAATGCATTACATCTATTGGTGTAACTAAATTACCTTTTACATTAAAAGGTTCATCATTTACAGTATATAAATTAATTAAGGGCAATCCATGATATTTGATATCAGAAAAAATATACGAAAATTCTCTTTTTAAAGCCTCCTGCACCCTTGTATCTGCATAAATATCAATATGTTTTTTAAGGATATAATTAAATGGTCTGATGTCATCTAAACCAGCAACATGGTCTTTATGCTCATGGGTGTATAAAATCGCATCTAAATCCATTACACCCGCCCTTAACATCTGATACCTAAAATCTGGCCCGCTATCTATTACAATGGTAGTTTCCCCTATTTCTAGTAGTACAGAAACTCGTAAACGCTTGTCTTTAGCATCTGCAGATTTACACACAGCACAACCACATCCTATTACCGGAATGCCCTGAGATGTACCTGTACCTAAAAACGTGATTTTCAAAATTTAGTATGTTGATGTTTTAAAACATTAAGGCATTAAGCTACATTAAGCTCTTTTCTTAATTCTTCTTCATTTCTTAATGTTAAATATAATCGAACTCATTGCAAGTTAATATTGTGAAGAAAGATTATAGGCATTAAGCTACATTAAGTTTCTCTCTTAATTCTTCTTCATTTTTGAATGTTTCCCTAAAATTTAAGCTTAGCAATTATACTTAAAAAACCCTTAAAAAAGAAAAGGTTCGAACATTTGCCCAAACCTTTTCAATATTTATAAATCTTTATAATTATCTTAAATCAACTACTTCTACTCCAGGATACTTTTTAGTATCAAAAGCGAAAGTCGTTTCTGGCACTTTAGCATTTGGAGTAAAGGTTTTAACGTTATATGTATAAGTATTTCCGTTTTTCTCGAAGATAACTACGTTGGCAATCTGTTTTAGAGCTTTATCAATACTTAAACGCACTTTAAAAACATTCTTTTTAGTATCTGTTGGCGATAAATCTATCATCTGATAAGTTTTAGCTCCAACTTTGCTTTCTCCTGTATAAATGTACTTGAAACCTTTTTCGTAAATGGTAAAAATCTTAGCTGGGTTAATCGCGTCGCTACTATTATCTACATTAGTAATTTGAACTTCTTTATCATTTTTTAAATACGTCCATTGTACTTTACCATCACTAATTAAATCTTGGTTAGTCATTGCCACTTTATATTTATTCGCATTTGCTTTTACATACAAAGTTCCTTGTTGGGTTTCTTTTACTTTTGCCTGTGCATTGTTTAATGTAAAGGTAAAATCTGTTTTAACAATATTATAAGTACGGTATTTTTTACTTACTTCTGCTAAAATTGCTTTAGCCTTTGCGTCTGTTTGTGCATTTGCTGTTAAACCTAATGTGCTAACTACAAATAATGCTAATATTATCTTTTTCATCTTTCTAAATTTGTTTTCGATTGTGATGAAGCTATTATGATTTTCTTTTATCATTTAAGTGATATCAATCATAATGGTTTCATCTTTAAATTTTAGTTTTCCCCTATCAGGATAATAATTATTTTTTGTTATTCAGGTTATTCAAGAATTGTTCCAAAGCATATTGATCTGGCAATAAAACTTCTCTGGCCTTACTTCCTTCAAACGGACCAACAACACCTGCAGCTTCCAATTGATCAATAATTCTACCTGCCCGATTGTAACCTAATTTCATTTTACGCTGAATGAGCGAAGTTGAGCCTTGCTGGTGCGTAACTATCAGCTGTGCAGCGTCTTCAAACAACGGATCTCTATCATCAGGATCAAAATCCGCTTTGTTCGATTCCGCATTTTCATCAATATATTCTGGCAACTGATAAGCCTCTGGATATCCTCTTTGGTTACCAATAAATTCAGAAATACGATCTACCTCTGGTGTATCAACAAAAGCACACTGTAGCCTTATTAAGTCGCTCCCTGTCGATAAAAGCATATCTCCTCTACCAATCAACTGATCGGCGCCGCCACTATCTAAAATGGTTCTCGAATCTATTTTAGATAACACCCTAAACGCTAACCTAGCGGGAAAATTTGCTTTAATTGTACCTGTAATAATATTTACTGATGGCCTTTGTGTAGCCAGAACCAAGTGAATACCAATTGCACGAGCCAATTGGGCTAAACGAGCAATCGGAGCCTCAACCTCTTTACCTGCCGTCATCATTAAATCGGCAAACTCATCAACTACTAAAACAATGAATGGCAAAAAGCGATGCCCATTATTTGGGTTTAGCTTACGCTTGATAAATTTATCGTTATACTCTCTTAAGTTTCTTACCTGTGCATCTTTTAACAAATCATAACGCTGATCCATTTCAATACACAACGAATTTAGCGTATTTACCACCTTTTTAGTATCGGTAATAATGGCATCGGCTTCGCCTGGTAATTTGGCTAAAAAGTGTCTTTCAATTCTATTAAATAATGTTAACTCCACTTTCTTAGGGTCAACCAAAACAAATTTCAGCTGTGCTGGATGTTTTTTAAACAACAATGAAACTAAAATAGCATTAATACCTACCGATTTACCCTGACCAGTTGCACCCGCAACCAATAAGTGAGGCATTTTAGCTAAATCAGCGATAAAAACCTCATTACTAATGGTTTTACCTAAAGCTATTGGTAAATCCATGGTATTTTGCGACCACTTTTCGGTATTTAAAATACTGCGCATCGATACCATTTCTGGATGCTGATTGGGCACCTCGATACCAATGGTTCCTTTTCCTGGCATTGGTGCAATAATACGAATACCCAAAGCTGCTAAACTTAAGGCAATATCATCTTCCAGGTTTTTAATCTTCGAAATTCTAACACCAGGCGCCGGAATAATTTCATACAAAGTTACTGTTGGCCCAATGGTAGCCTTAATTTTATCAATTTCTATATTGTAGTGATTTAGCGTCTCTACAATTTTATTCTTATTGGCCTCTAACTCATCGGCATTAACTGATATTTTGTTAGCTCCATAATTTTCAAGCAAATCTAAATTTGGGTATTGATAGCCCGATAAATCTAATTTTTCATCGTAATTACCAAATTGCTCAACCAAACCTTCTGCTTTAGCTTCTTCCTCACTTTTTTCTACGGTAAAAGTTGGTTCTGGTGCTACTTCAATTGGTGTTACAGGAATTGCCGCTGCTGTAACTGTTGGGGTAAGCATTACATTTGCAGCTAAAGGAGTTGCAATTATATCTTCTACTTCCGCATCCTTTTCTTCAAACCTACTTGGCGTTAAAACAACATTTTGTTCTTTTTTTGGTTCGTTTTTGTACCGATCATTAATGCTAAATTCTACCGATCCAGTAGGTTCTTCCTCAACAATTTTATTTTTTGCAGCTTCTTCTCTAATATCATTTACATAATCCGGAACTTCATTATCCAAGTAAACTTCTTTGTTTCTTTCTGGAATTTTAAAATCGATGTTATAGGCAACGATTAAAATTGATAATCCTAAAAATACAATTAAACCACCCACGCCAGCCTGTCCAATTTGAGCAATCAACAGTTGATTGGTGAAAAAGCCAAATTCACCTTCTACAAAATACAGTTGATCTGAGAAAAACGAATGAGCAAAACCAAATGTTAACGACAAAAACAACAAAAAGAACAAGCTATAGCCTAAAACTTTTTCAGTATCAAATATTTTAACTTTAAACAATAAGCGATAGCCTATCACAAAAAAAACAAAAGCAAATAAAAATGAGGCAATGCCAAACCATTCATAAATAAACTGATGTGACAATAAAGCACCAACTTTTCCTAACCAGTTCTGAATATCAGGCGCATCAACACCATTATTTTTTAATTCATCAGCTGTTTTAAACAGATTACCCCATCCACCATTTTTATCTATTACATAGCTCATATCTTCCTGCCAAGTAAATAAATAAGAAGTAAATGCTACTAAAAAATAAATAGATAGAATTACAAAAAACAAACCTACAATTTTTATGAGTCTGCCATTTTGTAAATCTAAAGTTGGTAAAATATCCACTTTTGCCCGGGGTGCTTTGCTGGCAGTTGTCTTTTGCCCTCCTCTTGTTGGTTCAGTTTCCTGCTTAAATGAATTTGACTTAAATGAGTTCCCCTTTATCGGCATTTTCTGTATCCTAATTAATCAACAAATATAAAATATATACTTGTTTGTGTTGTATAAACGAATACGATTTAAAGAAATTATTTTTAAAACAAAAGCATTTATAAAAACTTTTAACTGGTGGTTATTAAACTTTCCTATCAAATAACAGTCTTCATATTAAAGCTGTATAAGATTTCTTTTTAGATAGTTTTGTTTTAGGTTAATCCTGCTTAATTTATTTTGAGCAGGATTTTTTTTTGAAAAGCAATTGCAATGCTAATCGGTTACGATAGTCCTGCTTTCTCTGCAATATTTTTTGTGCTGTCACACTGAGCCTAGTCGAAGGGACAGTGTCACAAAAAGTATTTTCGCTCAATGAGGTTTAGTCTACTCAGGTTTTTGCAATAAACCAAGGTTGCAAAATGGTTAAATCAACATTAAGAAGTTAAGGAAATTAAGCCTCAATTCTTCTTAATCCCTTAATGTTAAATTAAAAAAACACAGTTAGTAAAACGCTTTACTAAGCATTAATACTTCATCCTTCAAATTCCTTGGTTCGTGTCTCCACGAACTGTATATTTTTTTAATTATCTGTGTAGTTTCTAATTGAATAAAAATTTATTCGAACTTATTTTAGACCTCAGCGAGGTCATATATTTATAGGTAATAGGTAATATGGTGTTCGACCCCAGCTGGGGCCGAATGTATGCTGCTTCGTTATTTGCTATACATATTTTATCCCCTTGGGATAATCTGGGTATGAAAATTAATAGTTTAGAAGCTTAAAAAGCTTCATTCTTCTTATTGCCTTAATGTTAATTTTTTCTAAAAAATATACCTTGGAGAACGCTTAAATAAACATTAAGAAATTAAGCTTCAATTCTTCTTAATGCCTTAATGTTAAAACAAAGGCAGTTTCAGTCATTAAATTAAAAGAATTTGATGTTTAAAAACTAATTCCACAGCTTTAACTAACACAATCTCAAAATATTTTTGTTAATTTAATAATTAGAATTTAATGGCGCTAAAATGGATATCTCGCAGCTCGAATCACTTATAGAAAATGATCAATTAGATCAGGTAATTGCATTATTATCTCAAAAGCCTGAGTTAGCTAAGCAAATAACCTCCCATCAAATATCTCCAATTTTATTGGCCTGTTATTACAAAAAGCCAGAAATTGCACAAGCAATTGCCGAGTTTGTACCAGAATTAAATCTGTTTGATGCTTGTGCTGTAGGCAAATTTGATGATGTTACGCTCTTAATTTTTAAAAATCCAGCTTCTGTTAACCAGTTCTCAATAGATGGTTTTACCCCGCTTGGATTAGCCTGTTATTTTGGCCACGAAGATATTGCCCGCTTTTTAGTTTTAAAAGGTGCAGAAGTTAATGTAGCCAGTAAAAATGGGTATAATGTTTTTCCAATCCATTCTGCTGTAGCAGCAAATAACTACAACATCACCAAAATGCTATTAGATGCAGGTGCTTATCCAAACGTTTGTCAGAAATCTGGTGTTGCTCCATTACATTCAGCAGCTCAGTTGGGCAATATCGAATTGATTATTTTATTGCTAGAACACGGTGCAGAAGTAACTTTAAGAATGGAGGGTGGAAAATTACCTGCAGACTTAGCCGCAGAAAAAGGTTTTACAGAAATTGCAGAGATTTTAATGCCAGATGATTAACTCCCAACCCCTAAAGGGGCTTTTATTCGGCAAGTCTCCGCCGCGGTGGAGATTTAGGGGCTAAATATCCCAAACTCTTAGCCTTACTTTTTTCATGTAAGTTCTAATGTCTAAAACTATAGCTGCCAAAAAGTAAAATAGGATAGGAAAACCTACGGCTAAAAAAGAAGAATAAATAAAGAACAAACGAACTTTACTGGTTCTCATATTAAACTTATTAGCCAAATAAGCCGAAACCCCAAAGCTTTGTTGTTCGAAAAAAGTTACAATACGTTGAAACATTTTTTTATTGCTTTAATAACTTAATACCAATACCACAAGATAAGCATTTTTTTTCATTACAATACTTCTTTTTTAATTGCAATATTGCTTGCGAGTAAAATGCATTTTTCACTATAACGCCTGCATCTATATATTGTTTGATGATGGCATTATTTTCTGCTGGTATATTTTCTAACAAATAAAAATTCCTAGTTACAAAATTTTCTTGATCTAATGCTTTGCCATAGGCGAATAAAAACAAGCTCAAAGTGTTAATCAATATATTTTGTATGGAAGATTTACCCAATTGTAGGCTAACTTTATCAGCTTCTTTATTAAAATGATAATGGGTTTCCCAAAAAGGATGAACTGGTAAATTTTCAAACAAAATTTGAGAATTTCGATAATCTCTCATTACCAGTATTTTAGAAAACAAATGATTGGAAGCTACAATTAAAGCTGCAAACTGTGCTAGCCTTAAAGTCGGGAAATTCTGTGGTCGCATTCGCATAAACTTCCAAAGCGAAATATCTATTGGTGTTAAGCTATATTTCTTTTGCAGAAACAGGTATTCTCGCTTTAAATGATTTGGGTATTCAGCTTCAAAAGTTTGGTTTAAAAACCCTGCCTGACCAAAAATTAAAGCCTCTATTTGCAGCGGATTATCTTTATGCTTGGCAAATAATTGTTGTGGTAAAGATTGAGCTAACATTTCCATAGGTATGGCATTTACTTTAAAGCCAAAATTCCTTGCCATAAAATGATAAAAAGTTTCATCCCAATCACCTTTTAAAGTTTCCAATTTCACATAAACTTCAGTTGATTTTTGCTCTAAGCGTTCTACCAAAACCCGAGCTAAAAATCCATTGATTAAAAATTCGTCAACCCTGTTAATTTGCTTTTCGCAAGGAAAATTGTTTGTCGAAGTAATTAATGCTTCGTAATTATCTAATAAATGCAATGGGAAAAGTCCTTTTAAAACAAGAACGGGAAGTATTGTGCCATCTTTTCTATAAATTGGTGCATCGTCTTCATAAACCACGTGAAGAATTACATTTTCGTAAGCACTATCAACTTGATGATTATGCAATAACCAATCTGATGATTTGATGTGAATTTCTACATTGCCAACCCAAGTGGTTTCGCCAATAATTAATTTTGCTTTGCTAAAATCTGGTCCTGCATTTTTATTCAACGTTCCTTGTTGCAGAACCTCTACAACTTCTCCCGTAGTTGTACGCAATGTTTGTGCGCCATACAACCTAAATTGCCAAATGAAATGCAAAAACTCTTCAGGAAAGTTCATACTTGAAATTAGGCAATAAAAGGCAAAAAACGATGGCTTGAAGAAAATTTAACTAATGGTTATTAATGTTTAATTACGAGTAAACATTTAAAATTGTTATTTAAAAATAACGCTTTTACAATATTTTGTTATAATAAAATAACAATTTTAAGTATTTTTGTTGTAAATAATTAACAAAATGGAAGAATTAATATTTCCTTTAATCATAAATTTTGCAACCAAACCCAAATGCTAATTACTTTAAAATATAAGCCCGATTGAAGCGAAAAAACAAATTCTTTTCCAATGAAATTGGATGAAAAAGAATTTGTTTTGTAGAGAAAAGCGGGGCTATAATTGCCAAGAACTGCTGACAATCGCTTTCTAATTTTTTGCCAACTCTTTCTGCCTACCCTTATAATTGGTAATAAAAACACCCAAAATAATTAAAGCTGTGGCGATTAATAAGTCGTAAGTAATTACCTCATCTAAAATAAGCCAACCCAAAAAGATGGCTATTATGGTATTAAAATAAGACAATATAGAAACCTTTGTGGCAGATACCTTTTTTAATGCATAGTGATAGCAAAAATAACCAACTACTGATCCAAATACACCTAAATAAACAACTGCAAGTAAACTTTCTATACTCCATGTATTTGGCGCTATTGTTTTGGAAAAAGCAAATGCAAAAACTAATTGTACAATTGCTGAAAACGCAAACTGATAAAATAAATCGAGCATAATATTTGAACTTTGCTGGGTATATTTTTTGGTATAAATTGTACCAGCTGCCCAGCCAGAAATGGCAATTGCTAAATAGATGATCCCAGTTTTATAATTTGGATCAAGCAAATCATTTAATCCGTCTCTAAAAATAAAAGCTACGCCTAAAAAGCCTACAACTACACCAATTATGCCTTTTAAAGTTAATTTTTGTAAGCCAATTAATACACAGCCAATAAAAACTACAATCGGATTTAAGGCATTTAACAGAGATGTTAATCCACTCGGAATACTTTGTTCGGCAACGGTTGTCATCCCATTGGCAATAATAACCATTAAAGAAGAAAGCAAAATTTGTCTTTTTAAATGCGACCAACCAATCCATTTTAATTGGTTTTGCTTAATTAAAATAACCAGCAAAATAAGTGTTGCAATACTTTGGCGCATTGCCGTAACAAACCAAGGTGGTATGGTATGCACCGCAATACGAATACCTAAATAGGTTGTACCCCAAACTATGGCAACTGCAAGTAAAGCTCCAATTAGTTTGAAATCTGTTTTAGTGCTCATTTAAATTAATTTTTAACCACTAAGACACTAAGTGTACAAAGAAGTTTTAGAAGATGATTATAAAGATTAGCGAGTAAGAAGTACAATTAGCAAGTTTTTAAACTTGCTCAAACTTACAGCTATATTAGTTTTATTTTTTGAACCTAAATTAAGTTTACCCCGATAAGTATTTGCTCCATTTCTTGTTGCAAAACCAAGGCTTCCTCTCTTGCTTTTTCGGCAAAATCTAAACCATCGCTGGCGTAAATAATGCTTCTAGCAGAATTAACCAATAATCCACATTGCGAATTTAAACCATATTGGCATACTGCACTTAAACTACCGCCTTGTGCACCAACACCGGGTACTAATAAAAAATGGTCTGGCGCCAACTGGCGGATGTTTTGAAATTCTTCTGCCTTAGTAGCCCCAACAACATACATCATTTGATTGCTTGTAGCCCAATTTTGAGAAGTTTGAATTACTTGCTCATATAATTTTTGATCATCGCTTTGTTTAACCTGAAAATCTTGACTACCCGTATTTGAAGTTAAAGCCAAAAGAATTACCCATTTATCAGGATGATTTAAAAAAGGAGCAACTGAATCTTTACCCATGTAGGGTGCAACGGTTATCGAATCAAAGCTCATTTCCGAATTTTCTTCCTTAAAAAAAGCTTCGGCATACATAGCTGATGTATTGCCGATGTCTCCACGTTTGGCATCTGCAATTGTAAAAACATCTTTCGGAAAATGTTTCCAAGTATTTACTAAAGTTTGCCAGCCTCTTACTCCCCTACTTTCGTAAAAAGCAGTATTGGGTTTATAGGCAACACATAAATCGTGAGTTGCATCAATCAACTGCTTATTAAACTCCAAAATTGGATCGTTGTACTTTAATAAGTGTTTTGGCAATTTATCTAAAACCGGATCAAGCCCAATACATAAAAATGATTTCTTTTTTTGTATTTGCTCAAAAAGTTGTTCCTTGTTCATATTATCGATGAAATGATGCGCAAAGATGCCAAAATTAGCTGGTTTTTAATAAGATGATGTTTGCACAAAATGATTTTTTTTTAAACAATTTGTAAATTTAGTTGCTTATTAATTTTCAAATACATACAATTGTGGCATAATTCCCGAATGTTTATCTGAATATCCCAGAAAAATCTCAGTCACTTTATCTTTTTAAATGTTGCCAAAGCATTTTTTAGTTATATTTTTTGATAAACTCAATTTAAAATTTCTCGACAATACATATAAATGTTTAATAAAACAGAATTAACTGAAAAGCTTACCGCAGAATTACGCGAGTTAGCAAAAAATGAAGGTATTAGTAACGCGGATGATTTGCGTAAAACAGACCTAATTGAACAGATATTACAACAGCAAACTGGTAAAAATGATGTTGCAGAACCTAAATCTGTAGCTGCTGCGAAACCTAAAGTTGTAAAAGAAACTACAGACAAGCCTTTAGCCAAAAAACGTGCTCGTATAAGTAAAGACGACAAGCCGCAGCCAGCACAAGCTGAGCGTGATAGAGTTACTTTATTTGATGAGCCGCAAACTCGGAGGCCCGAAACTGTAGAAACAAAAGCTGAGGAAACAAAACCTGAAGAAACAGAAGTTGAACCACCAGTGGTTACTTTGCCTCCAGATTTGGTTAGCGACCCACAAAAAATGGAAACAATTGCTGAGAAATTGCAAAACCAAGCCAATAAGCCTGCAGTAGCTAATCAGCAACCAAACCAAAAAAGAGATCGTGTAGCTAAAGAAGCAAGACCAGCAAAAGAACCTAAACCTGCAGCAGTTGTTGGCGAAGAAAAACCAGCTAGAGAAGAACGAGCTCCTAGAGAAGAGAATAACAATCGCCCACAAAAAGGACAAAATAATCCTAACCAAAACGGCGGAAACCATAAACAAAACGAAACAAGTTACTCTAACCTAGATTTCGATAATACCATTACCAACGAAGGCGTTTTAGAAATTATGCCAGATGGATATGGTTTCTTGCGTTCTGCAGATTATAATTACCTATCATCACCAGATGATATTTATGTATCTCAATCGCAAATTAAATTATTTGGCTTAAAAACCGGTGATACGGTGAATGGAAGTATCCGCCCACCAAAAGAAGGCGAAAAATATTTCCCTTTGGTAAAAGTGGTAAGCATAAACGGACGTATACCTGCTGATGTACGTGATCGTGTGCCATTTGATTACCTCACTCCTCTTTTCCCTACAGAAAAACTAAATTTATTTACGGATAGCAGTAATTACTCTACCCGTATTATGGATCTTTTTACCCCAATTGGTAAAGGTCAGCGTGGTTTAATTGTTGCACAACCAAAAACTGGTAAAACCAATTTATTAAAAGAGGTTGCTAACGCGATTGCAAAAAACCACCCAGAAGTTTATTTAATCATTTTATTGATTGATGAAAGACCTGAAGAGGTTACTGATATGGCTCGTAGCGTAAGAGCAGAGGTTATTGCTTCTACTTTTGATGAACCAGCAGAGCGCCACGTAAAAATTGCCAACATTGTTTTAGAAAAATCTAAGCGTTTAGTAGAATGTGGACATGATGTGGTAATCCTTTTAGATTCGATTACCCGTTTGGCAAGAGCCTACAATACAACTGCACCTGCTTCTGGTAAAATATTATCAGGTGGTGTTGATGCTAATGCCTTACACAAACCAAAACGTTTCTTTGGTGCAGCTCGTAATATAGAAAAAGGTGGCTCATTAACCATTTTAGCTACTGCATTAACAGATACAGGTTCTAAAATGGACGAGGTAATTTTCGAAGAATTTAAAGGTACGGGTAATATGGAGTTACAGTTGGATCGTAAATTATCTAACAAACGTATCTTCCCTGCTATTGATATTACGGCATCAAGTACACGTAGAGACGATTTATTGTTAGATAGAGAAAATCTACAACGCATTTGGGTACTACGTAACCACTTAGCAGATATGAACTCGCAAGAGGCGATGGAATTAGTACAAGCGCAAATTAAAGGCACTAAAACTAACGAAGAATTTTTATTGGGAATGAACGGGTAATAGCGTTGAAAAGTTGTAAGGTTAAAATATTGGAAGGTTCTGTATTAACGCCTAACTTTGCAACATTACAACTTTTCAACCTTACAACATAAAATGAAAAAACATATTCCTAATGCCATTACTTGTGCTAACCTGTTCTCGGGCTGTATTGGTGTTGTTTTTGCTTTTAATGGCGAACTAGAAATTGCTGCTTACTTCGTTTTACTATCTGGACTTTTCGATTTTTTTGATGGAATGGTTGCTCGTTTGCTCAACGTAAAATCTGAAATTGGCAAACAATTAGATTCATTAGCAGATATGGTAAGTTTTGGTTTTTTACCAGGCGTTGTAATGTTTCAGCTATTAAAACTAAGCGATTACAGTTCTGAATATTTACCTTATTTAGGATTTTTTATAACCATATTTTCTGCTTTACGCTTAGCTAAATTTAATATTGATGAAAGGCAAACTGAAGATTTTATTGGTTTAAACACGCCAATGAATACACTTTTTATAGTTTCACTACCTTTTATAGCTGTAGATTATCCAGAAATAATCGGCTCATCAATTACCTTGATTGCAATTATAGCCATCACAAGTTATCTGTTGGTAAGTGAGATTAAGATTTTTTCTTTTAAACTAAGTGATACCAGCTGGGCCAAAAATAAGTTTAAGTATATTTTCTTAATTTGTTGCTTAGTTTTAATAGGATTTTTGAAATTTGTTGCAGTTCCTTTTATATTGATATTATACATCAGTTTATCAATATTTCATTTCAAATCGAACAGAAGCATTACTTTTTAAAGTTTTGCATTCAACAGCTCTTTTGCATCTTCTAATTGCTGATACAAAATAGGAACAAAGTTTTTAATTTCTGCAAATGCATTAGGTATGCCTTCAATATCTTTTAACTCTCTTGCATTACGCTCAATTTCTTGCATGTGATCACGAGCATCTTCTCTACCTATATAATAAAATGTGGGTTTCATTTTGTGTGCATATTCAGAAGTAGCTTTCCAATTTTCTGCTTTAATGGCATTTTGCAAATCATCCATATAAATTGGCGTTTGTTTCTGAAATGCATCTAACATTTCTATCATAAATTCTGCACTATCGCCAGACATTTCACGCAAATATGATAAATCTAATGGTTGTTTGTTTTTATTCTCGTTTATCATTATAGGTCAAATCTAACAAAATTATCTTTTTTCTACAGTTAATGAATCAGTTAAAGTTGTTAATATTTCTGATACACTTTTTTTTAATACCGGATGTTTAAATTCAGCAGCAATTTCATTTAATGGCTCTAACACAAACTTTCTACGGTGCATTTCAGGGTGGGGTATAATTAATTTATCGCCCTCGTTTACAATTTCATCACCATAAAATATAATATCAATATCTATCAGCCTTGCACCCCACTTTTCATGCCTTATACGCCCTAATGATGCTTCTATATCCAACACATTGTCTAAAAGCTCAAAGGCTGTTAGATGCGTTTCAATTCCAATTGCTAAATTTAAAAACGATGGTTGATCTATTTTCCCCCAAGCTGCCGTTTCATATATAGCTGATATAGCAAAAACACGACCAACTTTTTGATTTATTGATTTTAAAGCATCTTCTAAATACCTTTCTCTTTCGCCTAAATTACTACCAAGTAACAAATAAGCCACTTTAAGGTCTAAATCCATATCTATTGTTTTTTATATCAACTAAGTTCAATTTAATCTACTGCAGATGTAAATTTACTATTAGATGCCATTCAGTTTTATATCTTTACAAATTAAATATTTACCCTCCACATGAAAGAATTTTTTAAATATGTTTTTGCTACCGTTGTTGGTATTGTAATTTCAACTTTTGTTATCGCAATTTTATTCTTTGTAATTATTGTAGGTTCTATAGCTTCTATGGGCGATGATGAAACAACAGTTGTAAAAGCCAATACCGTATTATTTTTAGATTTAGATCAAGCGATTACCGAACGCACACCCGAAAACTCACTTTCAGGAGTTCCGATTTTTGGTGGTTCTAGTGAGAAAAGTATTGGTTTTAATGATTTAGCAAAAGCATTAAAAAAAGCGGAAACGGATGATAATATTGAATGTGTTTACATTAATGTTACTGCTCCAAATGCTGGTATGGCCACCATGTTAGAAGTGAGAAATGCAATCATCGAATTTCAAAAATCAAAAAAACCTGTTATCGCTTATAGCGAAATATATACCCAAGGAGCTTACTACTTAGCATCTGCAGCCGATAAGGTTTATTTAAATCCGCAAGGTGCATTAGAATTTAAAGGCTTTAGCTCTGAGTTGATGTTTTTTAAAGGCGCTTTAGATAAATTAGGTATCGAAGCTCAAATTATTCGTGTTGGCGATTATAAAAGTGCAGTTGAGCCATTTATAAACACAAAAATGAGCGATTACAATAGAAAGCAAGTTACTGCTTATGTTTCTGGTTTATATCAAACATTTTTAAATGGTATTGCTGAAACTAGAAAAATTAATAGAGACAGTCTGTTTGCAATAGCTGATACTTACAAAATTAGACAACCAAAAGATGCTTTAACCTATAAAATGGTTGATGGATTAAAATATAAAGATGAAGTATTGGATGAATTTAGAAACATCACAGGAAAAGATAAAAAAAGCAATTTAAATACTATCAGCATTAATGATTACGCTAAAAATTTACCTTCTGAAACCTCAGCGGGTAAAGATAAGGTTGCTGTAATTTATGCCAATGGCGATATTGTTGGTGGCGAAGGTTCTGATGAGCAAATTGGTTCTGAAAGAATATCGAGAGCAATTAGAAAAGCTAGGTTAGATGAGAATGTGAAAGCGATTGTAATTCGTGTAAATTCTGGTGGTGGTAGTGCTTTGGCTTCTGATGTAATTTGGCGTGAAGTAGTATTGAGTAAAAAGATAAAACCTGTTATCGCATCATTTGGTGATGTTGCCGCATCTGGCGGATATTATATTGGTTGTGCCGCTGATAGTATTTTTGTACAACCAAATACCATAACTGGATCTATTGGCGTATTTGGTATCATTCCAAATTTCCAGAATTTATTGACTAACAAATTAGGTGTTACTTTTGATGGTGTAAAAACTGGTCAATATGCTGATATTATGAGTGTAAATAGACCACTTACTGCAGGTGAGCGCTTCATTATACAAAATGATGTAAACCATGTTTACGATACTTTTTTAACTCGAGTTGCTGATGGTCGTAAAAAAACAAAAGCACAAGTTGATAGTGTTGGTGGCGGACATGTTTGGGTAGGTACAGATGCCGTTAAAATTGGCTTGGCAGACCGTTTAGGAAGCTTTAATGATGCCGTAAAATCTGCAGCTAAAAAAGCCAAACTAAAAGATTATAAAGTAGTTGAATATCCAGAAAAAATTGATCCATTTAAAGCTTTCTTTTCAAACGCTAAAGATAATATGAGCACTTACTTCACTAAAAAAGAACTCGGAGAGCATTATTTAATCTATAAACAAATGCAGAAAGCCATTACAAATTCTGGCATACAAGCAAGAATGGATTACGAAATTAAGATAAAGTAAAAGATTTAGGTTATGCGTATGGCGTTGAGCGAACCGTCTCCATACGCCAAACACGATACGCCCAACTATTATAATGGAAAACAAACCAATATCACGCTCTTTACGCTTGCTATCGCAACTAATGGAGTTGCATGGAGAAAATCCTTTTAAAATTAAATCTGTTGCAAATGCGGCATTAAAAATAGATAAGTTGCCATTTGCTATTGCGCAAAAACCTGTGGCGGATATTGATAAAATTGATGGGATTGGAAAAAGTATTGCGGCTAAAATCATCGAGCTTTTAGCAACTGGAACCATACAAGAGTTAGAAGATATTTTACTTCAAACTCCGCCAGGTGTAGTTGAAATGCTTGGTATCAAAGGTATTGGTCCAAAAAAAATTGCCACCATTTGGCACGATTTACAGATTGAAAACATAGGTGAGCTATATTATGCTTGCAACGAAAACCGCTTAATTGAAGCCAAAGGTTTTGGTTTAAAAACTCAAGAAGAAATAAAAAAAAATATTGAGTTTAAAATGGCCGCTAATGGCAAATTTTTATATACACATGTAGAAGGAACTATAAATCAGCTCTATACAGATTTATCTGTTTGGCTAAACAAAGTTGATCATCATTCTTTATTTGGCATAGCTGGCGATTTTAGGCGTTTAAATGAAATAATTGAAGAAGCTGTTTATGTGATTGGAACTGACGATATTGCAGCAGTTTCAAATCAAATTTTAACTTTTAATGCGTTAACTTTTAAAGATATTGATGAAAATACATTTACATCACATACCGAAAATGGTTTACACATTAGGGTTTTCGTTGTAGCTAAAGCAGATTTCTATCTACACTATTTTACTCAAACTGGCCATAAAACACACGTGCTAGAAGTTTTAAAATTAGCCGGAAATGGGCCATTTAAAACAGAAGAAGAAATTTACAGCAAAGCAGGATTAGATTTTATTTTACCTGAATTACGTGAAGGTTTAAATGAAATTGAATTGGCTAAAAATCATCAATTACCCAACTTAATTAAACTTGAAGATTTAAAAGGAAGTTTGCACAACCACTCTGATTGGAGTGATGGGGAACATACTTTAGAAGAGATGGCGTTATATTGCAAAAACGAATTAAAACTCGAATATCTAGGCATTTGCGATCACTCTAAATCTGCTTTTTATGCTAAAGGTTTAAATGAGCAAAGGGTGTATGCACAGCATCAACAAATTGATGAGTTGAATGCTAAGCTTGCACCCTTTAAAATATTTAAAGGTATTGAAAGCGACATTTTGTATGATGGCTCACTAGATTACAGCGATGATATTTTAAAAACATTTGATTTTGTGGTAGCATCTGTTCATAGTCAGTTAAAAATGACTGAAGAGAAAGCAACATCGAGATTAATTAAAGCGATAGAAAATCCTTATACAACAATATTAGGTCATCCCACTGGGAGATTATTATTAACTAGAAAAGGCTACGAAATTGATTTTAAAAAAGTAATCGATGCCTGTGCTGCAAATAATGTTGTCATTGAAATTAATGCTAACCCACTTCGTTTAGATTTAGATTGGCGTTGGCATCGCTATGCGTTAGATAAAGGAGTTTTACTGGCAATAAATCCAGATGCACACCGAAAAGAAGGTTTTCACGACATGCGTTTTGGAACAATGGTAGCCAGAAAAGGAGGTTTAACAGCACATAAATGTTTAAATTCTTTTTCTTTAAGTGAGATCGAAACCTATTTTACTAACAAAAAGCAGAGTTAAGCTTATCAAAGCATAAATCGTATATTTGCGTTACACATGAATACGTTAGCAGAAAAATTATTACAATTAAGTTCTAGCAAGCCTGCTCCGCAAATACTGGTTATTGGCGATTTAATGCTTGATCATTATATATTTGGCTCAGCAAATCGCTTATCTCCAGAAGCTCCTGTGCCCATTTTAAATGTAAAAAAAGAAACAAAAATTGTTGGTGGTGCAGCAAATGTAGCCTGCAATTTAATTTCACTTGGTGCTCATGTTTTTTTAGCCGGAATTGTTGGCAATGACAATTTTGGAAACGAAATTATTGATATTTTAGCCACACAGCAAATCGACACTTCACATATTATAAAGGATGCATCAAGGCAAACAACTATTAAAACTAGAGTTGTTGCTGGCAACCATCAAATAGTGAGAATAGATTACGAAGACACCCACCCAATTGATGATGTAGTTGAGGCGAAATTTTTATCTGACATAAATTCGGTTATTAAACAAGCTGATATTGTTGTACTTTCTGATTACAACAAAGGCTTACTTACGCCTTACCTTTGTGCTCAAATTATAAAATTTTGTAAAGCGTTAGATAAAAAAGTAATTGTTGATCCGAAAGGCTTGGATTATACCAAGTATGAAGGAGCGTTTATCATTAAACCCAACCGTAAAGAACTAGCAGAAGCTGCAAAAATAGAAAAAATAAACAATGATATTGATTTGGTAGCAGCTGCAAATAAATTATTAGCGCAAACAAATGCTAGTTATTTAATTGTTACGTTATCAGAAAATGGGATTGCTATTGTAGCTAAAGATTATCATCAAATTATACCAGTAGCTGCTACAGAAGTTTTTGATGTTACTGGTGCAGGTGATACGGTAATTGCTACTTTAGCCTATTGTATTTCAATGGGTTTAACCGTTGAGGAAGCTTCGGCAATTGCAAATTATGCAGCAGCCATAGTAATTAAATATATTGGCAGTGCAACCACTACAACTGAAGAAATAATTTCTGCAATAAAAGCAAAAAACTAATGGTATTAGAAGAGTTAAATCATCATCAAAATACGATAGCAAAAGTTATTGAAAGGCTAGTTCCCGATATAGAAACGAGTTGCAAAATGATTAATGAAACTTTGCTTACTGGCGGAAAAATTTTACTTGCTGGTAATGGCGGTAGCGCCGCAGATGCACAACATATTGCCGCAGAGTTAACTGGCAGATATGTAAAAGAACGAAAAGCTTTACCTGCAATTGCTTTAACTGTAGATACATCAGCATTAACCGCAATAAGTAATGATTATGGTTACGAAAGCGTGTTTTCTAGACAAATAGAGGCATTAGCAAACCCTAATGATTTGTTTATTGGTATTTCTACAAGTGGCAATAGCGCTAATATTTTAAAGTCTCTTGCAAGCGCAAAAGCAATTGGTTGCAAAACTATCGGCTTATCTGGAAGAGATGGTGGTAAAATGAATAATTTGTGTGACATTAACATTATAATACCAGATGATGTTACGGCTCGTATTCAGGAAATGCACATCCTGATTGGGCATATATTTTGTAAATCGGTAGACGAACAATTTTAAAGTTAATGTCAGTGGAGAAGAACGCGATAACGCAAAAAATATTTTCTTTACCAGTTTTGTTAATTCAAATTGAGGACTGGAAAAAAAAAGGTGAGAAAATAGTTTTCACCAATGGTTGTTTTGATTTAATTCACCCTGGTCATCTCTCCTATTTATTAGAAGCTGCCAATCTTGGAGATAAATTGATAATTGGTGTTAATACAGATCGTTCTGTTAGAAAAATTAAGGGCGAAGAAAGACCAATTAACAACCAACAAAGCAGACTGCAATTATTGGCAGCACTATTTTTTGTTGATGCAGTGGTATTATTTGATGAACCAACACCAGCTGATTTAATAAAAGCTATAAAACCACATATTTTAGTAAAAGGTGGTGATTATAAAATTGAGGATATTGTTGGCGCAAAAGAAACAATAGAGCGAGGTGGAGCAGTGAAAGTTTTAAACTTTTTACCAGGTTATTCATCTACACATATCATCGAAAAAATAAAACAGCTTTAATCAAACTGCTATTATATTGAAAGAGCCTAGCAAAATCCTCGTTATTAGATTTAGTTCAATTGGAGATATTATTTATACCACTCCTGTTGTACGCTCTTTAAAAAAAAGGTTTCCTAACGCCGAAATCTGCTTTTTAACTAAACCTGCTTTTAAATATCTCTATCAAAATAATCCTTACCTCAGCAAACTGTATTTATTAGAACCAAAACTTTTAGACACAGTAAAAATTATTAAGGATGAAAAATTTGATCTAATAATTGATTTACACAACAATTTACGTACTTCAATAATTAAACTGTTAACTCAAATCCCTGCATTAACGTATAAAAAAGAGCGATTAAAAAAGTGGCTCGCGTTAAAGTTAAAGTTAAAAAGCTTCACCCCTAACAAACACTTGGTAGATAGATATTTAGAGACTGTTAAGTCTTTAGACGTAGTAAATGATGGTAATCCTGTAGATTATTTTTTAGGGAAAGAATATCAGTTGGATCAATTTTTACCTGCTACTCATCAAAATTATGTGGCTTTTATTATTGGTGCAACTCATTTTACTAAAAGACTACCCAATCTTAAAATTATAGAAATTTGTAAGGGCATTAAACAGCCAATTGTTTTAGTTGGTGGTAAAGATGTAAAAGCAAATGCCGATTTAATTTCAGCTGCTGTTGGCAATCAAGTTGTTAATTTATGTGGAGCAGTTAATTTAGATGAATCTATTTTTATTCTTTCAAAAGCTGAGAAAGTGATTGGGTTTGATACAGGTTTAACTCATATTTCTGGAGCTTTTGATAAACCTTTGGTTTCTATTTGGGGCGGCACTACGCCAGAATTATTAGGCGTACAACCCTACCACATTTCTAATTCTTATATGGCAAGTGTAGATTTACCTTGCAGACCGTGTTCAAAATTCGGGTTAGAAAAATGCCCATTGGGTCATTTCAAATGCATGGAAAACATTCATACAGAAAGTATTGTTAATTATGTGAATAAGGAGCAATTATGAAACAATTAATCATCGTAAGGCACGCAAAATCTGATTGGGGAAATTTAGATTTAAAAGACTTTGATAGACCTTTAAATAAAAGAGGTAAAACAAATGCCCCAGAAATGGCGCATAGATTGGTGAAGAAAAACATCAAACCTCAGTTGATAGTGAGTAGTCCGGCGTTGAGGGCAATAACTACAGCTAAATTTTTTGCTGATACTTGGCAAATGCCATTAGCCGAAATACAAGAAGAATCAAATATTTACGAAGCTAATGTAAATACCTTACTAAAAGTAATTAACAAGTTCGATAATAGATTTGATCAGATTGCCATGTTTGGCCATAATCCTGGTTTAACAGACTTGGTGAATTATTTAGATGGTCATATTTATGAAATGCCTACTTGTGGCGTGGTTATCTTAGAATTTCCATTTGATGATTGGACTATGATTAGTGAAGGAACTGCGAAGGTGCTTTTGTTTGACTATCCTAAAAATGGTGATGATTGAGGGGATATTACCAAAAATTATTCAACTTTATGATAAATGTGGCGTAAGTTTTACTGAATTTAATAAGCAAAAAGAAAGCATTGAATATGATGCTTGTACTTTTAAACTAAACGGTAAATCAGTTATTTGTCGCACTGCGAAAATTACCCCTACCAAAATAGGGCAATTTGTAACTGTTTGGAAAAGAAGTGAAAATGGAATAACGATTCCTTTTAACATCAATGATAATTTTGACTTCTTCGTTATTACCACTTTAAATGGGAAACTATTTGGGCAATTTATTTTCCCGAAATCAGTGTTACTTGCAAAAGGAGTTATTTCTGGGGAAAATTCCGCTGGAAAAAGAGGAATTAGGGTTTATCCACCTTGGGATTTGACGACTAGTAAACAAGCTCAAAAAACTCAGCATTGGCAATTAGCTTATTTTGTAAATTTCGATGATGACTATCCAGCCCTCATTAAAAAATTATTAAAATAAAAAAGAGAAACTTATTGCTAAATTTCTCTCCGATATCTCTCCGAAAAAATCGGAGCAAGCTCTCGTTACGCTACGTTCGATATGACGATTTCTGCAAAGTTAAAACCTCAAATGCTTCACTGTAGCACCACCATTAATCAATTGTTTTAATGAATCTATTCCAATTTTTAAGTGACTATCTACATAATTTGTAGTTACCGAACTATCGCTCTCTGCAGTTTTCACACCTTCTGGTATCATCGGCTGATCTGAAACTAGTAACAAAGCACCAGTTGGAATTTTATTAGCAAAACCAGTAGTAAATATGGTTGCAGTTTCCATATCAACCGCCATTGCACGTAAAGTTTTTAAATACTTTTTAAATTCTTTGTCGTGCTCCCAAACACGGCGGTTAGTTGTGTAGCAAGTTCCTGTCCAATAATCTCTAGAATGATCTCTGATAGTGGTAGAAATTGCTTTTTGTAAGGCGAAGGCAGGTAAAGCCGGAACTTCAGCCGGTAAATAATCGTTTGATGTACCTTCCCCTCTAATAGCAGCTATTGGTAAAATTAAATCGCCCAATTGATTTTTCTTTTTTAAACCACCACATTTTCCCAAAAACAAAACTGCTTTTGGACTAATTGCAGTTAATAAATCCATCATAGTAGCTGCCATTGCACTACCCATACCAAAATTAATGATAGTTATTCCATTAGCTGTTACGCTTTGCATGGGCTTATCTAAACCCATAATTGGTGCATTATCATTCCATTCAGAAAACATCGTTAAATATTTACTGAAATTTGTTAATAATATATATTTTCCGAAATCCTCCAAAGGTCTGCCTGTATAACGAGGCAACCAATTCTTCACAATTTCTTCTTTAGATTTTAAGCCAGATTTTACTGGAGATTCTACTTCTTTAACTTTTTTAGCTTTTGCTACAATTTTTTCATCTTGTTTTACTTCTTTTTCTTCGTTCATATTTTGTACTCCTTTTTATAAATATATTAAAATTAAATTGTTTTGGCTAATGGTCAATGGACTATAGACCATGGACAATTAGCCATAGGCTACTAACCAAAAGGTTAAAAAAAATCCCCTAGATTTTCTAGAGGATTATAATTTTATGCTGCTTTCAACTTCTTAAAGTCTGCCTTTTCAAATTTCTCGATGGCATAATCTAAGGTAATATGCAACTCTTTTACTGTATCGTCTGATGGTGTGTCATACATCGCATCGAGCATGATGGCTTCGCAAATGCTACGTAAACCTCTGGCACCCAATTTATACTCCATTGCTTTGTTTACAATGAAGTCTAACACATCATCGTCAAAAACTAATTTCACATCCTCATATTCAAACAGCTTGGTGTATTGTCTCATCAATGAATTTTTAGGTTCAGTAAGGATATTTCTCAAAGCTTGGATATCTAACGGATTTAAATGTGTTAAAACTGGCACACGACCAATCAACTCTGGAATTAAACCAAATGCCTTTAAATCTTGAGGGGTGATGTATTTGTACAGATTTTTTAAATCTAAATCTACTTCATCTTTTTTAACCTTATACCCCACTGCTTGTGTACGTAGGCGATTGGCGATTTTACGTTCGATACCATCAAAAGCTCCACCACAAATAAATAAAATGTTATTCGTATTAACAGGGATCATTTTTTGGTCAGGATGTTTTCTTCCACCCTGTGGCGGCACATTTACAACGGTTCCTTCTAAAATTTTAAGTAAGGCTTGTTGTACACCTTCACCAGATACATCTCTGGTAATTGATGGGTTGTCGCTTTTGCGGGCAACTTTATCTACCTCATCAATGTATACAATTCCACGTTCTGCCGATGCAACATCGTAATCTGCAGCTTGCAATAAACGTGTTAAAATACTTTCTACATCTTCACCAACATAACCAGCTTCGGTTAAAACGGTTGCATCCACAATACAAAAAGGAACATGCAGAATTTTGGCAATGGTTTTAGCCAATAAAGTTTTACCAGTTCCGGTTTCACCAACCAACATGATGTTAGATTTTTCAATCTCAACCTCATCTTTATCTATTTTTTGGCTTAAACGCTTGTAATGATTGTATACAGCTACAGAAAGCACTTTCTTAGCATCATCCTGCCCAATTACATATTGATCTATGTGTGCTTTAATTTCTGCTGGCTTTAATAAAGTAAATGAATCATCAAATGCTTTACCTTTTTTACCACCAAGCTCTTGTGCCAATAAAACATTTGCTTGCGTTACACATTTATCGCAAATGTATGCGTCCATTCCCTCAATAAGCATTAATGTTTCTTGCTTAGGAGAGTTGCAAAAAGAGCAACGTGAATCTTTATTTTGTTTAGCCATTTTTTTCAGTTTACAATTAACAGTTTTCAATTAACAGTTTGGAACTGTAAGCTGAAAACTGCCAACTGAATTATTTTTTAGTTGATCCTAACACTTCATCAATCATACCAAAGCTTTTCGCTTCGTCTGCTTTCATCCAGTAATCACGATCAGAAGCTTTTTCTACCCAATCATAAGTTTGACCAGAATGTTTAGAAATGATATCGTATAATTCTTTTTTCAATTTCAACATCTCTCTCAAGTTGATTTCCATATCTGAAGCAACTCCTTGTGCACCACCAGATGGTTGGTGTATCATTACTCTTGAGTGTGTTAAAGCAGCGCGTTTACCTTCGGCACCTGCAACCAATAAAACCGCACCCATAGATGCTGCCATACCAGTACAAATTGTTGCCACATCTGGTGTGATGTACTGCATGGTATCGTAAATACCTAAACCTGCGTACACAGAACCACCTGGAGAGTTGATGTAAATTTGGATATCTCTATGTGCATCAGTTGATTGCAAGAACAACAATTGCGCTTGAATGATGTTTGCATTGCCATCATAAATTGCATCACCTAAAAAGATGATACGATCCATCATTAAACGTGAAAACACATCCATTTGAGCAACATTTAACTGGCGCTCTTCGATAATATATGGAGTCATCGATTTTGGAGAATTGTTTGTAGCTCCAATAAAACGATCAACATTTAAACCGTTAATTCTATGATGTTTAACAGCGTATTTTCTAAATTCGTCTTTATCTATTTTCATGTCAGGGTTAAGGGTTTAGCGTTTGGGGCTAAGCGTATTAGATGCAAACCCCTCACAATTATCTATTTTAATAAATATTTCCTAAGATTAGTTAATTTCCGTGCCAATTTATCTAATTCTTCTAGATATTGAATTAACTCAATGTCAGAAATTAATTTTCTTCTTTCCAATACTACTAAAATATTTGCATTTTCAAATGCAGATCGATGTGCAATATTCAGATAATGAGCAAATTCCTTGTTTGAAGATGATCCTGAACCTTCAGCAATATTGTTAGATATGCTAAGAGCAGCCCCATTGAGCTGCTCTGCAAATCTATATTTTTTCATATCTGACAAACGGTCAGCTATGTCAAGTAGTTTGTCTGTTAGAGTTATAGATAACTGCCAAACTTCTAATGATTGAAATTTAAATTGAGCCATTTTCAAAATAATTAAGTTGAAAACGATAGGGACTCTTTTTATCTCTCTGCAAAACGCTAAACTCCAATCGCTTAACGCTAATCGCTTTACTTCATCTCAACAAACTTCTTGTAGTCGATATCTTTTTGGTTTAAAGTGGCAACCGATTGGATGTGTTCAAAAACTTTCAAAGCTTTCACTTCATCAAAAATACGGTTTGCGTTTTCTTTTTCTTGCAAAAAGGTAGCCGTGTATTGTGCCAACTGATCTTCTGGCATTGGTTGCGGACTGTACATTCTAAACTGTGCATCTAAACGTTGTTTTGCAGTTTCGAAAACGTCTTTATACTCAATTTTGATCTCGTTATCAGTAATGATTTTGTTTTCAATCAAAGTCCACTTTAGGTTTTTTGCAAAATCTTCATAACCTTGCTCCAATTCCTCATCAGTTAATTTTTCGTTTGTAGCTTTTAACCACTTACGTAAAAACTCATTTGGCAATTGCATTTTGGTTTGTTCAGTTAACTGTGTGTAGATATCGTTTTGCAATTTACGATCAGCATCTTGCTTAAACATACTCTCAATCTCTTCAGTAATTTTAGCTCTAAAACCAGCTTCATCAGTTACCAAACCTTCACCAAAAATTTTGTCGTAAAACTCTTGGTTTAAATCAGACTCTTCTAAACGATTAACATTTTTGATAGTTACTTTAAATTTAGATTGTAAATCTTTTGCATCTTCTTCGCCAATGTTTAATAATTTTGCAATTACCGTCTCATTGCTATCAAAAGCTTTTTGTACATCAAGTTCTACAACATCATCTTTCTTTAAACCAACTAAAGTTTTTAAGATTTTTTTGTCAGTTACTAAATCTAAACGAATAGATCCAGTTGCGGCAATACCACCTTCAAAAACTTCACCATCTGGAGATAGTTGAGCCAAATCTGCATATAAAACATCACCTTCGGCAGCAACCTCAGGGTTTGTCATTTTACCATAACTCTTACGAATGTTTTTAATACGAGCTTCTAACGTTTCTTCATCAGCTTTAACATTGTAGGCTGTAAATTTATCTTTTGAAGTAACTTCAATATCCACCTTTGGTGCTAAACCTAATTCGTAGTTAAACTCAAACTCATCAGTATTATCCCATTTAAATTCTTTAGTATCATCCATTACAGGCAACGGCTGACCTAAAATTTCAACCTTGTTATCAGCTAAATATTTAGTTAAGTTTTCACTCAACATGTTGTTTATTTCTTCAACCAAAATGCTTTTGCCATACATTCTCTTCATGTGGGCAACCGGCACCATTCCTTTTCTAAAACCAGGGAGATTAGCTTTTTTTGCTTGTTCTTTCAAAGCTTTTTCTACTTTTGGGCTATAATCTTCTGGTGCGATAGTAATTTTTACTACTGCGTTTAAGTCATCAATTTTTTCTTGTGTAATATTCATTTCTATCTAGATATGAGATATGAGTATTGAGATTTGAGATTAATTTCTCTAGCTCAAACAACACATCGATTTATTTTTTAGTTCTTATCAATGTCTTTTTAAAAATAAAGCCGTCCCGAATAAACGGAACGGCTTCAGGTATTGTGCGGATGAAGGGACTCGAACCCCCACGCCGTGAAGCGCCAGATCCTAAGTCTGGTGCGGCTACCAATTACGCCACATCCGCAGTTAGGATTTATTTTGGATTGCAAAGATAGCGTTTTGCATCAATAAACAAAATTATGAAGATTTATTTTTAGTTATTATTATAAGGTTGGAATGTTGAAAAGTTGGAATGTTTTGACTAACCAAAGCATCATACTCCTATCTTATTAATAGTGAGGGATTAAGGACTGGAAAAGCAATTGCAGTAAATCTATCAAGGCTAGTCGGGCTTTTTGCTGAAATCTTTTTAATTGCCCTTCGACTACGCTCAGGGTGACAATTAAAAAGTATTTTCGCTTCAATCCCGTTTAGATAACTTTTGGCTGTGCAACTATTTAGGGCTGCAAATCGCCAAAAGCCAGTGCCTTTGTAAAATAAACCTTATTGAAATGGAAAGCCTCATTTTTTCAATGAGCTTGGAATGAAAAGAAGGGCTGAACCTAGCTAAGAACTACTCACATTCTTTTTCTAATTTCCGTCAGCTAAAGCAGACGGCAATGTTGAGCGAACTTGTTCCGATTTTACATCGGAAGCGAAATTCCGATTTTCGGGAAACTATTGACCCAATGAACCACCGACCTAATGAACCCCCAAATCATCTTGTAAATGAAAAAGGTAATTTACAGCTTTAACCAAACGACTACCGTACCAGCTAAACATTTCGCCATCTACCAGCATTATTTTGGCATTTGGCAAAACAGATTGAATTTCATCGATGTGTTTTTGCTTAAAAGGATAAGGTTCTGATGATAGAAATATCAATTGGCAGTTTTCAGTTTTCAGTTTGGAGAGTTCTATCTCAGGATATCTGCTTTGTTGAATGATGTTATTTAAGCCTATTTTCCTTAAAATATCATCAATAAATGTATTTTTGCCAGCAAACATGTATGGATCTTTCCAAATAAGGTAAGCAACTGTTTGATTGATGTTTTTTTCTACTGCCAAAGTTTGTAAATCTTTGAAACCAGCATTAATCAAATGATTTAAATAAGCAGCTTCTGGAGCTCTATCAACCAACTCTCCTATTTGATTTATGGTTAACATCGCTTCTTCCAAATTGCTAATATCGCTCATCCAAACCGGAAATTCTTGCATCAACAACTCTACTTCACTTTGTGTATTTTCTTCTTTATTGCCTATAATTAAATCGGGTTTTAAATCCCTAATTTTTTCAATCAGCAGTTTTTTTGTTCCACCAATTTTGGTTTTTGAGGCAAACTTTTCTATCGGATGAATGCAAAATTTAGTGATACCGATTACTTCATCAGCTAAGCCTAAATCGAACAGCAACTCAGTTTGCGAAGGCACAATAGACACTATCCTTTTAGGTGGATAGTTAATTGTAATTTTGTTACCAAGCTGATCTGTAAAGGTTTTTTGCATGGCACAAAGGTAAGGTTTAAGGTTGAGGGATGGAAAGTGAAAGGGATTAGAAACTTAAATTTTTCGCTTTACAATCATTACCTTTTCTGCAATCATTCAAGCCTAGTGGCTTTATCTTCCTTTATCACTCCATCTTCAATGGTTAAAATTCGGTTGCCATATTGCGCATTTTTTTCGGAGTGAGTTACTTGTACAATGGTTATTCCTTCTTCTTGATTTAACTTCTTGAATAAATCCATTATTTGCTCTGCTTGTGCAGATTGCAAGTTTCCGGTAGGTTCATCGGCTAAAATAATAGATGGTTGTGCTACCAAAGCTCTTGCTATACCTACCAGTTGCTGCTGACCGCCACTGAGTTGGTTGGGAAATAAATCTTTTTTAGCTACCATGTTAAAGCGATCCAACACATCCGCTATGCGACTTTTGCGCTCTGAACCTGGTATTTTTTTATACAACAATGGGGCTTCAATATTTTCAGCAACCGTCATTTCATCAATTAAATGGTAAGCCTGAAAAACAAACCCGATATGGTTGCGATACAACTCTATTCTTTGGCGTTCTTTCATGGCTGTAACATCTTCGCCCATAAAATGATATTCGCCATAAGTTGGTTCTTCGAGAAGTCCCAAAATATTTAACAAAGTTGATTTTCCGGCACCAGAAGGACCCATTATGGAAACAAATTCGCCTTGTTTTATACTTGTAGTAACGTGGCGAAGGATGTAACTTTTCACACCTTTATTTGCGTAATATTTTTCTATGTTTTTTATTTCGATCATTTTTTTGAGATTTGAGTATTGAGATATGAGATTTGAGACCACCCCTCCTTCAATACTATTTTAGCTTAATTATTCAAATTCTGTTCATTTAGCTTGTGCATACAAAACGCTCAGCTCTTTACGCCAATCTTCTTATTCATATTTCAATGCATCAATTGTGTTAACTTTTGCAGCTCGGTATGAACGTAAACTAACTGTAATTACGGTAATACCCATTGAAGCTATCATAGCAATTACGAAAGGCCAAACGTTCAATTCTGTTCTATATTGAAAGGTTGACAACCAATTGGATACAAAAATGTAAGCCACTGGCCAAGCTACTAAGTTTGCAATAAGTACCATCCATAAAAATGAGCTATTGAGCATTTTAACTAATTCTAAATTAGAAGCTCCCAAAACTTTGCGAATGGCAATTTCTTTTGTTCGTTGTGTTGCCACGAATGAAATTAAACCAAATAAGCCAATAAAAGAGATGAAAATAACTACACTAGCAAAAACCTTAAAAAGCGTTCCCATAATTTGTTCTGTTTCATAAAAACCCTTTAAGTTTTCGTCTAAGAAATTGCTTTCATAAACATAATCAGGGAAAGTTGAATTGAATGTACTTTCTATATTTTTCATGGCACTAGCTACTTCCTTCGTATCTAACTTTATAGCAACCGTACTATACCTTGTTTTTCTAGAGAAAATAGCGATTGGTGCAATGGCCTCGTGCAAAGAGTAATTATTAAAATCTTTTACAACCCCTACTATCGGCCCTGATGAGCCCCAAATTTTCATAATTTTCCCTATTGCATCTTCAGGCTTCATTATGTTTAATTTTTTTAGTAAAGTCTCATTTACTACAAATTCTTTAGTAGTATCACTTTTAGTAAATGCTTTACCAGCAAGAATTGTTAATCCAAATGTTTTAAAATATTCTTCGTCGCCAGATTTAACACTAATCTGAAAATCTGCTGATTTTGAGCTATTGTAGGTAAAACTGGTTTCGTTATTACTACCAGATGAGGGAGCACCCGCATTAAAACTGATGGTTTTTATACCATTCACTGCCAGTAACTTTTCTTTAAAACTATTATATTTCAGCTGACTTAAACTATCACCAGGCAAATCTACAATAGTTATTGCTTCGGTATCAAAGCCAAGAGACTTTTCACGAATAAAACTCATTTGTTTAATTACAACCAGCGTACTTACAATTAAAATTGCGGTAATGGCAAATTGTACAACTACCAAAGTTTTACGCAAACCAACTCCGCCAGCGTTTGCTGCAACTTTATTTTTAATAGCTAAAGCAGGGCTAAAGCCCGACATAATTAAAGCTGGGTAAAGTCCCGCAAGGAAACTTACAAAAACCAATAGACCAAATAAGAAAACAAAAATAATTGGGTGACCAAAAAGACTGAAAGAAACATCGCCGCCAAATAAATTTTCCATTTTTGGCAAGGTTAATTCTGCAAATACACATGCTAGCAGCAACGCTATAATTGTAATTATAGCCGTTTCGCTTAAAAATTGCCAAATTAATTGATTACGAGGGCTTCCCATTACTTTACGCACGCCAACTTCTTTGCTACGGCTAATTGCTTGTGCCGTTGCTAAATTGACAAAATTGATACATGCGGTTACCAACAAGAACAAACCGATAATACCTAAACCAATAATTTGGTTATAGGGAGTATTCTTTTGTGCAAAATTTCCATAATCTTCATTGTGATGAATATCTTCTAATGGTTGAAAAGTATGGTTTACCTTTCCTGGAGCATCTTTATCATTTTCATATTTATTAAGATGTTGTGCTAACGGTTTGGCTAAATCGCTTAAAGCAACACCATTTTTTAACAAAACATAACATTCAGAACCTGAAGAAACAGAACCCCATTCTTTCATGTTTCTATCGTTGAAACTTGCATAACTGAAGATAATCTCCAATGGAAAACTACTATTCTGCGGATTATCTTTAATTACTCCAGTTACTTTAAAATCTTTACTTGCATCTAAATTGATGCTATTACCAAGCGCTTTGTGCCAATCTCCAAAATATTTATTTGCTGTTTTTTCTGATAAAACTACTGTATTTGGAGCAGACAATGACTGATTTGGATTACCAGACAACCATTCATAATTAAAGATTTCAAAAAAAGAAGGCTCAGCATAAAAAACCGATTCCGAATCTTTTACTTCGGCTTTGCCTACTTGTGCTTTTGCCTTTATAATTCCACCACTCTGTTGTATGGCAGCAACTTTTTCGAATTGCGAAAAGTCGTTACGAAAAACCGCAGGCAAAGGCAATGGCGTACCTGAAGATGAAAATTCATTTCCATCTGTATATTTCCAAGAAGTTACTACACGATAAATTCTATCTCCGTTGACATAGTCTTTATCAAAACTCAATTGGTATCTCACAAAAATAAAAATGAGAATACAGCTAGCTAAGCCAATTGATAAACCGAATACATTGATTGCAGTATAGCCCTTGTATTTCCACAGGTTACGCAGAGCGATTTTGAGGTTGAGTTTAAACATCTTGTGAGATTTGAGATGTGAGGTATGAGATTTGAGACATAGTTGTATAAGTGAAAATTGAGAACTGAAAACTGATTTTATTCGTATTTAAGCGCATCTACAGGGTTTGCTTTTACGGCATTTCTGGCTTGTACGGTTACGGTTATAATGGTTAATAAAATGGTAATTAGTGCACTTAAAACAAAAGGTAAAATCGGAATATCTATGCGGTAGGCAAATGTTTCGAGCCACTTTTTGGTAAGGATATAGGCCAATGGCCATGAAATTAAATTGGCAATTAATACCATCACAAAAAATGATTTATTAATTAATTTAAAAATCTGCAAGTCGTTGGCGCCTAATATTTTTCGCATTGCGATTTCTTTAATTCTACCAGTGGTGATGTATTTTGCAAAAGCAAACAAGCCTAAAATAGCTATGAAAATGGTGAGTGATGCAGCTGCGAAAAATACAGACTGCAGCTGTTCTTGTTTTTTGAAGAGTTTGCCATACAGTTCATCCAAAAACTCGTATCTAAAATCTTCTCCATCTTTAGGGTTAATTTGAGACCATTGAGATTTGAGTGTAGCCAATACTTCTGCCATTCTGCTTTCTTCAATTTTAACCATAATCTGTGTTTTGTAATCTCCATGCGGATCATTAATGGTGTATATAGTTGGTTGAACGATACTCTCGAAACCCTGCGATTTAAAATCTTTTATTACACCTACTATTTTGTAATCGATACCGCTGCCTGTAATTGTTTGTCCGACAGGGTTTTTAAATCCATATTTTGCCACGGCACTTTCATTTATAACCGCAGAATTTACATTGTCTGTTTTAAATTTTTGAGAGAAAAAACGACCTTCTTTCAATTTGATATCTAAAGTTTCAAAATAATCAAATTCTACATTTACAAAATCGATATTTGCCGTGATACCATTTGCCGAATAACTATTTACTCCATTTGTACCGCCGGGTATATAGGTTGCCACGGTTGCCGACTTGACACCTGGAATGTTCATCATTTTTTCTCTAAGTGGCTCAAAACTAACTGAACCTAACTTCGAAGGATTATTGAATAATGTTAGATTTTTAATATAAACGACTTGGTTTGCGGTAAAACCAACATCTTGAGTTCGCATATATTTTAACTGCGAATTGATAGTTAGTAAGCTGATGATGAATACAACAGCAATACAAAATTGAAAAACCAGTAGACCGTTACGCAGCCAATAGCTTTGTTTACTGGTAGAAAAATTTCCTTTTAAAACCATCGCAGGTTTAAAACCCGAAAGTACCATGGCAGGGTAAATACCTGCAATAAATGTGATTACACATAAAATTAATGGTAACTGCCAAAACAGGCCATTATGAAAATGCCAAATAGATAATTGTACCTGAAACAAATGATTAAAACTAGGCAAAACCAACTCTGCCAACATTAGAGCTAATACTACTGCCACTAAACATTGCATAAAAATCTCGACCAAGAATTGTGTGGTGAGTTGGTAACGAAAAGCGCCCATTACTTTTTTAACGCCTACTTCTTTTCCTCGCTTGGCTGCTTGTGCAATGCTTAAATTGGTAAAATTAATACAAGCGATAACTAAAATTAAAATACCCAAAGTAGAAAGTGCAATTAATATTTTATACGCTGCATCGTTACCTGCTTTGGGCCTTAAATGTAAATTAGCTAAAGGATCTAAAAATGTAGAGATGCTTTTTACGTCAGTTACTTTATTGCTTTTTAATAATTCGGCTTTATAAAGATTGTTTATTTTTTGCTCTAAAAGTTCAACATCAGTTTCGGGTTTCAACTGTAAATAAATGGTGTAAGCATTCATATTATAGTTATCATTTTTACCTAATTCGCTAGCAATAGAAACACCATCAAATTTGAAATTAGAGTGTGTATTGTTTTTTATCGCACCCGCAATAGTACCTGTTATACCAGAATTACTCGCTCCAAATCCAACAATCTCTGGCTTATTATCTTTTTTATTTGGGAAAAGCGTTTTCATGCTTTCGGTACTTAAGTAAGTAAGTCTATCATCACCTTGTGGCCTTAATAAACCGCTGTTTGGTTTGATATTGAGTATTTTTGCGGCACTATAATCGGCCACCAAAATGTTTTTAGTAAAAAGTGTGTTGTTGCCATTTTTAATGGTCAATTCAAAAGAGCTGCCTGTAATTAAACCAGCCGATTCAACTTCCGGGAAATTTTGTTTAATCGCTGTAGCAAGTGGAGCGGCTACATAATTGGTTTTAAACTCAGGATAAGTTACGCCAACAACGTAAATATTATCATAGTTCGGATTTTCCTTATCAAAACTCGTTTCATAACTTGCATACATCATTACCAAAATAAAAGCAGCAAGCGCAATTGCCAATCCACCAATATTTATAGCAGTAATTCCTTTGTTTTTCCAAAGGTTACGCAGAGCGATTTTGAGGTTGAGTTTAAACATCTTGTGAGATTTGAGATGTAAGATATGAGATTTGAGACATAGTTGTATAAGTGAAAATTGAGAACTGAAAACTGATTTTACTCGTATTTAAGCGCATCTACAGGGTTTGCTTTAGCAACTTTAATAGATTGCATACTTACAGTTAATGCCGCAATTAATACAGATAACCCAATAGCAATTAAAAAAGGTAAAAATGAAATTGATATACGATATTCGTAAGCAGAAAGCCAATTATTAATTATAATGTAGGCAATTGGAAAAGCGATTATATTTGAAATGGCTACCAATTTGATAAAATCTTTGTTCAGCAAAGTGAGGATATTGCCTGTACTTGCTCCTAAAACTTTACGGATGCTGATTTCTTTTTTACGTTGCTCTGCCATAAACAAAGCCAAGCCTAATAGACCAAGAGATGAGATAAATATCGCGAAGCCGCCAAACCAATTAGAAAGTATACCTAAAAGACGCTCATCTTGAAATTTTTCTTCAAATGATTCGCTCACAAATCTTCTATCAACGGGGTAATTTGGATTGATATCTTTAACAATTGCATCAATTTGCGCCAAAGATGAACTGATATTTTTCGCTTCATTTAATCTAACCAAAATTACACCAATACTATTTTTAGCGGCAGGATAAAAAATCGTCGGTGCAACTTTTTGATAAGGGGATTCTACCACAAAATCTTTCATCACCCCTACAATTGTGCATTTTGTATCTCCATAATTTATCACCGTTCCTATCGGATTTTTTAGTCCCATGGCTTTTATCGCCGCCTCATTAAATATCACTTTATTAGAATCTGCCTTAAATTCTGGAGCAAATTCTCTGCCTTGTAGCATTTGACCCTCAATTGTATTGATAAAATCATAGCCAATACCTCTCTCATTAAAAAGTATGCTTTCCTTCGGATTAGATCCTGGCCACGAAACATTAGAGGTATTATTACCACCTTGATCTAAATCCATACTTAATGTTGATACTTGCTGAGCAGCGCCAGACTTTAGCAGTTGTTGTTTTAATAATTCTATTTTTTTTCTGTCTTGCAAACTTCCTTGAGCAGCCATTTGTATCAAGTTTCCTTTATTGTAACCTATCGGCTTAGCTTTAATAAAGTTTAACTGTTGGTAAATAACTACTGTACAAACTATTAAACAGCCAGCAAACACAAACTGAAACACTACCAAAACTTTACGAATAGAAAACGCAGAGCCCGCTTTTAACGAAAATCCCTTTAATACTTTAATAGGTTCAAAGGATGAAAGATAAAATGCAGGATAACTGCCAGCTATTAATCCTGTAAAAATTATCAATCCAACTAGCGTTAACCAATATTTATAATCGTTGTAATGAATAATAAGATTGATTTCTAGCAAATTATTAAAATACGGCAAACTAATTTCTAGCAAGATAAAAGCTATAACAGTACCTATAAAAGCCAAAAGTGTACTTTCTAAAATAAACTGAGAAATAAGTGCTTTTCTACTCGAACCAATTGCTTTACGAACACCAACTTCTTTAGCTCTCTTTTCTGAACGAGCGGTTGATAAGTTCATGAAATTAACACATGCAATTAAAAGTATACAAATAGCTAAAATCAAAAATATCCTCAACTGATCAATTTTGCCTCCAACTGGTCTGCCGTTTTCAAACTCATTGTACAAATGCCATTTAGCCAATGGGTGCAAAAACAATTCGTTGTCTGCATTTTTATCGTTTTGCGTATAAAAATTTTTGATGGTAGCATTAAATTGATCAATTGAGTTGGCATCTTTTAACTGCACTAATGTTAAGCAAAAATTGCTACCCCAACCTTGTTCTTTAATCCAGGTTTGCTTTTTCTCATACAATTTCCAAGGCATAATGTAATCGAATTTTAAGCTGCTGTTTTCTGGTAAATCGGCAATTATAGCTTCTACGGTTAGCGGTTCGGTATTATCAAACTTTACAGTTTTATTTATAGGATTTTCATTACCAAACAATTTTTGCGCTAAACTTTGGGTTAAAATAACAGCGTTGATGTTTTGTAATGCCTGGGCTTCGCTACCGCTTAAGAAATTAAACCCCAGAATTTTAACAAACGAAGGATCTGCAAATATCGCCCTGTTTTTAATCTTTTTTTCGCCATAACTAATCAAGCTAGGATAAGGATATGAAGACCTTGATGAGTTTACCACGTTGGCAAATTTCTCTTTTATGGCAGGAGCTAATAATCCTGGTGTCCAAGCCCAACTGTTTACTTTTCCATTAGCTTCCATGTTGGTGTAAGCCACAAATGTAGTATCGTAATTTTTGTTTGCTTTATCGAAGCCTAATTCGTAAACAATGTACAATAACAATATCATACAGCTTGCAATGCCAATGGCTAAGCCACCAATATTTATAAGTGAGAAACCTTTATTCTTCCAAAGGTTACGCAGTGCGATTTTTAAGTTGAGTTTGAACATTTTTATAGATTTGAGAAGTGAGATATGAGATCTGAGACCTAGTTTTCGCTTTAGTCTTTGGTCTTTCAGCTTTTATATCAGTTCTTCCGTTTTTCCCTTATTAATTTTCTCAGAAATTACATGCCCATCTTTTAAGTTGATGATGCGATTAGAAAAACTAGCATCATGGCTCGAGTGGGTTACCATCACGATAGTTGTTCCAGTTTCGTTTAATTCGCAAAGCAATTCCATCACTTCGTTACCATGCGTACTATCTAAGTTACCCGTTGGCTCATCGGCTAATACCAATTTTGGTTTGGTAACTAAAGCTCTAGCTACAGCAACACGCTGCTGCTGTCCGCCAGAAAGTTGTTGTGGAAAGTGACCAGAACGATTTACAATATTCATTCTTCCGATAATTTCGTTTACTAATCTTTTACGTTCGACAGTTGGCACTTTATTGTAAATTAAAGGCAACTCAATGTTCTCAAAAACAGTCAATTCATCAATTAAATTGAAATTCTGGAAAACAAATCCCATATTTCGTTTTCTGAAGTTTGAGCGTTCTTTATCATTTAATGTCAATAATTCTGTATCTATAAATTTATAACTGCCACTTTCAGGTTTATCTAAAAGCCCCATTACGTTTAACAAAGTTGATTTACCGCAACCAGACGGCCCCATTATAGAAACAAATTCACCTGCTTTAACATGTAAGTTTATTCCGTTTAAAGCAGTGGTTTCTATTTCTTCGGTTTTGTAAACTTTTTCTAGATTTTCTATTTTAATCATAATAACTGTTGTAAAGTTTTAGCCCCTCCCAACCCTCCCCGAAGGAGAGGGCTTTTGGATTGTGCTTAGTTAATTTATTTGTGCTAAAATTAATGTTTGTTCATATCTTAAAAGTTGGTGCCCCTGTCAACGCACCTGACTAAGGGCTTAACCAACCTAAATTTTTCTTTTTTAATTTATTGAAATGTTTTTTATATCACGTCTCAAATCTCACATCTCAATACTCATATCTATTTACTAATCTCTATAATATCATATTGCGTAAATTGGTCGTATGACGATGTAATTACTTCTTCGCCTTTCTGTAATCCTTCTAGCACTTCATAATACAGATAATTTTTTCTACCAATTTTCACGTTCCTTTTAGTTGCTTTTCCATTGGCAACCACAAACACCCAACTTCCGCCAGTACTTTGGAAAAATTGTCCCTGTGCTAATAAAAGCGATTTACTATTATCAGACAAGGTTAATTTGACCTGCAGAGACAAACCTCTTCTTAATTCATCGGGAGATTTGCCTTCAAAAACTAATTCTACCTGAAACTGACCAGCCGTAACTTCTGGAATTACTTTTCTAACGGTTAAAGCATAAGTTTTACCATTAAATTCACATTGCGCCGTTTGTCCCTCTTTAACACGGTTGATGTAGTATTCATCTACCCCAGCTTGCAATTTATAACCTTGCAAAACATCAATTTTGCCCAACATTTCATTAGCGCTATAAGATTTTCCGATTACGGGATCATAAGATGATAAACGACCAGAAACTGGCGCTTTAATCGTCATATTTTCGATATTCTGGCGAATGGTTTGCAAACTTTCGTTCATTCGGCTAATAGACTGTTCAATTTGCTGCAATTGCATTGTTCTACTTTGGTTTTCTTGTCTAACAGCTTGTTTTAGCAATGCCTTTCTGCCTTGTAAATATTCATAATCCTGACTCGAGTTAGCAAATTCTTGTTGTGTAATTACCCTTTTACTATACAAAGTACTATCAATTTTATATTTACGGGTTGATGTTCTCAAACTATTTTCAATATCCATCATATCTTGGCTCATGATCCTTTGATTTTGCTCAAGATCTAACCTTAATTTTCTCAACTGATTAATTTGTTCGGTAATGCTTGTTTCGCTGGCTGTATAACTTGATAATGCATTAGGATTTGTAATCCTTAACAACGGCGTGCCTGCAACTACCGATGCCCCATTCTCAGTAAAAATTTGTGCCACTGTACCACCTTCAGACGAACTAACAATTACCGATGTTAACGGAACAACGCTTGCATTTAACAATACAACGTCTTCAAAATCGCCATACTGAACTTTGTTAATTGTTATTTTATCAGCTTCTGCTTTATAAACTTTGTTTAATGATAGGTTGTAACCATAGCCAACCAAGGCAATAAATACAAGTGCCGCAACTATAATTATTATGGTTTTTTTATTAAATCTCTTTTTTTCTACTATTCTGTCCATTTGGCTTTATGGTATTTTTGTTAAGCCTTTTGCCAAGTTTATGCCAATACTGATTATAATTTTAAAATACTGATTATCAATATAATATAGTTTTGAATTAAATTTTAATGTTCATTATCGAACAGTCATTGTGCAACATCGAACAGTACCATTATTTTTGTTGCGAGTTATGTGTTACGAAATGCAGGTTTTGTGTTATTACCTCACCCTCCGATGTAAAATCGGAGCAGGCTCTTAATCCCTCCGCCGCGGCGGAAGGGGGCAGCGAGCAAAAAAGGTAGGGTTCAAACCACCATACCGTAATTCCCTTCCGCCGCGGCGGAGGACAGCACCAAAGAACATACATCAACTTTTAATAGGGTGAGGCATAAAACAGTTAAAAAATGATAGAAGCAAACATATTAGTAATAGACGACGATGATGACATCCTGTTAAGTGCCCGTTTATTTTTAAAACAGCATTTTAATCAGATCTTAACCTGCAAATCGCCAAAAGAAATCAATGTATTATTGAGCAAAAACGAAGTTGATATCATTCTATTAGATATGAATTACCAAAAAGGCGCAAGTGATGGCAGGGAAGGTTTATATTGGCTAGAGCATATCCTTTCTATCGATAAAGATTATGTAGTGATTTTAATGACTGCCTTTGGCAACGTTGAGTTAGCTGTGCAAGCCATTAAAAAAGGAGCTACAGATTTTATCCTTAAACCATGGGAAAACGAAAAATTGTTTGCTACTTTATCTGCTGCTGCAAAGCTTCGTCAATCTAACAAAAAAGTTAAAAAATTAGAGAAAATCAATACCTCAATTCAAAGTGATATAGCTCGTAAATTTGAGAATATTGTAGGCAATAATGATACTGTACAAAACTTGCAAAAAACATTAACTAAAGTTGCACCAACAGATGCCAACGTTTTAATTTTAGGCGAGAATGGAACAGGAAAACAGGTTTTTGCTTATGAATTACATAAAAATTCTTTAAGGAGAAAGCAAATTTTTATGCATGTAGATTTAGGTTCATTAAATGAAAATTTGTTCGAAAGTGAACTTTTCGGCTATGCCAAAGGTGCTTTTACAGATGCTCGAGAAGACAAACCTGGCCGTTTTGAAATGGCAGATGGAGGAACCATATTTTTAGATGAAATTGGCAATTTATCTTTACCTTTACAAGCAAAATTATTGAGCGTATTACAAAACAGAACAGTAATACGCTTAGGCGAAAGTAAAGAACGTAAAGTTGATGTGCGTTTAATTAGTGCTACAAATATGCCATTAAATGAAATGGTGGCAAAAGGAACTTTCAGACAAGATTTATTATTCAGGATAAATACTGTTGAGCTTATTCTTCCGCCTTTGCGAGAACGTGGAAATGACATTTTGCTTTTAGCCAACCACTTTTTGCAAACCTTTAATACTAAATACCACAAAACAATTAAAGCAATACATGCAAAAGCAGCTCAAACTATGCTAACTTACAGTTGGCCCGGTAACATTAGAGAGCTGCAACACGTAATTGAAAGAGCCGTAATTATGACTGATGGATTTGAAATTACAGAAAATGATTTGCAACTATCGCCACAAAAATTCGGCAATCAGCATGTAATACAAACTGATATGCCTTTAGATGAAATGGAGAAAATGATGGTGAGCAAAGCGATAGAAAAACACAAAGGAAACATTTCTAGAGCCGCAGCAGAACTGGGTTTAACCAGAGCTGCATTGTACAGAAGGATTGAGAAATTTGGACTTTAACCCCACCTCCGATGTAAAATCGGAGCAGGCTCCAACCCTGCCCAAAGGAGAGGGAATGGAAAACGCTTTAAACTTAAATCAGCTTTAGTCTTTCAGCTTAATCTTTTACCTTTAGTCTTTTAGCTTAAAAAATGTTTCACCAAAAGTTTACCTTCCGCTTAATTACTCGCCTATTGTTTATCAATGTGTTGGCTGTGCTGTTGGTTTATTTAATTAAAAATACGCAATTGTGGTTTACCATTACTGGCGTAAGTTTAATATTATTGGGTTGCATAATTTCTCTTTATTTTTACATCAATCAAATTAGAGAAGACATTAAACGCTTCATTTTAGCAGTTAAAACTAGAGATCATACTTTAAATTTTAAGAACAAAGCTACTAAAGGAAGTTTCCCTGAATTGTACGAATCATTTAATGAAATTATCCAAATACATAAAGATATTCAGCTAGAGCAAGACTCGATTTTTCAGCTCATTAAAACCATTTTAGAGCAAGTTCCTGTTGGTGTAATTGTGGTTAAAAAAAATAAAACCGAATTAAAAAAAGCTGAAATATCATTCTTCAATTTAGCTGCAAGCAACTTACTAAATGTGCCTGCTTATAGTTATTGGCATCGTTTTCAAGAACATTTACCAATTTTCGCTAAAGAAATTGAACAAATAAACCAAGGCGGCAAACGTTTTATCGAACTTAAAATACAAGATAAATTTATTCAGCTATCAATAGAAGTTATTCCCCTAAATCTTTATGGAGCAGATTACAATATCATCTCTTTCCAAAATATTAAAGATGAAATTGAGCAAAAAGAAACCGAAGCTTGGAACCGTTTAATCGGTGTAATTTCTCACGAAATATTAAATTCTATTACTCCCATCAGCTCACTTTCAGACACGGTTAATCAAATGATTAACAATAAAGAAAGTTTAGATGCAGCTGATTTAGCCGATTTAAAGCCTGCTTTACAAACCATAAAACGCCGATCTGAAGGTCTGCTAGATTTTGTTAAAGATTATCGCTTAATTGCCGAATTACCAACTCCAAATACCGAACAGCACAGCATTGGCGAAATTTTGCAACATGTTAAAGTACTCATGCAGCCAATGGTAGTTACAAAAAATATCGAACTACAAATATTGCAAACTGCCTCTAAAATTAGTTTACAAATAGATTTTAAATTAATTGAGCAAGCCCTAATTAACCTTATTACCAACAGCATTTATGCATTAGAGCATATAAAAAACCCAATAATCGAAATAAATTATCGCTTAGCACATAACAAAGTTTATTTAGATGTTAGCGATAATGGTAAAGGTATCGAAGCAGAAAATATCGAAAAAATATTTGTTCCATTTTATACCACCCGCAAAAACGGCTCAGGCATTGGTTTAACCATTACCCGTAATATCATGAAAATGCATCGTGGTAATTTAGAAGTGGTATCTACACCGTACAAAAAAACTACCTTTTCATTGGTATTTAATTATGCTTAAATGTTTGTCCTGCTGATGGGTATTTTATTTCATAGAAATCAATATAAATGACGTTAATTTAGCTCGTCTTGTCATCCAGAGTGCAGCGAAGGATCTCTATAAGAGTTTCAAAAATGAGATTCCTCGTTCCTCGGAATGACAAACTTATTTTTAATAAACAGTTAAATTACAAAGGATTAAATAATAACGTCAATGGTAGCTTGTCGAAGCACTTTAATCAAATCTCATACTCACAGAATAAATAGCGACATTAATCTTTATACATCGGATAATTATAAATCAAACAAAATATTAGAAAGTTAAAGTCAGTATTCCTTCTGCAACTCCTGCCCTGCTATCCGCTATATCTTTTGTTGCTTCCTTCGACAAGCTCCGGATGACAGCACAAAAGGATAACACTCCTATCAGGCTTAAAAACAAAGTATCTGCAACCAAAACCCATAGTTGTAGCAAAATTATCGTTAAAGTCAGTGATTTTCAAACATCATCTAAATCTACTTATCTCATAAAATCTAAACAAAATTGCTCTAAAATGCTTTTTAATGTAGTCCCTTATTAAAAAAGCATGAGAACCGTAATTATATCGAACCGACTTCCCGTTAAAATAATCGAAGAAAACAATGAATATACTTTTATACCTAGCGAGGGTGGTTTAGCCACCGGTTTAGGCGATGTCTATAAAGGCGATAATTCCATTTGGATTGGTTGGCCAGGCATCGAAATTCCTGAACATAGGCAACAAGAAGTAATAGAAAAGCTAGCCAAACTAAATTTATTTCCGGTTTTTTTAACCCAAGAAGAAATTAATTTATTTTATGAAGGCTTCTCTAACGAGATTTTATGGCCCGTTTTTCACTATTTAGTTACCTATGCCAATTATGAGCAATCTTATTGGGATGCCTACCAAAAAGTAAATGAAAAATTTGCATCAGCAGCGCTTAACTTAGTTAACGAAAATGATAAAATATGGGTTCAAGATTATCAATTATTGCTTTTACCTGGTTTATTAAGAGCACAAAAGCCTCAAGCAACCATCGGGTTTTTCCAACATATCCCTTTTCCATCTTATGAAATATTCAGACTAATACCTTGGCGAGTAGAACTATTAAATGGTTTAATTGGGGCAGATTTAATTGGCTTTCACACCTATGATGATGCTCGTCATTTTATCAGTACCGCTACCAGATTATTACCCGTAAATGCATTATCGAATGTGCTAGTAGATAAAGAACGACAAATTATTGTAGAAGCTTTTCCGATGGGGATTGATTATGATAAATTTGATGAACTTGCAAAATCAGAAGCTGTAGTTAATGATGTAAAGGAGTTTGAAAAAAACCACCAAAACTTAACCACCATCTTATCAATTGATAGATTAGATTATAGCAAAGGAATTTTCGAACGGTTGATGGCATTTGAACAACTCTTACAAAGCCATCCAGCATATATAGAAAAAATATCGCTTTACATGGTTGTTGTACCATCTAGAGATACCGTTGCGCAATACAAAGAACTCAAAGAACAAATTGACCAAACAGTAGGTAAAATAAATTCAAAATACCGAACTGTAGAATGGAATCCCATCTATTATTTCTACCGCTCATTTCCTATCGAAACACTTTCTACATTTTACGCCACTGCAGATATTTGTTTAGTTACGCCAATGCGTGATGGAATGAATCTAGTAAGCAAAGAATATATTGCCAGTAGAACTGACGAAACTGGTGTATTGATATTGAGCGAAATGGCTGGTTCGTCTAAAGAACTTACAGAGGCTATCATCGTTAATCCAAATAACTTAGGCGATATTATGCAGGCCATAATTGATGGGATTAATATGCCTGTTGATGAACAAAAAAAACGGATGAAAACCATGAGGGCCACCGTAAAAAAATTTAATGTTAAACACTGGGTAAATAATTTTATGCAAAAATTAAACGAAGTAAAAGAATATCAAAACTCCTTATTAACTAAACACGCTGTTAAAAGTAGCTCATTTTTAATTTCATCTAAATATGAAAAAGCCAATGACAGAGTTTTCTTTTTAGACTACGATGGTACTTTAGTAGGTTTTTCTGGAAATATAGACGATGCTAAACCTGATGAAGAATTGTACAATTTACTTGATAAACTAATAGCAGATCAAAAAAACAGCGTTGTTATTGTTAGTGGCAGGCAGCACACTACTTTACAAAAATGGTTCGGACATTTACCAGTAGATTTAATTGCAGAACATGGAGCTTGGCAACGAACAAATAATGACCAGTGGAACTCTTTGCCTTTACTTACCGACCAATGGAAACAGGAAATTAGTGCTATTTTAGAAACATATACTAACAGAACACCTGGTTCTTTTATCGAAGAAAAAAGTTATTCGTTAGTTTGGCATTACCGCAAAGTAGAGGAAGGCTTGGGAGAGCTTAGAGCAAATGAGATTACAAGTCATCTTAAAATGTTAGCAGCCGACAAAGGTTTACAATTGATGCCAGGTAATAAAGTTATCGAATTTAAAAACGTAGAGGTTAATAAAGGTAAGGCTACCTTAAATTGGTTGCATGGTAAAAATCCAGATTTTATAATGGCTTTAGGAGATGACCATACAGATGAAGATATTTTTAAAGTTTTGCCCGATGATGCAATAACCATTAAAATCGGCAATAATTTATCTGAAGCAAAATACTACTTAACCGACCATAAAGAAGTAAGAAAGCTATTGTGGTCTTTGGTTTCAATATAGTTTTCGCAAAATCCTGAAAATCTTATTTTAGTAATTTTGTCAGTCTGAGCGTAGTCGAAGACCATTTTAATTTTGCTGTAAATTCACAATACTCCTTCACCTACGCTCAGGATAACATTGTCTTTGATAATATTTATGTTAATTTTTAGCAGTTGCTGTTAGTCTGAGCGTAGTCGAAGACCTTATAGTGCGCTTCGACTACGCTCAGCGTGACATCTAGTATTTATATCTTTATAATATAAGTCGATTAGTAAGTTAGCTAAAACATACCATTAAAGCTGATACTGAAATAAATTGAGCATAACGGAGCATAAATATAGCGTCACCCTAAATTTATTTCAGGGTCTGTGTTACAAATATTCTGATAAACATTAAGATTTGTAGGTTAAAAGGTATTTCAAAAATAACAAAAACTAAACAGTTACAAAAATATCGGTCTATCTAATTTCATGGCAATTCTGTAAGCAGCATTCATTAAACCTACATGACTATATGCTTGCGGAAAATTACCCCACTGACTTCCTGATTTGGCATCAACATCTTCACTAAATAACAATAAATGGTTGCAATGTTTAATGATGTTTTCAAACTCTCTTATCGCATCATCAACCCTACCAACACATGCCAAAGCTTCTACATACCAAAAGGCACAAATTAAAAAGGTTGTTTTTGGTTTACCGAAATCGTCTTCATGTAAATAGCGGTAAAACAATCCATCTTCAGTTTTCAATTCTTTCTCTAAGGCAATTAAATGATCTTTTGCCCTCTGCGAATTAGGATCTAAGTAATGCATTACAATAAGTTGTAAAGTACTAGCATCTAAATATTTGCTGCCAACTGCATTGGTGTAAACTTTTCTTTCGGGATCGTAACAAGCCTCAATATGTGCTGCTGCTTTTGCTATCAAAACATTTGCTCTGTCTTCAAAATCTTTATTTTTGATAGTTTTAGCCATTTTTAACGCAGCATTTGCACCTGCCCACTGAAATAAATTACTGTAACAATGCACATTGGCTATATTTCTGAATTCCCAAATTCCGGCATCTTTTTCATCAATGGTACGTTCAATTTTAGTTAAAAGCCTATCAATCCATTGCAATGAATCTCCACGTTCCGAAAAAACAAATCGATGATCGGTATATAGTGGCAACATCGAAATTAAAACCTGACCGTAAATATCATTTTGTATGTGCTCATAAGCCTGATTTCCAATTCTGATGGGTTGCTCCCCTTCATATCCATGTAAGTGATCTAAAGTTGTTTCAGTTATTTGTCGCTCGCCAGTTATGCTGTATAACGGTTGGTATCTTAAATCATCAGCAAAAGAAATATCTGATAAATAATTAAAGTACTTCTCCATCTCTTCGAAATGGCCAATATGATTTAAAGAAGTTAGCACATAAAATGAATCTCTTAACCAGCAATACCTATAATCCCAGTTTCTGGTACTACCCGGAAACTCTGGTAAACTAGTTGTACTTGCCGCAATTATGGCTCCCGTATCTTCGTACTGATGAATTTTTAAAACCAAAGCAGAGCGAATAACCAAAGGTTGATAAAAGCCAGCTATCGAAGAGTGTTTAATCCAAGTACGCCAATACACAGTTGTTTCACGTAAAAAGTTTTCGGCTGTGCTAATAATCGGTGCCTCTAAATTATAGCCGTAGGTTAAAATCAAATATTTTGTTTCGTTTAGCACGAATGCTTTTTCATCTAAAATATAATTGAGAGAAACATTTGTACTCAATTGCATGTGCTCATCACAGCCCTGAAAATGAATATGATTACTGCCTCTATTGGCACTCATTTCTGATCTACCGTAGTCACATACCGGTTTACATTTCACTGTAATTCTGGGATTACCTTTCAAAGGTTCGATTTTACGAATCAGCATTAGTGGCTTGTAGTACCGCTCATGGATATGAAAACGTGGTGCAAAATCTGTTATTCTATATTTGCCATCCTCGGCGGTAATTTCAGTTCTTAAAACGTTTGTATTTTCGATATAAGATTGCTCGCTATCGAATTCTCCAATAGGTTTGATAGAGAACTCTCCTCCCTTATCTTTATCAAGTAAACTCCCAAAAACAAATGAGCTATCAAACCTTGGCAAACATAACCAAGAGATATCTGTATTTTGATTAACATGGGCAATAAAAGCGCAATTTCCAATAATTCCTGTTTTGTATAAATGTTGTTTTTCAGACATATGTAATTTCTCTTTATTATTTAACAAGAGAATAGTAAAAATGTTAGTTCTCAATGTGGAATAATTGTAAATAAAAAAGCCTGTCCATCAAAATGAACAGGCTTAAGCTAAGTTTTAGTTTATTCTAAATTACAGTTCCACTGGGTAAAACTGCTCCTTTTTTAATTACAACTATACCATCTTTCACTGCATATAATGGATAATCGCCATCTGGCAGATGTGAACCACCATTTATTTTTACATCATTACCAATTCTACAATTTTTATCTACAATTGCATTATTAATAAAGCATCTATCGCCTATACCTATTAATGAATTACCCGAATTAGTTTCCGACTCAATTTCGGCAAGGGTTTGATATCTATCGCTACCCATTACATAAGAGTTTGTAATAACCGTATCCTTACCTACTCTAGATCTAATACCTAAAACGGCATGTTCTACCTTACTAGCTTGTACAATACAACCTTCGGCAATAATAGTTCTATTTAAAGTAGTACCTGATATTTTTGAAGGTGGTAACATCCTTGCCCTAGTAAATATGGCGTGAGAGCTATCAAACATATTAAACTGAGGAATTTCATCTGTTAAGCCCAAGTTAGCCTCAAAAAACGATGAGATATTACCTATATCAGTCCAATAACCTTCATATTGGTGACTTAAAACCCTGTTAGCTGCAATAGCACGAGGCAAAATTTCTTTTCCAAAATCTTTTTCATCTGGATTTTCATCCAAAATATTAATTAAAAAATCTCTGTTAAAAACATAAATACCCATCGAGGCTAAGTAGTTTCTACCTGCAGCCTGCATCTCAGCACCAGTATCAGATACCCAATCTTCTAAACCTGTTTTAGGTTTTTCAATGAATGAGGTAATCATGTTTTCTTCATCTGCTTTTAAAATACCAAAATCTGTTGCATCTTTTCCTGTTACCGGAATTGTTGCAATGGTTATTTCAGCATTTTTGGCAATATGTTCGTTGATCATTTCCTGAAAATCCATTTGGTATAACTGATCTCCAGAAAGAATTAAAATATAATCGAACTCGTGACTTACAATATGATGCATACACTGCCTAACCGCATCTGCAGTACCTTGAAACCAACCTTGATTTTGTACAGTTTGCTCTGCCGCCAAAATATCTACAAACGCTGCAGAGAAATGACTAAAATGATAGGTATTTTTAATGTGTTTGTTTAGCGAAGCCGAATTAAATTGCGTTAAAACAAACATTCGGTGAATGCCAGAGTTTAAACAATTTGAAATCGGAATATCAACTAATCGGTATTTGCCGGCAATTGGAACTGCAGGTTTAGAGCGTGTTTGCGTTAATGGTGATAATCTAGATCCTTGGCCGCCTCCAAGAATTACACCCAATACTTTATCGGTCATATTTATATAGTTTTACATTTGGTACAAATCAATATATTGTTGTGCTGCTCTATCCCACGAGTGGTCTATTGTCATTATAAACTTACGAATTTCTTTTACTCTTTTTTGATCTAAATATAACTCATAAGCTCGTCCAATGGCATGGTTTACATCCCAAATATTAGATTGATCATGACAAATTCCAAAACCTCCATCACCAATATCAGTTACCGTATCTTTTAATCCGCCTATGCGCCTTACAATTGGTATAGTGCCATACCTTAAAGCGTACATTTGGTTTAAGCCACAGGGCTCTACCCTACTGGGCATTAATAAAAAATCGGCGCCAGCATAAATCTGATGCGATAGTGCTTCATTATACCCAATGTATGCGTTGTAATTGCCCGCATGGTAATGGGTTATTTCATTTAATCTATCTTCTACATCTGGGTCTCCAGAACCTAATACCAAAATATTAATTTCACCGTCGCTCTGTTGTAGCGCATTCCAAAAAATATCTGGCAATAAATCTGCTCCTTTTTCGCCAACTAAACGACCAATAAAAGTATAAAGTGGTTTGGTTTTATCTAAATTAAAAACATCACAAAGCGCATCTTTGTTTGCTTTTTTTCCACTTTCTACCGTTCTATTTGTAAATGCTTTGTTAAGCATTTGGTCTTTCTGTGGATTCCAAACCTCATTATCAATTCCGTTTAAAATACCGAATGATTTTCCTCGCTCTTGCGCCAATAAATTTTCTAAACCATTTGCTTTGTAGCTAATCTCATCTAAATAACTTGGAGAAACCGTTGTTACTCGCCAAGCGCATTTAATTGCAGAGGCAAGTGGATTAATTGAATTGCCCCAGTCTAACTTGCTAGAGTTTCTTAAATCGTATGCGGGCAAATAGTGTAACTTATCCCACCCAAACTGACCTTGATATTGCGCATTATGAATGGTTAAAAATGTTGGAATGTGGTTTAAATGACGGTAAATATGGCTATTTCCTACCATAAATGGAATTAAACCTGTGTGATGATCATGGCAATGCATAACATCTGGTTTGTGCTCCCATTGTGCAATCCAATCTAAACTTGCAATTTGATAGGCAATAAATCGCTCCGTATCATCAGCATAACCATAAACTTTTTCTCTATCTAATAATCCAGCTATGTGCACCAAAAACAAATCGAAACCTAGTTTATTGGTTTTTTCTCTAAATATCCTAACGGGAAGATTATTATAGCCCAAACGAACCCAACCATCATACACTACTTCGAATTCATTTTGATGTAAAAACTTAGTATCATAAGCAGGCATAACCACCTTGGCAACATGACCTAGTTTGTTTTGATACTTAGGCAAGGCGCCAACAACATCGCCCAAACCACCAACTTTTGCTACTGGGTAACATTCTGCACTAAAGTGTATAATCTCCATAATTTGGTATTGAAAAAAACTTACTCAAAATAGGCAATAGATTGAGCATTGCAAACATTTAAAGAAAAAATAATTTTATATGGTGTATTAACAACCGAAAAATTAATTTGTAAGAAAAATTTTAACAAAAAAGAAAAAGCCCCGAATAATCGGAGCCTTAAACAAAACAAAAAATAAATATGAAAAAACCTACTAATATTCTTCTTGAGCCATAATGGCATAAAACTCTTTAATAGAATTAAACTGTGGATGTAAAGAAACTACATTCCCAAAAACCAATAAAGCTGGCGATGCTAATTTTTTCTCTTCTATCAATTCTTCTATGGTATCAACTATACCAACAACAACATTTTCAGAAGCTGATGATCCATTTTCTATAACTGCTACAGGTAAATCGTATTTACCCTCAGCTTTAAAAATTGCTGCTATATCTTTTATTTTCTCTATACCCATTAACACAACAATTGTTGCATTAGATTTGGCAGCAACATATAAATCTGGCGAAATCTCTCCGTTGGCATTGGTACCTGTAACCACCCAAAAGCTTTCGCTCAAGTTGCCATAAACCATTGGTATTTTTTGTAAACCCGGTACGCCTAATGCACTAGAAACCCCCGGAACAATCTCTGTTGGTATGCTGTATGATTCTGCCACATCAATTTCTTCGAAACCACGAGCAAAAACAAATGGATCTCCGCTTTTTAAACGCACAACGTGACCATAGTTTAATGCATAATCAATCATTAATTTATTGACTAATTCTTGCGAAAATGTCTCATCGCCAGAGCGCTTACCCACATAAACTTTAATAGAATTTTCTGGTGCATAATTTAGTAAAGCTTCATTTACCAAAGCATCATACAAAACTACATCTGCACTTGCCAATGCTTTTACACCTTTTAAAGTTAACAAATCCGGATCTCCAGGACCCGCACCAACTAAAGTTATTTTTGGTTCAATTTGAGTTTTTTCAACTTTGTTTAAAATCATTGCTCACAGTATTAAATTATATAACGATACAAATATATATAATGTCTATGGAAATAGTAGAATTTATTTTAATTATTTGATAAGTTAATAAAATGAAAACTAATTTTTTATAGCAAATTATTGTTCATCATATAATGAACCAATTCTACCGATGTTTTTGTGCTGGTTTTTTTTCTTAAATTTCTTTTGTGATTTTCTACTGTAGAATAAGAAATATTAAGTTCTTTGGCAATTTGCGGACTATTTAGTCCTCTTAACATTAAATTTAATAGTTGTCTTTCTCGCTTAGTAATTTGAGGTAATGCAACATTTTTAAGTTTTAGCTCTTGGCCCATGGTTAAATTGTAATATTCGGTTTTACCATCAATTACATTTACGAGGGTCATTAAAATTGGCCTACCATTAAAATTGAAATGGGTTAAATCAGTAATCATCATTAATCCGCATGTAGTAAGATTAGTATGGTTTACATACAAACCAGGCATTTGTATCAATACCCAACGAAATACTTTTTGGGCATTTAACATTCTAGCATAAATATTTATACGAATATTTGCTTGTTGATTTGCTGGCAGCTCTAAAATTCTATCCATGGCATATTGAATAGCCGAAAAAACATATAAGTTATCATCTGGATGAATATTTTCGGCGAAAAATAAAGGTGATTTATTTTCCCAATCAGTTTTTGAATATGGCGTTAGCTCACCTATATTTTTACTAGCAACAGTAATTAACATGTTTGCATTGTCTCCAATAAACCAATAATATGGTCCTAAAGCAAAATTATGTGCTTCTTTTATTTGAGTTTCGAAAAATGCCTCGTAATTAACAAGCCCTAATTCTTTATCTGATTTAGCATTTTTTTCAAACTGTTCTGTAGTAAGTGGTTTTAAATTTCTCATAGCGTAGGTTAGATTTAACTAAGATAATTCTTTTTTTGAGCAATTAAAAAATGATAGATATCTACTATTTTTTGCTCACCGCTTATGAGTTAGATTTGAGTGCAAGATATGGCTCTATCTCAATAAAAATCTATATATCTAAATCAATCTATGTTTTCCATCAGGTTTATAAAAGTGGTTTTTATACTTGTTGTTTTTTTTCAAAACAGCTATGCCCAATCTGGTAGTTTATTGGCGCAAATATTAGCTACCGCAGATGAGCAAATATCTAACGGCAAGTATAGCCAAGCATCAGCTTTGCTTAAAGATGCTTTGACCCAAGCAATTAAAGTAAACGACAAAAAACAGGAAGCCAGAGTTTATGATTTGTTGGCAGAAATTAGCATTAAAAAACGAGAGTTTAAAGATTTTAAAACTTATGATGCATTTGCCTATCAGCTAGCCACCCAACTTAAAGATACCACTCTCTTAATTAGTTTAAACAACAGAAAAGGAATTTATTATATGGAAGAAGGCCAAAATGATTTGGCTACCATGCATTATAATACTGCTCTAAATTTTAGTTTAGCAAAAAAGAACACAAAAAAATTAGCAGAAATATACAGCAATTTAGGCTCCCTTTATTTGGCCATGGGCGATAAAGACAAAGCCATTAACAACTTTTTTAACGCACTGAAACTTCATGAATTAAACGATAACAAACGTGGTATTGGCGAAACTTACAGCAATATATCTTCGGTTTATTATTTGATGGGAAAAGTTGATGATGCCATTAATTATCAGAAAACTGGTATAGCAATAAGAGAAAAAATTAATGATAAACCAGGTTTAGTAATCGCCAGCATGAATATTGGTCAGCTTTATTTGTTAAAAAAAGATTATCCATTAGCAAAACAGCAACTAAATCAGGCGGTTGCCTATGCAGATCAAATAGAAAACGACAAATTAAAAGCGAGTGCTTATGCTGGCATGTCTACTTACGAAATATTGAGCACAAAAAATTATCAATCTGCTTTGCAATGGCAAACAAAAGCGATAGCTATTTGCGAAAAAATAGACGATAAACAACTCTTATCTCGCTTATATGTATCTGCTGGTAATTTGGCCAATTATGTAAAAGATAGTATTGCATCAGTAAATTACTTTAACAAGGCTTTAGATTTATCTAAATCTTTAAAAAACAAAGAGAACATTAGTAATGCCTACGTAAAACTAAGTGAATTTTACAACACGAGAGGAAATTTCAAAAAAGCTTACGACAATTATAAACAACACATCGTTTATCGCGATAGCATTAACGAAAAAAGCAACCTTTCTAAAATTGAAGAAGTTAGAGTAAAATATGAAACGGAGAAAAAAGATAGTGAAATTTTAAAATTAATTTCTTCTGAGCGGCTAAAACAACTCCAAATTGAGAAACAAGAAGCCTTAATTGCTGGGAATGTTTTATTGGCAAAACAAAAGCAAAGCGAGATAGAACTCTTATTTAAAGAAAGACAATTACAGGATTTTAGGTTAAATGAGCAGAATGAAAAAATTAAAATTCAGAACTTAAACGCCATTAACAAAGAGCAACTATTGCGTTTAGCCAAAACTGAGCAATTAGTAAACGAACAGCAATTATCTGCCGAGAAAACAACACGTAGTTTATTAATAATAGGTTTTGCAATGTTGCTGTTATTAATTTTTGGAGTTTTTAATCGATATCAATTAAAGAAAAAATTAGAGCAGCAAACCGCCCTTTTAGCCATTAGAAACAACATTAGTAAAGATTTGCATGATGAAATTGGGAGTACTTTAACCAGTATAAGCATATTAAGCAATGTATCTCAACAAGCTATTGATGTTAATGTGGTTGAAGCTAAAAAAATGCTTCAAAAAATTGCTACACAGAGCAAAACTATACAGCAAAGCATGAGCGATATTGTATGGAGCATACAGCCCAATAATGAAAAAATAGAAAATCTTGCGATTAGGATGCGGGAGTTTGCCACACAAACTTTAGAACCTTTACACATTAATTTACTTTTTGAAGTTGATGAAGATTTACAAAAAACTTCGCTTCCTATTGATTACAGAAAAGAAATTTTACTGATTTACAAAGAAGCATTAACCAACATTTGTAAACACGCTAACGCAGATACCGTAAAAATAGGTTTTATAAATTAACAAAACCAGCGCTGAACTTAAAATTACAGACAACGGAACTTGGAAAGGAGAAAATTCTGGAACAGGTTTAAGAAGCATGAAAGAACGGGCTTTATCTATAAATAGTGAGTTGAGAATTGAATATGGTTTTAATGGCACTCAATTACAACTACTCATTAACCTAGCCTAATTAACCTAAACAAATTAATAAAATTTAGCAAATGGCCATTGATATTTTAATTTTTGAAGATAACCAGAACTTACGATTAAGCATTGAAACGATGTTAGAATGGAATGCTGATTTTAATTTACTTATGGCTATTCCTGATGCAAATTCGCTCGATGAAATTTTGCAAACCCACCATGCCGATGTGATTTTAATGGATATTGATATGCCTGGGCTAAACGGCATTGAGGCGCTAAAGAAAATCCGCCATAAAAACCAAGATGTACATGTAATTATGCTTACCGTTTTTGAAGATGAAAACAATATTTTCGATGCTATTTGCGCAGGTGCAAACGGTTATTTACTCAAAAAAAACATAGATCATGTGCCCGCCGCCATACACGATGTAATGGCAGGTGGTGCACCTATGACCAGCATTATTGCTAAAAAAGTGCTTTCTTTTGTACCAAAACATGAAGTTAACCATAAACATGCTATCGAATTATTAACCCAAAGGGAAACTCAAATTTTAGAATATGTAGTGAAGGGTTTTAGCTACAAAATGATTGCAGCAGAGCTAGATATTTCTGTAGAAACCATTCGCAGTCATATTAAAAAAATATACAAAAAACTACATGTTAACAGTGCAACTGAAGCCATTTACAAATACAACCAAGGATAGTTTTTATAAATAAATATAACCCTTATATGGTATTGATGGCTGTTAAGTAAGCAGCTAAATTTGATGAATTAATTAAAAAATCTTGTAATGAAAACTAAACTATTTTTATTATCGATGCTGATTGTTAGCTTTTGCCAAGCTCAAATTAACACCAAAGATATTAAGCGAAATGCTGAGGGCCGAGTTAATGAAACCGTAAACAAAGGGGTAAATGCTGGCATAGATAAAATTGAAAAAGGCATTGGCGGTTTATTTAGTGGCAAAAAAGCAAAAAATACAGTAAAAATTGATAGTGGAGCAAATGTTGAAGCCATTAATGAAACTGAAAAAGCAAGCCAATCCGCTCAGCAAAACGCAGAAATTTTAAGAAAGTTTGACTTTGTGCAGGGCGATAAAATTTTGGTGTTAGAAAATTTTAGTCAAGATAATTTAGGTGATTTCCCAGCCAAATGGAGTACAAATAGTGGGGGAGAAATTGTAGAATTAAATGGGGAGAATTGGTTTAACCCAGGAAAAAATGGCGTATTTATGCCGCAATTCATCAACAACTTACCTGATAATTTCACATTTGAATTTGATGTAAGCAGTAGTGCTAATTTTAACTTCTACAGCAATCCGCTAAGTTTTTCTATTGCTGCACTAGCTAAACCTAGTACAGATTACGTTAAATGGAAGTTGTTTAATCGATTAGGCAGAGATGGGATTGAAGTTGGCATACATCCAAAATCGGTGTCTACATCAAATAGCAAAGGCACAACCAATTATCAAATTTATAACAACGGCAATTATGGCGATAAAAATAAAGCTATGCAAAATGAATTTATCAGTGATATAAAAGCAACTGTACATGTAAGCATTTGGCGCCAAAAAAATCGTTTGAGAATTTACTTAAATCAACAGAAAGTGTGGGACTTACCAACTGCATTTGTTGATGGTAAAAAGTACAACAGCATTCTTTTTCAAACTGGCAATTTTAAAAAAGAAGAAGACAAATATTACATCAATAATTTAAGATTAGCGGTTGGCAATCCTGATACTAGGAATAAGCTCATTAACGAAGGCAAATTTGTATCATCAGGTATTTTATTTGATGTAAACTCTGCCAACATTAAACTCGAAAGTTTAGGATTAATTAAATCCATTGCTATGATTTTACAAGAAAATCCGGCAGTTAAAATTAAGATTATTGGGCATACCGATAGCGATGGAGATGAAAAAGATAACCTAAAACTGAGTAAACAACGTGCCGAAGCATTAAAAACGATGTTAAGCACAGATTTTGAAATTGCCACAGCCAGAATGCAAACCGACGGCAAAGGTGAAAGTGTGCCTGCGATGCCAAATACCAGTGAAATTAATAAGGCTAATAACCGTAGAGTAGAGTTTATCAAAATTAAATAACCTAAAATACAATGAAAAAAATAGTATCTATTGTAATGTTGATGATTTGCTTCATCAGCTTTGCTAATGCACAAAAAGGCAAAAAAGATGATGTTTTTAACAACCCAAATAATAAAGCAGCAAGAATACTCCCTGATTTAAACATATTGCTGGTACCTAGATTAACTAACGGCGGTACCGAGGCTGTTTACGAACCTGTGGTGGGTGTAAATGGAAGAATAAAAATCCCTGTTAATTTGATAATTAAAAACGTAGGTTTTGCAACCTCAAAACCATGTAAGGTGGTTTTATATGCTCACTATCAAAGAAAAAGAACGCTCTCTGAAATTGAACACGGTGTAGCCGAAGGTGCTTTTAATGACGCCGCCGTTTCTGAACCTATGTTGTTAGAAGCAATTGAACAAGGAAAAGATGTTGGAATAAATCATGCTTTCATTTTAAACCGATTTCCAAATTTGGCACCCGGTAAAAAAGTGAGGCTATCGGCTATAATTTTTTATCAACCATTAAATGGCGAATTAAGTAGCGATAACAATAAATCGAGAGTGTTTGAAGTGATTTTAGCGACCGAGCTTTAATGGCATAATTTTAAATTTAGATTATAACAACCAATTGCCCAAATTAATTACCATCATGAAAAAATTATTGTTTCTCTTATTATTATTGCCTGCTTGTTTATCAGCCCAAATAGTTAACAATCGGTATAAGTTGAGTTTGGTACCAAGCAATTTGCGTATGGAACTTGCCAGTGGCAACTTTATAAGAGTTGCCGAAGATTGCAGAGATAGAACGCGTGGCTGTGGTTCACAAGTTTGGTTTGTTGCAGGTGTTAGAGGCAAGCCTAATATTTATCAAATTACCTTAATTGGTAGTGGCAAATATTTAACCTGGGAGGAAGAAACACCAGATGCAATTACTTTAAAAATTAATTTAGAGCCACGTTATCCTAATGAAAAACAAAAATTTCAGCAGTTTATATTTACACTAAACGATAAAGGAAGTTATCAAATACAGCCAGCTGTAGATGGAAATGCGAAAAATGAGTTCTACTTAGGGGCAAATTTTGAAACAGGCTCATATAAAGGTGTTAGATTTTTTAAAACAGCTGCGAGTGAGTTTAGAGAAGTAAGGTTTGCCTGGGTTTTGGCTCCTCCAATTACACCTTTACCCGTTCAAAATAGCGGCCCTGTAATTGTGAGTGCGCCATCAGACAATAAAATTGACATTGATTTTAAAACCGGAGCTGATAATTTGGAAATGAAACCTTTTCAGGAAAATGTTGAGATAAGAATTTTGATTAGAAATAAAGCTGATGCAATTTTATTGAATGCAAACAAAGATCAAAATTGGCCAAATAATTCGATAAAAAGAGTAACTGTTCCCTTGCCTGCCAATATTACTGTAGACGAACTTAAAGAAATTCATGTTTACAGGAACAGAAAAAATGGCGGTACACCTACTACCACCGTATTTAACATCGCCGAAAAAGACAACTGGAACCTGGATAAAATTACGGCAACGGCTAGAATAAAAGAAAATGGAATATTAAAAACCTATCGCTTTGCCGATCTGATTAGTCCATCTGGTAGTTCAAACCCATTGTTCAGATTTGTTTATGAAGGTGGGAACGGAAAAAGTGAAGGACAATTTTTTAAAGGGTTTTTATCAAGTATTGGCTCTGGAGCATCTACAAATTCATCGGCCAATGCTGCCAATGCAAAACCAGTATTTAAAATAGAAACTTTAACTGGCGGAGATGATTTACGTGGTGGCAGTGATAACTTAAATGTATTGATCAGATTAAAAATTAGACCAGTAAGAAACATTGCTATTAACAACATCAATAGTAGCCAAAAATGGGATAATTTTACGGAAAAAACCATTACCAAAACCATTACAGCTGCACCTTTTAGTTTTGATGACATTGAAGATATTGTGCTTAGGCATACTGGTAGAGGAGGCATTGGAGCTGACAACTGGTATTTAGACAAACTTAAAATTACCCTAACAATTGCTGGCGAAACTAGGGTTTTAATAGATCAGGTTAGTGCTCCAATACACTATTTTAAAGGAGATAGCCGCTCAAAAACATTTCAAATTTTAAAATAAAAAACGATGAAAAAAATATTAATTATTACAGCACTATTAATTTATGGTTCTGTAAATGCAAATGCACAGAAAGGTAAAAAAACAGGTGTAGTTGTAAATCCAAACGTAACCGCATCCAGAGCATTACCCGATTTAACTTTCGACTTGATACCTGTAAATGTAACTGGTGGTGAAGGAGTAGAAAAAATTCTTGGCACAAAACGAGATGTGAAAATGGCTATCAATTTTATTGTTAAAAATATAGGAATGGTAAATGCCAAGCCAAGTATGGTTTATGCAGAATACAGCTATAAAGCTACACAAAGAGTTGCCAACGATATTCGTGAAACGATGATTCATCAACAATCTGAGCAAGTACCTATACCTGCTGTTGCAATGGGTAAAGATGACTTGGTTAAACAGGTATTTATCTTTAGAAACACCCCAGAAAATGCTTATGGCAAAGAAATAAAATTGAGGTTAGTTATTGTTCCTACAGGTGTTGGCAGTCAGAATGAACTTTCAAAAACAAATAATTCCTCTGCTGAGATAACCTTAAATATGATCCCCTAGGTTTCTTTAAAATCGTAATACCTTTAATATTAGAAAACTATGAAAATTTTAAAAACATCAGCTTTGCTTATTTTAATTGGATTGGCAACAGCAACTTCGGCACAAGAAAAGAAGAAAGAAGACGTAACTATATTTAACAGACCTTGTCCGCTGCCAACCTATAAAAAAGGACAAACTTCGGCACAAGTTAATGAAGAAACAAGGAAGTATGTAGAATGTAAAAAGCAGCAAGAAGCTCGCCAAAGAGAGCAAGCTCAAGAAGCTGAAAAAAGACGACAAGAAAAATTACAGCAACAAGAAGAGCAAAAAGAAAGAGATAGGTTAAATAGACAAATTGACCAAGAAAAAAGAACAGAAGAGCGACGTAGAGAAAATGTACGCCGAGAAGATGAACGACAACGCAATGCGCTAAATGCGCAAATTGACAAAGAAAAAAGAGCAGAAGAAATTCGTAGACAAAGAGAACAAAATACGAATAGACAACCACAAAGAACACCATCTCCACAAAGAAACGACCCACAAAAAGAAGCCGCCCAACGTGCTAGAGAAGAAAGAATAAGACTGGCAAATGAACGTGCTGCAGAAGAAAGAAGAAAAAAGAGAGCAGCTGAGGGAAATTAACTTTTTACATCATATTTTTTAATAACCAAAAATATTATCATGAAAAATATTTTTATAAAATGGCCAATTGCCATATTATTTATTGCATCAAATCTTAGTTTATCTGCGCAAATTGTAAAGCCAAGTACAATAACCAAAAAACCAGGAAATTTAGCCGTACAAAATATTCAGGAAAAAACTTCAAATGAGCCACTAAAACATTCTTATGCAAATGGTGTAAGTAACGATTATTTGGGTGCAGCAACTGATTATCAAATTTCCGCCGCACCTGCCTTAAGCGATTTTCGATTATGGTTTAAAAACGGCGACCATAAGGTAAGAGCAATAGGTGTTTTACAAGATAATGGTGGTATGTTGGCAAAATATAGCGACCAAAATGGCGATGATCCTTTTCGTGTGGCAGCACAATGGATAAACGTTCCTGGCGCTACCGGAGGAACAGTTACTGCTGCTGGCTCAGGAACATTTAATATTCAGCTACCTCCAAAACCTGTAAATACTACACTTGTAATTTCTGGTTTTTCATTTGAAAGACAACTTGGAACTGATAACAACATTAGAACTATTTCCATAAAAATGGATCAGGAAAAAGCAGTAGCACAGGTAAGTTTTATAGATGACCAGCGAGAGGATTACCGTTCTATTATAGAGCCTACAATGACTAGTGGAGTTTTAATGGTTGTACCATTTGGAACTTTAGTAGGTATCGGATCTACTGGAGAAGCGGTTATAACAAAGATGCTTAATGATGGAAAAAGTACGGCAAGACCATATACAGCAACCATTCAATACGCATACATTCCTAACTCGAGGATTAAAACAAATGGTGCAGTAAGCGGAACTGGCCGTACGAGCAATATGCAAGGGCAAATTCCTAACAGAGGACCAATAGCTTACCGTGGTTTTGTACTTAGATTTAACAATTCAGATCATCATTTGTTAGGATTTGGTATACATATACATGGGATGACAAAATTTCCTGGTCAACTCAATGGAGCGGAAACCTTACCAATAACCTATCAAGATAATAATACAGACGATCCTATTCAATGGTATGTAGATTATTCTCTACTGCAATAATTATGTGATAATGAAAAAAATGCAAAAATTTAGTCTGCTTTTTAGTTTAATAATTACATTTTTAAGTGGCTGTACCGTTTTAAAAAATGGCATTAGCTATAATGGCGAAGAAGGTATTTTTGCTAAACACTTTTTACAGTACCCTACAGATTATAGAAAAGTTGAGTTTGGTGAGCCAAATTTTGATTTGGGTATTGAATTTAAACCTCATAAAAACGGACGGATAAGGGGAATTCGTATTAAAAACCCTCAAACAGGTAATTTAAGAATATCACTTTGGGATGCTGATGAGAAAAAACTGCTAAATACTTACACTTATAATAATGCAACCCCTAATAATTATAATTTTGGATATTTTCACATCCCTGTAAAGGCCAACAAAACCTATTGTTTAACCGTAAATGTTAGAGAATATTATTATCACGCCCTAACATTTGATAAGTTGCCCCTTACTTTACCAGAAATTACGCTTAACAGTAGTGTTTATGCCGAAGGTATTTACCAACGCTACCCCGAGTTTAGGGTTGATAATGTAGTACATGGTTTAATTGATTTAGATTTTGAGTGGGAAGTGAAATAATTTTTTGAAGCGCAATTGCAATACATATTTTAATGTTATTCCCACTTTACGCTGTATCTTTTTGGCTGTCCTTCGATACCAGCCACGGCGGGCAAGCGCTCAGGATGACAGCCAAAAAGTATGCCGCTCCAATTGGGGCTAAAAACTTAGGCTTTTGCTATTAAACCCCTCATAGCCTAAAAAACTAATGTTTTATAAACCCGATTGAAGTGAAAATACTTTTTTTGAAAACCTCGTAGGTTTTAGAAACCTACGAGGTTTGATTATAAAAAAGATTGAAACGTAAAGCGGGGCTATCGTAAGCGACGCCTCACTGAAATTGCTTTACCCCTAAATCCCCTAAAGGGGACTTTAAGTTTAATGTTACTCTACCGAAGCTCTAAACATTAATGCACCAACGGTTAAATTTGTACGACTATCAATTAAAATTGCTGAACCATTTGCACGGTTATCGCCATACAAATCGAAAGCCAAAGCATCAGCTGTTTTAACAATAACACGCCCAATATCATTTAGTTTAAACTCATCTGCAGTGTGTTTTTCTAAAGTATTGATATCCACTTTGTGCAAAATTTCGTTGATTTTACACTTGGTAGTTTTACTATTATGTTGAATTATATACATGATTGATGTATCCAAAGCACGGGTATCCATCCAACATAAATCGGCTTCAATTAGTTTAGATTCTATTGGTAAAGCCGAAGAGTTTACCAAGGTATCGCCCCTACTGATATCGATGTTATCTTTTAAATGAATAATTACCGATTGCCCAGCTAAAGCTTGTTCTAATTCATTTTCAAAAAACTCAATTTTACTAATGGTTGAGCTTGTACCAGCTGGCAAAGCTGTAACCTTATCGTTAACTTTAAAAGTACCGCTTAACACCCTACCAGCGTAACCGCGGTAATCATGCAACTCGTCTGTTTGCGGCCTTATAACCCATTGCACAGGCATCCGAGCTTTTGTGGTTTTATCTTGCAAATCAGTATCTACCTGCTCTAAAAAGTGCAATAAACTTTCTCCTTCGTACCAGTCCATATTTGTAGATGGTTGCACTATATTATCGCCTTTAAGTGCGCTAACCGGAATATAAGTAACCTCTTTTAAACCTAAATTTTGGGCCAATGCTTTGTATTTTTCTTTAATGGCCGTAAAAACAGTTTCGCTGTAATCCATCATATCCATTTTATTAATGGCGACAACGATATGCTTAATACCTAACAGCGAAACCAAATAAGAATGGCGAATGGTTTGCTCTACCACTCCATTTCTAGCATCAATTAAAATGATGGCTAAATTGGCCGTAGAAGCACCTGTAACCATATTTCTGGTATATTGAATGTGGCCAGGCGTATCGGCTATGATAAACTTTCGCTTTGCTGTTTGGAAATATTTATAAGCCACATCTATGGTAATACCTTGCTCACGTTCGGCTCTTAAACCATCGGTTAAAATGGCTAAATCTATCGTTCCATCGTCGTTTTTACGGTTAGAGCTTTGCAAAGCTTCCAACTGATCGGCTAAGATAGAATCTGTATCGTATAACAAACGACCAATGAGGGTACTTTTACCATCATCTACACTGCCCGCTGTAAAAAATTTTAGTATGTTCATTTTAATTAGATGTGAGAAGTTAGATTTGAGATATGAGATATAACCAACTCTCTAACTTCATTAATATTTATATTTACTTTAGATTTGGAAGATGCAAGGTTCTCAAATCTCACATCTCAATACTCAAATCTTTTTACATTTACTCTAGATTTGGCTGATGCAAGGTTCTCAAATCTCATATCTCAATACTCAAATCTTTTTACATTTACTCTAGATTTGGCTGATGCAAGGTTCTCAAATCTCACATCTCAATACTCAAATCTCTTTAAAAATATCCCCCTTTTTTTCTGTCTTCCATTGCGGCTTCAGAAACTTTATCGTCTAATCGAGCGCCACGTTCTGAAATTTTAGATTCGCTGATTTCTTGAATAATGTCATCTATCAAATCTGCATCAGATTCTACCGCAGCTGTACAAGACATATCGCCTACGGTACGGAAACGTACTTTTTTACTTTCTACTAAATCTTCATCATCCATATTTAAAAACGGAGAAGCTGCCATTAATTGACCGTTACGGGTAATGCAATCGCGTTGGTGTGCAAAATAAATGCTAGGCAAAGCGATGTTTTCTCTTCGAATGTAATTCCAAACATCAAGTTCAGTCCAGTTACTAATTGGAAATACCCTTACGTTTTCACCTTTATGGATTTTACCGTTGTAAATGTTCCATAACTCTGGGCGTTGGCGCTTTGGATCCCATTGCCCAAACTCATCACGAACCGAAAAAATACGTTCTTTGGCACGAGCTTTTTCTTCATCTCTTCTGGCACCTCCGATGCAGGCATCGAATTTATGTTCTAAAATGGTATCTAAAAGTGTAACGGTTTGTAAAGCGTTTCTACTGGCATTTTTACCAGTTTGCTCAATCACTTTCCCCTCATCAATAGATTGTTGTACCGAACCGATAATAAGCTTTTCACCAATCCTTGCTACCATTTCATCACGGTATTGAATGGTTTCTTCGAAATTATGTCCAGTATCAATATGTACCAATGGAAAAGGAAATTTGCCCGGTCTAAATGCTTTTTCTGCCAATCGCACTAAAGTAATTGAATCTTTTCCGCCAGAAAAAAGTAATGCTGGTTTCTCAAATTGCCCTGCTACTTCACGTAAAATGTGAATGGCTTCGGCCTCTAATTCGTCTAAATAATCCAAATTGTATTCGCTCATTTGTAGTCCTCTTATATTATTTCGTCATTGCGAGATTTCGATTTTTCATCGAAACGAAGCAATCTTTCTTGTATGATAGATTGCTTCTCCGCCGCGTCGGATTGCGATGACGATTGTTAATTTATTTTTCTATTGCCTTGGTTTGTGTCTTCACGAACCATTTAATTATCAAGCCTATCGCTTTAAGATTGCTTCGTTCCTCGCAATGACGATTGGGCTAAGCTCTTCGCTTTGGTCTCCATTACCCTCAGCCTTCAACCTTCATACCCTCTGCTGTACCATGCAAGCCGCATTCTTTTTTACTTTGGTCTTCCCACCACCATCTACCTGCTCTAAAATCTTCGCCAGGTTGCACCGCTCTTGTACATGGGGCACAGCCGATGCTTGGAAAGCCTTTATCATGTAAAGTATTGTAAACGATGTTATTTACCTTTATATATTGCTTTACCTCGTCTAAAGTCCACTCGAAAATTGGATGGAATTTAATGAGTTGATTTGATGCATCATATTCCAGATCATGCATATCTTCTCTGTTTGCGCTTTGTTCTGCCCTAATTCCAGTTACCCAAATTTCATTACCATACAAAGCTCTTTTTAATGGCTCTATTTTTCGGATATGACAACACTCTTTTCTATGCTCTACACTTTCGTAAAAACTATTTGGCCCTTTAGTGTTTACCATTCGCTCTAACAAATCTGCCTGTGGGTAATAAGCGTGAATAGTTTGTTGGTAAACTTCTAAAGTTCTATTCCACACATAATAAGTTTCAGGAAATAACCTTCCAGTTTCTAAAGTAAACACCTTAATTGGAATTTTATTGGCAAAAATCAAATCCGTAATTACTTGATCTTCCCAGCCAAAACTAGTGCTAAAAACAATTTTACCTTGATATTTTTTGGTTAAATACCAAAGCTTTTCAACAATGGTTAAACCAGCCAATTCTTGCTTTAAATTTTCTAATTCCTCCATCTAAATTAATTTTAAAATAAATAAAATCACACTGCGCAAACTCACCAACATTACAATTATGCCTACTGCTACCATAATTGTTTTTGCAGATATTTTATTTGAAACCCTTGCTGCAATTGGTGAAGCTAAAGCACTACCAATGATTAAACCTACAACCGCTTCCCAATACCTGCCGCCCAACATGGTAAAAAAAGTAAGGGAACTTAAAGTGGCAATAAAAAATCTGGAGATTTTTACTGTTCCAAGTGAAAATAATGGATGACGACCACCTGCAATTAGGCTTGATAATACAATTGATCCCCAACCTCCGCCAAATGCAGCATCTATAAAACCGCCAACAAACCCCAAAGGTGCAATTTTTTTAATTTTTTGAGCGCCCGTTTTTTTCTTTTTAATGTTGAAGGCTTTCAGCAAAATAACACCACCTAAAAACAATGTATAAACACCAACAACTGGCTTAACATAAGCACTATAATGTTCTAAAGAAGATAAAATATAAGCACCTAATACAGCACCAATAATTGCCGGAATGATTAAAATTTTAAAGAGTTTCCAATTAACGTTGCCCATTTTGTAATGCATCCAACCTGCAATGCCATTGCTTAGCACTTCAGAAATATGAATTGCCATACTTGCAGATGCTGGTGGTAAACCCATTGCTAAAGAAAAAGATGCTGTAGTTACACCATAAGACATACCTATGGCTCCATCTATCATTGCAAAAACAAAACCTGCACCTAAAAACCAGTAAAATAATGGATCAATATGAATTAAAAAGCTTTGGAAAGCTGGTTCGGTATTCCATAAAGTTAAACCTGCAGTGTAAATAAATAATACAGCCGAAACCCAAATTAACCATTTGATATTTCGCTCTGCGAAGCTTTTTTTATTGTTAATTAATCCTTCGGTAACTTGATTTAACTTTTTAACTTTTGAAGCAAAATCGCCTTTTAAGGTTTGGCGCAAAGCACTCATGTTTTGCAAAGTATCATCTAGCTCTGCCGGAATACCCTCATTTAAAATCTCTTTTAAACGTTTGGCAATAGTAGGAGATTTACCATTAGTAGAAATCGCAATTTTTAAATCGCCTTTTTTAACAATAGAACCCAGATAAAAATCGCAGAGTTCTGGTTTATCAGCAACATTAATTAATAACCCTCTTTGGTGTGCATCGGCTCTTATAATTTCATTTAAAGCATTATCGTTTGTAGCTGCAAAAACAATATCTACCTCATTTAAATCATCAGCATCGTAGCTTTTTTGATATATTTTTAATTTTGGATAGCTTTTAGCCAATTCCTTAATTTCTAGATTTACATTTTCAGCAACCAATTTTACATCAGCCTGTTGGCTATTATTTAAAATTGCTATTAGTTTCTCTAAACCAATGTTTCCACCACCAATTAATAAGGTACGCAACTTGTTCAGTTTAATAAAAACCGGAAAAAGTTGATTGCCTTTTACTTCATCAGCAAAAGCAGCATGCTCATTAATTTTAAGAGATGGCAACATACTGTTTAATCATTGTTTTAAATGATGGATGTAAAGAAACCACTTCGCCAAAAATTAGTAATGCTGGCGCTTGTATTTTTTCTCTCTTCGAGATTTCTAAAATAGAACTTACCGTACCAACTACTAATTTTTCGTTATCTGATGAACCATTTTGCACAACCGCAGCCGGTAGATTTTGTTTGCCTTCGGCTTTAAAAATGGCTACTATTTCAGCTAATTTTTTCAAACCCATTAAAATAATCACTGTTGCGTTAGATTTTGCAGCTTGATAAATATCATCAGACAATGCCCCGCTAGAAACCGTACCTGTAATTACCCAAAAACTTTCGCTCAATCCGCGATGCGTAACCGGAATTTGTTGTAAACCCGGCACACCAATAGAACTAGATATACCTGGAATAACGCTTACTGGAATATTATAAGAATCCGCATAATCCAACTCCTCATAACCCCTGCCAAATACAAAGGGATCGCCACCTTTTAAACGCACTACATGACCATAGTTTAACGCATAATCTACCATCAATTTGTTAATGGCATCTTGCGCAAAAGAATGTTCGCCAGAGCGTTTACCAACATAAACTTTAATGGCTTCTGCAGGTGCGTGAGTTAATAATGCTTCATTTGTTAAGGCATCATACAACACAACATCGGCAGCTTGCAAGGCTTTAACTCCTTTTAAGGTGAGTAAATCTGGGTCGCCTGGACCAGCGCCTAGTAGGGTTATTTTGGGTTCTATATTTATGTATGTCATTTTATTTAATTTTGAATGAGAGAAGTTCTAATTTTGAATGAGAGAGTTATGTAATTTTGAATGAATGAATTTTGAATGAGAGAATATTTGCGACCTTTCTATTCATTCATTCACTCATTCTATCATTCCATCATTCTCTAATTCTATCATTCCATCCTTCACTCATTTTCTTTTCACTTTTATTTCATTTAAAAAATCATTTGCTTCTCCAAAATATTGGTGAGCAAACTCAGCAGATGGTTCATTTTTATTAATTTGAAGCACTAAATCGGCAAATGTTCCCTCAAATTTAAACTCGCCACTTTCTACAAAATGATTGTCAAATTCTCTAATTACGCCAACTTGTGTGCTGCTGTTAATTCCTTTATCTAACAATAAAGATTTAGCCGCATTTACCATTGTACTGTAGCTATGGTAGATCGAATCGGCATAAGCCTCATTTTGCAAAGCTTCATTTGCCCAACCTAATTTCTCTTCGGCTTCTAACAATAAAGTAGATACCAAATCAATTACCACTCCAGCACATTCGCCAACCCCAATTGCAGTTACAAAGGTTTCTTCGTGGCCCCAATCCACAAACTCTTCTGCTTTTAGATTAGTTAAATCGCCAAGTGGTTTTAGTAACTGATAAAAATGATCTTTGCCTTTTCTATCATAATATTGATGGAAGTTTTCTTCACCTAAATTGTTGGCCTTAAAATCGTTTAACAAATAATGTAAAACCTGAGGTGCTCTTTTAGATGGCACTTTTATCACTCTTTCTGCTACTCTGCCCACGCCATTACCAACCGTTCCGCCGCCTAACATTACTTGTACCGCTGGTACCACTTTACCTTCTGCTTTTACCGAACTACCATGAAAACCAATTTCGGCCAAACCATGCTGACCGCAAGAATTCATACAACCAGAAATTTTTATTTTGATATTTTTCTCGTAAATAAATTCTGGAAAATCTTCATAAATCACTTCTTCTAACACCTCAGCTAAAGTCATGCTGTTAGAAATACCCAAATTACAGGTATCTGTACCTGGGCAAGTGGTAATATCTGCCAAACTATCAAAACCTGCATTGGCAAAGCCGATATCTGATAAGGCATTGTATAAAGATGGCAAAGCCGATTCTTGTACAAACTTTAACAACAAACCTTGATTTTGAGTGATACGAATTTCATCAGCCACGTAAGGTCTCACCGCATTTACAAAAGCTCGTACTTTATCGGTTTTGATATCGCCAACCAAAACTTTTACATAAACGCCAAACAAACCATTCTGCTTCTGCTCAAAAACATTAGTCGCCAACCAATGTTGGTAATGGCTTTCGTTCTCTAAAACAACCTCAGCATAATCTTGCGTAAACGGATAACTTGGTAACGGAACTGTAGTTAAATCTATTTTATAAGTTTTTACTTTATTGGCTGTCCTTTCTTCATCAACCAAACGTAAAACCTCTTCTAAACCCAATTTTTGAACCAAATATTTTAAACGAGCCTTGTTTCGGTTGTTGCGTTCGCCGTGGCGATCAAAAACACGTAAAACAGATTCCGTAAAAGGAATTAATTGATCTTCTGGTAAAAAATCATTAATCGCATTGGCCAAAAAAGGCTGTGCACCTAAACCGCCAGCAAATAAAACTTTAAATCCACGCTCGCCAGCTTCATTAATTTTCGGGATAAAACCTAAATCATGGATATAACTGTAGGCGGTATCTTTATCACTCGATGAGAAAGAAATTTTAATCTTTCGCCCCATTTCTTGGCAAATCGGGTTGCGCAAAAAGTAAGCAAAAACTGCTTGTGCATAGGGCGAAACATCAAAAGGTTCATCTGGGTCAATACCCGATGTTGGTGATGAAGTAACGTTACGAACAGTATTTCCGCAAGCTTCACGCAAGGTAATGTCGTCTTTTTCTAGTTTTGCCCAAAGTTCTGGCGTTCTATCTAAACTTACGTAATGCAACTGAATATCTTGGCGGGTAGTTAAGTGCAAATTGCCACTTCCATATTCATCTGCAATGTCGGCAATGCGCAAAAGTTGTTTAAAACTCACTTTACCAAAAGGCAGTTTAATACGGATCATTTGTACACCAGGTTGGCGCTGCCCATAAACTCCCCTAGCTAATCGCAGACTTCTAAAACGCTCTTCGTGTATTTTTCCAGAACGAAAATCATTGATTTTTCTCTCTAAATCGATAATATCTTTCTCTACAATCGGATTTTCTAATTCTGTTCTAAAACTTTGCATAATTATATTAAGTGTCTTTTTACCCTATTTTATTTGTCAAGCACTATAAATTTTATCGCTAAACAAAATAATATGATGCAAATATATAAAGTATATAGACTTAGTAGTCTTTTATTTTTACTTTTTTTGAAATAATTTTAGATTACGATGAGATTTGTTGTTGCAAGGATTTGAAAACGAACGGCATAAGTTTTTGGCAACTTACAGCCCTGCTATTCCCTACCCGCCTACCGCAGGCAGGCAATCTTTTTTGTTTGTCCTTCGACACCAGCCACGGCAGGCAAGCGCTCAGGATGACAAACAAAAAAGGATTTTCGCTGCTATCAGGTTTAGACATTATGTGGCTTTGCATCTTGGCAAAACTCAACCTTGCAAAGTTTTGTAATTGGGCTACTGTTTTCGTCTCTTTACTAAAATAAACTATGGATTGCATTTAACTATTATAGTAAATTACAAGTTGAAAACCCTGAGCGTGTCTTTTAACCATATAAGAAATATAAATTTATTTAAGCCGTGGCTTATATTGTCTTACATGCCTTATATGGTGATTTTTAAAATATTGCTGCTGGTAAAACCTAAATAGTTGCAAAAGATTTGCGTTTTAGCCCCGACATACGCGGAAATACCCCGATTCTTCATCGGGGATTGAAGCATTGGCGGGACTGATGCAACCGATGAAATACTGAAACTGCGCTCCTAAAAATTATCTAAAATATGCTTCTGTTACAGAGATCCTTCGCTACGCTCTGGATGACAAACTTTTTAGGTTAACAATGATTATATTGCTTCTGGATTAATCGCTGTTTTTTCGCGTTCGATGATATTTGCAATACTTGTTTCGCTCAAAACTTTAAGTGAGGCATCTCTTACATCAATAAATGCCTTACGAATTCCGCAGGTAACCTCATCATGGCATTCTTCGCAACGGTGGTAAAATTTTAAACTGGCACAAGGTACCATCGCAATTGGCCCATCGGTAATGCGCAAAATATCTACCAAGTAAATATCTTTTGGATCTTTATTTAGACTGTAACCACCTCCAGCTCCTTTTTTACTGTATAAATATCCAGCATTACGGAGATCTAGTAGGATTTGCTCTAAGAATTTTTTTGGAATATGCTCTTCTTCGGCAATACGGGCAATTTGCATTGGTGGCTCATTTAGGTGTTTACCTAAAATTACCAGTGCTTTTATAGCGTACTTTGTCTTTTTTGATAGCATAAGCAACAAAGCTAATAAAAAAGTTGTGAGTTGTGAGTGGTTATATGTAAGATTTTGGTTGACTATAAACTTTAAAACTCTCACATTTGCTGCATGACTTATATTGAAAAACTAGCTGCCATTCGCCAACAAATGAAACAGAATGGCGTTTCGGCTTACATTATTCCATCTGCCGACCCACATATTAGCGAATATTTGCCTAGCCGTTACAAATGCATTCGCTTTGTTACTGGTTTTACAGGCTCTGTAAGTACTGTAGTTATTACACAAGATTTTGCAGGTTTGTGGGCCGATGCTCGTTATTTTGAACAAGCTGAAGAACAGTTAGAGGGAAGTGGTTTTGAATTGGTAAAACTAAAAGTTCAAAATAACCCTGAGTACATTAATTGGTTAACCGAGGTTTTGCCAGTAGGCTCAACCGTTGCCTTCGATGAGCAATTGGTATCAGTTGTTTTGGGTGAATTATTAGAGCAACAATTGGCTTTTAAGCAAGTAGAATTTAAAAATCAAGATTATTTAAGTGCTATTTGGGAGAATAGGCCTGAATTACCAAAAAACCCAGCGTTTTTAATTGATGAGCAATATATTGGTCAGTCTGTTGCTGATAAATTAACTGCGGTTAGAAAAGTGATGAAGCAAAATCATGCGAATTGCCACTTAATTTCGTCGTTAGATGATATGGCATGGCTTTTTAATATGCGTGGCAGTGATGTGAGTTACAATCCGGTAGTTTTAAGTTTTGCATTAATTACAACTGAAAAAGCTACAATTTACATCGATAAAAATAAATTAACTGATGCTGATTTAAGTGTTTTAGCTGATAACGGCGTTGAAGTTTTAGCTTATGAAGCTGTTGGTGATGGATTAACCAATATTCCATCAGAAAGTACAATTTTAATTGACCCAAAAAGAACCTGTTTTGGTTTGTACAAATTAATTCCTGCATCGGTACAAAAAGTTTTAAATACCAATCCATCTACCTCGTTAAAGTCAATTAAGAACGACGTTGAGATTAAAAATACGCGTTTGGCAATGGTAAAAGATGGAGTTGCCATAACTCAATTTTTAAAATGGGTTAAAGACAATGTTGGCAAAATAGCAATAACCGAAATTTCTGCTGCTGCACAATTAAGAGAATTTAGAGCTGCACAAGATGGTTTTGTGGGCGAGAGTTTTAATACCATTGCAGCCTACAAAGCTCATGGTGCCTTGCCACATTACGGCGCAACCGAGCAAAGTGATGTTACCATCAAAGCTGAAGGTTTATTTTTGGTTGATTCTGGCGGTCAATATCGTTACGGTACGACTGATATTACTAGAGTTATCCCAATGGGGAATAATACCGAAGAAGAAAGCATTGATTATACTTTGGTGCTAAAAGCGATGATTGAAGGTTGTAAAACACGTTTCCCGAAAGGTACTTGTGGCTACCAAATTGATGCCATTACCCGCCGACCAATGTGGGATTACGCTTTAAATTATGGTCACGGAACTGGCCATGGTGTTGGTTACTTCTTAAATGTACACGAAGGTCCGCAGGTTTTTAATGCTACAGCAACTGCAGTGCCTATTGAATTAGGCATGATTACTTCTATTGAACCAGGAATTTACCGCCCAGGCAAACATGGTATTAGGATAGAAAATTTAGTATTAACCGTTAAAGATGAGGTAAACCAATTTATTGAGTTTTACGCATTTGAGGCTTTAACCCTAGCTCCTATTGATACAACATTGGTTAAAAAAGAGTTATTGGAACAAGCGCATATTGATTGGTTAAATAATTATCATGCTTTGGTTTACGATCAGCTTAGTCCGTTTTTGAGTGAAGAGGAAAAGGTATTTTTAGCGGAGATGACGGTTATGTTGTAAAAGTCGGGAAGTTGGAAGCTAGTAGCGTAAAAAAAATCATTCTTAATTTTGGCTTTGGGCTTTCAGCTTTTTAAACCACCTAAGAAACCTGAGAGAACCTAAGAATTCTGAATTTAGGTATTTTGATATTTTCATTTTATTCGTTGGTCTTCAGCTTTAGGCATTAGTGTTTGACCTTTATTTTGTGCTTGAATATGAAGTGTTTAACATTAAAATAATGCTTTTTACTTTTGCTCAACAAACAAGCGATAAAATTTGCTGTTATTTAGTTATTATAAAAATCTAAAAATAGAACCATTATGATTATTCAACTGAACACTGATAAAAATTTAACGATACACAGCGAATACGAAGCGCAGATTACAGAAAAGTTAAATGTTGACTTAGAAAGATATACCGATTACATTACCAGAATTGAAGTACACATGAGCGACGAGAATGGTAGCAAAGGTGGCGTTAACGACAAAAAGTGTTTGTTAGAGGCAAGGTTAGAAGGTAAACAGCCTATTGTAACCAGCGATTTAGGTGACACTTATGATTTAGCTTTAAAAGGTGCTACTGAAAAATTAAGAAATGCCTTAAATACAACGGTAAGTAAAATGAAAGCGCATTAAAATAGAATATTGTTATCTTATAGAAAAGACCGATTTAATCGGTCTTTTTTGGTTTAAAGTTAAATTGATTACTAAAATAAAAATTTATTAAATTTAAAAATCTAAATATAGATTACTGAACAATCCTTCAATTTAAAATCATCATCTTTTTATTTAAAATTGAATGAATAGATAAAATTCTTAGCTATTATTTATTTAATTTTCACAAGCATTAGGTTATGATAAAAATATCACCTATCATAAGAGAGATTAATTAAGTACATATTAGAAATAATTATTAAAAAAATGAAAAAAAGCAATAATTGGACGCGTGAAGAAACTATTGTTGCTTTTAATGTATATTGTAAAATACCTTTTAAAGATAGTAGTAAAACAAATCCCTTAATAATTAAACATGCGAATATAATAGGTCGAAGTCCATCGGCCTTAAATATGAAAGTTGGAAATTTTGGCAGACTTGATCCAGAATTACGGAAACAAGGAATAGTTGGATTAAGAAATGGTAGTAAAATTGACGAAATTGTTTGGGATGAGTTTAATGGAAATTGGAATAAATTAGCTTATGAAAGTGAATTGTTAATTGCTGAGTTTCAAAACAGAAATATCGAAGATACTATTGATGTAGAATTGCTTGAATTTCCTTTAGGTTTAGAAAGAAAGGCTTTAATTAAGCAAAGAGTAAATCAAAATTTTTTCCGCTCCACAATACTTGCCTCGTATAATCAAAAATGCTGTATTACAGGAATACCTATTCCTGAACTTTTAGTTGCAAATCATATATTACCTTGGAAAATCGATGAAAAAAATCGACTCAATCCACACAACGGCTTATGCTTAAATTCACTTCATGATAAAGCATTTGACAAGGGTTATATTACTGTTACGCCAGAATTTAAGATAAAAGTTTCAAACCATTTTGATGACTTCAATAAAAGTCAAACAATTTCAGACCTCTTTTTAAAATATGATAAAAAAAATATTATATTACCTGATAAATTCATTCCATCAAAAGATTTTTTAGATTTCCATTACCAACAAATTTTTAAAAAATGAAACACAAATTATCAGTAATATTTGGAGAAGATCAAGCTCATAAAATTTATAACAATCAGCTATTATCTGATGAGGAGCTTGAAATTAACTTAAAAAAATATTCATTCAACTCATTGGAGGAAAAATCTGCCTTTATTAAAGGTATGAATGAAGCATTAGGTTGGAATAATCTTTGTATTCCTGAGCTAGAATTTATGAAGAAATAAAAAAACATGGTTTAGAGAAATTATATAAATCATTTACAAAATTTAGATTGATTAAAATTTGTCGATTTAAACTCCCTACAAAACACCCCTCAATTTCACCCAAACATTTTCTGCTAAAATTTTATCACCTTCGGCAGTTGGATGAATACCATCTGGTTGATTTAAAGCGGGCACACCTCCTACTTTATCCAATAAAAACGGAATTAAAACCATGTTATTTTTTTCAGCCAATTTTGGGAACATTTCTTTAAAATCGTTTGCATAAGTACTGCCCATATTTGGTGGAACTTGCATACCTGCCATTACCATTTTCACCTCAGGATATTTGTTTTTTACAGCATCAATAATCGCTTGTAAATTTTTAGTGGTTTCTGCAACTGCAATACCTCTTAACCCATCATTAGCACCTAATTCTAGCACAAAAACATCAACCTTTTGTTTCAAAAGCCATTCTATTCGGCTTTTGCCAGCGGCAGATGTTTCGCCACTTAAGCCTGCATTAATAACTTTATAAGGTAATTTTAAAGAATCTATTCTATTTTGGATCAAAGTAGGGTAAGCTTCCGAAGGATCTAAACCTAAACCTGCAGTTAAGCTTGTACCGAAAAATACAATGTTTTTTGTACTGTTATTTTTATCGACTACAGCCAAAGTATCTGTTTCGGTTTTTTGGTTGTCATTTTTTGTATTACCACAAGCGCCAAGCATGGCAATTAAAACAATAGCAGGCATTAAACGTTTTCGTAACATATCTAAATTTTATCAATCTAATTCACAAACCTATTATCTTTAACAGGTTTTCAAACATAAATGTTTGTGCTTAAATATAGTTAAAAACTTAAAACACGATTACAATTGGAAAGTATCCTCGACATTAAAAACGTAAGCAAAATATATAAAAGCGGCAATCACTCGCTTACCGTATTAAATGATATTAATTTTTCTATTTCTAAAGGCGAAACTGTTGCTATAACTGGCCCTTCAGGTAGCGGAAAAACAACTTTGCTTGGCTTATGTGCTGGTTTAGACAGGGCTAGTTCTGGTTCTGTTGTTTTAAGTGGCGTGGCTTTAGATAGCTTAAGCGAAGATGAAAGAGCTGCAGTCCGCAATCAATATGTAGGTTTTATATTTCAGAATTTTCAGTTATTGCCAACCTTAACTGCATTAGAAAATGTAATGGTTCCGCTGGAGTTAAGGGGTGAAAAAAATAGTAAAGCCTTCGCTTTGGATTTATTGGCAAAAGTTGGTTTGGCTGATAGAGCAGATCATTATCCTGTGCAATTATCTGGTGGCGAACAGCAACGCGTTTCATTAGCTAGAGCATTTTCTAACAAACCTGCGCTACTTTTTGCCGATGAACCTACAGGAAACTTGGATGCTGAAACCAGCGAAAAAATCATCAAACTGTTGTTTGATTTGAATAAAGATGCGGGCACAACTTTGGTAATTGTTACACACGATTTAGATTTAGCAGCTAGAACCAATAGAATTATTAAAATTAAAGGCGGACAAATTATAGCCAACGAAACTCCTCAACATGCTTAAGAACGAAATTCCTAAACAACAAATTGGTTTTTCTTGGCTGTTAAAAATGGCTTGGAGAGATAGTAGAAAAAATCGTTCTCGCTTGTTACTTTTCATCTCGTCAATTGTATTGGGTATTGCAGCTTTGGTTGCCGTTTATTCTTTTAAAGATAATTTAGAAAACGACATCAACAACCAAGCAAAAGAGCTAACTGGTGCCGATTTAATTATCGAAAGTAAAAGAGCAGTTGCACCTGCTACCCTAAAAAGCATCGAAACTTTAGGTGATGAAAGAGCCACAGAAAGAACCTTCGCCTCTATGGTTTACTTCATCAAAAATGGTGGAAGTAGATTAATTCAAATTAAGGCATTAGAAGGAAAATTTCCATTTTATGGTAAAATAGAAACTAAGCCTACACAAGCTGCAACTAATTTTCAAGAAGATAGAAATGCTTTGGTAGACCAAACTTTAATGCTACAATACAACGCTAAAGTTGGGGACTCGGTAAAAGTAGGCGACTTAAAATTTAAAATTTTAGGCATTTTAGAAAAAGCACCCGGACAAACGGGTATTTCAGCAAGTGTTGCGCCAATAGTTTATATTCCGCTTAAATATTTAGAACAAACTGGCTTAACTAAAATTGGCAGTCGCATTACTTACCGTTTTTATTACCAATATCGCAATGCGGATGAATTGGCGAAAACCATTAAAACATTAGAACCAAAAGTTGAAAAAGAAGGTTTAGATATCGAAACCGTTGCTTCTAAAAAAGAAGAAACCGGTAGATCTTTTAGAGACATGAGCAGGTTTTTGGCGCTATCAGGTTTTATCGCTTTGCTTTTAGGTTGCATTGGAGTAGGTAGCGCCATACATGTGTATATACAAGAGAAACTGAGCACCATTGCAACTTTACGTTGCTTGGGCTTAAAGGCTAAACATGCATTCTTCATCTATTTGATACAAATTTCTATTATTGGATTAATTGGTGCCATATTGGGTTCAATTTTGGGTACGCTGATACAATTTTTATTACCTATTGTGCTTAAAGATTTTCTGCCAGTAGAAATCACGATGCAAATTTCGTGGTTAGCTGTTGCACAAGGCATTATCTTAGGCTTAATTATCTCTGTGCTGTTTGCTTTGCCATCGCTTTTAGGTGTGAGGAAAATTTCTCCTTTAAATGCAATTAGAGCTTCTTTTGAAAACCAACAAACTAAAAGAGACTCATTATTGTGGTTGGTTTACGCATTTATGGCGCTGTTTGTATTTGGGTTTACTTATTTACAAATGCGATCGGTGATGCAAACAATTGCATTTACCTTAGCTATAGGTATTGCTTTTTTATTGCTCCTATTATTTTCAAAAACCTTAATGTTTTTGGTAAAGAAGTTTTTACCATCTGCTTGGAGCTATTTATGGCGCCAAGGTTTTGCAAACTTATATCGTCCAAACAACCAAACTTTAATGTTAACGGTTTCTATTGGTCTTTCCACTGCGTTTATCGCTACCTTATTTTTTGTCCAAGGCATTTTAATCAATCGCGTTACACTTTCATCAGGTGCAAACCAACCCAATATGGTGATGTTCGATATTCAGAACTCGCAAAAACAAGAGCTCAACAAACTGACCAAATCTTACAAATTACCATTAATGAACCAAGTTCCGATTATTACTATGCGGATTGAAGAAATTAATGGCAAAAAACTAGAAGCTGATACAGGGAATGCTAGGGCTTTTAGAGGAGAAATTAGAGCCACGTATCAAGATAGTTTAACAGCAGCCGAAAAATTAATCAGCGGAGTTTGGACTGGAAAAGTTGAAGAAGGAACTGAAACAATTCCTATATCATTAGAGCAAGGATATGCTAACAGAATTAAGGTAAAACTGAAAGATAAAATCCTTTTCAATGTTCAGGGAATGCTAATTCCAACAGTTGTTGGCAGCATAAGAGAAGTAAATTGGGGAACCATGCAAACCAATTTTAGAGTTGTTTTTCCGGCTGGAGTTTTAGAAGCAGCACCGCAGTTTCATGTGTTAATGACCAGAGTTCCTTCTAAAGAAGTTTCTGCCAAATACCAAAGTGATGTGGTAAATGCTTTTCCAAATATTTCGATGATAGATTTAGATTTGGTACTTAAATTACTAGATGAGTTGTTGGATAAAATTGGTTTTGTAATTAGGTTTATGGCGGGTTTTAGTATGGCCACAGGGTGGATTGTTTTACTCTCATCAGTACTAACCAGCAAAAACCAACGCATAAAAGAAAGTATTCTACTGAGAACTTTAGGCGCAAGCAAAAAACAAATTCTATCTATCAATGCGGTAGAGTATTTCTTTCTTGGTGTTTTTGCAGCAGGTGCTGGATTAGTTTTAGCCATTGGCGGAAGTTGGTTATTGGCCAAGTTTAGTTTCGAAGCTAATTTTGCTCCTCCACTAGTACCCATTTTTGTTTTGTTTTCAATTGTTGTTGGTTTAGTTGTTATAACAGGTGTTTGGAGTACAAAAAGCATCTTAAATCAGCCACCATTAAAAATTTTGAGAAACGAGGGATAAATCGTACTCTTTAAAGGAATATTTTGTTACAAAAACCTTAATTAACTACACTTTTATATTAAATCAATCTATTTATTTGTAAAAAACAAACATTTAATTCATAAAGTTATATGTTTAAACAAACATTTTTATATTTTTAACCACGCTCTATTTTTAACGGCATAACAATTGCCAAAAAGTTAACGATGGAAAAAAAATATAAATTAGACTTTAAACAAATTATTTTAATATTATTTTTACTATTAAACATAAACTCTATTAAGGCACAAACTACTGGTTATGGCTGCCTATTTAACAGTAGGATTTATCAACAATATTTAGGTGAAGCATCACCTTATGGAGGTGCTAAAATGAGGTATTACAAATCAAATGGTACTTATGTTGATATAAACTATAATAACTATAATAGTTCAAAACCAAACTATTATGGTTATGAATGCAATAAAGTAAATTCTTTTCCTGCAAGTCAAGTAGGGCCTGAGCAAAAAGAATTTGTAAGCCAAGGTAAGTCCTGTATTATTTCTACTAGTAGAGGAGGAGAGATTAATGGTCATGGTGATTATGTATATTATTCCTATAATAATCCTACATATTGTTCAACAAGCAAACCTGTTAATGTGCCATTAGATAGCTATATATGGTTATTAATTTTAGGAGTTGGCGGTATTGGTGCTTTTCTCATTAGCAAAAAAGGATATTTAGCTTAATTTTCGTAATAATTCCATTAAATTTTTTCTATTAATCTGTTATCATCCCGAACATTATCTTTTATACATTGTTTATCATATAAATTAATAAGTTATGAGATCAATTTGGAAAGGTTCGATAGGTTTTGGATTGGTTAACATTCCTGTAAAATTATACTCTGGCGTTCAAAACAGCAATCTAGATTTAGATATGTTGGACGAAAGAGACCATGCCAAAATCAAGTTTCAACGCATAAATGAAGATACCAGAAAAGAGGTTCCTTTTGATAAAATTGTTAAAGGTTTTTTCTTAAAAGATAAATATGTGATTTTAGATGAACATGATTTTGAAGAAGCTGCTCCAGAAAAGAATAAAATCATCGAATTAGAGAATTTTGTTGATATCAAGGCGATTAACCCTATTTATTACGAAACTTCTTATTATACCGAACCCGAAAAACAAGGCACAAAAGCTTATGCATTGTTGCTAAAGGCGCTAGAAAAATCTAAAAAAGCTGGAGTAGGCAGATTTGTTTTGCGCAGCACCGAAAATCTTTGCGTTATCCATCCAATGGATGGCGTAATTGTGATCACCAAAATCAGATTTCAGGAAGAAATTAGAACCCTAGCTGAAATTAAAAAAGTGGATACAAAAAGCATCCCTAAAAAAGAAATGGATGTGGGTTTAGCCTTGATAAAACAATACAGTTCTGAATTTGATATCGCTGCGTTTAAAGACACCTACAGCAACGAATTGCTTAAAATTATTAAGGCTAAAGCAAAAGGAAAACGTGCTGTAGTTAAGAAATTAAAACCTCAAAAAGCAACTAATGACAATCTTTATGATCAGTTGATGAAAAGCTTAAGCGGTAAAAAACAAGCTTAAACTTTTATCGTTAGCCAGAACTCAACTTCGTAATAATTTTTTTTAGGTCGATGCCTTTTCCAATTACAGGTTTAAAAATATCTCCAATACTTTCAATGCGATCAATAGCGTTAAAAATATGAAAATCTTTCATTTTTAATCCTTTTTTAACCTCATCCCACTCCAACGGCATGGATACTGTTGCTCCTGGTTTTGGTCTAACGGAATAAGGTGCTGCTATAGTAGCTTGAGCCCTATTTTGTAAAAAATCGAGATACATTTTCCCTCCCCTATCTTTTACAGCACGTTCTAAACTGGTGTATTTTGGTAATTCGTGATGCACTAACGTAACGATGATTTTAGCAAATTCTTTAGATTGATCGTAGGTATATTTTGCTCCCAATGGGATATAAATGTGTAAACCTGTTGAGCCACTTGTTTTGCAATAACTTGGCACGCCCATGTCATCTAAAATTTGCTTGGTAACTAGAGCGGCCTCAATAACTTGATCAAAGGTATTCTTGGCAGGATCTAAATCAATGATACACCATGTTGGGTGGTCTGGTTTTTTAATGGTGCTGCTCCATGGATTTATTTCAATGCAACCTAAACTAGCCATATATAAAAGTGTGGCTTTATTATTACCTAAAAGGAAATGTTTATCCTCCTCACTATCATTGCTATGGTATAAATACAAATTTGCCCAATCTGGCACTTTTCCAGTAACATCCTTTTGATAAAAACTTTGCCCATTTATCCCATTAGGAAAGCGATTTAAAGATTGTGGTCTATTTTTTAGATACGGCAGCATAATTGGTGCAACTTGCTCGTAATAATTAATTAAATCTCTTTTAGTAATTTTTTCTTTTGGCCAATAAATCTTGTTCAAATTGGTAAACTTCAACTCTTTGCCATCTACCTTTTTCCCTTGCGTATCTTCATCATTGTTCAAAAAAGTTTGTTTTGCATCCAATTTTTCTAACGCAATTTCCGTTTTAACTTTTTTGATTACTTTTTGAGTTGATTTTTCATTTTCCAAAACTACCTCATCTGCAGATTTATCAGTGCGCATACCTACTAAAGAAGGATGCCGCATCACCCCATCGGTGGTCATTTCGGTAAAATTAACTTCGCAAACCAGCTCGGGTTTTAACCAAGTAGCTTTTGCTTTTGGCAAATTAAATCTAAATTTATTTGGCTTGTTAATATCTGGCTCCGAACTAAATGCAGGTTCATCAATAATCAAATCCTTAAATTTAGCTAGCAAATCTTTTTGTTGTTTTATAGTAAAACCTGTACCTATTTTTCCGGTATAAATAAATTTGCCATTGTTAAAAACCCCTACCAACAATGAGCTAAATGGCTTAATGGTATCATCATTTTTAGTAAAACCACCAATTACCACTTCTTGCCTTTTATTTGCCTTTATTTTTAGCCAATTTCCACTTCTGTGGTTTGTTTCGTACGCACTTTTTTGATGTTTTGCTATCACTCCCTCCAATTCCATTTTAACCGCAGCAGCTAAAAATTCTGTTCCCGAGGTTAAAAAATGTTTGCTTATTCGTATCAACGGATGATCAATCATAATCTTTTCGAGGATAGATTTCCTAGCAGTTAACGGCAAATTTTTAAGATTATAACCTTCAAACCACATAATATCGAAAACATAATACATCAAATTACCATCTTTCTCACTTCGCCAATTCTGCAAAGCACCAAAATCTGCTGTTCCTTTGTCATTTACAACAATAATTTCACCATCTAAAACGGCATTTATTTTCCAATCTTTTAAAGCATTATAGATCGGATAAAATTTTTCGTTAAAAGATTGGTCGTTCCTAGATTTAAGCTCTAATGCAGCTTTGTTTTTAAAAGTTACAGCTCGGTAACCATCCCATTTTATTTCATATAACCAATCTTCGTCATCAACGGGTTCGTTTACCAAAGTGGCTAACATTGGCTTAAGCTTACTAAAAAATGCCTGTTTTTCGGCTTGTTTGAGTATTGTTTTTAAATCGGCTTCTGGTTCATCTATATCTTCATTAGATTCTATTTTTTTCTCAATTTTTAGAACAGGGTCTTTTTTTGTCAATTGCTTTTTATCGGTTTCTTTTGCATAGCTCTTACTTACTTGTTCAATAGTTTTTTTAGAAATTACCGATTTATCTTTTTTTGTAATGTCATCCGCCGATGCGTATTGATCATTATGTTTGATCAGCAACCAAGCATTTTCGCCCATCCCTTTGGTTTTTACCAGCGCAAATTCTCCTTTTAATTTTTTGCCATGCAAAATCATTTTAACCGAACCTTTTTTAAGCTCCTTTAAAAGATATTGCTCTTGCCCTTTAACGTTTTTATCTTTGGCTTCTAAGGCTTCATAAGTACCTTCATCCCAAACAATAACAGTACCTCCACCATATTCTCCTGCCGGGATAATCCCCTCAAAATCCTTATAATCAAATGGATGATCTTCAACCATCATGGCCAAACGTTTAGTTTTAGGATCGGTTGATGGACCTTTAGGCACAGCCCAACTTTTAAGTACACCATCCATTTCTAACCTAAAATCGTAATGCAAATGAGAAGCTGCATGTTTTTGTATCACAAAGCGAAGTTCTTTTCCATTTCCTGTTCCTCCTACTGGTTCGGAAGTGGCAGTAAACGACCTCTTTTTTTTATATTTTGATAAGCTCATGGATGATGATTTATTACAATAGCTTAAACACTATAGATTTTAAAATGTTTATGTTTCAGACAGTCAATAAAGCTGATTTAAATTATCTACCGATATGAAGAAACAGAAAAAGCAAGAAAACAAATCAAATCCCGATGAAAAATATCCGGTGCCGCCGTTCCCTAAACAAGAACAAAATCCGCCAGGTACTGAAAAAGATTTAAAACCTTTGGCAGATCATGGTGAGAAATCTTATCAAGGTAATGGCCGATTAAAAGGTAAAAAAGCAATCATTACAGGCGGAGATTCTGGAATTGGAAAAGCAATTGCTATCGCTTTTGCCAGAGAAGGTGCCGATGTTTTGATTAGCTATTTAAGTGATGAAGAAACCGAGGATGCAAATGATAGCGCAAAATGGGTGGAGGATGCTGGGCAAAAAGCCATTTTAATGAAAGGCGATATCCGAAAAGAAAGTCATTGCAAAAAAATTATTGATAAAGCAGTAGCAGCTTTCGGACAAATTGATATCCTAGTAAACAATGCTGCTTTTCAAATGGGTAGAGAAAGTTTAGCAGAAATCCCTACTGAAGAGTGGATTAAAACTTTCGACACCAACATTCATCCCATGTTTTATTTAAGCAAATCAGCGGTGCCGCACATGAAAAAAGGCAGTAGCATTATTAATACCACATCTGTAAATGCCTACAACCCTTCTGAAGTATTATTGCCTTATGCAGCAACTAAAGGTGCAATACAAAATTTCACAGCTAATTTAAGTCAGATTTTGTTAATGGAAGGCAAAGGTATTAGAGTTAATGCAGTTGCACCTGGTCCAATATGGACACCATTAATTCCATCTACCATGCCTAACGCCGAAAAATTTGGACAAGACACCCCAATGGGTAGGCCTGGCCAGCCTGTTGAAGTTGCACCAGCCTATGTTTTTTTAGCATCAGACGAGGCTAGCTATATTGCTGGAGCTACATTACCAGTTACTGGCGGAAGAATTACGATTTAGGGTTTAGGGTTTAGGGTTTAATTTAAAAATTTAATATCATGGAAAAGCATAATAAAACAAAAGAAAACAAGAAAGAGCAGCAAAAGGAAACTGGTGATGCAAAGGGAAAAGCATCATTCGATCAAAATGGTGAGGGTGCGGCGCCTAAATATGGCCAAGCAGGAAAAGATCCTAGCGAAACTAAAGAAGGTGCAGAAAAAGGAAAACTTTAATGTTTTCCTTTTTAATTTTAAGCTAATATTTTTGCAACTTTTTGTACAAATTCATCAATATCAAACGGCTTTGATATAAAATCATTAGCAGTGGATTTTTTATTAATATATAAAGCATTTGTGTTTGCAGACATGAGGAGTATTGGCATATTTTCTGTAGATGCATTAGCTTTTATCTTATTGCATAAATCCATCCCATTACCATCTGGCAACATAATATCTAAAACCAAAGCATCAGGTTTTATCAATTCAAATTTTTGCTCAAAATCACTAACATTAGCAAAAGCCTCAACCTCATAACCCTCACTTTCTAGTAAATAATGTACAAGTTCTCTGATATCATCGTTGTCTTCAACAACGTAAATATTTTTTTTCAAAATTTTATATTTAGTGATTCTAAATTTGGGGATGTTTCGCAAATATAAAAATCATATGTATAAACAGACATTTTATAGCAAATTAATTCAAATAACATTTTTACAAAGCTAATGTTTAACCAATCCTTCTGCTAAACATTTCCATTGAGGGTATGAAAAGCCAATTTTAGCAAACCAACCAATTAAAGTATTCCTCACCTTATCAAAAATGTTCGAAGCGGTGTTATTTGGCATTTCATTTCTTCCATGTATTTCGGCATAAACAACATTTCCTTTTCTTTTTACCTGAAAAGTAGAAGTAGCTTCAGCTTTAAAAAAGTGAGCGATTTCATTAAAACTTTTTAATGGATGATGTGATGGACGCACGCTAATGCTCAAAATTTCTTCATCTGCTATTTGCTGTGCTGTAATGGTTTCTACCCTCACCCAATCATAGCCATCGCCTACTTTGCTGCCAGGCCCAGGTATGTTAATCCTAATAAAATCACCTTCCTTAACCATACCAGCTATTTCCTGTCCTTTGCTATTCATCAATCTAAATATTGATGATGGAGCTTTGCAAATTTCATCCCACTGGTTTACATTCATCAACCTTTGTTTTGCTAGCTCAAAAAACATTTGAGCCTCCAATAAAGTGTTAAAACTTTTTTCGGATGACAAATCAAGTTTACTTCCAACACGCTGTTTAGGAATTAAAATACTATCCATTTTATGTAAATTAAGATTTACTCCATTAACAACACTACTATTTTTTTGTTGAAAAAATCTATTCTTAAACATTTTAAATTAACGAGTGTTCATGCTGTACAATAAAAAAACTTAACCAATGAAAACAGCAACAAAAAAAACAACAGCAACAAAAAAGCCAACAGGCAAAACCGGAAAAATGGAAAACTCAGAATTTCATGAGTTTTTTGTAGATGAACTTAAAGACATTTACTGGGCCGAAAAACATTTAGTTAAAGCATTGCCAAAAATGCAAAAAGCAGCAACTAGTACTGAACTTGCAGCTGCTTTTGAGAAGCATACGCAAGAAACACAAACCCACATCGAAACTTTAGAGCAAATTTTTGAATTGCTTGGAGAAAAAGCAGTTGCTAAAAAATGTGATGCAATGGCGGGTTTGCTAGAAGAAGCAACCGGAATTATTGAAGATACCGACAAAGGTACAATGATACGTGATGCAGGGTTGATTTTAGCTGCTCAAAAAGTAGAACATTATGAAATTGCAACTTACGGAACATTACGTACGTTTGCCGAAAACATGGGCCATACCGATGTACAGGAGCTTTTACAGCAAACTTTAGACAACGAAAAAGAAACTGATGTTGCTTTAACAGCAGTAGCAGAAAACTTTGTAAATGAGCAAGCGTCTGCAGAATAACTAAGTTTGATTAAATCTTACAAATTAACCACAGATCAATTCTATTGTAAAAGCAATAAGATTTTTCTGTGGTTTTTTTAATAGCATACTACTAAAACATTACCACAAAAGTTATTGTTATTCTTTTAACAAAATCAATACCTATGTTAATATTATTACCTAACCTGCCAGATCATGTTTTTGGTGTTAAAGCCGTTGGCGAAGTTACTGCTGATGATTTAAAAAGTGTGCTTTTACCTGGCTTAGAAGTTATAAAAGCCAAATATGGCGAAATACATTACATACTTGTTTTAGAAACCAAAGTAGAAAATTTTACCGCTGGCGCATGGTTTCAGGATATGGTTGCCGGTTTAAAGCACCTAACCGCTTGGAAAAAAATGGCTATCGTTACCGATCAAAAAGCAGTAGAAAAATTTACTGATGCTTTTAGCTATGTTACACCACGAGAAGCAAAAGGATTTGCGTTAACAGCACTAAATGAGGCAATAACTTGGGTAAGTTTAAAATCATAACATCATGGGATTAATTAAAAATATTACCGCAGGTTTTATTGGCTCAGTTGCCCTAAACCTTTTGCACGAAACACTTAGAAAAAACGCCACTAACGTTCCACACATAAATATCATTGGCGAACAGGCTATAAACAAAACATTGAGTAAATACGGCACGCCAATTACCAATCCAGAGGAGTTACACAATGTAACGCTTAAAGCAGATATTATTGCAAATACCATATATTACAGTTTAATTGGCGGCAATAAAAACCTCATTTGGCCCAAAGCCATTTTTTTAGGCTTAAGTGCTGGCATTGGTGCATTAAAATTACCCGAACCAATGGGCTTAAATCCTGAACCTGTAACCAGAACTAACCAAACAAAAGCGTTAACCGTTGGTTACTATCTTTTTGGAGCATTGGTAACTGCTTATGTGTTAAAAACATTTTCAAAAAAATAATCAACCTAAACCTAAACCTACCATGGAAAACTCAAGAGATAGCGCTAACAATACGCAGAACACACAAGATCATATTAAAACATTAGAAGGAAAAGATGCGGTTAAAAAACTAAAAGACTTGGCTAAAAGTGCCGAAAACTGCTTTTTCTGTACCAATATTAAAACTGGCTTACCTGTATCTGTTAGGCCAATGTCTGTACAAGATATTGATGATGAAGGTAACTTGTGGTTCATCAGCATGATTGATAGCAACAAAAACGAAGAAATTAAACAAGATCCTTTTACGCAGCTTTTCTTTCAAGAGAACAAAAATTCTGGTTTTTTAAGCGTTTACGGCATAGCCGAAGTTGTAAAAGATCAGGCAAAAATGGATGAACTATGGAATCCATTCTTAAAAGTTTGGTTCCAGAATGGAAAAGACGACCCGAACATCGGATTAATTAAAATTACCCCTACAAATGTGTACTATTGGGATACCAAACATGGCGAAGCTGTAGCATTTATAAAAATGGCTGCTTCAATTATCACAGGTAAAACCATGGACGATTCTGTTGAAGGTAAACTCGAAGTATAAAATAAAACTAAATTATCGCAAAAATGAAGAGATTAAAAATAGAGCGTAAACAAGTAAAAGTATATCCAGATTCTAAAAGAGTAATTGCCAGATTTTTCTTTAATGGCGATGATAGAGCTAAGGAAGTAATTAAAAAAGTGCTTACACTTAACAAAGATCAAGTTTTTGCGATCATTTCGCCGCTTCTTCAAGAGTATTCTAAAAGGCATCGAAACATTACCAAAATCTTATCAAGGCATTGCAAAAAGCTAAAACCTTTGTTCGAGAAAATGGATATCGATTACCATGATTTAGATCAACATTGTAAACTGTTAATAGGTTCTTATTTTACGCACGAATATTCTATCGAATCGGCTGCTTTTTTTAATCCTTCAATCATCGAAGATCCAGATCAAACAGATTTAGTTGAAGGTCAAAGAAGATTAATTATCAGTTTTAGGGCAGTTGGCGAAGGTCACATCTCATCCATTGTTTTTAGAAGAGCCTTAATTGATAGTCAAAACAACATTACGGTAATGCCAGTTGGCGATTATGTTGATGAGGCCGAAGTAATAAGAAATGCAACCTACAATAAAAAACTATTTCTCGAAAAAGGCATCACATCCTTAATTGATAAAGATATTTTAGCCAAACTTGATGCTAAATTAGATGAACAATTCGATTACATCACCCTTAAAAAAGTTATTGCCGAGGCTCAAGCTTTAGAAAATAATTCAGAAAAAGATGTAGAATTTGAAAAGGTATTGTGGCTTTCTGATTCATATTACGAAATCGTTTTTTCTTTAGACACCGATATATCAGACCGTGTAATTTTCCCAATATCAGAGTTCGAACGTAAAGGAATTGAAGATGCCCGTTTTACCAAATTTACGCATGACGATGGTTCATCAGCCTATTATGCAACTTACACCGCTTACGATGGCCATATCATCCTCCCTAAATTGTTAAAAACCAAAGATTTTTACGATTTTACCGTTGGCCCATTATTTGGCGCAGGTGCACAAAACAAAAATTTAGCACTTTTCCCTCGTAAAATTAATGGCAAATACGCCATGTTGGCTCGTATAGATGGCATCAACAATTACATCATGTATTCAGATAAAATCAATATCTGGGAAAATCCAATTAAATTTCAAGAACCAAAATACAGTTGGGAGTTTGTACAATTAGGCAATTGCGGCTCGCCGATAGAAACAAAAGATGGTTGGTTAATTATTACTCATGCAGTTGGCCCGATGCGTAGGTATTGTTTAAGCGCTACATTGTTAGATTTAAATGATCCAACAATAGAAATTGGTCGTTTAAGTGAGCCTTTACTTATTCCAAATCCCGATGAACGCGAAGGTTATGTACCAAATGTGGTTTACTCATGCGGTTCTATCATTAATAATGGCGAGCTAATCTTACCTTATGGCCTTTCAGATTATTCTTCATCATTTGCTACTGTAAACTTAGAAAGCTTGTTAGATCGACTTAAAAACTCACCTGAGTAATATTTTGAAGCGCAGTTTCAGAACAATAATTAATGTTCGTCCCGCTTTCCGCTAAATTCCCAATCCGATGAAAAATCGAATCGGGAGATACCGCTGCAATCATGGCTAAAAACATCAGCCTCTGCTAAAAACGAAAATATAACGCATAAAAAAGGAGCTTAGAAATATTTCAAAGCTCCTTTTTTATGTAAGTAGTTTTCTCACTTATTGATCTTTAACAAACTTTCAGTTTTTTTTAAACCATTAAGTTTATTTTCGTACTTAAAAGCCTTTAAAACAGTTAAATGCGATATCAGGTAAGCCAATGTACTTTCAGCACCCTGATTTCTGTTTACACCTCCACTTTGTAAACCATCAGCACAACCTTTAGTTTCGGTATCATATAACGGAATTCTAAGCGTATTCTCGCCCAAAAACCATAAATAACTGGTAAACATTTTCTTTAAATATTCTTGCTCTCGGGTAACTACATAAGCTTGGTGGTACATTAAAACCATCGCCATAATTTCAATTGCCTGCTGATCGTACATAGGAACTGCTTTATTGCCCTTTAAGTGCCAACCATTGTTCCCCACTGGGTTAACAGTACTTAAACTAAAAGTAATTTTTTCTAAATATTTTAATGATTCATGCGCAATTTCAATCACATCTTCCCTACCCGTAATTTCTGCAACGTGAAAAAGTGCTAACGGAAAAATAGCGTTATCATAAGTTAAATGATTTTCGAACCAATGCCATTCCTCATCTTTGGTGTTTTTGTACGATTCGATGAGCTTATTGGTTAACAAATTCAATTCATTTAAAATTCTTTCATCGTAAGGATGCGTTTTTAGGTAATAACTTACACCTGTTATGGTATTACAAATTCCGCGTAAATGTGTGAGATTTTTAAAATGATTAACCGACTTAAAGAAAAGTTCATAGCCAAATTCGGCATAAGATCTATTTGGAGAGGTATGAATTAAATAACCCAACGACCAAACCGTTCTTCCAAATGAATCGTCAGAACCTTCTTCATCTAAATATTGTCTGCTAAAACTTGTAAAATTCCTAAAATTACCGTTGTCCAACTGTAAATCGTGTATGTAACTTAGGTAAATAGGGATAAGGTTTAAAGCATCAACATCTTTATTTTCTTGATAGGCCATTAAAGCCATTATTAAAGCCCGCGAATTGTCGTCAATGCAATATCCTTCCTTTCTATTTGGCACGCCAAATTTAGCATGTTGAAAAATACCAGTATCATCTGTTAACCTTTTAACATACGATAAATCAAATTCTGGAATTACACTTCTGTCTACAATTTGACGCAAAATTTTATCGCTGTAATCCACATGCTTTGTTGCCTTTTCAATTACATTAATAAATGATTTACCAATTTTTGGCCACCTCAATTTTAACCCATAGTTATAGGCGTTTCTTTTTAGTGCTGTAAGTTTATCTGTATTTTCTAATAGCTGATTAACAATTTCTGCCAATCCAATATGATCTTTAAAATTAAAAAAGCGACCTCTATTGTCATCAAGCAATTCCTGTGCGTGCCAATACGGAGTGCTTACCACTGCAGCACCAGCACCTACTGCGTAAGACAGTGTTCCACTGGTAATCTGAGCTTCATTAAAATAAGGGGTTACATAAATATCTGCAGCCGTTAAATAGTCAATCAACTCTTCCTCAGCAACAAACCGGTTCATAAAAATTAAATGATCAGCAACATTCAAATCTAAAGCAAGTTGTTTCAAATAATCTCTATACTCCTCACCAGAATCTTTAACAACCCCTGGGTGCGTATTACCTAAAATAACATAAACCGCATCAGGATTATTTTTTACAATTTGAGGCAAAGCTTTAACAACAGTTTCTAAGCCTTTATTTCTGCTAATCAAACCAAAAGTTAATAAGATTTTTTTGTCTATTAATTCTGGCAATTGTTTAATCGGATTTATTTCTGGTGCCTCCAAATCTGGCACACCATGCTCAATAACCTGAATTTTAGTGCTTGGGATGTCATAAATATTTTGCAAAAACCCAACAGCCTTATTACTCATTACCACAATTTTAGCCGATCTTTTAGCAATTTCTTTTATAATAGATTTTTGCAAATAGGTAGGTGTATTTAAAATGGTGTGTAAAATAGAAATAATTGGCTTTTCTATTTGATTAATGAATGGCAGAACATAAATACCACTTTCTCCACCATAAATTCCAAATTCATGCTGTAAAATGCAGGCGTCTACATCGCTTTCGTTAATAAATTTTGCTGCTTCGCTGTAATCATCTTGGTTATTCTGTCTAATAATGAAATTTACTTCTTCAGGATATTTATATTCATCCACATCATCAGAATTGTTCATGGCAATTACCATACTTGTTTCTAATAATGATGAATTAGTGAAATTAGCGTTTAAAGCTTTAATTAAGTTGTTATTAAAAGTAGCTAATCCGCACTCACGAGGTGGATAAGTAGAAATATAAGCGATTTTCATGTCGGTAATCGGGCTAAAAAGTAAAGGAACTTTGTGGGTAATACTAATGATTAACAATGTATTTGACTGTGTTGTTTTTAAAACATTTGCCATTGCTAATTAAAATGACATTCCTAAAAGGAGATATTTTTAAGCAATAAATATTTTAACAAGAAATATTTTGCTTTTTCGCTAGTTTAATGATAGATTTGCGTCCCGCTAAAGAAGAAATGCCCAGTTGGCGGAATTGGTAGACGCGCTGGTCTCAAACACCTGTGGGAAACCGTGCCGGTTCGACTCCGGCACTGGGTACTAATCGGACTTTTGTCCTGTTTTCGAAAGGGTTGCTCATAAAAAAGCAACCCTTTCTCTTTGATTATCAATAACTTATCCTCAAATACTGGGTTAATCAAGGGTGTTCTAAGTTCACCCTCACCCCATACCAGATTTTGTTTGAACACCCCCCTAATGATAGCATGCTTTTGATAGATGTTACATTTTTCATAAATATCAAAGATATTTTTCATGTAAGGTATGTAACCATCAAATACTGCATTTTCCGCAGTCTGAATCTTTTCATTTTTTCCCTTTAAGAGCAATTCCAGCGCCAATTTCTCTTCTTGAAATTTTGGAAACCACTTCTGATAAGTTGATTTCTCAATCTCATTGTTCACGTATCGCTCTTCCAGCAGGTAAATTTTTTCATTTATGCTTTTTAGGGCTTGAATATTTTTATTTTGCCTATCTTTCTTATGCTGCATTGGTTCTTCTGAAAGCAGCGCATGTGCCGCCGTTAGGAAAGCTACCTGATAAGGCCGGAAACTCAGCTCACGTAGCAGCTGATCGAACTTTTCATGGAGCATTTTGCCAGGCACATTGATATTCGTGTGCTCAACGCACCTGTAGTAAAGATAATACTGCCTTCTACCTTTAGACCAACCTGCGGTCATGCTCTGTCCACAGGCACATTTCAGAATTCCCCGTAATGGAAAGTCTTCGTCAGGCCTAACCTGTTGCCGACGTTTATTGACAAGCATCTTTTGTACCAACCAAAACTCTTCCTCCGATACAATCGGCGGATGGATTGCCTTTACATATTTTTCGGGCAATTCACGATATGCAGGAACCCTGATCAAACCAGCATAGACACAGTTGCTCAGGATATCCCTGATTGCTGAATGACCTTTATTGGTAAAGCCCATATCCTTGATACTTTTATGGATGATGTAAGGTGCTATCCCAAGAAGATAATCCCTGAATACTTTCTCAATGATAAATGCTTTTGTTTCATCTATTTCAATCAGATTGCGTTTGCTGCCGTCAACGATGTTGCGGTAACCATAGGGAGCCCTGCCCAGGTACCTTCCCTTTTCCTTTGCATTCCTTACCCCTTGTTTGGTCCGATGCCTGATATTGAAAAGCTCCTTATTGGCCATCAGGTAATCAAAGGCCCTTTTCATGAACACATCGGGATCGGTGGTATCCAGGTCCACCCTTTCACTGGTTGACAACACCTTCACACCATATTTTTCTTCCAATTCCGAGATTTTCATAAGTGCTTCTGGTAAATTACGGCTAAAACGATCATGATCCAGCACGATCAGGTACTGACATTTCCCCTTATGTTTTTTGATAAACGCCTCCAGTGCCTGGTAATCTGGCCGGTCAAAGGTGAAGCTCGACCGGCCGTTGTCCTTGAACATACCGACCACCTCCAGTTTATTCCGAAGGCAATAATCCCGGATGTTGGTTTCCTGGTATTCCAATGATTTGGACTGATCTTTTGCACTTAACCTCAAATATCCCAATGCATTCATAATTCCTCCTTTAATGTTATTTCAACAATGATTTCTGCTAATAAAGTTAGCAATTCAAATTCATTTAACGAAGGTTCTATTCCATTTTCTTCGCATATCTTTTCATATTTTTCTAGCAGTAAAACTGAAGAATTGTCCCTTTTCCGTCCCATGGCACCAATCATAAAACGCCAAGATCACAAACCTTTGAGAAGTATATTGACAATCTCCATGAAAAGCACTGTGTTTTGCAAATATGTTCCTGACAGGAATAAGGGTTCCAAACCCAAAAATCACTTAACCAAGCCATCTATTGAGAGTGGCGCCAGCCGAGTGTCTGAAGGACGCGAGGCTTTTTGGGGTTCGCCTTTGGGCGAACCCGTTTTACAATAAAAGCTAGACAGGCACAGGTGTGGAGCGAAAATCAGTCAGGTTCAGAAAGAAACCCTTCTGCTCCAAAGCCCCCAGTCTGAACATCGACCATAAAAGTGAAGCCCCCATGTTTGCCAGTACCGAATTGATGAACAAATCCTGTTTGCCCAGTGCCTGTGCAAGTGAACAGCTTGGCGCATTATTCTCCAGCTGGGACTCCATCTTTCCCCTATAGGTCTCGAATATATCGCATAGTGTTGAAATGGTATTGAATTTTTTGGATTCGGGCTGCTTGATCTCCTCGATAGTGGACAGCCAAACCTGCCCCGAGTTCCTGCCATTGCCAAGATCAAGCCAGTAAAGGGGTTTGTCCCTGTCATTGGACAATGCCCTGGTATCGTTCAATATCCCTGCGATTTTCTTTCTAGCGGAAACAGTGTCAACACAGGTAATGTTGATGTTAGCCTGTTTGGGACAGTCCTCGAACTTCCCAGCCACCGCCTTCCAGTTTGTGCCAAAAAATCGGTTGACCCGATTGGTCAGCGCAACAGCCTTGTTCATTCCGAGCTCGTGCTCGTTGAACAGTTGGCGACCAAGGTTGGACGGTTCAACGGTATCGGGATCAAAGATGGTCACGTTCAGCCCACAATGCACCGAGTCAAGCAGGGCAAAGTTCATCCTTGCAAGGGCGGTCAATATTTGGCTTCCCGTCCCACCTGCTCCTATGAGATTGACTGAAATCGGGTTGGTGGGGTTAAGGAAATAGGCAGGTAGGATGTGTATGTTAGTCTTTTGATTTTTCATTGGATGATGTCATTTAGTTTTCGGTTGGTTGGCTTTAGGAGGCGGTTGGGAAATCTCTTTCCGCTTTTGATTTGTGATTGCCAACCCATGGTCAACTCTTTCCCTTGCCACGCCCCATTCCGTATCGTATGGCTAAAGTGTATATTTCGGAGAAACTGACCATGTGATTCCGTGGCAAACTGACCACCTAATTTGCTGGCGAACGAACGTTGCAAATGCTATAGAAGCGTTAACAAAAGTAGTTATTTAAAGTTGTTTTTTATTGGAAGCTATTTTCTTGCACAGGCACCCTTTTCTTCCGCATTGATTCTCCCTTGAGTTCAATACGGTTGGCATCATGAACAATCCTATCCAATATTGCGTCGGCAATGGTTTTTTCACCAATCACTTCATGCCATTTGCTTACTGGCAGCTGTGAGGTAATGATAAGTGA
>NZ_SWBO01000032.1 GCF_005116475.1 Pedobacter cryotolerans | reverse complement strand
TTCAATCCAACGACCAATACATGGACAAACATTAACGGTCCAAAAGGAGATAAAGGTGACCCTGGTGTAGTAGGAGTAGAAGGACAACCAGGATCAACTGGAACCCCAGGTATCCCAGGATCAAGTGCRACAGGTGCTCCTGGAGCAGGCGTAACRATTGTTACCAACGATAGCGGAACATGGGTTTTCAATCCAACGACCAATACATGGACAAACATTAACGGTCCAAAAGGAGACAAAGGTGACCCAGGTGTAGTAGGAGTAGAAGGACAACCAGGATCAACTGGAACCCCAGGTATCCCAGGATCAAGTGCAACAGGTGCTCCTGGAGCAGGCGTAACAATTGTTACCAACGATAGCGGAACATGGGTWTTCAATCCAACRACCAATACATGGACAAACATTAACGGTCCAAAAGGAGACAAAGGWGAYSCTGGTGTAGTAGGAGTAGAAGGACAACCAGGATCAACTGGAACCCCAGGTATCCCAGGATCAAGTGCAACAGGTGCTCCTGGAGCAGGCGTAACAATTGTTACCAACGATAGCGGAACATGGGTWTTCAATCCAACGACCAATACATGGACAAACATTAACGGTCCAAAAGGAGACAAAGGTGACCCA
>NZ_SWBO01000031.1 GCF_005116475.1 Pedobacter cryotolerans | reverse complement strand
TAATCGAGTAGACGGCTCCGCCAGAAACTGACGGAGTGCGCCTCTCAACTTAGCGAAGCGATATCTTGAAATACCTATAAAAAATAAACACTTATTTCAAACACCACCGAGCGTACGGGTCACGTACTCGGCGGTTCGCAAAGAGATGGGTTAAGCTGTAAATGTAATTCGGTTAAGGAAATATAACCTCTTTTCTTCAAGCGTTGTAAAGTAATGGTAGTGCCTAAAATAGGACTTTGTGCTATTGCCCAACCACCTTTTCTCGTTCTGCTCCAAGCGTAGGCATGGTCTTGGTCTACACCTAATCGAATCAGGTTTTTCCTTTTCCTTTCGGGTTTTTTCCAATGATGCCAAATGCAGTAGCGCAGTCGGTTTCGTAGCCAACCGTCTAAATCGCTTAATTTACCTAAAATACTTGTGCCTTGAAAATAGTTTAACCATCCTCGTTGCACTTCTTTTATCTTGGCAATACGCTCTTCAAAGGTGGCAGGTGTAGTTTTTCGAGTGATTGTTTTAAGTCGTTCTTTTAGTTTCTTCCATGCTTTTTCCGATACAATGAGTTGGTATTGATTCTTGCTTCCTTTCTCGTACGTAGACACAAATCCAAAACCCAAAATTGTGAAGTTGATTGGTTTTCTAATCCCGCTCTTTTCTTCATTTATAGTTAATTTGAGTTTGTTTTTCAGAAACTTTTCAATTACCACTCTAGTAGCTTTGGCTTGATTGTGGCTTTTGCAATAGATACTAAAATCATCCGCATAACGCACAAATTTATGTCCTCTTCGAGTCATTTCCTTATCCAATTGATGCAGTAGAATGTTCGACAATAATGGACTTAAAGGACTTCCTTGCGGAACGCCTTTTCTTCTCTTTTGTAGCTTTCCGTTGATTTTAATCGGTGCTCTGAGCCATTTGCGTATCAGTTGCATCGTAGCTTTGCATTTCACTTTTTTGTAGATTAAATTCAGTAATAAACAATGGTCAACTTCATCAAAGAAGTTTTTCAGGTCAATA
>NZ_SWBO01000030.1 GCF_005116475.1 Pedobacter cryotolerans | reverse complement strand
CCCGCTTAGTTTTGCCATCTCTGCTGGAGTTTTGCCATTGATGCCCTGATGCGGTCTTTGCTGATTATAGTATAGCATGTATTGCATCAGTTCATCTTTTAGTTCTTCTATTGTATCGAAGTCCGTTTCTTCTATCAGATCTTCCTTCAGTGTTCTCCAGAACCGCTCTACCTTTCCATTGGTCTGTGGCCTATAGGGTCTTGTGTACCTGTGTACAATATCAAGTTCAATAAGCAGCCGTTCAAACGGATGGTTGATCTTGCTCTGACTTTGCTTCTGACCAAATTCAGGTCCATTATCTGATATGATCTCTTCGAACTTTATCCCATATTCGCCCTGCAGCACGCTGATGCACTTCATGGTAGCAAACATTACCGTTAGTGCGGTAACATCATGCGTTACCTCYGCCCACGCCAAGCGGCTATGGTCGTCCAAAAGACAGACCAGGTACAGTTTCTGGCTTTGACCCCTTATAATTGTCCTGCCTAGATGGTGGCAGTCCACATGTCCAAGTTGACCCATTCTTTCCTTGATGATTTTCCTTTTATTCTCCTTCATCTTGGGATTTAGCCTGTTTAATCCATAGCGTTTGCTAATGTTATAGACCCCTGATGCAGAAGGTGTAAATTTATGTAATCTTGGTTTGAGAATTGAAACTATTTCATGTTTGGAATTGCCCAGCTGACGAAGTTCAAGGACTTTGTTCTCTATAAAACGTATCGGACGCCTGGTACGGTATTTTGGACCTCGCTTTCGAGGTAACAGGTCTAGATCTTCGCCGCTCTGCTTAAAACGGTTATAATATTTCAAAAAACTCTTCCGGTTGGTACCCCAGGCTTTGTAAAGTTCCTCTACAAAACGATATACAGGATGCGATTTTTGCTTTACCAACTCATACTCCCGGATCATCATCCGATAGGTCTGTAGGTACTTCCGTTCTACAGTAAAATCATTTGTGTTTATTGCCATAACAGAATCAATTTAAAAATTTTGATTCTGTTACCGAAATATCTGACTTCTACAAG
>NZ_SWBO01000003.1 GCF_005116475.1 Pedobacter cryotolerans | reverse complement strand
TACGGCGCTTTAGCCTCAAAAAACAGGGCTTTCCACGCAATGGAAAATCACGAACTGAAACCTCCTCAAAAAAACCTTTAGAAAGTAGCTTCTCACCAACAAATTCTTGGGGATGGATATTCTTTTCAATGAGATAAATATAAGTGGAGCCATTAACCGTTTCTACTTTATCAAAATCAAAGTAGTCGCTAAGCCCTTGGGGAAGTATTAAGGAAAGTAGTGCTGAATTCAAAAGTCAAGTGTTTCAGGCAAAATTAATTAAATTTTATTCCTCCCCAACTTTTACGCTTGGTCCGTAATCTTTTCAATCTGTGTAATCTTTTCTAAAAAAAAAGAGTAACCCCATCCAAGGCCACTCCCTTAACTAACTTATTATTTATAAAACTGGCTGTTGGGGAAGGAGTCGAACCTTCAAGGGGTAGTTAGCTGCAATTCAAAATTAATTTGTGGTCAACCCATAAATTGCGTTTGTCCCATGATCCCCACCACCGAGACAAGGAGGTGTGTCTGCCAATTTCACCACCCAACATTTTTTAATTTTCAGCTGGCAGTTTTCGGTTTTCAGTTGTGTAACTGCTAACTTTAAACTGTTAACTACAAATTGCTGTAGGGGAAGGAGTCGAACCTTCATAGAGTGGTTGTACCGTTGCCGGATTTCCCATATTCTCTACCACCGAGACAAGGAGGTGTGTCTGCCAATTTCACCACCCTACATTTTTTTTATCCAATTGTCAATTTTCAGTTTTCAGTTGTTTGTAAACTGTTAACCGGTAACTGCCTACTGGCAATTGCTTGATACAAACATAAGACAAATATCAAATATGTTGCAAATATTTTAATCATTTTATTTTATTTTTATGAAAATTGTAATTAAATTTGATAATCATTAATAATTTCAAAATATATGCTTAAAAAAGAAACTCAAAATTTAGAAATTGATAACCTCGATATTCAAATTTTAACTCAATTGATGCAAGATGCCACTAAACCATATACAGAAATTGCTAAAGAACTCATCATTTCTGGCGGAACAGTACATGTGAGAATGAAAAAATTGGCCGATATGGGCATTATTAGAGGTTCACATTTAATTATCGACCCCAAAAAAGCAGGTTTTGATATTACTGCCTTTTTGGGGATTTACTTAGAAAAAGGTTCGCAGTATAAAGATGCTGTTGAGCAATTGGGTAATATTAAGGAAGTGGTAGAATTGCATTACACCACGGGTTCTTACAGTATGTTTGCCAAAATAACTTGTAGAGATACTGATCATTTACGCCATGTGTTAAACGAAGAAATACAAGCTGTAAAAGGTATCCAACGTACCGAAACACTGATTTCTTTAGAAGAAAGTATTAAAAGACAGATAGAATTATAAATTTAAAAGTTTGCTTAGGGGTATAAGTAAGCTGAATTGAAGAAAGATAATGCTTAATTTAAGTGACAACTACTGCTCAGGCTACTTATTTTTTGCCCGAAGCATTGTAAGCCTTAACATAAGCGGCTAAATTTTTCGGATCAAAACTTTCTGTCGCCTTAATGCTTTCGGCTAGATCTTCATCATTAATTAGTTTTTGTAGCAAAATAGTTTTTACAGCATTCGTATTATCTAAATTAACTTCTTGTATTGGTCCAGTACCTGGTTTTTCAATAAAATAGGTTATTTTTTGTTTTGTTCCATTGTTGATGGACTGATCGTTCCTTCTGCCTCCGCCACCGCCAATAGAAACACCTCCGCCCAGTCCACCGCCAAAACCACCTGTTCCCATGCCTACGCCGAAAGTGGGTCTAATTTTTGGTCTGGGTTGTGGCGCTTCTTCCACTAGGCCTTTATCGCCGTAAGTATATAAGTTCACAACTCCAGTTTCTAATACTTTAAAAAACCTAAATTCCATTTTCTTCTTTACCAAAATAGGTTTACTTGCGTAAGTTTCGCCATTCCATACAAAAGAGTGAATATCTTTAGCTTGATATTCTTTTATGGTTAAATCATCTTCGGTAATCGCAACAGAAACAAAATTAGTTCCTTTTATTACACCACGCACAAAATTGCCTTCGCTAATTAAAATGGCATCTTGGGCAAAAAGCTTAGGAGCAAGAAGAAAAAATATTATAAAGATTTTTAATGCTTTCATTTTAACAAATAACGGAAAATATTTGTGCATGTTGCATATTTAGCGGTAACGAAAGCAACAAATATTTAAAGCGTTACTATTTGAAATAAATAATAACTTTACCAATTCACCGCTTTACATCTGTGTAATCATTAAAATCGGTGTAATCACATGAGTAATAAAAAACTTTTTCTTTTAGATGGCATGGCGCTAATATACCGAGCGCATTTTGCATTGAGTAAAAACCCACGTTTTACATCGGCAGGTGTAAATACATCAGCAGTAATGGGTTTTGCCAATACGTTAATGGAAGTATTAAAAAAAGAAAAACCTACACATATTGCGGTTGTTTTTGATACTGAAGCACCAACCGAAAGGCATACAGATTTTGTGGCCTATAAAGCGCACCGTGAAGCAATGCCCGAAGATTTATCTAAAGCTTTACCTTACGTTTTTAAGCTAATTGAAGGCTTTAAAATTCCTGTAATTACCAAAGATGGTTTTGAGGCCGATGATATTATCGGCACTATGGCTAAAGAAGCAGAGCGAAAAGGGTTTCAAGTGTTTTGTATGACACCCGATAAAGATTTTGCCCAGCTTGTATCTGAAAATATTTTCATTTACAAACCAGCCAGGATGGGTAATGAAATGGAAATTTTAGGCGTACCAGAAGTTTTAGCCAAATGGGAAATTGAAAATGTTTTACAAGTTATAGATATTTTGGGCCTTTGGGGCGATGCAGTAGATAACATCCCAGGCATACCAGGTATTGGAGAAAAAACGGCCAAATTGTTGATTAAACAGTATGGCAGCATGGAGAATATCATCGCCAATAGCCACCAATTAAAAGGAAAACAAAAAGAAAATGTAGAGAATTTTGCAGAGCAAGGATTAATCTCTAAAAAATTGGCCACCATTATTTTAAACGTTCCGGTTGAGTTTGATGAAGAGAAACTTATTTTAGAAGAACCAAGCAGAGAATTATTAGAACCTTTATTTGCAGAGCTTGAATTCCGTACCATCGGGAAACGTGTTTTTGGAGAAGATTTTAGTGTAAATGATGCTAAAAGCGGAACAAATCAACAAGATTTATTTGGCAACAATGTTGAAGTAAAACGTAAAGATTTTTCAGAGCAACCTTCTTTATTTGACACACCAATTGATGCAAAAAACATCAGCAATACGCCACACGAATACTTTTTAATAGATACACCAGAGAAAAGGAAAGAACTGATTGACTTATTGTTAACGCAACCAAGCATTTCTTTTGATACCGAAACCACAGGAACTGACGCAAACTTAGCTGATTTAGTGGGTTTATCTTTTGCTATAAAGCCAGGAGAAGGTTATTACATTCCGTTACCAGAAGATAGAGCAGTAACACAAAGCATTGTTGATGAGTTTAGAGTTGTTTTAGAGAACGAAAACATCGCCAAAATTGGCCAAAACATTAAGTACGATATGTTGGTGTTTAAATGGTACGATGTGCAGGTTAAAGGCAAACTTTTTGATACCATGTTAGCGCACTATTTAATCGACCCTGATACACGCCATAATATGGATGTTTTGTCTGAAAACTACTTAGGTTACACCCCAATTTCTATTACTACTTTAATTGGCGCTAAAGGTAAAAACCAAGGTACAATGAGGGATGTGCCAGTAGAAAACGTAGTTGATTATGCCGCTGAAGATGCAGATGTTACTTTGCAATTGGCTAATGTTTTTGAGCCTTTGCTGATAGAAAAAAATGCCATCAAATTAGCCGAGGAAGTAGAAAATCCGCTGATTTATGTGCTAGCAGATATAGAAAAAGAAGGTGTTAGAATTGATATTGATACGTTAAATGCTTATTCTATTGAGCTACAAGTAGAAATTACCAAAGCAGAGCAAAGTGTTTATGAAAAAGCAGGGCTGAAGTTTAATCTGGCATCGCCGAAACAATTAGGGGAGGTTTTGTTTGATCATTTAAAGTTAGACCCAAAGGCTAAAAAAACAAAAACTGGCCAGTACCAAACGGGAGAAGATGTGTTAAATTTACTAGCTTCAAAAAGCGATATCGTTAAAGATATTTTAGATTTTCGCCAGTTACAAAAATTAAAATCAACCTATGTTGATGCCTTGCCTTTAATGGTTAACCCTAAAACAGGCAGGGTTCATACGAGCTATAATCAGGCAGTTGCCGCAACGGGCAGATTAAGCTCTAACAATCCCAATTTACAAAATATCCCAATTCGTACCGAAAGAGGAAGGGAAGTGCGCAAGGCTTTTATTGCCAGAGATGAAGACCATGTGTTGCTATCTGCCGATTATTCGCAAATAGAATTGCGCATTATTGCCGAAATTAGCAAGGAAGAAAATATGCTTGATGCGTTTAGTAAAGGCATCGATATCCACACAGCAACAGCAGCAAAAGTTTACGGAATTAGCATCGAGGAAGTAGATTCTAATCAACGTAGAAATGCAAAAGCGGTTAATTTTGGTATTATTTACGGTCAATCGGCATTTGGTTTAGCTCAAAATTTAAACATTCCACGTAAAGAGGCGGCAGAGATTATTGAACAATATTTTACCCAATATCCTGGTATCAAAAGGTACATGAGCGATACCATGAATTTTGCTCGCGAAAATGGATATGTAGAAACCATAATGGGCAGAAGAAGGTACTTAAGAGATATCAATTCGGCGAATATGACGGTTAGAGGTTACGCAGAGCGAAATGCGATTAATGCACCTATACAAGGCTCAGCAGCAGATTTAATTAAAATAGCAATGATCAACATTCATAAAGATATGAAAGATCAAAAACTTGAATCTAAAATGACGATGCAAGTACACGATGAGTTGGTTTTTGATGTGCTTAAAACAGAAATTGAGCAAATGAAAGCTATTATTACTAATAGAATGAAAACTGCCATTAAAACCGAGGTACCAATAGAAATAGAAATTGGCGAAGGAGTTAATTGGTTAGCCGCACATTAACATGAAAAACTTAGTTTTTTTCTTCATCATTATTTTAATTTCATCATTTGCTAAAGCTCAATTTGTGCAAGACACCACTTTAGTTTACGCAACGCCAGCTTTTTTGAAAGACCCAATGCGCTCTAAATGGATCACTAAGTTTATCAAAAATGGAAAATCGTGGGAGCTTCAGTTATTCGATAAAAAACAGGTTTTAAGAGAGAAAATTACTTTTGAAGATAAGGCTTTAGAAGTAAGAAAAGGTCCTTATGCATTTTACGAGAATGGATTTGTTAAAGAAGAAGGTGATTATGATAAAGGCCATAAAAATGGACTTTGGAAAAAGTACGATGATAAAGCGAAAATAAGCGAAAAACTAAGCTACCATTACGGCAAACTCACGGGCGATTACCAAAAATTTTGGCTTAATGGCAACTTAAAATTGACTGGTAAATATAGCAATGATAAAAAATTAGGTCTTTGGGAGTATTATTACAGCGATGCAAAGTTAGCGCTGAGAGAAAATTTTGATGAAGAGGGTAAATCAATTGGGCACATTTATTTTGATAGAGAAGGGAATGAAATTAAAGACAAAAGTATTGTTCCAATAATTGAATAATTGTCATAAACATCAATTAATTAATCATTTAGTTACATTATTTTCGTTAAGGTTTAACTTCAACAAATAAATTTTTTTTGACATTAAGTTTAACTAACTTCATGTTGTTCTTCAAATAGAAAGAAAGAATTTAAACAGATCAAAAAATAAAATCATGAAAAAACTATTAAATCTAATTGCCATTGTAGTATTAGGAGCAGGCACTGCATTTGCTCAAGCAACTGTAACAGTTCCTGCACCAAAACAAGCAGTAAAAGCCGTAAATACAACAAAAGCAAGCTCAACAGTTGCAAAAAAAGAAGTTAAAACTGTTCAAACAAAAGTAGTGGCTACAAAAAATGCAGCTACAAACGCTGGTAAAGTGGTAACTACAAAAACATCAGCCAATGCAGTAAAACTAAAAGCAGATGGTACGCCAGATATGCGTTATGCTGAAAACAAAACTAAAAAAGTAATCGTAGCTGGTCCGAAGAAAAAAGATGGCACTGCCGATATGCGATACAAAGTAAACAAAGCAGGAGTTAAGAAAAACTAAAATTAAAACAAAAAAACCTCGAGAATAACTCTCGAGGTTTTTTTTATAACGTTATCGTTTCGCCTATAGCTGGTAAAAATAACTCCTTACCTGCTGCTTTAAATTTACTAAAAGCATTATCGCTTTCAATTGCAATTACCGGGAAAGTATTGTAGTGCACACCAATTACCTTGTTGCAATTAAAAAAATCACTCGCTACAATTGCATCATCAACATCCATGGTGTAATTACCGCCAATTGGCAAAATAGCATAATCTAATTTGTGCAAATCAGCTAATAGTTTCATTTCAATAGTTAAGCCAGTATCGCCAGCAAAATAAATTTGCTTGCCGCCTGTTTCTATCACAAAACCAGCTGGGTTACCGCCGTAACTGCCATCAGGTAAACCTGCAGAGTGTGTTGCCCAAACCATGCGAACTACACCAAAATCAAAAGTGTATTTGCCGTAGTTCATTTCATGAAATTTTTCCAAACCTTGTTTAGAAAGCCATGCACAAACCTCTGGCATAGCGATAACTCTAGCATTAGTTTGTTTAGCCAAAGTAACTAAATCGCCAATGTGGTCGCCATGGCCATGACTAACAAAAATATAGTCGGCTTCAATTTTAGTAATGTCAATATCAGCTGCTAAAGGATTTTGTGTTATAAAAGGATCGAATAAAAACTTGTTATCTTCGGTTTCTAACAAGAAACTAGACTGACCGTAATAAGTATATTTCATTTTTATGAGATTTAAATATTGAGATTGCGATAGGATATTAGGGAATATGAGATTTAAGCTATCTTATTAAGACATCTGCAAGCCTTCCAACCCTCTACCTTCCCGCCTTTTATTTGCCAAACATGCCGCCTAAACCGCCAAGCATACTTTGTGTAGCCGCTTGCATTTCTGTAGCACTTACTTGGTCTGCTTGTGCTAAAGCTTTATTTACTGCAGTTAATAACAATTCTTCTAATTCTTCTCTGTCAGCGCCAGCAAAAAAATCTTCCTTAATTTCTATAGCAGTAATTGCTTTATTGGCAGTAGCGGTAACTTTAATTGCGCCACCTTCAACCTCACCAAATACAGAAACAGTATCTAAACGTTTTTTAATTTCTTCTGCCTGTTGTTGGGCAGCCATTAATTTATCGAACATGATTTTTATTTTTTTATAATAAGTCGAAAATAATAGAAAATGTTTTAATGCATGCTATTTTTAAGGTCAGCAAATTATCAAAATAATTAAATTCATGTCAGTCTGAGCGTAGTCGAAGACTTTTCCAAGTATCATTATTAGAAAAGCAAAGCCTGTATTTCATAGCATTTGAAAGTCCCGCCTGCCTGCCGGCAGGCAGGCTTTTACTCCAATCTTTTTTGTGAGTAATTCGGTAAATCATCGAATGAATAAATGGAATAACAAAAAAGTATTTCCGTGCAATCGGGTTTATACAACAGAAAGTTGTGCAACTATCATCCTTTTCACTGCAATCGTTAAAACTATGTGCGCTATGTTTCTATGTGGTTAAATAATCTGTGTAATCATTTTAATCTATGTAATCATCTCCCTAAATTAGCCCTCTCTAAAACCAAACATGAATACACACTTCCAAAGCATAGCAAGCGAGTTAAATATCTCCATTAAACAAGTTAGTGCAACATTAGCATTATTAGATGAAGGTGCAACCGTGCCATTTATTTCTCGTTACCGTAAAGAAGCAACAGGCAGTTTAGATGAAGTACAAGTTGCCACCATTAGAGACTTAGCACAACAATTGCGAGAGTTAGATAAACGCCGAGAAGCCATCTTAAAATCGTTAACAGAATTAGAGAAATTAACGCCAGCATTAGCAAAGCAAGTTAACGAGGCAAAAACGCTTACAGCTTTAGAAGATATTTATCTTCCCTACAAACCAAAACGTAAAACTCGTGCATCGGTAGCAAAAGATAAAGGCTTAGAGCCCTTGGCTTTACGCATTTTTGCACAAAGTAAAATAGATCCAGAACAAGAGGCTGCGGCTTACATTAACGATAAAAAAGGAGTTGCTAACCAAGATGAAGCTTTGGCTGGGGCTAGAGATATTATTGCAGAGATGGTGAGCGAAAATGCTGAAGTCAGAACCAAAATGCGCCATCATTTTATGCAAAAGGCAACTTATAAAACTGTTCTGGTAAAAGGCAAAGAAGAAGCAGGAATTAAATACAAAGACTATTTTGAGTGGGAAGAAAGTGCAAAATCAGCACCATCGCATCGAGTTTTAGCTATGTTGAGGGGCGAGCAAGAAGGTTTTTTGAAACTCAATGTGCTTCCGCCAGATGAAGCTGCGGTTGAGTTATTAGAAAACCAATTCATTACCGCAAGAAATGCTGCAGCAGATCAAGTTCAATTTGCCATAGCCGATGGCTACAAAAGATTACTTCGCCCTGCGATGGAAACTGAGTTAAGGGCTGCTATTAAACAAAAAGCGGATGAGGAAGCGATCAAGGTTTTTGCTGCAAATGCTCGTCAGTTGTTATTGGCCGCACCATTGGGTCAAAAAAATGTTTTGGCAATAGATCCAGGTTTTAGAACAGGTTGTAAAGTTGTTTGTTTAGATCAACAAGGACAATTATTGGTAAACACCACAATATATCCACATACCGGACAAGGAAACTTAAAAGATGCAGAATGGCAACTGAAACAGCTTTGTGAGAAATACAACATTGAAGCTATCGCCATTGGTAACGGAACAGCAGGTAGAGAAACGGAAACTTTTGTTCGTGGCTTAAAAATCCCTGAGGTTTTGGTAGTAATGGTAAATGAAAGTGGCGCATCAATCTATTCAGCTTCGCCTTTGGCTAGAGAAGAATTTCCAACACAAGATATTACAGTTCGTGGAGCGGTTTCTATTGGTCGCCGATTGATGGATCCTTTGGCAGAATTGGTAAAAATTGATCCTAAATCTATTGGAGTTGGGCAATATCAACACGATGTTGATCAAAATAAATTGCAAAAAAGTTTAGATGATACAGTAATCAGTTGCGTAAATGCTGTAGGTGTAGAACTTAACACGGCATCGAAACAAGTTTTAGCCTACGTTTCTGGCTTAGGCGATACTTTGGCACAAAATATTGTCAATTATCGCAATTTAAATGGAGCGTTTAAAAATAGAGAAAGCTTAAAAAAAGTATCCCGATTGGGAGATAAGGCCTTTGAGCAAGCTGCTGGCTTTTTACGTATCCGCGATGCGAAACAAGTTTTAGATAGAAGTGGAGTACACCCTGAACGTTATGCCTTGGTAAACCAAATGGCGAAAGATTTAGCTTGTACAGTTGATGATTTAATGAAAGATGTTAGCCTGCAAAAGCAAATTAATTTACAACTTTATGTAAGTGCCGAAGTAGGTTTGCCAACTTTAACAGATATTGTAAAAGAGTTGGCAAAGCCAGGTCGCGATCCACGTGAACAATTTGAAGCCTTCAGTTTTGCAGATGGCGTAAATTCGATGGATGATTTACGTAAAGGGATGAAATTATCTGGCATTGTAACCAACATTACCAATTTCGGCGCTTTTGTAGATATTGGCGTTCATCAAGATGGTTTAGTACATACTAGTCAGTTAGCCAATCGTTTTATAGCAAACCCAAATGACGTAGTAAAGGTTAGTCAGGTTGTACAAGTTACCGTTGTTGATATTGATGTGGCGAGAAAAAGGATTTCGTTATCGATGAAAACTGAAGAAAGTGCGAAAGTTGGGAAGACCGAAAGTCAGAAAGTTGAAGCAGCAAAGCCAGGCCAACAAAAACATATTGGAGCAAAAAATTTTAAACCTAAGCAAAGTAACGCCCCTTTAGGGGATGGGGGTAGAAAGGAAGCTGATGGTGATTTGCAAGAGAAACTAGCCAAGTTGAAAGGGATGTTTAAGTAAACTTAGGCTCAATTAGTTATTTTTTTAGTTTTCTCTACAATGCTTGTGGTACGAGAAACCGCATACATTGTTTTGCCCGCAGATAGCTGAAAACCTACCGCAATTACATAAACATACTTTTCTATAATTAAACCTGTTGTGTTATCAATTACATAAGTTCCGTTTGAATTTGTATTTAGCATACTTGTAGTATTAGTTTTAAAAAAGTTCATAATGGTAACCTTTTCATCAACATAATCAATTAAAAATCTTGTGTTAGTTTTCTCGTCGCCAACAGTCAAACTATCAGACCATGAATATCCTTTTTTTAGGTTTTTATAGTACGTAAAGTCTGCAAAGAAATTGAGGAGAGATGATTTTTTAAATATTTCTGGTTGTATTCCTGCAAAAGATATCAATGTATCGCTTGCCATTTCTAATTTGTACTCTTGATAATTTTGTATTACACCATTTTTATTAATTGTTACCTCAATAGGCTTATTAACCACAAAATATAACCCCTTCAAAATGTTAGAAGAGGTATCAGTTATTTTTTCTGAATTGAATGAAGTACGAACTTTATTTGCATCAATTGATGCATTCATTTTGTCTATTTTTATTGCCAATTTGTAACCTTGATTATCGGCTTCTTTAATAGTATGGCTTTTAATGATGTTATTTGTTGAGCTAACATTTAAGATCTGTTTACCTCTTTTAATCATAGAATTAGAAGTTGTGATAACTTCTGATTGAAAAACATCACCTTTTTTGTATTCAAAAACCCTATTATATGTTTGTGCAGTAACAATTGTAGGTAATGTTAACAATTGAATAACACATGCAAGGATTAGTTTTTTATAAAGCATAGGTTTGTTTAATTAACGGGCATTTTAATAGTTGGCGAAACAGGAATGGGCGGTAATGGAGGAAGTAATTTTTGGCTAGGAAATTTTGTTTTAAGCTCGCCTGCCGAGGCATTAGCAATTGCAGATTTTGGCACTGCTGGTACAAGAGGTGTGTTAGGAACTGGTGGTACTAAATTTAATGCAGTAGCTGATGGACTAAAGGAGTAACTTACAGCAGGTAACGCAGGTATATTTGGTACCGCAATTTGGTTTATGCTTAAGCTTGGGTTCATCTGCGGACTGATAACTGGAACTGGTACTTTCCAGTCGGAATTGCCATTTAAGCCCCTTTGAGCAAATGTAAATTGTACCATGCCTAGCAGTACAAATAATACAAATAATATTTTTTTCATGTTTTATTAATTAAAAACTGGTTTACTTTTCTTTAAAAATACTGGAATACCTACTAGTGCCAAAAATGTAACTCTATCTCCAGAGTACCTTGTTAAATTATGTACTCCAAAACCCATTGTTACAGCAGATTGTTTTACTGGACGAACACCCATAGAAAAACCTAAGTTTAAACCAGACCATTCTGCATTTAAATTTAAGCGACTAATTACTTCGTAAGATACGCTTGCAAAAACACCAGTCCCATATCTTCCCTTTCCGTTTCGAACATCATCTGGGCTCTTGTGTAAAAATCTACCCGTACCAAAACCTATGGTATAGCCCAAAGCAGAAAAACCATCTACCTCAGATCTAACAGATTGTACGGCATGGCTATATGCAACATAAAAAGTTGGGTCTGGAGCATCTGAAACAGATTTACTCGCAAATAGTTGCAAGCCACCAACAGAAATACTGCCGCCATGAGGCAACTGCCTGCTTAGCAATAGGTTTGCCGAAAAATCTCTTAATTCGCTAACCCTCGTAATGTTAACACTGGCAGATACATTTACAAATTTTACCGGATTGCCAACACTAACGCCTGCTGTGCTAATTAAATCCGCTTTTTCTGGATCTGCATATAAAGCTGGGAAGATACCGCCAACTACCAAATATGCATAGGCATTATTCCCTCCGCCCCAGCCAGATGGGGTAGATACACTCTGTAAGTTATTACTAGGCAGAATAATATTAAAATATTGTGGAAACAGTAGTTTTTCATTGACAAAAGCATCCATTTTTTGATCAATAGTTTCATCAAAGTTGGTTTGAGCGTTTATACAACCAATACTTACTGATAAAACTAAAATTGTATTTAACAAAAATCTAAGCGCTTTCATTCTTTAACCTCAACGTAAGTTAATTATTTTTTAAAGTTAAACATTTTTTTTAGTCAAAATCCAAGGAAACATTTATTTCAATTTTTTAAAAATGTGTTTAAACATCTAAATTGGCTCTTTTGTAGCTTTTGCATATCAAAAATTAATATAGTTTCAATCGTTAAAATCGATAACTTTGTAAATCATTATCAACTTAAACTATATGACTTTAGTTCAGTTAGAATATATTGTTGCTGTAGACACCTACAGAAGTTTTGTAAGTGCGGCAGAAAAGTGCTTTGTTACACAGCCTACGCTAAGTATGCAAGTGCAAAAATTAGAAGAATTTTTAAACGTTAAAATTTTTGATAGGAGTAAACAACCGATTATTCCGACAGAAATTGGAATGCAGGTGATTGCCCAGGCAAGGATTGTATTGCAAGAGAATAAAAAAATCAAAGAAATTATTAGCAGTCAGCAGCAAGATGTTATTGGCGAATTACGAATTGGTATTATACCAACTATAGCACCTTATTTATTACCAAAGGTGATTTCGGCTATGCTTGAAAAATATCCAGAACTAAAACTGCTAATTTGGGAGTATACTACAGAAGACATTGTTCATCATTTAAAAACAGGAGTGATTGATTGTGGCATTTTAGCTACTCCTCTAGTCGATCAGCATATTAGTGAAACACCAGTTTATTATGAAAACTTTGTTAGCTATATCAGTAAAAACAGTAAACTCTACAAGAAAAAAACTATTGATGCAAATGATTTAGAGGATGAAAATATTTGGTTATTGAATGAAGGACATTGTATGCGAACGCAGGTGCTTAATATTTGCAGATCTACAAAGAACAATCGCTTACAATCATTAACTTATAACACAGGCAGCGTAGAAACATTAATTAGAATGGTTGATGTAAATGATGGGGCAACATTACTGCCTGAACTAGCCTTAACAGATTTATCAGCTAAACAGCTAAGTAAAGTTCGTTACTTTAAATCGCCAGAACCTGTAAGAGAAATTAGTTTAGTTACGCATAAAAACTTTATTAAAAAAAGAATGCTAAATGCTTTGAGGGAAGAAATATTAGCCATCATACCCAAAAACATGAAACAGCGTAAAAAGAAGGATGTTATTGGGGTTTAAGCTTTGTTTTGTAAAAGTTAACTTTAATAGATGCAATGATTGCCATCAAGAAAAATAATAGAGTTAAAGCATCAATTAAATCCGCATTAATATTTAGGCCTATAAATCTATCTGTACAGTATTTAATAAAGGATGCTGGTAAATCTTGTTCGCCTAATTGGGCTTTAATGTTCCATTGCCAATCTGTAATTGGGCAATAGCCTATCCCATACCAAATACCCAGTACAACCCAACAAAATAGGGTAAGCATGGCGAAATAAAAATGGAGTTTTTTGGTTGGTTTGAAAACCCACCCTAAAAGATTAAAACCGATAATGAACAGGTGAAAAATGGTAAGCAAAAAATCTAATGCTACCAAACTCATTTAATTAATTGTTAGTGGCTCCTCTTAAACCTTCAATACCTACTATCTTCTCTTCTTCTTCTCCCTTTTTTTTCTTTTTCTTCTTTTTTGGATCAACACCGCTCAATCGCTCTTCAGTAAGTTTGTTAAATTCATCAATTTGATCTGGCTTTAGTACATTTTTGATGTTTTTATTCATCTCGTTCATGAGCCTAAAAATCCTTGTCTCATCTTCATTTCTGTAAGTTCCTGCCTGCTGTTTTTTATACAAATCCAATTGCTCTTTAGCCATATCAAAAGCATAATTGTAAATTACACTTTTTTGCGTTGGCGTAAGTTTCAAGCGCTTTTCCATTTCATCAACATTTTTTTTCGCAATCTCTTCTGAAGTTGGAATTTTTTGAGCATTACTCACAAAACCTAAACCCATTACCATCAAAACCATCAAAATCAATCTCTTCATTCTATCTCCTTTTAATAAAAAAAAACGTCCACAAGTTAATTTTTGTGTGTTAACAATTCAAATTTATGAAATATATCACAAAAAATAAGGCTTATAGATAAATACCTATAAGCCTTAAAATATTTTGCTTTAAAAAACTATAATGCTTTTTTATAGCGTTCTGCTACTGCATCCCAGTTTACAACGTTCCAAATTGCTGCTAAATAATCAGGGCGTTTATTTTGATACTTTAAATAGTAAGCATGTTCCCAAACATCAATACCAAAAATTGGTGTGCCTTTTACTTCAGCAACATCCATTAATGGGTTATCTTGATTTGGAGTAGATGATACTACTAATTTTTTATCCTCACCAACAGATAACCAAGCCCAACCAGAACCAAAACGAGTTGCTCCAGCATCTTGTAATTTAGTTTTTAATTCAGCAAATGAACCAAATGTTTCATTAATGGCTTTCGCTAAATCTCCTGTTGGCTCGCCACCTTTATTTGGTCCTAAAACCGTCCAAAATAAAGAGTGATTAAAATGACCACCGCCATTGTTACGAACAGCAGCTGGATATTTTGAAATATTTTTTACAATATCTTCGATGCTAGAATTTGCTTCTGGCTTGCCTTCTAGCGCTTTATTTAAGTTGGTAACATAAGCTTGATGGTGTTTTCCATGGTGAATTTCCATCGTAGTTTTATCGATATGTGGTTCTAATGCGTCTGTTGCGTATGCTAACGCAGGTAATTCAAAAGCCATAATTATTTATTTAAGTTTTTATAAAATGTTAATGTACAAATATAACAGAGAAAGGTTAAGTTTTATTCAATTCTTTGTCAACTTTATTTGCGTTTATTTAGAAAGAAAGTAGTCATTAACGCACCGCATTCGGCACTTAAAACTCCTCCTTTTAACAACGTTTTAGGATGCAAAAGGTTTTGATTGATCTTTGTAAATCCCCTTTTCTCCTCACTAGCGCCATAAACTATTCGGCTAATTTGCGTCCAATAACTGGCACCGGCACACATTATACAAGGTTCTATAGTTACATACAGCGTACAATCTTTTAAATATTTACCACCAATAGTTTGTGCGGCTGCGGTAAAAGCCTGCATTTCTGCATGCGCAGTTACATCATTTAATTGCTCGGTTAAATTGTATCCTCGGCCAATAATCTTGCCTTGGCAAACCACAATTGCACCTATCGGGATTTCTTGAGCATCATACGCTTTTTTAGCCTCATTTAAAGCCAAACGCATAAAATGTTCATCTTCTTGTGTAGTATCTTTTTGCTCTTCGAAGTTATAGAAAGACATTTTTGATTTTAGATAAAGTTCGTGTCATCCTGAGCGTAGTCGAAGGAGTGGAGATTATTTTTTAAGTCTCCGACTACGCTCAGACAGACATTAAAAACAAAAAATTATATCAACTTAGTCCCATTTGGCACTTTTTTATCAATTGTTGATAGCACAATATCGCCATTTTCATCAGCAAAACCTGTAACCAAAAACTCGCTCATAAACTTGCCAATTTGTTTTTTAGCGAAGTTAATTACACCAACAATTTGCTTGCCGATTAGTTCTTCTTTTGTATAATGTTTGGTGATTTGAGCGCTGCTCATTTTAATTCCGAATTCACCAAAATCAACTTTTACTTTGTAGGCGGGCTTTTTAGCTTCTGGAAAATCAAAAACTTCGAATATTGTACCAGCTCTTAATTCTATTTTCTCGAAATCATGCCATGTAATCTCTTCCATTCCGTAAAAATAGGAATTATGTTACGATTAACAAGTAATCTACCAAAGACCAACAAATTCTCTAAAATTCTCTCTAGTAATAATTTTTACTTCAGCTTGGTAGCTATTAACAAAACTTGATGGAATTTTAAATTTAGCTTTAGGATTCCATTTAAATTCGAAACCATAGATTTTTCCGTTCATTTCTTCTACATAATCAATTTCTTGTTGTTGTTTAGTGCGCCAGAAATAATTGTTTGCATATATTCGGTGATACTCGTTTCTTTTGATCCTTTCTGTAATCAAAAAATTCTCCCACAAAGCACCCACATCATTACGTAATTCCAACGGATTAAAGTTCTGTATCAAAGCATTTCTTATTCCATTATCATAAAAATATATTTTCTGATTAGTCTTTATTTCATTACGTAAATTTCGGCTAAATGATGTGATTGGATAAATAACATAAGACAATGTTAGGAGGTAAATATAGCTAGCAACAGTATTTTTATCTACACCAATTAATTGTGCAATTTCGTTGTAGCTTACTTCATTTCCTACTTGGAAAGCCAATGCTCTTAGTATTTTCTCCAACACATCGGGTTTTTTAATATTACCGTATGCCAAAATATCTCTAAATAAATAGCTTTCACTGATTTCGTTTAAAATATCTCTTTCTTGGCCTGGGTTATTAATTACATCTGGATAAAAACCATAAATTAAACGTTGTTCCAAATCTCTACTAGCACTTATATAATCAGAAGATTTTTCTAACTCCTCGTATGATATAGGATATAAATGATATTCCCATTTGCGCCCAGTTAAAGACTCGCTCGTTTTATTTCTAAGCTCAAATGCCGATGAACCACTCATTATTAACTGAACTTCCTTAAACCTATCATGAATTATCTTTGCGGTTAATCCAATATTATCAATACGCTGCGCTTCATCAATAAATAGTATTTTTGAGTTTCCAATAATAGCCTCAATTTCCTTGACGTTAGGATCTGTTAATTTGCTACGAACTAGAGGATCATCGCCATCTAAAAAAAGAAAATGTTTGGCATCTAACACTTTTTGTAATAGCGTTGTCTTACCTACTTGTCTTGGGCCAATTAATATAATAGTCTTGCCCTTAAATAGCTTTTCTTTTAATTTGTTTTCTAAAACCCTTGTAATCATAATCACCAAAAGTAATATTTTTTAGTGATTATAATCACCAAAAGTAATATTTTTGTTTCTAATTTATGTATGTTAACCTTTTACCTTCAACCTTACAACCATCAGCCTTTCTTTTATTACCTTTGCAACATGGTTGAAATCAAGTTAAAAAAAGGAAAAGAAAAAGCGGTTTTGCAACGTCATCCTTGGGTGTTTTCTGGCGCATTAGAAAAAATTAAAGGATCTCCTGAAAATGGTGAAGTTGTTAAAGTTTACAGCGCAAGCAACGATTTTTTAGCTTACGGATATTACAACGACCAATCTCGTGTTGCAGTTCGCTTATTAAGTTGGGATGAAAACCAAACGATTAACGAAACTTGGTACGAAGAAAAAATTAATCAAGCCATAAGCTCCAGAGCTCATTTGGCTAAAGATAATGAAACCAATACTTACCGATTAATTTTTAGCGAGGCTGATTTTTTACCTGGTTTAATTGTAGATAAATATGATGATTTTTTATCGGTACAAATTTTAAGTAGCGGAATAGAAAAAGCGAAAGAAACCATCATCAATCTTTTGGTAAAAGCTTTAAATCCAAAGGGGATTTTTGATAGGAGCGATGCAACCGCCCGTACGCACGAAGGAATTACCGCAGAAAACGGTTTGCTTTGGGGCGAAAATCCGCCAGCATTTATAGCTGTTAAAGAAAATGGAATTACCTACCACATTAATATTGCAGAAGGACAAAAATCTGGTTTTTATTGCGACCAACGTGATAACCGTAAATTTTTAGCTGAATATACCGAAGGTAAAAATGTATTAGATTGTTTTAGCTACAGTGGAGGATTTAGCTTAAATGCCTTTAAAAATGGCGCTTCATCTGTTACTAGCGTAGATAGTTCGGCATTGGCTATAGAAACTTTAAAACAAAACATCAACCTAAATAACTTTGACGAAAGCAAGCACATCGCTATACAAAGTGATGTAAATAAACAGCTCCGTCAGTTTAGTGAAGAAGACAAAAAATTTGATGTAATTGTGCTCGATCCACCCAAATATGCACCTTCGCGTTCGGCATTAGATAGAGCAGCCCGTGCTTATAAGGATTTAAACCGACGTGGTTTAATGTTACTGGAAAAGGGTGGTTTATTGGCTACTTTTTCTTGTTCTGGAGCGGTAGATATTGATACTTTTAAACAAATTATTGCTTGGGCTGCCTTAGATGCAGGAAAAGAAGTTCAAATTATCAAACAATTTTCACAACCAGAAGACCACCCTGTTCGTATATCATTTCCCGAAGGCGAGTACCTTAAAGGTTTATTAGTTAGAGTTATATAAATAGATAAAAAATCATCCATGTTAATTGTTCAAAATATTAGATTAAGTAGAGTTTTATTAGATACCTGGAAAGTAGATGTGATCATGATTATTTCATGTACAGTTGCTTATTTCATCAGAGAATATTTAATCGCCTATCATTTCGAAATTTCTGCCATAATCCCAACAGTTTTGGGTACGGCAATTGCTTTTTTCATTGGTTTTAACAACAACCAAGCTTACGATAGGTGGTGGGAAGCTCGAAAAATTTGGGGAGCAATTGTAAACGATTCAAGAAGTTTAGCCAGAAATTTAATCAACTATGTTGATGATGAAGAAGCAGCTAAACGTATGGTTGCCAGACATATTTCTTTTGTATATGCTTTAAAAGCAGCACTTAGAGATACAGTGGATGAAATTTACACCAAATATTTAACCGAACACGATAAAAACGAAGTAGAAAGCCATAACAATGTACACAATGCCATTTTAAATATTCAGGCAATGGAATTACAAAAACTGTATAAAGAAAATAAAATTGATGGCTTTAAGTTTATGGAAATTAATGAAATGTTGGTCAAATTAACTGATAGCATGGGTGCTTGCGAAAGAATTAAAAACACCATTTTTCCTACTACTTACAGCTATTTAACCAAAGTTTTCATTTGGCTATTTGTAGTAACTTTTACCTTGGTAATTAGTCAGGATATGGGTGTTTTTAGCATTTTTATGGGTTGGTTAATAGGTTTTGTTTTCGTGTCTACTCAAATTAACGGAATGCGTTTGGTTAATCCGTTTTACATTAACGCTAGCGGATTACCATTAAACAGCATCTCAAGAACCATAGAAATTAATTTGTTGCAGATGATGAATGAAACTGATATTCCAGAACCTGTTAAACCAATTAATGATGAGTATATTCTGTAATATATTGTCAGTCTGAGCGTAGTCGAAGACCTTTAAATCTCTTCAGAACTTTCGGGTAGTTTATCATATTCTCCTGCCAAGGCATATTTACCAAAAATTACCAAACCTATTGCAATTGGGATAAAAATCAATAAGATAATTCCCCATTGCAATGCTGTATTTGTGGTATCAATGCCGGGTTTGGCAATGCTAATTTTATCCCAAGCTTGCCATGCCATAAAAACCATGGCCAACGGACCTAACGCGATCCAAACTATTCCTAAGTATTTTTTTAATTCGTTCATATCTTTTTAAATTGAGGGTTAATCTTTGTCAACTTTCTATTAAGCTGCTTATTAAAGTTGACAAAGTTTTTAATCGTTAACATTTTCATCGGCCTTGTTTGATAAATAAACCGCTCCGATGATGAAACTCAAAGCCGCTATCCCGATAGGATACCATAAGCCAGAAAGAGGAGTAGAACCTGCAAAACTGGCAATTAGCGTGGCAACAAAAGGCACCAAGCCGCCAAACACGCCGTTACCTACATGGTAAGGTAGCGACATAGATGTGTATCTAATTTTAGTTGGAAAAAGCTCTACCAAAAATGCCGCAATTGGCCCGTAAACCATCGTTACCAATAAAATTTGAAAAAACACTAAACCCACATATACCCAAAAGGTAGATGTTGGCAACACTTTATCTTTAATAACCTGTGCATGGCCAATCATTTTTGTAGGGTTGGCGTAAACAGTATCGATATTAACTTTATTGTACGAAGATCCGTTTGCAAAACTTACCTTAACACTCGATGAAACTATGCTATCCACATCGTTAATTGCAAAACGAGTTACAACTGGCGCTTCTTCTTTTAAAATATTCTTATCTGTCCATGTGGTAACATCACTCTTGTCTAAAAATGTTTGATAGATTGGTCTATAAAAAATAATCCCCAATAACATACCAGTTAGCATGATCCATTTTCTACCAACTTTATCGCTCCACGCACCAAATATTACAAAAAACGGTGTGGCAAAAGCAATACCCCAAAGTAAAATATACCTAGAATCGTTAAAATCTATTTTACAGGTATTTTCTATAAACGATTGGGCATAAAACTGACCAGTATACCAAATTACGCCTTGTCCCATTGTTGCCCCAAACAAAGCAATCAGTACCATTTTAAAATTACCTTTTTTGTTAAAACTTTCTTTTAACGGATTTTTTGAAATGTTACCTTCTGTTTTTAACTTGGTAAACATAGGCGATTCGTGCATCTTTAAACGAATGTAAATAGATACACCAACCAATACAATAGATAGTAAAAAAGGAATTCTCCAGCCCCAATCTGCAAATGCTTCGGCACCGATAATATTTTTAGCCAAAACGATAATTCCTAACGAAAGGAATAATCCTAATGTAGCTGTGGTTTGTATCCAACTGGTAAAAAACCCTCTTTTGCCCTTTGGCGCATGTTCTGCCACGTAAGTTGCTGCACCGCCATACTCGCCACCTAAAGCCAAACCTTGCACCAAACGTAATATTAAAACTAATATTGGTGCAGCGTATCCAATGCTAGAATAAGATGGAATTAAGCCGATTAAAAAGGTTGATCCACCCATTAAAACAAGCGTTAATAAAAAAGTATACTTTCTGCCAATTAAATCGCCCAGCCTACCAAAAACTAGTGCGCCAAACGGACGAACGATAAAACCAGCAGCAAAAATAGCTAAGGTGTTAATTAATGCCGAAGCTCCAGCATCGGCTGGAAAAAGTTGAGCACCAATAATGGTTGCTAAACTTCCGAAAATGTAAAAATCGTACCATTCAATGAGGGTGCCTAAAGAGGATGCTCCGATAACTTTAAAGATGCTGTTTTGTTGGTTTGGTTGGTTCATAATCCTTAAAACTAATGGTTTAAAAATTAAATTACAAGTTAAACCAATTATTAAAGATTTTCCACTTTGACAAACCTCCTCGACAACATGAAATTGATTTGTAAAAGTTTATAAACCTTCGATCATTAATCTGTAATTGGCTTCATATAAGCAGTTTAAACCACCCCGCCTTTCAGGCACCCCTCCAAAGGAGGGGAATGTAGGTTGCAATTCCCTCCGACACGTCGGAGGGTGGTCGCAGACCGGGGGTGTTTTAAAATGATAATATTAATCTCAGGTTATAAGGAAAATATGAGAAAAGCAAGTCCAGTTTTCTATCGGATCTGAAAGCCCTGCTATACGCTTTATTACGCTACGTAAACTTCGCTTCATGCCCGCTGCTATCAGGTTTAATTAACAAAAGTCAATGCATACTTTGACAAACCTTTCAGCAACATGCAGTTGGTTTGTCAAGTTTTAAAACAACTAACTTTGACAAATTACAGGCAGAAAGATAAGAAATTTGTCAAAGTAGATTTATTGCTCGTCTCTAAAGTAAACTTTATAAAAATTCATCGATCTATCATCATCAAAACCTTTTTCAATTAAATCTTTATTTCCATGGATATAGATGTGGAAGTTCTTATCTAATTTCAGGATGTTTTTATACGCTTTAGCCTGTTTTTTAACTGCGGCGTCAGATATATCAAAGTTATCAGCAATCGGACTATCAAATTCTTCTTCGTAGTTTTTCTTATAGCTTTTAAATGATTCAATTCCTTCTTTGTTAGCAATTACCTCATTGGCAAATTCATCCATATCAAAGGTCTCTTTCTCCTTAAAATATTTCATCGATTTGTTCAGCAAATCAATTTTATCTGTTCTAGAGATTTCAAAATCTTCATCCAACTTTTCAGTAACAAAAGCTTTGTAAACACCTAAAACATTTTGTGTCTGACTGTAATTATCGTTTCTAACTTTCAGTTTCAAAAACTCATCCTTCCAGTAAACAGCTTCTGCACTGCGATTGGTTTGATCAATTACAGCAATTTTATACCCTTCGGCTGCATCGGTATTAAAAATTAAACATCCTTTATCTAATTTATTGATATTAATGGCTTCTTGTTCGTATTTTAAACCAAATCCGCCTTGCTCAGGATAAACAGTTAAGTAACTTTCTTTAGTTTCCGATTTAAAAATTCCGATGGCGTCATGCAAATCGCCTTCTATTTGTACATTTTCGAAATAGGCAACATATAATTCTCCCGATTTTATTTTTGGGTGATTAGAAATTTCAAATAAATATGTTGCTAGTTTTTTTGAGTTATCGTGAAAAACACCTCCATCAGCAAAAATTTCTGCAGCAAAATGATAAACTGTATTTAAGTTTAAATCATTATTTGGATGCATGAAGCGATAAATTTCATTTACTTTTTCGTAAGGCGATAAAAAATATTGTAGCAATAACTGCTTTAACATTTCATCTTCCAAATGCATAGATTGATCTGAAAGTACATAAAATTCGTCTTGTAGTTTATTGCCTATTCTATGTATAGAAAGTTCTGAAAGTGTAGCTTGAGAAAAAGTAATCATATTTTTCAGTTAAAAGCGCTCTAATGTATCCATTTTTTGATAATGTAATTAGGTTAAGAAAACCTACTCGTCATTGCGATCCCGATTTTTCATCGGGAGAAGCAATCTTTCCTGGATTTAAGCTGCGCAGTTTGCCCAACCTCCATGATAGATTGCTTCGTTCCTCGCAATGACGACCGTTTTAAATACCTAACTCATTAATCTTGATCAAAGGCACAAAGAAACGAAGATTTTATTGAACAGTTCAAAAGAAAACACTAAAACTCATCAGCTACCAATTCTTTATTTACAATTGCTCCAGCAATATTTCCTGCAGCAACAGCTTCGGCAACCGCCCTAAACATGGTTGTACAATCTCCAGCAGCAAAAACTCCAGTTACATTGGTTTTTTTCATGAAATCAACCTCAACATAACCCAAATCGGTTAGTTTTACACCTAAATCTGTAATTATTTTTGTGTTCTGTTCCATCCCAACTCTAGCAAATATGGCCTCTATTGGTTGTGTGCTTCCATCTTTAAATTTTATGGTATTTACCAATCCATTTTCATGAAATAATTCATCAATCCCTTTTTCAACAATGTTGATGTTTTTTGACGCTAACTTTTGCTGACTTGCTTGATCAATCTCTATTGCTCCGTTAGTAAAAATGGTTAAATCTTTGCTCAAATTATAAATGAGTTTACTAAACTCAAATCCTATTTCGCCATTGGCAATTACCCCAAGTTTTTTACCTTTTACCTCATAACCATGGCAATAGGGGCAATGCAATACAGAAATTCCCCAACATTTGGCAAAGCCGATGATGTTTGGAAAAATATCTTTTACACCCGTAGCTAAAACAAGTTTTTTACTTAAAAATTTTTGATGATCTGCAGTTGAAACTTCAAATCCCAAATTGGTTTTAGCGGCGCTTTCTGCAAAAGCATTAATCATTTTAACTGTTGGATAAGCCAAAACCTGTGCTTTTGCAATAGCCGCTAAATTTGCTGGTGTTTCGCCATCTCTGGTTAAGAAATTATGGGAATGTGGGGTTTGCTGATTACAAGGTTTGCCGCTATCAATTATTAATACCCTTCTTGATGAGCGACCTAAGGACATAGCAGCAGATAAACCTGCATAACTGCCGCCAACTATGATTACATCAAATATATTTTCTTTTTGCATGAGACTGATTTTTTGTAAAAGTAAGCATAAAGTTTTAAATGCAATATTGTTGCAATTAATTTTCTGTCAAAAGAACATCATGTTTTACTGAAGTAATTTTCAAGCTGAGTGAGTTGGTTTTGAACCCAGGCCACGAAATAAATTCAAGGTGACGACACGTATTAGCAAAGCCTTCAAGCAAAAAAAAGGGCTACCGTTACCGACGCCCTTCTGACCATGTTTTTCAAATACTTTTATTTTTCAATTTCTTCGTGAGGTGTATTTCTCAATTGAACAGGTTTGTTATTTTTCTTCATTTTTAAATTCAGCATTTCTACCAATACAGAGAATGCCATTGCAAAATAAATATATCCTTTTGGTATATGTTGGTCAAAACCTTCCGCTAATAATGAAACTCCAATTAACAATAAGAAAGACAAAGCCAACATTTTAACAGTTGGGTGTTTGTTTACGAAATTGCTAATTGCACCTGCCGAAAACATCATTACAATAACCGCAATAACAACTGCTGCAATCATAATTTCGATATGATCTGCCATACCAACAGCGGTAATTACCGAGTCTAATGAAAATACTACATCTAATATTAAAATTTGTATAATGGTTCCTGCAAATGAATGTACTTTAACTTTGGCACCATCTTCTTCCTCACCTTCCAGTTTGTTGTGAATTTCGTGTGTGCTTTTGTAAATCAAAAACAAACCACCAATTAGTAAAATTAAATCTCTACCAGAGATACCTAATTTAGCTAACCATTCTTCATTTGTTACACCAATCCAATCGCCTATATTAAACATATTTGCGGTTAAACCCATTACCCAACTTAATGATAATAGCAATAAAACCCTAGTAATCATTGCTAAAGCCAAACCTAACTGGCGGGCTTTTTTCTGTTGATTTTCTGGTAATTTACCAGCCAAAATTGAGATAAAAACAATATTGTCTATCCCTAAAACAATTTCTAAAATGGTTAGGGTTAAAAGAGAGATCCAGGCTTCTGGAGTGGCTAAAAATTCCATAGTTAAATTATATGAGGCGAATATAAAAAAAAGCCCGTCGATTTACATCAACAGGCTAAGCTATAATTTGTTTGGTTTATTCTATTTATTTAAAAGTAGCATTATCATATTGTACTTTAACATTTACTTTGGCGCTACCACCTTTGCCAATTTGGCCAGTATAATTTTTGTTAGAACTATAGCTTTTTCCATCATCTTCTTTTTTGGCGGTTACATTTGCGCCATATTTAAAATTTCCGTATTGTGTTCTCACATCAAAATCTGCTGCATAGTTACTGGCAAAACCTAAACTTACAGAAGAATATTGCGCATCAACATCAACATCTTTACCAGCTTCAATTTCATCAATAATGATTTTTCCGTATTGCGCTCTGCTTGTAATATTTGAATTTAGGTTGCCAATTTTAACTGGTGCATATTGTGTATTTACATTAATTGCACCACCGCTAACGCTACCAATTGTTGTGCCGTTTCCATATTGGTGCTTTATAGTTGCCGTACCTCTAATATTACCAATTTTAACTGCGGTATATTGTGCATTTAGATCGATATTACCTACGTTTTCTAAGGTAAAACCATTCCCATATTGGTGCTTAATAGTTGCGCCGCCCATATCTTTTACATTACCTTTTCCGTATTGGATAGATACGTAATTATTGGTATTGCTCAAGTTTCCAGCAATTAAATCTCCATATTGCAATTTTAAAGACGTTGGTCCTGTAAAATCATCTAAAATAATATTGCCATATTGCTGAGATGCTGTTAAAGAATTGCTAGCAGGCATATAAACTACATAATGAACTTTTATTTCTCTGCGCCAAATGGTTTTTCCGTTTCTAACATTACTACCCCAATTTCCGTTTCTATCGCCTCTTTCTGTCTTAAAAGTTACTAAATCTCCGGTTTTAGAAGCTTCTATAGAAAGATCATCAATTAGTTTTTGCGCTTCATCAGCAGTTTTGGCATAGGCTTTTATGTCTACATCAACCTTAACTTCACTTTTATTCCAAGTTTTTATAGTAATAGAACCGTACTGATTAGATAGATTAACTTTATCACCTTTATCTATGGCAAAAGATTTAGAAATGGTTTTTGCCTTCATAGGCGTATCATCTTGCAAGTTGTAGTTAGCGCCATAAACAACAGTTGTGCTTTTGCCATTTTTGGTTGTAGCCACTTGTATATTGTTGTTGGTCGCAACATTTAACGATGTTTTGTTATTTGTAGTTACATTTACATTCGGCTGCTCTTGTGCATTTGCCTGTACCGAAAGCAATAACATACTTGTGATACTTAAGATTAAATTTGGTTTCATATTGAACTCTCCTCCTTTTTATATTGATTGACTTGGTTTATAATCATTAATTGCTGTTTTAAAACTTGCAATTGCATTTCGCGATTTTTTACCATCGCTTTTACGGTAAATAACTGATTAGGACTTTGCGGTAATTGCGCTTTTAAACGCTCATATTCCTCATCTAAGTTTTTTAAATCTTCCGTAAATCTTTTATGTAAATCGGGGTTTGCAGCAGCGTAAAAATCTAGGCTGTCTTTTTTTTGCTCAATTTGGTTTACAAATTTTACCTCTTGCTGGCCAAACACCGGATTTATATCAGCCACATCGATATTATTTGCTTGCCTATAATTGTAGGTAAAATATACACCTACACTAATTACCAACATGGCGGCAATACTCATCCATTGGTAAGGTTTAAAGGACTTTTTTGGCTTTTCACGTTTATCAAGTTCAGTCTCTATTTTCGCCCATAATTTGTCAGACGGACCATTAACCTCAAACTGTTTTTTATTGTCTTTTACAAACCCCTCTAATTTATCTTTCATCTTGCTACTCCCTTCGTTTCTAATAAATTGTTCAACTTTCTTTTTGCTCTCATATACTGCGAGCGTGATGTATTTTCTGTTATTTTTAAAATATGTGCAATCTCCTCGTGGTCATAACCTTCAAATAAATAAAGCGTTAGTACCACTCTATATCCATCTGGCAATTCGTTCATTGCCGTTTTAATGGCATCAACCTTTAATGTTGTTTCTTCAAAATCTGTTTCAATTTCATCGGCAACTTCTACCTCATCTAAGCTTACTAGCTCCAGCTTTCTTTTTCGTAAATAATTTATACTTCTGTTAATTACAATTTGCTTTAGCCAAAGCCCAAAAGTTGTTTCCTGTCTAAAATCTTTTATTCTACTAAAAGCATCTAAAAAAGCTTCTTGTAAAACATCTTCTGCCTCGGCATCATCATTTACAATTCTTAGGGCAACATTGTACATCGCGTTAGCATACAATTTGTATAATTCAAATTGTGCTTTCCGATTACCATTTCGGCATTCGTTAACTAACTCTACGTGCTTATCTATGTATACAGTTTCCAAATTCTAAAGCGTTCTGATTAAAAGACATTGTAAATTTCAAAACGTTGCATCAAGGTAGAAAAAAAGTTTAGAACCCCTAAATCCCCTAAAGGGGACTTCTTAGCAAATAGGAAAATCTAATCGTCAAGCTCAAGTCCTCTTTAGGGGGTTTATGGGTAAAGCAGGTTCAGGAGCATTTATTAATGTTCGTCCCGCTGTTCCTCCAAGCTCCGATAAGAATCGGAGGCTTTCCGTGCCATCGGGTTTAGTTAACAAAAGCTTGTGCTAAACCAGCAACAACCCACTACTATATCACAATTAAAAAAATCCTTTGATGATATCCATCCTTTTATAAAAAATTATTCCTTTTGAAAGTTTTCAAAAAGAAAACATATATTTGTATGATGAACATAATTGCCAAAGGAACAATTTTACACTATACAATAAAATATCCTAAAGCAGAAAAATCAATTCTTGCTTGGCTAAAGGAGTTTGAAAAGCATTCTTTCGACAATTTTAATCAACTAAGAGATGTTTATAAAAATGCCAGCCTTGTCGCTAACGGTAGAATAATTTTTAATATTAAAGGAAATGATTTCCGCTTAATTATCTCTATCAATTTTAAAAAGCGAGCAGCTTATGTAATATGGTTTGGTACACATACCGAATATGATAAAATTGATGCATCGACAATACCTTTTGATATTGATTTAGCATTTAAGAAATATTAATATGAAAATAACAAAAGTATTAAAAACAGAAATTGAGTATAAAGCAGCCTTAACTCGTACAATAGAGATATTTCAAGCAGAAGAAGGTACTGTTGAGTCTGATGAGTTAGAACTTCTTATACTTTTAATAAGTGATTATGAAAGTAAAAACATCAAACTTCCAGAGCTTAGCCCTATTGATATTATTAAGTATAAAATGGAAGAACAAGGATTAAAATCTAAAGATTTAGAGTCAATTATTGGTTCTAAGGGCCATGTTTCTTCGATTTTATCTGGAAGAAGGGAACTAACTTTAAAAATGGCTCAAAAATTAGTCCGTTTCTTCCAATTACCTGCAGATGTGTTTTTACCAGCATAAAAAAATTCGTAAATCTTCCCTCAAAAACTTTAAAACAAAATCGGTATTTTTGCGGCTCAAAATTTAATTTAAAGATGTTAAGAACAACAACTTGCGGTGCTTTAACACTGCAAAATTTAGGCGAAAATGTAACACTCTGCGGTTGGATGCAGAATTCTAGAGATTTAGGCGGGATGACTTTTGTTGATATCCGCGACCGTTACGGCATAACCCAATTGGTTTTTAACATGAATGATAATGCAGATTTATGCGCAGGCGCTCGTAGCCTTGGCCGTGAGTTTGTAATTAAAGTAAGCGGAACTGTTGTAGAGCGTTCTAATAAAAATTTAGAAATCCCGACAGGAGAAGTTGAAATTAAAGTTACTGCATTAGAAATTTTAAATGCTGCTAAAATACCTCCGTTTTTAATTGAAGATAAAACCGATGGCGGTGATGATTTACGCATGAAATATCGCTACTTGGATTTACGTCGTAATCCAATTAGAAACAACATGATTTTGCGCCACAGAATGGCACAATCTGTTCGCCGTTATTTAGATGCTTTAGATTTTATTGAAGTAGAAACACCTGTTTTAATTAAATCTACACCAGAAGGCGCAAGAGATTTTGTGGTTCCGAGCCGTATGAATGGTGGCGAGTTTTATGCTTTACCACAGTCTCCACAAACATTTAAACAATTGTTAATGGTTTCTGGTTTCGACCGCTATTTTCAGATTGTAAAATGTTTTAGAGATGAAGATTTACGTGCCGATAGACAACCAGAATTTACACAGATTGACTGTGAAATGTCTTTCATCGAACAAGAAGATATTTTAAATACTTTCGAAGGCTTGATCCGTACTTTATTTAAAGAAGTTCGCAATTACGATTTGCCAGAAGTGCCGCGTATGCAATATGCAGATGCGATGCGTTTTTATGGTTCTGATAAACCAGATACTCGTTTTGAGATGAAGTTTATCGAAATGAACGATATCGTTAAAGGTAAGGATTTCCCAGTTTTTGATAATGCAGAATTAGTTATCGCAATCAACGCAAAAGGTTGTGCGCATTATACTCGTAAACAATTAGATGAATTAACCGACTTTATTAAACGTCCGCAAATTGGTGCAACAGGATTAATTTACCTTCGTCATAATGAAGATGGTTCTTTAAAATCTTCTGTAGATAAATTCTATAATGAAGAAGAATTGGCAAAATGGTCGGCAGCTTGCCAAACCCAAACAGGCGATTTAGTGTTAGTTATGGCTGGCGGAACAGACAAAGTTCGTAAACAATTAAGCGAATTACGTTTAGAAATGGGAACGCGTTTAGGTTTGCGTGATAAAGATAAATTTGCTGCGCTTTGGGTTTTAGATTTCCCTCTCTTAGAATGGGATGAAGAAACTGAACGTTACCATGCGATGCACCATCCGTTTACATCACCAAAACCAGAAGATATCGCATTGTTAGATACCGATCCTAAAAACGTTCGTGCCAACGCCTATGATATGGTGGTAAACGGAACTGAAATTGGTGGTGGCTCTATTCGTATTCATGATAGAACACTACAATCCTTAATGTTTAAACATTTAGGCTTTAGTCCTGATGAAGCTCAAAAACAGTTCGGTTTCTTGTTAGATGCTTTTGAGTTTGGCGCACCTCCACATGGTGGTATCGCTTTTGGTTTCGATAGATTATGTTCAATCTTTGCAGGTTTAGATTCAATTAGAGATGTTATTGCGTTCCCTAAAAATAACTCAGGGAGAGATGTAATGATTGATAGCCCGAGTACAATTGACGAAAAACAATTGAAAGAATTGAAGATTAAGACGGATTTGTAAGATCTATCGTCATGCTGTCCCGTACGTACGGGATCAGCATCTGCTTTGCACGAAGACCCTGAAATAACTCAAGGTAACGATTGATAAAAAAATAAAGGTCTTGGCAAATTGCTAAGACCTTTATTTTAAGTAATAGTCCATTGTACATCTAATGAACGAGTGAACCAATGAACTAATAAGTTTCACTATCAGGTGGGATGCCGTAATCAACAAAACCTACCTGTTTCTTTTTTGTTTTTTTACCAAATAGAGATTTTACCATATTAAAAGCTCCAGTTAAATTTTCTGCATCTAAAGATTTACCTAGTTTACCCGAAACTAATGCTCCAATTGCCTTTGTGATAACTCCAGAGCCTCTAAACACTGTGCTGTTTAATAACATTGGCAATGCGATAGACATAATTTTACTGGTAATATGCGTGTTCTCATCAAGTTTTAACAAACCATTTGGAGTGGCATACTTTCTAAACATGTTACCAATAGAAAATCTTTTAATATAATGCTTCGAATCTTCTTTAATTAATACACCACGGCGCTTATAGTCTACTTTTAGCCTATGCACTTCATTGTGTAAATCTTCTAAAGTATTAATATGACTATAATTTCTCTTCATCGTCGTCGTCTTTATCGGCTACTTTATCAAAATATCTTTTTATAAACATATTTACAAGCAACTTTTCTATGTACTTATCTTTCGTTAAATAAACTATAATTGAAAGTAATAAATAGATTCCTGCAACACAACCAAAACCTCTTGCATAACTTCCTAAAACATCAGAAAGAAATAAAGCTAGGGTAAAAGATGCAAAAAGAAATGCTAAAATAAAAGATACGATTACCGCTCCACTAGTAATTAAATCTGCAAAAATTTTAGATCCTTTTTCAACTGCAGAAAGTTTTGTGTATTCAATTCTGGTATCTATATATTCTTTTGCATCTAAAAAAATATCTTCTAAATCTTTCTCTTTATTTTCTTCCATTATATTTTGGTGTTATAATTATACGTTTTCTACTTCAGAAGAATATTCTTCTTCAACACTACGTAATTTAGTTTTAATAGAATCTACAACTTTATCTTTTAAACTAGTTAAATTGTTAATTTCATCGGCAGCTTTATCTTTTATAGAATCGCCAAAATCTTTTAAACTCTGATTTAATTTGTCTCTTGTTTCACTTCCTTTTTCAGGTGCAAATAACAAACCTAATGCTGCTCCTGCAGCTAAACCAGCTAATAATGCTACTACTACTTTTGAATTATCATTCATGATATTTAATTTTAATGTTTACAATTGTTTTTCAACTATTAGGATACTGGTATGCTGCTTTGTTAAATTATAACTCCTCATGTTCATGAATTGTTTTAATTCTTTCTAATCTTTCTGTTGCCTTAGAACTTGTTTCGTAAATTCTAATCAGCAAGAAAAAATATGACAATAACAGCGGTCCAAAAACTAACCCTAATATACCGAATAAAGGTATACCAATAACTACGCCAATTACAGTAATTATTGGATGAATATTCCCAACTTTTTTTGCAATCATAAATCGAAGTACATTATCAATGTTAATGATTACCACAAAACCAAAAATTAACATTGCCCAAGCAGCAAAATTATTTCCATCTGCAAACTGTAATAATGCAGCAGGTACAAATACTACCGGCGGACCTAATAAGGGTACTAATGAAATAAATGTAGTGATCACTCCCCAAAATAAGGGGTCTTTATAACCTAAAACATAAAATGCCAAGCTTAATAAAGAACCTTGTACCAAAGCAATAAAACCTTGGCCAACCACATTTGCATAAGTTGTATTTCGCATTTCTTCTGCAAAGCGATTGGCATTTTGCTCTCTAAAAGGGGCATATTTTACCAAAGCATTTTCAAAATATTCTCTTTCTACCAGCATAAAGTAGAGTAAAAAATACATTAGTAATAGGCCTAATACAATATTAAAAACGCCAGATATAAGTGAGGGGAAAAGACCTGTTGCCCAAGTGCCCACATTTTTTAAACCATCTTCAATTATTTGTTGTGCTTTGCCTTCTAATGGTAATAAATGCTGTAATTTATAGAGCAAATTTTTAAAGTAAATTTGATCATTTTTTAATTCGGTAATTTTTTCAATTACCATACTACTTAAAGCATAAAAGGGTAAAATAAGTACAACAATGGAGAGAAGAAGTAACAAAATAGCCGTTAGCCTTTTGTTCCAGTTTTTTTCTTCTGTTAGATAAATGTAACCGGGTCTGAGTATAGTATATAAAACAAGCGTACTTAATAATGAACCAAAAATACCTGTTAGCGAATAGGCTATAAGACAACCTAATGCTATAATAATAACTAGGTTAATGTTGTTTCGTTGTTTATATGTAAATATAGACATTGCAGAGCTCTTTAGTTATACCTATAAATAACAAAAGCCTCTGAAATGTTTTAAGAAGCTTTTGTTTTATGAGAAGTTTAAACCATAATTAACTATCTAAATCTATAGCTTTCATTTTGTTGTAGAGTGTTTTACGATCTATATTTAAAATTTTGGCTGCTTTTGTTTTATTAAAATTTACTTCTCTCAACACATTTAAAATTGCATCATATTCTGCTTCTAAGGCTGCGTTTTTCAAATCTCTTGGTTTGCTTGTAGTTGCAGAGCGTACTATTGAATTTTCTACTGCATTTTCAATAGCTGTAGCTTTTGCATAAGTAGAAATCTCTAAAGGCAAAGCTTTCAGTTGAATTTCTTCAGATTCGGTTAAAAGTGTCGCTCTTCTTACCACATTTTTCAATTCACGTACATTGCCAGGCCAATTATATGTTAAAAAGCATTCTTCTACTTCTTCCGAAAAGCCGAGAACATTTCTGCTTAACTCTTCATTTGCTGTAACTAAAAATGTATCTGCAAAAACCATAATGTCTTTGCCTCTTTGGCTTATTGGTGGTAGATGAATAGAAAACTCATTAAAACGATGGTATAAATCTTCCCTAAACCTTCCTTTCTGAATTGATTCTGACAAATTTTCATTTGTTGCTACGATAATACGAACATCCAAATCAATTTCTTTTGTACTGCCAATTCTCTTAATTTTTCTTTCTTGTACTGTTCTTAGTAAAGCGGCTTGTATTTCGTAAGATAAATTTCCAACCTCATCTAAAAACAATGTTCCGCCATTTGCCATTTCGAAATGACCAATCTTAGTATACAATGCTCCAGTAAAAGAACCTTTTTCGTGACCAAAAAACTCACTTCCAGCCAATTCCTTGGTTAAAGATCCGCAATCCATTGCCACAAAAGGTTTATCGCTACGTGAACTGTTTAAGTGTATTGTTTTAGCAACTGATTCTTTACCCGTTCCGCTTTCGCCAGTTAAAATAACACTGTATGAAGTTGGGGCAACTAACATAATTTGCTTCATTAAATCTTTAGAAGCAGCGCTCTGTCCAACTACAAATTCTCCAGTTTCAGGCTTTGCCTGCTTATTAGATTTGTTCTTTTTATCTTTATCTTCTAATTCTTTATTAGATGAATATAAAGCAATTTGCATATCAATTGCTTTATTAATGGTGTTTAATATTTCGTCTGGATATAAAGGTTTTGTGATATAATCATAAGCTCCTAATTTTATTAATTCTACAGCCAGCTTAATATCAGAATATCCTGTAATTATAATTACTCCAGTTGTTGGATAGCTTTCTTTAATTTTAATTAGCATTTCTTTACCGTCGGTATCTTCTAAACGGTAATCACATAAAACTAGATCAAAACTTTGCTTAGAAAGATGATCCATTGCCGAACTACCATTTGTTGTAGTTTCAACTATGAAAGAATTTCTTATCAAGAATTTAGATAACAACAGTCCAATATTAACTTCGTCATCTATAATTAAAATTTTCTTCATAAAGAGCTATGTACTTGTAAAATAATAGCTAAGATAATTAAAAATTTAGTTTGGGAAATATTTTCTACACTGAATTTTACGTTTTTTAACAAAATTATACTAATTGTGAAAAGGTGATTTCTCAACGATTAATTATATTTCTTTAGGGTTAAAAAATGTAATTATTTGGAAAAAGAATTGAAATTGGCTTTTTAAATTAAAATAGTTTACAAATCAATTTTCTACAAAAATTTTAAAAAAAATGGAGGTAATAATTCTTTAAGTTGAAAGAAATTTAAACTAATTTCTAAAAAAAAAAGGTAAAATTTTTAACTATTTTCCTTTAAAAACTGCTTTTCTTTTTTCTAAAAATGCGGTTACGCCTTCTTTAAAATCTTCGGTTTGAAAACAATTTGCAAACTCATTAATTTCTACTTCGAAGCCATTTAATTCTTTATCAGCAGATGCATTTACAGCTTTAATTGCACTTGCAATAGCCAAAGGTGCTTTTAATTTTATTTTCTTTAAAATTTCTTCAGCTTTGCTAATCAGCTCTGCTTGAGGAACCACATAATTTACCAAACCAATTTGTGCAGCTTTTTCTGCTGTAATCATATTAGCTGTGGTAATCATTTCTATCGCCCTACCTTTACCAACTAATTGTGTTAAACGTTGTGTGCCGCCATAACCTGGTATTAAGCCTAAAGTAACTTCTGGCAAGCCCAATTTTGTATTTTCACTTGCAATACGAATATGGCAAGCCATGGCTAATTCTAATCCTCCGCCAAGGGCGAAACCATTTATGGCTGCAACGAAAGGCTTTGGGCAGTTTTCAATTGCATCAAAAACATTAGCATGACCTGATTTGGCCAATTCCTTTCCTTCGGCTAAATTATAATTCTGAAATTCTGAAATGTCTGCACCTGCAACAAAAGCCTTTTCACCCGCACCCGTTAACAAAACGCCTCTAACTTCATCGCTTTTGGCGGCAAAAGCAATCACATCAGCCAGTTCTGCTAAAACTTCTTTGTTTAATGCATTTAGTTTTGGTTCTCTATTAATGGTAATGTAAAGTATATTTTCTTTTACTTCTGCTAAGATTTGGTTGTAAGTCATGGCTTAAAAATTTCTATTTTCTGTTACCCAGTTAGTTATATATTCAACAATGTTTGCCATTGGTGTTCCTGGCGGAAATAATCCTCCAACACCCATATCTTGTAGTTTTTTAATATCGGCATCAGGAATAATTCCTCCGCCAGTTAACAAAACATCAGTTAATTGTTTCTCTTTCATGATATTGATGATTTTCGGAAAAACCGTCATGTGTGCTCCAGATAAAATGGAAACGCCAATGGCATCAACATCTTCTTGCAGCGCCGTATTTACCACCATTTCTGGCGTTTGGCGTAAACCAGTATAAATCACTTCCATACCAGCGTCTCTAAGCGAAGTTGCAATTACCTTTGCACCACGATCATGCCCATCTAAACCCACTTTTGCCACTAAAACCCTAATCGGTCTGTTCAATGTTTTGTTCATATTTGATACTAAAGTAGCAGTAAATGTAAAATAATTTAGTCGTTTTATTAATCAAACCACCAAAAACAACCTTAAAATGGCTGCAAATCATTAACTTTGGGGTTCAAAATCTACAATATATTATGAGCGAAGAAAAATCATTAAACTTTATTGAAGAGTTAATAGAGAATGATTTAAGTACTGGGAAATACGAAACTTTGGTTACCCGTTTTCCACCAGAACCTAATGGATATTTACACATCGGCCATGCCAAAGCAATTTGCCTAAATTTTGGTTTAACCCAAAAATATGGTGGTTATACTAACTTACGTTTTGATGATACCAATCCGGTTACAGAAAAAACAGAATATGTAGACAGCCAACAAGAAGATATACATTGGTTGGGTTTTGAGTGGAAAAACGAATTATACGCTTCTGATTATTTTGATCAGTTACATGGTTTTGCCGTAAAACTGATAGAAGATGGCTTGGCATATGTAGATCATAGCACAGCTGATGAAATTGCAGCGCAAAAAGGTACACCTACTGAACCAGGCAAACCAAGTGCTTACAGAAATCGCAGCATAGCTGAAAACTTGGAATTATTTGCTCAAATGAAAAGTGGCGAGTTACCAGATGGCGCTTGTACTTTACGGGCAAAAATTGATTTGGCTAGCTCAAATATGTTAATGCGAGACCCGATTATTTACCGCATTAAACATGCACACCATCATCGTACTGGCGATGCTTGGTGCATTTACCCAATGTATGATTTTGCCCACGGACAAAGCGATAGCATCGAAAATATTACCCATTCTATTTGTACTTTAGAATATGTTTCGCACCGCGAATTGTACGATTGGTTCATAGAAAAATTAGGGATTTTTCCATCTAAACAATATGAATTTGCACGTTTAAACCTTACTTATACGGTAATGAGTAAACGTAAATTAATGCAATTGGTAAATGATGGTTTGGTGAGTGGTTGGGATGATCCTCGAATGCCAACTATTTCTGGCTTACGCAGAAGAGGCTATACGCCAGAAAGCATCAAAGAATTTTGTGAGCGTATCGGCATTGCCAAAAGAGAAAATTTAATTGAGCTAAGCTTATTAGAATTTTGCATTCGCGAAGATTTAAATAAAAGAGCAAACAGAGTGATGGCTGTGCTTGATCCGATTAAATTAATTATTACCAATTATACCAAAGGTGAAGAAATTTTAATTGGCGAGAATAATCCAGAAGCGGAAGATAAAGGCGGAACTCGTGAAATTCCTTTCAGCAACGAGTTATGGATTGAGCGTGAAGATTTTATGGAAGAACCAGCAAAGAAATGGTTCAGATTGGCTCCTGGAGCAACTGTAAGATTAAAATTTGCCTACATTGTACAATGTACTGACTTCAAAAAGGATGAAAATGGAAATGTAACCGAAGTTTATTGTACTTACATACCAGAATCTAAAAGTGGCGAAGATACCAGCGGCATCAACGTTAAAGGAACCATCCATTGGGTAAGTGCGGCACATGCAAAAACTGCCGAAGTGCGTTTATACGATCGTTTGTTTTCTGTAGAATCTCCAGACAGCGAAGAAGGTGATTTTAAAGATTACTTAAATCCTGATAGTATGCAAGTGATAGAAAAAGCATACATCGAACCTTATCTAGCCAATGCTGAGCAAGGTGTAGGTTATCAATTTATCCGTAAAGGTTATTTCTCGGTAGATAAAGACTCTACAACTAACAACTTAATATTTAACAGAACAGTTGGTTTAAAGGAAGCTTGGAAACCGAAGGCATAGCTAAAATTTTACCACATAGGCACATAGATAAAACTATGTGCCTATGTGGTTAGAAAATTACATATACTTCTTGTACAAATTAAATAAAATCAATTGATCTGGTTCTGTTAATTTTGGTGTTAAATCTGTACCCACAAAATGGCGTTTAAAAGCAGTAATTGCAGCGCCTAAATTTTTAACATCGTAGCCAATAATTCGCAGTGCAGATGTTGTGTCAAAATCAGCTGGTGGCATTTGCAAAACATCATCGTACCATAAACCAAAACCTTTTTTTGCCAAAGTTTTCCATGGGAAATTGTTTGGATCTGGCTTACGCGAAGGTGCATAATCTGCATGGCCAATAAAATTAGCCGTTGGAATGTTGTATCTCTTTTTTAAGGTGCCTAATAAAGCACATAAACTATTAATTTGAGCATCTGTCCAAACATCGGTTGTTCCATTATTATCCATTTCTATGCCGATTGAAGCCGAATTCATATCAGTTTCATTACCCCATTTACCTGCACCTGCATGTTGTCCCCGCAAATAATCGTTAACCATTTGTACTACTTTTCCGTCTCGGCTAACTACGTAATGAGAACTTACGCTTGTTCTTTTTAGGGTAAATGTTTTCAAAGTTTGATCTAATGAATTTTGTGCCGTATGGTGTATCATTACAAAATTTGGCTTTCTGATCCCCATATTTACCGTGCCCACAAAATATTGCTCGTTGTTTAAGGAATCTATCGTTTGTCCTTCGGGTGGGGTAGCTTGAATGGTTTTGGCAAAATCTTTTGCCATTGTTTTATAAACCTTGTCGGTAGCGGCGTACTTGTTTGTACTACAGTTGCTTAGTAATAAACCGCAAATAATTAGGGCTGTGCTGGTTAAAAATGACTTTTTCAATAGTATGTTATTTGAGGTGATGCTGCGAATATAAAATTACGCTTGCTTATATTTTTTACTAATTTAGTGCATTGTAACTAATAGAAAAACAATTTCGAACCCTAATGAAGAAATTTAATAAAACGAGCCTATTATTTTTTGGTTTATCGCTTGCAGTAAGTGTGCTTTCATGTACAAGTAGCGAACAAAAAACAGCAGAAAAAACTAAAAAAAATGGAACAGATAGTTTACTAGATTATGTAGACAATAGGCTAAAAATATATGAGAAAGTTAAACTAACAACTAACTTAAATGCATTAAGTGTAAGCGAAAGAAAAGTTTTGCCCTTATTAATTGAAGCGGCAAAAATTATGGATGAATTGTTCTGGAAACAAGCATATCCGCAACGCGACAGCCTTTTAAACGCCATAAAAGACGAAAAAACCAAGCAATTTGTAATGATTAATTACGGGCCTTGGGATAGATTAAATGGAGACAAACCTTTTGTTGCTGGCATTGGTGCTAAAACTTTAAACGGCACATTTTACCCTGCCGGGATGACTAAAGAGCAATTAGAAAAATCTGATGTTAAAGACAAATTTGGTTTATACTCGGTAATTAGAACAGAGCAAGATCAATTGATTTCGGTACCATACCATGTTATTTATGCTACAGAATTGCAAAGAGCAAGTAGTTTACTTAAACAAGCGGCACTATTAACTGATGATGCCAGTTTTAAAAAATACCTAAACTTACGTGCCGATGCTTTAGTTACCGATAACTACAAGGCAAGTGATTTGGCTTGGTTAGACATGAAAACTAACGGATTGGATATCATTATTGGTCCGATAGAAAATTATGAAGACAAATTATTTAATGCTCGTGCGGCTTTTGAATCTTATGTTTTGGTAAAAGATAAAGAGTGGAGCAAACGTTTGGCAAAATATGTTGCCATGTTGCCCGAATTGCAAAGAGGTTTACCCGTTGATGCAAAGTACAAAAAAGAAGTTCCGGGAACAGACTCTGAACTAAACGCTTATGATGTGGTTTATTACGCTGGCGATTGTAATGCAGGCTCAAAAACGATTGCAGTTAACTTGCCCAACGACGAAGAAATTCAGCAGCAGAAGGGAACAAGAAGATCCCAATTAAAAAATGCAATGCAAGCTAAGTTTGATAAAATATTAGTTCCAATTGCTAAAGAGTTAATAGATGCTGAGCAACAAAAATATATTAAGTTTGATGCATTTTTTGCCAATGTAATGTTTCATGAAGTTGCACATGGTTTGGGTATTAAAAACACGATTACCGGCAAAGGCACTGTTCGCTCTGCATTAAAAGAACAATACTCGTGGTTAGAAGAAGGCAAAGCCGATATTTTAGGCTTGTACATGGTTACAGGCTTGCTTCAAAAAGGAGAATTAACTGGCGACATTAAAGAATATTACACCACATTTATGGCCGGTTTGTTACGCTCTGTACGTTTTGGAGCATCAAGCGCACACGGTAAAGCAAACATGCAATGTTTTAACTATTTTAAGGAACAAGGTGCTTTTCAAAGAACAGCAAAAGGAACCTATAAAGTAGATTTTGATAAGTTCGCAACGGCAATGAATGGCTTAGGTAATTTAATTATCACTTTACAAGGAAATGGCGATAGATTAGCGGTTGAAAATGCACAAAAGGCCAAAGGAATTATCGCACCAGAATTGCAAGCAGATTTAGATCGCTTGAGTAAAAAGGGCATTCCAGTTGACATTGTTTTTGATCAAGGTGTTGATGTTTTAGGAATGAAATAAAATTTTTTTAAACTTTAAAGTATAGTGTAAAAGCCTGTGTAAGTTAAATTTACACAGGCTTTTTGTTTGTGGGCCAAATACCAAAAGGTAAAAACTTAAAATTTCTTGTAACCTTTTGCAACTTCTTATCGTCTACACAATACAAACTAAGCAAAAAGGCTTTCGGTCTTTTTAAACTAAAACAAAATTTACAGGTGTTAAAAAATTTGCGTGAGAACGCGATGGAATTTTATTGCCTAAATTTTAAACCAAACAAACACAAATATGAAATCTCTTTACATCCTTTTGTTAAGCATTTTTACTACCACTTTAAGTTTTGCAAACCAACCCAAGCAAAGTACAATTAGTGGTATCATTTTCGATGAGCAAAGCAAACCAGTTGATTACGTTACGGTAGGGCTTTTTAAAGTTTCTGATTCTGCCTTAGTTAAAACTGCTTTAACCACACCCGATGGTAAATTCGAATTTGTAAACATAACCGCTGGTAATTATTTTGTAAGAGCCAATATGATGGGTTACAGTAAATACAAAAGCAATCCGTTTAACTTAACTGAAAGCAATTTAGTTTTAGATAAAATTATCCTTAAAACTGAAGGGAAAACACTAAACACCGTGAGCATTACAGCTACCAAACCTTTAATAGAGCGTAAGGTTGATAAATTGGTAATGAATGTTGAGAATAGCAGTGTGGCCATTGGCTCTACTGCTTTAGAGGTTTTACAAAAAGCGCCAGGTGTTACCGTAGATCAGAATGATAACATTTCGATGCAAGGCAAGCAAGGCGTTTTAGTAATGCTTGATGGTAAACAAACCTACATGAGCAATGCTGATGTTGCCAATTTGCTTAGAAATATGCAAAGTTCTGAATTAGAAACCATCGAATTGATTACCAACCCTTCTTCAAAATATCCAGCTGCTGGTAACTCAGGCATCATCAATATTAAAACCAAAAAGAATAAAAATGGCGGCACAAATGGGAGTGTAACTTTAACCGCAGCACAAGGCAAAAACTTTAGAGGCAACGCTGGTTTAAACTTAAACCATCGCACTAATAAAGTTAATGTGTTTGGCAATTACAACTACGGATTTTTTACAAATAGTAATATGTTAACGATAGATCGTATTTCTAACGGTACGCCAGATACTTATTTTAGCCAGATTGGTAATAGCTACAGAAAACGCCAAAATAATAACTTTAAAGCAGGTTTAGATTATTTTTTAGATAAGAAAAATACATTCGGATTTTTGGTAACAGGCTATTTAAACACTGGAAACGAGAATACGGATAACAATACCTTAATCGGACCATCATTTAGTCAGATAGATTCTACACTTACTTCTAACTCCATATCAAGCAATAAATACAATAATTTATCCTATAATTTAAACTACAAATCAATTTTAGATACAGCTGGTTCAGAGCTTTCGGCAGATTTAGATTATTCTCGTTTTAACGGAAAAGATATTGCCGATTACGAAAATGATTATCGCTTTGCAAACGGTAACAGAATTAGACCATTAAACTTAATTAGAAATACAACACCTACAATTATTGATATTAAAGCTTTTAAGGTAGATTACAATACCTCACTAAGCAAAACTGTAAAGTTAGAAGCGGGTGTAAAAAGCAGTTGGGTTAAAACAGATAACGATTTAAGAGCCGAAGAATTGGTTAATAATGCTTGGCAAAACGATGTTAGAAGAAGTAACCAATTTGTGTATGATGAAAACGTAAACGCAGTTTACACCAACGTAAATAAGCAGTTTAAAAGTACAAGTGTACAGTTAGGTTTAAGGGTAGAGCAAACCAATTCTACAGGTAATTTAATAACCAACAACGAGGTGGTAAAAAGAAGTTACGTAGATTTTTTTCCTACGCTATTTGTACAGCAAACGTTATCAAAAAATAACCAAGTTGGCTTTTCTTACAGTCGCCGAATTGATAGACCAAGTTACGACGCACTAAACCCATTTGTTTACTATTTGGATGAATATACTTACAATAAAGGCAATCCGTTTTTGAACCCACAATACACCAATAATTTCGAGGTATCATATACATTTATGCAGAAGTATTTATTATCTGTAAACTATAGCCAAGTTAACGATGTAATTACCGAGGTTTTATTGCCAGATGAAGAAAGAAAGGCCTTATATCAAACCAACGCCAATTTAGCTAAAAACGTAAGTTATGGTGCTAATTTAAACATACCAATAAAACCTTTTAAGTGGTGGGATATGAACAATAATTTAAATGTATTTCACTTGATTTTTGAATCTGATAACTTAGCAGGGCAAGATTTAAGAACCGGAAAAACATCGTTTCAATTTAAAATGCAGCACACATTTATTATTGTACCAGGTCTTACTGCAGAATTAAGTGGAAGTTACGAATCGCCATTAGATTATGGAACTTTAAGCATTGGTAGCCGATATTTTGTAGATATGGGTTTAAGTAAATCGTTATTTAACAAAAAAGCGGGCTTAAAATTGGCGCTAAGCGATGTGTTTAACACCAATGAAAGTAATATTACGAGTGCATATCCTGGGTTAAAATATGATTTATACCAGAAAAACGATACGCAATTGGGTAGAATTAGCTTTAGTTATCGTTTTGGTAAAAACGAAATTAAGCCAGCACGCCGCCGCTCTACAGGTACAGAAAGCGAGCAAGGAAGAATGAAGAATTAAAAAAGTGAAGGCTGCCTTTTTAAACATACGAAGTGTTTTTTAACAGTAATAAAGACTTCGTATGTTTTATTATAATAGTTTGAAAAGTAATTGCATTTTTTCATTTTAAAGTTAGTCCCAAGGCTGTATTTAACTAATTTATTTCATAAAAATCAATATCATTGACGCTACATTTAGTTCGTTTTGTCATCCAGAGTGCAGCGAAGGATCTCTAAGATAATTTTTATTATTTGAGATTCCTCCGAAGTCGGAATGACAAAACTAGGATTTTAAAATTTAATAAAAATTTGATTTATACATACCTAACAAATAACGATAATAGCTCGAATAGGCATCGTAAAGCGCATAATACTGATATTTATTATACATTACTATTCCCGCCTTCGCGGGAATGACGGAGCCACAAAATTCAATTTTTTTAAAAATTTATAAATTCTCTTTTTGAAACAACTATGAGGGGTGTATGTGCACAACCTAAGTTAAATAGCCCGGATTGCAGCGGTATTCTTTTTGATGATGGATTTCAAACTTACAAAGTGTGATGTCTTTTATGGAAAGAAAGTTTGTAAGTTTTTAGCAGAAACCAAAAAGGATTTAGCGCAAAGCCGGACGAACATTAATCAAAGCAATGCAATTGCGCTTCAAATAAAATTTAGAAAAAAGTTTTGTCAATTAGCCAACGTAACTTTTAACAATATCTTCTAAGGCGTGTATATCAAAAGGTTTTGGTAAATAGCTATCGGCACCAGCTTTTTCTGCCAATGCTTTAACATCATTATTTGCTGAGAAATAAATTACAGGTATGTGCTTTAAATCTGGATGATTTTTTAACTCTTGAGTAGCCTCGATACCACCAACATCTGGCAGCCAATTATCCATAAAAATAATATCGGGCATATAGGCAGAAACTTGCCCTGTAATGTTATTAGATGTTGCCGATGTTTTAATTTCATAGCCAGCATCTTCTAATATTAAGGTACATAAATCTAATATATCTGTATTGTCATCAAAAATAAATACTTTCTTATTCATTTATCCTATAGTGCGTTAATGTAATCGGCCATTTCGTCAATGGTTAATATTTTGTCAATTTTTGCTCTTAAAATTGCCTGAGCTGGCATGTAATTTACTTGTGCAGTAAGCGGATCTTGTACAATTGCTTTACCTCCAAATCTTTTAACTGTGATTAGTCCGTTTACCCCATCGGCATTTGAGCCAGATAACAATAAACAAACCAATTTATCTTGGTAAACTTCGGCTGCAGACTGGAAAGTTACATCAATGGACGGCCTAGAATAATTTACCTTTTCTGAATAATCTAATGAAAAGGTTTCATCTTTTTCTATCAACGAATGGTAATCTGAGGGTACAATATAAACACTTCCTGGCAATACTTTTTCTTTTTCCTCAACTTCTTTAACTTTAAGTAAAGTTTTGGTAGCTAAAAGGTTTGATAATAATGAATCTGTGCCTTGTTTGCGGTGCACTACAATGATGATTGGAAAGGTTATAGTTGTACTAATAGCTGGGAGTACTTTAAAAAGCACATCTAAACTACCAGCAGAACCTCCAATAATTAATGCAGCACAGTTTTTCATCCGCTAATTTTCCTCCATATTTTTTCGCCTTCTAATCTTTTATAACGCTTACTTATGGGCGAAAAGTCTGTAGTTTCTTTTGTTCCCAAAGCTAAGTAGCCTAATTGATCTAAACTGCCATCAAAAAGCTGCAACACTTTAAATTGTAAATCTCTATCAAAGTATATTAAAACATTGCGGCACAATATTAATTGAAACTCATTAAATGAATGATCTGATACTAAATTATGCGTAGAGAAAATCATTTTATCTTTAAGATCTTCATTAAATTTTACCAAAGAGTAATTGGCGTTGTAATAGGTAGAAAATTCTTGTGTGCCACCAGAGGTGATGTAATTTTCTGAGTATTGTTTCATTTGACTTAATGGAAACATTCCTAGACCAGCTTTTTCTAAAACTGTAGGGTTAATATCTGTTGCATAAATTAACGATTTATGGAGCAAATTTAATTCTTTTAAAACGATAGCTATGGAATATGCCTCTTCGCCGGTAGAGCAGCCTGCTAACCAAATTCTAATAAATGGATAAGTGCCCAAATTAGGCAGAACCTTTTCTCTTAAAGCTTTATAAAAATTAGGATCGCGAAACATTTCGGTAACATTAACCGTAATCTGCTCTACAAAACGTTTAAAATACACCGGGTCATTTGCTACTTTGTACCTAAACTCTGCAAAACTCACCTGTCTATCTAAACCATACAACCTTAATAATCGTCGTTTTAAAGATGCTCTAGAATATCCTGTAAAGTCATATCCATACTGCTCTAAAACATCGTTTATTAATATTTCTACTTGCTCGTCGTTAATCCCGTCTGCGTGTGGCACTACAAATAATTATTAATTTGAATGAGTAATTCGTCAACATTTACAGGTTTAGACACATAACCTACAGCACCAGCTGCTAAACAACGTTCTCTGTCGCCAACCATTGCTTGTGCGGTAACAGCAATAACCGGGATGTCAGCCATTTGAGGATGATTTTTCATCTTACCAATCGCTTCATAACCATCCATATCAGGCATCATCATATCCATTAATACTACGCCAACATCTGCTTCGTTCTTTAAAATATCAAAGCCTTGTTGAGCACTAATAGCAGATAAACAGTTGAATTTTTTCGCTTTTAAAACCGCAGTTAAGGCGAAAATATTTCTGCTATCATCATCTATAATCAATATTTTTTTCGTTTTAACTTCCATATTTTAAAACAACATTAAGCTTTATCATACAACCAAACCCTTAGCAAAGAAACTAACTGATCTACATCTACTGGTTTAGAAATATAGTCTGAAGCACCTGCAGCAATACATTTTTCTCTATCTCCCATCATTGCCTTTGCAGTAACAGCCAAAATTGGCAATTGTTTGTACATCGGCATTTTTCTTATTTCTTGGGTAGTTTGATACCCGTCTAACTCAGGCATCATCATATCCATTAACACCACATCAACCTTAGGGTTTTCTGCTAATACTTTTAATGCATCTTTACCATCAACTGCCGGCAAAATTTTCATTTGATGTTGCTCTAATGCTTTGGTAAGTGAAAATATATTTCTTACATCATCATCTGCAATTAGCACAACCTTATCTTTAAGTACATCACTTAAACCGGCTAATGTTTTACGTAAACTTGGCCTTTCTTGCTTTTGATTTTCTTCAATCAAGTGCAAAAACAAACCAGCCTCGTCTAAAATGCGTTGGTAGGAGTATGCTGTTTTTAAAACGATAGAATCGGCATATTGTTTAATTCGTGATTCTTCTCCTTTAGATAAACTTTTACCTGTAAAAATGATAATTGGCAAATTTTCTAAACCTTCACTTTTTTTAATGATTTCTAAAGTTTCATACGCATTTTTATCAGGCACGCCCATGTCTAAAATTACGCAATCTACTTCTTTCTTGCTCAAAGCTTCAATACTTTCGTTTACATTGCTCACCACTCTTGTATCGATGTTCGAGCTCGCTAAAAAGTAACTTAGCGCTTTAGCGTGTTGTTCGTTTTCTTCAATAATTAATACTTGCTTAGGCGATCTGCTTAAAGCAACTTCTAATTTTTCGAAAATCAACTTCATGTGCTCTAAAGCAACAGGCTTATCAATAAAATCTACCGCACCTTTAAGTAAACTTTCTCTTTTAACTGAAAGTGATGACATGATATGAACAGGAATTGGCCTTGTTTTTGGATTGCTTTTTAGCTCTTCCATTACTTGCCAACCATCTTTAACTGGCAATTGTATATCTAACAAAATAGCTATCGGATTATACTGGTTTGCCATTTCTATTCCTACATCTCCACGTACAGCTACAATACCTTTGTAGTTTCGCTTGCGTGTAAAGTCTAACAGCATTTTAGCAAATGGAGTATCATCTTCAATAATTAAGATAACTTTATCATTAGCCGTAATAGTAGCTCTATCATCAGCAACATCACCAGGAATATGAGTAACGGTAAATCTTTCTTCAGCCTCTTCTAAAGCTGCAAAATGTTGCTTTTCTTGAATTTGAGCTACCTTTTTTTGTTCTGCTAAAAAGGCTTCTTTATCATGGTAGTTTAATGGAATTGTTAAGGTAAACTCGCTACCAACATTTTCTTCACTTTCGAGTTTAATATCGCCGCCTAATAATTTAGCTAATTCTCTACTAATAGATAGGCCTAAGCCAGTGCCCCCAAATTTTCGTCGGGTAGAACCATCAGCTTGCTGAAAAGCTTCGAAAACCAAACTCATTTTAGATGGAGGAATACCAATACCAGTATCTTTTACTTTAAACGATATAGTTTTTTGTTGGCTGTTGATATCTATTAACAAACTTACTGTGCCTTCGGTTGTAAATTTAAAGGCATTTGATAGCAAGTTTTTCAAGATTTGTTCTAGCCTCATTTTATCGGTAGCAATAAGATCTGGCAAGTTATCTGTTAACGAAAAATCTAAAGCTAATTTTTTATCCTGCGCAATTGGCTTAAATAACGATTTCATGTCAGTTAAAACTTCAGCTACGTTAACGTCATGAATTTCAAGATCCATTTTACCCGCCTCAATTTTAGAAAGGTCTAAGATCTCATCAATTAAGCTGAGTAACCCTTGTCCAGAACTTTGAATAACCGCAGCATATTCTGTATATTCTTTGTCTAAATCTTCATTATCAGCCATTAATTTAGACAGCAATAAAATAGAGTTTAGCGGTGTTCTCAACTCGTGAGACATATTTGCCAAAAACTCAGATTTGTATTTTGTACTCTGTTCTAATTGCTCTGCCTTTTGCTGAATATCAATATTTCGCTCCTGTATTAGCTGATTTTTCTCTTCTAGTAAACTTGTTCGCTCTTCTAATTCTTGGTTACTTTGCAATAATTCTTCTTGTTGTACGCGTAATTCTTCTTCCGAAGCTTGTATTTTTTGAGTTTGTGCTTCTAGCTCTGCATTTAAGCCTTCTAATTCACTATGCTGGGCTTGTAATTCTTCGGCCTGTGCCTGCGTTTCTTCTAAAAACTCTTGTATGCGTTTTCTGCTTTGCGAAGTATAAATGGCAATACCAATATTAGCTGAGATATTGTTGAAGAAATCTAACTTTCTTTGGGTATAACGATTTAACGAGGCTAACTCTAATACGCCAATAATTACGCCATCTCTCTTAACTGGAAACGCCACCACATTAACTGGTTTGGTTTGCCCGGTTGCATAACTAATCGTTACATCAGTTTCTGGTATTTGATCAAGCAGAATAAGCTTCCCAGATTTGAGGCATTGCCCAACTAATCCTTCGCCTATGGCTAACTTATAGCTTTTTTCGTTTGGTGTAAACGCATAACCGCCTGTTAAATATAAATTTTTATCGTCTTCTAAAATGTAAAGGGCTGCAACGTTACTTTTGGTATGTTCTACAATATGAATTAACATATCGTTTGCCAAAGTTTTTACGTCTTTTTCGCCAACCATTTGATCGTTAAGCTTGGCTATGCCACTTTGCATCCACTCTTTATCCTCTATTAAACCAAAAGAGTATTGCAAGGACTCGGCCATTGCATTTAATGATCCTGCTAAATTTCCGAGCGCATCTTTAGCCACATCATCCAAGCGGATTTTATAGTTTCCGCTAGATACTTCAGCAGCAATACTTTGTATGGTAGTTATTCTTTTGGCAGTCTCTTCATTTAAAATTTCTAACTTTCTTTGCAGTTCTACACGCGTATTGTAATCTGATGAAACCTTTCTGTAAAAGAATATAGTAATTACTAAGGAAAGCAGTGCTGCAAATACAATTAGTAAAGGTGTATAGTTAGAAAATGAATTTAACTCCTGAGTACGAAGACTTAATAAACGTTTCTCTTCAACCTGCATATCTTTAATGATTTGCCTAATCTTATCCATGTAAATCTTACCCTCAAGCAAATCAGCTTCGGTAACAATACCCCCCTTTTCTTTTAATAGAATAGTTCTATCTATTACAACAAATCTAGAGTCTAAAATTTCTTTTAATTCTTCTAGTTTTCTTTGCTGATAAGGGTTGTCTTTGGTTTCTATTTTAATATCGGCATATATTGCATTTATTTTTTGATTTGCGCCAACATAAGGCTCTAAAAAAACTTTGTTATCTGTTAAAATATAGCCTCTTTGTCCTGTTTCGGCATCTTTTAAGGTCGATATCACATTATCCAAATCGGTCATAACGCTATTGCTATGTGCAACCAAATCTGAACTTTTAATTAAGTTATTGATGCTGACATAAGATGCCAGTGAACTTAAAATTAAGATGATTAATGATAAGCCAAGCCCAAGGCGGAGGTTAGTTTTTAGCGATAATTTCATTAAAATGTAAGGTTATAGTTCATCAAAATCTTGATTAAATTTTAACGGGATGATAAAGTAGAATTCAGAACCTTGTCCGTAAGTGCTATTTACGCCAATTTCTCCACCATGTCTTTTTATAATTTCTGAGGCGATGTAAAGTCCAATGCCTAAACCCTGAAAACGTTGTGAGGTCTCTTCTACTCGATAGAATTTCTCGAAAACATTTTTCAGCTGATCTTCAGACATGCCGATACCATAGTCTTTTACGCTGAGAAAAAGTCCATCACCTTTAATGTTACAGCTAAGTTTTATTTCTGATGTGCCAGGCGAATATTTAATAGCATTGGTTAAAAAGTTAATTACAACTTGTTCAATGCGCATTTCATCGCCATAAACTTTACATTTGGTATTTCCTTCTTTAATAATTTTAAACTCAGGACTAGATTGATGCATTACGTCTATCACGTTATCAATCAACTCATCAATACAAAATTCTTGCTTATTAAACTTTAGTTTTCCGCTCTCAATTTTCGATATATCTAACAAATCGGCTATTAAACTATTCAATTTTTCTAATTGTACTTGAGCCTTGCCTAAATGTTTTTTTACTGTTATCGTATCACCTTTATCTACACTTCGCTCTAATAATTGTACGTAACCTTTTACACTTGTTAAAGGCGTTTTAAGTTCGTGACTAGCAATGCTGATAAATTCATCCTTTTTGCGTTCGGCCTCTTTTCTAAATTCTATTTCTTCGAGCAGGCTTTTTTGCATTTCATTCAGTTTCCTGTTTTGCTCATAAATGCGGTAAAAAGTTTGCACTTTAAGTAGCAAAATATTCATGTCAACTGGTTTGGTGATATAATCTAAACCACCAGAAGAGTATCCTTTTGCAATAAATCTAAATTCGGTATTGGCGGCAGAAAGAAAAATGATGGCAGTTTCTTTGGCTTTACTGTAACCAGATATGGCTTCAGCAACTTCAAAACCATCCATGCCAGGCATTTGAACATCTAAAATGATTAAAACGTAAGAGTTTTTTAAAACCTTTTTTAGAGCTTCTTCGCCAGATGAGGCGGTATCAACCTCAAAGTTATATTTTTCGAGAACCTTTTTTAAAGAAATTAGGTTCTCGGGCGTATCATCTACAATAAGGATCATTCAAAAATAATTACAGCTGTTTGTTCGGCTTTATGGTAAAAAATAAATACCATAATCTCATTAAACAAATGTATCCCTATTTTGTTTTAAAAATTAATTATAAATTAAATTTTAAGATTTTTTTTGGTTTTTACTTAAAATCTATCTGAATTAAAAGTGTCTCCTTGATTAAAATCACCTGTTTCATAACCCTTTTTAAACCAGAACATTCTTTGAGCAGAAGTGCCATGTGTAAAAGCATCTGGCACTACTTCGCCTTGCGCTTGTTTTTGCAATTTATCATCGCCAATGGCATTTGCAGCGTTTAATGCTTCGTCAATATCACCAGCATCTAATTTAAAATCTTTCAAATTTTGTGCATGATGAGCCCATAAGCCAGCATAAAAATCGGCTTGTAATTCTAATTTAACTGATAGTTTATTATACTCTACCTCGCTTAATCTGCCACGGGCTGCTTGCACCTTACCAGAAGTACCTAAAAGGTTTTGTATATGATGCCCAACTTCATGTGCAATAACGTAGGCTTGTGCAAAATCGCCAGCGGCGCCAAAACGGTTTTTTAAATCATCATAAAATGATAAATCGATATAAATTTTATTATCTCCAGGGCAATAAAATGGGCCTACAGCAGAACTTGCGCTACCGCAAGCAGATTGTACGCTGCCCGTAAATAGTTTTAGTTTTGGATATTCATACTGGATGCCCATCTCCGCGAACTGCTTATCCCAAACTTGTTCAGTAGATTCTAAAACACCAGATATGAATTGCGCTTGAGGATCATTTTCGGGTACGCCTTCTGTAACCGTTCCTTGTTCTGTTGTTGGAATTAAATTGGCTACGCCAGATAGATCTTTACCAAAAAACAAACCAACTAATACAATGATGATACCGATACCACCACCAAAAGCGATTTTACCGCCTCCGCCACCTCTACCGTCTTCTACATTATTACTGCCTTTACCGAACCATTGCATATTTTTAAATTTTAAGTTTAGAAACTGAGGGACAATTCTTATACCAATTTATAATAATTTAAGCATTAAAAACAGTTATTGCTTTTTCAATTCTAGATTTAGTTTCGTTTTCACCTAGCATTACTGCAATATCAAAAACGCCTGGCCCAAATTTACCACCTACTAACATTACTCTAAAAGGCAACATCAATTCTCCTGGCTTAAAACCTTTAGTTTCTGCTAATGTTTTAAATTTTTCCTCCAACTGTTGTGCAGTTAAGTCATCAGTTAATTGATTGGCATATTCATTAAAGAAAGTTGCTTTTTCAATTGTCCATTTTGGTTTAACAGCAGCCTCATCATATTGGTTTGGTGCAGCAAAAAAGTAAGCACTTTGGGTAACAAAATCTCCTAATAAATTACAACGGTCTTTTACCAAATCAATCACTTGCAGTAAATAATCGTTGTTTTTAACTTCTATATTTGCCTCGGTTAAGATGTTGCTAACCACTAACTGTAAATTGCTAGCCGACGATTGTTTAATCCACTCGTGGTTATACCATTTAGCTTTTTCAAAATCGAATTTTGCACCTGCTTTGCTAATGCGATCAATTGAGAAAGATTCAATCAGCTCTGCTAAAGTAAAAATCTCTTTATCGCTGCCATCATTCCAACCTAGCATGGCCAAAAGATTTACAAAAGCTTCGGGCATAAACCCTAATTCTTTAAATCCTTTAGTCAAATCGCCTGTTTTTGGGTCATTCCAGTTCATGGCATATACCGGAAAACCTAAACGATCTCCATCGCGTTTGCTTAATTTACCGTTACCATCTGGTTTTAAAATTAAAGGTAAGTGAGCCCATTGCGGCATCGAAGCTTCCCAGCCCAAATATTTCCATAATAAAATGTGTATTGGTGCAGAAGGCAGCCATTCTTCGCCTCTAAAAGCATGGCTAATTTCCATTGCTTTATCATCTGCCACAACCGCTAAATGGTAAGTTGGCATTCCATCGGCTTTTAGCAAAACTTTATCATCAACCAAATTGGTGTCAAAACTTACCATACCTCTAATCATATCGTTAAAAGAAACCTGCTCATCTTCTGGCATTTTAATTCTAACTACGTAAGGCGTTTGGGCAGCTAATAAATCATCAACTTCGCTCTGCGATAAAGTTAAAGAGTTGCGCATTTCCATACGTGTTTTTTGTCCGTATAAAAAGTTTGGCTGCTCGGTTCTTTTAGCGGTTAATTCTTCAGGTGTATCAAAAGCATAATATGCAAAACCATCTGCAATTAACTGATCTGCATATTGTTTATAGCTGGCTTTGCGTTCGCTTTGGCGGTATGGGCCAAAAGCGCCAGGTTGCTGCGGACTTTCATCTGGCATTATGCCACACCAATTTAAACAATCTACGATATATTCTTCGGCCCCTGCTACAAAACGCGTTTGATCTGTATCTTCGACACGTAAAATAAAAGTGCCGTTATGTTGTTTTGCAAATAAATAATTAAATAGGGCAGTACGTACGCCACCTAAATGTAAGCCACCAGTTGGGCTTGGTGCAAATCTTACTCTAACTTTCTTTTCCATGAGGTTACAAAGATATAATTTCAATGGAAGATGTGAGCTGTAAAATAGAAGGAATACTAAATTTGAGTTTTGTTGTAATACATTTTCCATCATACATTTACATTTTTTTGTAATTTGCCAGTATCTATTATGAACCCCTATCAAAAAAAGCGCCGCTGGAAGGTATTTTTACTCGTTTTTGCTATCGTAATTGGTACAGCATCAGTATTTTACTCAGATTTTTTTGTTAAAAAGATGGAGCGAGAGGAGGCAGCTCAGTTTAAACTTTGGGTAACTGTTGCCGAGCAGCAAATGAAAATGTACGATAATGAGCAATTAACCGGTATTTACGATTTGTTGAAGAAAAATACCAAAATGGATGTAATTGTTACCAATCCTGATGGCAGCATTTACGCTTGGGATGGATTAGATACAACAAAAACTTTTTATGATGTTGGTGACAATGAGAAAACTTACGATTCGCTTTATTTTGTGAGGCAATTAGATAAAATGAGAAAGCAACATCGGCCAGCTAAGATGACAGATAGCGAAGGGAAACCGCTTATTGCATATTATAAAGATTCGTTTATTTTAACACAGTTGAGGTTTTTTCCTTATATCCAGTTAGGGGTTATTGGGCTTTTTATTTTGGCCGCTTATGTGGCGTTTAGTTCGGCCCGTAGAGCAGAGCAAGACCAAGTTTGGGTAGGTATGGCAAAAGAAACTGCACATCAGTTGGGAACACCAATCTCTTCGCTGATGGCTTGGGTAGAGCTCATGAAATCTAAATTTGATGCAGAAGAAGATCCGCTTATTGCAGAAATGCAAAATGACATTCATCGATTGGAAATAATTACGGATCGTTTCTCTAAAATAGGTTCAAAACCGATACTCGAAGATCATGTGGTATTTTTAGTAGTTAAAAATTTTATCGATTATTTTAAAATCAGAACTTCAGATAAAATCAACTTTGTGATAACTGGCGACAAACAAGTTAGGGCGATGTTAAGCATCCCGTTATTTGATTGGGTAATAGAAAATTTGTTAAAAAATGCCGCTAACGCGATTGAAAATGAAGGCACAATTACCGTAAATATCATCGAAAATTTAACTAAGGAAGAAGTTTTTATAGATGTAACCGATACGGGAAAAGGAATCCCTAGATCGAAATTTGATACGGTTTTTCAGCCAGGTTACACCACACGTAAACGCGGTTGGGGTTTGGGTTTATCTTTAACTAAAAGGATGGTAGAAAATTACCACAGCGGTCAAATTTTTGTGAAAGACTCTGAATTGGGCAAAGGCACCACGTTTAGAATTATTTTAAAAAGCAGCATAACTTATGAACCGACCACAAATACAGGAATACCCAGAGGCGTTTAGCAACTATATTAATTTGGTTGAAGGAGATGTGATGGAATTATTGACCAACCAAATTTCGGACTTTACCAATTTTTTAAACAACTTGGTAGAAAAAGCAGATTATGCTTATGCACCCGGCAAGTGGACTATAAAAGAATTAGTTGGGCACATGATAGATACCGAGCGAATTATGATTTACCGCTTAACTTGTTTCGCTCGTAATGAAAAAGCGCCATTGCCTGGTTTTGATGAAGACCATTATGTAGCCAACGCAAATTTTAGTGCTCGAAGTTTATTCAGCTTATCGGAAGAGTTTGCCCAACTCAGAAAATCGAATTTATTTTTATTTGATTCATTAAGTGAAGAAGAATTGAATAGGGTAGGTACTGCTAGTGGAAAATCAATTTCTGTAAGAGCGATGGTGCATATGTTAGCTGGCCATGTGATCCATCATACTAAAATTATTAAAGAAAGATATTTATGATTTGGTTTAAAGAGTTTACTTCAGCCATGCTTAATAATAGACCGAAAAACCACATAGGAGCTTTATTAGGTATAGAATTTACAGAAATTGGCGAAGATTATTTATGTGCTACAATGCCTGTTGATGAACGTACACACCAACCAGCTGGTATTTTACACGGTGGTGCATCAGTAGTTTTAGCAGAAACTTTAGGCAGCATTGCTAGTTACATGTGCATTAATCCTGATAAGTATATGGCCGTTGGTTTAGAAGTTAACGCAAACCACATAAGGCCAGTAAGTTCTGGTTTGGTTAAAGGAGTTTGTAAACCTCTACACATTGGTGGAAAAACTCACATTTGGGAAATTAAAATTTACAATGAGAAAGGTAAAATGAATTGTATAAGTAGGCTTACGGTTGCTATTTTACCTAAGCCATTATAGCCCGAAAGTCCAAAAGCGCTCACTTTCGGACTTCCCGTCTTCCCAACTCACCAACTCAACCCTGCTTATCTAACCACTTTTTTTCGATGATATAAGATACAATTAATCCTAATCCGCCGAAGATACCAAGACAACCGAAGTAAATTGCTACAGATTGTCCTTCTTCCATATCAGTCATTTCTTGTCCGAAAACGCCTCTAACTGTAAATAACGCTACCAATAATCCAATGCCCAAACCAACCAACAGCAAGCCAAACTTTAAGCTTAAAAAAGGTTTTGGGGTAGCTTTGTTTAAGCCAGGGTCTATGCCACGCTCAATCATCGCCATTTTTTCTTTGTTAGATAAATACCTGAGACCGAACACCATTGCGAACGTACAGATGAAAAATGTAATTGGTACTAATATTCCTTGCATGATTTCTATTTTTTTGTGTTAAACATTCATTGTTTTTAGAACCGCAGTTCTGAATACTATGACAACAGCAAAAAAAATTAGGTTACAGTGGTGGGTAAAAAAAGATGATAAAATTAGAAGCTTTATTGATTTAAGCGTGTTCAACTGAGTTTTTAAATAGTGTGTATTTATTTTTTAATCTCGATAGTAGTTCCTGATGCAATATATTTAAACAAAGTGTCCATATCTTTATTTTGCAAAGCGATGCAACCTGCAGTCCAGTCTTTAGCATTAACTTTTCCAGGCGTTGTACCGTGAATAGAAACACCAAAACCAACTTTTACTCCCTTTTGTTTAGCCAAGCGTTTATCATTTGCATTTGGGTATGAGATTAAAAAACTCTTGTAAAATTTATCGCTTCTCACATATTTTCTATCGATGTGATAAATTCCCTCTGGTGTTTTACCATCACCCTCTTTAATTTTATTGCCAATAGGACTAAAGCCCATATTGATATTGAAAGTTTTTACAACGCTACCATTACGAGTGATCATCATCTTTCTTTTTCCTTTTAAAACAGTGATGTAATCTGCCTGATTTAATGTGTTCGAAATGTTAGCCAGCTTTATTTTCCAGTTTTGTATGGTATCTGGATTTCGCCAGGCATCCCATCTTTCGCTACTTGCAACGGCATAGTCATCCCTTTTTAAGGAGTCTTGCGATTCTTGCGTTAACCGGTGTAATCTCCAAACATTTTTATCTCGAAAGATGATGGCCTCACGATTAAAAACTGGTTTAATATACTGGGAAAATTTAAATGGATTTCCCTTGCTATCATTTACAATAACAGTTGTATCCATATTTTTTGGAAGATGGTTATATAACGAATCATGCCATTGTATCCCTGTAATTTCTTTTTTACCCGCTACTTTGCCCAATTCTACATGCTCATCAGGGTTGTTATGTCCCCATATTAAATAGGTAATAAAGCCACCAATTAATAAAATTATTAGGAGAGTTTTCATCAAAAATGTTTAACTAAAAATACCGTTATACATTTGCATTTCAAAATATTTGGCAATAATTCTATCCTGTGCATCGGTATTGAGCTGCCAAATCTTTTTCAATAAAGAATTTAAAACAAAAAAGACCACCTTTTTAAAGGTAGTCTTTTCACTTGTATCAAATTTCTAATTAGAACTTAACTCCTAAACCAATTTGAAATACTTGGTTTTTAAACTCTGGTGTAGTTGATGATCCATTTTCATTATTTTTTTGGAAATCTAAAGCATAACGACCGTTAATGCCAACTTGGTTATTGAAATCATATCTAAAACCAATTACACCACCTACTAAACTCTTTTTAAAACGATCTGATTCATCTTCAACAATTTGTTGCTCAACAGTACCAAAACCATTTTCGAATTTGTTGTTAGTAGATAATAAGAAGGAAACCTGCGGACCAGCTACTAAATTTAAACCTTGAGCCAGTTGAATGCTTGCCAAAATTGGCACATCAATAAACGAAGTTCTTTGGGTAAACTCTCCAAAAGCAGATGTAGACTTGTAGCCTTTAGTAGAGTACAAAAGTTCTGGGGTAAAAGCTAAATTTTCTAATAATTTAATGTCTAAAGTTAAACCAGCATGAAAACCCGCTAAATAATCTGTTTTAAAATCGTTATTACCATCATCTTTGATAATGTTTGAATAGTTAAGACCTGCTTTTGCGCCAAGTCTAATTGCTTTGTCTGTACTCTGTGCGTTTGCAACACCTGTAATGAACAAGCCCATTGCTAGAATAAGTATTTTTTTCATAAAATTTTTTTTAACAATATTGATTTTGATTAACCCATAAGGAATAAATGTGCCAAACAAGTTATTAAACTTCCAATAGTTGATAAATGTGTATTTAATAACTGATTTTTAATGATTTAAATAGATGTTTACACATTAATGTGGTTTTTCAAAAAATTGTATAAGCGCAATACAAGTGTATCAAATTTAATACAAAATGCATTAAAAGCAGTTTAAAACGAATTGTTTAAACCGTTAAGTTTTGTTTTGATTTGTAAATGTAAACTTTTACTTAAATTCACCGTTTCATAATATCGATACATATACCATCCATGAAAAAATACCTTTTTTGTAGCATAGCTGCAATAATTGGCTTAAGTGCCACTTCACTTAAAGCACAACAAGCATCATACACAGATTTATTAAAAAACGAACCTATTTGGGTTGATTCTGTTTTTAAAAAGCTGAATAAAAGACAAAAAATTGCCCAAATGTTTTTCATTAGAGCGCAAACTAATACCAGTCAAAAACTACAAGATTCAATTGGAAAAGTAATTAAAAAAGAAAAAATTGGCGGCTTAGTGTTTTTTCAAGGTGGGCCAGCTAGACAAGCTGTTTTAACAAATAAATATCAAAAATTAGCTAAAGTGCCTTTGCTAATAACTAGTGATGGCGAATGGGGGTTAGGTATGCGTTTAGATAGTACCATTTCTTATCCTTACCAAATGGCGCTTGGTGCAATACAAGATAAAGAGCTTATTTACAAAATGGGCTTAGAGGTTGCCAAAGATTATAAACGCTTAGGTATGCACATGAATTTGGCTCCAGTAGTTGATGTAAACAACAATGCTAAAAATCCTGTAATTAATTACCGCTCTTTTGGAGAGAACAAATATAATGTTGCTCAAAAAGGAGCTGCTTATTTAAAAGGCATGCAAGATGGCGGTTTATTGGTTAGCATTAAACATTTTCCTGGTCATGGAGATACTGATGTAGATTCGCATTACGATTTGCCACAGCTTAAATTTACCAAAGAACGTTTAGATAGTTTAGAGATTTACCCATTTAAAGAGTTAATTAACCAAGGTGCGGCAGGGGTAATGATTGCCCACATGAATATTCCAGCATTAGATGCTACACCAAATATGCCTTCAACTTTATCTAAACCAATTGTTACGGGTTTATTAAAAGACCAATTAGGCTTTAAAGGCATCATAATTTCTGACGCAATGGAGATGAAAGGTGTGGTTAAATATTTTAAAGATGGCGAAGCCGATGTAATGGGGGTTATTGCAGGTAATGACATTTTAGAGCTATCTGAAAACAGCAAAAGAGCAGTTAAAATGGTTGCTCAAGCCATTAAAGACCAACGATTAACGATAGAAAGAATTGATGAAAGTGTAAAAAAAATATTGACCGCTAAATATTGGGCAGGTTTAAATATTAAAAAACCTGTGAGTGAAACTAATGTAGCAGCAGAAGTAAATAGACCAGAAAGTATGGTTTTGTTGCAGCAATTAGCAAATGCAAGCATGACAATGTTACGTGGCGCAGATTACATCAAAACTTTTGACCCTACTAAAAGAACCGTAATTTTAAATTTAGGTACACCAGATGTTACCACTTTTCAGAAAGAATTAGAAGCTACTTATAAAAATTCTATTTATTACAGTTTAGATAAAAATGCTAACGCAAACGCCATAGCAAAAGTTATTGCCGAACTTAAGCCTGATGATCAATTAATCGTAGCTATTGTTGATAGCCGTTTAAGACCATCGAACAATATGCCTTTAAGCGCTGATTTAAAAAATTTAATTTCGAGCTTAACCAATAGAAACGCTGTTTTTGCTTTGTTTGCAAATCCATATAATTTAGCTGGTTTAGCAGGATTAGAAAATGCTAAAAGCTTGTTAGTAGCTTATCAAAAAGAAGATTACATGCAAAAAGCAGCAGCTTCAGTGTTTAAAAATCAATTGATCCCAACAGGTAAGTTACCAGTTACAGCTAATCAATATTTTAAATCAGGAGACGGATTATAGTTATTGTCACCCAGACGAAGGAAGGGTCTCATAATGAGATTCTTCTCCGCCGCGGCGGCTCTGAATAACAATGTTTACTTCTTAACAGGATGCAATGCGCCATAATTCCAATTTTTTAAAAAATCGGTAATTTTTTTCACGCTGTGTCCATTTCCATCTTCTAAATAAGCTGAGTTTTGGGTGTGCAGTAATTTTCCATCGCCATCTAATATTAAAAACACAGGAAATCCGAAACGGCCAGGGTTGCTCAATTTGTTAAGCACTTCTTCGTTTTTGTTCTCTGGACTATAATTTACCAGTACAGTTTCAAAATTATTGCTTAGGTAATCTTTTAATGCTGGCGTTTCATTTACCAAACCGTGGAAACGAATACACCAAACGCACCAATTTCCGCCAACCTGAATAAACACATGTTTTTTAGCTGCTTTTGCCTTGGCTACAGCAGCGTCAATATCCGCCTGCGCATTTGCCTTAGGGTTATAAATAGAAACTAAAGCTTTTTCTTGTGCAAAGCCTATAGTGGTAAGCAGTAATAAAGCGATAACGAAAATATATTTTTTCATAAATTTTAAATAGGAATTTGGGCAAAGGTAACTAAAGACTACTAATTGCATAGATTACTTCTTGTTTATTTACAGAGCAGCTACAAATCATCAAAATCTTATATTTGTTTTGTAATGGATTTTTTAAACCTACATACGCATAAAACATCTGTAAAATCTGATGAAATAAACATTCAAAGTTTATCATTAACAACTGATGTTTTTTTGGCTATGCCGAAGAAAAAACCAATTTCTATAGGTCTTCACCCTTGGTATGCAACTATTGAAAATTTAGCGCTACAGATGAAATATTTAGCTGTTTTAGCCAAACAAGATAATGTTAAAATGATAGGCGAATGTGGTTTAGATAAATTAAAAGGTGAAAACATACCCAATCAGTTAATAATTTTGACAAAGCAAATTGAATTGGCCGAAGCGCTTAGCAAACCTTTAATTTTACATTGCGTAAAAAGTTTTGATGAATTAATTAGCTTAAAGGAAAAACTGAAAGTTAAAGTGCCTATGATTATCCATGGTTTTAATAAAAATGAAACATTGGGCAGGCAATTGTTAAATAAAGGATTTTTTCTTTCATTTGGCACATCAATTTTAAAAGAAAATTCTGGCTCAGCAAAGCTGATTAAAGAAATTGATTTTTTCTTTTTAGAAACCGATGATGAACCGAATAGCATTGAAGAAATTTATAAAGCAGTTGCAAAAATTAAAAATATAACTGTAGTTGAGCTTAAACAAATTATTTTTGCCAACTGGAAAAAACTGATCTTATTACCGTGATTGTCATTCTGAGCTTGTCGAAGAATAAATTATATATTTTATATGTCTGATATCAATTGGCTTTCTCGCTCTGCATTATTATTAGGAAACGATGGAATAGAACTGCTACAAAGCAAACACGTATTAGTTGTTGGTTTGGGAGGTGTAGGTTCTTTTGCTGCCGAATTTATATGCAGATCTGGTATTGGCGAAATGACCATTGTAGATGGCGATGTTGTTGATCCAACTAACAGAAACAGACAATTACCTGCTTTGGCAACAAACCATGGTGTTAGCAAAGCAGAAATTATGAAAGAACGATTGTTAGCGATCAATCCAGCGTTAAAATTGCATCTAATTAGCTCATTTTTAACGCCAGATAAATGTAAAGAACTATTGGAGCATAATTACGATTATGTAATGGATTGTATTGATAGCATCAAACCAAAAATCACTTTGTTAAGTGCTGCGTTAGAAAAAAATATTCCGATAGTTAGTTCGATGGGAGCAGGCGGTAAACTCGATCCAACTTGTATAAAAGTAACTTTTTTGCCTGATACCTATCAATGTGTTTTAGCAAGTTACGTACGTAAGCGATTTAGCAAGGCGGTAAATTCTCAAAAAATTAAAGCCGTTTTTTCAACAGAAGAAGTTTGCAAAGCCTCGTTAATATTAACAGATGGAAGTAACTTTAAAAAATCTGCTTATGGTACTGTTTCTTACCTACCAGCTGCATTTGGTGGTTTTTGTGCTTCTGTTGTAATAAGAGATTTGTTAGGCATAGAGATACAAATGACCGAAAGACCAAAACGGATTAGTCATGAAACTTTGGAAAAGAGGGGTAATAAAAAGGCTAAATAGCTATTGTTGATATCCTGATTTCGAGAAAGTTTTAAATTTGTGTAAGTTAGATAGTGTAATTAACCACCCCGTCTGCTGCGCATCCACCCCTCCAAAGGAGGGGAATTGCATAACGCTTTAACCAAATTGATTAAAAAACAAGTAATGCAAAAACCAAATAACACACCTGCAAATTCTGCATCACGCAATTCCCATCCCATGGAGGGGTGCCTGAAAGGCGGGGTGGTTATTAACGGAACACCAATAAAACTAAACCCAATTTTAGATTTACCTTATCAACCTCGTTTAAAAGGCAGCGCAAAATCTTTACGCCAAGCAGAAAACTTACCAGAAGTTTTATTTTGGATGCAGGTACATAAAGGAAAATTCCATCAACTTGATTTCGATAGACAAAGAATAATCGGAAATTATATCGTTGATTTTTATATCAAAAAGCTGGGTTTGGTAATTGAAATTGATGGAGATAGTCACGATAATAAAGTGAATTATGATAGTATAAGAGAAGATTATCTAATATCGTTAGGCTTAAAAGTGTATAGAGTTTTAGTTGACGATATATTGAGACACATGGACTTTGCAATAATGGGATTAGAAGATTATATTGTGAAGGAATATGGGGTTAGTTCTGGGTAATTGATAAAACAGATCTGCTTGGTAATCAGACTTTGATCTTATCAAGAGAATTACGAAATAAATATTATTCACTAAAAACCACCCCGCCCTGCGGGCACCCCTCCAAGGGAGGGGAATTAAAAATGCAAAAACCAGTTAAAATACTACAAGCATCTGCCGGATCGGGTAAAACCTTTAGTCTTGCAGCACATTACCTCACTTTGTTATTTAGTGGCGATAATAAATACCGCGAAATATTGGCCGTAACTTTTACAAATAAGGCAACCGAGGAAATGAAAACACGTATCCTTGAAGTTTTACTCGGTTTTGCCAAGGGCGATGATGCAAAAAAAATTGACGATTACCGTGTGTTGGTGTTGGATGCTCACCCACATTTAAATACAGCAACGTTAAAACTACAAGCCGATAAAATTTACCGCAAAATTTTGCATGATTACAGCCGTTTTTCGGTAAGTACCATTGATGGTTTTGTGCAAAAAGTTATCCGCGGTTTTGCATTTGAACTGGGTTTAGATAGCGGTTACAGCCTAGAAATGAATACCGAAAAGGTTAAAAAAGAGTTGACCACCAAACTTGAAAAATTACTCGATGAAAAGGATAACCTTTTGCAATGGGTAGTAGAATTGGCATTAGATCGAATTAGCAATAACAAATCGTGGAATTACAATGCTGAACTTTTAAAATTAGTAGGTGAAGTTTTTAAGGATCAGTTTAAAGATTTTGAAATGGCAATTGCCAGTTTTGGAACTGAAAATACCGATGAGGTATTTAAAAGATATATCGATTTCTCTAAAAATTACATCAAAAAGTTTGAGGAAGATTTAATTGAGCACGCAGAAAATGCTTTCGGAATTATAGAGGTGAGTGGTTTTAGTACAGAAGATTTTAAAGGTAAAAGTCGCTCGCCTTTGCTAAAATTTAACAGCATTGTAAGGGGCAATTTTGCGGATGTAGAAAAAGTATTAAAGCTAATTGATGATGAAGAAAATTGGTTCCCGAAAGGAAAACCGAATGAGCTTTATGAAGATATCAACCCAATTTTACATCAGCTTGCCACAGTTTACAATACTAGCATAGCCGATTATATTTTAGCCAAAGCATTCATCAAAAACGGTTATTTTTTAAGGTTGATGCAAGAAATCGCAGTTTTATTAGCTCAATATCGCGAAGAAAATGAAACTCTACTCATCAGCGATGCGCAAAAATTACTGAACGGAATAGCCGAAGACGCCGGAGAAAATCCCAGCTTTATCTGGGAGAAAATGGGCAACAGGTATAGAAATTTTCTATTTGATGAATTTCAGGATACTTCTGCTAATCAATGGAACAGTTTTAAGGCTTTGGTAAGCAACGCCATTGCCACACACGATGGAAAATTACATGATCACTTAATTGTAGGTGATGCCAAACAATCTATTTACCGATGGCGAGATGGCGATTATAAACTGCTGCATCAAAAAGCAAAAGCTGACTTAGAAACACAAAATGTTTATGATGATCAGTTGGCAGAAAACTATCGCAGTACCGAGCAAGTCATCACATTTAACAACCAATTATATCCAAAATTAGCTGAGTTATTGCAAAACAAAATCAACGGAGAAATACCTATTGATGACGAGCAATTAAACGGATTTTGGAATGATCAACGCAACCAGTATGCCGACATTATTACTAAAATTTACCATGGTGTTGCACAAAATACCCACGCCAAAACCACAAAAGGCGGAGTAATTAAAATCAAGAAAATTGAATTTGAAAAACCTAAGGCGAACGCTGATGGAATTGTAGAGAACGTTGCTACTGATACCGAACCAGAAAACAAAAAAGAGGCTTCGTTGGCCGAGATGCTTAAAGAAGTAAGTTTTTTACTTAACGAAAAAGGTTATCAGCAACGAGAAATAGGTGTTTTAGTTCGATCTAATGCCGAAGCAACCGAAGTAGTAAATGCATTAATGGTGGCAGGGTTGGATGTCATATCAGGCGAAGCCTTAAAAATAGCAAGCAGCACAGCCATAAAATTGATTGTAAATGTGCTTAAGTTGTTAGTGGTTAGTCCAGCTAATTCGGCTTTGTATAAGGCAAATTGTATTGCGCTTTATGCTCAATTACATGAAAAAGCAATTAACGGAGATCATTATTTTGCCTTAAAAGAAACTCCAATAGAAAACCTAAAGCACGTTTTGCCTGTCGATTTTTGCGACAATTACAGGGTTTGGTTAAGTTTACCAGTTTCGGCATTAATCGAAAATATCATCACTGCTTTTGGCTTAGATAGCTACCAAAAAAATAATGTCAATCCGTTTTTGCCTTATCTTTTGGCTTTTAGAGACCTTACCAATAAAGCATCCCGACAAGGCGAAAAAGGCATTTCTTCTTTCTTAAATTGGTGGGAAGAGGAAGGGCACAATAAAAATTTACCATCGCCAGAAACTGCTAACGCCATACAGGTAATGACTATCCACAAATCTAAAGGTTTAGCCTTTAGGGCAGTTTTTATACCTTTTTGCGATTGGCCATTGGGCGGCAGAACAAACAGTACTTTTTGGGTGCCAATGAGCAACACAGCATACGCCGATTTGCAAAGCATTCCGTTGCAATTTACCAGTCAGCTAAAAGGCTCTAGTGTAACCAAATATTACCTCGAAGAATTGTTGATGAATTACATGGATGCCTTGAATAGTTTGTACGTTGCAACCACAAGAGCTAAAGATTACATTTACATTTCGTTTCCTGGCAAGAAAAAACCATCCTTAACCCATGTTGGCGATGCGGTGTTTGATGCTTTTTCACAAGATTTTGAAAACACTGATGAAATACAAATTGGTAGTTTTTCTGCCAAAGGCGATGGAATAGAAAATTTTGATACGTTGAATTTAACATCCTATCCAACTACCAAACGTTTAGAAGAAGTTTATGAAGAAACCGAAAACCGTCCACAGAAATACATTGAGAATATTGCTAAATCTGGTGTAAAAGGCAGTAATTTACATGCTATTTTAGCTGAGGTAAACAAAGTTGATGAAGTTGAAAATGCGGTTGATTGTTTGATTTTAGATGGACTTGTTTTAGAAGATGAACGAGAAGATTATCTGCAGCAAGTGGCAGATGTTTTGTCGCACCCAGAGCTGAGCGCTTTGCTGAGCCAAAATGCGAACCAAATCAATGAAAAATCGATTATCGGTATCGATGGAAAAACTTACCGACCAGATAAATTGGTGCTCAACGGCAAACAAGTTTCTATCATCGATTATAAATTTACTGCCGAAGAAAGCCAAAATCATGTCGCCCAAATCGTGAATTACAAAAATTTAATAGAAGCGATGGGTTATGAAGATGTAAAACCCTATTTGTTTTACGCTACGTTAAAAAAATTAAAAGCTGTATAAAGATTAATCCGTCATGCTGAACTCGTTTCAGCATCTGTTAGCAGACCCTGAAATAAATTAAGGGTGACGTTACAAAAAAATAATGAACCCATTTTTAAAAGACGTTGCCGAAGATTTAGTAGCCAAGTTTAACCAAAACTTGCAAGATTGTGCTATTGTGTTTAACAACAAACGCCCTGTTGCGTATTTGCAAAAACACTTGGCCGATATTTACAAAAAACCTTTTTGGAGCCCTACATTTTTTACCGTTCAAGAGTTTTTTGCTGAGGCAACCAGTTTAAAAATAGCTGATCACTATACTCAGTTTTTTACATTATACGATTGCTACATTGAACTGTTAAAAAGCGAAGGCGTAGAAAAACTACCATCAATTGCTAAGTTTCATAATATTGCCAAAATAATTTTAGGCGATTTTAGCCAAATTGATAATGATTTGGTAGATGCCGATCGACTTTTTACAGAGTTAGAAGATATTGCTGTAATCAATCAGCAATTTGATTTTTTAACAGCAGAACAAAAAGAATTTCTGTCGCAATTTTGGCAATCTTACTCAGAGGGCAAATACAAAAAACAGCAAGAGCTTTTTATCAAAATGTGGCACAGGATGCCAGTATTGTACCATAACTTTCATACAAAGTTAGCCGATAACGGTTTTACCACTATGGCACGTTTGTATAAAAATATCGCCGATGGCAAAAACGATGTAGATTTTACAGCAAAATATATTGACAAAAAATTAATTTTTATAGGTTTTAACGCATTAAGCAAAGCCGAAGCGAAAGCTTTTAAACGTTGGCAAGAAGAAGAAAAAGCCATCTTTTATTTCGATACGGATAGCTATTATTTAGCCGATGAAATGCAAGAAGCAGGATTGTTTCTTCGCAGAAATTTAAACCAAATAGGCTTAAAAAATCAACTCTCTAATGAGCTTAGTTACATCAAATCTTCGCAACGCGATGTTAATGTTTACAAAGTGCAAGGGCAAACTGCACAAGCTAAAATTGTAAACGAACTTATAGCAAATGAAAAAGTGCAAATTTTAGGCGAACAACCGGTAAACACTGCCATTATTTTAGCGGATGAAAGTTTGTTGATCCCGGTTTTACAAACCATCCCGTCTAAAATTGAGGATAAAAAGTTAGATGTAAACATTACCATGGGTTTTGGCTTAACCAATTCATCATTATACGGATTAGCAGATTTATGGTTAAGTGTACAAGCAGAAGTTAACGCCAAAAAAACCGTTCAGTACCAAACGGCGATTGCTTTTCTATCGCACCCATTAATTGGCATTAGTGATGTGATGCGGCCGAAGATTATCGATGCTTTAATTAAAGAGCAACTGATAGAAATTCCTTATGGTCGTTTAACCCGACAAGGTGGTTTATTCGCCAGTTTTTTCGAGCCAATTACTTCATCCGCCGATGCGGTAAAAACTTTAATTACAGTTTTAGATTATGTTTTGCAACGTGAATTAGCTGCCAGAAAGTTAAAAAAAATAGATGCAGAACTATTTGGCAAAACCATGCAAGAGTTAAACCGTTTGCAAGATACGCTACAACATCATATTGATAAATACCAAAAAGATATTGAATTAAGCTTTGTATTGTCTCTCATTCAAAAATCTCTTACTGCAATTGCTGTTCCGTTAGAAGGAGATCCGTTAAATGGTATCCAAATTATGGGATTGTTAGAAAGTAGAAACTTGAACTTCGACCGTGTAATTATTCTTGGTTTAAACGAAGGGATTATTCCGCAGGCATCAACCGGAACTACCTTTATTCCAGATAGTTTAAGGCGGGCTTATGGTTTGCCTGTACTCGAAAATCAAGACGCCATCTCTGCGTATATGTTTTACAGATTGATACAAAGATCAAAAAATATAGATTTTGTCTATAACTCATTAACCGACGAGAGTAACAGTGGCGAACCGTCTCGATTTATCAAACAATTAGAGTACGAAAGTGGCTTTAATTTTCACCATAAAGAATTGCAATTAACTGTTAAAACAGAGTTAAAAAGGGATGAGGTAGTTATCAAATCAAAAAAAGTTCAACAGGTTTTAGATCGATATTTGAGTGGTCAAAAATATCTTTCGGCTTCGGCATTAACAACTTATATCTCAAATCCGATAGATTTCTTTTACAAATACGTTGCTGGTATTGAAGAACCAAAAGAGGTAGAGGAAACGGTTGAAGCATACAAAGTTGGTTTGATATTGCATGATGTAATGGAACAGTTTTATGCACAATTGAAAGCAATTGATCCGGAAATTACCTCAGAACGAATTAAAGAAAAAAGAGCGGATATTCCGAAACTGATTATGCAAGGTTTTGCGCATGTAATGTATGAGAATAGAAATGCTCATGTGCAGTTAAACGGAATGCAAAAGGTAATTTATGCCATCGTTTTGGAATATGTAAATATTATTTTAAAGCAAGATACTGAAGACGCACCATTTACCTTAATTGGTTTAGAACAAAAAGGAAATGTGAGTTTTAGTTTCGAGGCAAATGGTGCAACACAACAGCTTAAACTTTTTGGCATTATTGATAGGGTAGATTTAAAAAATGGGGTTTATAGAATTGTAGATTATAAAACTGGTAGTGATAAGTTAAAATATTCATCAATTGATGAATGTTTTGATACAGACTGCGGCAATATTAACAAAGCATTGGTACAAACACTATTTTATACACATGTGTACGAGCAGCTTTCTAAGAACGAAAATGTAGAGCCAAACTTGTACATTGTTAAAACCATGAGTAAAGATGGGATTACTTTTGCTGGCAAAAACGGGATATTAAAAGATGAATTTTTAGCATCAGAGAAATTGGTGTTTTTAAATGCATTACGACTTAAGTTAAAAGAGTTATTTGATTATAATATTCCTTTTAGAGCTAGCCAAAACCCGGGTAATTATGTTTATTCTATTTATACAACATTGTTTGGGAGGTAGTTTGGCTAAAGCCAATATGTATTTCCTTTTTATCCATTGGCTGAAGCCAACGGCAATGAGCTTTAGCTGATATATTTGTTCATTGCCATCTGTCTGGTCGTTGCAATCTGCTTTGTTCATTGCCGTCTTCTTTAGCTGTTTATGTATTTGTTCATTGCTACCTTTCTGTTCGTTGCAATCTACTTTGTTCATTGCCGTCTGCTTTAGCTGTTTATGTATCTGTTCATTGCCATCTGTCTGTTCGTTGCAATCTGCTTTGTTCATTGCCGTCTGCTTTAGCTGTTTATGTATCTGTTCATTGCCATCTGTCTGTTCGTTGCAATCTGCTTTGTTCATTGCCGTCTGCTTTAGCTGTTTATGTATTTGTTCATTGCCATCTGTCTGTTCGTTGCAATCTGCTTTGTTTATTGCCGTCTGCTTTAGCTGTTTATGTATCTGTTCATTGCCATCTGTCTGTTCGTTGCAATCTGCTTTGTTTATTGCCGTCTGCTTTAGCTGACGGAGATAAGAAATGATTTAGTGGCTTTAGCCACATTTCTGTTAAAAAATAAATAGTCAATTTTTTATTATCTTGGTATAGCCAAATGAAAAACTATGTCATATATCAGAATATGGGTGCATTTAGTATTCGCCACAAAAAACAGGGAACCTTTACTAACCAAAGAAGTTAGATATAAAGTTTATGAACACATGATAGAAAACTGTAAAGAGAAATCAATCTTTTTGCAAACTATTAATGGTTATACAGATCATGTTCATTGCTTGATCTCACTAGGGCGAGCACAAACCATTTCAAAAGTTACACAATTGATAAAAGGAGAATCGTCATTTTGGATTAATCAAAACCAACTTACAACGAATAAATTTATGTGGCAAGATGACTATTATGCTGTATCTGTAAGCGAATCAAATCTTCAAGCAGTTATCAATTACATTAAAAATCAAGAAGTTCATCATACTAAGAAAACTTTTGACCATGAAGTACAAGAGTTTGTGAAAATTTACGGTTTTTCAGTATTAAAATAGAAAATGCTAAAACTCCAATTCACTTCATTCCCAACTTTAGAAACTGAAAGGTTAATTCTTAGAGCACATACAAATGCTGATGCGAAAGCTTTATTTGCTTTGCGCTCAAACGAAACTGTAATGAAATATATTTATCGTGAAAGACCAAAAGACATATTTGATGTACAAACTTTAATCACCACATTAAATAAGGGGTTTGAAAATGGTGATAATTTAGTTTGGGCAATTGCATTAAAAAATAATCCAAGTGAAATGATTGGCGAAATTGGTTATTACAGAACAGATTTTGCCAACCATAGGGCGGAAATTGGTTACATGCTAAATCCTGATTATTGGCGAAAAGGAATTATTTCAGAAGCTTTGATAAAAGCCATTGCATTCGGTTTTAAGAATATTAACTTACATAGCATTTGTGCAGATGTTAGCCCTGAAAATAATGCTTCTAGGCAAATTTTACTCAAACACGGTTTTGAAAAAGAGGCCTATTTTAAAGAGAGGTATTACTTTCAAGGTAAATTTTTAGATAGTGAGATATATTCTTTTGTAAATTTGTCCTGATACTTTATTATGCTTAAAACCGCAACGCCAATCCTCGCATCTTTAGATGCAGAAGAAACGATTAAATTTTACACCGAAAGGTTAGGCTTCACCTTTCATAACAATTGGGATGGCTACCTGATTTTTAGTAAAGATGAAATTTCCATCCATTTATGGCCAACAGGCGATGAAAGCATCCCCAAAAATACCGGTTGTTATATTTATGTAACCCAAGTTGATGAATTATTTAGCGAATATAAAACACAAGGAGTTGTACACCCGAACGGTGAGCTAAAAAATATGCCATGGGGAATGAGGCAATTTTCAATTTTAGACAATAACGGCAACATTATTCATTTTGGCGAAGATATTTCTGGAAAAACCAAATAGAAAGCACAGTTTTTTGCGTTAACGATGACAGCGGCATTCTTTTGGGTTTGTTAAAACCAAAAAGATACAGCGGATCCCGAATGTTCGGGATTAATACGACCAAAAAACTAAAATTTAATTTGGCTAAAACTTGCTTTATCCATATTCTAAATACATTTGATATTGTAATTAAAACACTACTTTAAAATTACGATACAATAGTTATATTTGCACTTGGTAATTTTTGAATAAACAATGAGAGAAATCCAATTTAGAGAAGCACTACGCGAAGCATTGAACGAAGAAATGCGTAAAAACGAGAACATTTTTTTAATGGGCGAAGAAGTTGCGCAATACAATGGTGCATATAAGGTTAGTCAGGGGATGTTAGATGAGTTTGGCGACAAACGCGTTATTGACACACCAATTGCTGAATTAGGTTTTGCAGGTATCGGTATTGGTGCTGCAATGAATGGCTTAATTCCAATCATCGAGTTCATGACTTTCAATTTTTCATTGGTAGCTATTGATCAAATTATCAATGCTGCTGCAAAGATTTTATCAATGAGCGGTGGCCAGTTTTCGGTGCCAATCGTTTTCCGTGGTCCAACTGGTAATGCTGGTCAATTAGGTGCGCAACACTCTCAAAATTTCGAGAACTGGTTTGCGAACTGTCCGGGTTTAAAAGTTGTTATTCCATCAACTCCTTATAATGCTAAAGGTTTATTAAAAGCAGCTATTAACGATCCAGATCCAGTAATTTTTATGGAATCTGAAGTAATGTATGGAGATAAAGGAGAAGTTCCTGAAGAAGAATACACTTTAGAAATTGGTAAAGCAGTTGTTGCCAAAGAAGGTACTGATGTAACTATCGTAACTTTCGGTAAAATGTTAACACGTGTAGTTAATCCTGCTGTAGAAGAATTAACTAAAGATGGTATCAGCGTAGAAGTTATCGATTTATTAACGGTTCGCCCTATCGATTATGCAACTATTATCAACTCTGTTAAAAAAACAAACCGTTTGGTAATTGTAGAAGAAGCTTGGCCATTGGCTTCAATTTCTTCTGAGATTACTTTTAATGTTCAGAAAAATGCATTCGATCATTTAGACTCGCCAATTTTACGTATTACTTGTGCTGATGTTCCGTTGCCATACGCACCAACTTTAATTGCTGCTAGTTTGCCAAATGCAGAAAAAGTAGTTAAAGCGGTTAAAGAAGTAATGTACGTTAACAAATAAAACTTGTCTCGCTAAGCCTGTCGAAGCGTATAAATTATAAATCCTCTAAGTTTACTTAGAGGATTTTTTTATACTAATTTTTAGCAGCGCAATACTTGTGCGCCTCATCAAATTTGTTCCTTTGTTTCGCTTGTATGGCTGCCGGCAGGCTGGCATCGCTTCGTGTCTGCTCTCCTTTCTACAGGGTACAGCTCAATGTAATTAAATTAAGCGTTGGCGGGAACGCCAACGCTGGAGCTTTCTTATGTTGGTGTCCTTGCCAACATTTTAACCACCTTTAACTTAGTTACATTAGGGTACCGCTTAACCAAGGGCTAAAATTAAAGTAAAAGCTATTTTGGAGAGCTGCTATCGGGCTACAGTACATTGTTACTAAACCCGGTGGTAGCGGCATACTTTTTTATGTCATCCTGAGCTTGTCGAAGGACAATAAAAAAGATAAAGCGAACAACGGGACTGTTTATCCCTAAGAATTTCTTGCGCTCATTTTCTGATTATGTATTGCAATTATTTTTTGTAGTACGTTAACTCGGACACCAACTTCAGTTATTTGCAGAGTTGACGTACTCGCCGCCAATGCTCTAATGGTACTAAGCTGCAGCTATATTTGCCGCAATAAAGGGTTATAAGCAAAAAAAGCTGTACCCTAAAAAGAATACAGCTCCAAAACATAGAGATAATGCTTTATTATCTTAAACCTAAGGTAAACGCTGATACCGCAAAGCCAAAATCAGTTGTTATAGCAGTAGCTAAACCAGTTGCCAAATCTAGCTTGTAAATTTCACTTTTACCTGCTACGGTAAAAACACCATAAGCTATATTTGTTGTGGCGGTGCTCATCACATCAAATCCATTAGCACTTTCAACATTAATTTTTAAATCGCCTATGGTAGTTAAAATACCTGTATTTGCTTCTTGACTAAATAAACGATCTAAAGTGTGGTCTATTACATAAAGCGCTGTAGCGTTTGCCCCTTTAAAATTATTAGTGTATGCCGCAGCGCTTAAGGTTGCAGTTGCGGTTGTAATATTTGCATCAACGGTTACCGCTGCGGTAGTGGGGTTTACCCTTAAGTTTTGCCCTGTGTTACTTACAACTCTAATTAAATCTGCAACAGGGTTAAAATCGAAACCGAAACTTGTGCCAGCCAGTGGTGTAGTTAACAAACCAACTTCTGTAAAGGCTCCATTGCCAATGTTAACCGTATATAAACGATTTGTACTTCCTAACGCATACAATTGCCCATTTGTTGGTCGCATATCCATTCCTAAAATAGTTTCGCCACTTTGCAAACCAGTAATCGGTTTCTTCAGAACGTTTGATGCGGTTAAATTAATAATCAACAACTCACTTCCGGAAACAGCATAAGCTACTTGGTTTACGGGCATTGCAATACCTTGTATATTTAAATTACTCGGAAACCTACCTTTTAATTCTGCTAAGCCAGTAGTTAAATTAATGGTATACAAATTTGCTTGAGTTGCTGTTTTGCCGATGGCAATTGCATTTTTGCCGTCTGCAGAAATATCAAAACTTACGTTTGTGCCTAAATCTAATTGCAAATCGCCAACTTTAACCAAGGTGCCATTATTTGGTGGATCTTGTTTATATAACACTTTAGCCGAAAAATCTATATCATATAAGGTAGTAGTTTCTGCTCCTGCAAAATTATTATTGTAGGCTACCCCATTTATATTGGTGTTATTTATTGCACCATCTGCTGCTACAACCAAACCGGTTTCTGGGTTTAAGCGTAAATTTTGACCAGTATTGGTAACTATCCTAATCCTATCTACTACCGGATTAAAATCTAAACTCACCACATCGCCAGCCAATGCAGGTGTAAATGCCGTGCTTGCAACAGCTCTGGCTTTTCCAGTTGTTGCATCGATTATGTAAATTATACTTGCATTACTTACCGCATAAAGTTCGCCTGTTGCTGGTCTAAAATCTATACTCAATAATTTCTCTGTAGTTGCAGTTAATCCTGTAACTGCTACTTGCGATGCAGCTGTTTTGATGTTACCAGCATTAAATTTCAATAAATTATTGTCTGCCAAAGCATAAAATTCTTGGTTCGGACCAAATAATGGTAAATTGATAAAAGGATCGCCTTTTTTACAAGATGAAATAATCAACACTAACACGATAAGCATTAATTGAAACTTACTTTTGCCAAGGTATTTATTAAACATTTTACAAGATAAGTTTAAAATTTAAAAAATTAGGAATGTTTTCTGGGTTTGGCTCTTTCATATTGAGCAGGCCATTTCACATCGTCACCTAATTTAAATGCCGCATCAAGCGGGAAGTATGGGCTTCTCAATAGTTCTCTTGCCATAAAAATCAAGTCAGCATGGCCGTTTTGTAAAATTTCTTCTGCTTGGTTTTCATCAGTTATTAAACCTACAGCTCCAGTTTTTATGCCCACTTCTTTTTTAATTGCAGCAGCAAATTCTACCTGATAACCAGGTTTTAAAGGAATTTGTTGTGCTAAAGTTAAACCACCACTAGAGGTATCAATTACATCAACTCCTTTTTCTTTTAGCAAAGCTGATAAACGGATAGATTCTTCTAAATTCCAACCGCCTTCTGCCCAATCTGTTGCAGAAATTCTAACAAATAAAGGGTTTTCTGCTGGCCAAACTTCTTGCACGGCCGTAACTGTTTCCATTAACAAACGAATTCTGTTTTCGAAAATTCCGCCATATTCATCGGTTCTTTTATTGCTTATCGGCGATAAAAATTGATGTTGTAAATAACCATGGGCAGCATGAATTTCAATCACTTTAAAACCTGCTTTAATTGCTCTTTCTGTAGCCGATTTAAAATCAGCTTTTACTTTTGCTATTCCTTGTAAGTCTAAAGCAATTGGTGTTTTGTCGGTAGGGTTAAAAATTTCACTACTTGCCGAAACAGTATCCCAACCACCTTGATCTTTATCTAATTGTAAAGGGTTTTCCCATGGGATATCAAAACTTGCTTTTCGCCCTGCGTGAGCTAATTGGATACCAGCAATTGATCCATTTTCATGAATAAAATCCACAATCTCTTTAAATTTTTCTATTTGTTCATCTTTCCATAAACCTAAATCGCCAACAGAAATACGAGCCTCTGGAGAAACACCAGTTGCTTCTGCAATAATTAAACCTGCACCACCAACAGCTCTGCTACCTAAATGCACCAAATGCCAATTATTAGGGAAACCATCTTTAGCAGAATATTGGCACATTGGCGATACCACAATTCTATTTTTTAACTCGATATTTTTGATTTTAATTGGAGAGAAAAGTAACGACATGATTTATAAATTTTTTCAAATTAACAACAAGTAAATTGAAATGTTTGTGGCTAACAATTAACGCTACAATAGCGTGACAAGAACTAATTCATTAACGATTGATTAAACCCTACAAAAAGTTTAAACAAATTCTCGTAAACAGTAAATGGTAAGGTTTGAGGCTTGTCAAAAACATCGTGGTAAGCAGAAATTCCGCCTTGCGTGTACATAAAAAATGCAGGCACTCCTTTTTCAGTAAAAAAATAATGATCGCTATTTGCTGCTTTACCACGAGGATTAATCTTTACTAAAAACTGTCCTTCTTCATTAACTTTATTGAGCAATTTAAACTCTTTAGGGTATTGTGTTGCATTTACAACGGTTGCACCAGTTTCGCCAGTTCCAACCATATCAACGTTTATTAAAAATTTAATTTTATCTAATGGGATAAGTGGGTTTTCAGTAAAATATTTGGAGCCTAAAATACCTGCCTCTTCTGCTGCAAAGCAGATAAATGCGATGGAATATTTGGGTGGATTTTTAGCGTAATGCTTGGCTAAACTGAGTAAAAATGAAACGCCACTTCCATTATCATTTGCCCCGGGGAAAAATGTTTCACTTCCCATTCCGCCTAAATGATCGTAATGAGCTGTAATTACTATCGTTGAATCAGGCTTTGCAGTTCCCTTAATAAATCCGGCAATATTAGCTGCGCTGAAATCAGGAATAAATTGGTTTTCAATATCAATAACTATGTTTTTTGGAATTGAGCTTAGTGCAGATTTTTTAATTAAAATTTGCGTGTAATCTTCTACTTTTTGCGATACAGACCAAGTTAATTTATCTTCCAACGTAACCAATATCCTGCTTGATGCAGCTAAAAAATTAACACTGTCTTTTTGTTCTAAATCTGTTTTGGCTTTTAAGCCAACACTTGCTTGATGTACAATAAAATCGTTACCTGGAATTAACTTTTTGCCGTCAATTATAAGCTTCATTTTATCCGGAAAAGTATTTACCGAAAACATAAATGGCTGCTTAAAATCTTTCCCATCCATCGGTTGCAAACCAAAAGATTTAAACTCTGATTCAATAAAATTTGCCGCTTTAGCCATACCGTTTTTGGTGTAACCTCTGCCCCAAAGTTCTTTAGATGTTAAGGTGTTTAAAGTTTTACGAGCATATTTTAAATCTTGTGCAAAACAGTTTGCAGATATAAGCCAAATAGATATGATTAAAAGCTTTCTCATGGTAGATAGTTTGGTTAAGCAAGTTAATCATACTACAAAAGAAAGCCGCAGATTTGAAGATTTTTATATTCTATTGTCAGTCGAAACCTTGCTGATTTTGTTTCGGTCGGTGAGACACCGACCGATAAGTCAAGAATGAGATTGCTTCGGGCGATGGAAAATCGACCCTCGCAATTGACGAACTTTCATAAGTTAATAGCATTGGGTGAGACACCGACCGATGGGCCAACTATAACCTTAGCTTTTAGGGTGCAATAGATTTTTTTTCTTTTTTCTGCCCAACCAAATCATTACACCGGTTACAGGCATGCTTGCGGCAATTAAACTAGCTATAAAGGCAATGATTTTTCCTGGCAAACCTGCAATCGCACCAATGTGGATATCGTAGTTCATTCTAATGATTTTATCTGCAAGTGTGGCATTGTCAAATTTTCCAAACATGTGCTTCACTTCAATTTCTTTTAGCGTGTGCTGATCAAAATAGCGATAATCGGCTTTCCAATAAGTTGTTGGGTCTAAGTTTTTGGCAATTTCTATTGCTCCTTTTTCATCCTCAGGAATATGTACGTCTAAGCTTCCTTTAAATTTTGGATCATCAGTTAAAAATTTTGCCCATAACACATCTGCAGCTTTTACGTTTGTATTGATATTGGTTAATGAAGTGGTATCAGAGTAAGTTTCCTCAAACATATTCATGCTTTTGCCACCAGAACTTAGCCAATAAACAGATTTACTAAACCACTGAAAACCCATTACCATGCCGCTTAAGCCAATAAAAATGGCAATAAACATCATGTAAAAACCTAAAACATTGTGTAAGTCGTAATTAAGCCTACGCCATTTCGATTTTAGTTTTACAGTAAACCTTTGTTTTCTTGCGGCCTTACTTTTTGGCCACCATAGTACTAAACCAGAAATAAGTAAAAAAACAAATATCATCGTGGCTGTTGTTAAAATAGGCTGTCCAATTTCTGGCGGTAACCACAAATAGTAATGCCCCATAATGATGATCCTAAAAAAATCATCATCCATATTTTTAACTTTTAAAACTTCACCTGTATATTGATTTAAGAATACAATGTAATAATAATCAGCCAGCAGATCGTAATAAACCACTTGCGTACTTCTACCAGGTTGATAGGTTATGCTGTGCGCATGTTTTTTTGGCAATGCTTTATCGGCTATCGCTTTTAATTGAGTTGGTGCTAATAATGGTTGTTGCTGTGTTTTCGTAAAACGATAGGTTTGTATAGCATCTTCTATCTCTCTTTGGAAAGCTAAGATACATCCCGTTAGACCCAAGAATAATACAAATATACCCGAGATTAAACCCAACCAAAGATGTAATCTACCAATCCAATATTTAAACCTATTCTTTTTCTTTATTGGTTTTACGAAACCCATTTGATGTTATTTTAAAAAAAACCAAGCAACACAATGTTGCTTGGTATAAAAACTTAACTGATTAAAATTTATAAGCTACGCTTAATCTGTAGTTTCTTGGTGCTTCTGCTTGCCATGAATAAACGCCTAAATCATAATTCGGTGCATTCCAGTAACCAGTGTAATAGGCTCCTGTAAAAAGATATTCATCTAACAAATTAAATGCGTTGGCGGTAATTCTCAAATTTTTGTTCTCCCAAAACAAACCCCCATCTAACTTAAAGTAGTTAGGAAGGTTTCGCTCTTCATTTGTACCACTAAAAGTTCCCATCGCTCGTCCAGCTAAATGTGTAAAACCTGCAGAAATACCTGTTCCTTTTAAAAGTCCGTCTTGTAACGTATAACTTAACCAAGCGTTAGAAACATGTTTAGCAAAACCTGGTACAGCCTGACCAACAAAATTGCTTGTAACGCCATCTGCAACTTCGGTAACTTTGCCGTCTGTATAAGCGTAATTGGCAATCAATTTTAAGCCAGCTGTAATTTCTCCTCTTAAATCAAACTCAATACCTTGTGCTCTTTTTTCTCCCACTACAATGCTAAAACTTTCACCAGCTTGATTAAATGGATCGGCTGCTAACTCATTTTGTTTAACAATTCTGTATGCAGCTAAAGTGGTATTCCATTTACCTCCAAACCAATCTTTCTTTATTCCAACTTCATAGTTTGTACCCGTAATTGGATCAATTTTATTGCCATTGCGCAAGAAACCAGTTTGAGGAGTAAAGGCCTCATCATAAACCGCATAAATCGATGTGTTTTTATCGACTGAATAACTTAAGCCTACACGCGGTGTGAATTTTTTAGCCTTATCAGGATTACCACCCCATGCAGATTGACTAACATAAGTATATCTTCCTGCTAAGGTTAACCTAAACTTATTTTCAAAAAAACCAAGTTCATCTTGTAAATAAGCGCTTAAATATTTCTGATCAATTAATCCGCCGGCTGCAATTGCTCTATCAGTTAAACTTGTTTCTCTATCAAAATTTGGATACCCATTTGATGGAAAACCATAATTTGGGTTATTTACATTAAAAGGAGCTGAAGGTAAATCTAGATCATGAGATTGTCCCCAATCTGCCATATAATTTTTCTTGCCGCCATCAAAGCCGGCTAAAATTCTATGTACAATGCCGCCTGTATTTAATTGCCCATTGATAAAAAACTGCGCTAATTTCATGCTGCTTTCTGCATCCCAAATGCCTACATTTCTAATGATGGTGTTATTGGTAAATACCGCCGAAGGCCATGAACTTGTACCCGTTTGTAAGTATTTTGAATAAGCAACCTGAGCAGTCGCTTTCCATTTATCATTAAAATTGTGCTGTAAGTTAATGAAGGCACTGTGGTCGTTAATTCGAGTTGGCTCTACACCTGGCTGCGTAAATGTAAAATCTCTTGGTAAAGTTGCGTAACCATTCGGACTGAAAATATAGAATGAACCAACTTCGGTCATTTTTGCATTTTGTAATGCGTATTCGGCTGTAATTTTTGTTTTATTGGTAAGCTGGTAACTTAAAGATGGCGCAAATGTATAACGATCGTTGCTTTCATACGGTCTAAATGAACCTTTAGTTTGTGCCGCAGCATTTAGTCTGAAAAGCAATTTACCATCATTAGTTAATTGATGATCAAAATCTACTGCTGTTCTGTACAAGTCGTAACTTCCAACAGTAACAGACACTTCTCCTCTGTTTATCCCGGTAGGTTTTTTAGTAACTACGTTGTACAAACCACTCGGATCGCCATTGCCCAACATAAAACCAGCAGGGCCTTTTACAAATTCTACATGATCTACAATACTCATGTCTTCGGTTAATGGCCCCCAATAAGAAGAAACAAAGTTGAAACCATTTCGCATTGCCTGAATTTGAGAACCACGCATTTTGATATTGGTATATAAATCTCCCCAATGTTCTGATCTAGCTGCACCACTCACATTTCTTATCAAACCATCGCTCATGCTAATAATTTGTTGATCTTTAATAACCTGATCACTAACAATTTGAATGTTTTGAGGCGCTTCTAACAATGGCTCGTTTAGCCTAAGCGAAGCTGATGGTAAACTAACTTTATACTTATTCTTTTTGCCAGCTATAGTTACTTCTTTTAATGCCTGATTATCTTCCGTTAAAGTAAAGTTTACAGTTATTGTTTCTCCATTTTTTACCTCAATTTCTTTTTCTTGCGAGATTATGCCAATCGCACTAACTCTTAAAATGTAGTTTCCGGCTTTAACTCTATTAATGATATAGCTTCCCTTATCATCTGTTGTAGTACTTTGATTTTTTCCTTTTAAGCCAATGCTAACATATATAGCTGGTTGACTATCGGAAGTAGTGATTTTACCCTTTACTAAGCCGGTTTGTTGGGCTAGTACAGGTAAAGAAAATAAACTTATCAATAGGGTTGAGATTAGTAATGGTATTCGCATGTCGTTATTTTTATTTAGATTAATTATAAACAGCTGCAAATTAACAACACAAATTAATAACATCCAAATTATTTTGAATAATTCTAAATAAGAAAATTTGAAACAAAAAAAAGGCCTCAGTTTTGTGCTGAGACCTTTTTCTAAAAAATAAGAATTTATTTGGTTACAATTAATTGTGCCGCTAAAGGTAAATCGGTTGCAGTAACAGGCGTAACTAAGCCTTTTGCAATAATGGTATAGTAACCATTGGCAACTAAATTAACTCCAGTTAGCGTAGCTCTTACTACAGCTGAATTGTCTTTAAGCTCAAATGATTGTGCACCTGGCGCAACTTGTACAAATGTGCTAATTCCTTTGTATGCTTGGCTAGATCCAACTGCAGCGCCACCTGTAACAGCTAAACTTAAAGCGGGTGCATCTGGCGAAAGATTAATAAATCTCACAAAAGCCTGAGTGGTAGAAGTAGCAGTTAAATCATCTACAGTAAAAATACCATCAAAAGAAGTTGGTGATCCTATTAAATAAAATGATTGGAATTTATTCTGTTCAAGATTTACCGTTCTGGTTAAAACACTCTCGCCTCTACCAGCTACAGTGAATTTTAAATCATAGTTTCCGGCAACCTGTTGCACATAAGATACACCACCACCCGAAGGCAAAGCTGCAGCATTTATTTTGTTAGCACCCAGATACACATCATAAGTTGCAGATGTTGGAGATGCATTAACTACCGCTATAGCAGTGTATGCTGTGGTATCAACTTCTTGTTTTTTGCAAGAAATAATAGTTGTTATAGTTAAAAAAAATAAAATTAAGGAGTAAAACTTTCTCATTACGAACGGGGTATTAAAATGTTAAATATTAAGCAAATATTGTTTTTTAAAATAAAAGGGCAATGTTAAACTATGTTAAATGATATTTAAAAAGATAAATAACGCTAAAATGGGTCAGATTAGTTTAACAAAATCATGTAAATCGTAAAAAAAATATGATTCTTATTGCACAACTCATTTTTTATTTAAACCTTTGCGCCTCAAGTAATTTAATACAGAACAGTAAAAGCTAATGAGCAAACAAATTATACATAAACTTTCTATCTTAGCAGCAAAAAATATTGCTGCTAATAGCCTGTTTATTGAACGTTTGCACCCTGTATTTTATATCACCACCAATCGGCAAAATTATACGCCACGTATTTAGTACATCTTACTATTACGAATGAGGAATTGATCCTCTCTAAAAACCCAATTAACAAGAATACCTTAATTTTTCGTTAGAGAAACGAATGAATATTAATGAATTTATAGTACAAGTCGCTATCGCAGAGCATCATGTTTTTGCAGAAGAGATTGTAACCGAAATGGCTGAATCTGCAAAAGCTAGAGGAACTGGTATTGCTAAGCGTTCGCCAGAATACATTGCTGGCAAAATGAAAGAAGGCAAAGCGGTAATTGCTTTCCATAAAGATGGCTCTTGGGCAGGCTTTTGCTACATAGAAACTTGGAGTCACGGCCAATTTGTTGCTAACTCTGGTTTAATTGTTAGTCCGAAATACCGTAAAGGTGGTTTAGCACACGCCATTAAGCAAGAAATTTTTAACCTTTCTAGAAAATTATATCCAAAAGCTAAAATATTTGGTTTAACTACCGGGTTAGCCGTGATGAAAATTAACTCTGATTTAGGCTACGAACCCGTTACTTATTCTGAATTAACGCAAGACGAAGATTTTTGGAAAGGCTGCCAAAGCTGTGTAAACTTTGAGATCTTGAAAATGAAAGAGCGGAAAAACTGTATGTGTACTGCGATGTTATATGATCCGGCAGAAAAAAAGCATGAAGAAGCAAAAAAGTTTGCCGAAGAATTACAAAAAAAACCAGGTTTATACGAGCGCTTTATGCGTATCAAGCAGCGCTTAGTTGAAAAAAATAAAGGCAGTAATGAGATGAAATCAATACTGATGTTTTTAACGTTATTAAATAAATAGGAGTAAAAAATAGAGAGTCGTCATTGCGAGGCACGACCGCGAAGCAGCTACGAAGTAAACCAATCCTAAAGCGAAAGGATTATAGTTGTAAGATTGCTTCGTGCCTCGCAATGACGAGAGTACCCATTAAAATAAATACATAATGAAGAAAAAAGTTGTTTTAGCATTTAGCGGAGGTTTAGATACCTCATTTTGTTGCATCCATTTAACTAAAGACAGAGATTTTGAAGTACACTCGGTAGTCGTAAATACTGGTGGTTTTTCTAATGATGAACTGAAAGAAATTGAAGCTCGTGCATATGCTTTAGGTGTAACATCTCATGCTGCGGTTGATGAAACCGAAAACTATTACAACGATAGCATCAAGTATTTAATTTACGGCAATGTTTTAAAAAACTCAACTTATCCGCTATCGGTAAGTGCAGAACGTGTTTGCCAAGCTACCGCAATTGCCAATTATGTAAAAAAGATTGGTGCCGAATACGTAGCTCACGGTAGTACTGGTGCTGGTAACGATCAAGTGCGTTTTGATATGATTTTTAATATCCTAATTCCAGGAGTTGAAATCATCACACCAATTAGAGATTTAAAATTATCCCGCGAAGCGGAAATAGAATACTTAGCGAAACACGGAGTAGAGTATACAGCAGAGAAAGCGAAATATTCAATCAATAAAGGTTTATGGGGCACATCTGTTGGTGGCGCAGAAACATTAACCTCACATCAATCTTTACCAGAAAGCGCTTGGCCAACCCAAGTTACTGAAACAGAAAGCAAAAAAGTTGAGTTAACCTTCGAAAAAGGAGAGTTGGTTGCTGTAGATGGTGAGCAATTAGCGCCAGTTAGAGCTATCCAAAAATTACAAGCAATTGCAGCTCCTTTTGGTGTTGGCAGAGATATACATGTGGGAGATACCATTATCGGTATTAAAGGTCGTGTAGGTTTTGAGGCAGCAGGGCCGATGGTAATTATCAAAGCACACCATGCTTTAGAGAAACATACCTTAACCAAGTGGCAATTGAGCTGGAAAGAAAATTTAGCATCTTTCTACGGTAACTGGCTGCACGAAGGTCAATTTCACGATCCAATTATGAGAGATATGGAAGCTTTCTTAACGTCTACCCAAAGTACCGTTAACGGAAAAGTTTTTGTAGAGTTATTACCATATCGTTTCCATATCATCGGTATAGAAAGTGCTAACGATTTAATGAGTAATAAATTTGGTAGCTACGGCGAAATGAACAATGCTTGGAGCGGCGAAGATGTGAAAGGTTTCTCTAAAATTTTTGGTAACCAGGTGATGATTTGGCATAAAGTTAATGGTGAGGTAGAGGGTTGAGGTTTTTAGGCGCATCGTCATTGCGAGGCACGAAGCAATCTCCCTAATGTTGTCATCCAGAGCTTGTCGAAGGGCAATAAATTTAAAAAAATGAATAAAATAAAAGTAGGAATTATCGGAGGAGCTGGCTACACAGGTGGCGAGATGTTACGCATTCTGATCAATCATCCTAACGTAGAAATCGCTTTTGTAAATAGTAGCAGCAACGCTGGAAATTTGATTTCTGACGTACATACTGATTTATTTGGAGAGACTAATTTGAAATTTACCGATCAAATTTCTCAAGATATTGACGTTTTATTTTTATGCGTGGGTCATGGTGATGCGAAGAAGTTTTTAGAAGCAAATCCTATAGATGAAAAAGTTAAAATCATTGATTTGTCTCAAGATTTTAGGTTAACTCACAACTCAAAACTCTCAACTCGTAACTTTGTTTACGGTTTGCCCGAACTAAATCGCAATGCGATAAAGAACGCTAATAACATTGCTAATCCTGGTTGTTTTGCAACTTGTATTCAGCTAGGTTTATTGCCTTTAGCTGCAAAAGGATTAATCAACAACGAAGTTCATATTAATGCTACAACTGGTTCAACTGGTGCAGGACAAAGCTTATCAACAACTTCACATTTTAGCTGGAGAAACAATAACCTTTCAATCTACAAAGCATTTGAACATCAACACCTAAATGAAATAGGCGAAAGTCTTTTGCAAGCTGCTAAGAAGTCCCCTTTAGGGGATTTAGGGGTGGGGCTTAATTTCATCCCACAACGTGGAGCTTTTACAAGAGGGATTTTGGCCTCAATGTATTTAGAAAGTGATTTGACTTTAGAAGAGGCTCAAACTATTTACGAAGATTATTATAGCACACATCCTTTTACCCACGTAAGTCGGAAAAACATTGATTTAAAGCAAGTGGTAAATACAAATAAATGTTTGGTGCACGTGGAAAAACATGGTGATAAATTGTTTATCATCAGCATTATAGACAACCTTTTAAAAGGAGCAAGCGGACAAGCGGTTCAGAATATGAACTTAATGTTTGGCTTGGAAGAAAATAGTGGTTTGCGCTTAAAGGCAGCGAACTTTTAAAAAACATTGTCATGCTGAGCTTGTCGAAGCACTTAAAAAATGAGATTCTTCGCAAGCTCAGAATGACAAAAACTCAAAAAAAATGGAATTATTTGATGTATATCCTTTAAATGATATTACGATAGTATCTGCGAAAGGCAGCAATGTTTGGGATGCTAATAATCAAAAATATTTAGATTTATATGGCGGTCACGCTGTAATATCTATTGGTCATACTAACCCACATTATGTAACTCGCTTAACTGATCAATTAAACAAAGTTGGTTTTTACTCTAACTCAGTTAAAATTCCTTTGCAGGTGCAATTGGCAGAGAAATTAGGCGAAGTTTCTGGTAAAACCGATTATCAGTTATTTTTGGTCAATTCTGGTGCCGAGGCTAATGAAAATGCTTTAAAATTGGCATCATTTTACAATGGCAGAAAAAAGGTAATCGCTTTTTCTGGTGCTTTCCACGGAAGAACTTCTTTAGCCGTTGCTGTAACCGATAACCCGAAAATTGTTGCGCCGATTAATCAAACTAAAAATGTAATCTTTTTGCCTTTCAACAATGAGGTGGCTTTAGAAGAAACTTTTAAATCGCAGGGCGATGAAATCTCGGCAGTAATTATAGAAGGCATACAAGGTGTGGGAGGAATTAAAGAAGCTTCAAAAAGTTTCTTGCAAAAAATCCGTTCGCTTTGCGATGAGTACAATGCAGTTTACATTGCAGATAGCGTGCAGTGTGGTTATGGCAGAACAGGGTTGTTTTATGCTCACGATTACGCTGGAGTAGAAGCGGATGTTTATACAACGGCAAAAGGAATGGGTAATGGATTTCCTGTTGCAGGAATTTCAATTGCGCCAAAGTTTAAACCTTGGCACGGCGAATTAGGAACAACATTTGGCGGCAATCATTTAGCTTGCGCTGCAGCATTGGCTGTTTTAGAAGTGATGGAAAAAGATAACTTGATGCAAAATGCCGAAGAAATCGGTAGTTACTTAATCGAAGAATTAAATAAATTTGAACAAGTAATTGAAGTTAGAGGTCGTGGTTTAATGATTGGTATTGAATTACCAGAAGAATTAGCCAACGTTAAAAAAGATTTGTTGTTTAAACATTTCGTTTTTACTGGCGAAGCTAAACCAAATGTAATCCGTTTATTGCCAGCTTTAAACTTAACCAAAGCACACGCTGAGGAATTTTTGGATGCATTTAGCAAACTAGTTAATTAATTTTTGTCATCCTGACGAAGGAAGGATCTCATAAAAGAAGCTTCGACAGGCTCAGCATGACAAACGAACAGCATAATAATATGAAGTTATTTTCTTCCGTACACGATGTTCCGAGCATCAAACAATTTGTAAATGATGCACTTGCATTAAAGGCAAATCCTTATGCGCACCAAGATTTGGGTAAAAACAAAACCTTAGGACTAGTTTTTATGAACCCAAGTTTGCGTACCCGTTTAAGCACTCAAAAGGCAGCTTTAAACTTGGGTATGAATGTAATGGTAATGAATTTGGATAAAGAGGGCTGGGCTTTAGAAACTCAAGATGGCGTAGTAATGAATGGCTCAACTGTTGAGCATATTCGTGAAGCTGCTGCGGTAATGGGGCAATATTGCGATATTTTAGGCTTACGTTCTTTCCCTAAATTGCAAAATAGAGAGGAAGATTACAGCGAAGATTTCTTTAACAAATTCGTGAAATATTGTGCTGTACCGGTGGTGAGTTTAGAAAGTGCTACCCGTCACCCGTTACAAAGTTTTGCAGATTTAGTAACTATACACGAAACATGGAACTCATTAAGAGTGGGTGCTAACGACAAGCCAAAAGTTGTTTTAGCATGGGCTCCTCACATTAAACCACTGCCACAAGCAGTGCCAAACTCTTTTGCCGAATGGATGTGTAGAGCTCAAGCCGAAGGAATGTTAGATTTTACCATTGCTCAGCCACTAGGTTTTGAATTGGAGGAAAGCTTCACTACTGGCGCCAAAATTTCTCATCATTTAGATGAAGCAATTGCAAATGCTGATTATGTTTATGTAAAAAACTGGAGCAGCTACAATGAATATGGAAAGCTATTGGATTTTCCAGATGGCTGGATGATGAACAATGATAAGTTAAAGCTAACAAATGATGCTAAAGTGATGCATTGTTTACCTGTTCGCCGTGATTTGGAATTGTCGTCTGAAATTTTGGACGGACCAAATTCATTGGTTATCCACGAAGCAGGAAACCGTTTATGGGCCGCACAAGCGGTGATCAAAGCGATGTTGGAAGAATTGTAAGTTTCTTCGTCATTGCGAGGAACGAAGCAATCTTACAACTATGGGTGGCCAACCCTTATAAAGCATTAAGATTGCTTCGTGCCTCGCAATGACGATACAAAATGCATTATGGGAAAAGGAGGTTATGTTTACATAATGACAAACGAATTTAACAGCGTTTATTATACAGGAGTAACTTCCGATTTAAGAAGTGGGTTTGGGAACATAAGAATAGCATTTATCCTAAAAAGTTTTACCTCAAGGTATAAATGCTACAAACTTGTATATTATCAATCTTTTTTCAGCATTGAAGAAGCTATTGATGAAGAAAAACGAATTAAAGGAGGAAATAGACAGTCAAAGATAAATCTCGTAAAAGGTTTGAACCCAGAATGGCTAGATTTGTTTGAAACAATAGATTAAAAAGTATTGCGCATTAAGATTGCTTTCTCGAAGGGTCGGGACAGGCTATGCCTCGCAATGAAGATAAATATATGAAACAACTAACCATTATAAAAATAGGCGGAAACGTAATTGACAACTCCGAAAATTTGCATCAATTCTTGCTAGATTTTAATGCTTTACCAGGTGATAAAATTTTGGTTCATGGTGGCGGAAAAATAGCAACTGAGCTTGGTGAAAGTTTAGGTATAGAAGCCAAAATGGTTGAGGGAAGACGGATTACAGACATAGAAACTTTGCGTATTGTAACAATGGTTTATGCCGGATTGATCAACAAAAATATGGTTGCCCAGTTACAAGCCAAAGGGAATAATGCAATTGGTTTAACCGGCGCAGATGGGAATATCATTAAAGCCAAAAAACGCCCTGTAAAAGATATCGACTATGGTTTTGTTGGTGATTTAGATGAAAATTCGGTTTCCTCAACAACGTTGAATAATTTGCTGAAAGCAGGATTAACGCCAGTTTTATGCGCTATTACGCACGATGGAGATACACAATTGCTAAATACAAATGCTGATACCATTGCATCAGCAGTTGCGGTTGCCATGTCATTATTATATGAAACTCGATTGGTATATTGCTTCGAGAAAAAAGGGGTGCTTAAAGATGTTAATGATGATGCTACCGTTGTTCGTGAAATTAAATCAAGTGAGTTTGAAGGCTTAAAAGCAGATGGTACAGTTGCAGGTGGAATGATACCTAAACTCCATAATGCTTTTGAAGCAATAAATAAAGGTGTTAGTGCAGTTTATATTGGCAAGGCCGATGAATTGGGAGAATTGGAAAATGGGAGTTTTGGAACGAAGTTAAACCCCTAAATCCCCTAAAGGGGACTTGGCGTAATGTCTAGGCATTTTGCAAGGGAAAACCCCAAAGACACAATGAACACGAAGGATATAAAATCTCTGTGAGCTTAGTACCTTGGTGGTAAAAAGTAACGAGAAGGTTATTAGCTTGAAAGGAAAAGGAACCAATTAACCACTGCCCTTGCAAACTAAACCTGATAGTAGCGAAAAGCTTTATTTTGTCAGTCTGAGCTTGTCGAAGACCAAAAATAAAACTTGTAGCGCATAGCAGGACTAACATTAATAGATTTGCTGAAACTGCTTTTCTAAATACTTCGACTACCAGCCACGGCGGGCAAGCGCTCAGTATGACATTATAAAATAAATCGGTGAAATCACCAAAATCTGTGTAATCAAATGACAAAAAAAATAGCAATTATAGGTTCTGGAAATATCGGGATTTCTTTAGCAAAAGGATTAGTAAAAGCCGACTATACAACTGCCGCTCAAATTACTTTAACACGTAGAAGTTTAGATCATTTAAAGCCCTTTGAGGCTGCTGGATTTAACATCAGCAATGATAATAAAGCAACTGTTGCAGCTGCAGATGTAGTGATTTTAGCAGTTTTACCACAACAATTAAACACAGTTTTAGATGAGATCTCATCCGCTATAAATCCGGCTAAACACTTGGTTATTTCAGTTATTTCTGGTGTAAGTTGTGCTGCGGTTAAAGAAAAATTAGGTAATGATGTTGAAGTAATCAGGGCAATGCCAAATACAGCAATTGCCATTGGCCAATCTATGACTTGTATTGCTAGTGATAATGCATCAGCAGAAAACATAGCAGACGTAACCAAAATGTTTGAAACAGTTGGTTCGGTTGTTAAAATTAACGAAGATTTAATGACTTCGGCAACCGCACTTTGCGCTTGTGGTATCGCGTTCTTTTTAAGGGCAATTAGGGCGGCATCACAAGGTGGAGTGGAGATTGGTTTTCACGCAGATGAAGCGTTAAAAATGGCCGTACAAACTGCAAAAGGCGCAGCAGATTTACTTCTATTACACGGTACACACCCAGAATCAGAAATAGATAAAGTAACTTCGCCAAAAGGTTGTACCATTGCCGGCTTAAACGAAATGGAGCACAATGGCTTTAGTTCTTCGTTAATTAAGGGCATTAAACTTTCGGCTTTAAAAGCAGGGAATTTATACACGAAAGAGAGCTAAAAGACTAAAGCTGAAAGACCAAAGCGAAGAGGTAGTAGTTTGGAAGGTCTCACGCGAAAAACATAACATAATAAAAAACTTTGCAAAGCCCTCACCGCCGCGGCGGTAGGGTTGGGAGGGGCTTATGATAGAAAACATACAAAAAGAAAGTCTGGATTTATTGCGGCAACTAATTCGCATTCAATCCTTTAGTAAGGAAGAAGATAGAACAGCGAATTTAATCGCTCAGTTTTTGGAAGAACGTGGCGTAAAAACCCATCGCAAAATGAATAATGTTTGGGCTTATAACCAACATTTTGATGCTGCAAAACCAACGTTGCTTTTAAATTCACACCACGATACGGTTAAACCAAATTCTGGTTATACTCGCGACCCTTACGATGCAGCTATTGAAGGTGATAAATTGTATGGATTAGGCAGTAATGATGCAGGCGGTTGTTTGGTTTCATTAATTGGAACTTTCTTGTATTTCTATCCTCAAGAAAATTTAAAATATAACATTTGTTTAGCCGCAACGGCGGAAGAAGAAATTTCTGGTAATAATGGCTTAGAATTGGTTTTACCAGATTTAGGTGAATTGGAATTCGGAATTGTTGGCGAACCTACAGAAATGAACTTGGCAATAGCAGAACGTGGTTTGTTGGTTATAGACTGTGTGTCTCACGGAAAAGCAGGCCACGCGGCAAGAGAAGAAGGCGAAAATGCCATTTATAAAGCACTTAAAGATATTGAGTGGTTTAGAACTTATCAGTTTCCTAAAATCTCTGAAGTTTTTGGCCCCTTGAAAATCACGGTTACTATTATTAACGCTGGTTCGCAACATAATGTGGTGCCTGCAAATTGTACTTTTACGGTTGATGTTCGTGTAACAGATTCTTACACTAACGAAGAGGTTTTGGAGATTATCAGAGCAAATGTTAGCTGCGATGTTACGCCTCGCTCTATTCGCTTAAAACCATCGTCAATAGATAAAAATCACCCTATCGTACAATCAGGTATTGCACTAGGAAAAACTACTTATGGTTCGCCTACAACTTCTGATCAAGCTTTGTTAGATATTCCATCATTGAAATGTGGCCCAGGTTTTTCTGGTCGCTCGCACATGGCCGATGAGTTTTTATACGTTCGCGAAGTGGCAGAAGGTGTGGAGGGTTATGTGAATATGTTAAAACCTGTTATTAACGGAAAATAGACTAATGAAAAAAGCCGTTGATTCGCAGATTGATTTTTCTAATCTACGAATCAGCGGCTAAAAAATATTTGTCATTATTCTATCGGCTGGTGTCTCCACCCGCCGAAACTATTTGATGATATATTGGTCGGTGAGACACCGACCAATAGGTTAAATGACAAATCGCGTTAGTTTTCTTCACCTCCATCAAAGGCTCTAGTCTCCAGATGTTTTTCCATATCTAAACGGTTTACACCTTTGCTCCACCATTCTGGTGCAGGTTTTCCTTTAAGCATGTAATCGAAATATTCCATCATTCGTACTGCGTAATCTTTACGATTTGGCAATTTCGCAATTCCGTGATTTTCGCCTCTATAAGTAATCATCACCACTGGTTTATTTAATCTTCTTAAACCATTATAGTACTCAATTCCTTGGGTATAATCTACTGCCCCATCTTTATCATTATGTAAAAGCAATAAAGGTGTTTGTACTTTTTTGATATGATAAACGGGAGAATTACGTGCAAAAGCATCCCAATTATCCCAATATCCTGGTGTTAAACGACCTTGACTAGCTTCAAAAATAGCTTGATTTGTACCACCACTGTTCCAATAAATTAAACTGTACATGCTAATCATATTGGTTAGTGGTGCACCAGCTGCTGCGGCTTTAAAAATATCGGTTTGTGTAATTAAAAATGAAGTTTGGTATCCACCCCACGAGTGCCCATGAATGGCAACATTTTTCTCGTCAACAACTCCTGTTGCAATTGCTGCTTTAACTGCAGGAACTACACAGGCTACTGCAGACATACCCGGATCATTTAATTTGTATTTAATATCTGGTTCTAAAACCGCGTACCCATTACTTAAGTACATTGCTTTGTTAAAGCCAGCTCCAGGGAAACCTGGCATCGAGTAATTATTTAAACCATCTGTTAAACGCTCATAAATGTAAGTTATCGTTGGATAAGATTTCCCAGCCACATAATTTGCAGGAAGATACAAAGCAGCTTGTAAACTATCACCATTTGCACTTACATAATCAATTAACTTAACGCCTGGTGTCCAAGCATATTTAGCTTGGTCTGGTGTGTTTGTGGTTACTTGTTTTGCTGCACTTAAATCCGCATTTGCAGTTGCAAAATGAACTGGCGATTGTGCGTAATTGCTTTTGGTGTAAGCAAATACCTTCGCGTTTTCAGCTTTTAATAATTGTCCGTAAGCATTAGCATCAGTAAATAACACATTAATTTTCGATTTTCCAGCAGGCAAAATACCTAAGCCCATGTTTTTTGTTTTGCTGTTAAAAACCGTAAAGTATTGGTCTTTGCTTAAATCAGTACCCTTTTCGTAAGGATAAATCCTCATTCGCCCTGCTACACTTGCTTTAGTGCTTTTCCAGTTATCTGATAACGAAATAGCATTTTTTCCATCTGCAGAAATTCTCCATAAATCGTAATTATCCATAATCAAAGCATACTTAGAATCGGCAGACCAGCCCAAATTTTGAGTAGCAGGTTTTAATACGTTATGGTCATCCAATTCATCAACAAACGATGCTTTGATGTTGCCAGTTAAGTTTGCTGTTTGTCCGTTCTCTAAATTGATGCTATAAAAAGCTCCATCTACATAGTAACTAGCAATTTTTCCGTTAGGAGCAATTGATAAACGACCACCATTTGTAGCGTACATTTTTTCGAATAAGCGTTTTTTGCTGCCTGTTTTTAGGTCTATTAAATAAATATCCGTATAGCTTTGTCCATCTAAATTACCAGCCAATTCATAATTAGAGTTATCGTAGCCAATTGCATAAAGCTGTTTAGGAGCAACCACTACATTGCGCATATTACTATCTGCAAGCTGAGTAAATTTTTTATCCGCAATGCGATAAGCGCTGGTATAACTAAAACTTTTGTCTCTCATCTCTTGCGTTTGTTGTGCCGATTGCAAACGCCTGTCTTGCCAATTCCAAATAATCATATCTGGTTTTTCAATGTCTTCCTTTTTAGGTTCTGGCTTAGCAGCTGTTTTTGTACTGTCGGTTTTAGCTTCCGGTTTTTTAGTCTTGGCAACACTATCGGTTTTTTTGTCTTCCTTCTTTTCTAAGGTGTTAATTCCAAAAAATAAAGTAGTTTGATCGTCAGACCAATAAGGCGTAGCATTTGTATTTACACCTTTTCCTGCCGGGAAAGTAGTATCGTTTAAACTGGTATAAATTACCTTGTTTGTTAAATCACCATTAATTTTATTGATGCCTATGACGCTAAAAACATCTTCTTTGTATTTTTCATTCTTATTAGATTTTAATAAAGCAAAAGCATTCCCTTCTTCGTTCCAGTTAATGCTTTTATAAATTGCTTTATCGTTATCCAACGCTGTTGTAAGGCCTGTTTTCATCTCTCTTAAAAAGATACCATTACCGTTTTGTCCGTTTGCATCTACTAAATAAGCAAGTATGCTGCCGCTTTTATTAAAGGCATATTCACTAACATTACCAATGTTAAAGCTCTTTTTGGTGCTTAAATCGTATAGTAAAACATCTGTTCCTTTTGCAGCATCTTTATCTTTTGATGCGGTTTCTAAAGCTGCAAACTGTATGGCTATCCACGATGGATTTTCTTCAGAAAAACTAAAACTTTTTACCTTTTCAAATGTGGTTTGTTTATTGTCTGCCAAAGAAACAATCATCAACTTATCAAAGGTTGGTTTCATTATTTTTCTGGCAGCTTTGGCCTCAGCATCTTTTACCGAAACTTTAAAAGCTGCATATTTAGAATTTTTAGAAAATATTACCGGATTGGCAGTAACCCCAATTGGATAAGTATAACTCAAGGTATCAAACGTTTTTCGAAGTTTAACTTTTAAATCGCCTTCGGTTGGCCCACTTGCCCAAGCCATCCATTGACCATCTGGAGATAGCGCACCACCTCGATTAAAATTCCATTTCGATACATCTTTCCAGTTTAAAGCTGGTTTATCTTGCGCTAAAACATTTTTAGTAAACGACAAGACAAAAATAAATAGGATGATTTTTAAATTCTTCATAATTAACGGTTTGTTTACGCTAAATTAAGATATAAAAAGCAGAATAAATACTTCATCAAATAATTAAATGCAACAATGTTGTGTTTGCTCAATAAATTTAGCTTATTCCCTATTCTTATGTATTATTTGTACTTTTACCGGGCATTTTAAAGCTCGAAAATATAGTAATGAAAATTGCGTAAGCAAACTTCATTACCATAGAAAATAAAAAACACGATGAAAATTTGGCAAAAAGGTATTGAAGTAAATAAAAGCATTGAAACATTTACAGTTGGTAAAGACCGCGAATTGGATTTACAGATGGCGGCTTTTGACGTTTTAGGCTCATTGGCGCATGTAGAAATGTTGGCTAGTATTAATTTATTAACAACCGATGAACTAGCTGAAATACAGGACGCCTTAAAAATCATCTACAAAGAAATTGAAGATGGTAAGTTTACCATTGATGATAGCGTAGAAGATGTACACTCGCAAGTAGAGTGGTTATTAACACAACGCATTGGCGAAGCAGGTAAGAAAATTCATAGCGGTCGCTCACGTAACGATCAAGTTTTGGTTGATTTGAAATTGTATTTCCGTAGTTGCATTGAAGAAATGGTAGGTAATACCGAAGTTTTATTTAAGCAGCTCATCCTGTTAAGTGAAGAGCACAAAAGCAAATTATTACCTGGTTACACACACTTGCAAATTGCCATGCCTTCTTCTTTTGGTTTGTGGTTTGGTGCCTATGCCGAAAGTTTAGCCGATGACATGGAACTGATGCTTGCTGCCTGGAAAATTACCAATAAAAATCCATTGGGTTCGGCTGCTGGTTATGGTTCCTCGTTTCCGTTAAATAGAACTTTAACTACTTCACTTTTAGGTTTTGAAAGTTTAAATTACAATGTGGTTTATGCACAAATGGGTCGTGGTAAAACAGAAAGAATTTTGGCACAAGCGATGTCATCTGTAGCCGCAACGCTAGCAAAAATGGCAATGGATGTTTGTTTGTTTATCAATCAGAACTTTAGTTTTATCAGTTTCCCATCAGAACTTACTACAGGTTCAAGCATCATGCCTCACAAAAAAAATCCAGATGTTTTTGAACTAATCCGTTCTCGCTGTAATAAAATTCAGGCTCTGCCAAATGAAATAGCCATGATGACCACCAATTTGCCATCGGGTTACCACAGAGATCTACAGTTGTTAAAAGAAAACCTTTTCCCTGCCTTTATCTCGTTGAACGAGTGCTTAGAAATTGCAACCTTCATGCTTCAAAATATCAGTATAAAAGAAGATATTTTAAAAGATAAAATGTACGATTACCTCTTTAGCGTAGAAGTGGTAAACGAGCTTGCGCTAAACGGAATGCCTTTTAGAGATGCTTATAAAGTGGTTGGCGAGCAAATAGAAATAGGAACTTTTAAACCCCAATACGATTTAAAACATACGCACGAAGGCAGCATCGGCAACTTAATGAACCAAGAAATTACTGCTGCAATGGAGCAAACTTTAAGTCAGTTTGGTTTCGAAAAAGTAAATAAAGCAATTGAAAATTTGGTTCGTTAATTCGTCATTGCGAGGAACGAAGCAATCTTAAAGCGATAGCTCATTAATATCAATAATATGAAAGCTGTTATACTCACCTTTTCAATTCTATTTTTAACACTCATCGGTATCAACACATTTGCCCAAAAGGCAGACACACTAACCATTGTTTGTTACAATATTCATCACGGTAATCCGCCAGCAAAGCCAGATGTGATAGATTTAGATGCTATTGCCAATGTAATTGCGAAGCAAAATCCAGATTTAGTGGCGCTGCAAGAGGTTGATGTAAATATCAAAAGATCTGGAAACGTAGATCAAGCAGCGTATTTGGCAAAAAAACTAAATATGCATTATTATTTTGCTAAAGCTATAGATCACGATGGTGGCGATTATGGCGTTGCCGTTTTGTCTAAATTTCCTATTGAGGAAGCAAATAAACTTACATTTTCAAGAATTGATGGTCGCAAAGCGGAAGATAGGGTATTGGCTACTGTAACTTTAAAGCTCAATAGCGGCAAAAAAATTAAGTTTTCCTCAACACACTTAGATCATGTTAGAAATGAAGATTTAAGGTTGATACAAGTAGCGGAAATAGCAAAACAAGCAGCAAATGAAACATTACCTTTTATTGTTGCTGGCGATTTTAATGCAAAACCTAAATCAAAAACCATTCAATTATTAGATGAAACCTTTACCAGAACCTGTAACGATTGTGCATTTACCATTCCGGTTGTAAAACCCAAAGAGGCCATCGATTTTATTACCTTTAAAAAAGCTGAAAATATAGTGGTTCTAAATCACGAGGTTATCCAAGAACATCAAGCATCAGACCATTTGCCAATTGCAGCAAAAATTGTGATTAAATAGGGTTTGAAAATGTAGGTATCTAATGTTCATTGGTTGTGGTAGTCCTGCTGAACACTTTTATCTTTTTGTTTTTGTCATCTTGAGGGGTAATTTATTTCACAAAAATCGATAGATATGACGCTAAATTTAGCTCGTTTTGTCATCCAGAGTGCAGCGAAGGATCTCCGAGGCAAAAGCGCTTCGACAAGCTCAGCATGACACTTAATGCGGTGTAGTGCGCCAAAATAAAAAGGATAACAGCTATCATTTGGGTTTATTTAACATGAGTTGGGGGCAGTAGTTTACAGATTAAATGACAAGTTAGGCTACTGGTTTTTAGTTTTACTTATAAACGACATCCTATTCTCATAAAATGCCCACAGACAGCTAATTCCGATGGTTTTTAGTATCTTTGGGCATTTATTTTTAAAACCAAGAATATGAATGTATCAGTATTAGCAAACACACTTATCGGCTCAGAAATCATCAAAATAGGCAACGAAGTTAATGACATGAAACGTAAGGGTGCGCAAATTGCTAACCTTACTATTGGCGATTTCGATTCATCCATCTTCCCAATTCCAGCTCCATTAGAAGATGCAATTGTGCAAGCTTATCGCGATGGGCATACCAATTATCCGCCAGCAGATGGTATTTTGCCATTACGCGAAACAGTAGTTGAGATTTTAAAAGACCGTTACGAACTAGATTATAAAATCAATGAAATTTTAATTGCTGGTGGTTCTCGTCCGTTAATTTATGCAACCTATTTGGCATTGATAGATCCCGGAGATACGGTAATTTATCCTGCACCATCTTGGAATAATAACCACTATTGTCATTTGTCATCAGCAAAAGGGATTGCGGTAGAAACTACGGTTGAAAATAACTTTATGCCAACTGCAGCACAGCTGAAACCGCATTTAAAAGGCGCTACTTTATTGGCTTTGTGCTCTCCGCTAAACCCAACTGGCACCATGTTTACGCAACAACAGTTGGAAGAAATCTGTGATATCGTCATAGAAGAAAATAAATCACGCAAAGCGGATGAAAAACCTTTGTACATCATGTACGATCAGATTTATTCGTTGCTAACTTTTGATAAGGAACATGTAAATCCTGTTAGTTTGCGTCCTGAGTTAAAAGATTATGTGATTTATATTGATGGTATTTCTAAATGTTTGGCTGCAACTGGTGTACGTGTTGGTTGGGCTTTCGGACCAGAAAATGTAATCGGTAAAATGAAATCTTTATTGGGCCATATTGGCGCTTGGGCACCAAAGGCAGAGCAAGTTGCTGTAGCAAGTTATTTTAAAAACAAAACATTGGTTGATGAATTTTTAAGTAGTTTCAAAGCGCAAGTTCAAGCCAGTTTAGATGAATTGCACCATGGATTTCAAGCTTTAAAAAATGAAGGTTTTAATGTAGATTCTGTTATCCCAATGGGAGCAATTTACTTGACTTTAAAAATCGATTATATCGGTAAAACAACCCCTGCAGGAGATGTATTAAAAAATAGTGCGGATGTAAATTTCTATTTAATCAAAGAAGCACAAACGGCATTAGTTCCTTTTTCTGCTTTTGGAAATGACGAAAATATGCCTTGGTTTAGAGCATCAATTGGTGGTTGTTCTTTACAAGATATTGCAGCTATGTTGCCTAGAATTAAAGCGGCTTTGGGTAAGTTGAAGTAAAATACAAAACCTCGTAGGTTTCAAAAACCTACGAGGTTTGAATTCTTATTTAAACTCACTCGTTGTATGGAACTCAATATCCGGGTAATCCCTCTTCGTCATATCAATCATAAAATCGTTATCAGCTAAATAAACTGGATGACCTTCCTTATCAACCCCAATATGTTGTTGTTTACGTTTTACAAACTCCTCTAACTTTTTGTTATCAGTAGAGGTTACCCATCTCGATCTGCTATAAGTTAAGGTACGGAACCTACATTTTGCGCCATATTCATGCTCTAACCTAAAGCTAATTACCTCAAACTGTAACTCACCAACTGCGCCAATCACTTTTCTATTTCCGGGTTGCATTACAAATAATTGTGCAACACCTTCATCAGTTAATTGCTCAATGCCTTTTTCCAATTGCTTTGTTCGCATTGGATCCATATTCTCAACTTCTTTAAAAATTGCTGGAGAAAAACTCGGAATACCTTTAAACTGTAATTTTTCACCTTCGGTTAAAGTATCGCCAATTTTAAAGTTGCCACTATCATACAAACCAACCACATCACCTGGCCAAGCTTCTTCAACAATGCTTTTCTCGTTGGCCATAAAATCCATCGGATTGCTAAATTTTAGCTTTTTGTTTTGGCGGGTATGATAATAAAATTTATTACGCTCAAACTTGCCCGAGCAAATTCTTAAAAACGCAATTCTATCGCGGTGTTTTGGGTCCAAATTGGCGTGGATTTTAAACACAAAGCCACTAAAATTTTTCTCCTCTACCAACACATCTCTTTCTTCCGCTTCACGTAATCTAGGGCTAGGGGCTATTTCTATAAAAGTATCTAAAATCTCTTTTATCCCAAAGTTATTAATTGCAGAACCAAAAAATACTGGCGCTAATAAACCATCGGTGTATAAGCTTTTATCTAATTTGCCATAAACTCCATCAACCAATTCGGTATCATCTTTTAAACCTTGTACTTCGCTTTCTTTTAAATAATCAAGCAAAGCCTCATCATTTAAATCACTTACCGCAACCACCGAATCCGTAACCTTAGTTTTGTCTGAGTTAAATAAGTTTAAGTGGTTATTATAAATGCTATAAACTCCTTTAAAAGTATGTCCTTGCCCAATTGGCCACGAAAGCGGGCAAAGACTAATATTTAATTTCTGCTCAATTTCATCCAATAAATCGAAAGGTTCTTTACCCTCTCTATCCATTTTATTTACGAAAATAATTACTGGCGTATTCCTCATTCTACAAACCGACATCAGTTTTTCAGTCTGTTCCTCCACACCTTTCACACAATCTACTACCAAAATTACACTGTCTACTGCCGATAAAGTACGGTAAGTATCTTCGGCAAAATCTTTGTGCCCAGGCGTATCTAAAATATTAATCCGTTTATCTTTATACTCAAAACCCATTACCGAAGTAGCCACCGAAATACCACGCTGACGCTCAATTTCCATGAAATCTGACGTATTGCTTTGGTTGGCTTTGTTACGTTTTACCGCACCAGCCGTGTTAATAGCACCGCCAAAAAGCAAAAACTTCTCTGTTAAGGTAGTTTTACCAGCATCGGGGTGACTTATAATTGCAAACGTTTTTCTTTTTTCTATTTCGGGATTAACCATGAATGTTGTATTGATAATTGGGAGAAAACAAATAATTAAAACAGCAAAGGCTTTATAAAAACCTTAAAGAGAATAATATGGCTGTATTTTTCATTTGCTGCAAAGGTAATAATATTTAGTTTTTTAACGCTATCTTTTATTCGAAGCGCAAAAACATTGCTATGGTTAATGTTCGTCCAGCTTTTCGCTAAATATTTTTGTGCTCTACTAAAAACTTACGAAGTCTCTTTCCATAAAGCCATCCAGACTTCGTAAGTTTAAATCCGTAAACAAAAATGATATCGCTACAATCCGGGCTAGCAAACTTAGGCTGTTGCAATTAAAATCCCTCATAGCAGCGGAAACGGGTGTATTATAAACCTAAAGGATAGGAGTGAGTATGCATTGTCATTAAGTTAAGAGGAAAATAAAAAATAATTGTCAGTCTGAGCGCCTGCCTACCGCAGGCAGACGCTCAGACTGACAGCGTTTGCATTTAACTTAAAAACATTGAGTGAGCACTAAGGGGCAAACCTTTTAGGAGTTGCACCAGAGTAAAACGTCTGTTTGCCAGCAGGCAGAAATAGCAAGACTGAATGATCCGATAGATTGCTACAATTGCTTTTCAAAAAAAATGAAACATTAATTTAAGCGTAAGGTTTTGTAACTGAAAAGCTAAACGAACTTAGTTTTTGTATCTTTGTAAATAACACATGGGAAAACAGAAAACTTATGATACTGCCCTGAAGCAAGAACGTGCTGTGCTTGTTGGGGTAATTAGGCCTGGCGAAAAACCAGAACAAACTAAAGAATACTTAGATGAATTAGCCTTTTTGGTAGATACTGCTGGTGGTAAAGTAGAAAAAAACTTTACCCAAAAAATGTTGAAACCTGATAGGGCAACGTTTGTTGGAACCGGTAAATTAGAAGAAATACAGGCTTACGTTAAGGCTGAAGAAATTGATATGGTGGTTTTTGATGATGAATTATCGCCATCGCAACTGCGTAATATTGAGCGTGAGCTACAGGTTAAAATTTTAGATAGAAGTAATTTAATTCTCGATATTTTTGCGGGTAGAGCACAAACTGCACAAGCAAAAACACAAGTAGAATTGGCGCAATTGCAATATTTGTTGCCTCGATTAACGCGTTTGTGGACCCACTTAGAACGTCAAAAAGGTGGTATTGGGATGCGTGGTCCGGGTGAATCGCAAATTGAAACAGATAGACGTTTAATTTTAGATAAAATTACGCTGCTAAAAGAGCGTTTGAAATTGATTGATCGACAAAACGAAACGCAACGTAAAAATAGAACTGCTTTAATTCGTGTGGCTTTGGTGGGCTATACCAACGTGGGTAAGTCTACCATTTTAAATATGTTGGCTAAATCCGATGTTTTTGCAGAAAATAAATTATTCGCAACTTTAGATACTACAGTACGTAAAGTAGTGATTGAAAATTTACCTTTTTTACTATCGGATACTGTTGGATTTATCAGAAAACTGCCTCACCATTTGGTAGAGTGTTTTAAATCTACTTTAGATGAGGTTAGAGAAGCTGATATTTTGGTGCACGTGGTGGATGTTTCGCATCCAAATTTTGAAGACCAGATACATACAGTTAATGAAACGTTAAATGAATTAGGGGCAAGGGATAAAGATACCATCATGATTTTTAATAAAATTGATGCTTATGTTACACCAGACCACGATGAGTTTAATTTAGCCGAAGAAGAACCTGCGCCGTTAACTTTAGCAGATTTTAAAAAGACTTGGATGGCGCATAACAATGCCCCAGCAATTTTTATCTCGGCCACTCAAAAGGAAAATGTAGAAGAGTTTAAAGAGTTGTTGTACGAGAAAGTGAAAGCAATACATGTTTCGCGTTTTCCTTACGACAAGTTATTGTATTAGCCTTAGATAATTAAAGCGTTGTCACGTTGAGCTTGTCGAAACGACTGCTTAATTTATTTAAATGAGCTCGGAATAGTAATATTGATAAAATAAATCCTTTGAATTGTCCTTCGACAAGCTCAGGATGACAAAATATAAAATTATGGAAAGTAAAAGACAACAGAAGTTTGCAGGATTATTACAAGAAGAGCTTGCTGCTATTTTTCAGAGAGAAGGCGCTGCTTATTTGCCGAATACATTAGTTACCATTACAAAGGTTCGTGTTTCGCCAGATTTGGCAGTTGCAAAAGTATATTTAAGCTTTTTAAATACCAACAATACCAGCTTATCTTTAGCTACGGTTAATTCTCACTCGAGCGAGATTAGATATAAATTAGGTTCACGTATTCGTCACCAAGCTAGAGTTATACCAACGCTTACCTTTTTTGTTGATGATACCAATGAATATGTGGAGCACATGGATAAAATATTTGATAAAATAGCAAAAGAACGTACGCAAGAACAAAGAGACGAAGAAGCTAATGAACAATAAATACGTTCGTGAACCAGGTAACTTTATTACACATGTAATACCTGCCTTGCTGGCAATACCAGGTTTGTATTTATTGCTGCAAAAGGCCAATACCTATTTCGAATATACGGCAGCGTATGTATATGGAATAGGTATTATTGTTTTGTTCGGGGTAAGTGCAATTTACCACAGCGTACCTAAAACAGAATATGGCATTAGGTTTTGGCAAAAGTTTGACCATTGCTGTATTTACTTGATGATTGCTGGTTCGTTTACACCAACAGCACTCCTAATTTTTGAGGGAGGGTTACGTTGGTTGTTGTTCGGTTTGGTTTGGTCTATTGCCATAATTGGCTGCTTACTTAAAATTTTTAACCGATTAAAAAATCAGGCAATTTCTACAGGGTTGTATATTGCCATGGGTTGTTTGGTTATTCCGTTTTTACAAAAGATGTTGCAAACCTTGCCAATAGCAGCAATTGTTTGGCTAATACTTGGCGGTGTGTTTTACGTTGGTGGCACCTACTATTATGCTAAAGATAAACCATTGAATAAGTTTTTTCACAGTCATGAGCTGTGGCATGTATTTGTAAATTTTGGCGCTTTAGCACACTTTATTTACAATTATGTTTATGTGTTTAATGTTTAAATATGTTATTTGAACCATATAAGAAATATAAGTTAATTTAAGTTTATTGCTTAGGCTTATATTCCCTTAAATGCCTTATATGGTAAATTTTTGATGTAAAAAGCCTATACGTTTAAAAATGAATTATCTAGAAGAACTGCAAGATTTCTTATCAAACAATTTAATCCATAAAGTTGTTGATTTTAACCCAACAACTGATCAATTGTTGCCCTTAGATTTTACAGCCAATAACAAAGAATTAACTCCAGAAATTTTAGCGGATACTGATCTTTTTTCCCTTTGGGTAAATAACAAATTAGCAAATGCAAATGCCAGATATGGAATTGGTGGATACAATGAGCACCGAACCATTTACAGCAGAAGCGAACATTTTGATACGTTAGAAGAACCAAGAAGATTGCATTTGGGCACGGATATTTGGGGGCCAGCTGAAACACCAATTTATAATTTTTATGATGCGACTGTGCATAGCTTTAAATTTAACGACAACTTCGGCGACTATGGAGCTACAATTATTTTAAAATATGAAATTGAAGATTTGGAATTTTACGCTTTGTATGGGCATTTAAGTTTAGCTTCTTTATCAGGTTTAGCCGAAGGTAAATTCATCCTGGCAGGGAAACAATTTGCTAGCTTTGGCGTTAAAGAGGAAAATGGTTTTTGGCCACCACATTTGCATTTTCAATTAATGTTTGACATGCAAGGAATGAAAGGAGATTATCCAGGAGTTTGTAGGTTTACTAAAAGAGATGAGTTTTTGCAAAACTGCCCAAATCCTGAATTGATTTTAAAACATACCTTTACATCGGCTTTGCCAAAAAATACGTAAATTTAGTTATGTACAAATTAGCAGCAATAATTTTATCTTTTACCAGCGTTTCGGCTTTTGGGCAACAGCCTGAGATAAAAGAAGGCTTGCCTAATTTTATTAAAAATAATATCATTTACCCATCTTATTCAAAATATAATTGCATACAGGGTTTGGTTAATGTAGGTTTTAAATTAAATGCCAAAGGCGAAGTTTATTATTCTGTAATTACCTCTGGCCTTGGTATAGACTTAGACAAAGAAGCTTTAAGATTAGTTAGAATGAGCAGCCTAAAATGGTCTGTTCCTGATACGCATGACACAACCTCGTTATTAATTGTACCTGTAAATTTTACTTTAACTGGCTATGATTGTGACAGAAAAAGTAAAGCTGAAATTGCCCTGGCTATTAAAGCTTACAAGGACGATGAAGAATTGACCAACGTAATCAGCAATTATTATAAAAATAAAGAGAGGGGTACTTCTGAGCTTGCTGATGAAATTAAAGTAATACAGATTAAAAATCAGTTGGGTATAGACGATGAATACCTTGATGAAAGAATAAATGCTGGGTTAAAAAAAATTAAGCAGGGCGATAGACAAGGAGCTTGCGAAGAGTTTAACTTTGTAAAATATATGGGCTCTGATAAAGCTAAAGACTTGCTTGATAAATATTGTAAATAAATGCGCTTACTACTTCGTTCCTTTGCTCTTTTAGATGTTGTTTCTTTGGTTTTTTTAGGGATGCAATTATGGCAAATTAGCCATCATTTTAATGAGATTGTAAAACAGTCTGAAAAGTTAGCTGCAATATTAATGTTCCCGATGTTTGTATTGGTTGTATTAGGCGGTATTGGTTTATGGCTTAATAAAAAGTTTGGGTTTATCCTTTACTACATTCAATTTCCTTTTAGGCTTTATTTGTGGGTTTTTACTTTAGGTTTTATCACATTATTGCCCGAAGCTTTTGAAAGTTTTGAAGATTATTGGTTTGATATTTTGCTTAAAGCTTGTATGGTTGGCGAGTTTATCAGACTTTATGTAACCATTAAAGCTCACTTGAAAATGAGGGGCCAACAAGCACATTAATTGCTTTAGGAATAATTTTGGCTTCTACAGTTTTAACCTTGCCAAAATATTCTCCATCAACTTGAAAATGTACTTTATGTTTAGTGGTAATCTTTAAACTAGCTGTTTGAAAACTTTCAATTTTTTCTGGATTCCAAGGTAATTTGGTTGCCCAAATTTTCAAAATTTCCATTACGGCATAATCTTTTACAATAATAACCTCAAATAATTCATCATCTAATTTACCATCAGGATTAATTTCAAAACCTGTTCCGTATTGTTTGGCATTGGCAACAACAACCATTGCCGCTTTTTCTTTTACGGTTTTTCCATTAATGTTAAACTCAACATCCATTTTGCGGTGGTACCAGAAAGCATGCCATGCTGCTTTGGCATAAGTCCACATGCCGCGAGTTGGCAAATCATCGAATTTTTTAACAATATAGGCGTTAAAGCCAATATCTGCCAGATGTATGCATAACTCATCATTAATAGAAACTGCATGAATTTGCTTTGGTTTGCCGCTAATGTTTAATGCTAAAGCTTCGGCTAAATCTTCGGGTATGCCCAATTCTTTTGCCATTCCATTAGCAGAACCTGCCGGGATAATACCAATGGGAGTATCAGTGCCTAACAAGCATTCGGCAACAAGTTTCAAGGTTCCATCACCGCCAACTGCGATTACTTTATCTGCCTTAGATTTTTCAATTGCCGCTTTAATTTTATCTATTGAACATTTTTTAGGCAGTTCAAAAATTTCTGCTGTTTCTTCTTTATCTGCAAAAAAACTTTGTATTTCTTGCTTGTAGTTTACTTCGCCTTTGCCTGAGCTTGGGTTAACAATATAGAGTAATTTCTGAGCTTTAGATTTCACGGATTGATTATTTATAACCCTTTACAAACAACTGATGCTCAACTCTGTTTTAATTATAATGATTAATCCAACTTCAGTAAAAGTTTACCACGGGTATGGGCACACGCATAACTTAGTTGTTTATGGGCATGTTTTTAGGTTTAAGGCCAAAACCACACAAAATTTTAGTACAAATTTGTTTGTAAACATTGTGCATTTATTTAAGCTTTTTGTGGTAAAACCATCATCCTTTACAACTGTAAGATTAAACTTTCATAATCAAGTTATCACTCAAAAAACAGAATACGATGGTTTTTTTAAGTTTGAATGGGCTGCTGAAAAAGAAGTTGCCGCAGGTTGGCACGATGTAGAAGTTTCGGCATTAGATGAAAGGGGTGAAGTTAGCGTATCAGGTACAGGGAAAATTTATGTGCCACATAAAACCCAATACGCATTTATTTCTGATATTGATGATACCGTAATGATTTCTCATTCGGCAAAAATTTATCGCAGATTACGACAGCTTTTTATTAAAAATCCGCGAACCAGAAAAACTTTTCCTGCGGTTAAAAACCATTACCAGGCCTTGGCAAATGCACATACACCAGCAGATCAACCAAACCCTTTTTTTTATGTATCGAGCAGCGAATGGAATTTGTACGATTATTTGGTGGAGACTTTTAGATATAAGGAATTACCAGAAGGCACTTTTTTGCTGAACCAATTGAAACGATGGAAAAGTTTATTTAAAACTGGTAAAACTGGCCACGAAGGTAAATTAATTAGGATTTTGAGAATTTTAGATGCTTTCCCCAATCAGAAGTTTGTTTTTTTTGGAGATAATTCTCAACAAGATCCAGCTATCTATCAGATGATTGCAGAAAAATACCACAAAAATATTGTAGCCGTTTATATTAGAAACGTTAGAAAATCTAAAGTAGAAGAAACAAATACCTTATTAGCAAAAATAGAAGCGAAACAAATTGCTACTTGTTTGTTTAATGATAGTACAAGTGCAATAGCACATTCAAAAAAAATCGGATTAATTGATTAATTTTAGCATCATGAAAAGATTATTTTTATTATTTGTAATGGCAATTGCTTTACAATCGTGTTCAGAAAAAATGAATGGTAACAATATAGCAGGAATAAGTTGGGTATTGAGCGAATGGCCGGGTCAAACAATGCCAAACACCACCAAAAAGGCAACATTGGCTTTTGGTGCCGACAATCAAGTTAGTGGCAAATCTTTTTGTAATGGATTTGGCGGTACGGTTTCAATTAATGGCGAAACTATTAAATTTAATGAGTTAATTGGCACCATGATGTATTGTGAAGATGTTGGTCAGGCAGAAGGAAAGTATACCGAAGGTTTAAGAAATGCAAATTCGTTTAAAGTGGTAAATGGTAAACTTCAGTTATTGCAAGATGGCAAATTGCTAATGGTTTTTAGTAAAGGAGAGTAGCAGTTTTCAGTTTGTAGTTTTCGGTTTTAGATGCATAACAATTCGTACAAGAAGTCTTTTAACTAATCGATTTTCCAAAAGGAGAAAAAGCCAAGTTCATCAATTTAAAATGTTGTAAGCCAAAGGGAATGCCTACAATGGTAATGCAAAACAACAAGCCAAATAGTAGGTGAGTTAATACAATCCAAATCCCACCAAAAATTAGCCAAATGATATTCATGATGGTTGATAGGCAACCAACATTGGATGAAGTGTCAGTGATTTTAACTCCAAATGGTGCCAAACCAACAATGGCAAATTTAAAGCATTGTATACCAAATGGAATGCCTACAATGGTTAAACACAAAACCAATCCGCCAAAAATATATTGGAAAAATATAAATATACCTCCGAAAATAATCCAAATGATATTGCCTAAAAAACTCATGTTTTTAAGAGTAATTGATTGCTTAAATGTTACATGTCAGTTTTATTTTTTGGTTTCAATAATTCAGGTAATTGTGTAATTTGCTGTACACACAAAAAACCTAAAAGAATGAAAAAATTAATTGTTTTGTCGGCTATTGCCGCCTGCCTTGCTTTTTCTGAAGTTAAGGCTCAAACTGTAAATGGAGTTAGATTAAGTGAAATCCGTGCTGAGTATATCGAAATTTCTGAATTTAGGCGCTATCTGGGTGAGAAAACTTTCATCTATTTAGAGTATGGGCAAAAAATTGAATTTGCTAGAGCAAATGCAGTAATTAAAGATGATGATGGGAAGGATTTAGAGTTTAATTCTTTAATAGATTGTGTAAATAAGCTTAGGAATTATGGCTACGAACTTTTTGAAACCTATGTCCTTAAGTACAATGAAGGCAATCCAGTTAAATATTATATCTTAAAAAAGAAGTAATCAAAGCAGCAATTGCTAAAATTGCTGCTTATACTTGCAAAATGGTTTTTAGCTTACTTGATGATGAAATCATTTTTCCGGATGCAGCCTTGGCAGAGCCAGATGGTTTGTTGGCTATTGGCGGAGATTTAAGTGTAGAGCGTTTAACTTTAGCCTACCAAAGTGGTATTTTTCCATGGTTTAGCGAAGACGATCCAATCCTGTGGTTTGCTCCGCATGAGCGTTGTGTGATTTTTCCAGATCAAATTAAAATCAGCAAGAGTATGCAAAAGCTTTTAAGGGAAAATACTTTTCAGGTAACAGTGAATAAGGCTTTTGATAAAGTAATTGAAAACTGTGCAAAAACACCGCGTTTAGGGCAAGATGGAACTTGGATTACCGATGATATGCAAAAAGCCTATTTAAAAATGCATCAAAAAGTTTTAGCCCACAGTGTGGAAGTTTGGCAAAACGATAAACTTGTTGGTGGCTTGTATGGTATAAATATCGGAAATGTTTTTTGTGGAGAAAGCATGTTTAGTTTGGTGAGTAATGCCTCAAAAACGGCGCTAATTTACTTAGCCAAAAACATGAGTTTTAAATTGATTGATTGCCAATTGCCAAATGATCATTTAATGAGTTTAGGGGCAGAAATGATTAGTAGGGAAGAATATTTGGAGATTTTGAACCCCTAAATCCCCTAAATGGGACTTTTGCATATTGCACATCACATGAACGATAGAAAGACAAGTCCCCTTTAGGGGATTTAGGGGTTAATTCAACAACTCCCTAATATCATCTTTACTTAGCGATTTAAAGAAACTTTCTTCGGTAGTAATTAATGAGTTTGCCAACGATTTTTTACGCCTTTGTAAAGCCAAAATTTTTTCTTCAACAGTATCTTTTGAAATAAATTTATAGATGAAAACTTTCTTATCCTGACCAATTCTATGCGTTCTATCAATTGCTTGTTGCTCAACGGCAGGGTTCCACCATGGATCTAAAATAAACACATAATCTGCTTGGGTTAAGTTTAAACCAACTCCACCAGCTTTTATAGAAATTAAAAAAACTTTCAGGTCTTTATTTTCCTGAAACTCGGCTACAATTTCGCCGCGGTTTTTAGTGCCGCCATCTAAGTAAGCAAATGGAATATTTTGTTGGGTTAAACTATCTTTAAATATGCTTAAATGTTTTACAAATTGAGAAAAGATCAAAACTTTATGTCCGCCTTTTAAAACGCTATCTAAAGTGTGCATCACGTTTTCAAATTTCCCAGAGTCTGATGCGTAATTTTCATCTATCATCACAGGGTGATTTGCCAATTGCCTCAATGCAGTTAAACCTTGCAAAAGCTGAACTTGCTTTTTTGCTAATCCACCATTTTCCATCTCTTTCATCAAATCATTTCGATAAGCCGATTTAATCTTTTCGTATTCTGCAGCTTGGTCTTCACTCATGTCGCAGTAATAAATCTGCTCGGTTTTTGGCGGTAATTCAGCCGCAACTTGCTCTTTCGTTCTACGTAACACGAAAGGTTTGATAATGGCTTGTAGTTTTTTGGCTTTTTCTTCGTCTTTACGTTTCTCTATAGCTTGTACATATTCATCATTAAAAAATGATTGTGTGCCCAATAAACCCGGGTTTAAGAAAGTTAATTGCGTCCATAAATCGCCAACAGAGTTTTCTACTGGCGTGCCACTTAAAACTAATTTATGACGAGATTTAAGCATTCTTACTGCTTTAAAAGATTTTGATGAAGGATTTTTAATGTTCTGACTTTCGTCTAAAATAATATAGTTAAAATAAAATTTACTGATGATTTCTGCATCAACTCTTGTAACGCCATAAGTGGTAATTACTACATCGTACTTATCAAAAAGACTAATATCCTTGTTTCTAAATGTGCCCGTATGCGAATGGATTTTAAGTTTTGGCGTAAACTTTTTAGCTTCATTTAACCAGTTGTAAATTAAAGAGGTTGGCATTATAATCAGCGATGTGCTGTGTGTTGCATTTTGCTCATCTTCTTCTTTTAATTTTTGCAACATGGCCAATGTTTGTATGGTTTTACCCAAACCCATATCATCTGCCAAGCAGCCACCAAAATTATACTCACGCAAAAAACTAAACCAATTGTAACCCGCTTTTTGGTAATGGCGTAAATCTCCTTTAAAATTTATAGGCATTGCTGTGTCTGCAATGTCTTCAAAATCGTTTAATCGTTGTAGTTTTCTATCTAATGTAACGTTGGCTAAACTATCTTCTGCTAAATCGTTAATTAAACCAATATGGTGTTTTTTAAGCTTGAGGTTTTTAGTACCATCGGCCAAGCTAAATATGCTACTGTATTGCGTAAACCATTTTTCGGGGATAATTGCAATATCGCCATCTGGCAAAACAAATTCTCTTTTTTTATGGAGGATATGTTGTTTTAAAGCGATAAAAGGAATAGGATGGATGCCGAAATAAACGATCGCATTGATATCAAACCAATCATTATCTTCCTTAATTTCGAAATCAATTTTATTGGCGCCAAAAACAAAGCGTTTGCTACTGCTGGCTTGTTCAATTTCAAATCCTTGCCCTTGCAACACTTCAATATGTTCATTTACCCAATTTAAAATGGCATAAGATGGGTTATCATTTTCGCTTAAGTTTGGCAATTCTAAATGATGAAAAATTGCTGAAATTTTCTTTAAACCTAAACCTTGCAGGAAGTTGAATTTCTCTTTCTCCCAATCGCTATTTCTTTTGATGCGGGTAAAAGTGTAATTGTCTTCATCTTTACTTAAGCGAACAGTAACTTTATTTTCATTACCCATGGCAAAAGCGTATTGCCCATATTTAAAGTATAACTGAATTTGCGAAATGCCACCATCAACGTAAATTACCTTAATTACTGGAGTTGCTTCGTGTTTCTCTGTTTTAATCTCGAAACCCTCTGCATAAACGTGGTGTTTTTCTATCAGCGGTGCTACAAATTTTTCGAAATAAGTTTCTTCTGTAGCTTTTGGTATAGCGATAAACCTTTTATTTAAAAACGGAATGAATTTTTTTCCTTCAACACCTTGTTCGAAAAAATAGAGCACATCATTTAACAATAGCCAAGCAGGCTGATTACAAACAACTTGTGCCTCTTTAAACATAAAATCGATGCGTAAACCTTGATATTTGATGGTTGGGAAATACCGGGTTTCAGTTTCATTTCTTCTAAAATGGAAAAGTACAGTCGCCGGTTCGGTAGCTAATTCTAGCTTTCGCTCTGCAGGCCAACCATCTTTATCCATTAAATAAAGCCCATCTTTTTCTTTTAAGATTTCTAAAACTTCGGTTAGCTTTTTTTCAATCTTAGGGCGAACATTTTCATAAAATTTATCATCAAAAAACTTGCTAAAAAATTCAAAAGGTCTGATGGCTTTTTTATGGTATTTTTTAATGATGTAATCTTGCTCCATCTCATCTAATATCTTGATGAGTTTAAAATCAACATCTGTTAAATGCTTGGCAAATTCTTTGGCAGTATGCGTAAATAAACGTTGGTAAGTTAAAGAGAAATCGCCCTGCGGATTTAGTTGAACAATATGAGGTTCAATTAAATAGCCTAAAAACTCATGTTTGCACAAAGAGTATACAATTTTGCAAGGGGATGAACTGTTTACACGTAACATTGGTTAAGGGCTAAAAGAAAGACAAGCTAAGCATCTAAAAATTTCTAAACTTACAGTATTTTGTTGAGTGTTCAAACACTGCAAGAATATTTTATTAGTTCATTGGTTCAATCGTTCATTAAGTATGATGGAAAACCAAATAGGCTTACTAATTAATCGAATGAACCAGTGAACCAGTGAACCAATTTCTACACCCCGTTCGTCGAATAATTACAGCCGTTGGTCGTGGGTAACTTGCACGTGGTCTAAAACAGCCAATTCTGCTGCAACTTTTTTAATGTGATATAGTCTTATATACGAAACCTGCCAGCAAGTTGCTTGCAGAAAAACAAAATATAAATAACAGATTAACAATCACATAAAAAATTAAAGATCATGAAAACCTCTATTAAAAACCTATTCGCAGTAGCATTAACCAGTTTAGTTTTAACAAGTTCAGCATTTGCAGCCACTGATGTAAAATCTAACCAAGTAACAATATTAAATCAAGTAAAAAACATTAGCAAAATTGAAGTAAAAGGTAATGTTGAAATCATCTTGGTACAAGCTACAGTTGAGAGCGTTAAAGTTTACGACAGCTACTATGCTAAAAACGCTTTAGTGCAACAACAAGATGGCGTATTGCGCATTAGTTCTTTTCAAAAAGAAACTCTAACTGTTGCAGTTTATGTGCGTAATCTTTCTAGTATTGAAGCAGCAGATAATGCAACTGTAACAACTTTAGGAAAAGTAAATTTCTTAAGCTTAGATGTTGTTTTAACAGGTAAAGCAAAAGCTGATTTGAATACAAATACAGTAAACTTAACTACAGTTGTAAAAGACAATGCAATTTTAAACTTAAGCGGATACACCACAGATTTATATGCTAGCATGGGTGCTAATGCTAACTTAAATTTAGCTCAATTTAAAGCAGATTGCTCTAGTGTAAATAGTATTGCACCAGTTTATGCGAAAACTACACCAGTTAAAAAAGTAACTTTAGAAAGTATTGGTTACGCTGATGATTTGGCTAAGTAAGCTTAAAGACCAAAGCAAAAATTATAACTCTATCATATATATAAAACAAATAGCGCCGAAATTAATTTCGGCGCTATTTTTATATTAAGGTTTGTCATTCAGAGCGCAGCGAAGAATCTATTTTGTAATTCTTTGCTGAGATTCCTCACTAGTTCGGAATGACAATTTGTTTTTACAAATCAAACTTTATCCCTTGCGCTAAAGGCAAAGTATTTGCGTAATTAATGGTATTCGTTTGTCTGCGCATGTAAACTTTCCACGCATCAGAACCACTTTCTCTACCACCACCTGTTTCTTTTTCGCCACCAAAAGCACCACCAATTTCTGCTCCAGATGTGCCGATGTTTACATTAGCAATGCCGCAATCAGAACCTTGGGCAGATAAAAACTGCTCGGCTTCTCTCAAATTTAAAGTCATAATTGCAGATGATAAACCTTGCGGAACACCATTTTGCAGTGCGATAGCTTCATCTAATTCTGTATATTTAATTAAGTATAAAATCGGTGCAAAAGTTTCATGCTGTACAATTTTATAATCGTTTTTAACTTCTGCAATGCATGGCTTTACATAACAACCAGATGAATATTCATCGCCAGTTAACACACCACCTTCTACTACAAATTTCCCGCCTTCGGCTTTGCATTTTTCTATCGAATCTAAATAACTGGCAACCGCATCTTGATCAATTAATGGGCCAACATGGTTGTTCTGGTCTAACGGATCTCCAATTCTCAATTGTCCGTAAGCTTTAACCAGTTTGGACACAAAATTATCGTAAACACTTTCGTGGATAATCAATCGTCTTGTTGTAGTGCAGCGTTGACCAGCAGTACCCACAGCGCCAAAAACAGCACCAATAATTGACATATCTAAATCGGCATCTTTTGAAATGATGATGGCATTATTACCTCCTAATTCTAATAAACTTTTGCCTAAACGAGCGCCAACTGCAGCACTAACTGCTTTACCCATTCTTGTTGAGCCTGTTGCAGAAACCAAAGGCACACGAGTATCATTACTCATCAATTCACCAATTACCCTATCACCAATAATCAAATTACAAACACCTTCGGGTACTTCATTGGCTTTTAAAACTTTTTCAATAATATGTTGACAAGCAATTGCTGTTAATGGTGTTTTTTCTGATGGTTTCCAGATGCAAACATTGCCGCACACCCAAGCTAAAGCCGTATTCCATGCCCAAACTGCAACCGGGAAATTAAATGCAGAGATAATTGCTATTATTCCTATTGGATGCCATTGCTCATACATTCTATGATTTGGTCTTTCGCTATGCATAGTTAAGCCATACAACTGACGAGATAAGCCTACTGCAAAATCGCAGATATCAATCATCTCTTGTACTTCTCCAAAACCTTCTTGTAAGCTTTTGCCCATTTCATAAGAAACTAAAGTGCCCAAGGCTTCTTTGTTTTCACGTAACGCTTCACCAAATTGACGCACCATTTCGCCACGTTTTGGAGCCGGAACTTTTCGCCATTCTAAAAATGCTTTTTGCGCTGTTTCTACCACAACATCATAATCTTTTTTAGACGCTACCTGCACAGCTGCAATCTTTTTTCCATCAACAGGAGAATTACTTTCGATGATTGTTTCGTTATTGGTTTTACCCCAATTACTGCCTGTACTGTATGCTTGATTAATGTCGTGGATGCCTAACTGCTTTAAAACGGCGCTGATATTTGTTTTCATACGAAGATTTTATGATTTAAATCGGTTGTTACAAAACAACAAAAAATTAAGGAGTAAAGCCAATTTATTAAATTGTACTGGTATTAGCAACCGAGCCTTAGTCGTGTCGTCCTGCTGAATTTATTTCAGCATCTGGACTGCATACAGGATGATGTGCCAAAAAACAATTTTTTTAGATTAATCCAATATTAATAGGTTAATTACAATTATCTTTCCTTCTGGTGTCAATCAAATAAATAATCTTCCAGCCATCATCACCCTTAAAAAGCTGAAATGAGTTTACACCACAATGGCTAAACTTCTCTCCTACGTAAAACTTATAATCGGTCCAAACGCTAGCTAAATTAGCATCAATTAAAATTTTGGTAAATACAATCCGCTCATCGTATTTTTCGCTATGCGGCGTACCAATACTTTTAATAAAATTAGCTAAACTTTCGGTTCTTACTACAGCTTTACCCTCTTTTGTTTTAGCAATAGTTTGCATGGTATTGTTTGCCGCAAAAGCCTTTTTCAACATGGTTGTATCAGAACTTCTCATTCCATCAAACAATAAATTTATAGTGGACTTAACCGCTTCTTCTTCATTTAAATTTTGTGCAGAAACATTAGTTGTTGATAAAATGATAGCAATAAAATAAAGATAGAATTGTTTCATGACTTGATTTTTACTGAATTATACCTAAATATATGTTATTTTTGCAAACAATAAAAAGAACAACAATCTATAGACGAACCAGCCTAATTGGCATTCTCATTTAACATACCTAAAACTTTTACTACTAGTTAATTATCCCATTGGGATGTTTGTATGTTGAAAATTATTTTCGTTAGTCGGGTTTTATTTAATTAAAATTATAATGATTTTAAAATAATAGGGTTGTTCTTTAAATTTTTAGTACATGGAAGAAGAATTTGAATTTGATTTTAATGATGATGCGCAAAATAGTGTAGAGCGTTATGAAGAAATGATCCGCAATCAGGATCAATATTTTTTCGATGCCCAGGCTTTTGAGTACATTATTGACAATTACATAGAAAAGAACGATCCCGTTAAAGCATTACAAGTTGTAGAATACGCTTTAAATCAACATCCTTATGCTGCGGTTTTTTTAATTAAACAAGCACAACTTTTATTATTTACCAATCAGGTTGATAAAGCTTTTGTTGCCTTAGAAAAAGCCGAAATGTTAGAGGCTTCAGAGGCTGATATTTATGTGTTGCGTGGTAACATTTACCAAAACTTAGATCGCCATGCCGAAGCTTTAGAAAATTTTGAGAAAGCTTTAGATTTAGCAGAAACTACCGACGAAATTTTGCTGCAAATGGCTTATGTATATCAAAATATGCATGATTATGAAACCGCAATAATTTACATCAAGCGAAGCTTAGAGCAAAATATGGAAAACAAAGACGGCTTGTATGAGCTTGCTTTTTGTTACGATATTTTAGACAAACAGGAAGAAAGCATTAAATTTTATCAAGAATATATTGATAATGATCCGTATTCTTATGCAGCTTGGTATAACTTGGCCAACTCTTTCCATAAGTTAGATTTGTTCGAAAAAGCAATAGATGCTTACGATTATGCCATTTTAATTAAAGAAAATTTTGCCTCTGCTTATTACAACAAAGGTAATGCTTTGGTGCAATTAGATAAATATCAGGAAGCAATTGATGTTTACAAACAAACTTTTGAATACGAACCACCTAATGCAGATACTTATTGCGCCATTGGTGAGTGCTACGAAAAGTTAGAAAAAATGGACGAAGCCCGTTCTTACTATAAAAAATCGGTAAAAATGGATTCGAAAATGGCCGATGCTTGGTTTGGTATTGGTGTAACATTAAATCACGAAGAACGCTTTTTCGAGTCGTTACATTTCTATAAAAAAGCTTTAGAATTGGATGAAGAAAATCCAGATTTTTGGTTTGCCATGGCTGATGCTTACTATAAACTAGGGCAAGTAGAAGAATCGGTTGAGGCTTATTACAAAGTTTTAGAATATAATCCGCTTGATATTGAAGCTTGGTTAGATTTTTCGACTGTTTTGTACGAACAAGGCAAGTTACTTGAAGCATCTGAAACAATGGCTGATGCGATTAAAAATAATCCAGATGCAGCAGAGCTGTATTATCGGATGGTAGCTTATTTGTTTGCCTTAGGCCAATCGAATGATGCGCTCGCTTATTTAGAAACTGCTTTAGTAACCGACCCCGATAAACATTATATTTTATTCGAATATTTGCCTCAATTGCAAGATAACGGATTAATAATCAATGTAATTAACAAGTATATTAAATAGCCGAAAAATAGCGTTTAAAACTAAAATTTAAAAAGAGCAGAGTTTTTATAACCTTTGCACCAAATAATTACCCTTTCTCAATTACCTATTAATTGTCATTGGGTTCCATTTTATAAATGGAAAATATTAAAAAAACCAGATGAATTATAAATTAAATGACATTCCAGAACGCCCAGTTAAGCCGCGTGAAAAAGGTTTAACAATGGTAATGGATAAAGGACTAAGTCTGAGACAGGTTGAAGACTTTATAGAAGTTGCAGGGGTACACACTGATATTGTAAAGCTAGGTTGGGCAACATCATTTGTTACACCAAATTTAAAAGAGAAACTAGCGCTTTACCGTAGCGCAGGTATACCAACTTATTTTGGTGGTACACTTTTCGAAGCATTTGCAATTAGAAATCAGTTTGATGATTACCGCAGAGTTTTAGAAGATTTCGGGATGGAATATGCAGAAGTTTCTGATGGTTCGATGGATATCGAGCATGATAAAAAATGTGAATATATTCGCACACTTTCATCACAGGTAACAGTAATCTCAGAAGTGGGTTCTAAAGATGCAGCTAAAATTTTTGCACCCTATAAATGGATTGCTTTAATGAAAGCTGAGCTTGAGGCTGGTTCTTGGAAAGTAATTGCCGAAGCTCGTGAGGGTGGAAATGTAGGCATATACCGTGGTACCGGAGAAGTTAGAGAAGGTTTAGTTGATGAAATTTTAACACAAATACCAGAAGAAACCATTATTTGGGAAGCTCCACAAAAGGAACAACAGGTTTGGTTTATTAAACTAATTGGTACAAATGTAAATTTAGGTAATATCGCACCTGCGGAAGTTATTCCTTTAGAAACCATTCGATTAGGTTTAAGAGGCGATACTTTTGATTATTTTTTAAACAAAGGAAAATAATTTTTAAACTACTCGTCATTGCGAGCAAAGCGAAGCAATCTTTTTAGAAGTTTAAATTCTTTCTAAAATCATAATTGTCATCCTGAGTGTAGTCGAAGGAGTTTTGAGTTAAATTAAGTAAACAAGTCTTCAACTACGCTCAGACTGACATCAAACTAAAAATATTGCCGTCGACTTTAGTCGGCGGTTTTTTTATAAAACATGAGAACATTCGGATTAATTGGCTTTCCATTATCGCATTCATTTTCTAAAAAATTCTTTTCAGAGAAATTTGAAAATGAACAAATAGCTGATTGTAAATACGAGTTGTATCCAATCGTTCATGCCGATGAAATTAAAGAACTGGTTGCTAACAATTCATCACTTTGTGGCTTAAACGTAACCATACCACACAAGGTAAATGTGTTACCTTTTTTAAATGAGGTTGATGCAGCAGCTGCTGAAATTGGGGCTGTGAACTGCATAGCTATCAACCAAACAGTAGAAACACCTTTTTTAAAGGGATATAATACCGATGCTTATGGCTTTGCCGAATCATTAAAACCTTTATTAGCAAATCACCATAAAAAAGCATTAATTTTTGGAGATGGTGGGGCTGCAAAAGCTGTTAAATATGTGCTTACGCAACTCAGAATTTCTTATCTTTCGGTAGTTCGCAATCCAGCACCAGATGCCATCCTATATTCGGCAGTAACTGCAGAAATATTAAAGGATTACACTTTGTTAATTAATACCACTCCATTGGGTATGTTGCCAAATTTAGATTCTTACCCAGTAATTCCTTATCAGCATATAGGTGAGCAACATTTAGCTTATGATTTGGTTTACAACCCAGAAGAAACTGCATTTTTAACTAAGGTTAAAGCGCAAGGCGGAAAAATTAAAAACGGTTTAGAGATGTTATATTTACAAGCCGAACGCTCTTGGGAGATTTGGAACGATGGTAAATGAGAGAATAATTGAATTATAGAACGACTGAATATTGCGTTTTGCCTATTCTATCATTCAGTCATTCTCTCCTTCAAAATTAAATAAACTATGAGGTATTGTTTTTCGCTATTCATACTGAGTTTAATGCTCGCAGCCTGCACTGGCGAAAGTACAAACACACCCAAACCAAAAGGTTATTTTAGGATTAAATTTCCAGAAAAGAAATATCAAACTTATAACGCTAACTGTCCTTTCACTTTCGAGTACCCCACCTATGCTAAAATGATGGTAGATAACGATAAAAATGCGCAACCTTGTTGGAATAATTTAAATTTTCCTCAATTTAATGGCCAGTTGCATTTAACTTACCATGGTGTTTTTTCTGCCGAAGGCTACAACAAAATGACCGAGTTGGCAAGAGAATTGGCCATGAAACATACCGTTAAAGCCAGTGCGATTGATCAAAAGCTTATCAATTATCCCGATAGGAAAGTTTATGGCGTTTATTATACGATAGAAGGAAACACAGCTTCTTCAGTACAATTTTTTTTAACAGATAGCGCCAAACACTATTTTAGAGGTGCTTTGTATTTTAACGAACGCCCCCAATACGATTCGATACAACCCGTTGTAAAATTCATTAAACAAGATATCGATAAATTAATCGAAACCTTTAGGTGGAAAGATTAGTTTTTATATCACAATTATTATATACCATCAACATGATCAACCTTAAGAAATTCACTTTTAATCCTTACCAAGAAAATACTTACGTTTTATTTGATGAAACTGGAGATTGTGTAATAATAGATCCGGGGATGTACGATGGTGCTGAGCAAAATCAGTTGGTAAACTTTGTTAAAGAAACAAATTTAAAGCCTGTTTTATTGCTTAATACGCACTGCCATATCGATCATGTTTTGGGTAATAAATTTGTTTTCGATCAATGGGGTTTAAAGCCACAATTTCATAAAGGTGAATTACCTGTATTGCAATCTGTTGCGAGTTATGCACCGCAAATGGGTATGCAGTACGAGCTTTCGCCAGAGCCTGAAGTATTTTTAGAAGAAACAGGCAAAATAAGTTTCGGAGAAAGCGAATTAGACTTAATTTTTGCTCCTGGTCATTCACCTGCTCATTTGTGTTTTTATGCCAAAAATGAGAACTTTTTAATTGGTGGTGATGTATTGTTTTACCGCAGCATTGGCAGAACCGATTTGCCTGGTGGAAATCATCAGCAGCTCATTGATAGCATTAAGAACAATGTATTTCAATTGCCAGATGACTGCGAAGTTTTCCCTGGTCATGGACCATCAACAAGTATTGGTTTCGAGAAAATGAATAATCCGTTTTTAACCTAATTCTACTTTGACAAACTTTATAAGCACTATGATTGGAGTTTGTCAAAGTTAGCAAGATCATAACTTTGACAAATTAATAACCAGTAGCCTACAAATTTGTCAAAGTAGCTTAACCGTTTTTCCTTATCTTTACAGCGTGAACACCGCATTCTACATCGCCAAAAGGTATCTTTTTGCAAAAAAATCTACCAATGCCATCAATATCATCTCTGCAATATCTGTATTGGGTGTTTTTGTTGGTAGCACGGCGTTAATTATTATCCTTTCGGTGTTTAACGGGTTTGAGGAGATGGTGTTAAAAATGTTTAATACCATTACCCCACAAATATTAATCGCTCCTGCACAGGGTAAATCTTTCGATCCGAATACAACTTATTTTCTTTCCCTAAAAAACAACAAATCGGTGGCTTCATTTACCGAAGTTTTATCAGAAAATGCACTGATAAGATATAATGACAAACAACAACCAGCGCTAATAAAAGGTGTAAGTAACGACTTTTTAAAAAATAAAAGTTTAGATACCATTATGGTTGATGGAAGTTTTGTAATCGAAAATAAAAGCGGTGCAAACGCAGTTATTGGTTCGGCACTGCAAGCATACTTAGGTGTTAATGTAGCCGATCCTTTTGAACAATTACAAGTTTATTCGCCAAAAAAGGATATTAAAGCTGGCTCTATTAATCCGATGGATGATTTTACTGTACTAAATATTGCTCCTGCTGGGGTATTTGAGGTACAACAAGAGTTCGATAACATTATGATTGTACCTATATCATTTGCTCGAAAATTATTTACTGAAGAGAAAAATGTTACTGCAATAGAAATAAATGTAAAGGATGGGGTTGATGCCGAAAAGCTAAAAAATGAGATTGCTGAAAAATTAGGAGAACAATTTATTGTGAAGGATAGAGTGCAGCAAAATCAGGCACTTTATAATGTTTTAGGATCTGAAAAATGGATGGTTTATATCATTTTAACTTTCATACTTATTATTGCAATTTTTAACATTATAGGCTCTTTAACCATGTTGGTGATTGATAAGTTAAAAGATATTTCCATTTTGCATAGTTTGGGAGCAGGCAAAAAACTCATCAAAAAAATATTTTTATTAGAAGGAATGATGATTACATTATCTGGCTGTATATTTGGGTTATTATTTGGCTTTCTTTTTTGTTTGTTTCAGCAGCGTACAGGTTATTTTAAAATGGGAGAAGAAAATCTATTGGTATCAAACGCATATCCAATTGCGTTTAAACTAAACGATTTTGTACTTGTTTTTGTAACTGTTAGTATTTTTTCTTTCATTGCATCGGCTTTGGCATCAAATTTAAGCGTAAAGAAGATAGACCATTTAAATAAAGATCTATAAAGACATGAATACCTATAAAAAACTATTTATCGCTTTCTTTGCAACAATCTTTTTGTTATACTCATGCAGTGATGAGAAAAAAGTTGATGAGAAGAGTAAACCAACTATTATAAAAGGATTATATAGTTTTGGTCCAGAAATTAAGTCTTTTACCGATTGTATAGAAAATAAAGAATATTGGGTGGCTGATAGCGCCAAAACCTTAGAACTAGCCTACAATAACTTAGGTTTCGAAAAGCCTTATACCCCGGTTTACATAGAAGCAGAATGTCATTTCGTAAAATCTGATACCTCTATTAACGCCGATTACGATTCTACAATGGTAGTAACAAAGTTGATTAAAATTAGTAAAGAAATTCCCGAAGGACCTTGCTCTCAATAAATTAATCGATATATAAATTTTTAGTAATTTGAGGGATTACTTTATTCTTCATTGCCAAATCAAATAAAGTATCAATTGCTTTTTTACCCTCTTGGCCCAAATTAATCGAGTACTGATTTACATATAATTCTATGTGTTTGTACATCACGGCCTCATCCATTTCTTGGGCATGTTGTTTAATAAATTCGATACTAGATTTAGGATTTGCAAAAGCATATTCAACTGATTTTTTTAGCAAACTATTTACTTTTTGCTGTACATCAATTGGTAAGTTTCTATTAATTACTATCCCGCCCAAAGGGATGGCACAGTTGGTTAATTTTTCCCAATAGCTACCCAAATCCATTATTTTGTGTAAGCCTTTATCCTGATAAGTAAATCTGTTCTCGTGTATAATTAAGCCTAAATCAATTTCATCGTTTAAAAGTGCATCTTCAATTTCAGAAAATACCATTTCTTTTTTATCCCGCAGTTGCGGATAAGCTACACCCAATAAAAAATTTGCAGTAGTGTATTTGCCTGGGATGGCAATTTTGAGATTTGAGATTTGAGATTTGAGATTTGAGTTGATGCGATCTATATGCTCTTTCTTGCAAATTAACAATGGACCTACACCAAAGCCCAAAGCACTTCCAGCATCTAATAAAGCATATTCATTTACCACATGTGCAAAAGCATGGAAACTCAATTTGGTAATATCTAAATCTCCACGCATCGCTTTTTGGTTTAATGTTTCTACATCATCAAAAGAAACATCAAAAGTTAGGCCTTCGGTATCAATTTTACCATGAATTAAAGCATCGAATATAAACGTATCATTTGGGCAGGGCGAAAATCCAAGAGTTAGTTTCATGCGGTAAAAATAAAGTTAAAAGTTTTTCGGTTAGTCATTTTTAAACCATTGTTTCAACGAAATCAATTAACCAATTATTTAAGTTTTTTATTGCCAAACCTATTTGCCAAGTTTCTCTGTTACGCGGCTCTACATAATTAGATATTGCCCTAACTTGTAAACAAGGCATATTTAATTGCTCGCAGGCATAAAATACAGCCGCACCTTCCATACTTTCTGTTTGTATGGTTAATCTATTTTGCAGCTCTGAAATGCTTAGTTGGTTACCATGTACTTTGTTTACAGTAATGGAGCTAACTTTTGGCAATTCATTGTAATCAAAACTTGCATGGTACATACTTTTGCCAAATCCCAAGTCATCAATGGTTATAAAGGCATGGTTATCTTCGGCGCCAAGTTCTGCAAAAGTATCACTTACTACATTTACTAAGCTTCCCAATGGGATGTTTTGGTTAAAAGAACCAGCAATACCAACATTTAAAACCAAATCATAATTACTTTTTAAGTGTATGCCAAGTGCAAAAGCAGTGGCTGTCATGCCTACTCCGGTAATTAAAAGGTCAAATTTTTGGTGCTGCACAAAATCATTTGCACTGAGGTTAAAATGCTCATCAAAAAGAGTTACTTCTTTAGCCGTTGCAGCCACTATGAGTACTTTCATGCAGCTAATTTAAAAATAATGATCGATAAAATGTGATTGCCTTTTTGTATTAGGCTTTTTGCTTGATGCTTAATCTGTATATTTGTTTTTTATTTGTTGAACAATGATTTATATAACGAGAAAAGAAAGTTTTAATGCTGCTCATAAATTGGCCAGAAAGGATTGGAGCGATGAGCAAAACTTAGCAGTTTACGGTAAATGCGCTAATCCGAATTGGCATGGGCATAACTATCAACTTTATGTAACTGTAAAAGGCGAAATTAATCCAGAAACTGGATTTTTGGTTGATTTAAAATGGCTTAAAAAAATAATAAACGAAAATGTAGTTGATAAAATTGACCATAGAAACCTCAATTTAGATGTTGATTTTATGAAAGATCAGTTGGCATCTACAGAGAATTTAGCCATTGCAATTTGGAATATTTTAATGCCATTGATACAAGAAGGCGGTGCAACTTTGCATAGCATTAAACTTTATGAAACAGAAAATAATTTTGTAGAATATTTAGGCTAACAAAAAACAGTATTTAGCGTGTATAATTAATGGAAAACGATAAACACAATCACGACGAGGAAGCTTTGGGTTACCAAAAAATTGAAAGTTATGATGAATCAAAGGTTACTGCTGTAGCTGCTCATTATAAAGATATTTTAACACAATTAGGTGAAAATCCTGAGCGTGAAGGGTTGTTGAAAACTCCTGAAAGAGTTGCCAAAGCATTGCAATATCTTACACATGGTTATGATGTAGATCCTGCTCAAATTCTTCGCTCTGCAATGTTCGAAGAAGATTATAGCCAAATGGTTGTGGTAAAAGATATCGAAGTATTTTCGATGTGCGAACACCACATGTTGCCATTTTTTGGTAAGGTTCATATTGCCTACATCCCGAAAGGACAAATTGTAGGCTTGAGCAAAATACCAAGGGTAGTTGATGCCTTTGCTCGCAGGCTACAAGTACAAGAGCGCTTAACAAACGAAATTAGAGATTGCATACAAAATACCTTGCAACCTACAGGTGTAGCAGTTGTAATGGAATGTAAGCATTTGTGCATGGCTATGCGTGGTGTGCAGAAACAAAATTCGGTTACTACCACTTCTGCTTTTACTGGCGGATTTTTAAGTAACGATAAAACAAGAGCAGAGTTTTTGAGGTTAATCACAGCAAATCTGCACTAAAAACCCAAACCCCTAATGGGGCTTTGGATAATTGAACAAATTTTTAACAGATATAAATTTCCCCGCCGCGGCGGAGATTAAGGGGTATGAAAGCATATATTTTTCCGGGCCAAGGAGCTCAATTTGTAGGAATGGGTAAAGATCTTTATGAAAACCCATTGGCTAAAGAATTATTTGAAAAAGCGAATGAAATTATTGGTTTCCGCATTAGCGATATCATGTTTAGTGGTACTGATGAAGAATTAAAGCAAACAAACGTAACTCAACCAGCTATATTTTTGCATTCGGTTATTTTAGCAAAAGTTTTAGGCGATGACTTTAAGCCAGATATGGTTGCAGGACATTCATTAGGCGAATTTTCTGCTTTAGTTGCTGCAAATGCCTTATCATTTGAAGACGGTTTGAGATTAGTAATAGCACGTGCTAACGCGATGCAAAAAGCGTGTGAATTGCAACCATCTACCATGGCGGCAATTTTAGGTTTAGCAGATGAGGTAGTAGAAGAAATTTGTGCGGGTATTGATGCAGTAGTTGTTCCGGCAAATTATAACTGCCCTGGTCAGTTGGTAATTTCAGGTAGTATTGAGGGTATTGATGAAGCTTGTGAAAAACTTACCGCAGCAGGAGCAAAAAGAGCGCTTAAATTAAATGTTGGTGGCGCTTTCCATTCGCCGTTAATGGAGCCAGCAAAAGTAGAGCTACAAGCAGCAATTGAGGCCACAAATATTGCATCGCCAATTTGCCCAATTTACCAAAATGTAAATGCACAGCCAACTACAGATACTACTGTTATAAAGCAAAATTTAATAGCTCAATTAACTGGCGCTGTAAGATGGACCCAAACTGCTACAAACATGATTGCCGATGGAGGAAATGATTTTGTTGAGGTTGGACCAGGCAATGTTTTACAAGGTTTAGTTAAAAAAGTAAGTAGAGAAGTACAAACTAGTAGTGCAGCGGTAAACGTTATAAATTAAAATTTTTTCAGTTGAGTGTAGGAGGAAAAATAAGGTTTTTGTTATTGGTTTTAGGCATTTGCTGTATTGCTACCGCATTGTCTTTAAACAATTCGATTACCCAAAACGACCTCCTATTGCATGAAGCTCAAAGTTTACAGAAAAATTTAGCGGTTAAAGAAAACATCGTTCAAGGCTTTTTAACTAATAATGATCGGTTAAATGAATTAAAAACTTACCATACAAACGGTGTTTTAGCCTTAAATTTTATAGATACTTACCGTAACAACGGGATCAATTTATTGATTTATAAAAATGATGAACTTCAGTTTTGGAGCTCAATTAAAAGTTTTCCTCAAAATGTAAATAGGCTAAAGGAAGGGTCTTCTTTTCAGCCATTAGCAAATGGATTTTATGAGGTAATAAAAAAAACAGATAATCAATACATTTTTATCTTCTTAATTACAGTTAAAACCCAATTTAGTATCGAAAATCAATACCTAAAAAATAGTATTGTTCCAGAGCTTTTTGCAAATAATAGTTTAGACTTAGCCGCATTTACCGATAAAAACACAAAAGAAATATTTAATTTAAGTAAAGATTACCTTTTTGCAGTTAAATTAAGCGATGAGTTCTCTAAAAACATTTATGCAACAGTACAAGTATGGCTTTGGGTAATTGGGCTGTTTTGTATATGCCTATTCGTAAATTCTTACGCCAATTATTTGGCACGAAAAGGTTTTTTAGTTGCAGGTACAGTAGTGCTAATGATATTCTTTTTCGCATTTAGATTAACCGATTTACAGTTTTTTTGGTTTAATCACCAATTTACGTTAGATATTTTTAGTCCTTCAATTTATGCACAAAGTGAATTTTTGCCTTCGCTAGGCGATTTACTCTTACATGTTATTTCTATAACTTGGATTTCACTTTTTATCTATATCCATCGTTTCGAATACACATTTTCAAATTGGTTTCAGCAAAGTAAAATTTTTGCTTTTAGCTTTCATATTGTGGTATTATTGTTTTTGGCATTAATTGCGCTAATTATTGATGAAGTCTTTTTCGGGCTTATCAATAATTCAAAAATCAATTTTGATATTACCAATATCATTAACCTTGGTTACATTAGTTGGATTAGTATATTAATATTGTGCTTATCGTGGTTTGCTTTTTATCTAATCATCAATGTTTTTTTAGAGCTAAGTAAACAATTAAATGTAACTAATAAGGAACGATTAATTATCTTTTTAACATTGCTTTCTGCTTGTTTTGTATATAAACTGGTGGATGACTTTACGGTTTTCTTTTTAGTATATGCCTTGTTAATATTTGTTTTAGGCTATAATAATTACATTCAAAAAAGACAGTTTTCCATTGGCGTATTCGCTATTCTTTTCTTGTGTATTGCTTTTTTAACTTCGCTTAAGTATACCAAATTTATTGATATTAAAGAGCGTAATACGAGAAGGGCAATTGCTTTAAAACTTGAAAATTCTGACGATCCGAAGGTTATTAATGCGATCAATAGTTTTGAGCTCAGTATAGCAAAAGATTCATTAGTAGCCGAATACTTTAAAAACCCTAACTCACTTCAAACGGTAAGTTTTCATAATTACATCACTAAAAAATATTTAGATGGTTATTTATCGAGGTTTGAATATAAAATGTATGAATACAATGCCAATGATGAAAGTTTAAGAAGCGATGTTAATTCTTTATCTATTAATAAATACAAAGATCTCGTAAAATCTGGCGCTATAAAAACTGCAGAAACTGCTTATTTTTATCGCATAAACGATACTTTTGGCTATCAAAATTACTTTGGTATAATTCCGGTTTTTAATGCTGAGAATTATATGGGTACATTAATTATTGAACTTACCTCTCAATCTTATGATTATAATTCTCGCTTTCCAGAATTGTTAATAGATGGAAAGTTAAAGAGTGATGAAGATTTTAGTGAATATTCTTTAGCCTTTTATAAAAACAATAAACTCTATAGTCAATCGGGTAAGTTTACTTACCCAATGGTAAATGAAAACCAATTTAAAGGGGTTTTAAATGACGTTGTTTTTGAAAATGAGGAAGCAAATAACATCAGTTATAGTCATGCCATCAGGAAATATGATAACTCAAAATTAATTGTAATTAGCAAAGAAAAAATGCCTTATGTAGTACGTTTAGCTACACTATCGTTTTTCTTTTTGGTTTTTATATTATTCGGAATTACAATTTACGTTATTTTATGGGTTGCCAAAAACTTAGAAGATAGTAAGGCTGGTTGGTTTAACATCAACAGGTATTTAATGATTAATGCCAATAAAATTTTATATAAAACACGTATTCAACTTTCTGTTGTATTGTCTGTTGTAGCAACGTTATTAATTGTTGGGTGGACAACCTTTTCATACATTAAAAATGAATACCAAAAACAGCAAAAAGAATCGATCAGAGAAAAAATTAGAAAGGTACAGCTATCTTATCAAAAGCAGATATTAAACTCTGGTTTAAGGTTTGATGATAAAGCTGGTTACGAATTTAATCAGTTTGCTGATGTAAATGCAGCCTATTTAAATCTTTATAGTATTGATGGAAAGCTCTTGTTAACATCATTACCTAAAATGTACGATTATGGTATTTTGGGTAAAATGATGGGCCCAATGGCATATATTAATTTAAGTAAGCTCCAACGTTCAGAATTTTTAAATACCGCAGAAAAAATTGGCGATTTTACTTATGCTGCAGCGTATGCACCAATACGTAATGCACAAAACCAAACTGTAGCTTATATCGGTTTGCCATATTATGAAAATGAAGCCGATTATAATGATAAAATAGGGCTTTTTATCAATACTTTAATTAATATTTATGCGCTTGTATTTGTTTTAATTGGTGTATTAGCTGTGTTTTTGGCTAATCAAATTACAAGTCCACTTACGTTTATACAAGAAAATATTAAGCGAACAAAGCTCGGTCAAAAGAACCAGCCTATAGTTTGGCATAGGCAAGATGAGATAGGTCTCTTGGTTAAAGAATATAATAAAATGATTGCCGCTTTAGAGTTAAGTGCTGTAAAATTAGCTCGTTCTGAGAGAGAAAGTGCATGGCGAGAAATGGCTAAGCAAGTTGCCCACGAAATTAAAAATCCATTAACACCACTTAAATTAGGTGTGCAACTTTTAGAAAAATCATGGAAAGAAAATGACCCTAATTTTGAGAAGAAATTTGCAAGTTTTAATAAGTCGTTTATCGAACAGATTGATAGTTTAGCAACCATCGCATCAGAGTTTTCTAATTTTGCTAAAATGCCTGATACAAAATTAGAAGCTTTAGCATTAGTGCCAATTGTTGAGCAGGCTATAGCTGTTTTTAATTCTTCTGAAAATGTTGAGCTCAATATTTTAAACCGTACAAACAAAAATGCTATGGTTATGGGCGATAAGGATCAGCTGCTGCGAACGTTCAATAATCTTTTAAAAAATGCAATTGAAGCCAGTGAAGGAAAGACTAAATGTGTAGTTAGAATTAAAATAATTAATGACGATAAACGCGTTTACGTTGAGGTAGAAGACAATGGAAAAGGAATTAGCGATCATTTAAAAGACAAAATATTTGTTCCAAACTTTACCACTAAATCATCAGGTACTGGTTTAGGTTTAGCTTTTGTAAAACAAGCAATTGAAAACGCAGGCGGCACCATTGAATTTAATTCTGTAGAGAACCAAGGAACAACCTTCTATTTAAATTTTCCTTTATTAGGTTAATAGATACCTACTTTAGGTTAATTTTACTTTTTCCCATGATGTAGCCATCGGCATATAAGATAATAGCATAATCGCCTTTCATAAATTCTTTAGGGTTAGTCCATTCTATTTTATAGGCAGTATCATCATCATTATATGAAAATTCTATTGCATTACTATATTGCATTTGTTGTCCATCAATCTGAAACAAGTTGTTTTCGTTTGCAATAAGGTTTCCTGCCGGATCAAAAACTCTTAAATATACTTTATGGTAGTTTTTTTCTGCTAAAGCATTTGGAACGATGCTAAACTTAATGGTTAATTTATTTGCAGTACTAGCCTTAGTTACTAAAATGCTCTTTCCGTTGCTTTTAATTCTAAAGGCTTCTACATTAATATTCGCTGATTTTAGTGCTGCGCCAACTTTAACTTTAGCATTAAGATTTTCGTTTTCTTTTTCTAAGTCATCTGCTTTATCGCTGTAAGCTTCAACTGATGATTTTAAGCTATCTCGTTCAGATTTAAGGTAGGAATTTTCTTTCTCTAAACGCAAAATTTGATCGTTGTAATTTTTTACAAAAACTCTCAATTCTTTGATTTGATCTTGAGCTCCCTCTAAATCGCCTTGCGTTAATTTGCCTTTTTGTAGGGATATTTTAAGTTCTGCAATTTTATCGCGAGCTAGTTTTTCTTCTTTTGCTAATCTATCATTTAAATTAACATTTAATAAAGTTACCTTATCAAGCTCAGCCTCAATTTTTTCTACTTCTAAATTTAAACGTTCTTTTTCGGTGCTAACAGTAACAAACCTACTACTTTGCTGTTTATCTTTAACATACAAATAGGCGTTAATTCCTAAAAGCGCAGCTATTACTACAACCAGAAAATAAATTTTATTTCTATCAACCTTATTTACAGGGATTTGATCTTCCATATTTAATAAAATCTTTCTTTAGCCATAATTTAGGCTCAATAATTAAATCTTATAGAACAGCTAACATAATATAAAAAAACGAATTGTGTTAAATTTATAGCACTTTTGTATCACAAATTCTCAATTTATGCGTTTATCTAGCATATAAAAAATCCTAAATTTCAATACAATAAGCTAGATAACGAATATACACTTTACAAATTATAATGAATAAAGGCTACATCTCTACAATTTTACTCTTCTTAATTATTTCTCTAAATGCTTTTGCACAAAATTCCACAAAAATTGCTCCAAAACGTGAGTTTAGGGGCGTTTGGGTTGCTACTGTTACAAATATAGATTGGCCATCGAGACAGGGACTTAGCGTAGACCAACAAAAGCAAGAGCTAATTGGGATTTTAGAACAACACAAAAAGAGTGGAATGAATGCTATTCTACTACAAATTAGACCAACTGCAGATGCACTTTATGCAAAATCTAGAGAGCCTTGGAGCCATTGGTTAATGGGCAAACAAGGCTTGGCGCCTGCTGCTGGTTATGATCCTTTAGATTTTGCTATTAAAGAATCTCATTTAAGAGGAATGGAATTGCATGCTTGGTTTAATCCTTATAGAGCTACGATGTCTGCAAAACAAGTCACCAGCGAAAACCACATTACCAAAAGTAAACCAGAGTTGTTTTACCGTTACGGTGGGCAAATACTTTTTGATCCGGGTTTGCCGGAGGTTAGAGCATATATTACACAAGTAATTTTAGATGTAGTTAAAGAATATGATATTGACGGGGTGCATTTTGATGATTATTTTTATCCTTATCGCATAGCCGGACAAACGATTAAAGATGAAGCAACCTTTAACAAATATGGCGGTGAGTTTAAAAATATTGCCGATTGGAGAAGAAACAATGTTGATGTTTTGATAAAAATGGTGAATGATAGTGTGCACCATTATAAAAAACACATCAAATTTGGAGTAAGTCCTTTTGGAATTTGGAGAAACTTTAGAGAAGATACATTAGGCTCTAAAACAAATGGCTTATCAAATTACGGTGAATTATATGCCGACTCTAGAAAGTGGATTAAGGAAGGTTGGATAGATTATATCAATCCGCAAATTTACTTTACTTTTAACAGATCTGCAGCGCCATTTGGCGTGCTTTTAGATTGGTGGAGCAACAACACTTTTGGTAGACATTTATACATTGGGCAAGCTGCTTATTTGGTAAATAAAACAACAAAAGTTGATTTAACTTGGCTAAAAGGAGATGAAATACCTAAGCAGATTAGATACATTAGAGCCAACAATAGGGTGCAAGGAAGTGTTTTTTTTAGTTCTAAATCTTTATCAACTAATGCCAAATCAGTAGCCGATAGTTTGCGAAAAGATTTGTATAAATATCCGGCTTTGCCGCCACAAATGCCTTGGTTAGATGATGTGATGCCAAACGAACCTCAAAATCTAAAAGCCGAAGCAAAAAGTGATGGAATTCATATCAATTGGACAAAACCCTTACCTGCTGAAGATGGAGAAACAGCCTCTGGTTACCTAATTTATCGATTTGAAGAAGGGGAGAAGGTTGATATTCTAAATCCAAAAAACATAATCCATATCAGCTTTGTAGATTATCCATTTTATTTAGATACCAACTTTGAAAAAGGTAAACGCTATAATTATTTGGTTACTGCTTTAGATAGGTTGAAGAATGAAAGCGAAGCAAGTGGGCCAATAGGTGTACAAGCAAAATAATTTGAGGCTAGCTTGAATCTATATCGAGCTAGTCTCAAATTAAAACTTTTTACCTTTATAATGATGAATTTAAAGGGTTTTGTATTTTGATTTTACTTAACTGTTTTAACGTTGCTGCATTATCATAGTTAAATTGATAAACGCCATCTTCGCCTGTAACAATTAATGATTTTGGCCCAGCAATAACATCAAAGCTTTTAATGTTTTTTAAGTGTTGCAATAGGTTTTTTCCAATCGCAATTTTATCAGTGATGTTAAAACTTTTTAGGCCAAAATCTCCTTCGCATAAAAACAAATTGTTGCCGCTTACACTTAAACCATGCGGATTTTGCATTGGGAAAACCGATACTTGTTTAGGTTTTGTAGGGTCCTCAATATCTAATACTTCTAATTGATTTGTAGCTTGTCTGCAGCCTGTACCTGCTCTTAGCGTTACGTAAGCATACTTGCCTTGCACAACAACCGGATCACATGCAAATACATGTGCGTAAGTACTTAGTTTAACAGGGTTTGCCGGATCAGCAGCGTTAAAAATATGCATTCCAGTATTAGTGCCAATAAAAAGCTTCTGCTCGTAAGGAAAAATAGTTTCTACACCCCAATCTAATCTGATTGATTTAACAAAAGTTGGATTAGCAGCAGCTTGCACATTAAAAAGACTTAAATCAGAAATCCCAACTGTATACAAATAATTATTTAAAAGGGTAAACCTAGCCATTGAACCTCCTTGCCCACTACCACCGTAACTATTTGCAGTGCTTGCAAACATTACCTCTTTATTAGCGTTGTTGTTGGCAGCTGTATTAACTAGTGTGTCTTTGTAGGTTAAAACTTTAGGGCCTGCAGCATATTGAATCAAAAACTGCTTAAAAACCTCTGGTGTTCTTTTAACTAGTTTAATGTTGTTTATTGTAGTAATATCAAAAGCCAATAAATCTATATAACTATCTGCATAAAGTATGTTGTTATGCACAGCTAAATCAATATTTCCTGGTATCTGTAAAAAACCTGTATTTATTGGATTGTTAGGGTTACTGTTATTGTAAATATGAATACCCTTGTTTGGTTCGTTGATAAAAAGATAATCATTATAAATATAGATTTTACCTGCTTTTGTAGCCGTTTGCGCTTTTGTAATGCCAACAGGTAATGATCTCATTTCAGCAAGAGAAATTACCTTAGGTATTTGGATCATTTCATATTTAGCACTGGGTGATTTCTTACACTGCGTAAGCGTTGAGATTGTAGCTAAAAGCAACAATGCATTGAGGAGAATTTTTTTCATAATTTATTGGTTTTGAGCGTAAACGATGTGAAATTAAAAAACGCTACAAACTAACAGAAATAAAAAAAGACACATTAAGTGTCTTTTTTTATAATTTGATTTGTCGAATTTTATTTCTGTGGTAGTAAAATAAATTTGATAAAGTTTTTTTCATTTAAATAAGTACTTGCAGCACCTTTTAAACTTTCTGAAGTTATCTTTTTTAACGATTCAACGTATGTTAAAACTTCTTTAGGGTCTTCTTCATTTTGAGCTGAACCTACAATGTTGCCTAACCAAAATTGATTTGTTTTAAGTTGCGTTTCTGTAGATCTAGTTTCTTCAGCTACAAACTTCTGTATATCAACATCAGTTGCTCCATTTGTTTTAATTTTATTGATCTCATCTAAAGTAGAAGCAATTAATTTCTCTACATTTTCTGGTGCACAACCGAAAGAAATGTTAAATGAATACCTGTTAACTGGGAATTTGCTGTAAGATGCACCTGCATTTACGCCATACACACCGCCTTCATCTTCACGTAAACGTTCTATCAGTTTAATATTTAAAACTTCTGCCAAAGCATCTAACTGATTATTATTCGTTTGGTTGTAAGTGTAATCGCCACTAAACATTAATCTCACCGTAGCTTTTGGCTCTTGTCCTTTGTATACTTTTTTTGTAATTGCTCCAGCTGGTACTCTAATGCCTAAGTCAACAGCTTTTTCTTTACGATTTGTATTTGGTAATGCGCCTAGATATTGCTCAATAAGTGGTTTAATTTTTTCATTGTCAAAACTTCCCACAAATGTGAAGGTAAAATCACTTGCATCAGCAAAACGCTCTTTGTAAATTTCAAAAGCACGATCTAAATTAATTTGATTTAACTTCTCAACTGATGGGCCAGTTCTTCTTACATTATAGTTGCCTAGTACCGCAGAAACAGTATCGCTAAAAACACTATTCGGATCGGTCTCTCTATTAGCTAAATTGCCCTTTTGTTGCGAGATAGTACCTTTAAAAATTTCTGAATCCTTACGCGGAGCAGTGAAATACAAATAGGTTAATTGTAAAGCTGTTTCTAAGTCTTTCGGAGTTGTAGAAGCAGAAATACCTTCACTTCTTTCGCTAATCATCGGCGTAACAAAAACACGTTTACCGTTTAAATATTTTGGTAATTGAATTGAATTAAATTCGCCTACACCGCTTCGGCCAATAATAGCCGCTGCATTTGAAGCCGATTGGAAATCAGCATCGCTGTACAAAGAAGTACCGCCCGGACTGAAACCATAAAATGAAATTTCGTCATTTTTAAAGTCAGTTGGTTTTAAAATTACCTTTACCCCGTTTGATAATTTAAATTCGGTTACACCAATTTCTGCTATTTTGCTTTCTGATGTAATTTTACCTGCCATTGGTTTTTTCGCCAATAGTGGCTGATCAGATACTTGATCTACATAAGCAGTAATGCTTTTATCCATTACTACGCTATTTATCCATTGGTTTACAGTAGCTTCTGAAGGTAATTTTTCTTTTTCTTTGTCAGGAGCCATAATAATTACATCACGATTAGTTTCTGTAATATATTGTTTGGCCAATGCATTAACTTCTGCTACTGTAATAGAAGGTAAGGCATTTTTGTAGAAGTTATACTCATATTCAATACCTGGACTAACTGTTCCTTTTAAAAATAATTGAACATATTCTTGTACAAAATTATCAGAAGCAGTTTTGTTTTTTTCTTTAAAAGCAGATTCCTGCGATGTTAAAAATGATGCTTTTGCTCTCTCTAATTCAGTAGCAGTAAAGCCAAATCTTTTTACTCTTTCTACTTCTGTAAAGGTGGTTTTTAATCCTTTTTCAAATTCTCCTGGTTTAGCAACAATAACTGTAGTAGCAGCATCAAGGCCAGCTAAAAAGCCAGAAATGTTGTTGCCTGCCTGTAAAAACGGCGGATTAGCCTGTTTGCTCAATTCGCTAAAACGAGCACCCATCATTTGATTGTACAATGAGCGAATTACAGAATTTTTTAAATCGCTTTTAGTTAATAAAGGTTGCTCTTTGTGTTTAATTAAAATTTGAGCAACGGTAACCGGAAATTCTTTATCAGTAACAGTTACAAATTGATTTTTTCCTGTTAGCTCAATGTTATATTTTGTTCTAGGTTTCGGGTTTGCCGGATTTTTTAAATCAGAAAATTTAGCCTTAATCAATTGCTCCATCTGATTTACATCAATGTCACCCACTACAATTAATGCTTGTAAATTCGGTCTGTACCAATCTTTGTAAAAATCTTTAATGGTTTGCGGAGTAGCATTTTTTAATACTTCTTCTGTTCCAATTGGCAACCTGTTAGAGTAACGAGAATTGTTAAAAAGCATTGGAAGATATTTATCTTGCATGCGTTGTTGAGCACCTTTGCCTAAACGTTTTTCTTCTAAAACAACGCCTCTTTCTTTGTCAATTTCAACAGGGTCTAAGGTTACATCTTGTGCCCAATCACGCATAATTTGAAGACCATTTTTTACAATTTCTGGATCATCACTTGGAATAGGAAGCTGATAAACTGTTTCATCGAAACTAGTGTAGGCATTTAAATCTGCTCCAAATCTAACTCCTGTTTTTTGAAGATAATTTACCAGTTCGTTTTTTGGAAAGTTTTTTGTGCCATTGAAAGCCATGTGCTCCATCAAGTGTGCTAAACCACGCTGATTATCGTTTTCTAAAATTGAGCCTGCTTTATTGGCAAGATAAATAGTTACCCTATTTTTTGGCTCTACATTTTTACGGATATAATAAGTAAAACCATTTGGCAATTTGCCAACTTTTACTGCAGGGTCTAAAGGAACTGAATTGTTTGCAGCTGATGTGGCAACTGTTTTTTTTACAGGTGCCTTAGTGGCTGGTTTTTGTTGTGCAAATGTTGGCTCAATTAATAGCCCTAACAGTACAGCAAATAATAACGAGTGTTTTTTCATAGATTTTTAATAAATAAAAGCGAATTATACCTTAATGATAATGTTTTTCTTGTACATAACCCAAAGTATCACATAAAAAAATGCAATAAAAGCTATTGCGTACGCTAATGAGGCGTTTATAGGAGAAAAATAAGGCACAAAAAATGTTTGATAAAAAGAGGTTAATGCACCAACTTCATTTCCATCTGCTTGTTTAATTTTAATCATATTAACTAACCTCGGCATCAAGCCGGATACAAAAAAAACGGTTATAGCATTAACACCATAAACTACAAATGGCTTAGTAAATCGGTTATACTTGTTGATGTCAATTATCCAGTAGGAGAGGGCTAAAATAATAGTAGCCAATCCGCCAGTATAAAGTACATAAGAGCTTGTCCACAATGATTTATTGATGGGAAATTGTAAATCCCAGAGTAAGCCTGCTAAAGAAGCCAAAACTCCTACCGAAAAAAGCCAAGCAATTTTTGTAGCTGGTTCTATATCTTTTCGCTTTAAATAAACGCCAACTAAAACGCCAAATAATCCTGTAGCAATTGCTGGTAATGTGCTTAAAATCCCCTCTGGATCCCAAGTCTTAGCTGATTTCCAAAGATGGGCTTCGGTTAATATCGTTCTATCAAGCCATGCACCTAAATTAGTTTCCTTTTCTAAATTTGGGTAACCAACACCAGGTACTGGAACAAATGTCATTAATGCCCAATAGGTAATTAGAATGAGGATAATGATGCGAAATATGTTCTTATCGGATGTTTTTAAAAAGATGATTGAAGAAATGAAGAATACAACTCCAATACGTTGCAACACGCCAGGTATTCTTAAGTTACTTAATGATTCAACTAAATCGAATGTGCTAAAATTACGCGGAAAAATGGCTAAAAGTAAACCTAAACCAAATAAAGTTAATGCTCTTTTTAACGCTTTAAGAATTGTTTTGTTGTGACTAGTTGGATCCAATTTTTTGCTTCCCATTGCATAGGCGATAGAAACACCAACTATGAATAGAAAAAATGGAAAAACAAGATCTGTTGGGGTACAACCATTCCATTCGGCATGAGCAAGCGGAGCATAAATATGTCCCCAGCTTCCCGGATTATTAACCAAAATCATCGCGGCTACAGTTAAGCCACGAAAAAAATCTAATGAGAGTAAGCGCTCTGGTTTATTGGTTGTCATTGGTTTCATAAATGGTTAAGCAAGTTATCATATTGTTTTCAGAAAGAAAAATATCATGTATAGATCTATCAAATTTTAAGGATAAAAGAAAAGCTCCCAAAATTTGGGAGCTTAATTCTTAAAATTTATATCTTACAAAGGCTTCCATTGCTTCGTAATCTGCTAAGCCTAAATCGTCATAAGATTTTGCGGTTTCTCTGTTCCTGTCTTCAGCTCTCTGCCAAAATTCTCTAGCATCATCGCCCGGAAAAACTGCTCTGTCTTTTTGAGATTGGTGTTTAAAAATTGCAAATTTCTTTCTTTCAACCTCTTGCGGACTAAGCGGTACAGCCATCTCAATTTCATGAGTCTCAAACTCTAACCAAGCGCCTCTGTACATCCATAACCAACAATCTTTAACCCAACTTTCGGTCTTTTCTAAACGTTTTAATGCCTCTATAATAATGTTAAAACATACAATGTGTGTACCATGCGGATCTTCAAAATCGCCAGCAGCAAATACTTGATGTGGTTTTATCTTTTGAAGTAATTCCATCGTTAACAATACATCGGCTTCTGTGATAGGGTTTTTTTGTACTTTACCACTTTCATAAAACGGTAAAGCCATAAAATGGATATGATCATCTTGTAAACCGCAATAACGAGCTCCTGCAATTGCTTCTCCTTTTCTAATTAAACCTTTTACAGTTTGTATTTCTGGAGTATCAATTTGGTTGGGCTTTTTCTGCTCAATAAATTGACGCATTTTTGTGTATGTATCAGACATATCAGGATTTTTCATGCCCATTCTTTCGGCAAAATCCATGTTAAATTCAACAAAACGCAACACATCATCATCCCAAACGGCAGTATTACCCGAAGTTTGGTAAGCTACATGAACATCATGACCTTGATCAACTAAACGAATAAACGTTCCGCCCATCGATATTACATCATCATCTGGGTGTGGAGAGAAAATTACCACACGTTTTTTATCAGGAGTTGCTCTTTCTGGCCTTTGCGTATCATCCGCATCTGGTTTTCCGCCTGGCCAACCTGTAATGGTATGTTGTAATTTATTAAATATATTAATGTTGATGTTGTAAACTGGGCCTTTTTCTACCGCTAATTGAGCCATTCCATTGTTATTAAAGTCATCTTCAGTTAACTTTAAAATAGGCTTATTTAATTTATTTGCTAACCAAATAACAGCTTTTCTAATTAGTTTATCCGTCCACACACAATCTTTAACTAGCCATGGGGTGTCAAATCTGGTTAATAAAGCCGCCGCATCTTCATCCAAAATAAACTCTACATGATCAGAAAGTTGCAGGTAAGTTGCAGGCACATCACTAGACATTTCGCCTTCAACTGTTTTTTTAATAATTGACGCTTTTTTACCATTCCAAGCCATTAAAACAATTTCACGAGCTTTAAAAATTGTACCAACACCCATGGTAATTGCTTTAGTAGGCACAAAAGATTTACCACCAAAATCACGGGCCGCATCTCTACGGGTTAAGTCATCTAAAGTTACTAACCTTGTGCCAGAGTTTGGCGCCGATCCTGGCTCGTTAAAACCAATGTGACCAGTTCTACCGATACCCAAAATTTGCATATCTAATCCGCCAACATCAGTTATTTTGCGCTCATAAGCCAAACAAAATGCTGGTATGTCTTCCAATTTTATAGTGCCATCTGGTATATGAACATTGTTTTTATCAATGTCTATATGGTCAAACAGATTTTCATTCATAAATGAAACATAGCTCTGCACATCCGTAGGTTGCATAGGGTAGTATTCATCTAAGTTAAAGGTGATTACGTTTTTAAAGCTCAAACCTTCTTCTTTGTGCAGTCTAACTAACTCTGCATAAACTTTAATTGGGGTTGCGCCTGTTGCCAAGCCTAAAACAGCATGTTGGTTTAGCGCTTGTTTTTCTTTAATAATTTTCGCAATGCGATTTGCTACATTAATAGAAGCTTCTTGTGGATTTTTAAAAACAGTAACTGGGAGTTTTTCGAACCTCGTTTCTTCTAATAGATTTAATCTTGCCATTAATCTTTGGTTATTTAGTGAACGGAGCAGTAAATATAGGAGTATTTTTAAAAACGCAACATAAAAATATTGAGAATACTAAACTGTGCCATATATTTATTAAAATTTTTGATCATGAATAGAAACATTGCCAAGCTTTATCAAATTGCACAAAAAACCGAGCGTAAAATTATTGGTTTAATGTCTGGCACCTCAATGGATGGCTTAGATATAGCGTTATGTGCATGTAAAAATAGCGGCTCCGAAACCGAAATAAAGCTGCTTAATTTCATTACCATGCCTTATCAGGATGATTTTAGGGCTGATGTTAAAAGCATCTTTTCTAGAAAGGATGCAGATTTAGAAAAGGTTTGTTTATTGAATGAATTAATAGGTGTTAAACATGCCGAACTCATTGTGCAAGCATTAAATAGGTGGAATATTAGTGTCGATGAAATTGATGTAATCGCCAGTCATGGGCAAACAATTTTCCATGCGCCAAAATCATTGCATGGGCATGATGATTATCCAAATGCTACACTGCAAATAGGTGATGGAGATCATATAGCTGTAAACACTGGAATTATAACCCTTTCAGATTTTAGACAAAAACATTTGGCCGCTGGCGGAGAAGGTGCGCCTTTAGCCGTTTATGGAGATTATTTAATTTTTAGCAAAGCTGATGAAGATAGAATTATGCTCAATATTGGAGGGATTGCTAATTTTACCTATTTGCCTGGCGATAAAGATGCGGCAAAGGTTTTTTCAACCGATGTTGGGCCAGGAAACACTTTATTAGATCAATTTATACAGCGTAAATATCCAGGAGAATATTATGATAAAGACGGTTTAAAGGCAAAGTCTGGCACGTTAAGTCAGGAGCTATTAAAAGAATTACTTAATAACGATTTTTTTGTGATCGATTTTCCTAAAACAACAGGTCCGGAGTTGTTTAATCTCAAATATTTACAAAATGCTCAAGAAAGAAGTAATACGCTAAATTTATCAAACGAAGATATTTTAGCTACGCTATGTCACTTCTCTGCAAGGGGCATCATAGATGCGATTGAAAAAACGGTTAAATTATCGGCCATGCCTAAAATATTTATGAGCGGTGGAGGGATGCATAATCCATTGTTGGTAGACATTCTAAAAAGCGCACTACCAAATGCATCATTTAATACAACTCAGGCATTAGAAATAGATCCAGATGCAAAGGAAGCAGTGCTTTTTGCTTTATTGGCAAATGAAACGTTAGCAGGCAATCCAATTGATTTTGGTAAAAGAGAGGGAGTGCCATCGGTTTGCATGGGGAAAATTAGCTTTCCGCAATAAAATGTTAATTTGTTTGTAATTAATTGAGAAATTAAATATTAGATTTGAAGATATTTATTGGGTTTTTAGATAAGAAAGCACTAGTAAATAAAATTATCAGCATGATGCTGTGTATTTAACCAAATTTAATTTTTTAACGTATGAAGAGATTTTACACTTTTCGGTGCTCAAAAATGTTAGTGCATTTTTTTACGCCAATTCTTTTGCTGTTTGTATTTTCATCAGCAAATGCACAAACCAATCGCTATGTTCTTAGTGGTAAGGTTATTGAAGATGGATCCAAAGCACCTATACCTGGTGCGGGAGTAAAAGTTCAGGGTACTAATTTTGCTGTTGGAGCAAATATTGACGGTTCTTATTCTATTGCTGCAAATTTAGCACCAGGTACTTACCAACTGTCAGTAACCTATATTGGTTATAAAACGATAACCAAACAAATTAGCTTAGGTAGCAATTTAAATGTAACAACCGACTTTACTTTAGCGCAAGATGCAATGGGTTTAGATGAGGTAATTGTAACAGGTACTTCGGCCGGAACCACAAGAAAACAATTGGGAAATTACGTTACATCTGTTAAAGGAGAAGATTTAAATAAAGCACCTAGTGGTAATGTATTGTCTTCTTTGCAAGGAAAAGTGGCTGGTGCACAAATTAGCCAAAACTCTGGCGACCCAGCTGGAGGTATGTCTGTTAAGTTACGTGGTATTAGTTCTGCCAACTCATCTACTGAACCATTATACATTATTGATGGGGTAATTGTAAATAACACCACAACAAGGGTAACCAACACAACTGGTAATTATGATGGAGGTAACTTTGTAGGAAGTATAGGCCAGAACAGAATGGTCGATATCAATCCTGCAGATATTGAAAGAGTTGAAGTACTTAATGGAGCATCAGCAGCCGCAATTTATGGCTCGAGGGCAAATGCGGGTGTGATTCAAATTTTCACTAAAAAAGGTGTTGCTGGTAAAACGCAAGTGAGCTTTAATTCAAACTTTGTGATTAGCCAGTTACGTAAAAAAATTGAAGTTAATCAATCTCCTGTAAAATTTGGAGGGAGTGTAGATGCAGTAACGCAGGATGTTTTAACACCAGCACTAACCACTACATCGCCCGTTACAAGATATGATTATCAGGATTACATTTTTAGAACTGGTTACGGAACAGACAATAATTTATCAATTTCTGGAGGTAGTGAAAATACGAAAGTGTATTCTTCTTTCGGTTATTTTAGCAATCAAGGAATTATTAAAAATACCGATTTTAGAAAGTATAACTTTAGAACCAATCTTGATCAAAAAATAAATGATTGGGCAAGCTTATCAGCAGGCTTAAACTACATTAAAAGTGCTGCTAACGAGAAGCCAGATGGCAACTCTTTCTTCTCTCCAATGAATTCGGTTACAATTATTGGTAATTTTCATGATATTTTTAGAAGAGATGCAAGTGGTAATCTTTTAGCAGTTGGTGAGAGAGGTAGGGTAAATCCAGTTTCTGTAATAGAAGATATTAAACAAAGGCAAGAAGTAGATCGTATCATTGCAAATGCTACTTTAAAATTAAATCCTGTTAAAAATTTAACAATCGATTTTACGCTAGGTGCTGATAATTCTGCTCAAAACGGAACAACTTACATCCCACCTTATACTTATAACGTAAATCCAGATTTTTTTGGAGGTGGTACAAACTTAACTGCTTCTCAAAATGGTTATTCTAGTACAGCAAACAATAAAGCTTTCTTATTTAACAATGAGATTAATGCAACTTACCAAGCAAAAATTACTGATCTATTAACTTCTGTTACGCAGGTTGGCTATTCTTATCAGTATGAGAAAAGTCAATATGCCTTATTACAAGGTAGAGGCCTTGCGCCACAAATTAGAACCGTTAATGGTGCATCAACACAGTTACCAAGCGTTGATGGTAGAACTGAACTTTCTATAAGTGGAGCATATGTTCAACAAAATTTTAAATACAAAGACCATTTATTTGTTACCGGTGCTTTACGTATGGATCAGTCTTCTGTATTTGGAGAGGATAATAGAAACCAAGTTTATGTGAAAGCAAGCATGAGTTATGTATTGTCTTCTGCAGAATACTGGAAAAAAACAAACTTATCAGACTGGTGGGATACATTTAAATTAAGAGCAGCTTATGGGCAATCGGGTAACTTAACAGGTATTGGTGCTTATGATCGTATCAATGCTTACAACGGACAAGCATTTTTAGGTTATACCTCTTTGTTTAGTAGTTTCCAATTGGCTAACGAGAACGTAAAACCAGAGCGCCAAGACGAGCTAGAGGTTGGTATCGATTTAGGCTTTTTTAAGAACAGATTAACTTTAAGTGCTAACTATTATGATAAAAAAGTAAAAGATTTGCTGTTAGCGCAAGTAATCGCACCATCTCAAGGATATACAAGTTTCTTAAATAACATCGGTTCATTAAAAAATACTGGTTTTGAGTTGGTATTGGGTGGTACACCAGTTAAAACAGACAATTTTACTTGGAATGCAACGGCTATTTTCAATAGAAATAGAAATGAGGCATTTGATATTGGTGCATTAAGATTACTGAGTACTAATCCTGGTGCTCCAGTAGCAATTATTGATGGTGAGCCATTGGGTGTATTTTACGGCACTTACTTCGCTAGAAATGCTGATGGTAGTTTGGTAACCAATGCAGCAGGCATTCCGCAGCAAGCTAGAGATGGAGCGGGAAATCCATTAAGGAAAGTATTAGGCGATCCAAATCCAGATTACAACTGGTCATTGGTTAATGATTTTAGCTACAAAAAATTCGGCTTACGCGTTCAGCTTGATGCAGTACAAGGTGGTGATGTTTGGAATGCAGATTGGAGAACCAGGCAAGGTGTAGGTGGTGGCAAGGTGGCAGAACAAGAACAATTAGGTCTATTGCCTAGAGGTTACGTAGCTGGTGTGTATGCCATTGAAGAATGGAGAATAGACAATGGATCTTTCGTGAAATTAAGAGAGGTTTCGTTAAGCTATAATGTTGGTAAAGTAAAATCTATTAGTGATTTAACTTTGGTTTTAAGTGGTAGAAATTTAATCTCTTGGGATAAATATAAAGGATATGATCCAGAATTGAACTCGGCTGGTCAATCTACCATACTTAGAAACATCGATTTTGGTTCGGTGCCAATTCCAAGAACATTTAGTTTAGGCTTACAGGTTAAATTTTAACAGTTTAATAGAAAAGTGATGAAAAATTTTAAAATAAAATCAATATATATAGCTTGTGGCATTTTAACGCTTGCAAGTAGTATCTCATCTTGTAAAAGTGAGTTCGAAGATCCAAGTAGAGCAAGTTTAGAAACGGCATTAGGTTCTAGTCAAGCGCTATCTGCAGTAGCTGTAGGTGTACAACGTACTTATACCTTAAACAGAACTAGTGTACTGTTCAATTCTATTGCAGCTGCGGGATTTGCAGGTAACGAACTTAAGTTACTAAATTCTGGTAACATACCCGAATTACAACTAAGCACAGGCGGTACTGCCGTAGACGGAACAAACACCATTTTGTTTAACATGTGGGCATCTTCATTAAAAGTGATTGATGAAAGCAATAAAGTAATAGCTGGAGCGAATGCTTTGGGAGATAAAAACTATGCATCAGGATTAATTGGCTACGTAACCATTTTTAAAGCTTTGTCATTGGGTACAATCTCTACATTCTGGGAACAAGTTCCTGTAACAATTGGCACAAATGTTCCATTTGTAAGCAGAGCCGATGGTTACAAGGCGGCAATTACTGCAATCGATGATGCATTGGCTAAAATTGCAGCCAATCCGATTTCAACACAATTTAATGTTACAGTACCAAATGTTAATATTATAAATACTTTACGAGCATTAAAAGCAAGGTATGCGTTATTTAGTGGACAGTATGCACTAGCATTAACAGAAGCTAATGCAGTTACTTTAACTACTGGTTCTTCCTTTACGTTTGATAGTGCAAACATCAACATTTTAAACTCCATCATTGCATCAAACAATGTTTTTCAACCAATTGATGCCAATCTAGGTTTAGCAGGAGCATTTGCTCCAGATGCTTTAGACAGACGCCTTTCGTTTTACACATTTATGGCAGGTACTCCAACGCCAACAATACGCATGGGTGGTTTTGCTGCAACAACTACAACAGCAATACCTATTTTCTTGCCGGGAGAAATCACATTAATTAAAGCCGAAGCTTATGCTCGTCAAACTACTCCAGATTTAACCAATGCATTAATAGAGTTGAACAGAGTCGTAACCAAAACTACAGATGTTTTTGGGGTTGCAGCAGCCTTGCCAGCTTTAGTTGGTCCTTTTACGCAAGCTGAAATTTTAAATTTAATTTACAAACACAGAAGTATTGAACTGTATGCTTCGGGTTTAAAATTAGAAGATATGCGTAGATTTGGTAGACCAAATGCTGAAATGAAACGTAGATTTATGCCTTATCCATTTCAAGAGCGAGACAATAATCCAAACACGCCAGCAAATCCGGCGTTTTAGTATCAAAGGGAGAGCGAAAGTTCTCCCTTTTGTTTTAAAGATATTTTATGTTTTATTGCATGAAACTTTTGCTCAAAAAAAAACAAATTTCAATGCTAGGTCTAGCTTCTCGGCTAAACTTAATGGGATATTCTACTCAATTTTATAAGTCTGAGCGTTGTTGAATAGTAACTTATTACGGTTACAACAGTTTCAATCCGTTTACATGATATTCTTCAAGTTTGACATCAGCTGGGCTTAGTTCTGTTATTAAATAGCTGATGTTCTCTAAAGCTGTAACTTTAAGCCTTAAGGAGATATTCAGCTTTTCTGAAATACATAAAACTGCTGATTTTCGAGAAGAACTCAACATCCTCTTTTTTAATTGGTTAATTTCCCAATCGGTATCTGTTAAACCATCTTTAGGGTGCAAAGCACTTGTGCCTAATAAACATAAGTCTGCATTAATTTCAGCAAGTTGATTAATTACATGGCCGCCGTAGGTAATTTGAGAGTTTTTAGAGAATAAACCACCAATTAAAATTACCTCTACTTTTGGATATTTTGCGAGCTCTACTGCTACCAGCGGACTAATTGTAAAAAAAGTAGCTTGAAGATTTTCTGGAAGCTGTTTTACTAATTCAATAATCGTAGTACCACCACCTGTTAAAATTACCATACCATCTTTAATTAGTGGTATAGTTTTTTTGGCGATAATAATTTTTGCTTCTTTTGCATAAACGGTACTATCATCAAAAGTAGAATGATAAGATTTTGATAATGCACCACCATGAACTTTGTATAAAAGGTTCTGATCAGACAATTCTTGTAGGTCTCGGCGTATGGTGTCTTCCGAAACATCTAAAAGTTGAACCAAATCTGAAGTTAACACCCTGTTGTGTAAATTGATTTGTCGCATTACGATGTCGTGTCTTTCTTTTTTGAGCATAAGATATAGCTAAATGGAATGCTAATATAATGAAATTTAAAATATAATGCGGGTTTATGCGGCTTTTTGCAACTAATATTGGCGAATGTTTATATAAATAGTTTGTTAATTTCTTTTTTTAGTGAAAAACATTTATGATATTTACTTAACAAATGTTATTTTGCGTATTAGTGCGTGTTTAATAGCAACTATAATACTAACAAAACAAAACTTAAATTATTAACCAAATTCACGTTTATGAAAAAAAAACTACTCATGCTGTTTTTGGGCACGTTTCTGTTGGCTATGCAAGTTATGGCTCAACAAGTTACGGTAACTGGTAAAATTACTTCCTCAGAAGATGGATTGCCCATTCCAGGTGCTTCTGTAAAAATTAAAGGTACAAATACTGCAGTGCAAACAAGTACCGCGGGTATTTATACAATCAAAGCAAATCCTGGTGATGTGCTTCAATTCATTTACTTAGGTTTGTCTACAAGAGAGCAAACGGTTACTGCATCTGGGGGTACAATAAATATCATCCTAAATCCAGATTCAAAGGCTTTAAATGAAGTTGTTGTTACGGCTCAAGGTATTGAACGAACCAAAAGGTCATTAGGTTACGATGCGCAATCAATTAGCGGTGCGGAAGTAGCTTCAACTCAAAGGGAAAATTTCATTAATGGTTTACAGGGTCGTGTTGCAGGTGTAACTATCACGCCTACAAACGGTACACCTGGAGCATCTTCTTCAATTATCATTCGTGGAGCGGTTTCTTTAGATGGAGATAATCAGCCGCTATTTGTAATTGATGGTTTGCCAGTGGCAAATAATACTTTTAGTGAGTATAACTTGGTTGGGCAAGGAACTTTTAATCGCCAAAACGATTATGGTAACAGAGGTATGGATATTAATCCGGATGAGATTGAAACCATTACCATCTTAAAAGGCCCTGAGGCATCAGCTTTGTATGGTACTCAAGGCGCTTCTGGTGCTGTAGTAATTACTACTAAAAAAGCTAAGGCAGGTACTGCATCGGTTACTTATAATAACGTTTTTAGATTTGATAAAGCTTATCGTTTTCCAGATGTACAAACTGTTTACGGCGGTGGTGCTGGAGGTATTTTTGATGAAGAAATTCGTACAAGAACATTTTTTGGTGCTAGATATCCGGAGAGACTGCAACGTTATGATAATCTAGGGTCTTTTTATCAAACAGGTTTTACACAAAGACATAACGCTGCTGTTTCTGGTGGTACAGAAGCGCTTTCTGTTAGAGCAAGTGTCGGTTATACAGATCAAACAGGTGTAATAGATGGTACAGATTATAACAAAATTGAAGCTAGATTATCTGGTGTATCGAGGATAAGCCCAAAACTCTCAATGCAAGCATCATTTAATTTTAACTCAACCAAAACTAATAAAACATTTAAGGGTGCAAGTAGCCCCATGTTAAGTGTTTTAACGTGGCCAGTTGTAGATGACATTAGAAATAGGTATACAGCCACAGGAAACAGAAGAACTATTACTGGTTTATTGGGTGCAGAATTGGATAATCCACTTTGGGCAATGGAGAACAATCCCAATAATGACCAAGTATCTCGTGTTACTGGTAATTACGGTTTAGATTACAAACCAACCAATTGGTTAAGTTTTATCATGCGTGCTGGTTTAGATGTGTATACCTTACAAGGTTTAAGCGGCTATCATCCTGAAGCTTACGGAGCAAACATTGCTGGTTCATATACCGGTGGAGGTATGAATACTTTCTCAAATAGTAAGGTTTTGTACAATGGTAGTTTTGTTGCAAGTGCCAAAAAAACTTACGGTAAATTTTCTGCAAATGTAAATCTAGGTTATGACATTAATGATGATAGAGATCAAACAACTGCACAGTTCGGAAGTAGATTTTATCAATCTGGATTTTTCAGTTTAAATAATACTGATCCTACTACTCAAAGAGTTCAATATACTGATATTTACAAAAGAAAAATGGGCGTATTTGCTCAGGCATTGTTAGGATATGATGACATGTTGTATTTATCTTTCATTGGTCGTCAAGATTATTCTTCAACATTAAGTCCGGGTAATGTTGGCTTCTTTTATCCTGCAACATCCCTAAGTTTTGTGTTTTCAGAATTACCTGTATTCAAAAAAATGAATTGGTTATCTGAAGGTAAGTTTAGAGCGTCTTGGGGTCAAGGAGGTAAAGATGCCCGCCAAGCTTATGTTAAAAAAACAAGGTTAATTGCACAAACAACCACTGGTGGTGGTTTTGCAACTGATGTTACTTTAGGTAACCCAGATTTGGCAGCAGAATTTACTACAACATCAGAATTTGGTATGGATTTAGCCTTCTTGAAAAACAGGTTATCAGCCAATTTTTCATATTACTTTATTGAAAGTGATGGCCAAATTACAGCGCCTCGTTTAAGTTATGCAACAGGCGCAATTTTGGCTTACATTAATAGTGGTTTAATTAAAAACAGAGGCTTTGAGCTAACAGTTAAAGGTACACCAATATTAAAGAAAGATTTTTCTTGGACGATTACAGCAAATTTAACTAGAGCACGTGGAGAATTAATTTCATTACCAGGTGGACAGGAAACTTTTTATTTATCTGATAGTTGGTTAGCAGGTAATGTTAGAAAGCAGTATTTCGTGGGTAGTTCTGTGTCTGCGCTTGGCGGAAATGATTATTTAAGAAACAATAAGGGTGATCTATTAATTAACCCAGTTAATGGTATGCCAGTTGTCGATACCAACTTTAATCCACTTGGAGATGCTGCTCCAGATTTTGGTTTAGGTATTAACAATAGTTTCAATTACAAAAACTTTAGTTTAAGTTTCTTATTAGATATTCGTAAAGGTGGTGATATTTACAATGCAACAGAAGCATACTTATATGCTCGTGGTATGTCTACGCTAACCTTAGATAGAGAAGAGCCAAGAATTATTACAGGTGTAATGAGAGATGGTTTAGAGAATAGTGCTAACCCAACACCTAACAACATTGTGGTAATTCCTTATATTACAACTTCTTATTATTCAACATTCCTTAATCCAAGAGATTTTATTGAAAAAGACATCAATTGGGTAAGGTTAAAAGATGTTACGGTAAGGTATAATTTACCTAAAACGGTTTTTGCCAATAGCAAAGTGTTTAAATCGGCAAGTATTTTTGCAACTGGTACAGATTTATTGTTATTAACTAACTATAAAGGTGTAGATCCATCAGTGAATGGTTTAAGTGCTGCTTCTGGTGGTACAGGTGGTTCTGGTATTGATTTTGGATCATTTGGTTTGCCAAGAACTTATGCATTTGGTATAAATGTTGCATTTTAATTTAAAGATGATGAAAAAGATATATATAGTATTATTTGCATTAGCAATTACATTTTCTGGATGTAAAAAGTATTTCGATATAAATTCGGATCCGGCTACGCCACAAGACCCAGAGAGCAAAACATTAACTCCGCCTTTGTTTGCACAAATGGAACGAGGCATACAATTTGATGCCAGATATATTGGAGGTACAATACAGTATTTTGGCGGTGCAGTAAACGTTGGTGAAAACCATGGCTGGCTTAGAAACAGCGATGCATTAGGTGAAATTTGGAGAACCAATTATTACGGTTTAGGGGCTAATCTAAACTTAATCATTAGTGATAGCCAAGAAAGACAAGAGTATAATTATGTTGGTATGGCACAGGCTTTAAAAGCTTGGGGCTGGCAAATTACTACAGATTATCATGGTGAAATTATTTTAAAACAAGCCTACGAGCCAAATCGTTTTGTTTTCGATTATGATCCGCAATCAGATGTGTATGCTGAAGTAGTAAGATTAGCAAATGAATCTATTGCAAACTTTAGCCGTACAGATGGTGTCGGAACGCCAGCTAAAATGGTAGGTTTTGATTTGGCTTACAATGGAGATGCCTCTAAATGGATTAAGTTTAATTATGGTTTATTAGCTAGAAACGCCAATAACTTAATTAATAAAGCGAGTTACGATCCTGATAAGGTTATTGAGTATGTAGACAAGTCTTTAGCAAGCAATGCTGATAATTTTATTGTGCCTAATGCTGGTTCAACTGCAGCGAATGCCAACTTCTTTGGTCCGCAAAGACAAAATATGCAATTGTATCGCCAAACCCGAATTATGGCAGGCTTATTAGATGGCACTTATTTTACTGGTACAGCTGGTACAGTTATCGATCCACGTAGAGCAAACATGCTAACCGCGTCTCCAGATGGTGTATTTAGAGGAACTCTTCCAAATTCTGGAGATCCTGGTACAACAGCAGGTTTAAATAAAATTCCTAACTTATGGGGAGTCTTAGATGGTGCAAATCCTGGTATAGGTCAAGGAAAATACTTGTTTAAAGATAATTCTGGTTTCCCTATTATGACTTACGCTGAGTTACAATTCATTAAAGCTGAAGCAGCATTTAGGGATGGTAATCCAGGTTTAGCTTTAACAGCTTATCAAAATGGTATTTCTGCAAGTATTGATTTTGTAAGTGCATTGGGTACGGTGATTACACCAGCCGCAAAAACTGCTTACATGACCAGTGCTTCGGTTAGACAAACTGCAGCTACTTTAACCTTAAGTGATATCATGCTGCAAAAATATTTGGCATTGTATGGTTATGGTTTTATAGAAACATGGAGTGATTTACGTAAATACAATTACAATGTAGGCGATACCAAAGGTAACAATCCTTATTTCCCATCTTTTGTTTTTCCAGCAACATTTTCTGCAGATAATGCAGGAAAACCAGCACAGCGTCATCGCCCAAGATTTAACTCTGAGTATATATGGAATGTTGCGGCTATACGTGCAATAGGTGCTGATAAAGATGATTATCATACCAAAAAAATGTGGTTTACTGAGCCTTAATCTTAATTAAATTAAAGAAAATGAAAAAATTAACATATATCCTTCTGGCTTTTGCAAGTTTTTTTGCAGCCTGTGAAAAAGGAACCTTAGTAGAAACTACAGATTATGAAAAGGTTGCCGTAGGCGACCCAAAATATTCTTATATTAAAATTTTAAATTTAACACCGAGTAGCCCAGTACTTAACTTTTTTATGGATGGGGCCAAGTTTTCGGCTAACCAATCTACAACAGGTTTACCAAGTACAGGTTATGCTTACAATGGATTGTTTCCAGATTTAGGCTATGCGGTAACTACACCTGGCTCAAAAGTTTTAAGTGCTAATATTATACCAACAGCAACTGCAGATGCAAATCTGGAAGTGCTTAAACAAACGATAAATGCTAGTGCTGGTAAATATTATACCATTTTTACTACAGGTGTTTATAGTACCACTACGAAAAATATTCCATCTGTATTTGTTTTAGAAGATGTTAAACCTGCTTTAGATACTTCGAAGGTCTTTGTTCGTATTGTAAACCTTTATAACGGGAGCCCAAATTTAGATGTTGTAAGAATTTCTACAGGTGTTAAATTAGCTTCTAATGTAGCTTACGGAACAGCCTCTCCTTTTACTGAAATCCCGAATCCAGGTAGTGGCATTGCCCCGTCTAATGTATTTCGTGTTGACAATGCTGCAACAGGCGTTGCTATTATTCCTACAACAACATACGCATTATCTAAAGGTAGAGCCTATACGATTTATTATAGAGGTATTTTAGGTAATACAAGTTTTCCTTTAGCGGCAGGATTTTACACAACTTTTTACTAGAGGGTAAATGCATTTTTACAAAACCAAGTCGAGCAATTGGCTTGGTTTTTTTGTATCTTGAGTTTTTGAAATGAGAAGATTCGTTGTTTTTTTGTGTTTACTACTCCATTCAGTGTTACTAAAAGCTGAAACTTTCATAGTAACTTCTAATGCCGATTCAGGAACAGGTTCTTTACGTGCTGCAATTTTAGCCGCCAATGCAAACGGTATCACAGCAACAGATTTCATCACTTTTAATCTTGCTGGTACTACTAGAACCGATGTGAGTATTTCATTAGCAACAGAGCTTCCTATTTTAACTTCAAACATTGTAATCGATGGTACTACACAACCTTCAGCTTTGCTGGGTAACCCAAATATTAAAGTTGCAATAATAAGGGTTGGCTCAGGTTTTTTTAACGGTTTAAGATTGGATAATGCAAGTCTTATTGAAATTTACGGACTTAGTTTTAGCAATTTTAAAGCAGACCCTTTGGGTGATGTAGATGATAAAAAGGCTGGTGTCTTTTTATACAATTCTCGTGATATTGTAATTGGTGAGCCACTAAAGCCGAACTGTTTCTCCAACAGTTATGCTGGTGTACTTGCTCCTTTCGTAATCCCAAGGTTAGACAATGTTAATATTAAAATTTCATCAAATATTTTTGGTTTGGGAGAAAATGGGATAAATGCTCAACCAAATGATTCAGGTATCGACATCAGTTTTTTAAATAATAGTACAATTGGTGGCAGTACACCTTTAGAGGGTAATTTGCTTGGTGCTAATACCCGAGCTGGTATCGCTCTTGCGGGAGCTGCAGAGCAGATTAATGTGGTCAATAACAAAGTAGGTTTAAATATAAATGGCGATCAGGTTGTTTCAAGTGCTTCAACCGGAATTTATGTGAATGGTGAGTCCGCTGCTCCTTTAATTAAAAACAATATAGTAGCTGGACAACTTAAAGGTATATATGTTTATTTCGCAAATGGTGGTTTTAAGTTAGAAGGAAATTCAGTTGGAACTGGGATATTGGGTACTGAAATTTTTGGCAACAAGATAGGTATACATATCCATTTGTGCAATAATGGAGCTATTGGAGGCAATGTTATAGAAAATGGAAATAAGATCGCTTACAATTTAACTGCTGTTTTTTTAGAGTTTGCTTATCCAATATCAATATTAAAAAACAGCTTTTATTGCAATACAGGTAGTACGCTTACATTTAGTGATTTGCCAGAAGGAAAATCACTAATACCACCTAAAATATCAACAATATCTCCAAATCTAGTAAGTGGGCAATATTTGCCTAATTCAAAAATTGAGTTGTTTTATACAGATGAATGTGTAAACTGTGAGGGTAAAACATGGTTTGCAACTTTACCAACAGATGCAAATGGAAATTGGGTTTACAATGGTCCTGTAATCGGTAAAGTTACCAGTATGGGTACGAATTCTGATGGCGCCACAGCTACTTTTTCTAAACCACTACTCATAAATGAAAGCGCCGTTATAACTGGTGTAATTTGCGGTGAAAGTACAGGAAGCATATCGGTAGATGTTTATGATGCCAGCATCTTCGAGTGGTATAATTCATCAGATCAATTGATTAGTACATCAAGAATGTTAACAGGAGTTGGTTTCGGTATATATTACTTAAAGGCTGGTCAGAAAGGTGCTTGTGATGTAATATCTCAGAAATTTACAATCAGCTCTGCAAATAACGGTATAAACGATTTGCAAAAAGTAATTACCAATAGCTCTTGTGGATTATCAAATGGCAGCATTACAAACATTACTGTAGCCAATAATTTAGCTAGAACGTGGTATAATTCACTAGGGCAAGTAGTTAGCAATGCCGATAATTTATTGAATGTTAATGCAGGAGTATATTATTTTAAAGTTGGAACAGGCAGTTGCGAAGTAGTTTCTGCAAATTATGTGATTGGCAACACCATCATTACCTACAAAGCCACAGTAACAAACATAATTCCAGAAACTTGTGGCAATAGCAACGGAAGTGTCAATATAACAGCCTATGAAACCCAAAAACCAGATCGCTTTGAATGGTTTGATGCGAAAGGAAATATCATCAGCACAGCTGAAAACCTTAGGAACCAACCAGCAGGAAGATATGGGTTAATTGCTTATGGAAATAATGGATGTGCCAATACGGTCGGCGAGTTTGAAATTTTGGCTTCACAGCTCCCAACGCTAGACTTTAGTTCATTTCGGCAATATATAAGTTGCGATGGTAAAACCATCAGTACAGCGGGGTTAATAGTCAACGGATCTAGCGCACCATATACTTATAAATGGGAAGATGATGTAGGAAATACGGTTTCTACAATGTTAAATATCACAGGTGTACAAAAGGGTAAATATACACTTAGTCTTACTGATAAAAATGGATGTATTGTAATTGGACAGACTATTGACTTCAACGAATTAATTTCCTCATCGCTACAACTCCCAAATACGATTTCTCCAAATGGGGATGGAATTAACGACTATTGGGAAATAAAAGGAGTTCAAAATTATCCTTTAGGGGCATTTAGTATCTTTAGTAGAGATGGTAATAGGGTTTACTATTCTATAGGATATACCAAACCATTTAATGGGCTCTATAATGGCGGTTTGTTGCCAACTGGAGTATATTATTATGTGATTGATTTGAAAACGGATTGTGGTATGCAAACTGGAAGTTTAACCATTATCAAATAATCTACTAAAATTTTATACTTTTGTAGCAAACAACAATACAATGGCAAGCTTTACACTTACACCTGAAACCTGGGAAAGGGTTAAAATTAAATTCTTAAGAAAATACCGTGATTTAACTCAGGCTGAGCTTTCTTTTACTCCAGGCCAAGAAGATCAGTTGGTACAACAATTAATGACTTTGGTAAAACGTGATGAGAAGTACATCGAATTTACTATTAAAAAGGCATTAGCCGATCCAGAAGGCAATCGATTATAATCGTACTTTTAATCGTTTGGCTTTTTTTGTAAGTTTACCCTAATTAAGGTAGATAGATGAAAAAGCTAAAGGTTATTGTTTTATTGGTTATTGTTGGGTTAGGTACTTTAACCCTTTCTTTTCGCGAAGATTTATTTCAGGTTTCTAAAAACTTGGATATTTTCGCTTCTCTATACAAAGAAATCAACATCAACTATGTTGAAGAAACTAATCCTTCTGAATTAATGCGCAATAGCATTGATGCCATGTTGGGTGGTTTAGATCCTTATACCGAATACATTCCAGAATCTGAAATAGAAGATTACAAATTAAAGTATGTAAGCACGCAATACGGCGGTATTGGCGCTGGTACTTTATTTATTGATGGGAAGTTATTTGTAAATGAAGTGAGCGAAGGCAATCCTGCACATCAACAAGAAATTAAGCCTGGCGATCAAATCTTGAAAATTAACGAGATAGATATAAAGGGTAAAGATAGAAGTGAGATTAGTCAATTGTTGAGAGGGCCAAAAGGATCATCCTTAACGATGGTATTGCTAAGAGATTCTAAAGAAATCAAAAAATCTTTGGTTCGTGAAGAGATTAAACAACCGAATGTAAGTTACTCAGGAATTCTTGATGGACAGATAGGTTACATTAAACTCGATAAATTTTTAGAAAATTCGGGTAACGAAGTTAAGGATGCTTTAGCGGCAATTGTAAAAGAAAATCCGAAGGGTATTGTGCTTGATTTAAGAAGCAATGGCGGAGGTATTTTACAAGAGGCAGTAAAAATTGTGAATTTATTTGTAGAAAAAGGCGTTTTAGTTGTAGTACAGAAAGGTCGTAACCCAGAAAAAACTATTTCTTATCAAACCTTAAATCAACCTATAGCGCCTTCAACACCACTAGTTGTGCTCATCAACGGAACTTCAGCATCAGCCTCAGAAATTGTAGCAGGTGCGCTGCAAGATTTAGACAGAGCGGTTATAATTGGTCAGCGTAGTTATGGGAAGGGTTTGGTACAACAGACTTTTAATTTGCCTTATAATAGTTTAGTTAAAGTAACTGTAGCAAAATATTTTACGCCATCTGGGCGATGCATACAAGCGATGGATTATGCACACAAAAACGAAGATGGTGATGCCCAAAAATTTGCTGATTCTTTGATGAAGCCATTTAATACCAAAGGTGGAAGAACAGTTTACAATGGTAATGGGGTTTATCCAGATGTGTTTGTAGAGCCTGTTACGTATAGTCCAATTACCATTTCTTTAGTTAACAAAAGCCTTTATTTTGATTATGCAAATGCCTACAAAAAAGCGCATCCTAACTTGCAAAACACCAAAAATTTTCAGTTGAGCGATAATGATTATGCACAGTTTGTTAATACCTTGGCCAATAAAGATTATAGCTATATTGCTAATAGCGAAAAATTATTAACTCAATTAAAGGCAGAGGCTGAGAAGGAAAACAAATCAGATGATTTAAAAGTAGAGCTAAAAGATTTGTCTACAAAACTGCTAAATGCAAAAAAGAATGATTTAAGTAACCATAAACAAGAAATAAAAAGAATGCTTGAAACGCAAATTGTAAGTCGTTATGCGTTTGAAAAAGGGAAAATTGAACATTCTTTTCAATATGATCAAGAAATCTCAAAATCTAGACAGTTATTTGATAGTCAGCCACAAATAAATTCCATTTTGAGTGGTAATGGTGCATATAAAACTATCGGAGTTCCAAAAATCATTAAGTAAATAGCTTTCAAAATAAAAACATTCTCTGAATTCTTATAACTAATAGTTAAGTTGTTGATATTGTTATCGCTTCTAACAAAAAATATTTACCTAAAACGAAAAGTGTTAAAAAGTGTTAAAATTTAAACAGCTGAAAATCAAGTAGTTGGTGTTTTTTCATTTTTTTTACACATTCATAAATTTTGATATCGGTTAAGTTATTATCATATTAGAAGAATAATTAACTATTAACTAACCTAAATTTATTGAATTTATGAAAAAACTTCTACGAAGTTTGTTCGTTTTGATGTTTATTGCCTCAAGCGCATTAGCTCAAAATAGAACAATTACTGGTACGGTTACTTCATCTGAGGATGGGCTACCTTTACCAGGTGTAAGTGTAAAAGTGAGAGGAGCTAACATTGGAGCTTCTACTGGAGTAAATGGAAAGTATACTTTAGCTGTTCCTACAAGTGCTACAGCTTTAGAATTTTCATCTCTTGGTTTTATTACACGTACAATTAACATCGGTACATCTTCAACAATCGACGTAGCTTTAACTGGTGATCCTAAATCATTAACTGAAGTTGTTGTAACTGGTTATGGCGTGCAAACCAAAAGAGAAGTTGGGGGTGCAATTGCCAAAGTAACGGGTGATCAATTCGAAAATCAGCCAATGGCTAGTTTCGAGAAAGCTTTACAAGGCCGTGCAGCTGGTGTTCAGGTTACAGCCAGCAATGGTATTCCAGGTGGTGCAATCAACATACAAGTTAGAGGTGTTGGTTCGTTTACTGGTGGTTCACAACCACTTTATGTTGTAGATGGTGTTCAAATGAGTGCTGTTACTTTAGGTGGTTTGGGTACCCAAACCAACAGTTTAGCTGGTATAAACTCAAATGACATTGCCTCAATTGAGGTGCTAAAAGATGCAGCATCTACCTCTATCTATGGTGCACAAGGTGCCAATGGTGTTGTATTAATTACTACTAAAAAAGGTAAAGCGGGTATAACTAAATTTGGTGCAAACTTTTATACTGGCTTTGTAGAGCAAATGAGAGACTACAATGTTTTGAACAGTCAAGAATACTACCAAATGCGTAATGAAGCTGTTCAGAATGCTAACCCTAGATTTGTGCCTACAAGAGTTCGTCAAGCAGTATTAACAGAAATGGGGCAGCCTGCTGCTGCTACAGATGCTGATATTGCAGCTATACCTACTTATGATTGGCAAGATGAAATTTTTAAAACTGGTAGAGTTAACAATTATGAGTTAAATGCTACAGGTGGTAATGAAAAAACTCAATTTTATGCTTCAGGTGGCTATCAAACTAGTGATGCAACTATATCAAAGGTTGATTTTAGAAGAGCTAATTTTAGAATCAATGTTGATCATAAAGCAACAGAAAAATTATCTTTTAATACAAATATAAACTTAACTAATATCAGACAAAATGCTGTTCCACTTGGTACCGATGGTTCTTCATTAGGTAATGCAGCTTTTGCGGCTCCTTTATATGCCCCTTATTTACGTATTTATAATGCAGATGGTAGTTATAATGCCCCTTTGCAAGGAATTTTAAACCAAAACGTTTTGCAAGTTGCTGATTACAATAGTGGTTTAGCGAAAACTAACCAATTGGTAGGTTCGGTAAGTGCGACTTATAAAATATTACCAACGTTAAGTTTTAAATCTTTCGCATCTGCCGAATACACTAACATAATGGGTGACAATTACCGTGATCCTAGAACACCAGATGGTGCAACATTTAACGGTTTGGGTCAGGTATTTACTAATGCTAGAACAGCTGTTCAAACTACGCAAACACTAAATTATGGTACTACATTTGGTAAACATAAAATTGATGGTTTTGCAGGCTTTGAATATAGAGTTGAGCAAGCCGACCAGACTTCGGCCTCAGGTACTGGATATCCTTCATTCCTTTTTAGAAATCTTAGTGCTGCAGCAACGCCATTCGGTGTTGGAGAAACTTACACAGGTTACAGAATGCTGAGTTACCTTGGTGGAGCACAATACAATTATGACGATAAATATATTGTAAAAGTAAATTTTAGATATACTGGTTCTTCTAGATTTGGTGCTAACAATAAATTCGGTGCCTTCCCTGGTGTAACTTTTGCTTGGAACATCGATAGAGAAGACTTTATGAAAGATGCTACTTGGTTAAGTGCTTTGAAATTTAGAGCTGGTTACGGTGTAACAGGTAATGATGGAATTGGTAACTTCCAAGCGCTTTCGCTATACGGTCGTAATGGCGTATATAATGGACTAACCGGTATTGCACCAGCTAACTTAGCAAACCCTGATTTAAGATGGGAAAAAAGTACAGGTCTTGATTTAGGTATTGAGTATGGTTTGTTTGGTAATAGATTTACTGGTTCAGTGGGTGTATATTCTGTTGATAACTCTGATTTATTGTTAGATCAAACTTTAAGTTCACTATCTGGTTTTGGTAGCATTACTACAAACATAGGTGCCGTAACCAAAAGAGGTGTTGAGGTAGAATTAACTAGCAATAACTTTAGAAGTAGTACTGGTGGTTTTAATTGGTCTACTAGTTTTGTTTTTGCTTATGCCACCAATGAAATTAAAAGTTTATATGATGGCTTACAACAGTTACCAGCAGATGTTAACGTTCGTGTAGGTTCTCCGCTTGGTAGTATTTTCACCTTCCAATATGCTGGTGTTAACCCAGCAACTGGTCGTCCAATGACCTATGATGCGAATAACAACCTATCTTACAATACTTTACCTGCTGATCGTAGATTTGTTGGATTAAACTTCGCTCCTTACACTGGCGGTTTAAACAATAGCTTTTCTTATAAAGGTATAGATTTTGAATTCTTGTTACAGTATCAATATGGTCAATTGGTATCTGATGGACAAGAAGTTTTTATGCGTGAAGTTGGTACAAGAGCAGCATTTAATACTTACCGTGAGGTATACGAAAGACGCTGGACAACTCCAGGTCAAATTACAGATATCCCTAGACCATTTAATGGTGGACTTGAATCAGGTGGTAATGTAGGTCGCTTTCAAGGTACTGCTGGTTTCCAGCCAACTGATTATATTCGTTTAAGAACGGTTCAATTGGGTTATACTTTCCCTAAATCTTTGTTAAACAAAGCTAGATTGAGTAACTTAAGAGTATATGCTCAAGGAACAAACTTGCTTACTTGGACTAATTTTGATGGATATGATCCTGAGTTTACTGGGACAGCTACAGGTATTATTCCTCAAAATAAAAATATTACATTTGGTCTTCAAGTAGGATTTTAATTTAAATAGACATGAAAAAAATTAAAGATTTTTATATAAAATCAATCGCTGTCTTATTGGTGGTGCTTAGTGTATCTTGCAAGAAAACGTTAGAGACACTACCCCAAGACACAATTGATGCATCAGTTGCTTTAACAACTACTGCAGGGGTTAGAGCTTCATTAGCTAATATTTATTCGACCATGAAAGGTGAATCTTTTTATGGAAATAGATTTATTGGTTTAGGGGATGCTTTGGCAGATAATGGTCAAGCTACTAACAAATCTGGCCGTTACATAAACGAAGTCAGAAACATCAGTGGTGCTCATTTTAACCATTGGTCAGGTGCTTACATCGCAATTAACCGTGTTAATATTGTATTAGAGGCTCTTCCTGGAATTGGAGATGCTTCTGATGCTCAAAAAACAGCTTGGGAAGGCGAATTAAAGTTTTTAAGAGCACTTTATCATTTTGATTTGGTTCGTACTTATGCCTATATTCCGGGTGCAGCTGTTGCATCTGTTGATAAAGGCGGAGTTCCTTTAATTCTAAAAGCTACTACAACTGCGGGTGATGCGTTAAATATTGTTGCCCCACGTGCTACTAGAGAAGCTGTTTATGCAGCGATTTATGCTGATTTAGATGAGGCCACAGTAAAAGCGCCAGCATTAGGAGCTGGTGCAAATGCTAAAGCGTTTGCTACTAAAGAAGCTGCATTGGCATTGTATTCGAGAGTTGCGCTTTACAACAAAGATTTTGCTAAAGTAGTTTCGGTAAGTAATACCTTAATTACAAGTAGAGGCTCTACCTTGTTAAATCCTTCTAATTATGTGGCGGGTTTTTCTACCAAAGAAAATCCAGAGTCTTTATTTGAAATTACCTATGGTATCGAATCTGAGAGTTTGGGTGTGAATGTTTCATTACAGACCTTATTTACGACACTTAAAGCTAGAGCAGCTAGTCCTAAAAACGATCAAGTAGAAACTAATGCAGAACCTAAGTATCCAACTTCAGAAACAGCTGGTTTTGGTGATTTAGTGCCAACAAATGATTTATTAACTGCTTTGGGTATCACTGCTCCAGGTAATGGATTATTTACATTGGCAGCTAATGCAGGTGCTACTATGATCACTTCACGTTCTAACGATATTAGAAATAGATTGTTTGAAGTAGGATCTGTACGTAGAGGAAATGTTTTTGTAGAATGTACCAAGTTTTTAGGTAGAAATGGTTTCGTTAATACAGATAACGTTCCTGTATTACGTATTGCAGAAGCTTATTTAAATAGAGCTGAAGCTTATGCTGAGCCAGGTGCACAACAAAATGTTGTTTTGGCATTGGCTGATGTAAATACCATTCGCGTAGCAAGAGGATTAACACCAGCGGTTGGCTTAACAGGTACTGCTTTAATGGATGAAATTATGTTACAAAGAAGGTTAGAGTTCGCTTTCGAAGGTCATAGATTTTTTGATTTCAAAAGAAAAGCACTAAACATACCTAAGCCAACTACGGGTACTACTGTCAATTTTGATAGCTTTGTTATCCTTCCAGGTATTCCCGTTGCAGATATCGATGCTAGTAAAGGCACATTAATCCAAAATCAAGGTTATTAACAACAAAAAAATATAATAAAATGAAATTTATAAATAAATATATTGGTTTGGTGTTAGCTTTAACGATAACATCGATTCTATTTACTTCATGTTTGAAGGATAACGAAACCAAGTTTGAGGGCGCTGTTGTTGAAATGGATGCTGCAGCTTATAATGCAAGGGCAGCTGGACAAATCTATCCATTGTTAACCAGGGTTCCTGGTTATGGCAGAATAGTATTTACTGCGGCTCAGGCTGCTTCAGGATCTTTTCCTGCAGTTCCTGCTGATCCATTAATTACTAGAACTTCTGGTGAAATTAAATTTAGAGTGAACTTAGTTGGTGCACAAAGAAGTACACCTACCACAGTGGGTTACACCGTTGTGGCAGCTGGTACTACAGCTGTATCTGGTACGCACTATACTACAGGTAACACTGTTGTAATTCCTGCAAACTCAAGTTTTGGAGAAATTAGTGTACAGGTAATCAATTCTGGTGTTGTTTCGGCTACTCCAAGAACTTTGGTGCTTGAACTTACCGGTGCGGCAGATTTGCCTCCGAGTCAGAACATCAAAAGCATTGGTATTAGTATTGCTCAAAACTAATTTTTGCTATTTTAATTATAGAGGCTACCTTTTGAGGTAGCCTTTTTTTTTAAAATTTATTTTAGGAAGTATTGTATAACTAATAATTACTTTGTAGATTTAATATAGATTATCCCAATTGTTATGAAAAAATTATTAGTTTGTTCCGTTTTAATGGTGTTTCTTGCTTTGAGTTCACAAGCTCAAGTTCTTTTGGTTGATATAAACGGTGTTCCATATACTGACAGGAACACAGCTGATCTTGGTGGTTCGCCCTTTTTTAATGATGATTTTTTAAAAGGTTCGATCACTTTGGATGACAAATCTGTTTTTAAAGATATATTCTTACGTTATGATTTAGAGTCTGATCAATTGGTGTATAGAAAATCTAGTACTTCTGGTTCTATGTTACCCAATGGAAAAGTAATTGGCTTTACTATTGAGCAGCCGAATGGAAGCGCAGCAAAATTTAAAGGTGTTTTTAAAGGTGATGATAAAGATGGGTTTTATCAGCTACTACTTGAAGGAAACAATACTTTATTAAAGAAAGTGAAGAAGAAAGTTGTGGAGATAGTAGAGTATAATAGCTCTTCTAAAAATAAAACCATGTCTACCACAACTAATTATTTTATTCAAAAGCCATCTGGAGACTTAGAGTTGGTTAAGTCAGATAAAAAATCTTTTATAAAAGTATTTGGTAAAGAAAGTGAAATCAATGATTTTATCTCTAAACAAAATATCAACTTGAAAAACGAGTCTGATATGGTTAAGTTGGTTACCTATATCAACTCCATCGAAAAGTCAATTTAGTTCTACTTGAAGTTAAGCTTTTAAGTAGTTCTTTGACAGGTGTTTTAGGTTATTAATCCATCGCATGCAACCTCACCTTCAAGCCATTCATTGCTGGGCTTAATTGAAGCTGGCAAGCTAACCTAGAGTTTGGTAAAAGATCTGGTAAAGTATCAAGCATAGCGTATTCGTCATCGCTCATTTCTTTTAGGTTTTCTTCACCCTCCATTACATCAACACAACAAGTAGCGCATAAAGCCATTCCACCGCAAGTTGCCAAAACATCATATTCGCAGGCTTTTAAAAATTCCATTAAACTTAAGCCCATATCTGTAGGCGCAACAAGTTCCGAAGTATTTCCTGCTCTATCTTCTACAACAATATTAATATCGCTCATTATAAAATATTTTCTTCCCCTTTAAGGGTTAGGGGTTTAAAATTCGGTTACTCCGTTTACAGTTGTATATTTCATGGTGTATTTAACACCAGGGTTCATGTACTGGTAAGCACTGTGACTCATTAACGCAGCTTCGTGGAAACCACATAAAATTAACTTCAACTTATTTTTATAAGTATTAATGTCGCCAATAGCATAAATACCCGGGATATTCGTGCTGTAATCGTCTGTGTTAACTTCTATGGCGCTTTTACTGATATTTAAATTCCATTGCTCTATAGGGCCTAATTTTGGACTTAAACCAAACAAAGGGATAAGGTGATCTGCTTTAAAAACTGATTTTTCCATGGTGCGGTTATGGATTACTTCTACCTCTTCTAATTTGCCTTCGCCAGAAACTGAATTTAAGTTACTATTTAAAACCAAATTTATTTTTCCGCTTTGAGCCAACTCCATTACTTTGTTAACCGAGTCTGGTGCGCCACGGAAACTTTCGCTACGGTGGATAAGGGTTAATTCTGAAACTACGTCTGCTAAAAAGATCGTCCAATCTAAGGCAGAATCACCACCACCGGCAATTACCATTTTCTGTCCGCGGTATTTCTCAGGGTCTAAAATCATGTAATTTACACCTCTTCCGTTTTCAAATTGCTCTAAACCAGCAACAGCAGGTTTACGTGGTTCGAAACAACCTAAACCACCAGCAATAACCACAACTTTAGCTTCTATAATGGTGCCCATGTTGGTAGTTAGCACGAAGTCAGCTTCGCCACGTTTCTCTAAGCCTTCAATTCTTTCGCCTAAAGTGTATCCAGGATGAAAAGGTTCTGCCTGTTTTACTAAATTATCAACCAATTCTTGAGCTAAAACTGTTGGATAACCCGGTATATCATAAATTGGTTTTTTTGGATATATTTCTGAGAGCTGCCCACCAACTTGAGGTAGATAATCTATCAAATGACAACGCATTTTTAATAAACCTGCTTCGAAAATGGCAAAAAGACCAACTGGTCCGGCGCCAATTATGGCTATATCAGTAGAGATCATGCAAAAAAATTTGATGCAAAGTTACGAAATCATACCTAAAATTAGACAGATTCTAAACTAAATTAATAAAATCTATTAAATTGGTAGATTAAAATATCTTTGGTTAAAAAATATGCTGAATACAAAACATCGTTTTGTTTTTACCCTATTAAGCAAAATGCTTTACTAAAAGAATGAATTTTAAACCATACAACTATGCTTAATTAGTGTAATTTTTATTGCTTTTCTGTATTTGTGTAGCTTCGGCGTTTAAGCTTTTTAAATTACCTTTGTTGTTATAGATGAAGAATATATATTTTGCTTCTGATTTTCACTTAGGCTCTCCAAATTATAACGAAAGTCGTAAAAGAGAAGCTCACATTGTAAACTGGTTAAATTTTATTGAGCCAACTTGTGCTGAGCTTTTTTTAATGGGCGATGTTTTTGATTTTTGGTTTGAGTACGTAAAAGTTATACCAAAGGGATTTATTAGGCTCCAAGGTAAACTGGCGCAAATGGCAGATGCGGGCATTAAAATCTATTTTTTTAAAGGTAACCACGACATGTGGGTTAATGATTATTTTACCAAGGAAATAGGTTTAACGGTTATAAGTGATGAGCTTGTGATAGAACGAAATGGTAAAAAATTTTACTTACACCATGGCGATGGCTTAGGGCCGGGTGATGCCAAATATAAATTTTTAAGAAAGATATTTAGAAATCCGCTTTGCCAATGGTTGTTTGCTGTTTTGCCACCACGTATTGGTATGGGCATAGCAACTGGATGGAGCGGTAGTAGCAGAATAGCCAATGATAAAGAGGAAGTTTTTTTAGGCGAGGATAAAGAATGGCTGGCTATTTACGCCAAAGAGCAATTGCAAAAACAGCATTACGATTATTTTATTTTCGGACATAGGCATTTGCCATTAGATATTCAGTTAACCGATCATTCTCGTTATGTAAATATTGGCGAGTGGATAAACTACAGTTCTTATGGAGTTTTTGATGGTAAGGAATTGAGGTTGGAGTATTATCGCCCCACCCAACCCTCCCCAGAAGGGAGGGCTTAGTTTAATGAATAAATTAGTCTTTCGGCTTTTTTTACTTATTTTTGCAGGCTGCAATTGCACAGGTTTTGTTTAATAAACCCGATTGCAGTGGAAAACGTAATTTTTTACGGAGCGTAGCGAAGTATAAAAAATTACTTTGTAACGAAAAGCGGGATTAACATTGTGTTGTGCACTGTTATACCTTTTCAAATTATTTAAATGTTATGTTAGAAAAATTAGAAGCGATTAAACTGCGTTGGGAAGATGTGGAAGAGCAATTGAGCAATCCGGATACGATGCAGGATATGAAGCGTTTTGCGGCTTTAAACAAAGAATATAAAGACTTAGGCAAAATTGTAGATGAGTATAAAATCTACAAAAATGTGATGAGTAATATTGATGCCAACAAGGATATTTTGAGCAACGAGAAGGATCAGGAGATGCGGGAAATGGCCAAAGAGGAGTTGGATGCCTTATTGATACAGCAGGAGGAGATGGAAGAACGTGTGCGTTTGATGTTGATACCAAAAGACCCTGAAGATGCTAAAAATGCTGTTTTTGAAATTAGAGGAGGAACTGGTGGTGACGAGGCGGCCTTGTTTGCGGGCGATTTATACCGCATGTATAGCCGTTATTTTGATACTAAGGGCTGGAAAGTTGAGACTGTTGATGTAACAGAAGGTACTGCTGGTGGTTACAAAGAGGTAGTTTTAAAGGTTAGTGGCGATGATGTTTATGGTCAGCTAAAATATGAGTCGGGTGTTCATCGTGTACAGCGTGTGCCTGATACAGAAACACAAGGTAGAGTACATACATCGGCAGCATCTGTTGCTGTTTTACCCGAAGCTGAAGAGATTGATTTGTATATTAATCCTGGAGATATTGAATTACATACTTCACGGTCTGGCGGTGCTGGTGGGCAAAATGTAAATAAGGTAGAAACAAAAGTACAATTAACACATAAGCCATCAGGCATTGTAGTGGTTTGTCAGCAAGATAGGTCTCAGTTGGGTAACCGAATTATTGCCATGGAGATGTTGCGTAGCAAATTATATGATATTGAGGTTCAGAAAAAGAATGGTGATATTGCTGCACGACGTAAAACAATGGTTTCTACTGGAGATAGATCGGCAAAGATTAGAACCTATAATTATCCGCAGGGTAGGGTAACCGACCATAGAATTGGTTTAACACTTTACAACTTAAATAATGTAATGGATGGTAGTGTACAGGAGTTGATTGATGCCTTACAGTTTGCTGAAAATGCAGAGAAGATGAAAGAGGGTGCGGTGATTTAAGGATAAAGACTAAAGCAGAAAGACCAAAGTTGACGGTGTCTATTAGATTTTAGTACTGAAAAGCAAGCGATTATAATTATTTTAAAATTTTTTGTTGTAAAATAAATTAAAGACACTATATTTGCAATCCCGAAACGAAAGAGATTTTGTTTTAGGAAAATGGACCGGTAGTTCAGCTGGTTAGAATGCCGCCCTGTCACGGCGGAGGTCGCGGGTTCGAGTCCCGTCCGGTCCGCAAAAATAAAGCCTTAACGAAAGTTGAGGCTTTTTTGTTTAAAAAAATCTCTTATTCCCTCTAAGTTTACACTATCTTAGAGATGATGAAAAAATTTATTTTTGTGTTGTTAGCAGCAATCGGAACATTTGCCCAGGTACAAGCTCAATCCATAATTACTGGTGCATGGAAATTTACTGATGGTAAAAATGAGCATCACCTTTTTTTTCAGGATGGTTTCTTTTTCCATACCCAGCACAATGGAAATCAATTCGTAATGACAAGAGGTGGTTATTTTAAAATTGAAGGAAATAAAATAAATGTTTTGGTTTTATTTAATAGTGCTGACACGCTGGAAGTAAATAAAAAGGAATCTATTCCATTTTCAATTGATCATAATTTTCTTGCATTAAATTTGGGAAAAGAAAATACAAAGTTCGAAAGGGTGGATGATGGTAAGGCTCCATTAGCTGGTGTTTGGCAAATCTCTGGTAGAATGGCCGATGATGGGAAATTAGTTGAAATACATCAAACAGGAACTCGTCAGACTTATAAGATGCTTACGAGTAAAAAATTTCAGTGGGTAGCTATTGATCCAGCCAAAAAACAATTTATGGGTACTGGTGGCGGGACTTATTCTTTTACAGATGGAAAATATACTGAAAATATTGAGTTTTTTAGTCGCGATAATACTCGTGTTGGAGCATCGTTAACTTTCGATGGTAAACTTGAAGATGGTAAATGGCATCATAGCGGCTTAAGTAGTAAAGGTGCAAAAATTTATGAAGTATGGAGTAAAGTTAAAGCTTCACCAATTTTTTGATGTTATTGTTAATTTAAAATTGATTTAAATCATTTCCAGATATAAAATTTATAAAATATAAATAATGAATAATAAATTTTCTTTAGCAGGTAAGGTAATCGTTATAACTGGCGGAACAGGCATTATAGGCAAATCATTTATCAAAGGCATTACAGAAGCTGGTGGTGCAGTTGGGATATTAGGTAGAAATGAAACTGTAGCCAATGAAAGGGCAGAAGAAGTAATTAAAAACGGAGGTAAAGCAATTGCTTTAATAGCCGATGTTTTAGATGAAAATGCAGTAGAAGTTGCCAAAGATAAAATTTTAACTGCCTTTGGTAAAGTTGATGGTTTGGTTAATGCCGCTGGAGGAAATATCCCTGAAGCTGTAATACAAAAAGATGCTGATATTTTTGCATTAAATATGGATGGCATGCGCAAAGCGATGGATTTGAATTTATGGGGAACTTTAATTCCGACCCAAGTTTTTGGCAAGGCAATGGCAGCTTCAGGAAAAGGAAGTATTGTAAATATATCTTCAATGAGTGCTAAAAGAGCAATTACCAAAGTTTTGGGTTATAGCATGGGCAAAGCAGCTGTTGATTGTTACACGCAATGGTTTGCCGTAGAGTTGGCTAACCGGTATGGAGACCAAATTAGGATGAATGCCATTGCACCAGGATTTTTCTTAACCGAACAAAATAGAACGCTGTTAACTAATACCGATGGCTCCTATACCGAACGCGGCAATTTGGTCATTAATCAAACTCCGTTTAAACGTTTTGGCCATGCCGATGAATTAATTGGTGCTTTGCAATGGTTATTAAGTGATGCCGCTGCGTTTGTTACGGGTACAGTGATAAATGTTGATGGTGGCTTTATGGTAAATAGTGGTGTTTAATCCTTAATTCTTATTTAACAAAATTTAAAATCTTATCTCCTAAATGCACCTTAACCATCAAGTTAGGGTGTTTTAGTTTATAGATTTTGCCAAAGACTAAATGTGGGTAATGGCAATTATTTAGCTAAACTAAATAGCCAAAAATTTGCAAATCTATATATTTTCAATAGTCAAAAACCGATCATTTATCATACTTCATTTAAGTTTAGAAATTAAGATAACTTAACATAGCATTCATATTGTGCCGATAGTTTTGTCGCGTAAATAGCCCGTGTGGTTAAACTAAAACATTTTAGTTGACAAAATAAATCAAACACAATGAAAAAAACTTTACGATTAAAGCGCAAACTTTTGAAGAGTGCATCTATTGTATGCTTACTTACAAGTGCGCTAAATTATTCTGCATGGTCATCTGCCGAGTATGCTTCTTCTTTTTCTTTAACTAAAAAAATGCAAGATCCAGGCACCATCAACGGAAGAATTGTTGATGAAAAAGGAGAACCTTTGCCATTTGCAAATGTTGTGATCAAAGAATTAAATAAATCTACGAAGAGTAATGTAGATGGTGCATATAGTATAAGCGTACCAGCGGGTAATTATACAGTAGTGGTAAGCTATATCTCATACACTAGTGTAACCCTAAACAAGGTTATTGTTAAAGCTGGAGAAAAAACACCACTAAATGTTACGCTTAAAGGAGAAACGGGTTCATTAAATGAAGTTTTGGTTGTTGGTTATGGAACTCAGAAAAGAGAAAATGCAACTGGTGCAGTAGATCAAGTAACCGCAAAAAGCATAGAAAACAGACCAATCACTAATTTAACCCAAGGTTTACAAGGTTTAATACCAAATTTAAACCTTAAAATGATGGATGGTAAACCAACTCAATCACCTAGTTACAACATAAGAGGTACAACTTCAATTGGTCAAGGTGGTAATGCATTGATATTAATTGATGGTTTTGAAGGTGATCCAAGTTTACTTAATCCTAATGATGTAGAAAGTGTAACTGTGCTTAAGGACGCTGCATCTGCTGCAATTTATGGAGCAAGAGGTGTGTTTGGCGTGGTGTTAATTACTACAAAAAAAGCAGAAAAGGGGCGGACAAGTGTAAACTACTCGACAAATTACGCCATTAAAAATCCACTGCAAGTACCAGATTTTGTTACAGATGGTTACACTTGGTCTAAAATGTTTGCCGAGGCTTTTGTAAATGGTGATGGAGCTTTTCCTCAAAATGCAAATAAAACCCAAAAATTTTCTCAAGCTTACTTAGATGAATTTAAAAGAAGAGCAGAATCTGGGCAGCCTTACAATACCGTAGAAATTAATCCAGCTACGGGAGAATATGTTTATTATGGCAGCACAGATTATTATGCAGAGTTGTACAAAAAGAATACAGCTGCGTTCGAAAACAATCTATCAGTAAGTGGTGGCAGCGATAAAGCTTCTTTTTTACTATCGGGCAGATTTTTAGAACAGGCTGGTTTGTTTAGGTACAATAGCGACGATTATGATATGAAAAATATCCGTGCTAGAGGAACGATACAGGTTTTTCCTTGGTTAAGTATTGATAACAATGCCGATTATTCTATCATGAATTACCATAACCCTATTAACGTTGGTGAAGGTGGTGGAATTTGGAGAAATATTGCTGATGAAGGTAAACCTACCGTACCGTTACGTAATCCTGATGGCTCTTTAACTTTTGCATCGGCTTATACCATTGGAGATTTTATGTATGGTAAAAATGGTATAGATACTAAGCGTGCTGTTTTTAGAAATGTAACGGGTATACGTACCAATTTCTTCGAGAATAAGGTTCGTGTAAATGCCGATTTTACTTTCCGTAATACCAACAACGATAGAATGCAAAAGAGGGTACAAGTTCCATATAGTAATTCGCCAGGAGTTATTGGATACGTGGGAACAACAACTAATGATTTACTTTCTGATTTGAGAGAAACTAATTACTTGGCTACCAATATCTTTGCAGAGTACGAAAATCGTTTTGGTACCGATCATTACTTAAAAGCTATGGTGGGTTACAATTACGAACAATCAACCTATAATCGCGTTGCGGTACAGCGTAACGGATTAATTTTTGAAGATGCCAACGATTTAAATTTAGCTTTAGGTCAAGCAATTACTACTGGCGGAGGTTATGAGCAATGGGCTATTTTAGGTGGTTTTTCTCGATTAAATTACTCGTTTAAAGATCGTTATTTAATAGAAGTTAATGCTCGTTATGATGGTTCATCGAAATTCCCAGCAGAGCAACGTTACGGATTTTTCCCATCAGTTTCTGCTGGTTGGAGAATTAATAAAGAACCATTTTGGAAAGTCTCAAATAATTTAATTTCCGATTTAAAACTTAGAGCTTCTTATGGTTCTTTAGGTAATGGTAACATTGCATCTTATGCATTTCAAGAAACCTTTAACATCAGCCAGTCGGGTGTAATTCTTAATGGCTCAAGACCCCAAACCACAGGTATTCCGGCGGTATTGCCAGAAGGCTTAACATGGGAAACTTCTACTACTAGTAATTTAGGATTAGACTTAACCATGTTTGGTGGAAAATTGAATTTTAGTGGCGATGCATACATCCGAAAAACAACAGATATGTTTACCACAGGACTAACGCCTCCTGCAGTTTTTGGAGCAGCTGTACCAAAAGGTAATTATGCTAACCTTACTACACGTGGATGGGAAGTGTCTTTAGGATGGAATGATAAGTTTGGAAATACCAACAAGCCTATTAGCTACAATGTTAGGTTAACATTATCAGATAATAAAACTAAAATAGATAAATACAATAACCCCAATAAGTTATTGAGTGATTATTATGAAGGGCAAACTTTAGGAGAAATTTGGGGATACGAAACCGAAGGCTTCTTTATTGATGATGCGGATATCGCTTCTCATGCCAAACAAGATCCGCAAATGCGAGCATCACCTACTGGGAGATGGTTTCCTGGAGATATCAAATTGAGAGATTTAAATGGTGATGGTTTTATCAACGTTGGCGAAAATAGAGTGGGCAACTCTGGCGATAGAAGAATTATTGGTAATTCGGCACCGAGGTATCTTTATGGCATTAATTTAGGCTCTAATTGGAACAATATTTCTTTCTCTGTTTTCTTTCAAGGTGTAGGTAAACAACAATGGTACCCTAGTACAGAAACAGAAATGTTTTGGGGTCAGTACAACAGACCATATAACAACATCCCAACTTTTCATTTAGGCAACATGTGGACACCAGAAAATACCAATGCTTATTTTCCGAGAACCATGTCTAGAGCTGCATCGAGCAATACCAACAGAACATTAGGTGTTGCACAAACTCGTTATCTGCAAAATGTGGCTTATTTAAGGATGAAAAATATACAAGTAGGTTATAATTTACCCACTAAATTGATCAATAAAGTAGGTGCTCGCAGTGCGAAAATATTCTTTTCTGGAGAAAACCTTTTCACCTATTCGCCAATGTACAAAATTGTTAAAGGCACAATTGATGTAGAAAATGCAGTGCCATCAGATCAAGATTTGAATGGAAATAGTACCAATGGTGATGGTTATAACTATCCATTGATGAAATCATTTTCTCTCGGATTAAATATTGGATTTTAAGTTTTATAGTATTAGCAAATAATTATAATGAAAAAACAAATTATATGGATTTTACTAAGCTGCATTGGTTTTGTAGCCTGTAAAAAATTAGATCAAGAGCCAGAATCTACAGCTTCTAAAAAAGCAGTATTTGGTTCAGAAAATGGCCTTAAATTATACACCAATTCGTTTTATAACATGGGTTTTCTTCCAAGAAACTCTACTAGTCAGGACGCCGTGACTGATTATTTAGCGGTTAGAAGTGTGTCTGATTTTATTAGGGTTGGTGGCTTTGCTGCCAACAATAGCTCAGGTTGGTCATGGAACGATTTAAGAAATATCAACTATTTTATCGAAAACTGTAACGACCCAGCAGTACCAGAAGATGTGCGTAAAAATTACTTAGGTATTGCCCGATATTTTAGGGCTTATTTTTACATGGAAAAGGTAAAACGCTTTGGCGATGTGCCATGGATTGGCAAACCATTAAATATTGATGATCCGGCACTTAATGCTGGTAGAGATAAAAGAGAATTGGTTATGGATTCTGTTTTGGGAGATATCAATTACGCCTGTGCAAATATCAAAACTACAAATGACCCAAGTCGTACAACCATTACCAAATGGGTTGCTTATGCTTATAAATCTAGATTATGTTTATTTGAAGGAACTTTTAGAAAATACCATACCAATTTAAACTTGGTGGGTACAGCGAACAGATGGTTAATAGAATCAGCCGCTGCTGCAGATGAAATTATAAAAAAGGGTGGGTTTTCTTTAAATACTACTGGTGGTGCAGGCTTGTCTTACCGACAAGTTTTTACAAGCAATACGCCGCTTGCCAATGAAACTTTGCAGGCAGCTGTAGCCGATGTAAATTTAGGAGTATTAAGTGATGCAAATTGGTGGTGGACTAGTGGAACTTATGGCGCCAAAGCAAGTTTTACCCGAATGTTTATCAATACTTATCTAAAACTTGATGGAACGCCTTACACTAACGACCCCGCTTACACTACCATGCTTTTTAAAGATGAAGTGAAGAACAGAGATTTGAGATTAAAACAAACCATCCGTTTAGGAGATTATAAAAGAACAAGCAATGGTCAGCAAGTTGCCGCACCGCCACTTTTTTCTTACACTTTTACAGGTTATCAACCAATAAAATTAACCTTAGATGATATGGCTCTTGATGCAGGCGCTTTAAATACCAATAATGCGGTATTGTTTCGCTATGCTGAGGTTTTACTTAATTACGCAGAAGCAAAGGCAGAATTGGGTACTTTAACCGATGCCGATTGGGCTTTAACAGTTGGAGCTTTGCGCTCTAGAGCAGGTATTACTGGTGGTTTAGCACTAAAACCAATTACTTTAGATCCATATATGGTAGCTAATTATTATCCGTCAGTAACGGATGCAGCGATCATGGAAATTAGAAGAGATAGAGGTATTGAATTAAGTTTAGAAGGGTTTCGCTTTGCAGATATTTTGAGATGGAAAGCTGGCGCATTGATGGAAAAAGAATGGAATGGGTTTTACGTTCCGGCTTTAAACACACCAATGGATTTAAATGAAGATGGCGTTTTTGATGTAGCATTTTATCAAGGAACTAGGCCAAATTTAGGCGCAAATTTAACTTATGTAGATGTTTCTGCTAGAATTGGAAATGCCGTAAATTCTCAACTCTTAAAAAATGGAACTTCGGGTGAATTAACTTGGATGAACGAAATCCCAAGAAAATGGAATGAACGTAATTATTATTATCCTATTCCTTTAAATGATTTACAACGAAACCCAAATTTAAAACAAAATCCAGGCTGGGAATAAATTGTGAATTCTACTTTGACAATCTTTTTTTAGATTGTCAAAGTTTAAAATGATCATTAAGAATCCTCAAAAATTGGTTGCTAACATAAATTAAAATTAACATGAAAATAAAATTAGCATTGCTTGTATTCCTTCTAAGTTTATACGCAATTTATAGCAAAGCACAGCAAATTACTGTTGGTACATTTAATATCCGTTTCGATAATCCCAGAGATAGTGGTAACCTTTGGAAAGACAGATCGGCTATCGTTTCAAACCTCATCAGATTTCACGAGTTTGATGTTTTAGGAGTTCAGGAAGCACTTAAAAATCAATTATCTGATATTTCTTCAGCCTTGCCAGAATACGCTATTTATGGAAAAGGGCGTGATGATGGTAAAGATGGTGGCGAACATTCTGCTATCTACTACAAAAAAGATCGCTTTCAATTGCTCAAAAGTGGCGATTTTTGGTTGTCGGAAACACCAAATGTACCAGGTAAAGGTTGGGATGCCACTTGTTGCAACAGGATTTGCTCTTGGGTGTTTTTAAAAGATTTAATAACCAAAAAGGAGTTTTATGTATTTAATGTGCATTTCGATCATCAAGGCGTAATTGCTCGTAAAGAAAGCAGTGTGTTAATGTTGAAAAAAATCAGTGAGATTGCTGGCAATTCTCCAGTGTTGTTAACAGGCGATTTTAATGGAGGAAGAAACAGCGAATGGTACCAGACGCTTGCAAATTCTTCGGTGATTAGCGATGTACACAAAAGTGTAAAATATCCTTATGCCAACAATTCTTCATCAAATGGTTTTAGAGTGCCAAGAGGCGAAGCTGTAATCGATCACATTTTTATGAGCAAACAGTTTAGCGCAAATAAATGGGGTATTTTAACGGATACCTATTTTGGAAAATTCCCTTCAGATCATTTTCCGGTTTTAGCAAGGGTTATTTTAAATAATTAAAGCTTTAAACAAATTAGAGGCTGTATTAATAAATAATTTTAACTAAAATCTAATCCAATTTAATTTTATAGCGTGTCACGCTGAGCGTAGTCGAAGCGCATTAATGAGGTCTTCGACTACCCTCAGACTGACAAAAACTACATAAAACTGTTAAAGAAAATTATCAACCTCTCTATAAGCAGAAATTACTGCTAATTCGCCAGCTTTATCTGGTTTAGAGTTGCCATGTTCCATGCCCATTACACCTCTGTATCCTTTTTTGTGAAGATGTTTAAATAGGTGTTTGTAGTTAATTTCACCAGTTGTAGGTTCTTTTCTACCCGGATTATCACCAATTTGGATATATGCAATTTCATCCCAACAACGATCCATGGTTTTAATTAAATCGCCTTCGGTACGTTGCATGTGGTAAATATCGTACAATATTTTACAAGAGGGGCTTTGAACAGCTTTGCAAACTGCATACGTTTCATTGGTTTTTTGTAGAAATAATTCTGGTGTATCACTCAGGGTTTCTAAAACCATAATTAAACCATGTGGTTCAAATATTTCAGCTCCAGCACGCATGGCGTCAATTACGTTGGCAAATTGATTTCCGTAAGGTAAATTACGTTCATAAAAGCCAGGTACAACTGTTAACCATTTGGCATTACATCTTTTAGCCGCCTCTACAGATTTTTTGCAAGTCTCTACAAATTTGTCTTTAAATTCTTTTTTACCTGTAGTTAAGGATGTCTTCCAATTATCACCACCATCAACTACAAAAACACCCATCCGCATACCTAACTTGCCTAGTAAGTTTCCAATTTTTTCTTGTTCTTCAGTGCTGCGGTTTAAATATCCATTGTCTTCTATAGAGCGAAAACCGCTATCGTACATAAATTGAATTTGATCGAGCATGCTTTTACCAGCATGATTTGCAAACATGCCTTGGTGAGGCGCATAATCCATATTAAATGGCTTGTTAATTAATGTGTTAGGTAATTTCTCGGCGCCAAAACTGCTGCCAATGCCCGCTCCGGTTGTTAGTGCGCCTGCGGTAAGTAGGCTGCTTTTGATAAATTCGCTTCTTTTCATTTGGTTATAGATCAAAACAATAGGAAAAAGATTTTTCGAAATATACAAAATTAGCTTCCTAAATTTTAATCTTTTCGAGTTTTAGGTAAATGAATTAAATATTTTACACATCAGTTAATGCCATTAAAATCAGTAACTTTAATCACTCACATCTAAATAAATTACTATTGATACGTGTTATTAACAAGGTAAAAGATTATTGGCATTCTGATACCAGCTTTATCACACTTTTGGTAATGCTATTATTTATGGTATTTCTAATGCCAGTTTTGGTAGATGGTGGAATAGTTGATGTACTCTTCTTAAATGTGCTATTTTTAGCCCTCTATTTTATCGGTATTTTCTCTAGCGAGGATAAGTGGATTATTTATGTCTCCTCCTTCTTATTCATGGCCCATTTAATTTTATTGCTGATAAGATTTGATGATACCCCAAACCAGTTTTATCTGTTAGAACGTTTGGTTGGTTTGGTAAATATGAGTTTATTTATTTTTATTAACGTGAGATTGTTATTTAGAAATGCCGAACGCAACGCCTACCGAGTAATTGGAGCCGTAAATGTTTATTTATTATTTGCTTTAATGGGCGCTTTTGCCTTCGAAATTTTAAAAATACATAGCGGAAAATCAATTGCAGGAAACATTGTGCTGAAGAATAATGATACTGATTATGCCACCTATGTGTATTATAGTTTAGTTTCATTAACTACAGTTGGCTATGGCGATATTTATCCTGATGGAATGGCGGCACGTATGCTTTCTGTTCTACTTTCTGCCATAGGTATTTTGTATCCAGCAGTGATTATCGCCAGATTGGTATCTCATACAATTGTTGAACAGAAAGTTCGATAAGTTTTTAATTCTCTCGAAGTAATTTTAAAGATCCTTTAAGCTTTTAACATGCAGTTGATGCGCTTTTAACATTTTTAAACCTTCACTTGTACTCAGCATTGGAGTTAAATTATTTACGACATTATATTTACTGATTTTATAAAGTATATCCCAATGTTTTTTAATTTCCCTCCAAGCAAAAAAAATAGAATGTTTAGGGTCGTACATGTGTGTAGGTTCGCTAGCTGCACCGTTTAATTCAATTACCACAAAATTTTCGCCTTTTTTATATTTTTCCCAATTGGCAAATTTGATATCTAATCGGCCAAAATAAAAATCAGGTATTTGTTGACATAAATTGTCAATCACCTCAGTTAATTGCTCATCAATTTGATGGCTTAAATCTACAAATTTTGCTCCTCTGCAATGGTTACCAAATGGTACTAAAATCTTTTCGAAACGTAAGGGTAATATTTCGCTTAAATTATTCGCGTTAGCTGATTTTAACTTTTCGAACTGTAAAATATGTCGTTCACTTTTTAAAATTAAGTCTGCTAAAGTAGATTTTCCATCGCCAATAACACTTAAAAATTCTTTGCCAACTATTCCTGTAACAATACCTTTTTTCTGGTTTGGCATTCGATGATAAAAAATACCAACTTCATTTGGATAATCGATGTATTGTTGTACCAAAAAATCTGATAAACTTGCCTTACTATAGGCAATAAGCGAAATTAAATTTGGTAGTAACTTTACGCCCATGCCACGTTCTCCCATTTCTGGCTTAGCAATAACAGGGAAATTAATACCTTGATCTTCTAAATTTGTTTTTAAAGCGGGGGCTTTAGTATCTGGCTGGCAAACAATAGTTTTGGGGTAATATTGTTGTCGGAGAAATTGATAAGTATCGCTCTTTTTTTCCATAGCAAAACCAGCATTTTTTCTGGAAGGATTTGCGGCACTGAAAAAGAATAATGACTTCGCCTTTGCGCTAAGGTAAAACCAATAAATGTACATTGGGGCATAAACCACATGCATAGGCCAATACTCCCAATTGCGTAATTTGATGCTTGCAATTTTTAGGTTTATCTGCCATTTTTTTAAATATTTCCGTTCAGCATGATCGGCTTTAAGTGGCATTTTAATCACTGATATGTCTTCGTTTATTAAATTCTCATGCCTCATACTTATTGCTGTTGCACTAATTTGAACCGAAGTGATGCTAACTGTTTGGAGATGATTGTCCCTTTTCATTACCAAGCCATTTGCAACATCATCTTTTCCAGTATTTTTATGAAAATTAATCACATCGCTATGCCGAAAATTTTTGCTAGTTGCGAGCCAATGGCTAAACCATTTTTCTCTTTCTAGTCTTATGTTTTTTGGGTATAGCGTAGCTGATGACCAGATATGTGAAGATTTGGGATCTTTAATTTCTTTATGTTTAGTTTCTCCATCCCACACGTAAGAGATTAGATTTTTAGCTGCATAAAGCACAAGAGTAAAATTTTCTATATTATTTAAGTCCAATTCATCAAAAGCTTTTTCTGGATCATTTTCTTTTAAAATTTTCAGTAAAATCAATCCTCTACTGTAAGCATATTGAGTTTTTTTAACATGATTTTCGAAGGCTCCATTTAGTAGTACACCAACTGTGCCTTTGTTGGTTATGGCAATCCATGTGCCGCCACTTTGTGGGTCTTTTGGGTAAGCTATTGCTAAATCATCAAATTTTTCTAAAACTGGTGGTATCGCATTGCGATTTCTATCCTCATCCCTATTGGAAGTAATGATGATCCCGTTAGGTGTGGGGAGAAAACTTACTGTGCACATGCTTTTCTGTAATTGATAGTAGCCGCTGCCACGCCAAAATGAGGAGCAAGTGAAATGCTTGTAGTAAGACACACGGCCACTCTAATTAATGCCATGTGGTGTATAGTATGGTCTAAGTTGTACATCAACTCTCTTGCATAAGTGCTCATTACTTGTTCTTTTGAATGATCATCGGTTGAGGTAATGAGCAATGCTTTATCAGTAAGAATAAGTTGATTGCTGATTTGCTTGATTTTAAAAACGGCAGCGGATCTAATGGTTTGCAGTTGATGGTCTCTAGTTCTTTGATCGTAGTTTACCATACCGCTATCGTAGCCATTAATTAGCTCCACATAAAACTCTAAAATATGTCGCACATGTTCTCCAATACTCGAGCCGCCAAGCAATGGTATTGATGCACAAAACTGATCATCAGCTAATTGAATAATGGTATCTTCAATTTGTATTAGCAAACCTGCTATAGATTGGTTGAGTTGAGTAATCATGATGCTTGGTTTGATGGTTTGCTTACTAAGCGCTTATAGTTTGCTAAAAATAATATAGAGCAGCTCAAAAACACAACAATAGCTAATGCAAAAAGTTTACCCGAATCATTTTCTACCTCGATACCTAATTTTGTAAGGTGAAAAAAGATTGCACCAGCCATTAAGGAAATGCCTAGTGCTGCTCCATAAACAGTTGTTTTTGGGTAGAGAATGAGGATTGCGGCAATTAATTCTGCAATGCCAGTTCCAATTCTGCCCCAAGGCTCCATATTTAATTGGCTAAAAATAAATACTGAAACTGGTGCTGCAGTAAACTTAAAAAAAAGTGTTTGCAAAAGAATAATCGCAGCCGTTAACCTCAATATCCAAATGATGATGTTTTTACTTTTCATGATGTTGCTTTTAAGGTTTATCTTTAATTAATGGCCAGTTGGTATTCGCTTTTTCTATTAAAGTGGCTTGTTGTTTGCTCCATGCTTCTTTAACATTTTGGTTGTAATTAAAGTAAAGCTTGCCATCTACAATTGTCCAAGTATCTGTTTGTGTGGGCGCTTTATAACCATTGGCAGTGCCATAAGCACAATAACCGCCATATTGAGGTTCATACATTTCTGGATTGTTTTTAAAGGCAGCTAAATTTTGAGCGTTAGCAAACATCCAAGTCGCATTTTTGTAGTTGAAAGATAAACTATCGTTTCCTTTAATCGGTTTAGCATCTTTAAAAAAAGCAACTGGATCGTAACCCTTAATAGCCTTGCCTCCGCTCACAAAAATTTCAGATTTTTGAGCGTTGGCGGTAAAAAACACAGTTAATAGTACTGCTAAAAGGATAATGAGTTTTTTCATGAATTTGTCTAATTAAATTTTGTCCAGTTTTTTTCTGCTTTTTGTTTCAGCTCGTTTTCGTTTTCATTCCAATCTTTTAAAGTGTTATTAAAAAACTTGTTGTAAAACAGGTAAAGCTTACCATTTACAATTTTAAAAGTCTCTGGATTGATGCTTACTTTTTCTCCGTTATCGCCCATGGCATAAGCGCACCAACCCCCAAATTGAGGTTCATATTTTGCAGGATTTGCTTTAAATGCCGCTCGGTTTTGTTCAGATGCAAATCGGTAAGTAATACCATCGTAAACTGCAACAATATTCGATTTACCTTTTACAGCTTTGTTAGAAGTAAAATAACTTACGGGGTCGTAGCCATCAATAGCTAAAGTGCTTTTTTCTACGTTAAAGTGCTTAACTCTTTTTGCTGTTTGTGCAAATGCGCTATTTACCGAAAATAACAGCATAGTAATTGCGATTATTGTTTTCATATTATGATTTTAATTAAGTTGTGCAAATCCGAAAAGGTGACTAAAGCGCTTGCAATAAATAAGCGCATATTTATATTCTGTGGCATTAATGCCTGCCGGGATTTGATAGATTTGGTTACCTCCAACAGCTTTTAAATCGCCTAGATTAATAAAATTTTGAGGTTCTTTTTCCTTACTCAAATAAACTTTTAAATCGGGACCATTACTGGATGAAAAGTTTTCTAAAGCCAATTGGTTTCCGGTGCCAACGGTATAAATTTTAGCGTTGCCACTTACGCTTCCATAGGGGCCATTGGCAAAAGTACCTACGGCATTTTGCGTGGCCATGGTTAAATCTACCTTTTCATTTAATGCAGTTTTAGGCGTGTTCTCTTTTTTACATGCTGTAAATGCAAACAGCATTACGATTAATAAAAGCTGATTTTTCATGTTGATAAGGTTTTTGGCATTTGGTCGGGTATGCTTGATGAACCTTACATTTAATTTTAAATTTTTCGAAAAAAGAAGCTTTATAAGTTAGATGTGGATATTTTGATTGTTGTTTTTTGTTAGAGGCAGCAACCTTCTGGCTAAAGTTAAAAGTAATAAAGTTTAGATTTTTAAACACGTTGGCGGGGACGCCAACGTTGGAATCGCTAGTGTTGGCGTCCCCGCCAACGCTTAATTTAATGACATTGGGCTAAAGTTGAGTTTCTTCATCTAACTAAGCAGATTTTATAAATTTTGTAAGGAAGTTTTGTGGTTGACGACTAAGCCAATAAAAAATTATATTTAGGAAATCAATTTTTGCATGTCGGTAAATCAAAATCAGGTAGTAAAAGAAACTGAAAATATAATTTTGGCACCTGCCGAATGGGTAAATAATTATGCCGACTTTCTTTATAAATATGCCGTTGTACGTGTAAATGATGATGAAATAGCTAAAGATTTATTGCAGGAAACATTTTTTTCTGCCTTAAAAGGCATATCGAATTTTAAAGGCGAGAGTAGTGAACGAACTTGGCTGGTGGCTATTTTAAAGCATAAAATAATAGATCATTACCGCAATGCAAGTAGAATGCGTTCTAAATCTATAACAAACGAAAGTACTGAAGATGAGTTTTTTGAAAAGGGTAATGGGCATTGGAACAGAGAAAATAGGCCAACTGAATTTAGTTCTGTTTCGAATGAGCTACAGGAAAAGGAATTTGCTTTGATTTTAAAAAAATGTATCAAAAAAATGCCAGCATTATGGTCGGCGGTTTTTACCTTAAAACATATAGACGAAGAAGAAACAGATTACATATTACAAGAAATGAAAATTTCTTCTGCTAACTTTTGGGTAATTATTCATCGCTCAAAACTTAACCTGAGAGCTTGTTTACAAAAAAATTGGCTATAACTTTTATGAAGGATATTTTATACAATTGCCGCAAGGCAACTTTTTTAATTGAGAAGAAGAATTTAACGACGATTTCTGTAAGAGAACAAGTTGAACTTAAAATTCATTTGGCAGCTTGCTCTGTTTGTAAGTTATATCAGCAACAAAGCAGTTTTATCAATCAAATGGTAAAAAAACATCTCGTTAAAGAGGCAAGTCAAATTGGCAGCTTAGACAATCACTTTAAAGAAGATTTGGCAAATAAAATTAAAGTAAAAATGGCTGATGAAGATCATTAGTAAGCTTATTTTAGTGCGGTAGTTTATCCCTGAGTAAACCATATACCCAAGTGCCTGCTATTGCACTTAAAAGCGTAACCACAATTACAGTTGCTCCAGTACCAATTTGGGCAAAAAGTGGTCCCGGACAAGCACCTGTTATCGCCCAACCTAAACCAAATATCAAGCCGCCATAAATCTGACCTTTGTTAAAAGTTTTGTCATGAAATTCGATTGTTTCGCCATAAATGGTTTTAATGTTGAATTTTTTGATTAACCATATAGAAATCATCCCAACTACAATAGCGCTACCAATAATACCGTACATGTGAAATGATTGCAAACGGAACATTTCTTGTATACGAAACCAGCTTACTACTTCCGACTTTACGAAAACAATACCGAATAGCACACCTATAATAAGGTATTTAATGTTGTGATACCATTTATGCTCTAAATTACTTTCATTAACGCACATGGCATCCAAAGAACGTACTTCAAAATCTGTATTTTCTTGATTTTTCATCTGATTAAAGTGTTAAAATATGAGGTAAAATTAAATTGGCCATGATAAAACCGCCAATCATAAAACAAACGGTAGCTACTAATGAAGGCCATTGTAAATTTGATAAACCCATAATGGCATGACCACTAGTGCAACCGCCGGCATAGCGAGTACCAAAACCAACTAAGAACCCACCAAAAACCATTAACAAGAAACCTTTTAGCGTTAATAGCGCAGGCCAATTCATGATGTCTTGTGGTATTAAGTTACCGTAATTGGTAATACCATAACCAGCTAATTCTGTAGCTAATTTCGGGTTTACCTCAATAGGGTTGGGGTTTGATAATAAATTCATTGCAATTGCACCACCTAAAAATATGCCCAACACAAAAACTAAATTCCAAATCTCTTTTTTCCAATCGTATTTAAAAAATGAAATGTTTGCTGGCAAACAAGCAGCACAAATGTGTCTTAGTGACGAGCTAATGCCAAAGGATTTATTGCCTAATATTAAAAGCGCTGGTACGGTTAAGCCAATTAGCGGGCCGGCAATGTACCAAGGCCAAGGTTGCTTTAAAAAATCTAACATATTGATGTGAGGTGTTTTTGTATGTTACAAAGGTGCAAAATCATAATTTGAAGAATGGTTACTTTAGTTACACAAGGAGATTATTTTAAATTAGTTTTGATTTTGACTGCGATAGGTAATTTTCATAAAAATCAATGATGTAAAAATGAAGCTATTTCGTCATCTCGAGCGCAGCCGAGAGATCTTGGACTTTACTATTGTTACCTCCAATAGCAATACTTATTTACAACGCCATTAATTCATGTTCAAAGATCTCCGCCGCGGTGGATCGGGATGACGGAAGAGTAAACAAAAAAATAATTTTACCTTAACTTCTCACGCACTGTTGCCTCATCAACAAACCCTAAGTTATCCCAAATCATCTTTTCGTTTTTGTAGAGTTTAAGCACAGGAAGTGCATTTACTTTTAAGGTTTTGCAGAGTTCTGTATTTGCATCTGCATCAATGCGAACAATTACCACTTTATCTGCCATGTCTTTTGAAATTTTATCCAGATAAGGTTTCATTTCTTTACATGGTGCACACCAATCGGCATAAAAATCTACCAATACCAGTTTGTCTGATTTTAACAAAGCTTCGTATTGTGCTAAACTTAATCCTTTTGCGTTTGTAGCACTCGTGTCTTTGGTTTCGGGTAGGTTGTTAGCTCGCCATTCCATCATCCCGCCAGGTAATTCTACAACGTTTTTAAAACCTGCAGCACGTAATTGTTTTGCAGCGGCATTACTTCTGGGGCCACTTAGGCAGTATACAAAAACAGGTTTTGTTTTATTGAGTGCCGAAACTTCTTCTTCAAAATGTTTATCGTTAACGCTTGCATTAATAGCGTTTTGTATATGCCCATTTTTAAATTCGCCTGATGTACGCACGTCGAGCAGCTGAATGGTATTGTCTTTCTTTAGCTGTTCGGCAAATGCCGTAGCCGAAAGACGAGTTGGTGTAGAGGTGGTTTGGGCATTGCTACAGCTAGTTAAAATGACAGCTGCAATGAAACTGAATATCGTTTTATACATAAAATTATACGTTTTCGTTAATTAATCTTTCTAAATCAGAAACTGGAATTACACCAGATTGGCGCCATCTGATTTCGCCTTTTTTGAACAAAATAAGTGTTGGTACACCGCTTACTCGATATGCAGCCGCAGCTTTTTGGTTTTTATCTACATCTATTTTAATGATGCTCGCTTTATCCCCCACCCTCTTTTTTAAATCATCTAGCATAGGCGCCATCATTTTGCATGGCCCACACCATTCGGCAAAAAAGTCTATTAAAACGGGTTTATCTTGATTAATAATTTCTTGAAATGTCATGCTATTTATTTTTTAACAAAGTTGATAAAAACTTCTGTGTTTGCTCTAGGTTTAATACTGTTGTAACAATTTTCTAATTTTTTGATAATAAAATGATTTTCGAAAAGCTGCTGATATTCGGAGGTATTTCCTCCAAACGGCGGGCCAGCTTTCTCAAAAGTAACGCTAAATAGCACACCAATAATTTTTCCGTTAGGTTTAAGCAATGACGATGATTGTGCTACATAATTTTGGCGCAATTTAGGGTCAATCGCACAAAAAAAGGTTTGTTCAATTATCAAATCGTAATGTCCTTGATGCTCAAAAAAATCGCCTAGTATTACTTTTACGGCTTGATTTTTCTCGTATTTTTCCTTCAGTTTTGCTACAGCTCTTGGGGCGATATCAATTAGTGTGATATTGGTAAAATCATTTTCTAATAACCACTTTGCTTCATGCGCATTACCACAACCGGGTATTAAAATAGCAGCATCTTTATTAACATATTGCGCCATATAGGCGATAATAGCTGGTGATGCTTGCCTGATATCCCAACCTGTTTGGTTGTTCTCCCAACGTTTATTCCAAAAAGATTGATCGAGTTGATTTGATTGTTGCATTATGAATTGTCTGCTAAAATCTTCTTTACATTTTTCCAAGTGCCACCATCTGTTACATTTTTAAATCCACTTTGTGTTAAAATGTTTTTGGCCATGCTACTTCGGTTTCCACTTCTGCAAAATACCACAATATTTTGTTTGCCTTTAAATTTGGTTATTTGTTGTTGTAAATTATCCAAAGGGATGTTTACCGCAGCTTTTACACTGCCTGATGCAAACTCTGATGAGCTACGTACATCAACCAAAAATGCACCTTCTTTAATTACTGTTATCAATTTTGTATTGTCTGCAGTTCCAAACAACGATGAAAAAAGTCCCATAATTATACTGTTTTACTTATTAATAATTTAATCGTCTTTGGAGTTCCTTTGATGAAACCACAACTTTCTGCCACGTTCGACCATCAATCCCCAGTGCCTGCCAAATCAAAAAAACAGGAGCACAATAGAATGAATAGCACTGCCAAACCTTAAACGCAGTGGTTTTGTAATCGAGTTAGCAAACACTTTCATTTGCCACAAACGAGCAAAACGAAGTGCCGCTGTTTTTTGATGAGCGAAAGCCTGTGAAAAGGCACATAGAGGGATTGAAAAGCATTTTTGCATACTTTTGATGCTTCAAAAGTTTGATGCCTTGCGGCATAGAGCAAATTAGGTAAATTTTAACCTACTATTTTCTAGCCCAATTCCATAATTATACCGTTTTACCTCCATTATCTACCCATTCTTTCATCCCACCCGAATAATTTTTTACCTCATCAAAACCATTTCTCCTTAAAATTGAAAAAGCTATTGCTGCACGGTCTCCACCTTGACAATGAATTACCACCTGCTTATCATTACTAATTTTATCTAAGTTATCTTGCAAAGTACCTACAAAAATATGTTCTGCACCTTCAATATGGCCATCTTGGTATTCAGTTAAATTACGCACATCTATAATTTGTACATTTTCTTTGCCTAAGTATGTTTTAAATTTTTCTAAATCAATCACATCTGCTGTTTGTAGCTCAATATCTAAATCATCAACATTGTTGATGAAACCGTAAATGTTGTCTAAACCAATACGCATTAGTTTTCTGGTAATTTCTTCCATTTCATCGGCCGTTGCTACCAACATAAATTGCTCTTGGTAGTTTAAAATCCATCCTGCCCAAGTAGCTAAACTATTATTGTGTTGTATGTTAATACTGCTAGGAATAAAACCTTTGGCAAAATCGGCTTTGTTGCGGGTATCAATTACTTTAATGCCATCGCTTTGCGCTTGTATGAATTGTGATTTGCTTAGTTTCTGATGCTGCGGTACTGCTGTCAATAAAGGTCTGTCAACTTTGTTTAGGTGTTTCATCATTGCGAAGTATTTTGGCGGCTCTGGTTGCCCGGTCAATAAGTAATCTACAAAGCCATTTTCATCGTTTTCGTATTTAAAAGCCCAATTTCTAATTTTCTCGTAACCTACGGTTGAGCTTGGCACCGCACCCAAAGCTTTACCGCAAGCAGAACCCGCACCATGACCCGGCCAAACTTGAATAAACGCAGCCAACTTGGCAAATCGTTGTACCGACTGGTACATTTGTTTGGCACCTTTTTCTTGTGTGCCTACTAAGCCTGCTGCTTTTTCTAATAAATCTGGTCTGCCAATATCTCCAACAAAAACAAAATCTCCGGTAAAAATCATTACGGGTTCGCTCGTTGCCGGATGATCGGTTAATAAAAAGCTGATACTTTCTGGCGTATGTCCGGGTGTATGTAAAACTTCCAAAGTCAAATTTCCAACTTTAATTACATCGCCATGTTTTAAACCAACGTGATCAAATTGGTATTGCCAATCTGCCCCGCCTTCGTCTGATAAATAAAGTTTTGCACCTGTTACCGCTGCTAACTCTCTAGAACCTGTTAAAAAATCGGCATGGATATGTGTTTCGGCAATGTGGGTAATTTTAAGATTGTTTTGCGCTGCAATTTTCACATACACATCTATATCACGTTGTGCATCAATTACAATGGCTTCGCCTTTGGCTTGGCAACCGATTAAATAGCTCGCTTGAGCTAAACTTTTATCGTATACATGTTGAAAAAACATAAATTTTGATTTTTAAATTGATGATACAAAGTTGCGACCAATAATGTTGTTGTACAGTTACTTTGGTTACACAACCTAAATTATTTTAATAAAGTTTCCTTAATCAGGATATAAACACCCATTATTAATACAAACCAACCAAATGCTGGCTTTAATTTTTTACCCTCTATTTTGGTTGATAAATAAGTGCCAATAAAAATGCCAACAATTGCAATAAGCGTTACAGTAAGTAGAAATTTCCATTCGATTGGATAATGACCCAATGAAAAACTAAAACCCATTAATGAGTTCACTGCAATAATTATTAATGATGTTCCGATAGCAGTTTTTATGGGTAATTTTAGCAGATTTACCAAGGCTGGAATAATTAAAAAACCACCGCCAGCGCCAATTAAGCCTGTTACTATACCAACCATTAACCCTTGTAAAATTATGTAAAAATTAGGTTTATTTGGCTCGTTTGAAGATTGCTCCTTGCAGTCTTTTTTAATCATACTGTAAGAAGCAAAAACCATTAGTATTGCAAAAAACACCATCAGCAAAATGGATCTACTTAGTTCAAAATTACCAATATTCATTACGTGTTCTGGAATGGCCGGTAAGATATATTGCCTTGTTAAAAATACTGCAATGATAGATGGAACTCCGAAAAATAATGCGGTTTTAATATTGATTAATCCTTTCTTAAAATAGGAGAATGAGCCAATTAAACTTGTAGAGCCAACCACAAAAAGAGAATAAGTTGTAGCTAAAACGGTGTCAACGGCGAATAAATAAACAAGTACTGGTACTGTTAGAATACTACCACCTCCACCAATTAAGCCGAGTGAAATGCCAATGAGAATTGAAGCTAAATAACCTGTAAGTTCCATTATTTGTGGTTTGATAATACAAAAGTATACCAAACCTTAGTTAACCACAGTTACTTTAGTTACACAAGGATAATTTTGTTTCTGCCCAATTGTACAGTTCCTTGATCTTCTAATTGTTTTAAAAGTCGAGATACCACTACACGAGCAGTACCAAGTTCATTTGCCAATTGCTCATGTGTGATAGCAATTGTTTTGTTATCGGTTAATTCGGCTTTTTTATGCAGCAAGTTGAGCAAGCGTTCATCTACCTTTTTAAATGCGATGGCATTTACGATCTCCAATAACTCTTCGAAACGTTTGTGGTATAAGCGGAAAATATAATCCAGCCACTGCGGATATTCTTTAATGAAAAGCGAAACTTTATCTATTGGAAGAAATAAAATTTCAGCATCTTCTTCTACTTCGGCTTTTACTTTACTGGTTTCATTGTGCATACCGCCTAAAAACGACATGATACAACTTTCGCCAGCTTTAATGTAGTACAACAAAATCTCTCGGCCATCTTCCTCAGTGCGAATTACTTTCATGCTGCCTTTGGTTACAATAGGGATAGCCCTGATATGTGAATTTTCATTCAAAATGATGCTGCCAGCCTTATAGTGTTTCATGATACTATTGGCATATAATTTGGCAATTAATTCTGGTGATGATTTTAATTCTTCAACTTGATCGAGGTTTTGCATGAAGTAAAGTTAGGGATTTAAGTTTAGGGTTTTGTGTATTGCGAATAGCGTTTACAAATCCCCAATCTTTAATCTTAAGCTATTGGTTTTGGCTTATAAGTTGTAATTCGTTTCGCCATGCCATCAAAAATAAAAAGATGAAAAGGAAACATGGCATACCAATAAACCCTACCCCATAAGCCATGCGGCCTAAAAGTGGCAATTTGTGAGAGGTAAGATTTGCCATGAAACTGAATAATTTTAAGTTCTAACCAAGCTTCGCCAGGTACTTTCATTTCGGCATAAAGCAATAAACGATGATTATCTTTATCCGCTAGTAAAACACGCCAAAAATCTAACACATCACCAGCTTGCAAACTGGTATTGCTGGTTCTGCCCCTTCTTGTACCAACACCGCCAAATAGTTTGTCTAAAAAGCCACGTAAACTCCATAGCCAATCTAAATAATACCAACCTCTGCTGCCGCCGATGCCCCAAATATTTTCAAAAACCTCTTCCGCTTTGCGCTCAAAAGGCATTTTAACTTTATACTCTACAGTTCCGTTTTGCGGTACTTTAACTTGGTCCATAAATGAAGTTTCCAAGTAACCTCTGTTCAACGCATCTTTCCAGCTACTTACAATCGAGTTTTGTTCAATTTTTTCGAAGGCTAATTCTAGGGCTTCCCGATAGGTGATACAAGTTTTCGGCACTGCATTTTTAATGTCGTCATTTTTACAAATCACTTCATTTTTCATGCTATCTACTAAACTTCTAGCCAAAGAATAAGGTACGGCAGTTACCATATTTAACCAAAGGGATGACAGTTTTGGTGTTAAAACCGGAACAGTTAAAATCCATCGTTTTAAGCCTCTTGATTCTGCATATTGCAAAATCATTTGTTTGTAAGTTAAAATGTCTGGTCCGCCAATATCGAATACTTCATTGTAAGCCTTTTCATTCCCTAACACACCACACAAATATTCTAAAACATCTCTAATCGCAATCGGTTGGCATTTGGTGTTTACCCATTTTGGCGCTACCATTACGGGTAGTTTTTCTGCCAAATCTCTAATTATTTCGAATGATGCTGAGCCGGAACCAATGATAATTGCTGCTCTTAAAATGGTGTAAGCAATACCAGAATTTTTTAACTCATCTTCTACGGCCAAACGAGAACTTAAATGCTTAGATAATTGTTCATCGTTGGCAATACCTGTTAAATAAATAATTTGCTGGCAATCGCTTTGCTTAATTTGTGTTACAAAATTTTGTGCCGATTGCAATTCTAAATCGGCAAAATCAGCACCCTGACCCGACATGGAGTGCACTAAATAATAGGCCGCATCAATATCATTTGGGGTGTTTTTTAAACTCTCTGGGTTAAGCAAATCGCCAGTTACGATTTGTACTTTTTTACCAAAATCACTCTCTAAGGCAAATCTACGCGGATCGCGAACCATGCATACTATCTCATGGCCTTGTTCTAATAAAACCGGCAATAATCGTGTGCCGATGTAACCGTTGGCGCCTGTGAGTAGAATTTTCATGGTAGTCAATTTTGTTATCGGATGAATATCTGGATCTCAATTATTCATCCGATGATTTGTTTAACAATCAACCCTGTTAAATTGTTAGTTGCTTTTTAAATGCGGCTTAAAAGTATCTGTTTTTACAGTAGCTTTTAACTCATGCAAAATATTGTACAAACCAAAATTTGTACGGTTAATGTAAATGAAATGTTTTACACCTCGAGCTTGTTTAAACTCAGGCATTTTAGCGATCTTTTCTCCATAGCTATATAAACCTTCAAAAAAATCGTTCTCACTAAAGTCGAAAGTAGGGGTTACATAAGGTTTAGCAAAAAGCGAAATCATTTCTTTATAAGCTTTATAATAAAACTCAATTTGAGTAGGTGTATCATTGGGTAAAATCATTTCTAAAGCCCTAAAAGCTTTGATGGTTTCTTCCTTGTTTTCGAATAAATCTGTTGAAGTTAGCGAGAAAAACGGCTCGTAAAAATCATCAGGCATTTCTTTAATACAGCCAAAATCTATCGCTCCTAATTTTTCATCCTTAGTAATTAAAAAGTTGCCAGGATGCGGATCTGCGTGTACTTTACGCAATTCATGCTGTTGGAAATTGTAAAAATCCCACAGAGCTTGACCAATTTTATTTTTTAATTCTTGAGAAGGATTTGTAGCTAAAAACTCTTTCAAGTGTAAGCCTTCAATCCAATCCATGGTAATAATTCTATTGCTAGAAAGTGCAGGATAATAGGTTGGAAAAACCACGTTATCTAAATTTTTACATGCTTCGGCAAATTCAATCGAACTTCGAACTTCACGCTCGTAATCGGTTTCTTCCAACAAACGCTCTTCTACTTCTTTAATGTAAATGTTCAGTTCTTTTTCGCTCATGCCCAATAAACGAAACGCAAAAGGTTTTACTAATTTTAAGTCTGATGAAATGCTATCGCCAACACCCGGATATTGAATTTTTACCGCTAGCTTTTTGCCATTCAGCTCTGCTTCGTGTACTTGGCCAATAGAAGCGGCATGGGTAGATTTAATGTTAAATTTATCGAATATTTTCTCAGGGGTCTTACCGAAACTTTTGGTAAAAGTGCGTACAATAAGCGGACCCGATAAAGGTGGCGCATTGTATTGCGATTGCGTAAATTTATCTACATAAGCCCTCGGCAGGATGTTTTTATCCATACTGAGCATTTGTGCAACTTTTAGTGCAGAACCTTTTAATTCGCTCAACGAGTTGTAAATATCCGATGCATTATCCTCATTCAATTCATCTCTACTTAAATTAGGATTGAAGATTTTTTTAGAATAATGTTTAATGTAATTTCCGCCGATCTGGAAACCTGTTTTTACAAATTTAGCAGAACGCTCTACCTTAGTGGTAGGCATTGTTTCTTGCGTATTCATGTGTTGTTTCTTTTTTATTGGTGTAAGAGGTTAGCGTCAATATTAACGAGGTTCGTCATGCTCAGCTTCCCGAAGTAAATTCGGGACAAGCTAACTGGGCATCGTAATGCAATAAAAGGTATAAATTACTAAAGCTTTAAGATTTCCACATACGTGGGAATGACGGTTGCAATGTTAGATTTAAAACCCCATTTTTTCTTTTAACTTTCCGTTTTGGCTTAAGAATTTTCCATACTCGAAAAGGTTATCAATTGGTGAACGCTGAAATAAATCGAAAGTAACCTGTATGCCTCGCTCAATGGCTTCATCAGTTTTTTCAAAGCCATTGCTGTCATCGTCTATCCAAAAATTAAGGATAAAAGCATACTGCACCCAAAGCGCATCTTTGTAACGTTTGGCAAAAAACTTACGATCAGCCAATTCGCCACTTGCTAAACCATCATTGATAATTTCTTCGGCAAAATTTTCGAAAATGGGCTTTACGCCAGATAAAACTGCGGGTGTACCTAATTTTTTTGGTTGCTTTTTTAAGCTGTAGATCACAAAACTTCTTTGGCTTTTTAGCAATTCTACATAGCTGTAAAAGAACGATAACATTTTCTCGCGAGAAGAATATTGCGCCCAAAGTTCTTGTTTTTTAACTTCATCAATGGTTTCTATAGTAAGCTCAAACCAAATATTCTTTTCAATACTTTCAAAAGAAGCATAAAAAGCATAAAATTCAGCCTCTGTAATTTTTAATTTCTTTACGAAACTATAGACTGATTTTGGTTGCTCATCATTTGTTAAAACATAGTCGATATAACCTTTTTTGATCTGTGCCTGAGTTGCCATTTTCTTTTTATTTAAAAACGTAAAAAATGTGGTGTTGGTTTGTGAAATCACTCAAAATTAGCACTTTATTTATCACGGATTTGCAATAAAAATTGTGTGGAATTGTTCTATTTTACTATAATTGATGATGCCTAATGAAAACTTATATCCTCTACATCAAAACCTACTCAAAGTTTGTAATGCTATCCAACCACTTAGTGATGCTTTGCAAAAAGCAATAGTTGCACAGACTAAAGTTATACAGGTAAAAAGAAAAACCAGATTATTAAATGCTGGAGAAACAAGTGACGCCATTTATTTTATTATTTCTGGTGCTGCAAGGGTTTATTATTTAGATAAAGAAGGAGTTGAAACCACCTCGTGGTTTTTATTTGAAAATGAATTTCTCATTTCGGTTTATAGCTTTTTTACTGGAGAGCCTAGTTTTGAGTATTTAGAAACAATAGAAGATTGTACATTAATAATGCTGAATAGAGGCACCTTAAATGAGTTGTATTTACAATATTTAGAGTTTAATGTTATTGGCAGAAAACTAACAGAATATTATTACATCAGAAACGAAAAACAAGCAAATGATTTGAGGATGTTAACGGCAAAACAGCGTTACCAAGCACTCTTTACAAGTAACCCAAAGTTAATCAATAGAGTTTCGCTAGGTTATATCGCATCATACTTGGGCATATCTCAAGAAACTTTAAGCAGAATTAGAAAGCAAATTTAATGACTTTCATTTTTTGACATTTGTCAAAAGTTTAGAGAGAAGCATAGAGTAGTTTTGGGTTAAATGAAAAAATTATTTATCATATCTTTCTTATTTCTCATTTCAAATGTTTTAAGCGCACAAGATATAAAAACATTTAAAGAAGAATTTAACGTAGCAATAGAGCATAAAATTACAGATAGCATTGCTGCTAATTTGATCAATAAACATTATAAATTATTAATGTGGTTTTATGATGGTAATGATGATGTAAAGACTTATCCTTTAAAAGAGATTAGAAATGAAGCTATATATCTTAATAATATTGACAATCTATTTGCTGATAAAGGACCATTTATAAACATGCTAGCGTGTTTGGTGGCAGCTTCTACTTATGATACGACAAAAATACCAAATGTTACAAAGGCATTGAAAAATAGTAATTATAAAGATTTATTAGCTGCTAAAGCTTTAATTATGCTACGGCATAAAGATTTAGATCCGATAGTGAAATGTATCATCGCATATAATTTTAATGAAAAAGTCCAATACCTAACAGTCGATTTCCTAAATTCTGATAAAAATCTATTAGAAAAATTTGCTTGTGATAGTCTTTTAACTAATGATAAGTCAATGCAATATTTAGCAGCTAAAACAATGGCTCAAATCCCTTATAAATTAAAAAATGAACAGTTATTGAGAAATGCGGTAATTAAATATGATACGGAAATGAAAGGGTGGCCACTTGCGGTATTGGCTCATTATAAAGCTAAAAAGATATTGCCTTTAGTGAACTCATATCTAGAAAATGAAAAGTTACGGGAGGTGTGTTTGAGAGCATTAGTAGCAAGTGAAGATTTTGAAGATATTAGCTATATAAAGGAGTTGATTGCAAAGAAGTATTTTGATAAAGATTTGATGAATAACTTGCTTAATTCCGATAACGATTTTTATTTGAAAAGTTGGCTAAAAATGCTTGAGCAAAATTTCATTTCAGATGATTATTATATCAATTTAACTAATACTAAGTTGATAGGGAATAAAAAATATTTTGGGCAGGTGAAGAACATAATTCTAACTAAAACAAATGAACAGCAATTATATTCATTAATGGACTTTTTTAACGGAATGTATGATGCTGATACGAAAGCGTTTCTAAGTAAATGTCTTGATCATCCAATTGCTGCTGTACGTGAAAAAGCAAAGATATTTCTTTCACAAATGCCAAATTAAAGCTTTTTTAAAATGATAATTTCAAGTGATATTAATTTATAAGGGTTATTGTGCTACTCCATCGAAAACAAGCCAAATGGGTTGCCCTCTGTATCTACACAAATAGAACAGAAACCAAATTCGCCAATAGAGAATTTCGAGCGACTAACAATTCCGCCAGCAGCTGTAATACGTGCTTCTTCTGCACTTGCATCCTGACAAGGGAAATAAACCATCGTGTTTACACAATTTCCATCACCTTCTTTAGTTCCGGGCATTTCAATTAAAGCGCCAGAAACGCCTTGGTTTTCCATTGGCGAAAAGAAAGACATTTTCATCGCATCGGGCGAATCGCCAGGAGCACCACTATCAATAAAGTTTGTGCCCAATACCGCGTTGTAAAATTTTTTAGCTCGTTCCATATCTTTTACATAGATTTCGAACCAGCAGATCACATTTTGATTCATGATTTAAGTTTTTGGTTTAACTAAGCTAAATAAAATTACTAAAACCAACGATGGGCAATTGCGACAGAAAATAGGGGAGTTTACGACAAGATTAATCTTAATGGTTTGGTGCTTAAGATATCCATTACTACAAGGTGTTTCGGTGATTAAACATCTATGTTTGCTAGGTGTCTATGTGGTAAAACTGATAACTAAATATCTCCAATTCGCCTATTCAAATAATTAGAAAACCTACTGTTTTTAGTTTCACCAACCACCTGTTTGCCGTAAATACCCGTATGGCCCGAAAGTAAATAAGAAACCGTACAAGCAATGGCTACATAAACCCCACATTCGCTGCCAAACAACTCTAAAGCCATTAAAGTACATGCAATAGGCGTGTTAGTTGCTCCGGCAAAAACGGCTACAAAACCCATTCCGGCTAAAAGCGCCACGGGTAAAGGTAAAAATAGCGATAAAGCGCTGCCCAAAGTTGCCCCGATAAAGAACAATGGCGTAACTTCTCCACCTTTAAAACCTGCTGCCAAAGTAAGAATGGTTAAAGCCATTTTAATAGCAAAACTATAAGGCGGCATTTGTTGGTTAAAAGCTTCTACAATTGTAGGGATACCTAAACCAATGTATGTTGTGGTGCCAGAAAAGTAAATAATCACTACCAAAATTAACCCTCCAATAAATGGTCGCAGAGGCGGATATTTAATTTTAATTTTAAAAATTGAGCTGGTAAAACGTAAAGCTTTACTGAAGGCTGCGGCACATAAACCAAAAGCTGCACCCGCTAAAATGGCATAGCCAAGATTGATAAATGAAATACTTGGAACTAAATCAATGTGATAATGGGTATGTGGTGTGTTCCAAAGTTTAGTTACGATATCGGCAATAATAGCTGCGGCAAAAGCCGGAAAAATAGAACTGTATCTTAACCTACCGATGAGAAAAACTTCCATCCCGAAAACTGCTCCAGCCAAAGGAGTGCCGAAAACAGAACCAAAACCTGCTGCAATAGCGGCGATAATTAATGTTTTTCTATCTTCTGGGCTAAGTTTAAAAGGTTTGCTAAACTGGTCGGCAATTGCACCTGCCATTTGTAAAGCCGTACCTTCTCGGCCAGCAGAGCCACCAAATAAATGGGTTGCAATAGTGCCAATGTAAACAAAAGGCATCATTTTAAAGGGTATGATTTGCTTCGGCTCGTGGATGGTTTCGATGAGTAAATTGTTACCAGCTTCTACATCTTTGCCGTAATAATGATAAAGTAAACCAATGCTTAAGCCTGCGAGAGGAAGCAATGCGATGATCCATAAATTAGCCTCACGGTAGTTGGTTAACCAGTTAAGGGATTGCAAAAATCCAGCAGATGCTGTACCAATTAAAGCACCTATAATTAGACTAATGCACAGCCATTTAATGAGGTATGGAATGGCTGGGAACTTCCTGAAAAATGCGAAAGTATTTAACCTAATTTTTTTGCTGATTGATTTTTCTTTTTTTAATGACATAGTTTCCTGATTAAATGTTTTGCATTTATAACCAGGCGTCATCAGCTTTTTTAGGGCGGTTCGAATAGGAAGACACCATTTCCTTATGAGCAAATTTATAAATTATTTGGAAGAGTAGAATGTATTATAAAAGATTTGTCAGTCTGAGCTTCCCGAATTGTCGGGACAAGTTGTTGAAGACCTTTTGATAATCCTTCGACAAGCTCATGATGAGAACTATTTTCTCCTATCGGTTGGAGTCTCCACCGACCTAAAACAAAATCTTCATTTCCTAATGTTAATCCTTTCACTAGGCTCAGGAAGACAACTACTTCAATCCCAACCTATGCTTCCTCAATGTATCTTTCGCAATATCGTAACCAGCATCTGCATGGCGAATTACTCCCATGGCTGGGTCATTATGTAAAACACGTTTAATACGAACAGCTGCATCTTCAGTTCCATCGGCTACGATAACCATGCCAGCATGTATAGAGTAACCTATACCTACGCCACCACCATGGTGTAACGAAACCCAACTTGCACCGCCGGCTGTATTAATTAATGCATTTAAAATTGGCCAATCTGCAACTGCATCAGAACCATCTAACATGGCTTCGGTTTCGCGGTTTGGTGATGCAACAGAGCCCGTATCTAAATGATCTCTACCAATTACAATAGGTGCTTTTACTTTTCCATCAGCCACTAATTTGTTAAATGCCAAACCAGCTTTTTCACGTTCGCCTTGCCCTAACCAACAAATGCGGGCAGGTAAACCTTGGAAAGCAATGCGCTCTTGTGCCATGGTAATCCACTGTTTTAAACTTTCATTTTCAGGAAAAAGTTCTAAAATTAATTTATCCGTTTCGTAAATATCTTGTGGGTCGCCACTTAAAGCTGCCCATCTAAACGGACCTTTACCTTCGCAAAAAAGCGGTCGAATATAAGCAGGTACAAACCCTGGGAAATCAAATGCATTTTGAACACCTGCTTCTAAAGCTCTACCACGTAGATTGTTACCATAATCGAAGGTAATGGCACCACGTTTTTGCAACTCCAACATTTGCGTAACGTGTTTAGCCATAGTGGCGTAAGATCGTGTGGTATATTCTTCAGGCTTAGTAGTTCTTAATGCTGTTGCTTCTTCAACCGTCAATCCCTCTGGGAAATAGCCAATTAATGGATCATGAGCCGAAGTTTGGTCGGTTAAGGTATCTGGAGTAATGTTCCTGTCAATTAATCGCTGTAAAAGTTCAACTGCGTTGCAAACCACACCAATTGAAAGGGCCTTATTTTCTTTTTTATATTGCAAAGCTTTGTCAATAGCCTCATCTATATCATAAGCTATTTCATCAATGTATCTGGTTTCTAAACGTTTTTTAATCCGCCATTCTTCCACATCAGCAGCTAAACAAACTCCTTTATTCATGGTAATAGCTAAAGGCTGTGCACCGCCCATTCCGCCTAAACCTGCAGTAATATTTAAAGTACCACTTAAATTACTGTTGAAATGCTTTTTTGCTAAAGCCGAGTAGGTTTCGTAAGTTCCTTGTACAATGCCTTGCGAACCAATGTAAATCCATGAACCTGCGGTCATTTGGCCGTACATCATCAAGCCCTTATCTTCCAACTCATCAAAGTGCTGTTGGGTTGCCCATTTGGGTACCAATTGCGAATTAGAAATCAAAACCCTTGGCGCATCTTTATGCGTTGGCAAAATGCCCACTGGTTTGCCCGATTGGATGAGCAAAGTTTCATCATCTTCTAAATTTTTAAGTGCTTTAATGATAAGTTCAAGCGCTTCTTTATTTCGTGCCGCCTTGCCTCTGCCACCATAAACAATCAAATCTTCTGGTCGCTCGGCAACCTCCGGATCTAAGTTGTTTAACAACATTCTTAGGGCTGCTTCTTGCACCCAACCTTTGCATGTTAAAGTGGTTCCCGTTGGTGTGTTCTTAATTTTGAGGTTTAAACCTTCGTTTATATTTGTGGTCATATCAAGGCAATGTTACAACTCAAATGTAAAAAAATATTGTTATTTGTTTAGGTTTGCATCAGAATTGAAAAAGCGTCGTTTATATATTCAGCAGATTTTAACCTTGGCATTGCTTTGGGTATTTGCCCTTGCAATAACGCCGTGGAGTTCGCTTCATCATCACGAAGAACAAACAATAGTTGTAGAAAAACATTGTACGCATCATTTACATCTTAAAACAACTCAAGAAACTTGTTTAATCTGTAAAGCTCATTTCGAGAAGAAGTTTATGGTAAGTAAAGCTATTGCTGTTACCTATTTAGAAAGTAAAGTATTTCATTCTCCTAAGTTTAATATCACCAGCTCTTACGCAGAGCTAATATCAACTTCGTTAAGAGGCCCGCCGGCTTATTCATAATCTTATCCTATTATTTCGACAAAATATCGACAGCTATCTAACTAGTTTGTCAAAGTTTATCAATTGAACTTGACAAAAATAAAAGCTATTCGCATAAAATTTTGTCAAAGTAGAATTATACAAGTTTTTTAACTAATCGTGATAAACGCATTGGCTTTTGCTATGATGTTTATACATTAAATATATTTTTTATGAAAAAGTTAGGCCTATTATTGGCATTGTTAACCATATTTTTAGCGCTTCAGGCAGTTGCCGATTCTGTAGCGTCATTTAAAGGAAAAGTTACTGATGCAGCTACACAACAACCTTTAGCAGGGGCAACAGTTTATATTTCTGATTTAAAGGCTACAACAGTAACGGACGCGAATGGCGAATTTAATTTTAACAATGTACCTTCAAGAGGTAAGTTTTTGTTAGAGGTAAGGTATATTGGTTACAAAACAGCATCTCAAATTGTAGATTTAGCTGCTACGCAAAACATTAGTTTTGAATTACAAGCCTCGGTAATAGAGAGTGCCGAAGTTGTTATTACAGGAACTCCGTTTAGTGCCAATAACAAAACAAACAGTTTGGCAGTAGTTTCACTTAGTCGTGAGAAATTAGCACAATCTGCAGGAACGAATATTATTGATGCTTTGGCTAAAGTACCTGGGATTTCGCAAATTACTACAGGTGGTGCCATCTCAAAACCAACAATTAGAGGTTTAGGTTACAACAGAGTTTTAACAATTGTTGATGGCGCCAGAGAAGAAGGACAGCAATGGGGCGACGAACACGGCGTACAAGCAGATCAGTTTGCTGCAGCTAGAATTGAAATTCTAAAAGGTCCGGCAAGTTTGTTATACGGTTCTGATGCTTTGGGTGGTGTGATTAATATCATTGAAGATCTAGTAACAGCTGAAGGCGAATTTAATGGTAACTTTACTACAAGTTACGGTGCAAACAATGGCTTAACTGCATCGTCATTAATGCTGCAAGGTAACGATAACGGTTTTGTTTATAGAGGTAGGGCTTCCTATAAAAATGCTTACGGTTACCGCTATAAAGGTTTTAACGTGCCAAATTCAGGTTTCAATGAAACGAATTTTAGCGGTATGTTAGGCTTAAATAAAGCTTGGGGTTATGCGCATTTAAATTTATCTCGTTTTAATACTAATGTAGGTTTAGTTGAGGAAGGACCAGATGCTAGCGGAAGTTATTTTGATGAAGATGGAAATGTAATTTCTAACAAAGATGCGAGATCAAGATCTTTGAATTTGCCTTCGCAAAACATTAACCATTATCGTGCTGCGTTAAATAGTAACATCCTTTTAGGTGGCGGACAATTAAAAAGCACATTAGCTTTTCAGCGTAACATTCGGAAGGAGTTTGAAGAAAGCGCATATGAACCTGGCTTAAATTTAGGTTTGAATTCTTACACGTACGATGTGAAATATATTTTCCCTAACAATGGCATTTGGGAACCAACCATTGGTGTGCAAGGAATGTATCAAACTAATGTAAATGCTGGCGATGAATTTTTAATTCCAGATTATACCAGTAATAACATTGGTGCTTTTGCCTACTTAAAACGCAATTTTAAAAACGGTGCAATTAATGCAGGTGTGCGTTACGATTATAAAACAGTTGATGGCGCTGATTTATTTGAAGATGGTAATCAGGTTTTTACTGCATTTAACAATAATTTTTCTAATGTTTCTGGCTCATTGGGTTTTGCATTTGAGTTGGCTAAAAATTTAAACCTAAAAGGAAATGTGGGTTCTGGTTTTAGAGCGCCAAATATTGCAGAGTTAGGTGCAAATGGTAAACACGAAGGTACTTTTAGATACGAAATTGGTAACAGTAATTTAAAACAAGAAACCAGCTTACAATTCGATTTAGGTTTAGAGTACAATGCAGAAAAGGTAACTTTTGGTTTAAACGCTTATAGCAACCGAATTTACAATTACATTTATCCGGGTAATTTTAGCGGAGAAACCATTCCTTATGATGAAGAAGATGGAACAGTTAGTATCTTGCCTGTTTATCGTTTTGTGCAAACAGATGCACAATTAGTAGGTGGAGAAGCCTCGGTAGATTTCCATTTGATTAAAGATTTGCATTTCGAAAATACTTTTGCTTATGTAAGAGGTAAAAACTTAGCCGATGATAGCGCCTTGCCTTTTATACCTGCTGCAACTTTAAATAATGAGTTACGATTTGAGCCAAACATTAAAGGTTTAAATGACAGTTACATTAAAGTTGGTTTAACAAATGTGTTTAAACAAGATCGCTTTGATGAATTTGAAACCCAAACTGATGGTTATACTTTGTTAGATGCGGGTTTTGGTACTTCACTAAAAATGAAAAATAGCAAAATTAACGTTTGGGTAACCGGACAAAACTTAACCAACAAATTATACTACAATCACTTAAGTAGATACAAATTAGCTAATATTTTTAACCCAGGCAGAAACGTTACTTTGGGTGTAAGTATTCCGATTATGTAGTTTATTGGAAAGAAACTTTGTCATTCTCACTCCTCGGTTGGTGTCCTCACCAACCGTATAAAGAAGCCACAGTTTTACAGATTTTTACTGTATAGCTGTGGCTTTTTTGCGATTTTTAATTAAATTTATTGAAAAGCAATTGCAATAGCTTTTATTAATATTAGTCGGGCTTTACACTACAATCTTTTGGTTTTGGTGTCATTTCGAACGCAGCGAGAAATCTGCAACAGCAGTACTAAGTTTATGATGGGAGAAAAAACCAAAAGGATTTTCGCTGCAATCCCGTTTATAGAACTGAAGTTCATGATGCTATTGCCCGTTGCTAGGTGCATACCTTAATAGTTGCAATAACCTCTCTTTTTAAACCCGGTTGAAGTGGAAATCTCCCGATTTTTTTCATCGGGAATTATAACGAAAAACCTACCTGGCGGCAGGCAGGCGGGACAGCAATTACCTAAGAATTACTGCACGTCATTTTCAAAATAATTATGTCGCTTATTGTTTCCATCAGGCAATTCAATACCTATTTTACCTTAACTATCAACTACAAACAAAAAATAAATCTCAAATAATTTGGTAGTTCAAAAATAACATCATACTTTAGTGTATTATTTAACTAATACAGTAGCTAATGATTAAAATTAACGACTTAAATTTTGGATACAGCAAACACAAATTGCTATTCAAAAACCTGAGCATGCAATTGAGCAATGGTCACATATATGGTTTATTAGGTAAAAATGGCGCTGGTAAATCAACCTTGTTAAAAAACTTGGCAGGATTGGTTTATGCACAAAGTGGAACTTTAGAGGTATTGGGTTACAATCCTGCTAAACGCCAACCCGCTTTATTGCAGCAAATCTGTTTTATCCCCGAAGAATTTTATTTGCCATCGGTAAAAATTGATGCCTATGTAAAAGCAAACGCCGCGTTTTATCCAAACTTTGATCATGCTTATTTTGCCACTTTGCTGGCAGAGTTTGATATCCCAGTAGGGCAGAAACTGATTAACATGAGTTATGGTCAGAAGAAAAAACTCATCATCGCCTTTGGCCTAGCAACAAATGCCAAATTGATTATTATGGATGAGCCAACTAACGGATTAGACATTCCATCGAAAGCACAGTTTCGCAAAATTATGGCTTCGGCATTAACAGAAGATCGTTGCATTATCATTTCTACCCACCAAGTGAGGGATTTAGATAATTTAATAGATACAGTGATTATGGTAGATGAAAATAGCATCGCTTTAAAAGCATCGGTAGAAGAAATTACCAATAAACTTTGCTTTAAACGTGTAAAAGAAATGGATGATACAATAATTTATGCGGAGCCAAGTATGGCGGGTTACAATGCGGTGATGCCAAACTTTCATCAAGAAGATAGTAAGCTCGATTTAGAGTTGTTGTTTAACGCGGTGTTGGCAGAAAAGAATAAATTAAAACCAATTTTTAACTAAATCTTAAACAAACATGAACAATACATTTAATATACAACGTTTTGGGCTTTTGTTAAAAAGACAATGGCTAGAATTTGGCAAAATTTATTTAATTACTTTGGGTGTAGCTGCAGGGGTAATTATTGCATTTTATGGTTTTTCTTTATATGGGTTATTAATTGGAGAGCGTGATTTTTCAGCTAGGGCTTTAAATTTTAGAGAGCCATTATTTTTGATATTTGGCTTCTTATTTATTACAGTTATTGCAAGCAGCTATTTTGCTCATTTGGGTCAAAAACCAAAGGCAATTATAGATTTATTAATCCCAGCCTCAACTTTTGAGAAGTTTCTAGCCGGATTATTTTTTACTACAATATTAAGCTCGGTAGCTTTTTTACTTATCTTCTTTTCAATTGATCTTGCTTTTGTAAGTAAACTTAGAAGCGTGTTTCCTGATTGGAATTTTACTAATATGATAGGGACAAAGCCAGAAAGTATGATAATTTATTTCTTTAATGAGAATAAGCCTAAAGAATTTACTTCAATTTATCTAATCGTTCCATTTTTTATTACGAGTATTTTTCTATTGGGTTCCATTTATTTCAATAAATATCATTACATCAAGACAACCATTGCAGTTATGATTTTTTCTGGTATTTGGGGTTATATCATTGTTAATACAGCAGAGCTAGTATTTAAAGGCAGAGTTGCTATCTACAGAAATAGCAGTATAGAAGTTGATAATCCTAAATTATGGGCGGAGATAGGAATTTTCTGTTTAATCTTACTTTTAACTGCAATCATTTGGCGCATTACTTATCAACGCCTTAAAGAAAAAGAAGTTTAATTTTAATTGGTATAGAAATGGAATTTAGAGATAATAAGGCAATATACCTTCAAATAGCGGAGTACGTTTGCGAGCATATTTTACTCGGCAAATGGAAAACTGATGACAAAGTACCTTCGGTAAGGGAATTAGCGGTTGAACTAGAAGTAAACCCTAATACAGTTATGCGTACGTATGAATTGTTGCAAAATAAAAACATCATTACCAACAAAAGGGGCATTGGCTTTTTTGTGGCTGATGATGCCATTACACAGGTAAAAGCATACCGTAAAACCCAATTTATGGATGATGAGCTACCTGTAGTTTTTAGAAACGTTTATTTGTTAAACATCAAGTTTGATGAATTAGAAGCACGTTACAACACTTTTGTTAAAGAAAATTTTAATCCTTAAAACAATGAAAACAAGCAATAAAATATTAATAGGATTTGCAGCGGCACTAATTTTAATTCCAGTATTAGGAATGGTAATTGTTTCTGCAACACAATATAAAAACCAACCAGATCATTTTGAGGCTTTTAAAGATCAAATAGAGGATCTTAAATCTTTTGAAACTAAGTCGCAGGGTAAAACTTCAATAAAATTAAATGAGAACTATGATCAGATTAATATCGAGAATGGAAACGGATCTAGCCTTGAGGTTAAACTTTTGAAAGATGACAATTACGGAGCTAAAATTGCAGATGAATTTAAAGATGTGATAAAGTTTAAAGTAAATAATGGAATACTAAATATCAGTTTTAAACAAGGTTTTAAAATTGATGATTTTAACAACAGAATAATCATTGTGTTGTACGCACCAGAATTTAAAAATTTAAAAGCTAAAAATTTATTTAATCTTCATATAAAAGCAGAATTAAGTGATTTTAGTATGGATTTAACTGATTGTAACTTTAATCTTGCCAAAGGAGGTGCCACATCAACAAAGGTAGTTAATGGAGATACAACAGAAAACAAAGTGTTCAATCAAACGCTAATCAAAAACCTAAAATTAAGCTTAAACAATACTAAATTTTACATGAGTGATTTAGACCTCAATAGCTTATATATTAATGCTTTAAATAATTCTAGCGTTTTTATTAATAACGATGAATTCAATTCAAAAAAATTATCAATAAATGAGTTAACAATAAATACAAATGGATTAGCGGATGTAAAAATTAAACAGGTAGTTGTTGAAAAAGCAAAAGGGGTGTTCTCTGACTCTACCAAACTAGAAATTCCGGCGTATTTGTTAAACCAAATGTATAAAAAATAATAGCTAACTCGTCCTTGCGAAGCCAAGTTTTCATCGGCTTCGCAAGGACGAAAATTTTAAATCATTATTAAAACTAACCCCTATGATTTACTTGATTATAATTGCAGTCATTTGTCTAATTTTTGATTGAGTTTTCCCGATGATTAATCAATATAGATGTTATCTATACATTCATCTGATGGTTATTTAAATCTCCGTATTTCGCATAAATTCAATGCTTGCTTTAATGTCCTTTGATAAAATCCGATCCGCATCATTAAACGAAACTACTTGGCGGTAATCGGCAACTAAATTTTCTATTAAAGGAGAAGATTTTTCAGGTTTACGTAAATCTAAAGCTTGGCTGCCAGTTAACAGCTCAATCGCTAAAATGCGTTCTACATTATCGCAAACACGCAAACATTTGGTAGCTGCATTTGCACCCATGCTTACATGATCTTCTTGTCCGTTGCTACTCACAATGCTATCAACCGAAGCCGGTGTACACAACTGTTTATTCTCACTGGCAATAGAAGCTGCGGTATATTGCGTAATCATTAATCCAGAATTTAAGCCTGCATTTTTAACCAAAAAAGGAGGCAAACCTCTTGTTCCAGAAATCAATTGAAAAGTTCTTCTTTCAGAAATTGAACCTAATTCGGCCAATGCCAAACACAAAAAATCTAAAGTTAATGCCAATGGTTGCCCATGGAAATTACCCGCAGAGATAATCAAATCCTCATCCGGAAAAACATTCGGATTATCGGTTACTGAATTTATTTCTATCTCAAAAACCGATTGGATATAATTGATGCTATCTTTACTTGCTCCGTGCACCTGCGGTACACATCTAAATGAATAAGGATCTTGCGTTTGTTTCCCTTTTCTCTCTATCAACTCACTTCCTTTTAGCCAACTAAAAACATTAGCCGCAGTTTCAATTTGCCCTTTATGTGGTCTAATTGCGTGACTTAAAGTTAAAAAAGGATCAATCCTACAGTCAAAAGCATCTATGGAGATGGCTGCAATGGCATCGGCCCATGCCGAAAATTGTTTTGCTTTTAACAAACAGTAAGTGCCGTAAGCACTCATAAATTGGGTGCCATTAATTAAGGCCAAACCTTCTTTACTCTGTAAGGTTAAAGCTTGCCAGTTTAATTTTTTGTATAATTCGGCACTGCTAATTTTTTGGTTTTCATACCAAACCTCTCCTTCTCCAATTAAGGGCAAAGCCAAATGAGCCAATGGAGCTAAATCTCCAGAAGCACCTAATGAACCCTGTGTATAAATTACTGGCAAAATATCCAGGTTGTAAAAATCAATTAATCGTTCTACTGTGGTTAAAGCAATTGCCGAATGCCCATAACTTAAGGATTGTATTTTTAATAAAATCATCAGTTTCACAATTTCTTTTGGCACTTCTTGCCCTGTTCCACATGCGTGAGATAGCAATAAATTATGTTGTAATTGAGCTAAATTTTCTGATTCTACTTTTACATGCTGTAAATAACCAAAACCAGTATTTATACCATAAATCGGATCTTCATTTTCACTTAGTTTATCGTCTAAATACTTTCTACACTTTTTAATGCGTTCAATAGCTAGAGGAGATAAAGAAAGTTGTTTTTTCTCAGCAATTATTTGCTTAATTACACTAAGTGATAACTGGCCTGAACCAATTTGATAGTCTGTCATATGTTTTATTTGGTGCCTCAAAAGTATAAATAATGATTAAACTTAACACAATCAGTTGTAACGATTGTTTGTAATGTTCACAATCCAATTTAATAATGAAGAAATATATCGTTTTAGTTTTTGCTTTATTTACAATTCAATTTGCCTCAAAAGCACAACAAATAGATACACTATCTATTACTTTAGAAAATGTAAAATATGCTTATCCTGTTCAGTTTTTAAATCTAGTAACCGAAGGTCAGGATGTTAGAATGGCTTATATGGATGTAAAGCCTACCGCAAAAAATAATGGCAAAACGGTAATGTTGTTTCATGGCAAAAACTTTGGCGGCTATTATTGGACGGAAGTAATCAAATCTCTTTCTGCAGATGGTTATCGCGTAATTGTGCCCGATCAAATTGGTTTTGGTAAATCTTCCAAACCATTTATTCATTATAGTTTTCATCAATTAGCTGCATGGAATAAAAAATTATTAGACACTTTGGGTGTGCAAAAAGTAGCTGTATTAGGGCATTCGATGGGAGGGATGTTGGCTACACGTTTTGCCTTACTTTTTCCAGAGCAGACTGAAAAATTGTTGTTAGAAAATCCGATAGGATTAGAAGATTATAAAACTTTTGTGCCTTTTGTAAGTACCCAACAACAATATCAAACAGAATTAAAAGCAACAGCCGAAAGTATCAGAAAATATTATCAAAGCTCTTATCTCACTATCTGGAAACCAGAATATGATGAATTAGTTAAGGTTGCAGCTGGGGTAACTTTTAGTGCCGATTTTCCTAGATATGCAAAAGTAGCAGCTATGACTTTTACCATGATTTATGAGCAACCAGTTGTTTACGAGTTTCAGAACATTAAAGTGCCAACCGTTTTGTTTATCGGCAAAGAAGACAGAACAATTGTTGGAAAAGGTTTGCTCACACCAGACCAACAAGCTATACACGGGCAATACCAATTATTGGGGAAACAAACTGCCGCTAAAATTTTTGGTGCCAAGCTAATCGAGTTAGAGGGCATTGGTCACATTCCGCATATCGAAAATCCAACTGAATTTTTAATTTTGCTAAAAGGAAGTTTGTTGTAGCAAACTATTCGTCCCGCAAAGGCGGGAATTGTAATGCTTTAAAAGGTTAGCATACTTCTGCTTTACGATGCCCAGTCGAGCTGAGCATGACGATCTCTCTTAAGTTAATTTGCTAAAAGGAAGTTTGTGATAGGAAACTTTTCTTAGTTGATGTCAGTCTGAGCGTAGTCAAAGACTTTTATCATTAATCCTTCGACTACGCTCAGGATGTCTCGTATTTGTTGTGTTCTTACTCAACTCTCCAAAATCTCCAACTGCGTTAAAATATCTTCTTCAGTTATCGGATAGGGCATATCATTCACAATATTTTGATAAACCGCTTCAAAAATCGCTGGATAGTTGCCTTTTTCAGATGCAACTACTTCACAAATCCTACCACCATCTTCAGTAACCAATGTTAATTTTCCAGCATCTGCTGGATTTTCAATTCCATAACCTTCATCTGTAGGTTTCATGTTTTTTAAGAGTTGAGCTTCTTGTACATCAGCATGGTTTTTACTAAATGAACCCTTCATGCCGTTTATTACAAAAGCATCTCTAACATCGACCACCAACATGCTTGCCGTTAAAAAAACAGTTAATTCATTTGGGTAACTCAACTGAATGGCAAAATAATCATCCACTTTTGTGTTAACACGATTTTTGCTCAATATTTTGTTGAATTTCAATGGCTTACCAAAAAGAGCTATTGCTTGGTCTAACAAATGTGGGCCTAAATCGTATTGTAAACCTGTGGCTTCTACCAATTCTTCTTTAAAAGCCTTTACACCAATCTCATTCCTATATCTATCATAACGAAAATGAACCTCAACCAGTTTGCCCAATTTTCCGCTTTCAATTACTTTTTTAGTTGCGTTAAAGCCGCTATCAAATCTCCTATTTTGATAAACCAATGCTTTTTTACCTAAACTTTTGGCTAATGCAAAGAGTTCTTTAGCTTGTGTAGTTGTTGCAGTAAATGGTTTCTCTACCAAAATATGTTTACCTGCTTTTAAGGCTTGTTTAGCATATTCATAGTGAGTATTATTTGGGGTGTTGATAATCACCAAATCTATACTTTCATCATTAATCAATTCATCAACGCTGTTATAGCTTTTAATTTCTGGATAATCTTGTTGGGCAAGCTTTTTTGTCCTTTCTACAATACCTTTTAAATTAAATCCATGGTGCGTGGCAATAAATGGTGCATGAAATACTTTGCCCGACATGCCATAGGCCAATAACCCAGTGTTGATTTGCTTTTCCATAACACAAAGCTAAAAATTTGACTTATATGTGCGTTAAACTCTTTGTCATAAAACTATATTTGTACTATGAAGCCAGCAGAAATACATGCCAAATGGAAAGAATTACAGATCAAAATTTCCCAAGAATTTGATTCTGATACACCAGATTTAAAGGTAATTCTGTTTTTAATTGGCGTGCAGGAACTTGGCAAAGGACCAGGAAAATATAGCAAGCGCCAAAAGGAAGAGTTGATGCATATTGCCACGTGCCGTTTGCTAAGCGAAATGGGTTTCTATGAATTAGAAGGTTTAGACCAAGATGGGTGGCCACATTGGAAACTGGTAAAACCTGTTCCGTCTTATGCTTTAATGGAGCAAGAACTATTACTTAAAGGTTTGGCAATTACTTATTTCGAGGACATTTATTCTTAGGTTTTAGTGACGCGTCCTTTCCCGTGAAGACGGAAGTCGTAATGCGCTAAAACATTGACTATAATACGTCAATTTTTAATAGCGTCGTCATGCTGAATTTTTCAGTAGCTTATATTGATTTTTGTCTTCAAGATAGCTTCGCTGTTTATTTCAGCATCTATTTAGCTGGGCAGACCCTGAAATAAATTCAGGGTGACGAACAAGCTAACCCAAAACTTAGTTTTTTATTCCGCGTCATTACAGTGAAAATGGGAATCGTAATGCTCCAAAAATTTAAAATTATCTATGGCTGTAATATGTCTTTTACGTAGGGCCGTCATGCTGAATTTATTTCAGCATCAGTTTTATAAGCTTATTATTATTGCATATTAGTCTAACTGAGGTTATTACTATCTAAGAAACTCAATAAATACATTTTTCATTTTTTTCTTGGTGATTAATTTACAAACAAAAAACCCTGAAGCAAATTAATGCAACAGGGTTTATATTTATATAGGTAGATATAAATTTTATTATTTGCCTTGAGTAGCAGCTTCTTTTTTCAATTGATCGTTTGCAACGATAACAATCTCAACTCTTCTGTTTTCTGCTCTACCAGCATCAGTAGCATTATCGCCAATTGGCTCTGCAAAACCTTTACCAACAGTAATTAAACGAGATGATGGAACACCTTGAGAAACAGCATAAGCTTTTACAGCAGCAGCTCTTTTTTCAGATAAGCCCATGTTATATTGTTCAGTACCACGGCTATCAGTATGGCCGATAACTTTAATATCAGTACCTGGATATTGATTTAACGATGTTGCTAATGATTGAATATTTGTTTTAGCTGCATCTTTTAAAGCAAACTTGTCAAAATCAAATAAAATACCACTATCAAATTTTACAATGATACCTTCACCTTCACGAATAACTTCTGCATTAGGAATAGCAGTTTGAATTTCTGCAGCTTGTTTATCCATGCGTTTTCCGATAAAGCCACCCGCTGTACCACCAACTGCAGCACCAATAATAGCACCAACTGCTGTATTACCAGCTTTTTTACCAATTAAACCACCAATTACACCACCTGCAGCAGCACCAATACCAGCACCTTTTTGAGTATTTGTTAAACTATCGCAACCAGTAAAAGTCATTGCACCTACTGATAAAGCTATACTTAATGTTGCTATTTTAATTTTTGAAGTCATCATTTTAATCTTATTTAGTTATGCATAGCTGTATTCAAACGTAGTGCCAATTGTTACAATTGACAAAAATTTAAAAAAATTAGCGCTTTAAGCTTTAAATACCATGTTTTAACACTTATTATAATTTATAAACTTCTAAATTAAAATCAAAAATGGTCAATCATATACCACAATTTGGGTATTAGATTGACCATAATTCTATACATTTCTCTATCAACACTCTATCTTTCGGCAGTCGGAGAAGTTATTCTGAGAAATATGCCTCTAGTTCTTTCAAAGAATTTTCGTCGGTGTAAAAATCTTTAATTACAATTCCTTTTTCAAGTAAGATAATGCGATCGCAAACATCGGTTACATGATTTAAATCGTGACTAGAAATTAAAGTAGTTAAACGTTGTGATGATTTTAATGCTTTAATATGAGATTTTAATCTGATTTGCGTTGTTGGGTCTAAATTCGCAAAAGGTTCATCCAGCACCAGCAACTCTGGTTTTTGCATTAGTGCTGCAGCAATACCTACTTTATTTTGGTTTCCTTTACTAAAATCTCTAATGTATTTTCCTCTATTTAAAATTTCACCATTAAAAAACTCTTCGTAATTTTTTAAATATTCACTCACATCGGCTATGCTTAAATTGTTTAAGCTACCAATAAAAATAAAATACTCTTCTGGTGTTAGGTAATCAATCAAAAATCCCTCATCTAAATAAGATGCAGTATAATTTTTCCACTCACTACTGCCAGCTACATTTACCTCTTTAGATAAAATTTCGCCACTATCGGGTCTAATCAGATCTAACAATATTCTAAATAGGGTTGTTTTACCAGCGCCATTGTTGCCTACTAAGCCAATGGTTTCACCAGCTTCAATCTTTAGGTCTTTAATATCTACTACGGTTCTGCCCGCGTAAGATTTTTTTAGTTCTTTAAATGCTAACATCATATTATTCTCTAAAGCCTTCGGCTATTTTATATCGTTGTTTTTCAAATCTTTTAACAATTAAATTTATCCAGAAATTACGCATTGAAAGCGTAATTAAACCAAATGCTCCCAGTGCAGCCAAACCCCAATATGGTTTATCTAAAAAGCTAAATGGCAAGTAAATTACAAAAGGGATCAACAAAAGTGGGAAACCTAAAATCCACTGTGTGGCACCAACACCTTGCCAGTTAAAACTTGCACTTTTGGTAATATCAAGGCGTTTATAGTTCATTGTAGCAAAATAAAGTACAATTACTGTGGCAAAGCCGATGTTATATAAATAGGCTGCCAAATGCAGTAGTAATAATTTATAACTCATAAAGCCATAAAAGCCCGCCAACAAAGTGATGATTGTACAGCTTATGGTAAATAGTAAAAATTTAGCTTTGATGAAGTTTTTGATATCAATTTTGTTAATTAACAAGCCGTCAAAATGTGTGCTTTGCCATGCGAACATAAACTGCCCATAAGTAATTACCGTTATACCTGTCATAAAAACCGCTGCGAAAAGCATCATGCCAAATTGATCGTTGTTTATTAAAGGCATACGATAAAAGAATAACCCATAAAATAAAAACATAAAGCCCATAACTACCGAGCCACGAGAGCGTTTGTGCCTTAAAATTAATTTTAATTCCAATGCTGCTAACTCTCCAACTTTACCAAAACGATTTAAAAAGGCATAATCAGTACTTACTTTTTTCTCGTCTTTGGTGCTTAATTCTTCGGTATATAGATTTGATCGTAAATAAATTGAGTTGATGTAAAATATAACAATCGCGGCAGCCGTAAAAATCAGACCTAGTAAAGGCAATTTTACAACTGCCATAAATATGTAGTTAGAGAATGCTCTAATCGAAACGATATTGTAATAATCTAATGCTGCAAAAATTGCTACAAAACCAATAATACTAGCAAAATACAAAATGTTATTGATAGACTTACGCTTTAAATACAATACCAGATAATTGTTAAATATGGTAAGCGATAATATGGAAACAACATACATTAAGCTTGTTAATGCCCCATAAGTACCACCTATTTTAATGATGCTAAAAGGAATAAAGATAAATAGTGGTAAAAAGTTGAAAAAAGTGAATAACGATTTGATGTTAAGGAAATTAACAAGCGTGCCCTTTTTGATCTTTAAGTGCAAATAAGGCACAATACTTAAAGTAGGTAAATCTTGCATTTGTGTTCTAATCGCTAGATCGAAAAGAAAATAATACAGAATAAAACCATTAAAAATTTGAATGACGTCTCTACCTGGAAAAAACTTCTCGATCATAAAAGGCATCCCAAATCCAACTGCGATGGCTACTACCAAAAAGTAAAGCATAAAAAATCCGAGCACAAGCTGCGCAACGATGCTACCTGCCTTGTTTCGGCTTCGCCAAAAATCTTTCCATTGGTGACTTAAAAATGTACTGAGCATATTAATAGTTGTATTTGTTTTTCCAATTCTGTTTCAATTTTTCTCTTAGTTTTTCTTCTGCCGGATTTTTACCCGGATCATACAGTTTCGTTCCGCTTAATCCCTCTGGAAAATACTCCTGTTCAGAAAAATTGCCTTCATAACCATGTGCATATTGGTAATCTTTGCCATAGCCAATGTTTTTCATCAACTTTGTTGGCGCATTACGTATATGTAGTGGGACTGGTAAATTGCCAGTTTGTTTCACCAAGGCTTGTGCTTTATTTATCGCCTCGTAACTTGCGTTGCTCTTAACGCTTGATGCCAAGTAAGTTACGCATTGCGAAAGAATAATCCTAGATTCTGGAAAACCAATTACATTAACCGCTGTAAAACAATTATTGGCCAACAGCAACGCATTCGGGTTTGCATTTCCAATATCCTCTGAGGCTAAAATTAATAGCCTTCGGGCAATAAATAAAGGGTCTTCGCCACCTTCAATCATCCTTGCTAACCAATAAACTGCTGCATTTGGGTCGCTACCGCGAATAGATTTGATAAATGCCGAAATAATATCGTAATGTTGTTCGCCAGCTTTATCATAAAGCGCTAAATTTTGCTGTGCATGGGCAAGCACATTTTCATTGGTAAGTTCAATCTTTTCGCCACCAATTCCATTTACTGCAATTTCTAAAACGTTTAATAATTTTCGAGCATCGCCACCAGATAAACGAATTAAAGCTTCATGTTCTTTAATCTTTATTTGTTTCTCTTTTAAAACAACATCTTTTTCAATTGCAGTTTGTAATAAGCCTGCCAATTCATCTTCGGTTAAGTTCTGTAAAATGTAAACTTGGCATCGAGACAGCAAAGCGGAGATGACTTCGAAACTCGGATTTTCTGTAGTTGCACCAATTAAAGTAACTAAACCTCGTTCTACAGCTCCCAACAAACTGTCTTGTTGCGATTTACTGAAACGATGAATCTCATCAATAAATAAAATCGGTAAACCTAAAAAACTGTCTTTTAGCGCTGCGGCTTTATCAATTACCTCTCTAATATCTTTAACGCCAGAATTAATGGCGCTAAGGTTAAAAAATGGGCGATCTAAATTGGTAGAAATAATAGTAGCAAGCGTGGTTTTACCTACTCCGGGTGGGCCCCAAAATATCATTGATGGTAGCTGACTGCTTTCTATCGCTTTGCGCAAAACCGCATCAGGGCCTACTAAATGCTTTTGTCCAACATATTCGTCCAAATTTTTAGGACGCATCCGTTCTGCTAATGGCGGTAGGTTTTGCATAAGCTAAAGATAGGCAATTTAAAGAATAACCGCAAAGAAGCGAAGAACGCAAACAATTAGCGGTAAGTTTTAAACTGTCACGCTGAGCGTAGTCGAAGCGTAAACAAGGTCTTCGACTACGCTCAGACTGACAAAGAGAAAAAATAAAATCTTCTACCCAGGTTCGTAACCCAATCAACCTAAATCTTCAACTTTAGAACTTACCTATCGGCTGGTGTCTCACCTTCCGAATTTATTGCCTAGGTCGTGGAGACACGAACCTAACTCTTCAATCTATCTTAATTCCTTAATGTTTGTTTATAAAGAATAAATTACCCAATACTCGGTTTAGGCTTCTTCTTAAAAAACTTTTTCTTTTTAAGATAAGGTTTTTTCTCCACGTCAACCACACCTTCTTTTGGCGCTTCGCCTAAATGTTCTGGTAAAGCAATTCGATCTATTTGGCGCTCAATTAATTTCTCAATGTTGGCCAATTTGCGTTTGTCTTTGTTGTTTACAAAAGTAATTGCGGTGCCTGTTGTTGCAGCTCTAGCCGTTCTTCCAATTCTATGAATATAATCTTCTGGATCTTGAGGCGCATCAAAGTTAATTACCAAATCAATTCCCGTAACATCAATACCTCTACTCAAAACATCGGTTCCAATTAAAACATCAAGCTTGCTATTTTTAAAATCTAGCATAATCGCTTCACGTTCTTTTTGTTCTAAATCGCTGTGAAAAGCTGCAACTTTCTGACCTAATTTTTTAAAAACCTTACCCAATTCTTTTACCTTTTCTTTTCGCCCTGCAAAAACAATAATGCGTTTAAAAGTTGCAGGTTTTAGAATGTCTGTTAATAAGGGAACTTTCTGTTCATCATGTACCATGTAAACTTGCTGATTAATACCTTCTGCAGGTTTAGAAATTGCTAAGCTAATTTGTTCTGGTTCTTTTAATAATGTTGCGGCAAGCGTTCTAATTTTTGGCGGCATGGTAGCCGAAAACATTACCGTTTGGCGCTCTTTAGGCAAATAGCCCACAATTTTCATAATGTCTTCATAAAAACCCATGTCCAACATTCGGTCGGCCTCATCTAAAACCAAATATTTCAATTTGTCCATCTTTAAAAGTCCAGATGAAAGGTGAGCAATCAATCTTCCAGGTGTAGCAATAATAATATCAACACCTTCACGCATCGAGCGCTTTTGTTGTTCGTAAGCAACACCATCGCCACCGCCAAAAACCGTTAACGAACTAATGTTGGTGAAATAAGAAAGTGCTTCAACCTGTAAATCTATTTGTTGTGCAAGCTCACGCGTAGGTGTTAAAATTAAAGTTGTGTTATGCCTATCGTGGTTTTCGGTAAGCATATTCATTATCGGTAATAAAAATGCACCAGTTTTTCCAGTACCAGTTTGTGCACAGGCAATTAAATCTTTATTTGCTAAAATTAACGGAATAGCTTGTGTTTGTATAGGCGTTGCGTTTTTAAAACCCATTGCCAATAAACCCTCTAAAAGTTCGGGGTTAAAATTAAAATCTTTGAAATCCAATATGTTGTCTTGTAAATAATGGTGTAAATTACCTTAATTTACGAGTAAAAGCAAATTAGGTGTGTAAGTTGATGGATTTGAAAAGCAATTTCAGCACTTTTCTTAATGTTAGTCCTGCTCTCACTCCAATCTTTTACCCCAAAATCGCTCCTTGCCATCCCTGGTAAAAGTATTTCCGTTAAATCAGGTTTGGTAAACTCTGGCTTGTGTAAGTAATAAAGCGTACTTACCAAAAGCCAAAAAAATAGAAATCACGCTATTGATAAAATTTTTTCATCCGATGAATATTAAATTACATTATAAGTTTCATCGGATGAAAAGTAGAATATTAGGTATTTTATTATGCATTACGATTCCCGCCTAAGCGGGAAGGACGGAAGCTACCAATTTATCCTCATAAGTTTACCTTTTCTTCGTATCTGCATAACCAAACACCTTTTGCAATAAACCCGTACTTCTGGCGCTAATGTTATCTCTAATTTTTAATTCTTCTTGCGCAACCTGTAAAAACATCCCTTCAATCGCTTTTTGAGCAACGTAATTAGACAAATCGGTGTTTACAGGTTTTACCAAAGGTATTTTATTGTAAGCAGTTGCAGCATCGCTCCAGTAACGTGTTGCACCAACTTTACCCAAGCTATTGGTAATTACAGGCGAAAATTTTTGCATCAGCTCTGCTGTAGTTACCCTTTTAAAATATTGGGTTGCAGCATCTTTATTTCCTAAAAGGATATTGGTTGCATCTGCAATAGTCATTTGTTTAATGGCGCTAACAAAAATCGGCTTTGCCTCTTTTGCCGCATCTTCTGCTGCACGGTTGATACTCAAAATTACATTATCTGCAAGTGAATTTAAACCTACACTTCGTAGTGTTTTTTCTACTTTTTGCGCTTCGGTAGGGAAAAGTATTTTAACCGCCATGTTGCCAAAAAAGCCATCTTTTGCTGATAGTTTATCTGCTCCTTGCGATGTGCCAATTTCTAAAGCTTGTTTAATACCTTGACCAATTTCTAGCGTTGTTGGTGTGCCGCCAGTTGGTATTTGCTTTAAAATGTTGCCAATCGTGTTCTGACTTTGAACATCGCAACTGCTTAAACAAATTAGGGCGAATGCGCCAATATATAATCCAATTTTATTCATGTGTTTTAAATTTATTAGGAGAAAAAAATATCTCTACACAATTATACGCAAATCTACTGCCACTAATTTAAGCTTCACCTATTTTAACATAATCGGGTCGTTTACCTCATCATATCAAAAAATATTTTTATACTTGATGAACATTTAGCCGAGTACCGAATTTGAAGTTTATAAAGAACACCTCTAAAATTAATGAGCAAGACGATCTTTCGCTCATTGCCGCTTATCAAAAAAGTGGCGATTTAGGATTATTAGGTGTACTTTATAATAAATATATGCATTTGGTGTTTGGTGTTTGCTTCAATTATTTTAAAGATGAAGAGCAAAGCAAAGATGCCGTAATGCAAATTTTTGAAGAGCTGGTAGTAAAACTGAAAGTTCATCAGGTGCAAAACTTTAAAAGTTGGTTGCATGTATTGTCTCGTAACCATTGTTTAATGGCCTTGCGCAAGTCGGCTAAAAACCCAACCGTAGCCATGGAAGATAATTTTGTGGAAAACGGTGATTTTGTGCATCTTGATATCGACAATACAAAAGAAACGCAGTTAACTATAATGGAAAAATGCATGGAAACCTTAACTGAAGAGCAAAGGCGAAGTGTTGATTTATTTTATTTGCAAGAGAAATGTTATAAGGAAGTAGCCGATATAACCGGCTATGATATGCTTAAGGTGAAAAGTTATATCCAAAACGGGAAAAGGAATTTAAAAATTTGTATTGAAAAAAACAGTGAGTTATAACGAGTGGTTAGATATTGATGAGCTAGAAGATTACCTTGATGGTAAGCTTGATGCCAAAGCTATGCATCGCGTAGAAAAGCTTTCGCTCGAAGACCCTTTTGTAGCCGAAGCTTTGGCTGGTTTAAGTCAATCGCCAAAAAGAACTCAATCTTTATCATTTTTACAAAAGCAACTAGCAGAACGAATTGCTCAAAAACCAATTGTAAAGAAAAGATGGGCAATCACATCTCAGCGTTTAAGTATTGCTTCCGCTGCTGCGGTACTTTTTATTGCGGTTTGTATTTTATTTTGGATGAAAGGCAATAAACGCCAAGAGATGTTAGCTACAAATGAACCTAAAAAAGTGGATGTAACTATTGCACCACAGGTAGCTAAAGAAAAAACAGATACAAATTCGGTTCTTACAAAAGAAATTGTTATTTCAACACCTACAATTGCTAAATCTGCGCTTAAAAAAGAAACTGATAAAGTTGCCTTGATTAAAAACGCACCAGTTGTTGCTACAAATGACGAGGCTGTAAGGGCTAGTTCGCCAATTGCATCGAGAATGGCAGAGCAAAAAGCTGTCGCACAAGAATTAGAGGTGATCACTTTAGCTAAAGAGAAAACGCAAACTCAGGCTAGGTCTGCAGTAACTACATTGCCAAGCAAAGCTGATGGAATTATGCCTGGTCAATTTAAAGGTAAAGTAGTTTCTAAAGATACTGGTATGCCTATTGAAGGTGCAATTGTGAGGTTAGAAGGATCAGATAGAGGAACCACGACAGATAGAAAAGGAGAATTTAAGTTAACAGCAGATAGTACCCAAAATCAAAAACTAACTGTAGGTTTCTCAGGTTTTTCTACAACTGAGGTCGGCGTTAAATCTAATCAACCAGTAAATGTTTTGTTAGAAAGTAATAGAACAGCTTTAGCTGATTTTGTAGTTTCCAAAAATAATGTTTCACCATTAGGTGGATGGGATAATTACCAAAAATATCTAAAAGCTAATCATAAATTTATAAAGTTTACAAAAGCTAAAACTGATATAGAATTAAGTTTTATCATCAGAAAAGATGGTTCAGTTGGCACTATTAAAGTTATTCAATCTTCTAGTTTGGCAAAGGATAAAGAAGCCATTCGTTTGTTAAAAGATGGTCCAAAATGGATTTTCGTGCCAAACACAGCAAATCAAGGTCAAATCAAATTTAGTTTCTAAAAAAAGGGAAGTACAAAATTTGCACTTCCCTTTTTTATTTTGGTTTCAGGATCAATTACAATCCAAAAGCAGCTTTAACTTTATCTACAAAGTCTAATTTTTCCCAAGTAAATAATTCTACAGTAACTGTTTTTTCTTCACCATTTGGTGTTCTAAATGTTTTAGTTACGGTTTCTGGTTTGCGGCCCATGTGTCCGTAAGCAGCAGTTTCGCTATAAATTGGGTTTCTTAATTTTAAGCGTTGCTCAATAAAATACGGTCTCATATCAAAAAGATCCTCTACAATTCTAGCAATCTCGCCATCAGTTTTGTCCACTTTGCTAGTTCCGTAGGTATTAATGTAAATACCCATTGGCTTTGCAACACCAATTGCGTAAGAAACCTGAACTAAAATTTCATCAGCTAAACCTGCAGCAACTAAATTTTTTGCAATATGGCGTGTAGCATAAGCTGCACTTCTATCAACTTTACTCGGATCTTTACCAGAGAAAGCACCACCACCATGAGCGCCTTTACCGCCGTAAGTATCAACAATAATTTTTCTTCCTGTTAAACCGGTATCACCATGTGGGCCACCAATTACAAATTTACCGGTTGGGTTAATGTGGTATTGAATTTTGTCGTTAAATAAATGCGCATATTGTGGGTTGTTTTTGATGATTCTAGGAATAAGAATGCTAACTAAATCTTCTTTAATTTTAGCTAACATTTTACCTTCTTCATCAAAATCATCATGCTGCGTAGAAATTACGATAGCATCGATGCGAACTGGTTTGTTATTGTCATCATACTCCAAAGTAACCTGAGATTTTGCGTCCGGACGTAAATAAGTGATTTCGTTATTCTCACGTCTTAAAACAGCAAGCTCTTGCAATAATTTATGCGAAAGATCTAAAGCCAAAGGCATATAATCATCGGTTTCATTGGTTGCATAACCAAACATCATACCTTGGTCGCCTGCACCTTGCTCTTCTTTAGTTTTTCTATCTACACCTTGGTTAATGTCTTGAGATTGCTCATGAATTGCAGATAAAATACCACAAGAGTTAGCCTCAAACATATATTCACTTTTGGTATAGCCGATTTTTTTGATCACATCTCTAGCAATTTGCTGCACATCAAGGTAAGTTTTCGATTTAACCTCACCAGCTAAAATTACCTGTCCGGTTGTTACCAAAGTTTCGCAAGCAACCTTAGATTCGGTATCGAAAGCTAAGAAATTATCAATTAATGCGTCTGAGATTTGATCTGCAATTTTATCAGGGTGACCTTCTGAAACAGATTCTGATGTAAATAAATATGACATTTTAAATATTTAAATTAATGATAATTAAAATGCAAGCTGATCCTAAAAACAGGCAGTAAAAGGAAGTGTTGTAAGGTTAGCACTTTTTTTTACGTGGTTGCAATCCAGCTATAATTCAATAGCATCGCAAATCAGTCCACTTTAACGCTGCAAAATTACTATATATATTATTAATAGTCAAAAAATATCGATTATTTTGTGAACTCCTAAATCACTGCAAATTGTTAAAGGCAAACATTTTATTTATAATTAATCCTATTTCTGGTGGTAAAGACAAGTATAAATTACCTTCAATTATAGATTCATACCTCGATAAACATAAATTTAACGCAAATTTCAGTTTTACTGAATACATTGGGCATGCATCAGAAATTGCCGAAGAAGCTGCAAATAAAAATTTTGATATCATTGTTGCGGTTGGTGGAGATGGAACGGTAAACGAAGTGGCGCCAATTGTTATGAAGTTAAACAAAACACTTGGCATCATTCCTTTTGGCTCGGGAAATGGTTTGGCACGGTTTCTTAAAATACCTATGGATACCAAAAAAGCCATCCAAGTTATCAACGCTTTTAATTCGCAGGTAATAGATGCTGCAAAATTAAATAACCGTTATTTTTTTAACATGGCGGGCATGGGCTTTGATGCACACGTCAGTTCTGTTTTTGCTGGCAAAAAGGGTAGGGGTTTAAAAGGTTATATCGAGATGTTTTTAAAAGAGATGAATTCGTATGAGCCTCAAAACTATCAAATTGAAATTGATGGCAAGCATTTAGAAAGAAAAGCATACGTAATTAGTATAGCTAACTCATCTCAATACGGTAATAATGTGCACATCTCACCAAAGTCTTCTTTAACAGATGGATTATTAGATTTGTGTATCGTTAAACCTTTTCCATTGTATAAGTTGCCTATTTTGGCTTACCAAATGATTCGTAAAACTACAGATCAGCATGATATGGTAGAAATTATCAGAGGTAAAAAAATTAAAATTACCCGAATAGCAGAAGATTCCATCCACCTTGATGGTGAGCCTTTTATTATGGGAGAAAAAATTGATATTGAAGTGCTGCCTGCAGCTTTAACAGTTATTATAAAGTAGAAATTTGTAAATGTGATGAAAAGCCCTAAGAAAAAAGTTTTAAATGATTTTGGTGGAATAATGTATTCTACAGATCCAACTTTCGAATATGAAGATGATACACTATCTAACGAAGAGAAATTACCAAATAACCAGCAGGATTTACGTGTAACGCTTGATAGAAAGAACCGAGGTGGTAAAGCAGTTACTTTAATAACAGGTTTTAGGGGTAGTGACGATGATTTGCAAACATTGGCCAAAATGCTTAAAACAAAATGTGGTGTTGGTGGCGCAGCTAAAGATAATGAGATTTTAATCCAAGGTGATTTTAGAGATAAGGTGATTTTAATTTTACAAAAAGAAGGCTTCAAAGTTAAAAAATCTGGAGGCTAATTAGTATGTTAACAAATTGTAAATCAATTAATTATATGTTAGTGTATTTGCCACAATAAGTAAAATTTTTCCTTAAAAATCATGTTTTTTGCGTTAATATCTGCTTAGCTTTGCAGCATAATAAACCAAATATATGAGCAGTATGAATGTAAAGCAACCAAATTTAAGTTACTTAAATTTGAGCGCTAAAACAGTTAAGTACCAACTTAGTGTACCTGAATTAGTTGAAGAAGCCTTAAAAAATGGCGAAGGAACTTTGGCAGATAGTGGAGCGTTGGCTGTTGATACAGGTAAATTTACCGGTCGTTCGCCAAAAGATCGATTTATCGTTTGCGATGAAGTTACAGAAAATGCAGTTTGGTGGGGCGATATCAACATTAAAATAACTCCAGCACATTTTAATGCATTATTCGAAAAAATAACAGCTCACTTAAATACAAAACAAATTTACGTTCGCGATGCCTATGCTTGTGCGGATGAAAATTATAAAACTTCAATTAGGGTTGTAACCGAACATGCATTTCAAAACCTTTTTGCAAACAATTTATTTTTAAGGTTTAAGGATGATGAGTTACCAGAGCAACCAGAGTGGACAATTATTGCTGCGCCATCTTTTTTGGCAGATCCTGCTATTGATGGCACTCGTCAAGCAAATTTTTCCATTATCAATTTCTCTAAAAAAATGATTTTGATTGGCGGAACGGCCTACACTGGGGAAATAAAAAAGGGAATTTTCTCGGTTTTAAATTTCATTTTGCCCGAACAAAAGAACACCCTTTCAATGCATTGCTCTGCAAATGTAGGAGTTGATGGAGATACCGCCATCTTTTTTGGTCTATCAGGTACTGGAAAAACAACTTTGTCTGCCGATCCAAAAAGAGCTTTAATTGGTGATGATGAGCATGGCTGGAGTGAAAATTCTGTTTTTAACTTCGAGGGCGGATGTTATGCAAAATGCGTTGATCTGACTGCTGAAAAAGAACCACAAATTTTTGACGCTATAAAATTTGGATCGTTATTAGAAAACACCAATTATTTTTTTGGTACACGAAACGTAGATTTTTCTAATATCGATAAAACTGAAAATACCAGAGTTGCTTATCCTATTAATTATATAGCTAATGCCTTAGAGCCATCAGTTGCTGATGGGCCAAAAAACATCTTTTTCTTAACCGCTGATGCGTTTGGAGTACTGCCTCCAATAGCTAAATTAACTCCAAGTCAGGCTATGTTTCATTTTATTTCTGGCTATACCGCTAAAGTTGCAGGTACCGAAGCTGGTGTAACAGAGCCTCAGTTAACTTTTTCTGCTTGTTTTGGTAAAGCATTTTTACCCTTGCATCCTGCTAAGTATGCCAAATTATTGGGAGAAAAGATGGAGAAAAATAATGTAAATGTTTGGTTGGTAAACACAGGGTGGAGTGGAGGCCCTTATGGAGTTGGTTCAAGAATGAAATTGAGTTATACCAGAGCAATGATTACCGCCGCTTTAGATGGGAGTTTAGCGAAACAAAATTTTGTTGAGCATCCCGTGTTCGGATTATTAATGCCGATTGAATGCGATAATGTGCCATCAGCTATTTTAAATCCTCGTAATACTTGGGCAGATCAAAATAATTATGATCAAAAAGCAAATGAATTAGCGAATGCATTTATTAATAATTTTAAGCAATTTGAAGACATAGCAGATGCAGAAATCCTTAAAGCACTACCAAAAGTTGTAGAAAATGCGATTTAACGTATTTTTTTTGCTTAAAATTTGCTTTTAATTAATTTTTTAGTTTTAATTGTGGAAGATTGTCTAAAGAGTAGACAATCTTTTTTTAGTTATATACCAAATGCAACAAACATTGTGTTTAACGTAACGAATTAATTGAGTAACGATTATTTAATGTATAATTTAAAATCAATTTATAAATTTGTTAACGCAACATTTAGTTTGAAGAAACGTTGTGTGTAATACTATTAAATATTTTAACTAATTTTATCTAAAGTTTAAAAACAAGTACTAAAACTAAAAACTAAAAAAAAATGGCAAACGCACCAAAACCAACAACAGTTAAAAAAGAAAGCTCTTCATCATCAGCTTCAAATTTATTCGCTACATTAGTTATTCCTATCTGTATAGCTATTGGAGTATGTATTTTCATCTTTTTATTAGGAGATGCAAGCAACTTTATTGATAACAACAAAGAAAATCTTCCTAAACAAGGTAACTACGCAGGTATGGCTTACAAAGGTGGTCCAATTGTAGCGATATTGATTGGTTTACTTTTAATGGTAATCGTTTTCTCTGTAGAGCGTTTAATTGTAATTGGTAAAGCAACAGGTAAAGGCGGGTTAGATACTTTCATCAAAAAAATCCAAGGTTTCTTAAACACAAACAACATCGAAGCTGCAACTGCAGAATGCGATAAACAAGAAGGTTCTGTAGCTAACGTAATCAAATCTGGTTTGAAAAAATACAGAGAGATGGAAGTTGAAACTAACATGGATACTGATCAAAAATGTTTAGCTATCCAAAAAGATATTGAAGAAGCTACAACTTTAGAAATGCCAATGTTAGAGCAAAACTTAACTGTAATTGCAACATTAGTATCAATTGGTACATTAACAGGTTTATTAGGTACAGTAACAGGTATGATCAAGGCCTTCGCTGGTTTAGCTAACTCTGGTGCTCCAGATCAAGCAGCATTAGCGGTAGGTATTTCTGAAGCGTTAATGTGTACTGCAACTGGTATCGGTACTTCTACATTAGCAATTATCATGTATAACGTATTAACTTCTAAAATTGATAAGTTAACTTACGCTATTGATGAAGCTGGTTTCAGTATCATCCAAACTTATGCAAGTACACATAAATAAAAATTATTTTAATTTTTTTTTACCGGCTTTATGGAAAACCGGAAAAATTAACATCATTAATTAAAATATTATAATTTTTAGATTATGCCAAGAGCAAAAGTTCAAAGAAAGAGTACGGCGATTGATATGACGGCGATGTGTGATGTGTCTTTCTTGTTGTTAACATTCTTTATCTTAACAGCAACTGCACGTCAACCAGATCCTCTTGATATTAAAATTCCTGCATCTTCGGTAACATTTAAAGTTCCAGATAAAGATATCTCGATCTTGTCTATCGGAAAAGGAAAAGTATTCATGGAGATTATTGGTCAAGATGTAAAAAAATTGACCTTAGAGAAAATGGCAGAGCAATATAGCCTAACCTTTAACGATTTAGAGAAAAAACGTTTTATGATTATGCCAGTTGTTACTGTGCCAATTGAAAACTTAAAACAGTACATTAACATGTCTGCTGAAGACCGTACTAAGTTTGAAGCACAATTTAACGGTATACCCGTAGACAGTACCGTCAACAACCAATTGTTCAAATGGATTGAGCAAGCTCGTTATGCCACTGCAGATTTACACCAAGTTGATATGCGTATCAGTATTAAAGGTGACGCAGATGAAGAGTACGAAACTGTTAGGAAAATTGTTGATGTGCTACAAAAGCAAAAAATTAACAAATTTAGTTTAATCACGTCAGCCAAAGGTGCTGCTAAATAAAAGATAAGCCATGGCAGAATTAGATACCTCCGGAGGCGGAGACAAAGGAAAAAAAGTAAGAAGTAAAAAGCAGTCTACGAAAGTAGATTTAACCGCAATGGTTGATTTGGCTTTCTTATTGATCACTTTCTTTATGCTAACAACGTCTTTATCTAAACCACTTGCAATGGATATTGCAAAACCAGATAAGGATGCTAAAGATGAAAATAAACTCGAATTAAGAGCTTCACAAACGATGACTATTTTGTTAGGTAAAGACAATAAAGTAGCTTGGTACATGGGCGAAGCTGGAAAATCTACTCCTACAATAGAAGGGTTTAGAGATTTGAGAACTTCATTATTAAAGAATAAACAATTAGTAAAAGATACATTCGGTGGTAAGGATATCATTGTAATTATTAAACCAGCTAAAGGATCTACTTATAAAAACTTTGTAGATGTGATGGATGAGTTAAACATTACTAAAACTAACATTAGTGCTCCGGCAATTGATGATGATCCAAGTCACTTATTAGATAGTGAAATTCAAGCTATGAAATTGGGTGGAATTTACTAATGAGTATTAACAAATTTAAATAACAAAGCAATGTTTGGATCTAAGATAGATTTATTAAAAAGAGAATGGCTTGATGTTGTTTTTGCTAAGAAGAACAAGGAATATGGTGCTTATGTTCTTCGCCAAAATAATGGTTCAAATACTACCAAATCGCTGTTTTTTACATCGATAGTATTTATCCTGATTTTTATGGCTCCAAAAATTTATGCCCTAATCTCAGGTATGTTGCCAGAGCCTCCACCAGAAAAAATGGTGGAGGTTGTAATGCAATCGCCCCCACCAATTAACCCAGAGGTTAAAACTCCACCACCAGTAGAGCCACCACCTCCAAAACAGGATCAGATTAAATTCCCTCCTCCAATCGTAAAACCAGATAATGAGGTTCGTGATGAAGAACCACCAAAAACTGAAGATTTGAAAAAGGCAGACCCTGGTCAGAAAACAATTGAAGGTGACCCTACAGCTGATATCGTTCAGATTGCAGCAGCAGGTGAAGGACCAAAACAAGCTCAAATTGTTGAGGATAATACGGTATATAACTTCGTAAGTATGGAAAATCCACCAAATTACCCAGGAGGTATGGAAAAATTCTACGAATACTTAGGTAAGAATATCAAATATCCGCCAATGGCAGCTGAAAACAATATCTCTGGTAACGTTTTCGTATCTTTCACAGTTGAGAAAGATGGCTCAATTACCGATGCTAAAGTTGATAGAAAACTTGGTTATGGTACTGATGAAGAAGCTTTAAGGGTATTAAGATTAAGTAAAAGATGGAATCCTGGGATGCAAAATGGTAAACCAGTACGTGTGAAATACAACATTCCAATTAAATTCAACTTACAACAATAACACATAGATGTTTAGTTTGAATCAATTTAAACAGAAATCGCCTCAACAGCGATTTCTGTTTATTTTAGGGCTTTTCATGATTTTGATTTTTTTAACAATAGGAATCATATTGGTGTTCTTTAGTGATATGCTAAATTTAGACCAGGATAAATTTCCGACGAAATACAGGATTGCTTTTGCCATAGTGCTTGTAGTTTATTCGGCAATTAGATTTGGTAGAATAATGAATCAAAAAGATACATAGTACAATGAGATACATTACACTGATATTGGTTTTATGCGTTTTAATTTCTTGCAAAAGAAAAGTTAAAACAGAAGATACCGCACAAACAAGAACAGCTGGTACTGCAGAACTATTAGTAGACGAGTCTTTTGCTCGTATACTCGATGACCAAATTGAAGTTTTTAAAGGTGATTACCCTGATGCTAAGGTTAAAACTATTTTAGGTAACGAAAATAAAATTTTACCTACTTTTTTAAATGGCAAAGTGAAGCTAATTGTTCTTTCTAGAATGCTTAAGCCTGAAGAAGAAAACTACTACAAACAAAGACAAACACCAATTTATGTAGATAGATTTGCAGTTGATGGTATTGCTTTAATTACCAATTCTGCTAATATTGATAGTAATATCACTGTTGACGAAGTATTTAATATCATGAAAGGTACATCATCTGGTAATAAAAAATTAGTTTTTGATAATGCCTATTCCAGTACTGTAAGATATTTCTTAGATTCGGCAAAAGTAAAAACACTACCTAAAACTGGAGTTTATACTTTAAACAACAATAATGACGTTATCAAATTTGTTGCTGAGAACAAAGATTACATTGGAGTTGTTGGTGTAAATTGGTTATTACAGAACAATAGTGACATTCTGTCTTATTTAACGAAAGTAAAAATGATGGGAGTGAAAGGCGCCAAAGGTAAAAGTGGGGATGATGAATATTATAAACCATTGCAAGATAACCTCATAAATGGCATTTATCCGTTCCTACGTAATGTTTATATCATAAATGCATCAGGTAGTAATGGTTTAGGCACAGGATTTGCAAATTGGTTAAGTAGCCCGCGTGGTCAGTTAATTGTACTTAAATCAGGACTAGGTCCTCATAAGGTAGTATCAAGAGACTTTAATTTAAAAGAAACGAATTAAAAATTAACATTTCAACTAGGAAGAAGAACATTGCTGATGCAGAACCAAAGAACAAGCACAGGAAAAGTTATTTTCAATTAAAACAAATGAAGACGATGAAAACGATTAAGAAAACAATAACCTTAAGTTTAGGTTTAGTAATGATGGGTGCTGCCTCATTTGCTCAAAGTTTAGCTGATGCTAAAAAGGCGATAGATGCCGAGCAGTATCAAAAGGCTACTTCAATGCTTAAAACATTGGTTGCAAGTAACGCAAAAGAAGGAGATAATTATTTTAATCTTGGTACTGTTTATTTATTATCAGACGAGATTGATTCGGCTAGAGCCACATTTACTAGTGGTACTACAGCAGACCCTAAAAATGCATTAAATTATGTTGGTTTAGGTCATGCAGATTTGCAGTCTAACAACGCTACAAATGCTAAAACAAATTTTGATAAAGCCTTATCATTCGGAGCAAAAAATTATGAAACTTATTTAGAAATTGGTAAAGCTTATTTAGCACAAGAAAAACCAGATTATACTTCGGCCTTGCCTAATTTAACTAAAGCGGATGAATTAGACTCTAAGGATAAAGACCCTGAAACTTTCTTGGCACTTGCCGACTTTTATGCAATGCAAAAGAAAAATACAGAAGCATATCCTTTGTTTTTAAGAGCTTTGGATGTTAATGCAGCATTATACAGAGCAAATGTTCAGATAGCTAGCATGTACAGAAGTGCATACGCTTTCCCTGAAGCAGAAACAGAGCTTAAAAAAGTAATTGAAGCTGATCCTAATTATGGCCCTGCTTACCGTGAGTATGCTGAATTATTGTTGCAATGGTCTTATCAAGATCCAAAAAACGGTGTTGCAAAAAGAGCGGATGCTTTAACTAATATGAAAAAGTATCTTGATTTAACTGATAAATCATTCGATTCACGTTTACGTTATGCGCAATTCTTGGTATATGCAGGTGACTTTGCAACTTTAGGTCAAGAGGTAGCTACTTTAACTTCTCCAGATCCAAATAATCCTAAAACATTTGTTGTAAAACGTATGCAAGCTTATTCTGCAATTGAGAATAAGGATTATGCAAACGGTGTAAAATACATGAATGAGCTATTCGGTAGAACTCAGGACGCAGCTCGTATTGTTGGATCAGATTATTTATATTTAGGTGTTGCTCAAAAAAACACTGGTAATGATAGTTTAGCTTTAATGAACCTTACAAAGGCTGTTGGTTTAGACTCAACAAAAGTGGATACTTTAGCAGCTATGGCATTAAAGTATTATGGAGCTAAAAATTATACTAAAGCCAGCGAAGTTTTTAAAACTGTAGTTAATGCAAACTCTGCTAGCCCAAGTTTGGTTACTAATCTTTATTATTTAGGTAGAGCTAACTATTTCAATTATGCTTCAGATTTAAGTGCTAACAGACCATTAAGAAGAGAACTTTTGGTTGACGCTGATTCAGCTTTTGCTAGAGTAAATAAATTAGCTCCAGAATATGAAGGTGCTTACTTAGATAGAGCGAGAGTAAATAAACAATTAGACAATCTTGATAATAAAACTGCTTTAAAAGGGTTGCCAGTTCCATTTTATGAGCAATATGTTCAATTGGTTACTGTTACTAAACCAGATAAGCAAACAAGTGCTAAAGCTGGTTTAATTGAAGCATACAATAACTTAGGTTCGTACGCTGCTTTAACAGATGTCGCAAAAGCTAAAGAATACTTCTCTAAAACTTTAGCATTAGATCCTGCTAACGCAAATGCTACAGAGAATTTAAAGGTTCTAGCTAGCGGAGCTGCAAAAACAGGTGGTAAATAATTATTGATTTTAATAAAATAGAAGGCAGGGTTTGTAATCCTGCCTTTTTCTTTTAATTTTGTCTAAAATAATATACATGGAAACTACAAGTACAGCTCAAGATTTTATACCTATTATATTTCAGGTAATTGTAGCTTTGGGATTTGTTGTTGTAACACTAGTAGCAACACATTTTTTGGGACCACGCCGTAAAACAAAAGATAAATTAACAACTTTCGAAGCAGGAGTTAAATCTGTCGGTAATGCTCGTCAGCCGTTTTCTATTAAATATTTTTTAGTAGCCATATTATTTGTGCTATTTGATGTTGAGGTTATTTTCATGTATCCTTGGGCGGTTAATTTTAAAGAACTAGGCTGGAATGGTGTGATAGAGATGTTTATTTTTATGGGCGCTTTATTATTAGGTTTTATCTACATCATTAAGAAAAAAGCATTAGATTGGACATAGTTAATTTTCAGTACATAGCTTTAATTTAAAAAGCTAATAACTGGAACTTACCAAATGAAAATTCTTTTATTTAGAAAGGTTCTAAATGCCAATCGTTTAAGCTAATTACTTTTAAAATATTGTAAATTTGTTGCTCATTCTGTATAATAGGATGAGCATTTTTTTGTTTATAACATGAGTGAAATCAATATAGTAGATGCACCGCCAGGAATAGAGGGCTCAGGCTTTTTTGCTACATCTTTAGATAAAGTTGTAGGTTTGGCACGTTCACATTCATTATGGCCTTTACCGTTTGCAACTTCTTGTTGTGGTATCGAATTTATGGCTACCATGGGTTCTCATTACGATTTTGGTCGTTTTGGAGCAGAAAGACTTAGTTTTTCTCCTCGCCAGGCAGATTTGTTAATGGTAATGGGTACCATCGCAAAAAAAATGGGCCCTGTTTTAAAACAGGTTTACTTACAAATGGCAGAGCCACGTTGGGTAATTGCTGTGGGTGCTTGCGCATCAAGCGGTGGTATTTTTGATACTTATTCTGTTTTACAAGGAATTGATGAAATTATCCCTGTTGATGTTTACGTTCCTGGTTGCCCACCTCGCCCAGAAGCTATTTTAGATGGTTTTGGTAAAATTCAAGAGTTAGTTAAAAGCGAATCGAGTAGAAGAAGACACTCGGATCAGTATAAAGAAATGTTGGCTTCTTACGGAATAGATTAATGGCTAAAGCAACAAATACAGAAATTATTGATTTGCTAGGCGAAAAATTCGGCGAGCAACTTTTTGATGTTACAGAACCTTATGGATTGCTAACATTTTCTACAACTAAAGATAGAATTATTGATGTTCTAACCTTTATAAAAGAAAATGGCAAAATTGATTTCAACTTTTTAACTGATATCACAGCGGTTCATTATCCAGAAAAAAATCAAATTGCTGTAGTTTACCACGTACATAGCATGGTAGGCGGAGTAAGAGCTAGAATTAAAGTTTTTATTCATGAAAACGATCCAACTATTCCAACAGCTTCCACCTTGTGGAATGCCGCCAATTGGATGGAAAGAGAAACTTACGATTTCTTTGGAGTTAAGTTCGAAGGTCACCCTGATTTAAGAAGAATTTTAAATATGGATGAATTAGGGGTACACCCAATGCTTAAACAATATCCTTTAGAAGATCCAAACAGAGTTGATAAAAAAGACGAATACTTTGGTAGATAAAACTATATGAAGCACAATCAACCAGTATATACAGATAACGATCCGCAGAGCGAATTGGTCACCTTAAACTTAGGGCCAACTCACCCCGCTACACATGGTGTTTTTCAAAACGTATTGCAGTTAGATGGCGAGCGTATTGTAAGCGGTGTTTCAACTATTGGATACATCCATAGAGCATTTGAAAAAATTGCTGAACACCGCCCGTTTTATCAAATTACCCCATTAACAGACCGTTTAAATTACTGTTCATCTCCAATAAACAATATGGGATGGCACATGACGGTAGAGAAATTGCTAAATATCCAAATTCCAAAACGCGTAGATTATTTGCGTGTTATTGTGATGGAGTTATCTAGAATTGCAGATCATATTATTTGTAATACTATTATTGCTCAAGATACAGGTGCAACTACAACTTTCCTTTATTTATTTCAATTTAGAGAGCATATTTACGAAATTTACGAAGAAATTTGTGGTGCTCGTTTAACTACAAACATTGGTAGAATTGGTGGTTTAGAAAGAGATTTTAATGATATCGCATTTGCGAAGATTAACAAATTTTTAAAAGAATTTCCAGTAGCTTTAAAGGAATTTGAAAGCTTATTAAACCGTAATCGTATTTTTATTGACCGTACTGCTGGCGTGGCCGAAGTTAAACAAGAAACCGCTTTGAGTTTCGGTTGGACTGGCCCTTTACTACGTGCAACAGGTGTAGATTACGATGTTCGTGTAAGTGAACCTTATTCATCTTACCAAGATTTTGATTTTGAAATCCCGGTAGGTACCAGCGGCGATATTTATGATCGTTATTTGGTGCGTAACGAAGAAATGTGGCAAAGTGTTCGCATCATAGAGCAAGCTTTAGAAAAAATAAAACTGGAGCCAAAAGGTATCTTTCATGCCGATGTACCTGAGTTTTACTTGCCAGGAAAAGAAGAAGTTTATAACAATATGGAAGCATTAATCTATCACTTTAAAATTGTGATGGGAGAAATTGATGCACCAAAAGCAGAAGTTTACCACGCTGTAGAAGGTGGTAATGGAGAACTTGGTTTTTACTTAATTAATGATGGAGGCAGAACGCCTTATCGTTTACACTTTAGAAGACCAAGTTTTATTAATTATTCGATGTTTGCAAAAATGAGCGAAGGTATGCTGTTATCAGATGCCATTATTAACATGAGTAGCATGAATATTATTGCAGGAGAATTAGATGCTTAAAGTAGAAGAAACACAACCTGTAGAATTTTCATCGGCTTTGGTAGAGAAGTTTGATGAAATTGTTAGCCGTTATCCAGCTGGGAAACAGAAATCAGCTTTGCTGCCTATTTTACATTTGGTACAAGCAGAACTGGGTTGGACAAGCCCTTTAGCAATGGATAAAGTTGCTGAATATTTGAATATTGAACCGATTGAGGTTTACGAAGTTGCATCTTTTTACAGTATGTACTTTTTACAACCAAAAGGAAAATATGTATTAGAAGTTTGCCGTACTGGACCTTGTTGCCTAGTTGGTGCAGAAAAAATAATGGATCATATTGAGCACAAACTTGGCGTTAAAGAAGGCGAAGTTACAGCAGATGGTTTATTTAGCTGGAGAGGTGTAGAATGTTTAGCAGCTTGTGGATATGCTCCAGTATTACAAATAGGTCCAGATTACACATTCTATGAGAACTTAACCGAGCAATCGGTTGATACATTAATTGATAACTTGAAAAATAAACAAGATTTGAGACAATAGATTTGAGATTTGAGAAGTTGGACGCTTAGTCTCATATCTCACATCTCACATCTCATATCTATATAACATGGGACGTAAACTATTACTAGAACATATCAACGTACCTGGCATTAACACGCTAGAGGTTTATCGCCAAAAAGGTGGTTACCGTGCCGTAGAAAAAGCTTTAAAAACTTTAACACCCGATGAGGTAGTAGAAGAGGTTAAAAAATCTGGCTTACGCGGTCGTGGTGGTGCAGGTTTTCCTACCGGGATGAAATGGAGCTTTTTGGCTAAACCAGAAGGTGTTGCTCGTTATTTGGTATGCAACGCTGATGAATCTGAACCAGGAACTTTTAAGGATAGATATTTAATGACTCACATTCCTCATGCATTAATTGAGGGGATGATTGTTGCTAGTTTTGCCCTAGGTGCCAAAACATCTTATATCTACGTTCGTGGAGAAATGATGCCTCAAATCCGTATCCTAGAAAAAGCGATTGCAGAAGCTAAGGCTGCTGGATGGTTAGGTAAAAATATTTTAGGAACAGGTTACGATTTAGAATTATATGTGCAACCTGGTGGTGGCGCTTACATTTGTGGAGAAGAAACCGCATTGTTAGAATCATTAGAAGGTAAAAGAGGAAATCCTCGTATTAAACCTCCATTTCCAGCAATTGCTGGTTTATATGGTTGTCCAACGGTAGTAAATAATGTAGAATCTATTGCTGCAGTTGTGCCAATTATTAATGATGGTGGCGATGAATATGCAAAAGTGGGTATCGGTAGAAGTACGGGTACTAAATTAATATCAGCTTCTGGTAACTTGGTAAAACCAGGTGTTTACGAAATTGAATTAGGCTTACCAGTTGAAGAATTTATCTATTCTGATGAATACTGCGGTGGTATTGCTAATGGCAAACGACTAAAAGCAACAGTAGCTGGAGGATCATCTGTACCAATTTTACCAGCTAATTTAACACTTAAATATGCTAATGGCGAACCTCGTTTAATGAGTTACGAATCGCTTTCTGAAGGTGGTTTTGCAACTGGAACGATGTTAGGTTCTGGTGGTTTTATCGCATTTGATGAAGACCAGTGTATTGTTAGAAATACTTGGAATTTTGCCCGTTTCTATCACCACGAAAGTTGCGGACAATGCTCACCTTGTAGAGAAGGAACAGGTTGGTTAGAAAAAGTTTTACACAGATTAGAATACGGACACGGAAAAATGAGCGATATTGATTTGCTGGTTGATGTGTCTAAAAAAATAGAAGGAAATACAATTTGTCCGTTGGGCGACGCAGCGGCTTGGCCTGTTGCAAGTGCAATTAGACATTTTAGAGATGAGTTTGAATGGCATGTAAAAGAGCCAGTAAAAAGCTTAAGCAGCAATTATGGTATCGCAAACTATGCTGTTCCGATAGAGAAAAAAGTTGAAGAAGTTAAACAGGATAATTCTTAATCATGGCTGATTTAATGAAAGTTACCATAGATGGGATCACGGTAGAAGTTGCACCGGGCACAAGTATTCTCAATGCCGCGAGGGAAATTGGGGGCGATATTGTACCGCCTGCAATGTGCTATTACTCTAAGTTAGAAGGTAGTGGTGGTAAGTGCCGTACATGTATTGTTAAAGTAAGTAAAGGTTCTGAAAAAGATCCTCGACCGATGCCTAAATTGGTAGCATCTTGCCGTACAACAGTTATGGATGGCATGGAAGTGCAAAATATTACTTCGCCAGAGGTTTTAGAGGCAAGAAGTGGTGTGGTAGAGATGTTATTAATCAACCATCCTTTAGATTGCCCAGTTTGCGATCAAGCAGGCGAATGCGATTTGCAAGATTTAGGTTATGAACACGGTTTGCAAAAAACTAGATATGAATTTGAACGTCGTACTTTCGAAAGAATAGATATTGGCGATAAAATTCAGCTACACATGAACCGTTGTATTTTATGCTACCGTTGTGTTTTCACTGCAGATCAAATTACCAATAAACGTGTGCATGGTATTTTAAATCGCGGCGATCATTCAGAAATTTCTACCTACATACAAACAGCAGTTGATAATGATTTCTCTGGAAACGTGATTGATGTTTGTCCGGTAGGTGCGTTAACTGATAGAACATTTAGGTTTAAAAATAGAGTTTGGTTTACTAAACCTGTTGATGCGCACAGAAATTGCACACACGAAAAGTGTAATGGTAAAGTAACACTTTGGTATAAGGGTGAAGATGTTTTACGCGTTACGGCTCGTAAAGATCAGTTTGGTGAGGTTGAGGAGTTTATCTGTAACGAATGTCGTTTCGATAAAAAAGCAACTTCAGATTGGACTATTGAGCATCCAACTCATATTTCAGATACTTCGGTAATCGCCTCAAACCATTACGAAACGTTTAAGCCTTTGCCAGTTATTAAAGAAAATCCTGCTTTGCAGCAAGCAAATAAAGTTGAACTAGAAAAAACCAGTAAATTCTAATGGAGATAAGTTTTGTAATTGAAAAATTTGCACTGGTAACTATTTTATTTGCCATAAGCTTGCTAATTGCGATGTATTCTACTTATGCAGAGCGAAAAGTAGCGGCATTTTTGCAAGATCGTTTAGGTCCAGATAGAGCGGGCCCGTTTGGTATTTTACAACCATTAGCCGATGGTGTAAAAATGTTCATGAAAGAAGAAATTGTGCCATCAAACGCAAGTAAATGGTTATTTATGGTTGGCCCAGGTTTGGCAATGCTTTGTGCTTGTATTGGCACAGCAGTTATTCCTTGGGGGCAAGATTTAAATTTTGATGGAAGAATTATACCTCTACAAGTAACCGATATAAATGTTGGTGTATTGTATATTTTTGGCGTTGTTTCTTTAGGTGTTTATGGCGTAATGATTGGCGGTTGGGCTTCAAACAATAAATATTCTTTGCTAAGTGCAATTAGAGCGGCATCTCAAAACATCAGTTACGAAGTTGCCATGGGTTTATCTATTATCGCTCTGCTTTTGGTAACAAATACCTTAAGTTTAAGAGAAATTGTAGAAGACCAACATGCATGGAGATGGAATGTATTGTATCAACCATTAGGATTTTTAATTTTTATGATTTGTTCTTTTGCTGAAACTAACCGTGCTCCATTTGATTTGCCTGAATGTGAAACTGAGTTAATTGGTGGATATCATACTGAATATTCTTCAATGAAATTAGGGTTCTATTTATTTGCAGAATACATTAACATGTTTGTGTCGTCTGCAGTAATGGCAACTTTATATTTTGGTGGTTACAATTATCCTGGTATGGATTGGGTGGCAGCTCACGTTGGACCAATTGCAGCTCCTTTAATTGGTACAGCAGTTTTGTTCTTAAAAATATTTGCATTTATCTTTTTCTTCATGTGGGTACGATGGACAATCCCTCGTTTCCGTTACGATCAATTGATGAATTTAGGATGGAAAGTTTTAATCCCTTTGGCAATTGCCAACATTGTAATTACGGGTATTGTTATAGCAGTAGTTAATTTTTAAGGAGGATACATGGAATCATTAAGTAATAAGAAAAAAGTACTCGAACAAAAGCCATTAAATTTTGCAGAACGAATGTATTTGCCTGCTATTGTTAAGGGTTTAGGTACTACGATGAGCCATTTCTTTAAGAAAAGCTCAACTATAAAATATCCAGAGCAAGAAAGAGAATTTTCTATCAATTGGAGAGGAATGCACTCTTTAAAAAGAGACGAAGAAGGCAAGGAACGTTGTACAGCTTGTGGTTTATGTGCATTATCATGTCCTGCAGAAGCGATTACCATGATTGCTGCAGAGCGTAAACCAGAAGAAAAAGCATTGTATCGTGAAGAAAAATATGCTGCAGTTTATGAAATCAACATGTTACGTTGTATTTTCTGTGGTTTGTGCGAAGAGGCTTGCCCGAAAGAAGCTATTTATTTAGATGGGCCAATTGTACCGTCTGATTATTTACGTAAAGATTTTATTTACGGGAAAGATAAATTGGTAGAAGCTCCTTTGGAGGGGAAATAAAATAATAGAAAGTTCGTCATGCTGAATTTATTTCAGCATCCGTTTAACAGATCCTGAAACAAGTTCAGGATGACGGCAAATAAATAAACTAAACAAAAACATTAATGGGTACATCAGTATTCTATTTCGTAGCAACCTTAAGCATCATATTTTCACTGATGGTAATCTTTTCGAAGAATCCAATCCACAGTGTATTATATCTGATCCTTACATTTTTTACTTTTACAGTTCACTACGTGCTATTAAATGCACAGTTTTTAGCAGTTGTAAATTTTATCGTTTACATGGGTGCAATTATGGTTTTATTCCTCTTTGTGCTTATGTTATTAAACTTAAATAAAGAAAATGAGCCCAACAAAACCGCTTTTGTTAAAATTTTAGGCGTAATTGCTGGCGGATGTTTAATTGTAACCTTAGTTGGTTCGTTTAAAGCAGTTGCAATAAATAGTCCTTTGGTTTTAAAAGATCCAAATTTGGGTTTGGTAAAAAACTTAGGTAAAGAATTATTCGGGCCGTTTATGTTGCCATTTGAATTGTCATCAATTTTATTGCTAGTTGCAATGGTTGGAGCAGTATTACTAACTAAAAAAGAAGAAAAAGCGAATGGATAATTTAACCTCAACCATGCAAGCGGTTCCGCTTAACCATTACATTTGGTTATGTGCAATCATTTTTACAATTGGTGTAGTTGGCGTGCTAACTCGCAGAAATGCAATCGTGATTTTTATGTCGGTAGAATTGATGTTAAATTCTGTGAATTTGTTGTTAACAGCTTTTTCAGTACATCATAACGATCCATCAGGACAAGTTTTTGTATTTTTTATTATGGCTTTAGCAGCTGCTGAAGTTGCTGTAGGTTTGGCCATCATTGTAATGGTTTACAGAAATACGCAATCAATAGATATTAATGTGTTAAATCGCCTTAAGTGGTAATTATATAGAAGATGATAAATAGTTTACTTTGGTTAATTCCCTTGCTTCCGCTTTTAGGCTTTGTAATTAATGGCCTAGGCAGAAATACGTTAAGCAAAAGCCTTGTTGGTATAATTGGCAGTGGCGTAATTTTAGCTTCTTTTGTATTGAGTATCGCTATGTTTTTCGAATTAGGATCTGGTGCTCAAAAACAATTTACTGTAGATCTTTTCGATTGGATTAGCGCTGGAACTTTATATATTCCACTTTCGTTTTTATATGATCCGCTAAGTGCGATAATGCTTTTAATCATTACTGGAGTTGGATTTTTAATTCATATCTACTCTGTAGGTTATATGCATGATGATGCAGGTTTTGCTAAGTTTTTCGCTTACTTAAACCTATTTATCTTCTTTATGTTGATATTGGTTTTAGGCTCAAACTACATCGTAATGTTTATTGGTTGGGAAGGCGTAGGTTTATGTTCTTACCTTTTAATTGGTTTTTGGTATACCAATAGCAATTATGCAAGTGCAGCTAAAAAAGCATTTGTTATGAATAGAATAGGAGATTTAGGTTTCCTTTTAGGTGTATTCTTAATTTTTACCACTTTCGGTAGCGTAGAATTTGCAAGAATATTTCCACAAGCTGCAGCTATGATGCCGGGAGCAGGAGTGATCACCTTAATAACGATTTTATTGTTTATTGGTGCTTGCGGTAAATCTGCACAATTACCTTTATTTACTTGGTTGCCAGATGCAATGGCTGGTCCAACACCAGTTTCTGCTTTAATCCACGCTGCAACCATGGTAACTGCCGGTATTTACATGATTGCTCGTTCTAGTGTTTTATTTGATTTAGCACCAGATACACAAACAGTAATAGCAATTGTAGGTACTGCAACAGCTTTAATCGCTGCAATTATTGCTTTAACCCAAACAGATATTAAAAAAGTATTGGCTTACTCAACAGTATCTCAATTGGGATACATGTTTTTAGGCTTAGGTGTTGGTGCTTACACAGGATCATTCTTCCATGTATTAACTCACGCATTTTTTAAAGCATTATTATTCTTAGGAGCGGGTTCGGTAATTCATGCCATGCACCACGAGCAAGATATGCGCCACATGGGTGGATTAAAAGCTAAACTGAAAACAACTTTTGCAACCATGATGATTGGTACAATAGCCATTGCTGGTTTGCCTCCATTTTCAGGTTTCTTTTCTAAGGATGAAATATTAGCTCACGCTTACCAAGAAAATAAAGTGCTTTGGGCAATTGGTTTGTTAACGGCATTTTTAACTGCATTTTATATGTTCAGGATGATGTTTTTGACCTTCTTTGGTAAGTATCGCGGAACGCATCATGCAGAAGAAAAAGTACATGAGTCGCCAAGTACAATGACTTTGCCATTAATCGTATTAGCGGTATTAGCTGCAATTGGTGGTTTAATTAACATTCCAGCGGTTTTTGGTGGCAATGAATGGTTAGCGCACTGGTTAGAAGGAGCAGGCATTAAACACCATGCTTTAACTTTAGATCACGCAACAGAGTATGCTTTAATGGGCGTATCAGTTTTGGCAGCAGTTGTAGCATTAATATTTGCTTATACAAGATATGTTAAAAATGCACACGTGCCTGTTGCAGATGAAGCTCAACGTTCTGCGTTAGCTAAATTATCATATCATAAGTTTTATTTAGATGAAATTTATGATGCGATCATCAGAAAACCACTTGATGCTTTCTCTAAATTTTTCTATCGTATTATCGATAAAAAATTAATTGATGGTTTGGTAAATGGTTTAGGCTGGACAGCAACTGAAGGTAGTAAAGGTTTACGTTTATTACAATCTGGTAATGTTGGTTTTTATATTTTTATGATGGTATTTGGTATCGTCGCTTTGTTATTGTATACTTTTTTATCTATCGCTTAATCGGTTCAACAAATATAAATGGAACTTTTACTACTCATATTTTTACCGCTAGCAGGAGCAATCATCACCTCATTTATTAAAGGTGGCGCTGCTAAAATAAGTGCCTTAGGATTTGCACTTGCATCGCTCTGCGTTACAATCGGATTATTAACACAGTTTACTCCAGATGCAACAACTCAATTTGCAGTAAATTATCCTTGGATACAGCAATTGGGAATAAATTTCCACGTAGGTATTGATGGAATTAGCATGATTACGGTTATTTTAACTAACGTTTTAATGCCGTTGATTATCTTATCTAGCTTTAAACACGAATACAAAAATGCCAATGCTTTTTATGCATTAATGTTATTTATGCAAAGCGGATTGCTTTTAGTGTTTACCGCACTAGATGGATTTTTATTCTATATCGGTTGGGAAGCCGCGTTAATTCCAATTTATTTTATTTGCGCCATGTGGGGCGGTAAAGACCGTATAAAAGTAAACATGAAGTTTTTTGTTTACACCATTGCTGGTTCACTTTTCATGTTATTGGGTATCATTTATTTGTACCTTCAAAATCCAGCAAACAATTTCGATATCAATGCATTTTATGCTTTAAACTTAGATAGCTATCAACAGGGCTGGATTTTTTGGGCTTTCTTTATCGCCTTTGCTATTAAAATGCCAATTTTTCCTTTCCATACTTGGCAACCAGATACCTATACAGAAGCTCCGGCTCCAGGAACGATGTTGTTATCAGGTATTATGTTAAAAATGGGTATTTATGGTGTGATCAGATGGTTATTGCCAATAGTACCACAAGGTGTAAATGACTGGGTTTGCGTCGCAATGATACTTTCTGTAATTGGTATCGTTTATGCATCACTAATTGGTTTTACACAAAAAGATGCGAAACGATTGATAGCTTATTCATCTATTGCACACGTAGGCTTAATTGCTGCCGGTATCTTTACTTTAAATACACAAGGTATGCAAGGTGTAATGGTACAAATGTTAAGTCATGGTATTAACGTAGTTGGCTTATTCTTTGTACTGGATATCATCTCATCTCGTTTAAAAACCAACAAAATTGATGAATTGGGTGGTTTAGCAAAAGTTGCTCCGCAGTTGGCTATTAGCTTTCTAATCATCCTTTTAGGTACAGTTGCTTTACCTGGCACAAACGGTTTTGTAGGAGAGTTTTTATTGCTGTATAGCGTTTATAGCTACAATGTATGGTTAGGTGCAATTGCAGGTTTAACCATCATATTCGGTGCGGTTTATATGCTAAGGATGTATCAAAAAGTAATGTTAGGCCAAACTAATGAGTTAACCATAACTTTTGCTGATATAAAAGGAACAGAAAAAATTGTGTTGTATACTATTTGTGCTTTAGTTATTGTAATGGGTGTTTATCCAAAACCAATATTACACATTTCTGAAGCAGCTGTACAACAATTATTAGAACAAGTAAATCAAAAATTAACAGGGGTAAACTAGACATGAATATTATAATAACCATAGTTATAGCAGCTTTTTTAGTGCTTTATGCAGGTTTGTTCAAGGCTAAAAAAGCTTTGTTACCCCTAACTTTAGTAGGTTTATTAGTTGCTTTGGGTTTTGCAGTTGCTTCTTGGAATAATTCAACGATTTATTTTGGGATGATGAAAATGGACAATTTCGCATTGGCTTTTTCAGCAATATCAATTGTTGGTACGTTTTTCATATTTCTGCTTACACAAAAATATTTTGCCGAAGGAAGTGAGAACATTGCAGAATACTTTACTTTAATATTGTTCGCATTAAGCGGGATAGTGATCATGGTATCTTACCAAAATCTTTCGATGTTGTTCATCGGTTTAGAGATCATGTCGGTAAGTTTATACATCTTGGCAGGTATTCGTAAACTCAATTTCGCCTCAAATGAAGCCTCCTTAAAATACTTTTTAATGGGAGCATTTTCAACCGGATTTTTATTATTTGGTATTACTTTAATATACGGAGCAACGGGGTCATTTGACATCGATGTAATTCAGCAATATTTGGTTAATAATGTAAAAGCAGTATCACCATTATTTTATCCCGGTATCATTTTAATTATGATCGGTTTATGTTTTAAAGTTGGTGCTGCCCCTTTTCATTTCTGGACACCAGATGTTTATGAGGGCTCACCTTCATTGATAACGGCTTTTATGTCAACAGTTGTTAAAACTGCTGGTTTTGCCGCGTTTTTAAGACTATTTGCAGGAGCATTCGAACCATTGCATGATTTTTGGACACCCGCATTAATGGTAATTGTAATCATTACACTTTGTGTAGGTAACATTACAGCTTTATACCAGAAAAACTTTAAAAGAATGTTAGCCTATTCAAGTATTTCTCATGCAGGATACATGTTATTTTCGCTAGTAGTCTTAACAGCAAATTCGGCAAGTAATGTACTAGTTTATGCAGCAGCTTACACATTTGCGAGTATCATCGCATTTGCGGTATTGATATTGGTAAAACAAAAAACTGGTAGTGATAGCATAGATAGTTTTAATGGTTTAGGAAAGAGAAATCCATTGGCAGCATTTGCGCTTACAGTTGCGATGTTATCCTTAGCTGGTATTCCTTTAACTGCAGGTTTTATTGGTAAATACGTGATGTTTTTAAATGTGATGGAAAACTATCAAGTTGCTTTGGTTACCATTGCAATATTAAATGCATTGATTGGTTTTTATTACTATTTTAAAGTAATCATCGCCGTTTGGTTTAAAGAAGGTCATGATGTTCAATTAGATGTGCCACTTCAATATAAAATTGTTTTAGTGGTTTCGGTAATAGTTACCTTATTTTTAGGGGTTTATCCAAATCTTATTTTAAATTTGATATAAACTAACGATATAGATTATTATTTGTAGTTTTACGAATAATTGAACTATGCAAGAATTCTGGAATTCATTACAGCATTTTATTGACCCCGAAAAATTACTTAAAGAGGGTGGTTTTTATGTTGTATTGTTTGTGATTTTTGCCGAAACTGGCTTGTTTTTCGGTTTCTTTTTGCCAGGAGATTATCTTTTATTTTTAGCAGGTATGTTTGTGGCTACAGGCAAACTAGATGTCAATATTTATGTTTTGATACTAGGCTTAGTAATAGCTGCTATTTCAGGGAATTTTACTGGATATTGGTTTGGTCATAAAACAGGGCCGATGTTATACAAAAGAAAAGATACTTTCTTTTTTAAAAAGAAATACTTATTGGCAGCAGAGCGATATTATAGAAAGCAGGGCGCTTTTGCGCTAATAATGGGCAGGTTTGTTCCGATAGTGAGAACTTTTGCTCCGATATTTGCAGGAGTGGTAAAATTAGATTTTAAAAAATTTGCATTTTATAACATTACAGGTGCAATAATTTGGATAGCATCATTAACTTTGCTCGGCTATTTTTTGGGTAAAAGTTTTGCTCAACAAATTGAAGAATATTTGGTTTATATTATATTAGGTTTTATCCTTATCACCACAATTCCTTTAATCATCACATTTGTGAAGAAGAAAGTGAAAAGAAACGATGATGAGGAAGACCTTGATTTTGAAGAAGAAGAAAAAAATGATTAAAGACGTTCACCACCCGTGGCACAGTGTATCCCCAGGCGAAAATTTGCCTGAAATAGTAAATGCAATAATAGAAATCCCAAAAGGTTCTAAGGCAAAATACGAAATAGACAAAGATTCTAATTTAATAAAGTTAGATCGTGTTTTATTTTCATCAGTAATGTACCCCGCTAACTATGGTTTTATTCCGCAAACTTATTGTGATGATAATGATCCATTAGATATTTTGGTATTATGTTCTGTAGATGTTTATCCGATGACCATTATAGAAGCCAAAGTTATTGGTGTAATGCACATGGTTGATAATGGCGAGCAAGATGATAAAATTATCGCGGTTGCAAAAAATGATATGTCGGTTAATTACATTAACGATTTACATGAATTGCCTCCTCATACTATGAAGGAAATTGTAAAATTCTTTCAAGATTACAAAGCTTTAGAAGAAAAGCAGGTTACAATTGAACACCTGTTAGGTGTTCGCTATGCGCATAAAGTAATACAAGAAAGCATAGAGCTTTACGATAAGAAATTTAGAGTTTAAAATGATTTACGATTCCATTTGCTCGTTGGTATTAACCTCATTTGCTGGTTATTTACCAACACCCATTTTAGCCTTAGCAACTCCAACAGATGGTGAACCTAGTTCTATTGGATGGAGATTGATATTCTCATTGTTTTTGGTTTTCTTAAATGGATTTTTTGTTGCCGCCGAATTTGCTATTGTAAAAGTTCGTGCATCTCAAATAGAGATTAAAGCCAAAACTGGAAGTAGAGTTGGTAAAATGGCAAAAAATATTCTTCATCACTTAGATGGATATTTAGCTGCAACACAACTCGGAATTACCCTAGCCTCTCTTGGTTTAGGTGTTGTTGGAGAGACTGTAATGCATGAAATTATTCATGATTCATTAGCGAACTTTGGAGTTTCCGAAGCATTAATCACAACCATTTCTACTGCCATTGCTTTTTCTGTAATTACAGTAATGCATATTGTTTTTGGGGAGTTGGCTCCAAAATCGTTGGCTATTCAGCGTCCGGTTGCTACTACTCTATTTGTAGCTATCCCACTTCAGTTGTTTTACATCATTTTTAGACCGTTTATTTGGGCTTTAAACGGTTTGGCTACTATAATTCTAAAACCTTTTGGTATCAATGCAGCTGCTGGTCATGAGTCATTACACAGTAACGAGGAATTGCAATACTTGCTAGATCAAGGAAAAGAAAGCGGTGCTTTAGAAGATAATGAACACGAATTGATTAAAAACGTATTCGATTTTAATGAGCGTGTAGTAAAAAACATCATGGTGCCGCGTACTAAAATTTCGGGTATTGAATTAGATACACCAATTCATGAAGTAATCACTAGGATTATCTCCGAAGGTTATTCTCGTATGCCAGTTTACGACGATGTGATTGATAAAATAATAGGTGTGGTACATGCCAAGGATGTATTGCCTCTGTTGGCAGAAAAGAAAGATTGGGCATTAGCAGATATTATCCGTAAACCTTATTTTGTTCCCGAAACTAAAAAAATCAATGACCTGTTAAGTGAGTTACAGCAAAAAAGAATCCAGATTGCAATTGTAATTGATGAGTTTGGTGGAACTGCAGGTATGGTAACCTTAGAAGATATAGTTGAAGAAATTGTTGGTGAAATTCAAGACGAATATGATGAGGAAAAACCAACAGTTGAGAAAATTTCTGACACCGAGTTTGTGATTAATGCTTACGCAACTGTATATGATGTAAATGAGCATTTGCCACATGATTTGCCGGAAGACGAAGATTTTGATACCGTTGGTGGTTTAGTATCTCATGCTTTCGGTAAAATACCTGAAGTTGGCGATAGCGAAGAGTGTTACGGTTACCTATTTACGATATTAAAGAAAACAGAACAAAACATTGAAACTATAAAACTGGAGTTGGTTATCAACAAAAGTGATATGGTTGATGTGCATTAATTTTAGTAAGAATGCATGTTTTTTACACACCCGATATTGCTTCAGATCTTTATACTTTAAACGAGGAAGAAAGCAGGCATTGTAGTAAAGTGCTTCGTTTAATCAAAGGTGATATTATTCATTTAATTGATGGCAAGGGTGGCTTTTATAAAGCAGAAATCACAGAAGTTGGTAAAAAAAATGTTCAGCTTCAAGTTTTAGAAACTCAGCTGGAATATGGGAAGCGTAATCATCATTTACATATTGCAATAGCTCCCACAAAAAATATCGATCGTTTAGAGTGGTTTTTAGAGAAAGCAACTGAAATTGGTATTGACGAAATAACACCAATTATCTGTGATAGATCTGAGCGCAAGATAGTGAAGGAAGATAGATTAGAAAAAGTAATTACTTCCGCAGTAAAACAATCTTTAACAGCTTATCATCCTAAACTTAATCCAACAATTACCTATCAAAACTTTATTAAACAAAACCTACAAGGCAATAAAATGATTGCTCATTGTATGGAGGGAGATAAGGTTCCTATTAGTAAAAATGCAGCAACCCAGCAATCGTATACTATATTAATTGGCCCAGAGGGAGATTTTAGTCCCGAAGAACTTCATATCGCTTTGCAAAATGGTTACAAACCTGTAACTTTAGGTAATACGAGGTTAAGAACAGAAACGGCAGCATTAGCGGCTTGTTTTGAGGTTAATTATATCAATAGATGAGGCTGATTTACAATAATTTTAGATTTACGATTTACGATTTGCTGTCAGGCATAACAAGGTCGTTCTTTCGTAGGCGTACTTTAGTCTTTGGTCTTTTTGCTTTGGTCTTTTTTGCAAGTTTTACACCTCCAACTTATAAAATAGGCAAATTGAAATACAGTGGTGGTGGCGATTGGTATGGAAATAGAACAGCCTTGCCTAATTTAATTGATTTTTGTAATAAAAATCTTTCTACCAATTTCGCTCCAGACGAAGGTATTGTAGAAGTTGGAAGTGCACAACTTTTTACTTTTCCTTTTGTTTACATGACTGGCCATGGTAATGTGGTGTTTAGTGAGCAAGAAGCGTCAAATATGCGCAAGTATTTAATTGGTGGTGGCTTTTTGCATATTGATGATAATTATGGGTTAGATAAATTCATCAGACCACAGATGAAGAAAGTATTTCCCGAGTTAAGTTTTGTAGAATTGCCTGCTAACCACAAAATCTATAACCAGAAATTTAAGTTTCCATTGGGTTTGCCTAAAGTGCATGAGCACGATGGTAAACGACCTCAAGGGTTTGCCTTGATTTATAAAGGAAGGGTGGTTTGCTATTACACGTTTGAAAGCGATTTAGGCAACGGATGGGAAGATTTTGGGACTTATCCGTCTGATACGCAAGAAAGTAGAAACAAAGCGCTTAAAATGGGTGCTAATTTAGTTCAATACGCATTAACACAATAACATGTATCAGATCAAAGTAAACGATAAATACGATTTTAAGATCAGTTCCGATCTGAAACCTACAGTTGATGGTGAAGCTATAGACATTGATGTTGCAAAATTAAGCGGTAATAAAATTAATATTTTATACAATCATCATTCTTATAATGTAGAGGTTGTAGAACTCAATCAATTAGAAAAAAATGCAGTAGTAAAAGTGAATGGTAATGTTTATTCACTAACCATTAAAGATCAATTTGATCAGCTTTTAGCGCAATTGGGAATGGATAATTTAGCTGCTAGTAAAGTTTTGCAGGTTAAAGCTCCTATGCCAGGCCTAGTTTTAAATGTTTTGGTTAAAGAAGGTGATGAAGTTAAAAAAGGAGATAGCCTTTTGGTATTAGAAGCCATGAAAATGGAAAACATGATTAAATCACCTACAGATGGCACGGTAAAGAAAATAGAAATTAAGCAAGGAGACAAGGTTGAAAAGAATCAAGTTTTGATTAGCTTCAGTTAAAAACAGAAAAGGAGGCAATTGCCTCCTTTTCTGTTTTAATATCGTTATGGTAAACTATTTCATTTTAAATTGAGCTTTACCAGCAGATCTAATTTCTGACGAGCCTAACATGGTCATCGCACACCTAAAACCGATATCAGCAGTAGATTCATCTTCTTGTATATGTCTTCTGGTTGCAGGATTTAGCCATTGTGCTTGGTCATCCCAAGAGCCACCTTTATATACTCTCGATTTATCATTAACTAAAGTTGTAACGCCATATAAGCTTGTTTGCTCATCGCGGTAACCACGTTGATCAGGATTATAAGGAACTGCACTATTACCAGCAGCTTTATAGGCCTGAAGCTCTTCCCAAGTTTGTTTCTTACCAGAGTTTGCTTTAATCATTTCTGGTTTTCCAAATTTATCTTTTTTCAATTGTCCAGTTGCAGGGTCTCTATCTTTATTTTGGTATTGATTTCCTCTAAATGGATTTAGTGCGTCAGCTTGTTCGTAAGTTGCTGCACGATATACATCTGCAGTCCACTCATTAACATTACCTGCCATGTTGTATAAACCAAAATCATTTGGTGCGTAAGATTTTACATCTTGCGTAAAGGCAGCCTTATCATTTAGTGAACCGCCTACACCCATGTAATCGCCTTTGGCTCTTTTAAAGTTTGCCATAATTAAACCTCTAGTGCTTTTTTTAGCTGATGTAATGCCTAAGCCACTCCAAGGATATATTTTTTTATCGTTTACATTTTCGTATTGGGTATTTCCAATTAATGACATTGCTGCATATTCCCATTCTGCTTCTGTAGGAAGCCTAAAAGGTTGTAAAATTACACCATCTTCTAAACGAACATTTCTGGTTGGACCAGTTGCTCTTCTGCCAGTAGTAGCGCCAGCTGCACCTGCTGCTGCAGGGTTTAAATCTTGCTTGGCCTTAGGTCCTTTGTCGTCGATCTGACCATTTAAGTAAACTTCGGTATTAAAGGGCTGTGCAGGTCTTGCAACAGGAGTTTGAGCTGCATTTTTGCCTTTAGCAACCCCATTTATAGCTGCAAAACTATTCATGTAACCCGCATCTCTTAACAACTTTTCGTTTACCATATCTGTTCTCCAAGCACAATATCTTTCAGCTTGCAAAGCAGATACGCCAACAACAGGATAATCTTTATAAGCAGGGTGTCTTAAGTAGTTATTAACGTAAGGTTCGTTAAAAGATAATGGTCTTCTCCAAACCAATGTATCAGGTAACTCTTCGTAATAATATTGCGCATCATTTGGATAGTTTCTTTTAATCCAGTTTAAATATTCTAACCAGTTGGTATTAGAAACCTCTGTTTCATCCATATAAAATGAACTCACTGTTACTTCTCTTTTGTAATTGAGGTTGCTCATATCCTGACCAGGAATATCAATAGCACTACCGCCCATAATAAATTGACCGCCTTCTATTTCAATTAGGCCATATTCATTAGTTTCATTACTGCGTTTATACTTGCTTGCAACCTCAAAGCCACCATTCTCTCTTTTGTTGTAAGCATAGCCGGTTTTTGTTGATACATCAGTTTTTTTCTTATTACAAGCCGTAAAAGATGATCCAGCTAATAGTATTATTAAAGAATATAAGTATGTTTTTTTCATAAAATGTGCCTAGTAACACTTAACCGTTAAAAATACGTAAAAAAAGCACTTGCAACCAAAAAAAATGATTTTAAATTTTTTTGCCTTATTTTTTAATGATTGGTGATGTTTTAGGTTTGAAAAGTGAGCTGTTTAAAGTGATGAAACGTATTAGTTGTTAAAATATTGCAAATGCAATATAAATTATATTTAAAATGATTGTTGCTGATAGTAAGTGGTTTACATATTTTATGAGTTGGTTTTTCTTAAATTCTCAGGTTTAGTAGGTAGCAAATGTTTACTTTGAAAATAGCTAACACTATGTTAACTTGCATACTTATTATTGTATATTTAACTGATGATTTTTAAGTACTTTGGTGTAGCCACCTTTAGTGTATTTTCTGTTGCCATTCTATGCAGTAAGAATTTGCAGGCACAAGTTGTGCAACCAGGTACGCAAACCAATGGGAGTCAAGCTAACAATATCAGAACTGCGGTTCCATTTTTACTGATTACTCCAGATGCAAGAGCAGCTAGTATGGGCGATGCTGGTGTAGCAGTTCAACCAGACGCAAATTCGATGAGTATTAATCCGGCAAAATTAGCTTTTTTGGAAATGCCATATGGTTTTGCAGCATCTTATAGCCCATGGTTAAAAAACTTAGTGCCAGATATCAACTTAGCTTATTTAAGTGGGTTTTATAAATTAAATGGTCAAAGTAATTTAGGTGCATCACTGCGTTATTTTTCATTGGGGCAAATACAACTAACAGATATCAATAAAAATGATTTAGGAATTTATAGTCCAAATGAATTTGCTTTTGATTTAACTTATGCTAAGCGATTTGGTAACGAACTTTCTTTAGCCACAACAGGCAGATTTATCTATAGCAACCTAACTTCTGGTCAGTTTTCTGCTGGTCAGCAAACCACGGCTGGTAAAGCATTTGCAGTAGATGTATCTGCATTTTACAAAAGACAAACTGTTTTATTTAACAAAGATGCTATCGTTTCTGCTGGAGCAAATTTTTCTAATATCGGCACCAAGATTAGCTATGTTGAAGGTGCTCCAAAACAATTTTTACCAACTAATATGAAGATTGGTGCGGCATCTACTTTTATTGTGGATGATTATAATCAATTTACTTTTGCTTTAGATTTTAATAAATTGATGGTGCCAACCGAGCCAATTAGGGATGGTAATGGAGATATTATAGCTGGTAAAGATCCAAATAGATCTATTCCAGCTGGTATTTTTGGATCGTTTACTGATGCACCTGGCGGATTAAGTGAAGAATTAAAGGAAGTTAGCATTGCAGCGGGAGCAGAATATTGGTACAATCAGCAATTTGCTTTACGTGCTGGTTATTTTTACGAATCGCCCCAAAAAGGAGATAGAAGATATATGACAGTTGGTGCAGGGTTAAAGTATAATATTTTTAATATTGATTTTGCTTATTTATTGGCAAATCCTCAAAAAAGTCCGTTGGCAAATACATTAAGATTTAGCTTAATATTTAACTTTGGCAGTAATATAGTAACTAATGAAAATTAAAGTAGGTTTTGGTTTTGATGTTCACCAATTAAAAGATAATCATCCGTTTTATGTTGGTGGAGTAAATTTAGAACATCATAAAGGTGCTTTCGGACATTCGGATGCAGATGTTTTATTACACGCCATTTGCGATGCATTATTAGGTGCTGCAAATTTAAGAGATATTGGTTTTCATTTTAAAAATACTGACCCGCAGTGGAAAGGAATTAGCAGTATCGTTTTACTAAAAGAAACCGTTAAATTGATTAAACAAAAAGGTTTTGAAGTTGGCAATATTGATGCAATGTTATGTTTAGAAGCACCAAAAATTAATCCGCATATACCACAAATGCAACAAAATATTGCTGCTGCAATTGGCATAGATGCTGATGATATTTCGATTAAAGCCACAACAAATGAAACAATGGGGTTTATTGGAAGAGAAGAAGGTGTGGTAGCTTATGCGGTTTGTTTAATTGAAAAAGTTACTTTGTAGATTAGCGTACAGCAACTTTTAATAGGACTACTTACCGAAGTTAAATAAACGGGATGGCAACGGAAATCCTTTTAGTGGTCCCCTTTAGGGGATTTAGGGGTAAAAGATTGGAGTGTACAGCCCGATTGCCTTTACCAAATGCTACCAATTTGCTTTTCAAAAAAAAATCGACTACAAATTAATGTAGCCGACTTTCAAAAAAATGGATGATTGTTGTTATTCTAAATAGCCAAATTTCCCTTCGTTGTAATCTGCTAATGCTTCTTTAATTTCTTGTTGCGTATTCATTAAAAACGGCCCATAAGAAACAATGGGTTCATTTATTGGTTCGCCACTTAAAATAAGAATCACACTATCTTCTAAAGCTTCGATTTCAATAATTTCACCTTCATTTTTAAAGTGAATAAATTGGTCAGTTTTTGCAGTTTCAGCACCATTTACTTTTACACTTCCTTCTATAATTACGAAGCCAGTATTAAAACTTTCTGGAAAACTGAAATTTACTTTTGCTCCATTATTTAAGCGGGCATTGTACATTTCTATTGGCGTAAATGTAGAAACACTGCCTTTAACATTTTTATAATTACCAGCAATAACTTCTATCAATCCTGTATGGTTAGGTAACTCAAACTTTTGCAGCTCATTGCGTTTCACACCTTGATATTTTGGGCTGCTCATTTTGTCCTTAGCAGGAAGATTGATCCAAAGTTGTACCATTTGAAACAATCCACCCTTTTTGCTAAAGTTTTCCTCGTGATATTCTTTATGTAAAATGCCTTTTGCAGCCGTCATCCACTGTACATCTCCCGGATAAATGATCCCACTATTGCCTGCGCTATCGTGATGAGCAACAGCACCATGGTAGGCAATGGTAACGGTTTCAAAGCCACGATGTGGATGAACACCAACGCCACGAGGTTCATTACGAGCAGAAAACTCAATTTTCGCATTGTAATCAAGCATATAAAATGGACTCATGTTCAATTTGTATCCGCTAGGGAAAAAATTGTGAACTCTAAATCCATCGCCAACCATGTGTGGTGCTGGTGGATTTAATATTGCTGATACTTGTTTGGTTTGCATAAATATGAGATTTGAGACATGAGATTTGAGAACTGCTTAGGAACTGAAAACTAAAAACTGCGAACTGAAAACCGATTATGCTTGTTTGATAAATTGCAATTCGCCTAAAATTTTAACTTCTTCGCTCACCATTACACCACCAGTTTCTAATGCAGCGTTCCAAGTTAAGCCAAAATCTGTACGGTTAATTTTTCCACTTAAGGTAAAGCCAGCTTTTGTTTGTCCCCAAGGATCGGTAGCAATACCACCAAATTCTGCGGTTAATTTTACTTGTTTAGTTTCACCTTTAATGGTTAAATTACCATTTACGCTATAGTCATCTCCATCTTTTTCTACTGAGGTAGATTTAAATTCTACGTGAGGAAACTTTTCAGCATCAAAAAAATCAGCTGCCTTTAAGTGGTTATCACGATCAGTATTACCAGTATCTAAAGAAGTAATATCTCCTTTAAAAGAAATATCTGCATCAGCAAATTCATCACCTTCTGAAGTTAAATCGGCCGAAAAAGATTTTAAACTGCCAGTTACTGTAGTAATCATTAAGTGTTTTACTTTAAATTGTAATTCGCTGTGCGTTGGGTCTAATGCCCATTTAGTAGTTGCCATAGTATTTTAATTTTGTGATTGTTTAAATTTAATATCACAAAGGTAGGGCAGTCCGTTTGGTTACGCATTGATGTATGGTAAGTAATTCATTAATTGTTAATTGCGTTGTTTAATTCTTAATTGCTCATCTGTTTTAGTTTTTTCTTTGGCAGATTTGATTTTTCCATTTCCAAAGTTGTAGTTAACTGATACATATGCACCACTACTTTCCCATTTGCGCAAGCTGGTTTGGTTTACATTACCTAAAAGGATGTTTTGTTGCCAGCGTTGCGTATTAAAAATATCGCGGTAGGCAAAAGAAAGGCTTAGTTTGTTCTCTAAAAGTTGTTTTCTTAAGGAAAAATCAACGCTCGAGATTGGTTTTGTAGCATAAATTGAACTTCTGCTGGCATAATTAAACCAAGAGCTTAAACTTGCTTTTAGGGTTTTACTTAAATTAAAATTATTGCTGATGAAGGCATTAAAACCAAAATCGCCGTTATTAATTTGGGTTAAACCGCTGTATTTAGATAAATCTGCTTTATAAAATTGGTAGTAAGGTTCTGCTGTGTAGTAAATATTCCAAAACTTAGTTAATGTGGCTGGCGAGCTGATGCTAATATTGATAAAACTTCTGATGCCTGCATTTACTGGCAACGTTAAAGTTTGATCGTTTAACTGTGTGCTAATGGTTTCAATTAAATCTGTTGTTTTGTTGTAGTTTAATTTGATTTGAGTTTGCCCATTAAAAGTATAATCTAAAGTTAGGCTTTGTGTAAATTGAGGTAATAAGGATGGATTACCTTCACTAGCGTAATAAAAATCTGTACGGTATTGATATGGATTTTGATCCTGAAACGATGGTCTGGTAATGCGTCTGTTGTATGCAAAGCCGATAGATTGTTTCTGGTTAAACGCATAACGTAAAAATGTACTTGGAAATAAATTAAGGTAAGTAGTGTCAGGTAATTTTTCTTGCGTTAACGCTGCAACAGATGCGCTACTCATTGCAGTAATTTCTGCCCTTAAGCCAGTTTGAAAGCTCCATTTTCCGAAAGTTTTGCTTAAACTTAAATAGCTTGCATAGGTATTTTCATTATAACTAAAATCATTAAACTGACTTAAAGCAACACCTTGGCTGTTATTCTGCAGAGCGTTTAAGATGTTTTTAGTTTTGCTGGCAGAAAATTTAGCACCTGTTTCTACATTGATGTTTTTGAAAATTAAATTTAAATCCGCTTTAATAGATGATAAGCCTATTTGAGTATTGGTAGCATTGCTAAAGTTGGTGCCATTAGCACTGTTTTTAAATTTATTTACTACGCTGTTATTTAGGTTAGATGTATAATTTAGTTGATCTGCGTCTACAGTTAAAGTGGTTTTGTTTTTGCTTGTGTATTGGTAGTTTAAATTAAACGCAAGGCGATTTTCTGTTAAATTGGCTGTTGTATTGGTGCTTAAAACATCTGCAGTAGCATTGCTATTAATTAATGTAGTTGCTGATGAAGGAAAATCGTCCCAAATTCTTTGAAAATTAAATAAAGCACCAATTTTATGTTGCTCGTTAATGCTATATTCTGCACCAGTTCTTACACCTGGGTTACTGTAACCTTGTTTTTCAATTCCGTTTTGCGCAAAAGTGGTGTTTGGTATAATTCTATTGCTGGCTACCGTTGTGTTTTGTAGGCTGTTATCAAAGTTGGCATTTAGATAGGTTAGTAGTTTTCCATCCCTATAATTTAAGTTTATTGCACTATTTTGTCGGTAATTTTTCATTTGCTGGTAACCTACAGTCGCACTGCCGCTTGCTCCTTTTTGGTCAGATTTTTTTAGAACAATGTTGATAATGCCTGCATTTCCGGCAGCATCATATTTAGCCGAAGGATTTGTAATAATTTCTAACGATTTTATGTTTGCAGCGTTGGTGCTTTTTAACAACGAAACAAGTTGTTCATTATTTAAGGTCTGCATCCTACCATCAACTAAAACTTGAATACCTGTTTTACCACTTATTTTTACATTGTCTTGCCCGTCAACAGTTACCCCAGGTGCTTGTCTTAAAAGTTCTAAAGCGTTTAGTCCAACAGCACTAGTCATTTGACCTACATTCATTACCACCTTGTCGGTTTTTACAGTGATTTGTGGTTGACTAGTACTTACTACAACTTGATTAAGTGTTGTGGTTTTTAAAGTGTCTTTAACTTGTGCTTTAATAGTTAAGCTTACAATAGATAGCGTTAAGAGAAGGGATAATTTTTTCATGTTGTTTAATTTTGATACGAAGTACTGCGTATCAGCAACATGCATCGCTTCACATTATAATTTGAACCAACAAAAGAGGTCTCAAATTATAATGTGAGGCTAATTAGTGTTATTTAGGTACTCTTTTGGGTTTTTATTGGTAAATTTTTTGAAAGCTCTATTAAAAGTAGCTTTAGAATTAAAGCCAGCATCAAAGGCAATGGCCAATAAAGTTTGATTTTTAAATTGAGGTAAAGTTAATCTTTTAATTACCGCATTAACACGATATTGGTTGATGTAATCGTTAAAATTTAGGGCAAATTGTTGGTTAACAGCTTTGCTCAATATCACTGCATTCGTGTTTAGTTTTTTTGCAACTTCTGCCAACGTTAAATCAGAGCGCTCGAACAATAACTCATTTTCCATTAAAGCTGCCAATTCATTTTTTATGGAGACCAGTTTTGCATCCTGAGTTAGTTCTTGATTTGAAGCCAATGGCAAATCATCTGCTTCTTCATATACTTCTAATAACTGAGGCTCAAACTTTACTTTATATAATGATGAACTACTCACATGGTAAGCCTTTATAGCGATGTAATAAACTACAATAGCAAAGGCTAGATAATAATTCCAAGGTCCAAAATATCTCAGTTTTTCAAAAAACTCAAAATTGCCCATAATCGCATTAATTACTGGCATAATGCTGAGCAAACCGAAGGCATATAAAAATGTTTGTAACCATTTTAAACTTGCTTGATCTGCAAATGAGGTTGTAATTGCAGTAAACCTTTTGTACTGCTTATAATGTTTTATAGCTAAAAATAAATAAATAAGAACGCTGGCTATAGAAAGATAAGTGTACCATGTTGCAAAGTCTGGATCTTCGCTTTCATTGGTAAGTGTATAAGTCTCAAAAAAGAATAAATCTAATAGGCTAAAAAATGAATTAACAGTTAAATATAGCAACGCTGGTACTAAGTGCAGCCAGTTTACACCTTTAATTCTAAAGTCGCTATTAAAAATTGCTTTAACATAAAGGTATAGGAGCGGACCAATTGCCAAACTATGTACTAAAGGTGTAAAGAACAAAATATCGCGGTAGGGTTGATTATCATACCAGCCTGCAAATCCAACCATAAATGGTATAATAAGCAACGCGGCTACAATTAAAAAACTGCCCATCAATTTATCTGCATAGTTGTCTTGCTTAAAGCCGCGACTAAAAAACAATAAACTGTAAACCAGTATATGAACAAAGAAAATTAGAGGTAGACAACTATAAAAGTTGAATTGAAAAAGCATTAACGAATTTAATAAAATTGTTAGATAATAAACTGATTACCTAAAATGTTTCTTTGCTAAATCTTTTCTAACTCTGCTTAAAGATTCGGGAGTGATGCCTAAATAAGAAGCAATCATCCATTGCGGCACACGTAAAGTTAAGTTTGGGTAAAGTTTAATGAAATCTAAATATCTTTCTTCGGCGGTGGCCGATAACAGCATATTTAACCTTTTTTGCATAAAGCGGATGGAATTATGCAGCATTAAAATATTAAGCTCTAAAATTTCTGGAACGATGTTTTTGATAGCGGGAAAAAAGTCTTTTTTTACCACAACTACTTCGCTATCTTCAATGGCATCTATGTAAAATACGGCTGGCTCATTAAATACAGATGTGTCTCTATCAGATAACATCCAATCTTCTGGAGCAAATTGAATGATGTGTTCTTTGCCTTTTTCATCGATAGAAAAATACCTTAACAAACCACTGTTTACAAAGTAAGCTTCAGATTTTAAATCGCCTGCACTTAATAAAACTTGGCCTTTTTTAATCGTTTTTGTTTTTAAACAGCTAACGGCTTCAGCGGCTTGTTCTTCAGTAATAGCTAATCTTTTTTTGAGGTATGCGACAAATTTATCGAACATTGGTGCTTATTTTTTCAAATTGGGGATGTTATCGAAATTTGCGGCGCATTTGCCGCAACCTGTTCCACATCCATCACCTTTTGTCGAAACTGATCTATAAATCAATCTACCGACATAAAATAATGCTGCGATAAAAATGACGATCACTAAAATGAATTGGATATCCATACTGCAAAATTACGATTTATTGAATAGGAGGGTTCAGATTAGTGTAAAAATATCCTCACCCTAACAAAGTTTGTAGTAAAATCAAAATTAGTGCAATCCTCCGCCGCGGCGGAAGGGAAACAAACAATTGTACTTTAAACCCAGTTTATTTGCATTCTGCAAAACCACTTCCATTAAATCCCTTCCGCCGTGGCGGAGGACAATATAATTGTTGCCAAAGCAATAACGTCAATAGGGAGAGGACATCAACCCAACCGTACCGCCAACCCAATCAAAATCTGCATTATAACGTACGCCAATCATTTTACCACGACTTAACCTGCCTAAATTAATGCAAAGTTGTGGTTCGCCTCCTTCTGCCCATAAATACATCATTCTTATTTCTGCTTTTACGCCAGCGTCTAATGCTTGAATTACAGGTTCGTAAGTAACTTTGCGTTGCAAAATCCAATTTTCGGGATCATTAATAGAATTGATATCCGTTTCAGTAACATCTATAATTACCCCCATGCCAGCAAAGCTGAATAAAGGTTTTAAAACGTAGTTTTCTAAATCTGTAGGTATACTTTCAATGGTGTTTAAAAAACGAGTTTCAGGTACAAATTCACTCTCTAAAAATGGCATCGTGTATTTACTGATGCGGTAAAACCAGTTAGGGTGTGTAATCCATTCTATGTCTATTTCTTCTCTAGGGTCGAAACTATTTTTGAAAATTTCAGTATTTTCTCCAATTTCATCAAAAATCAATCGGTTATAAATACGCTTTAACTTTATATTTTCGCCGTTTTCGTTATAAAACAATGATTTGCCCTCTTTTGATATATCTTCTAGTGCCAAAATTTTAATACCCAAGAGTTTAGCAGTAACAAAAAAATCGATGGCCGTTTTTTGGTTTGGCGCATCAATATCCATTAAAGCAACTTCATGAGGTTGATGTTCGCCAACAATAACTTCTCTTAACAACTCAATATAAGTTTGCTCATTTAAACCATTAAAATAAGGGCTTAAATTCTCTTCTAAATCAAATTCTTCTTTATAAGTTTTAGTTAAGTGCGTTTGAAATCCGTATAACGATGGGAAACCCTGCATTTCGATTAACATAGGTGTTACTTCGCCATTTTTATCTTTACACAAACCATAATCGAACGTTAAAAAATGCGGATGAGCAGTTTCATTTGGCACATTCCATTCTTTTGGAATAGCTTTCTGCGTCAATTCTTTAAAATTATCTTGTTTAATTAGCGAAATAATTTCTTCGCCTGCAGCAATCAGTTTGGCTTTTAATGCGTCTGTAATAAAAATTGGAGTCTCCGCCACTCTAAAAGGTATAGTTTGATAACCATCCTCTAATTTTTTGAGGAATTGAGCATACTTTTCTGGAGTAAAATTGGCGTTAAAGTCTTTACGGTATTTTTCAATCATGGTAGATGAGTTAAAAATAATATTAACCACATAGGCACATAGCTGTATAGTTCTCGATATTTTCTACGTTCACTATGTTGCTATGTGGTTGTTTTTCTAATGGAGTTTATACTTTTTGCAAAGCATTTATAGCTTCAGTTAAAAAATTAGGTAAAATCACGCTTTGTGTTAAAGTTATTCTGTTTGGATCATCCAAACTATCTAACATATCAAAGTATTTATCTTCTCCATGATTTTTAGTAATTGCAGTTTTCTTGTCGTCTTGTAACAAGTACATTTTCATACCAACTGGATCTGCTTCTGGATGAAATTGTGTGCCAATAATCTGTTCAGAAAAACGGATTGCCATTAAGCAACGTTCTAAAGCAACATGCGGGCGCTCTTTTTCTATCGCTAAAATTTTTGCACCTCTTGTTTCAAAATCTGCTTCGTTAGGTTGTATTACTTGCCAATCTCTACTATCAACCGAGTAAAATGGATCGGGTAAACCATTAAAAACGGTTTCCTGTTCTCCGTTATCAGTTAAACTTATGGAAAAAATGCCAAAAGCATTCGATTTGCGTTGAGTAACTGTCCCTAATCCATATTTTCTACAAGCCAATTGAAAAGAATGACAAATTAAAAAAGCATGTTTTTTATGTTCGTTAGTATTATTAAACCCCTCAATTTCATCTAATAAAAAGAAAAAATCATTCTCCCATTTTTCTCCTTCGCCATCAAATGGGCTACCAGGGCCACCACTCGAGATAAAAATATCATAGCTTAAATCTGGTATTTCTCCTTTTTGTCTTAAGTCAAATAAATCGAAAGTTAGGTTTGGTGCATTATTATCTCTGTAGCTGTTTAAAAGTTCCTGGATACCTCTCATTCCTTGATTAGGGAAGCCGTTATTCATATCGATAACGGCTACCTTAATTTGTTTTCTTTCGCTCATCTATCCCGCTCCAATTAATGTTTGGGTAGTAATATAATCTACTACCGATTCAAAACTTCCAGTTTTTTCGTAAACCGCCAATTGTCTATCTGCACCAGTTCCGTTTTCTAAAATTTTGTGCACATAGTTGATTTCATTTCTGCTGCCTAATTCATCCACAACATCGTCGATAAAATCAAGCAATTCTAAAATCAGGTTTCTGCAGTTCACTTCCATTTCTTTACCGAAATCGATCAAATTTCCATCAATGCCGTATCTAGCTGCTCTCCATTTATTTTCGTTAATTAATGCTCTTGAGTAACTGATGAACTCCATGTTTTGCAAACGAAGTTTATACAATTTAGCACATAAAGCTTGAAACAAAGCTGTAAAAGCCATCGTTTCATCAATTAACATTGGGCAATCGCAAATGCGAAATTCTACAGTATCAAAAAATGGATGTACACGAATATCCCACCAAATCTTTTTGGCGTTGTCCATGCAATTTGTCTTAATTAACAACTTTACATAGTTATCATAATCTTCAATGCTATTGAAAATATCAGGAATACCTGTACGAGGAAACTTATCAAAAACCTTTGTCCTGAAAGATTTATAGCCAGTATTTCTACTTTCCCAAAATGGAGAGTTAGTAGAAAGTGCAAAAACGTGAGGTAAAAAATACCTTACTTGGTTTGCAATATGGATAGCCAACTCACGTGATTGAAAGCCTACGTGAACGTGCAAACCAAAAATTAAGTTAGAACGAGCAGCCTCCTGCAATTCGTTTACAATTTCGTTGTAACGCGGATGTTCTGTAATTAATTGTTTTTCCCAATGAGAAAATGGATGTGTACCGGCAGCGCCAATACGTAAACCTTGTTCACCAGCTAATTGAGAAACGGTGTAGCGCAATTGCGATATTTCTTTTCTAGCCTGATCGGTATTGTGGCAAATGCCAGTTCCAACTTCAACCACGGCTTGGTGCATTTCTGCTTTTACTTGATCCTTGTGGATTTTTTGAGCAGATTCTACAATTTTTTGATCGTGAGAGGTCAATTCTCTGGTAACGGGATCAATTACCATGTACTCTTCCTCTATGCCGAGCGTAAATTCATTCATCATCTTAATTCCCTTTTAATTTATCCCAATTATTTTTTTGGTGCTGCTTTTTTAGCAGGCGCTGGTTTTGCTTTCGACGCTACTGGTTTTGTAGGTTCTTTGACAACAGGCGTAGCTTTTACAGCTGGTTTGGCTTCTTTAACGGCAGCTGCTTTTGCAACTAAAGGCAAGCCTGCAGCGCCAGCTTTTACAAATTTACCCCAGGTTAAATTATCCTGACCGTCTTTTTGTGCTTTAGCTCTTTCAATGGCGTAATTAGCTGTTGTTTCTACTACCCAATCAAAATTTTCTTGTCCTACGCTTTTGATATCGGCATCTGGAGCAGGGTTGCAGAAATCGATAGCGATAGGCACACCATCACGAACTGCAAATTCTACGGTATTAAAATCATAACCTAAGTAAGCGCATAATTTTAAAGTATATTCTTCAATGGTTTTTAATAATGCTGCGCTTGATGGTTCTTTGCCAACTTCGTAACGTAAATGGTGTGGGTTGCGTGGCTCGTATTGCATAATTCGAACGTGTTTGCCGCCAATGCAATAGCATCTAAAATATTCTTCGAAGATGATTTCTTCTTGCAAAAGCATTACCAATTGCTCAGTGCCATTGTGTTTGTTAAAGAAATCTTCTTTGTCATGTAATTTATAAACATCTCTCCAGCCTCCACCGTCAAAAGGTTTCATGTAAGCCGGGAAGCCTGTGTATTCAAAAATTGCATCCCAATCTAAAGGCATTGCCAAATTAGAAAATGATTCGCCAGTAGTGCCAGTTGGATGCTCACGAGATGGAATTAACGCAGTTTTTGGAACTGGAACACCAATTTGTTCTGCCAATGCGTTATTAAAAAATTTCTCATCTGCGCTCCACCAAAATGGATTATTGATTACAGCTGTACCAGTAATAGCGGCATTTTTTAAAGATGCACGATAAAAAGGTACATCTTGAGAAATTCGATCGATAATAACCGAATAGCCTAAAGGTGCATTTTGAAACATTTTTTCAATTTTAACTGCCTCTGCAGTAATGCCTTTTTCTGCCTTTTCGTTAATTCGCTTAATTACTGCTTCTGGGAATGAGCGTTCTTGCCCAAATAAAATTCCTATTTTTTTCATAAGTATTGATGTTGTTAATTTTTTATAAATGTTGAATTTGTTTGAAGGTTGAAATGTTGTAAAGTTGCCAGCCTACCACAGTCAGGGATTTGGCATTAATTCCTCTATTTCGAACTTTCTCACTCATTGCTATAATTGAGATAGATACTCTGGTAACATACCTCTCCATGTTGGCCAATCATGATCAGCATTTTGTCTAATATCTAACCAATGATTTATTCCTTTTCTATTTAAAATGTCTGATAATCTTTCGTTATCACCTTTACACATATCTCTATCTGATGTGCCTAAAACAATTTTCATGTGCCATAACTCCTGGTTCATATCGTTTGGCACAAAATCAACAGGGTTGTTAAAATAGGCTTCATCATTATAAAAACCATCTAGTTGACTAGAAATGTCAAAAGCTCCACTCATACTAAATAGGTGACTCACCGTCCAAGGATGTCTAAATGCAAAATTTGCAGCATGATAACCGCCAAAACTACAGCCCGCTGTAACTACTTTGTGGTGTCCTGTTTCATGTTTTGCTAGCGGAACCAGTTCTTCTAATAAGAATTTATCGTACCAAATATGGTTTTTTACACGGTCTGCCGGATGTACTCCTTTATTGTACCAACTTAATTTGTCGATTCCATCGGGGCAATACACTTTAACCTTGCCATCATTGATAAAACCAGCAATAGCATCAATTAATTTAAAATCTTTGTTTTCGTAATAGCTTCCCATACTGGTTGGAAAAAGTATAATAGGATATCCGCTATGCCCAAAAATTAGGGTTTTGATGTCCATATTTAGGTTCGGACTATACCATTCTTTTAATTCTTCTTTCACAGGCTTAATATTTAGATGCTTTAAGGTATAAAAATCTAAATCAAACACAAAGAAATAAATATATTTAATGCTTTAAATCTGTCATTTATGTAAAAAATGAACCTAGCTATCTAATTTTTTAACAAGATTTATACCTTTGTGGCAGATTAGTGAGAAAGCTTATGTACACCACCTTAACATTACCTACCGTTATCAAAACTATACATCATATCAAATCAACCAACTTAAAAAGAGAAGTAGAAATAGAAATTTTTACTCCTGATAATTTGTTGGGCAACGAATGTGTTAATCTCTTGTTGTTAAATGATGGTCAGGATTTGGCTCAAATTGACATGGAAGAAATGCTAAGCTCGCTTTATGTTAGATGGAGTATTGAGCCAACAGTTGTTATTGGTATTAAAGCAAGTGCCGAACGTGTATTAGAATACGGCATTGCCGGAAAACCAGATTTTAAGAAAAGAGGAGCAAAAGCAGAAGCTTACACTAATTTTATTATCAAAGAATTAATGCCGTTTATTTATGGTGAATTAAACGTAAATATTAACGGTAAGCGAGCATTTGCCGGTTTTTCTTTAGGTGGCATTACCGCTTTTGATATTGCTTGGAACCACGATAATTACTTTGATGCTGTTGGGGTTTTCTCTGGTTCTTTTTGGTGGAGAAAGAAAGATTTAAGCGCCGGTTATACAGATGATGATCGGATTGTACATGAAATGATCCGTAATACGAAAACAAATCCTGCTGTAAAATTTTGGTTAATGACTGGTACTGATGATGAAAAAGCAGACCGCAACCATAATTTTATAATCGATTCTATTGATGATACCATTGATGTAGTAAAAGAATTGATGAAAAAGGGTTACCAGCGACCAAATGATATTTTTTATTATGAAATGGTTGGCGGTAAGCACGATGTACCAACTTGGGGTAAAGCGATGCCTAAATTTTTAGAATGGGCATTTCCAAAAACTAAAATCTAAATTAAATCTTATTTAAGCGGCTGATTATTAGCTTAATTTGTTAATTTGGTTTATTGTAATTGATAAACCAATGAAAACATTATTTCCAGTATTATTCCTTTTACTCACTTGCTTTACTGCAAATGCACAAGAAAAAACAACAGCTCAAAAAGAAGTAGAACAAACTGTTGTTAATTTTTTTGATGCAATTTCGGCGCTGGATTTCGAAAAAATGAAATCTTTCACAAAAGATATACAGTTTGTAGAATATGGTGAGGTTTGGGATTTAAATGTTTTAATCGATCATTTAAAACCAATGCTGGGTAAAGGTGTTAAAAGAACAAACCAGTTAAAATTTAATAAAACCATGGTTCATAATAATGCTGCGTGGGTGATATATTATAATACAGCAGATTTTTTAGCAACAAACGGCAGAAAAGATCATGCAGATTGGTTGGAAAGCGTAACACTAATTAAAGATAAAGGGAAGTGGAAAATTACACTACTTCACTCTACCGAATTACCATTTAAGAATTGATAATTATTCCTTAAACTTGTTGCAATAGATATGGATAAACTGAGGGAAAAAGTTAAGGAAATCATTTTTGGTCATGATACCAAAGCTGGAAAACTGTTTGATGTGATTTTGCTTTGGGTAATTCTTATAAGTGTACTCATTGTTATCTTAGAAAGTATTCCATCATTACACATTAATTATTACCGATATTTCTTTTACATAGAATGGATAGTAACTATTCTATTTACCATTGAATACATCATTAGGGTATGGAGCACTAAAACACCTTTAAGATACATTTTTAGTTTTTGGGGGATAGTTGATTTACTTTCAATTTTACCAACCTATTTAGAACTCATCAATTTTGGGTTTCATTATTTATTAGCGATAAGAATTTTTAGGTTATTGCGTGTATTTAGGATTTTAAAACTAGTTAGATTTAACCGTGAAGCTCAAAAATTACTTTTGGCTTTACGTGGCAGCGGACATAAAATAGGTGTGTTTTTGATGGCTGTAATTTCAATTATGGTTTTGCTAGGCACATTAATGTATGTAATTGAAGGTGGTGAAAACGGTTTTACCAGCATTCCGCAAAGCATTTATTGGGCTGTTGTTACAGTTACTACAGTTGGTTTTGGAGATATTGTTCCACAAACTGTGTTGGGTAAATTTCTTTCTTCAATTGCCATGATTATGGGTTACGCCATAATCGCTGTGCCAACTGGAATTATTACGGTAGAGTTGGCCAGCAAAAAATCTGAAGATAAAGTTTGCGAAGATTGTAAACATGATAATCCTGATAACGCAAATTTTTGCAATCAGTGTGGGTTGAAGTTTTAAGCTATCGATTATAACGATATCAAAATTGAGATTAATGATTTTCTTTCACTTCATTTATGCTGTAATTTTACATCATGATAAAAGGATTATTTGAAACACACCTTTTTGTAGAAAACCTAGAAAGGTCTATAGATTTTTATAAAAATGTATTAGGCTTAATAGAATGTGATTATCACGATGACAGAAGAGTTGCCTTTTTTTGGATAGGAGAGCCCAAAGGAGCAATGCTTGGTTTATGGGAAAAGCAAAAAGAAGAAATAGACATCAGGCATTTTGCTTTTAGGTGCGATGTTGATGATGTGCTGCATAAATCTGTAGAGTTTTTGAAATCTCGAAACCTGCAACCCTATAATTTTTTAAAGAATGGAAGTGAGCAACCAATGGTTTTTGCTTGGATGCCAGCAATCGCTATTTATTTTAAAGACCCAGATGGACACGATTTAGAATTTATAGCGATATTGGAAGGAGAAGGAAAGCCAGAATTGGGCGTGATAAGTTACGAAGAATGGCTTAATAAGAAAGATTAATATGATACCAGCATATTTACTAACTAACTTAAAATTTTGCTTTTAGGATGTTTATTTTTTCTCCTTTTAAAGTTTCTATAGTTAAATCTTTGTTGCCTGCTTGCTCCTGTCGCCAGTTTATAAAGCTACAAACATCTGCAAATGAAGCTGCTGTTTTACCATTTACCGCTTTAATTTCATCACCAACATTTAACGTTTTTCCTGAACTGTTATCGCTTAAACTCTTACCAACTATCTTTAGTTTGCCATCAATTAAAAAAAAATCTAAATCTAACCCTAAATCTGATTTTAAAGGTTTTTCAAGTTGTTGTAACCAATATTCTTTGTCGGTATTATTAAGTATTATGGATGATAAATTGTCTCTAAAGAAACGAATTCCAATTTTTTTATCTGTTTTATCTTTTACATTAACTTTAATGTTTTTAAAAGTTGTTATGCCCAAGCTAATAGAATCGGCAAAATAAGTATTCATTTGTTCACCTATAGACATACTCCCCAAACCCATAGAAATTGTTTGAGATTGAAGTAACATTAACTCTTTAGCCTTTTGGTTTTGTATTTTAGCAAAATTAATCTCGCTTGTTGGTACATCTAATACTCCTGAAAATCCAAAATCTACTAAAAATCTCACCATTTTACCATCAACTTGTAAATCTGTAAAGTGCCTATTGTTTATAAATTGAACTGGTAATACCTTCATGTCGTTACTTGGTACAAATGGAGTTTTTGAGATAAAAGCTAAATTGTTGATAAAATCAAATTTCCAGTTTAAACGATTAATTACATCGCCGCCAAGTAAATAGAAATCGTTGCAAAGTAAAAAAGGCATATCGTAAATTACACTCTCTATATTTTCGAAAGCAAAAGAACCAATAGAGATGGTAGCTATTTTGCCTCTACCCATTCTTTTGTTTTCATTATTGCTGTCGCGAACATTTTTTTTGCCAGTGTTTTTGATGTTGTTAGCAGCAACTTGTTTGCTATTTAAAACACCGGCATAAGCGCCAGTATCAAAGGCGAGAAGCGCTTTATTGCCATTTATGGCGCCTTCAATAACCAATAAGCTCGATTTCATGCTAAAACTTAAGGTGTCTACTCGGTTGTCTTGAGCTAGAACTTTTGAATTAAAAGCTAGAATTGCTAAAAAGAGAGATAACAAGATGCGCATTTTCATTGATGGAATGATATAATTTGTAGATGCTGGCTTACTGTAAATGGTTGCAGAACGTTTTAAATAATTTCTCTCCATCCTGTAAAATGTGAATATCTAAGTTAAATTGGGATTTGGCAAGTAAAAACTGAGTTTTTTGTAAAATCTTTGGTTCGCTAAACCCGATTGAAGTGAGCACGTAGGGGTTGCGCTCTGGGCTATCCAGAAGTAAAACGGATAGCGGGACTGATGTGTCCGAAGAGCATTGGTTTTGCTTTAGAAATTTTAATCACATAGAAACATAGGACACAAAGGTTCAGCATTGAGTGAGCTATGTGCCTATGTGTTTCATTATTAAACAACTTCTCCCAAACTATTGACTATCAAAATTTAACAAATATGTTTGAACAGAAATAGTAGTTTAAAACGTAAAAAATCCAATTAAAAATCATATCTTTGCGCCAAAATTATAGGCGCATTTTATGCAAAAGATTAGAAATATAGCTATTATAGCACACGTTGACCACGGTAAAACTACATTGGTTGATAAGATTTTACACTCGTGTTCTGTTTTTCGTGATAACGAACAAAAAGGTGAATTGATATTAGACAACAATGATTTAGAGCGTGAACGTGGGATCACAATCGTTTCTAAAAATGTTTCGGTACAATATAAAGACGTAAAAATTAACATTATTGATACTCCTGGTCACGCGGATTTTGGCGGTGAGGTAGAGCGTGTATTGAAAATGGCCGATGGCGTTTTGTTATTGTGTGATGCTTTTGAAGGTGCAATGCCTCAAACGCGTTTCGTAACTCAAAAAGCTTTGGCTTTAGGTTTAAAACCAATTGTGGTTGTAAACAAAGTTGATAAAGAAAATTGTAGACCAGAAGAGGTTTACGAGCAAATTTTTGAGTTATTCTTTAACTTAGAAGCTACAGAAGACCAATTAGATTTTCCAGTAATTTATGGTTCATCTAAACAAGGTTGGATGAGTACTGATTGGAAAAAACCAACGACTGATATTTTTGCTTTATTAGATGCTGTTGTTGCTAATATTCCAGCTCCACCAATGTTAGAAGGTACTTTGCAAATGCAAATCACTTCATTAGATTATTCTTCTTTTGTTGGTCGTATTGCAATTGGACGTGTACACCGTGGAAGTATTAAAGAAAACCAACCTATTACGCTAATTAAACGTGATGGTAAAATGGTTAAATCTAGAGTAAAAGAATTATATACTTTTGAAGGTTTAGGTAAAATTAGAACTACAGAAGTTAGCTCTGGAGATATTTGTGCTGTTGTAGGTATTGATGGTTTTGATATTGGTGATACGATTGCTGATTTTGATGCACCAGAGCAATTGCCAGTAATTAGTATCGATGAACCAACAATGAATATGTTGTTTACCATTAACAACTCACCATTTTTTGGTAAAGAAGGTAAATTAGTAACATCTCAACGTATCAAAGATCGTTTGATGAAAGAGATGGAGAAAAATTTAGCGTTAAAAGTTGTTGAAACTCAAGGTGCTGATTCATGGTTGGTTTACGGTCGTGGTATTCTCCATTTATCGGTACTAATCGAAACCATGCGTAGAGAAGGTTATGAGTTACAAGTTGGTCAGCCACAGGTTATTGTTAAAGAAATTGACGGTAAAAAATGTGAGCCAATTGAAACTTTAATTGTAGATGTACCTGGTGATGTTGCTGGTAAGGTTATTGAATTGGTAACTCAACGTAAAGGTGAGTTGTTAATTATGGAACCAAAAGGTGATTTACAACATTTAGAATTTGAAATCCCAGCTCGTGGTATTATCGGTTTACGTAACAACGTATTAACTGCAACTGCTGGCGAGGCGATTATGGCACACCGTTTCAAAGCTTACGAGCCTTGGAAAGGTACAATTCCTGGTCGTTTAAATGGGGTATTAATTTCTATGGATAAAGGTATGACTACCGCTTATTCTATCGATAAATTACAAGATAGAGGTCGTTTCTTTGTAGATCCGGGAGTTGATATTTACGAAGGACAAATTTTAGGCGAGCACATTCGCGATAATGATTTAGTAGTTAACATCGTTAAAGGAAAAGCATTAACCAACATGCGTGCTTCTGGTACTGATGATAATACGCGTATTGCACCAGCTATTAAATTCTCTTTAGAAGAGTGTATGGAGTACATCCAAGCCGATGAATATATTGAGGTTACACCAGTAAGTATGCGTTTACGTAAAATCTTTTTAACAGAGCAGCTACGTAAAGCAAACGGTAGTAAAAATTAAGAATTCCTAAATCTCCGCCACGGCGGAGATTTTTAGATATTTAATAGCCTGTAAATGAATTTTACAGGCTTTTTTTATTTGGTTAACATTAAGGAATTGAAAATAATTAAGCTTATTTTCCTTAATTTCTTAATGTTTAAATTATCTGAAAAGCAAAGTTTCTATGTCTGTTAGACCTTCTTTACGCTATCTCTTTTAACCTCTTATACCCAAAGGTTGAACAATCAGATTAGAAACAAAAAAATTACCTTTAAAAGAAGACCGAATGCTTAGGTACACTAATTCCCTTAAAAAATATGGAAACTATTTTTGAAAGATTTAAACCGATAAAATATCTTGTAATTGTTTTAGTTCTTCAACCTTTTCTGTTGAACCTAAATTCTCATAAGCAGAAATTAGGTTACGGATAATACGGCGAATAATTTCTGTGTTGCTGCATGGCGCATAAAAACCTGGTTGCGGTTCTAAATTTAATTGGCGTAAAAACTGATCTACATCATGCTTACCAAAAATTGCACCTTTATTAAATGCATTGATGTAAAACAAAACCCCATATTCTTTTTCGGCATTACTTTCATCTATATAACCCAAAATAAAATGCTGAGGTAAATTAACGCCATATACAGGTATATCTAGTTTTTGGGCTAATGTTGCATAAATGATTGCCAAAGAGATTTGATTTCCTTTTTTACTCTCTAAAACCTGATTGAGGTAAGAGTTTTGCGGATCGTGGTGATTTTTAGTATTGCCACCAAAGCCAAATTGATTATAAAAAACGTGGTTGATGAGTTTTATTTTTTCAATAGAACTCATTTCATATTGCAAACCAATCCAAATTTCACGTTTAATTTCTTCGATCTGGAAAATGATGGCCTGCTCATCTAAATCTGGATATTGGTAACGGTTAATAATTAATGCCCCTTGCAATAAATCAAATGCACCACTTTGGTACCATAAATTAAGGTCTTCTTTAACATTTCTAAATTGTATGGTATGTACAATGTTTTCGATACGCTCTTGCAATAATGTATCAAGAGATTGTTCCCAAGCACTTTCTAAATAGGTAATTGCTTCGCTACCGTATTCTAATAAACGTTGGTGTACCTGCTGGTAAACCTGCTCATCAGGGTCATCTAATAATTTAACTAAGGCGTTTATTTCTGCAAGATTTTCCATAAAAATGCAAATTACAAATTTCTGTTTACCTATTTTTGCGACTATGGTTTTTCAATTCGCAATCGATTATTTAAAACATCGCATTACTGCAAAAAGCAGACACGGAACGCACTCGCCCTTTGTTTATAAGCTAACAGATGAGGTAATTTACGATTTTTCTGTAAAAAACAAATACGATGACATTGAAAAACAGCGAAAAAAACTTTTGGTTGACGATAGCATAATTACCGTAACTGATTTGGGAGCGGGATCTCATCTCAACAAAAACCGTATAAAAAAGGTTAAAGAAATTGCTAAGAATGCTCTTAAAGCACCTCATTTAGCAAAGCTGATTTATCGTTTGGTAGCTTTTCAACAACCAAAAAATATAATTGAGTTAGGTACTTGTTTAGGTATAACAACAGCTTATTTAGCAAAAGCACAGCCAGCAGCAGCTATTTTAACTATTGAAGGTTGTCCAGAAACCGCTAAAGTTGCACATCAAAACTTTATGGAGTTAGGTTTAAATAATATAGAATTACAGGTTGGTAATTTTAATAATTTATTGCCAACAGCCATTAACGAAGCTGAGCAATTGGATTTTGTTTACATTGATGGCAACCATACCAAAGAAGCTACTTTAAACTATTTTAATTGGTGTTTACCAAAACTTCATGAAAATTCGCTTTTAATATTTGATGATATTTATTGGAGCGAAGGCATGAAAGAAGCTTGGGCCGAGATTAAAAACCATCCTCAAGTAACAGTAACTGTAGATTTATTTTGGATAGGCTTGGTTTATTTTAAGAAAGATCAAGCTAAGGAGCATTTTAAGATTAAATTTTAAACCCCTAAATCCCTCCGATATAAATCGGAGCAGGCTCTAAAGTGGACTTTCTAACACATCGTCATTTCGACAAAGCGTAACGATGAGAAATCTACTCGGAATTTTGTTATTGCTGACCGAAGAGCAACCTCGTTTATCAAAATATCACAAATAAAATTTTATTGTTCTAAAAATCAAGGACTTATTAGTTTATAACTACTTATTCAATTATATAACTTAAAAAACAGTTGTAAAACTGACAACTTAGTTATATCTTTAGTTTATGGAAGAATTAACTAAAGCAGAAGAACGCATTATGCAAGTTTTATGGAAGTTGCAGAAAGCATTTGTTAAAGATATCATTGATGAATTAGAGGAGGATCCCAAACCTCCATATAATACCATATCATCCATAGTTAGGCTTTTAGAAAAGAAAGGTTACCTAAGTTATAAAGCTTACGGCAAAACTTATGAGTATTTTCCAGCCATTAGCAAAGAAGATTATACGAAAACTACCTTTTCTAAACTCTTTGCAGGTTATTTCGATAATTCGCCCAGCAGTTTATTGTCTTTTATGGTGAAGGAAGAAAAGTTAAGTGCGAAAGATATAGAAGAGTTAAAAGCACTCATCAATAAAAATTCATGATATGGAACTCCTCATCTACCTTGTCAAAGTAAGTGTTTGCACTGTATTGTTCTTCGCATTTTACTTATTGTTTTTACGTAGGTTAACCTTCTTTAAAATCAATCGTTTTTATTTGCTGTTTACGTTATTGATAAGTTTTATCATTCCTACACTAAGCTTTACTATAGAACGCGAAGTTGAAATAGCGCCAATGGTTTACACGCAAGTTGAGCCACCGGATGAAGTAAAAATTAACGAGCCAATAACAGCTATAAGTCCAATTGAAACTAGGCCAATTACTGAAGAAAGCTTCGATTATTACTCCTTGCTGCCTTATTTATATTTCAGCATTGTCTTTTCCCTTTTAGTTATCGCCACCTGGCGGATATTACAACTCTTAAAACATACCAAAAATGGCGCAAAGCGGATTAGCGGATTAAAAATTTTTCAAAAATCATCTGGATTCACAAATTGCTCCTTCTTCAATTATGTTTTTATCGATGAAAAATTGAGTGAAGCAGAATTACAGGTTTTGATAAAACACGAAGAAGTTCATGCTAAACAATTTCATTCTATTGATAAAATCATCATGATGCTCATTAAAGCCTTCTTATGGTTTAATCCAGTGGTTTATTTATATGATAAAGCTTTAGAGCAAGCCCATGAATACGAAGCGGATGAAGCAACCTCACAAAATTTTGGCACCGAACAATATGCTAGTTTATTGCTTCGATTGGCCATTGCTAAAAGTGAAACGTCATTGGTGCACAACTTCGTGAAAAGCCCAATTAAGGATAGAATAAAAATGTTATTTCATTCAAAATCAAAGAACATGAAAAAATTAATTTACTTACTGGCAGTACCAATTGGATTGATATTGTTGTGGAGTTTTACGGTGAAAGTTGTGGAGGTTGCTAAGTTTGCAGAAGTAACCGAATTAAATATGCGAAGCAATGTAGCTTCACAAATCAAAAAATCAAATAATGATCCTTTATGGAACACCACCATCCGTGGAAAAGTAAAAAGTATCTTGCTAACGGAAGTTGGTGAAGTCCTCAACTTTAAATATGATAAAGGTATAATTAGAGTATTGACTTTCTCAAGAGGAAATGTTAGTGTAGGAGATGAGGTTCTAATAACAATAGGTGGAACAGTTAATGATATTAAAATTTCTGACTCAAAAGGAAATGTGGTTAAACAACTTGATGGACCATGCTATTCAATGGATAGGATGAAAACTTTAGATGAAAAAGTATTATTTGATATTGATAATAGACCATTTCTTTCTAAAAGTGCGGTAATGCAATATGGGCAATACAAATCTGAAAAATTTACGCTTCATACAGTTAGCGGTAAAATACCATCGTTAAGAATTGTGCATAGTCCGATAGGTAGCGAACCTTCTAAAGTATTCATTTACGCGAATGGCAAGCTGTATTCAGAAAAAGAAACCTTAAAATTTGATAAAAAATTTATCGCCAGTTTGTCAGAAAAAAGAGGTTTTGCTAAAGCAGCTGATTATGATATTCCTACAATAACAAATAGAAAGAAAACATATATTTTCTGGTTTGGCAAAGAGCCGAAATTTACTGCAAAAACAGCAAAAAGTAGAAATTTCTCTCAAAAGCATAAGAGTGAAAAAGTTAATGGTCAACTTGCAGGATTAATAAATTCTTCCAAAACCAAAACATTAGATGGCTTTTTAATTAAAAACAACCTAGAGACAATTAAACCAATTTTATTAAGATCAACCTCAATAACTGTTGATACAAAAGCTGATATAGCTTACGTTAAAGATGGTGTGTACAAAATTGGCGATATTGAACTTGTAGCTAAAGAATCAACATTTGACAAAACAAAAAATGCCATAAAAGCAGTAAAGAGTACAATTACTAAAAACGGACACATTATAGTTTCTGATGAAATTATAGTGGATGTTAACCTCGATTATTTTAAAGTGAAAGAGATAAAAGAACCTTTTGTATTGAGCACCTTTAAAAAGGCTAATGAAGAAAATTCACATATTGGGTATACAGGAAGCAATACTAAGGTTAGGTATAGTGCAATAGATTCAATTAATTTGGATAAGAAGGATAAAATAATTAAGCTTTATGGTAACGCAACTATTGCTAATGAAAAAATGAGATTTAAAGGGTCTCAAATTCTGTATAATGCCAAACTAAACATTGAGACAATAAAAGATGCAACTTTTTATGAGGACAAAGCTAAAGTAACTGCAGATATTATGGAAGTTGATTTTAATAAATCAAAAGTAATTTCAAAAAAGGGAGATTTAAGATTGACTTGGAATTAGTTTAACAGATGGTTGAAAACAATTCACATTTTACACTTAATTTTCTATAACCAAAAATTCCATCATGCTAAGCATTCTCTATACAATCTATCTGCCTATGTGTTAAATAACATTTACTCCCCAGGCCTATAACTTCTTTCCGCGTTTCTCAAGACATCTTCCTTGTAAAACAATACATCCTTAAACTCACCTTTGCTATACATTAAAGCTTGGTCGGTAAAATGTTTAGAAGTAGGATCACCACTATTTCCGCCAGCTAAAATAGATTTCGCTTTAATTCGTGGGCCAAACTCTACTGCACAAACAAAGCTATTTCCACTAAAGCCATAGCGTTTATTGGTTTTGAAAGGGTTACTTCGATATGAAGAAAGCTGTCCCCATAAAGCAGAGCCAAAACCAACAGGCAAGCTAGGTAAAGTGTCATCGTATTTTTCATTCATAGCACCAGTTAAACGTTGGTAGCGGTTAATTTCGCCCCAAGCTATTTGCCATTTACCAAAACGTTTGGTTAAATCTGCCATAGTTGCTTTTAATGGGTCTAACAAATCATTTGGTCTAGCACTTGCTGCAAAATCTTTCGTATTTTCTACTTGATCTTTCTCACCAGTATTGATATAAACCTTTTGTATAATTGGGTTCAATTTCTGAGCCCATTCAAAAGCCAAAGTTGTAGCCTCAGAATTTTCTGCAGAACGGTAATCCCATGCTTTTAAAATAGCAATTGGGGCTGCTAGTTCTTTGATCAAAGGATCACTTTGTGGCAATTGCTCGTAAACCCTCAGCAAAGCTGGAATTAATACCTCAAAAGCTGGTAAATAAGGGGCATAGCCCGTTGCAATTACTTTATCTAAATTGTATTTGTTAAGATTTTCCAACAATCTATTGGCGGCAACACCTCTAAAATTCTCTCCATCTGGAGCCATATAGGTTGGGTAATTTGCTTTAATCGGACTGTTTTTACCAGCCGAACTAAAAGGAGTTGAATTGCAGTTTTGTAACCAACCATTTATTGGGTTGTACACATGAACCATATCTTTAACCTCGTGTAATCCTTTCCAAGCAGTTGCAGATATAGAACCATCAACTACCTCACTCCAATTATATTTCGTATCTCTTATCGGAATAAAATTGCCATGCCAATAGGCGATGTTTCCCTTTGCATCAGCATAAACCGTATTGTTAGATGCATTTGCTTTCAAGTCCATTGCTTTTTGATACTCCTCAAAACTTTTGGCTTTGGTACGCACCCAACTTTGCACTAAACTGGCTGTATTTCTGTTTTTTGATTTTAGGCTGATCCATTTGCCATCTCGAATGGCCATTATTGGTCCTTTATTGGTAAAATAAGTATTAAAGGTTCTGCTTTTTAAACTTCCTCCATCCAAATATTTAAAAGTCATTTTTTTCTGGACTACAGGATATTTTTTCTTGTCGTACTCATAAAATAAACCTTTATCAGTTTTGGTAATTTTTTCAGCGTACATATCGGCAATATCAACATTGTTAGAAGTATGCATCCAACCCAAATGCTCGTTAAAACCTTGATAAACAAAAAATTGTCCCCAGGTAACGGCGCCATAAGCATTTAAGCCTTCTTCGCTTTGCATTTGTACTTCTGGTCTAAAATAAAATGTAGTATGCGGATTGATATATAAAATCGCGTTACCAGATTCGGTGATACTTGGTGCAAAGGCAAAACCGTTAGAGCCACTTTGCTGATCTTTAATTACTGGAACATAAGCTGTGGGCGAATAATCTCCTGTATAAAATTTCTTAAGTTCAGCTATCGTTAAATCTGCTGTATTAATAGCGCCAATGCTTCCATCTGTCCACAATAAAGCAAACCAAGGCCTAAAACGAGTTAATAAAGCAGGTTTAACTTTTGGGTTTTTGTAGAGGTAATAATTTATCCCAGCAGCGTAAGCTTCTAGCAATTTTTTAAATGAAGGCTGCAGTTTGGCAAAATCTGCTTTTGCTTCTGCAGTGTCAATTAGTAAGCGGATTTGTAAATCGTTAAACAAATCCTTTTCACCATTTATTTCTGAAAGTCTACCTAATTTTTCGATGTAATTTAGTTCAACTCGTTTAAAATCATCTTCACATTGTGCGTACAATAAACCAAAAACAGCATCTGCATCACTTTTGCCATACACATGCGGAATTCCCCATTTATCTCTAATGATATTTACTTTTTTAGCTTGAGCTTCAAAAGCAGCGATTTCTGTTGGAGTAAATTTTTGAGCGAATAGAGAAAACGGTAATAACAGTAGCAGAAATACTTTTTTCATAAGGTATAATTTAGCAAAGCTGATGTAGTGTACTCAGCTAAAGCTAATTTGTGAAAATTATTTTAGAATCGAACAATTTTAAATGAAGGGTCTCAAATCTGCAGTTTAAGCCCAGCTATTTGAAATTTTGCTAAGCCTTCCTTAGGGAAGGTTGGGTAGGGCTTTTAAAACGCCTCAGCTAAGCTAATATACATTCCACTTTGGCGTTTTTCATTTGGTCTTTTCTCGCCAATGCCATAATCTAAACGAACGCTTAAACCTTTTGCCGTATCAAAAAAGTATCGTCCACCTAGGCCGTAATTAGGTTTCAAGTCGGTTAAAGTTAAATTGCCATTTGCAAAAACTTTTCCTCCGCCAGCAAAAGCAACTACACCAAACCTATTCATAAATCGGTAACGGATTTCTGCTTGGGCAGCCATTAAATTCTCATCGCGGTATCTACCCGTGTAATAACCACGCATAACTTCGTCATTACCTAATTGGGGCAACAAGTAAAATGGAGTTTGTTTGCCTTGTACTGTATAGTATAAACCTTGTACCCCTATAACAACTTTTGGCGCTAGTGACCAAAAATTACGCACATTTACTCTAATCTGGCTACCCGTAAAATTATTGCCGCCAAAAATATTTGGTGCAAATTGATAGCTTACTCTTCCAAAAAAACCTTTTGTTGGATAATTGTTAGAGTTTCTGGTGTCGTAACTTTGCGATACTCCAAAATACATCACTGATCCACCTGCTCTATCAAATAATGAAGGAGAAGAGCTATATATTCCGCCTAAAATTTTGTCTGTAAAATCGTAGTTTTCAAACCCTACTGAAACACCTGTGTAAGTGTTTTTAGCAAATGTTTTTTCAGCATCAAGCTGGAGTTTAATTTGTTGCTGCACCAATCTATCTTCATCTGCTTGAGCGGTATTGTTTCCTAAGCCATAAAAATTAAAGGGCATTTTTTTAAATCTTATTTCGCTAATAAAATGATAAGTATTACCAGGCGTCCAAGCATCGCCTTTGATAGAAAAATTATATGTCTTTTGTGTCGAGTATGATGCCATTCCTGAGAAGTTTGAACTTCTATTTGTCGTATCATTTCTATCCATGTAAAATGAATACAAAGCGCCTAAGCCAAACTCAAAACCAGTTTCTTGTGCATAGCCTAACACCGGGATAGGCATAAAACTAGCTTTACGAGTGGTATCTTTCTCGTTTGATAATAGCTTTTGTATTAATTTTTTTTGTGCCCAAAGGGGATTAACGAATATAGAGAGCAGTAATAACAGCAATAACTTTTTCATTGTTGCAAAGGTAAAATAATTTTACTTTGAGCATCTTTTTTTAGATCCGATAACTATCTAATGTCAAAGTTTGGAGTGCGATATAGTTATAATCTCGCTCCATTTTTTGCAAATGCTATTCGCGTTAGGGATTGAAGTGAAAATCCTTTTTACATTAGCGAAGCGAAAAAAATGTAAAAAGATTGCAACGTAAAGCCCGCCCGAACGCCCAAATTCAATTGCCTTTTAGCAGTTAGCATTTAACAGTTTATTGCCGAATTGGGTAAATCTAAAATCGTAAACCTAAAATCGTAAATCATTTGTACTTTTGCAGCCGAACATTAAAAATATAAAGATGAGTACTACAAGAGGACCGATATCGAAATTTATGGAGACTAACTATCTTCATTTTAATGCTGCCGCGATGATGGATGCAGCTAAAGGTTACGAAACGCATTTAGATGAAGGAGGGAAAATGATGATTACCCTTGCTGGTGCAATGAGTACGGCAGAATTAGGTATTTCATTAGCAGAAATGATTAGACAAGATAAAGTTTCTATCATTTCATGTACTGGTGCAAACTTAGAAGAAGATATTATGAACTTGGTAGCACATTCTCATTATAAACGTGTTCCTAATTATCGTGATTTAAGTCCGCAGGATGAATGGGATTTATTAGAAAACCATTATAACCGCGTTACAGACACTTGTATACCAGAAGAAGAAGCTTTCCGTCGCTTACAAAAACATATCCATAAAATCTGGAAAGATGCTGATACAGCTGGCGAAAGATATTTTCCGCATGAGTTTATGTATAAAATGTTATTGAGTGGCGATTTAGAACAGTATTACGAAATCGACCCAAAAAATTCATGGATGCTGGCAGCGGCCGAAAAGAATTTGCCAATTGTTGTACCTGGATGGGAAGATAGTACGATGGGTAATATTTTTGCTTCTTACGTAATGAAAAGTGAATTAAAAGCAAGCACCATGAAAAGTGGTATTGAATATATGGGTTGGTTGGCCGATTGGTATATTGCAAATTCAGAAGGTAAAGGAATTGGCTTTTTCCAAATAGGCGGTGGTATTGCAGGCGATTTTCCTATTTGCGTTGTACCGATGTTATATCAAGATATGGAAATGGAAAACATTCCTTTTTGGAGCTATTTCTGTCAAATTTCAGATTCAACAACTTCCTATGGTTCTTACTCTGGAGCGGTACCAAATGAAAAAATTACTTGGGGTAAGTTAGATATTCACACACCAAAGTTTATTGTAGAGTCTGATGCAACGATTGTTTGCCCTTTAATATTTGCTTGGATATTGAAAATGTAATTTTTTCTCATTCTGTAATTGCTTTAAATTAGATATAGTTTGTAATTACGTTTATTTAAATAACTGATTTTAAGTATTTGACCTTTAATGGTAAATTAATTTAGCTAATTGATGACATCATTAAGGGTTTACATACTTCTAAATTAAGTTCCAAATATTTTATCAAATATTTATGCTTCAAAAATCATCTTATTTACAAAACCCTTGATTTTTTTAGCCTACAAGCAGAAAATGCAATAATTTAGAATGATTATAAATTGTATTTCAATGTCAGTATTATGTCACTGGTAACTTAATAAATTTTACTTTTGTTCAAATCTTTTGGAGGCGGTTAAACACCCCTTTAGCTTAAAGGTTTAAAATTTTTTTCAAAAAACAGCATAAAATACTCATTATGAGGAATATCTCATTCATTTTTAAGAAAGTTTGGAAGTCGACATTCGTTTTGGCAGCTCTATCTTTTTTAATTTTAACTGGAGCTCAAGCGCAAACTGACTTAGTAGAAGGTAAAACTTTATTTAAATCTAAGTGTGCTTCTTGTCACGCTCTTGATTACGATGGAACTGGTCCGGCATTAACGGCTGGTGTAAATAAGCACGATGATGCTTTTCTAATCCCTTGGATTAAAAACAATGCAGCTTTGATAGCTTCCGGTAATAAGGAGGCAATTGAGACGTCTAAGTTAAAAACATCAGAAATGACTGCTTTTCCAACTTTAACAGATGCACAAATTTTAAACATTGTGGCTTACGCTAAAGCTGGAGAACCTAAAGCAGATCCTGCTGTTGGTGGAGGTGCTGCTGTAGTAGATGAAGGTGCTTCGGGTCTTTCTATTGCAGGTGTTATTGCAATTATCATTCTATCAATTATTGTATTGGTTGTTTTAGGCCGTGCAGTAAAAATGTTAGAGCGTTTAATTTTAGAGAAACAAGGCATTGCAGTTGTTGAAGAAGAAAGCGTTTCATTAGTTGCTGGTGTGCGTGGATTGTTCAAAAACAAGAAATTTGTTTTCTTCACGGTGTTGTGTTTGGTAATGGTATTGGGTTCATTCGGTTGGATGGGTATGTGGGAAACTGGTGTTCACACTGGTTATCAACCAGCTCAACCAATTAAATTCTCTCACGAATTACACGCAGGTATCAATCAAATCGATTGTCAATATTGTCACACTAGTGCATTCAAATCTAAAAACTCAACAATTCCTTCGCTAAACGTTTGTATGAACTGTCATAAAAACGTTCAAGCTAGAACAGAAGATGGTGCAGTTTCTCCAGAAATTCAAAAAATATACAATGCTTTAGGTTACGATCCCGAAGCGCAAACTTACGACAAGACTAAAGAGAAACCAGTAGAATGGGTACGTGTACACAACTTGCCAGATTTTGCTTATTTCAACCACTCGCAACACGTTGTAGTAGGAGAAGAGGCTATTCGTAAAGAAAAAGGTTTAAAACCTACAGATCAAGTATGTTTTGCATGTCATGGTCCGGTTAATACAATGGAGGAAGTTTATCAGTATTCTCCACTAACCATGAAATGGTGTATCGACTGTCATAGAAACGCAGATATCTCTAGTAAAAAAGATGATGCTTTCTACACTAACATCATCAAAGCACACGAGAAAATTAAAAAAGGCGAAAAAATCACTCCAGCGTTATTAGGTGGTTTAGAGTGTGGTAAATGCCATTATTAATAAATAGAATTTATAAAGAACGTTCGATAAACAGTAATAGAGCTTAAATGGAAAGCAATAAAAAATACTGGAAAGGCCTAGAGGAGTATAAAAACACTCCCGATTTTGTTGAGAATAACAAAAACGAATTTGCTGAGCCTATTCCAATAGAAGATGTTTTAAGTGAAGCAGGATTAAGTACAGTTACACCACGCCGCGACTTTTTAAAAGCCCTTGGTTTTGGTTTAGGAGCTGTTACTTTAGCGGCTTGTCAGAAAGCGCCTGTACACAAATCAATTCCTTATTTAATTAGACCAGAGGAAGTTGTTCCTGGTATACCAAACTATTATGTTTCTACCTTTAAAGGGCAGAGTGTATTGGTTAAAACGGTAGTAGGTCGTCCAATTAAAATCGAAGTTAATCCAAATGCAGGTGTATTTAGTACAGGTACTGATGCACAGGCACAAGCTTCAGTATTAGATTTGTATGATGTATCGAAACTTAAAAATCCTTTACTTAAAAAGGATGAAGTAACATCATGGGCTGATATTGATACTTTCGTTAAAGGTGAATTGAATAAAGTTCAAGCTTCAGGCAAAAAAATCCGTATCGTATCTTCTAGCTTAAACAGTCCTTCTGCTAAAGCTGTTGTTACAGATTTTACAGCTAAATATCCAACTACTAAACATGTACAATATGATGCTGTTTCTTACACAGGTATCATTAAAGCAAATGAAAATAGTTTTGGTAAAGCAGTATTGCCAAAATATAACTTCGATAAAGCTGATTTAATTGTAAGTTTTGGTGCCGACTTTTTAGGTACTTGGATTAGCGGCGAAGAATTTACTGCTCAATATGTTTCTAACAGAAACTATAAATCTTTAGAGAACAAAAAAATGTCTCGTCATTTTCAGTTTGAAAGTGGTATGAGCTTAACTGGTACAAATGCTGACACACGTGTGCCAATTAAATTATCTGAAGAGGGTCCTGCTTTAATTACGTTATATAATGCAGTTACTGGTGCAAACTTATCAGGTGGTACATTAGGTAACAACACTACTGCTGATAAAGTGGTAAAATTAGTTGCCAAAGAATTATTACAGAATAAAGGAAAATCAGTAGTAGTTTCTGGCTCTAATGATGTTTCTACACAAATATTGGTTAATGCCATTAATGCTGCAATTGGTAGCTATGGCACAACAATCGATTTAGATAATGCTTGCAAACGTTACGAAGGTAATGATGCAGAGTTTGCTGAATTGATTAATGAAATGACTAGAGGTGAAGTTGGTGCGGTTTTCTTCTTAGATTCAAATCCAGCTTACGATTCGGTTAATGCAAAAGCATTTACAGATGCTTTAGGCAAAGTAAGTTTAAAAGTATCTTTTGCTGATAGAGTTGATGAAACTTCTGATTTATGTGATGTAGTTGCAATTACGCCTAACTATTTAGAGTCATGGGGTGATGCAAATACTTACGAAGGTTTCTATTCAATCGTTCAGCCAACTATTAATCCTGTTTTCAACTCTCGCCAAGCTGAGCAAAGTTTCTTGATTTGGTCTGACGCAACTGTACAAGATTACTACCAATATGTGCGTAACAATTGGGAGAAAAATGTTTTACCAAGTGTAGGCAAATCTTGGAATGATGTATTGCAAGCTGGAGTGATTTCTACTACAGCAAAAACTGCAGGAGCTTATACCTTCAGTATGTCTTTAGATGCAGTTGCATCATCTATTGCTACAAGTAGTAAAGCATTAGCAAAAGGTAATGGTAAAGATGTTTTAGAATTACATGTTTACGAAAGCGTTGCAATACGTGATGGTAAATATGCAAATAACGCATTCTTACAAGAATTGCCAGATCCAGTTTCGAAAGTAACTTGGGATAACTATATCGCTTTAGCACCTAAACAAGCAGAAGCTTCAGGTTATAAAGAATTTGATATTGTAACTATTAAAAACGCACAAGGTGTTTCAATTGATTTACCGGTTTTAATTCAACCTGGTCAAGCAATGGGAACTGCTTCTGTAGCATTAGGTTACGGACGTACTAAAGTTGGAAAAGCAGGTGATAATGTAGGTAAAAATGCATTTCCATTTGTTACTTTTAGCAATGGTACATTAAAATATGCTACAACAGCTACTTTAGCTGCTACTGGCGGAAGAGAAGAATTAGCTCAAACACAAACACACTACTCTTTCGAGGGTAGAAATATCATTCGCGAAGCTACTTTAAAAGATTATTTAAAAGATCCAGCTGCTGGTTCAGGAAATCATCATAAACATAAAGTTTACGATTTATGGACTACAGATAAGCACGAAATGGTTGGAAACAACTGGGTAATGGCAATCGATTTGAATGCTTGTACTGGTTGCGGATCATGTATTGTAGCTTGTAACGTAGAAAATAATATTCCTGTAGTAGGTAAGGATGAAGTTCGTAAACGTAGAGAGATGCACTGGTTGCGTATCGATCGTTACTACAGCTACAACCAAGAGCCTTCTGCAAAAGCTGATGATCATGGTGGTCATGGTTCTAGCAATGGTGCAGTAACAAAAGAAAAAGAAATTGCACATTTAGAGGCAGATCAAATGAACAATGTTTCTGTTGTTCACCAACCAATGATGTGTCAACACTGTGATCACGCTCCATGCGAAACAGTTTGTCCGGTATTGGCAACAGTACACTCATCTGATGGTTTAAACCACATGGCTTACAACCGTTGTGTTGGTACGCGTTACTGTGCAAATAACTGTCCATATAAAGTTCGTCGTTTCAACTGGTTTAACTACTGGAATGATTCACGTTTCGATAACTATTTGAATAATGAGTTTACGCAATTAGTATTAAACCCAGATGTTACTACACGTTCACGTGGTGTAATGGAAAAATGCTCAATGTGTATTCAACGTATCCAAACTGGTAAATTAGCTGCTAAGTTAGAGAAACGTCCTTTAAAAGATGGAGATATCAAAATGGCTTGTCAACAAGCTTGTTCTGCAAATGCAATTATCTTTGGTGATAAAAATGATCCAAACTCAGAAGTTTCAAAAGCATTAAAGAGCGAACGTATCTACTATGTTTTAGAAGAGATAAACGTAGAACCAGGTATTGGCTACATGACAAAAATTAGAAATATAGATTCAGAAACTAAAGAAGTACACGTTTAAGCGTATACTTAGCAATATAAATTATGTCAGGACATAACGAATCAATTTTAAGAGAACCATTAATTACTGGTAAAGATATCACGTATGCTCAAATTACGGATGATATTTTATTACCAGTAGAGAGCAAGCCAAATAAGGCTTGGTGGATTGGCTTTATTCTTTCACTCTGCGGTGCAACACTATGGGTTGTGGCTGTAGGCTATACCTTCTGGTTCGGTATCGGAGCTTGGGGTTTAAATAAAACAGTAGGATGGGCTTGGGATATCACCGGTTTCGTGTGGTGGGTAGGTATTGGTCACGCTGGAACACTAATCTCAGCAGTACTATTACTCTTCCGTCAGAATTGGCGTAACTCCATTAACCGTTCGGCAGAGGCGATGACCATTTTTGCCGTTATTTGTGCTGCTACTTATGTAGTTTCTCACATGGGTCGTCCTTGGTTAGCTTATTGGGTATTACCATTGCCAAATCAATTTGGTTCACTTTGGGTAAACTTTAACTCTCCATTGGTATGGGATATGTTTGCAATCTCAACATATTTCTCAGTATCATTGTTATTCTGGTACACAGGTTTATTACCGGATATTGCAACCATTAGAGATAGAGCTGCAGGAATGCGTAAAAAAGTATATACTGTTCTTTCTTTCGGATGGAATGGTAACGTAAAAACTTGGCAACGTTTTGAAGCAGTATCATTAATCTTAGCAGGTATTTCAACTCCACTAGTACTTTCTGTACATACAATTGTATCTATGGACTTTGCAACGTCTGTAATTCCTGGATGGCACACTACAATCTTCCCTCCATATTTTGTGGCTGGAGCGATTTTCTCAGGATTTGCGATGGTGTTAACCTTATTATTAGTTGCACGTAAAGTATTAGGTTTAGAGAATTACATCACAATGTTCCACATTGAGTCGATGAATAAAATTATCATCTTAACAGGATCAATTGTAGGTGTTGCTTACTTAACTGAGTTTTTTATCGCTTGGTACTCAGGTTCAGAATATGAGCAATATGCATTCATCAACCGTGCTACTGGACCATACTGGTGGGCATATTGGATGATGATGACCTGTAACGTAATTTCTCCACAGCTATTGTGGTTTAAGAAAGTACGTACAAGTATTGCTGCTACTTGGATTTTATCAATTGTAGTTAACATCGGTATGTGGTTTGAGCGTTTCGTAATTATTGTTACCTCATTACACAGAGATTATTTACCATCAAGTTGGACCATGTTTACACCAACTTGGGTTGATGTGAGCGTATTTGTAGGCTCAATTGGTTTGTTCTTCACATTATTCTTATTGTTCTTGAGAGTATTACCTTCAATTGCAATAGCTGAGGTAAAATTATTATTGAAGAGTGCAAGCGAGCAAGCAAAATTAGAATTGATCAAAGATGGTCACTTAGATAAAGAACATGTTGCAGAATATGTAGAATCTTTAGAAAAGTTTGATAGTGTTAAACAAGAAGAATACGCAAAAATATAACAATGAGTAATATCAAATATATTTTAGGTAGTTTCGGCGATCCAGACGAAATGATGCATGGCATCGAGAAGTTGCAGGAAAATAACATCAAGATACATGATGTTTATACGCCAATGCCTATTCACGGGATTGAAGCAAAATTAGGTGTTAAAAGATCAAGATTAGACATCGCGGCATTCTTTTTCGGTATCACCGGAACATTAACAATGCTAACAGGAGTTTATTTGGCTACAGTTGTAGATTGGCCTATAAATATTGGAGGTAAAACGCATTTCGCACTTCCAGATTTTATTCCAATAACTTTTGAGTTAACCATCTTGTTTTGTGCTTTTGGATTAGTTGGTTCTTATTACGCATCTACGCATTTATTTCCAGGTAGAGCACCAAGAGTAATGGATCTTAGAGCAACAAATGATCGTTTTATCATTGCTGTTGATGCAAAAGAAAATACTGAACACACTAAAATTGACGAACTATTAAAAGGTGCAGGTGCTTTAGAGGTAAAGTATAATGAAAGGAAGTACATTAGCTATGAATAAAAATATAGTATACGCTGCGTTTACGCTGCTAGTTGCTGTTGTAATGCTTTCTGCTTGTAGAGATAAAAGAAGTACAGGTTTAGAATATGCAAGAAACATGTATGATCCAATTGCTTACAATCAGGATCAACCAAACAAAAACTTTGCTAACGGAGCTACGTCTCAAACTCCGCCAGCAAATACAGATCCAATAGGCTTTGTTAAGTTTGAGTATGCAAATACAAAAGAAGGATATGAGGCTTCTTCTGTAGTGGTTAATCCATTGCAGTTAACGGAAAAGAACCTTTTAGAAGGTAAACATTTTTACACTGTATTTTGTGCTCCATGCCACGGTGATAAAGGTGATGGCCAAGGTCATATCGTAAAATTAGATAAAGGTATTTCAGGCGTTCCGGCTTATTATGGTGCAGAGGCAGTTTCATCACGTGGTGGCGCAATGGCAAGCTTATCAGCTGGAAAAATCTATCATACAATTACCTACGGATTAAACGCTATGGGATCTCATGCTTCACAACTTACTCCTACAGAAAGATGGAAAGTGGTGTTGTATGTACAACAATTACAAAAAACTAAATAAGAAAAGCAGATATAAATGGCAACTCATCATTATAATTTAAGTGAACAATTTGAGTTTACAGGAAAAGCTAAAATCCTAAGTATAGTAGGCATCGCATTAGGTGCAATAGCTATAGTTTATGGTTTTATGAGTGGTGCACACGAACGTACTTTCGCAAACCTGTTACTTATGGCATATTACTTTGCGTGTGTTTGTATGTCTGGTGCTTTCTTTTTAGCCGTGCAATATGTTGCTCAGGCTGGTTGGTCTGCATCGATATTAAGAGTACCACAAGCTATGGCAAAAACACTTCCAATAGCTGTAGTAATTTTATTAGCAGTCATAGGTGCGGGTCTTTTTACCCATAATCTTTATCACCATTGGGCAGATCCAGAACTTTTAGTTGAGGGTGGACCTAAATATGATAAACTAATTGCAGGTAAATCTGCATTCTTGAATATTCCTTTCTTCATGTCAAGACAGGTGATCTTTTTAGCTATTTACAGTTTCTTTGCTGTTAAGCTATCACAATGGTCTGCACAAGAAGATTTAGTTGGAGGTTTAAATTACTATCGTAAAAGTTTTAAAAATGCTTGTATTTTCTTAGTTATCTACGGATTTACAACTCCAATATTTGCATTTGACACCATCATGTCCTTAGAGGCACACTGGTTCTCTACAATGTTCGGTTGGTACAACTTTGCAGCAATGTGGGTTAGCAGTTTAGCAACCATTGCTCTTATCATTATCCTTTTAAGAAAAGCTGGTTACATGAGCTGGGTAAATAATAGCCACTTACATAACTTAGGTCAGTTTATATTTGGTTTCTCTATTTTCTGGACTTACGTATGGTTTGCTCAATTCTTGTTGATTTACTATGCAAACATGTCTGAGGAAACAGTTTATTTTTACAAACGTTTCAATAACTATGAGGCTTGGTTTTACATTAACTTGATTTTAAACTTCTTAACTCCATTATTATTGTTAATGGATCGTGATAACAAAAGAAGTGAAAACATTTTGATGGTGGTTTGTATATTGGTTTTATGTGGTCACTGGGTTGATTATTACCAAATGATTATGCCAGGTATTTTCGAATTTGGCACTAAAGTTATCGATGGAAAACCTGGTAGTGGTTTTGGAATAATAGAAATAGGTACTGCATTAGGGTTTGTTGGTTTATTTACTTTTACTGTATTAAGTTCTTTAAGTAAGAAACCTTTAATTGCAAAAAACCATCCGTTTTTACAAGAAAGTTTAAACCACCATCTATAGTAGAGTAGGTTTAAGGGTTTATAAATTAATATAAAAGTACATCGTACTGCTTTTAAGAAAATGAGTTTAAGAAAAATAATTAGTAATAAAACAATGTCGGCATTTGCAGTAATATTAACTGTATTTGCTAGTACAAGTGTGTTTGCTCAAGAAGCTGCCGCTACCGCTAAACCAATAGATATGGGTCCGATTTATAAATCAACCTTGTTCTACGTTTTATTGTTTTTGCTATTGTGTTTATTTATCGCAATAGTTGGTAAGGCATTAAGGGTTTACGAATTAACTCGTGAAACACAAGGTAAACCAGAAGGCATCAATTGGGATACTGTAAACGGTGTGCTGTTTGCAATATTTTTGGTTGTTGGTTTATATGGTGTATACTGGGAATACACAGTGCATGGTGAAATGATTTTACCAGAAGCAGCTTCTGAACACGGTAAACGAATTGATGAGATGTTTAACTTAACATTAATCATTACGACTATAGTATTCATTTTAACACATATTGTATTATTCGCTTTTGCTTATTTCTACAAGAGCAGTGGCAACAGAAAAGCATATTATTATCCTCACAATAACTCGTTAGAGCGTATTTGGACAATTGTACCAGCTTTAGTTTTAACAGTTTTGGTTTTAATGGGTTTTTTAACTTGGAGATCAATATTTTATAAAATTGAAGATCCAAATAATAAGCCATTGAGTATAGAAGTTACTTCATCGCAATTCCAATGGGATATCCGTTATCCAGGTGCTGATGGTGTTGTTGGTTTAAAAAACTATAAAAAAATTACTGCGATTAATGCTTTAGGTATCGATTTTAGTAAAAAAGAAAGTTTAGATGATCAAGTAGCTGATGAAATTGTATTGCCTGTAAATAAACCAGTGCGTTTCATTTTAACAAGTAAAGATGTATTACATAGTTTCTACATGCCACATTTTAGAGTTCAGTTAAATACGGTACCTGGTATGACTTCTTATTTCGAATTTACACCTACTATTACTACTGATGAAATGAAGGTTAAAACAAATGATCCTTCTTTCAATTACTTGTTACTATGTGCTAAAATTTGCGGTTCTAACCACTATAATATGCAAAAACCTGTTAGAGTTGTTTCTCAGGCTGAATATGATGAGTGGGTAACTAAACAAACACCATATTTAACTGATGATTTGAGAAAGGTATTTAATTTACCAGTGCCAGTAGCACCAGCAACACCTGCTAAAGCTGCTGATACAACTGCAAAAGATTCAACAGCAATAACAAATCAAATAGCTTTAAAAAAATAATAATACTGGAGAGCCCTTATTATGTCAACTATATCACTTCAAGATACACACCACCACGATAACCATGATGACCACGGTCATCACCATGAGACATTCATATCTAAGTACATTTTTAGTATGGATCATAAAATGATTGCCAAGCAATTTTTAATTACTGGTATCATAATGGCAGTTATTGCCATGGGTTTATCTATTTTATTTAGATTACAATTGGCTTGGCCAGATAAAAGTTTCCCTTTACTAGAATCATTTTTAGGTAAATGGGCAGAAGGTGGTAGAATAAAGCCTGACTTTTACTTAGCCTTGGTAACCATTCATGGTACCATCATGGTATTCTTTGTATTAACCGCCGGCTTAAGTGGTACATTTAGTAATTTATTAATACCACTGCAGTTAGGAGCTAGAGATATGGCATCGCCATTCTTAAATATGCTTTCATATTGGTTCTTCTTTTCTGCTTGTGTAATTATGATGGGTTCATTTTTTATACAAACTGGCCCTGCAAGTGCGGGTTGGACAATTTATCCACCGCTTTCTGCAATACCAAAGGCAATAGATGGTTCTGCAATGGGTATGACCATGTGGTTAATTAGTATGGTAATGTTTGTTGCATCATCTTTAATGGGTGGTATCAACTACGTTACTACAGTATTAAATATGCGTACTAAAGGTATGGATTTATGGAAAATGCCATTAACAATTTGGGCATTCTTCTTAACAGCTATTTTAGGTATTTTATCATTCCCAGTATTGGTTGCGGGTGTTGTTCTTTTAATTTTCGACCGTAGTTTTGGTACAAGTTTCTATTTATCAGATATTGTAATGGGAACACAAGTACTTCCAAACGAAGGTGGTTCGCCAATTTTATGGCAACACTTGTTCTGGTTCTTAGGTCACCCAGAGGTATATATTGTAATTATGCCAGCATTGGGTATCTCATCAGAGATTATCTCTATTAACTCTAGAAAACCAATTTTTGGTTACCATGCAATGATTTATTCATTGATTGGTATTACAACTTTATCATTCATTGTATGGGGTCACCATATGTTTGTAACGGGTATGAATCCTTTATTGGGTGGCGTATTTATGATTACAACTTTGATTATTGCAGTACCTTCAGCAGTAAAAACATTTAATTACCTAGCTACATTATGGAGAGGTAATATCAGATTTACTCCAGCAATGCTTTTTGCAATTGGTTTAGTTTCTTTCTTTATCTCTGGTGGTTTAACTGGTATTTTCTTAGGTAATGCTGCATTAGATATTAACTTACATGATACTTATTTTGTAGTTGCTCACTTTCACTTGGTAATGGGTTCTGCTGCAATTTTCGGAATGCTTGCAGGTGTTTATCATTGGTTCCCTAAAATGTTTGGTAAAATGATGAGTGCTAAATTAGGATATTTACATTTCTGGTTAACATTTATCTGTGCTTACTTGGTATTCTTCCCACTACACTTTTTGGGTTTAGATGGTGTTCCTCGTCGTTACTATGCATTTACTGAATTCGAATTCATGAATAAGTGGTTAACAGTTAACGTATTTGTAACTTGGGCTGCTATTATTGCTGCTTTAGCTCAAGTAGCTTTCTTATTCAATTTCTTCTATTCTATTTTTAGAGGTAAAAAAGCTCCTCAAAATCCTTGGGAAGCAAATACTTTAGAGTGGACAACTCCAGTAGAACATTTACATGGTAACTGGCCAGGAGAAATTCCAACAGTGTATCGTTGGCCTTATGATTATAGTAAGCCAGGTGCTGAAACTGATTTTATTCCACAAACTGTTCCTTTCTCTCAAACAATGAGTTCTAATTTACCTCATGATTTTGAAGGCAATACAGAAGCTGAAGAAATTCAGAAGGGCTGGGAAGTAAAGAATAAACCAGCAGCTACTGAAGCAGAATAAACTACATAGCTAGTTTACATATAAAATAAGGTATCTGCGGAAGTAAATAAGCTTGCACCAGATACCTTATTTTTTTAATCTACTAACCCCATGATTGCGAAATCTGAAAGAAGATTTGTAAGAATAAACTTTATTACTATTGCTGTAACTTTACTAGTCATTTTGGCTGGAGGCATTGTTCGCAGTACTGGTTCAGGTATGGGTTGCCCAGATTGGCCAAAATGTTTTGATCAGTACATTCCACCTACTGATGTATCTCAATTACCTGCAGATTACAGAGACAAATACGTAGAGGGTAGATTAAAAAAGAATGAAAAATTTGCCAAATACTTGGAAAGTATGGGTAAAAATGAATTGGCAGATAGTATAAGAAATGATAAAAGTATAATTGTTCCTGAAGAGTTTAATGCTTCCAAAACGTGGACTGAATATATTAACCGCTTAGCTGGTGTAGCCTTAGGTATTTTTTTACTAATTACAGCTGTTCTTTCATTTACTTATAGAAAATCTGCTAAAAGGATAGTGGTATTGAGTTTGCTTAATATACTTATAGTTGGTTATCAAGGCTGGTTAGGTTCAATTGTGGTATCAACCAACTTAACACAATGGGTAGTAACCGTACACATGCTTTTGGCATTGGTAATTTTAGGGATTTTAATTTATACCTATAATTATGCTGTAATGTTGCATAAAGAAAAAAGTGTGATTATGTATCGCATTATGTGGTTGAAAGGATTTTTAGCCTTCACTATTATAGTATCAATCATTCAAATTGTAATTGGTACCGAAGTTAGAGAAAGTATAGATTCTATATCAAAAGCTTTAAATTTTAATGAAAGAGATAGTTGGGTTGCTAAAGTAGGTTCGGTATTTGTTTGGCATAGGGATTTGGCCATACTTGTTGCAATTTGTAACGTGATTGTATATAAAATGGTAATTGATAGATTTAGTGGAAAAGCTTGGTCTTTACTAACGGCTAATTATATCATCATTGTTTTGATTATACAAATAGCAACTGGATTTTTACTTTCTTACTTTTCATTACCACCATACGCTCAGACTTTGCACATATTTTTTGCAACCGTATTATTTACCTTGCAATATTACCTGTATCTATTAGTTTATAGAACAGAAACATACAAACCAAATTAACCAATAAATTGAAACAGTTTTTTTCAGATTTCTCGAAATTGATCAAATTCAGGCTAACCTTTTTAGTGGTTTTTTCTGCATCTGTTACTTTTTTAATTGGATCAAAAATTCAGATAGATCGTGGTATATCGCCAGGTATTAACTGGACAAATTGGTTGATTTTAATTGTAGGAGGATTTTTGGTAACAGCTGCTGCAAATTGTTTTAATGAGATTATCGAGAAAGATTTAGATAAATTAATGGATAGGACAAAAGATCGTCCGATGCCAGCAGGAACAATGACTACCGGACAAGGTTTAGTTTTAGGCCTAATTATGGGTATTGCTGGAACATGGCTTTTAGGCAAGTTGAATTTAGAAACAGGATTAATATCTGTTTTCTCTATTTTACTTTATGCCTTTGCTTACACGCCTTTAAAGCAGAAATCGCCAATTGCAGTATTTGTTGGTGCAATACCTGGAGCTTTACCTCCGCTAATCGGATATATTGCAGCAATAGGCGGCCAATCTGAAATTGGATATGTACCAGTTGATTACTTAATTGCAATCATTCTATTTTCAATTCAGTTTGTATGGCAATTTCCACATTTTTGGGCCATAGCTTGGGTTTTAGATGATGATTATAAAAAAGCTGGTTTTAGATTATTGCCTACCAAGAAAAGAGATAAGGTTAGTGCTGTGATGACATTTATAAGCACATTAATTTTAATACCGGTTAGTTTATTACCAACATTCTTTGGTTTTGGTGGATATTATATAGCAGCAGTTTCTATTATTGCTGGATTACTTTTCAGTTATTACGCTTATCAATTAATGGTTAAAATGGATTTACCAAGTGCCAAAAAAGTGATGTTCTGCTCTTTTTTTTACATCCCCTTGGTACAGGTAGTTTTATTATTTGATTTAATAGTATAAAATATTTAAAATGGTACAGACAATAACACAACAAGATTTAAATTTTAACGCCAAACCTAAAAAGTTTGTAGTTTGGTTGTTCGTGGTGTCATCTACTATTATGTTTGGTGGATGGACAAGTTATTACATTGTTTTTGCAGCTTCTAAAGGTAAAGGACACGGATTAGTTTTGCCAGATGTGTTTACTTACAGTACTGTAGTTTTGTTGCTAAGTAGTGTAATGCTTTATTTAGCATCAAGATCGCTTAGAAATAATAATAGAAAACAACAGCAATTATTTTTGTGGCTAACCATGGCTTTAGGCTTAGTATTTGGTTATTTGCAATTTCAAGGGTGGACAAGCTTATACAATAGTGGGGCAGCATTAATTAATAATAACGCGGCAATTTCTATGATTTATATCGTGTCGGGTTTTCACTTGATACATATTTTTGTAGGCATTTGCTTTATTTTAAATGCACTTGTTGGCTCATACAAGCAGCTGCCGATAGAAAAAGCTACTTATCGCCAAGATATTACTGCTATTTTTTGGCATTTTATAGATATTTTATGGATATATCTGTATGTTTTTTTACTTTTGAACAATTAGATTTTTTAACAAACTAATATACTATTACTAAATGGATTCATTATCGAAGTTAGACCAAGTAAAAACCACTCCATGGGCCGGTGGCCGTTCACCTTGGAATTTGGAATATGGTAAAATAATGATGTGGTTTTTCTTATTATCAGATGCCTTTACATTCTCATCATTATTGGTTTATTATGGCGCACAGCGTTTTACCAAAGCTACTTGGCCATCGCCAGATTTAGTTTTTCAATCTATTCCGGGTATAACCGATTCTGGTGCTCCACTTGTATTTGTGGGTATCATGACATTCATCTTAATCATGAGTTCGGTAACTATGGTATTAGCGGTAGAAGCTGGACATAGAAGAGCAAAAAAGGAAGTGATTTGGTGGATGGTTGCTACTATTATTGGTGGTTTCATGTTCTTAGGCTGTCAGGCAATTGAATGGACACACTTACACCATGAAGGTTTTTGGTGGGGAGAAATTCCAACTGCAGAAGAATTAACTCATTTCTTTAATGGGCCAGTTTCAACTATTGCAGCACAACAATTTGCAAACCTATTCTTCACTATTACAGGTTTCCACGGTTTCCACGTATTTAGTGGGGTAGTCATCAATATCATCATTTTAATCATGACAATTAATGGAACTTTTGAAAAACGTGGTCATTATTTAATGGTAGAGAAAGTTGGTTTATACTGGCACTTTGTAGATTTAGTTTGGGTGTTTGTATTTACATTCTTCTATTTAGTTTAATTATTATTCTTTAAAAATATCATTATGTCAGAGCATAACATACATACATCAGAAGAACATGGTCACGGCGAGCACGGAGACATGTCTAAAGGAAGAATTTGGAAAGTATTTTTCATCTTATTATTTATTACTGTAATTGAGTTTATAATAGCACTTTGGATTAAGCCAGCTGGTTACTTTGGTGATCATGCCTTATTAATTGGTAATACACTTTATATTGCTTTAACATTATTAAAAGCATATTATATTGTTGCTTACTTTATGCACTTAAAATTCGAGAAATTAGGATTGCAATTATCGCTGTCAGTTTCTTTTATATTTATTATTTACTTTATAGTTTTGATGCTTATTGAAGGCGGTTATTTGCATGAGCACATGCCAAACATTTAATGAAACATCATCCATTAAAAAAAATATTAATCCTGGTAGCCATTTTAGCGGTACCGGGATTTTTATATTATTTACTACAAGAAAAAGGTAAAAATAGATACAGACCATTAGCCATTTATGGCGAAAAAACAGTTGCAAAAACTTTTCATAGTGTAAGAGGTAAACAAATACCAGATACTATTTATCATAAGATTCAGGATTTTAATTTAATTAATCAGGAAGGGAAATCTATTAGCTGGGATACCTATAAAGGAAAGGTTGTTTTGCTAAACCTCTTTTATACAACTGGTAAAAATTTCGGAGTGGATTACGCAAATAAGGCTATGGCTGGATTTGCTAATTTATACGAAAAGAATAAGATGATGCACTTTGTTAGTCTGAGCATCGATCCTGTAAATGACAGTCCACAGATATTGGCTGGCTATGCAAAAAGACTTCAAGCAAATTCGTTAAAGTGGGATTTGCTTACTGGTGATAGTACAGGAGTAAATAAATTAATCAAAAATGGCTTTTTATTAGATGCCTTAAAAAGTACGAAAAACGGAGAACCAGTTTTTACGTATAGTAATATGTTTGTACTTGTTGATACGCAACATAGAATAAGAGGTTTTTATGAAGCAACTAGCCAAGAAGCATTATCAAAACTAGATGATGAGATTAAAGTTTTGATTGCTGAAGAGTTGCGAAATATGCGTGATGGCAGATAGTAGAGAGAAGTAAATTTATCAAATTGAATATGAATTCGTCAGTTGAAAAAAAATATAATATTTGGATTATTGTTTTGTCTATTGCTATCCCATTGGTTGTAGCCGTTTTATTTGGTGTAAATTTAAGAGATTTGGGTTATGATGTTAAGCCATTAACATTTTTGCCACCGATATATGCCACTACAAATGGATTAACGGCAATTGTTTTAGTGTTGGCAGTTAATGCCATTAAAAATGGTAAAAGAAAGCTGCATGAAAACTTGATGAAATTTGCGATTTTACTTTCCATTCTGTTTTTGGGTATGTACGTGGCTTATCACATGACCTCAGATTCTACAAAGTTTGGTGGCGAAGGGGCAATTAAGTACATCTATTATTTCATTTTAATCACGCATATTCTCTTGTCGATTATCATTATCCCATTTGTATTGGTAACCTATGTTAGGGCTTTGGCTGAGCGATTTGATAAACATAAAAAGCTAGCTAAAATTACTTTTCCAATGTGGTTATATGTAGCGGTAACTGGCGTAATTGTTTATTTGATGATCTCGCCGTATTATAGTTAGTTAATTATAGATAGGATATTAAACCCTCACTATTAATGAGGTTTTTTTATGACACAAATTTTAAAACTCTACACAAAATTTATCATTACCTTTGTGCTAATGTTTAAGAAAATTCTATTTATCTTATTTATTTTGGTTGCTACAACAGCAGTAGCGCCAGAGGTTAAAGCACAATGTTCTATGTGTACCATTAGCGCCGAGCAAGGCACAAAAAATGGCAATACGCAAGGCAAAGGGCTAAATTCTGGTATTTTGTATCTTTTGGCAATTCCTTATTTGCTAATTACAGGCATTGGCATATTATGGTACAGAAATTACCGTAAGAAAATCTCATCGCCTGCTTTAACTACCAATAACTAGTTCAATTCTATTCACTTTCATACTATGCAGAAAACATCTAAGTTGTATGCCATAGTAAATGGTAAATGTCCGCACTGCAGACGAGGTGATATTTTTACTGGCAATACCTATGGATTTAACATTCAGCGAACCAATACTAAATGTGGGCATTGTAACCAAAGGTTTGAGATAGAACCGGGGTACTTTTATGCAGCAATGTATGTAAGTTATGCAATGAATATGATAGAAATGATTAGTATGGGTTTCGTCACTTATTATTTATCTGGCGGAAGATTGGATTTTGATTCAGTTTGGCTATACGTTGCTGTTATATTTTTAACTTCACTTTTGTTATCACCTTTTAATTATCGATATTCACGTATCATCTTATTGCATCTATTATCGCCGAAAATAAAGTATAATGCAGCCTATGATGAACCATAGTCTGTTATCTGTTTTCAAGTGGCAGCTTTGCAACAATCAAGCAATCTAACTATACAACAATTAACCATGCTAAAAAAAGAAACCATCAATTTTTTAAATCTTGTAGCGGCAAATAACAATAGAGAATGGTTCGCAGCAAATAAAAATCTTCATGAAGAGGCAAAGGAAGATTTGTTTCCCTTTATCGCAAAGCTGATTAAAGAACTCTCGGCAATTGATCCTCAATATTCATCAGCTACTGAACCAAAAAAAGCTTTAATGCGCATTTATCGCGATGTTAGATTTAGCAAAAATAAAGATCCTTACAAAAAGAATTTCGGAATCGCATTTGATGTAAAAGGGTATGGGCCAAATACGCCTAGTTACTATTTACATATACAACCGGCTAATTGCTTTTTTGGAGTTGGTTTTTGGCAGCCAGAAGCATCAGTTTTGAAACAAATTAGAGAAGAAATTGATTATAGTTCGGAAGAGTTTTTAAAGGTTATCAAAGAAGAAAAGTTTAATAAAACTTATAAACTAAGTGATGAAGACAAACTAAAAAAAGCGCCGAAAGGTTATGAAATCGATCATCCGCAAATAGATTTTTTAAAATTAAAAAGCTTTATAGCTATTTATCCAATACCAGAATCAGAATTTTTAAAACCAACAATAGTTGATAAGTTAATAAATGCTTTTGTTGCAGTACAACCTTTTGTGCTATTTTTGAGAAAAGCTACTGATGCGAATGTTGATTAAACTTAAATCAACTAAAATAATACCAGTTGTATTTATTCGTTATCAAAGCACAAATAAACCATAAATAACCATACATGAAAAACCTATTTTTCGCTTTTGCTCTTTTTTTATTCGTAACCTCAATTAGTTCTTGCGTAATTTTATCTCCCAAAAAATACAAAGCTTTATTAGCTAAACAAGATTCATTAAACACAGGGTGGAATGAATCTCAAATAAATAATGAGAGTTTAGATACTAGAATAGCCCGTTTAAGAACAGATACAGCCAATTTAAATAGTCAATTGATTGATTTAAGAGAGAAGTACGAAGCAATGGATGCAAATTATGCAAAATTGAGAAGTAACAGCTCTACAGAAATCAACAAATTATCTGAAGATTTAAAAAAACGCGAACAACGTTTAAATGAAGTTGAAGAGATTTTAAGAAAAAGAGATGCGGCTACCAATCAGCTGAAAGCTAAGTTGCAAGATGCTTTATTAGGCTTTACTAAAAATGGCTTAACGGTAGAAATTAAAAATGGTAAAGTATATGTTTCTCTTACAGATAAGTTACTATTCCCATCTGGCAGTATCATTATTGATGAAAAGGGAAAGCAAGCTTTAACACAATTAGCGGCAGTTTTAAAACAACAACCAGAAATAAATATTGCTGTAGAAGGTCATACTGACTCTCAAAAAATAAATAACCTAGGGCAAATTAAAGATAACTGGGATTTGAGCGTGTTGCGCTCTACATCGGTTGTTCGCTTTTTAACTGATGAGCAAAAAGTAGAAAGCGTTAGAATGACCGCTACAGGTAAAGGGCAGTTTCAGCCATTAGGAGAAAATGCAACTGCCGAAGGAAGAAGTAAAAACCGTAGAATTGAAATTGTACTATCACCTAAATTAGATGAATTGTACGATTTGATAAAACAATAAGCTATTTGTCATTCCTTAATTCGTCCTGCTGTCCCGAATGTTCGGGATCTGCATCTTTCTGCTAAGTGCTTTATAGCACAGGAGGTCGTATCAAAAGTTAAAACCAAATTATTAAAACAAAATCTAACTTTTTTAAAAGAAATAATTTAAAATTATTTTTTATTCTTTGTCAGTCTGAGCGTAGTCGAAGACCTTATAATTCGCTTCGGCTACGCTCAGCGTGACATTCTATAGAATTAAATTTGGTTAGATTTTAATAAAATGACTTCTGATACAGCCTCGACAAAATTTATTTAAGAGATGCTTCGCGAAACACGAAATGACAAAATATTAAACAAATTCCATTAAAGTTCTAAAAGCAACTAATCTGTTTTCGAACTTGCTTTGCAAATCAGCTTGTAAAGCTGGGGCATAAATTTCTTGATATTCGTTATAGTCCGAAAGATTTTCGGCAACATATTGTACACAATAAGTTACGCCTTCGTTAGGAGAATCTAGCACTTTTAATAATCTATTAGAAACAAATTTTTCGGTGGCCATTACCTCTGGAATATGAATTTCTTGCATCCACTGCAACCATTCATCTGCAGCCGCATCTTCTATAATAATTGTAACATTGTATAATAACATGGTACAAAGATAAATTTATTTTGCAAAGTTATTTTTGGCTCAAACTATAATGTTAAATACCAACATTGTCTCCTCGTATATTTCTAAATCTTTTTCGAGCTTCAGCATTAAACATACTTCCCGCAAAATCTGTCATTAATTTTTGATAAAGGTTTTTAGCTTCTTCGGGCTTATTTAATTTCTTCTCCATTAAATCTGCCAAAGTAAATAAAGCATCATCCATCCAAATACTTTCAGTATGGTTGGCAATAATATCCTTTAACATTTTTACAGCAAGATCTATCTCACTTGTTTTAAGATAAATTTTAGACTTCGCCATAATCACATCATCTGTTAGGCTATTTTTTGGATAGGCAATAGCAATACTGTCTAATTTAATTAAAGCGTTGGCAGATAAATTCATGAATTGAAGCATTTCGGCATCGGCATACATTTGTAGGGCTAAGCTATCGTTGGTATTTTGCAAATTATCTGAAATTAGCAGGCTTAAGTTAATGGCATCATTGGCAATAAGTTGTGTTGTTCCGGCTTTTAATACATCTGCCTGAGATTTTGCATATTCAAAATTACCTTGATAAAAAGAAAGTTTTGCTGATTTAAATTTGGCTTCGTTACCAATTGCCTGGTTTTCGAACTGTTTAGCAACTTGTTCGTATATTAAAATCGCCTCCCATGGTTGCTTGGTTAAAATGTAAATATCACCTAAATCTAATTTATTTTGGCCAATATCAAGTTGTGAAATTTGGGGTACTAATAACCCTTGCTCTAAAGTTAATTCTGCTTTTTTTAAATCATTAAGATGATAAGCTTTTAGGTAAGCTAATTTTCTTAATGCAAAAAGCGTCTGTCTACTTTTTCCATATTGTGTAAGTATAGCCTCATAATCATCAGCCAATTGCTGAATTTGTTGTTTTTCAAACTTCCCTGCAATTACCAATTCATATTTTACATTTACCAATTCTGCTTTAGCTGGCAAATACAGTTCATTCTCAGCTCCTTTGGTTAACAGATATTCGTAGGCTTTTATAGCTGTTGTGTAAGCTTTGTTGGCTACAAAAACATTAGCCGTATTGTAAATTAAACTTCCGTCGCCTTTGGTTCGCTTATCTTGTGCAATTAATTGTCTTAGCGCCATCTCATATTCTTGCTGTTGTATAAATTGCCAAATCAATAATTCGTTATAAGCCTCTACATCTGGTGTTTTCTGTAATTTTTTAAGCAAGGCTGATTGCAGCAATTGATAATCGTTTCTATCTTCAAAAACAGAAGCTAATATATTTTGAGCCTGAGGCAAAAGCATAGGTTCATTAGCCAGCGCATTAATATATTCTTGAATTAAAGCTTGTTTGTCTTTTTTAAAGCGATAAATGCTCAGTAACTCATAAACAAACATTTTGTCATCATCAAAAACTTTTCTGGCTTGCAAAAAAACCAAAATCGCTTTGTCGTAGGCTTCAATTCTGTAAAAACTATTTGCTAAATCTCTAAATCTATTTTCGTCTTTTGGCGTGCTATTAATTGCTTCTTGAAAAATTTTATCAGCTTCTGCAGCTCGTCCATTTTCTTGTAAAACTCTGCCAAGGGCGATAGCATAATTTTGTTTTGCAGGATATTGCTTAATGAGTTTTTTAAGCATACTTTCTGCCTCATTATATTTTTTTATTTTAATGAGCGATGTAAAATATAAATCGAAGTAAGCATCGTTTTTTGTTTTATTGAAAAGCTTTTCTAATAATACAACAGCTTTTTCATAATCTGCCTGTTGGTAATATTGAAAAGCCAAAGCTTCATCAACATTATCTTGTGCAAATAAAGTAATGCTAAAAGTGTAACAAAATACAATCAATAATAATTTTTTCATTTGTGGTAGAAAGTAAGCTGATTATAAATCTAATCAAATTTTTAGCCCATTAACTATTCGCTAAAATAACGAAAATTCATTGTGCGTATTCTAATTGTTACGGATATTCTGTTTTAAAATAATCACAATGTTGCTACATTGACACTCCGTAGTAGGTTTGGTTAAGTAACAATATTAATGATTACTTACTTTGCCAAATAGGGTTGCTTATTTTTGCATGGTATATGACGGTTGAGAAAAAATATATTTGGTTGGTGCTTTTGGCATTCTTTTTTGCTTGTAATACAGGTAATAAGGTTGCTGTTATCCCTGTTAACGATTTTTTTAAATCGCAGGATAAGGCTAGCTATCGTATATCGCCAGATGGCAAAAGCTTATCGTACTTAAAGTTACAAGATAAAAAACAGAACTTATTTGTTGAAGATATTGCCAGTGGTAAAATTGTACAGCTTACCAAACTGCAAGAAAAAAATATCAGTTTTCACTCTTGGGTAAGTAATGATGAATTGATTTATTACAAAGAAAAAGAAGGAGTTCGTTTCCAGTCTGATATATTTATTATTAATAGCGAAGGTAAAGATGAACGCCAACTAAGTAGCAATGCCAAAGCTAGAATAAGGGTTTTAGAAGATCAATTGATAGATAATAAGTTTTTGTTAGTGCTTTCTAATCAACGTGATTCTACCGTTTCTGATGTGTATAGATTAAATGTTAGAGATGGCGAAATGCAAATTGTAGCTCAAAATCCGGGTAATATTACCAATTGGATGACTGATAGTAAAGGCAAATTAAGAATGGCTATTTCTAGCGATGGTGTAAATGAAACCTTTTTATATCGTGAAAACGAAGCTCAAAAATTTAAAGCTATCATTACAAATAACTTTAAAACTACCTTATTTCCTGTTGCTTTTTCAGAAAACAAACCAAATATTGTTTATGCAGTTTCTGATGTAAATAGGGATAAAAATGCATTGATTGAATTAGATTGTATAACGGGAAAAGAAAAAAGTGTACTATTTGCAAACGATACTTTAAATGTTGTAGATGCCCAGTATTCAAGAAGAAAAGGAAAAATGGAGTATGTTGTTGGAGAGACATGGAAAAAGCAAAAACATTACTTGGATGATACTGCAAAACTATTTTATGAAAAACTAGATAAATTATTGCCTAAAACCGAATACCGAGTAATTGATAGAGATAAGAACGAAAATGTTTTTGTAATTCGGACATTTACTGATAGAAATCCGGGTTCATATTATTTGTATATCGCTGCAACTGGCAAACTAAAAAAACTATCTGATAATAATTCTGCCATAAACGAAGATCAGATGTGCGAAATGAAGCCCATCAGTTATACTTCCAGAGACGGCTTAAAAATCAATGGTTATTTAACGCTACCCTTAAATACTGATGCAAAAAACCTTCCACTAATTGTGCTGCCACATAATGGCCCTGGACAAAGGAATACTTGGGGATATAATGCAGAAGTGCAGTTTTTTGCCAATAGAGGGTATGCCGTAATGCAAATTAATTACCGTGGATCTACTGGTTACGGAAAGAATTTTTATGCTGCTGGTTTTAAACAATGGGGTGGTAAAATACAAGATGATATTGATGATGGCGTAAAATGGTTGATCAATCAAAAAGTGGCAAATCCTAAAAAAATTGCCATTTATGGTAGCGGTTTTGGTGGATATATTGCTATGAGTGCTGCAATTAAAAGTCCGCAATTGTATAAGTGTGCTGCTTCTAATTCTGGGGTGTTAAATTTATTTAGCTATTTAAATTCAATTCCACCATTTTTAAAGTCTAATTTGCAGATGTTTTACGAAATTGTGGGCAATCCAATTACAGAGGCTGATTACATGAGTCAGGTTTCGCCATTGTTTCATGCTGATAAAATTAATATTCCTATTTTTATAACACAAAATATTAAAGATCCGCGTATCAATACAAATGATGCCCTAAGATTGGTAAAAGAACTTAAAAAGCGCAATGTGCCTGTAACTTACTTTGAAAAAGAAGATTCGCATTTTGTAAGTAAACGTGAAGAAAGTAGGCAAAAAGTTTATTCAGCCTTAGAGCAATTTTTGGATAATAATTTGAAAAAGAAATAACCAATCAATCTATAATGGTATCAGAAAAAGATAGTGGTTACCGTAAAAATTTCTCGCTGATTGTAACCTTTATCGGCTTAGTTTCTGCCATATTTATTCTTTCCCTGTTTTTAGCATATAAGTTTAGCAAAAAAAATATCGAAAATGATTTTGTATCGGCCAAAGCCAACGTTTTAGAAGAAAGTATTAAACCATACAATGATTTTTTCTTAAATAAGCTTCCAGAAATTTCTTTTTATAACGGCTATTTAGATTCTACTACAGCCTCAAAATTTGTTGACACCATACTTATCCAATATCCTTTTATTACCAAGGTTGTATTTTATGATACCGAAGTTAAAAATGAAAACTACTTTGATGATGGAATAAATCTAGGAAATTTTTCTGTAGGCATGAAAAATGTTTATCAATTTAGCAGTGTTGGGCGTGGGGAAAAAAGAAAAATTATTGGTCAAAGCCAAGTTAAAAACAATACAACTCTAGAAAATTTTAATACCGTTACGTTTAAACTTATCACCTTTGTTCAAAAGTTAGATACCACTATTGTTCCTAGTCAAGAAGAGCTTTTTAGTAATTTCACCAATATACAGTCTAATAGGATAGATTATTTTAATATCCCAAGTTTCGAAATTTTAAAGAATTACAAAAAGATGGTGATGAACAAACTGGAAGATGAGCCTGTTTATCAGCAGGATATGCTTTCTTTTGAGCTTGATCCGAATAAAATTAAAATCAATAATACAAGACCCTTACTTTACCAAAGTGTAAAAATTGTACCTGTTACTTATGATCCAATAGATACATCTTCTGAGTATGTTAGTGGTGAGATTACACTTGGTGGTCCTTTTTCAGATTATAAACTATTTTTCATTTCCTCAAAATCTTTTATTAAAAGCGAGATATTTAGCTATTTTTTACCCATTGCGGCATTACTGCTGTTTTTTTATGGTTTATTAATGCTGGTAGGTTTTTTAATTTACAGAAACTTAAACATCAACCATAAAATGTTTAAGCTACAATATGATTTTATAACCAATTTAACCCATGAATTTAAAACACCAGTAAGTGTAATTAAGATAGCGGGTAATAACATCAAAAGCGCAGCAAGCCTATCGTCAAAAGAACAACAAATGTATGGTCGGATTTTAGATGAAGAGGCAGATAAATTAAATGGATTAATGAATAAGTTATTGGCTTTTACGCAGATTGAAAATAAAGCAATTACTTTAAATCAAGATGAAGTTAATATGGAAGATTTTATAGAAAGTACCATAGAAGCACATACTTTAAAACATCCAGATTTTAATTTTACTTATGAGGTTACTGGGTTTAAAACATTTATTACCGATCCGGTGTTGCTAGGTAGCTTGTTTGATAATTTGGCAGAAAACGCCTATAAATATTCTCCTGTTGATCATAAAAAACTGCATATAACAGCCAGATTAATTAAAGATAGGATAGTTTTAAGATTTAAAGACGGAGGAATAGGCATTCCATCATCAGAAATTAATAATATCTTTAAGAAGTTTTACCGCATACAAAATAGATATAACCAAAATGGAAGTGTTGGCCTAGGTTTGGCTTTCTGTAAGGAACTTGTTAACTTTATGAACGGCGAAATATCAGTAAAAAGTGTGGTAGATAGAGGAACAGAATTTAAAATTGTATTACCTTATAATAATTGAAATGTTGTAATGTTTTAACGTTGTAATGTTGCTGGTCAACTTTCCAACTTTTCAACTTTCCAACCTTAAAACAAATAGATATGTCTAAAGGAATTAAAATACTAATAGTTGAAGACGATGAGAATTTACGTTTTTTAGTTGTTCATCGTTTACAAGCAGAAGCCTACGAGGTGCTCGAAAAAAGTGATGGTGCTACTGCGGTAGAGACCATTATGAACGAGAAACCAGACATCGTTTTGCTAGATTGGATGTTGCCTGGTAAAGAAGGTGCTGAGGTTTGCGAAGAAGTTCGTAAAAAAGGTTACGAAGGGTTAATTATCATGATGACTGCTAAAGCGCAGGATGTAGATAAAATTGATGCGTATAATTTTGGCGCATCAGACTACGTTACAAAACCTTTTAACATGGATGTTTTGGTAGCAATGTTAGATAGTAAAGTGAAGTTCTTGCTCAATAACGATCGTTCAGAAATTCATCGTTTCGGTAATATGGAGCATCATCCAAATATTCATACTTTGTTTCGTGATGGGAAGAAAATAGAATTAACCATTTTAGAAAATAGAATTTTGTTATACTTTTTGCGTAATCCTAATAAAGTTATCAATCGTGATGAATTAATGTTAGTGGTTTGGGGTTACAATTCTGATGTAAATACCCGAACTTTAGATATGCACATTGTTCGTTTGCGTAAAAAAATCGAGCTAAATCCAGATAATCCGCAATTATTGCAGACAGTAAGAGGTATTGGATATCGCTTTAATGCTGGGTAGTAGAAATGATTGAATTTTGAATGATTGAATTGCCAGATTGCAATATTCTATAATTCAATCATTCTCTCCTTCTAAATTAATTCTAAAATTGCTAAAATAACAAACTGCAAAATCATCATCCCATCTAAAAAAAGGAAATAGAAATACTCATTTCTTTTAAGGTTAGATTTAAAAATTAGCCAACCTGTAAGTATTAAGGTAAGTGCCAAACCCACAACATCGAGGTTAAACTCTTTGGTAAAAATTATTAAAAGTATAAAACATAACACTAAAAGAGCTTGGCAAAAAATCCAAGCTTTTTTTTCGCCTAACATCACCGGAATAGTTTTAAGCTCATAAAGTTTGTCCTGAAACAAATCTCTAATATCAAAAGGAATAGTGATTGCAGCGATGAATAAAAAGCGTTTGGCAACCAAAAGTAAAGTAGCACCTAATGTAATGGTTGTTAACCCTAGTTCGCTTTCTAGTTGTACAATTGGTAAAAGCACACAGCTTACCGACCACACAAAAGCAATTAAAAAAAGCTTAATGCCGGGCAGGTTTCTTAAACCTATTTTTTTATCATTTAACTTTAAAAATGGGAAATTATATGCCAAAGCAATGGCGCCAATAAAAGCCATTAACAGTTGAGATTGTATACTCAAATGCCATAATCCTAAGGGGATGATGCATAATGCAGCAATTAAAGTTATCGAGATGATTAAACGGTGATGAGCAAAAATCCACCTTACTCTTTTAAAGGGTGATTTTTCTGGCTCTTTAGGTTTAGTAAGCAACATGCTTAAGTTGTAAATCAACAAGGTTGAACAGAACAAAAGCATTAAAACATATTTATCTGGCGGAAGTTGGAGTAAGTGATAAGTAACTAAACCTTGCGCCACAGCACATAAGGCAACAAATAGATTGCTAAAAAGTAGAAAATCTAAACTAGCTAAAAATACCTTTTTAAACATTTTAAGTTGAAGTGACAGAATGATAGGATTTTGAATGATTGAATATCGCATGGCATTCTTTCATTCCATCCTTCTTTCATTCAAAATTAATCTAAGCTTTGCTTAATGTAAATATCGTTATTTCTGGCAACATACCAACTCTACCAGGATAACCTAAAAATCCATATCCAACATTAACATATAATTGTTGGTTTTGTTCTTGATACAATCCCGCCCATTCTTTATATAGGTATTGAACTGGGCTCCATTTAAATTCTTTTAATTTAACACCAAACTGCATCCCGTGGGTGTGGCCGCTAAACATAGCATCAATATCTTTATATTTTTCTAAAACTTCGCCACGCCAATGCGATGGATCATGAGATAGTAAAAGTTTTACTGGCAAGTCTTCAGTGTTTTGGTGAGCCAATTCCATTTTTCCGTATTTCGGAAATCGGCCCATGCCCCAGTTTTCTATTCCTAAAACTCCAATTTCTTCTCCATCAACTTTTAAACGTTTGTTTTCGTTCATTAACAAGTTCCAACCCATGTTTTTATGAGTGGTTACCATGTCTTGTAAATTTTTAACTTTTGCAGGTGTGCTTTCTCTTCCAAAATGATAATCGCCATAGTCATGGTTTCCTAGCGTAGAATAAACGCCTAATGGTGCTTTTACCTGCGAGAAAATATCTTGATATTCTCTCATTTCGTTGGTTAGGTTGTTTACTAAATCGCCTGTAAAAAACACGAAATCTGGTTTCTCTGCCATCAACATTTCAACACCACCTTTTACGGCCGTCTTGTTATAAAAACTACCAGAATGTACATCAGTTATTTGCGCCATGGTAATGCCATCAAAAGCTTTTGGTAGGTTGGGCAACACCAATTTTACTTTTCTCACTTGATAATCATAAGCGCCAGAAATAATGCCCCAACTTAAAGAAGTTAAAGGCACGGCAGCTGCTACCAAACCAGCTTTAATTAAAAACTCCGAACGACTAATTGGTTCCCCAGCAACAACCTCTTTAACTGGTTCTGTTGTTTTTTTATTTTTAAGTCTGCTTAGTTTAATAAAAACCCTTCTTAAATCATCAACCAGCAAAAATGGAAGCAACATAAATTTGCAAACCAAGGTTAAAAAGAAAGCTACTAAAATGATAGATTTTAACGATAGAAATAATACCGTTTTAAAATATACGGAGCAAAAAACTCCAATAATTAATAAAATAGTGTAACCCCAATAAGCAATTTTAAACCATTTTTTGGTATTTGGTTTCCAATTTTTAAAAACAGATAGAATTGCCTTATAGCAATAAAAATCGAAGGCTAATAAAATTAAAGTTATGATAGATAACGTAATGAACTGAGACATTATAAAGTTTTACTGTTTTAGATTAAAAAGTCTGAGAAAGTTACAACTTACCTAAAATCTTCATTTTAGAATTTAGCTTTGACAACTTTCTATCCAAATAAAAAGAAAGTTGTCAAAGCAATATTAAACCTTTTACCTAAAATCTTCATCGTCCTCATCATCCAAATCTACGTTAAACAAACTATCAAACATGTCTGCAAAGCCGAAACCACCATTAATGTAGTTTTTACTAACCTGAGAATATTCTGCCAAGCCATGTAATACAAATTCCATTAACAACAAAGTTTGGTTCTCACTTAATTTAGGGTGAAATTTCTTTACTAAATCATACAAGCCATCCACCGCTTTTAATTCTTTGGTGTATTTGGCTAAATTTTGGTCGTCTGCCACGGCAATGGTATTTCCTTCGGTAAACCATTCGGTTATTTTGGTATAAGGATTAGCAGTCTTGCTTTTCTTCGCACGCTCTGGATCAGGGAAATAGCGAGCGAACAAACTTTTAATCGCTTTGCCAATTAAAGTATGTGCAACTTTGGCTGGTCCTTCTAATTCGCCTTCATAAACCAATTCTATTTTACCAGTTACTGCCGGAATTATCCCACTTAAATCTGCTAAACGAACAAAAGTAGATTTCTCATTGTTAATTAACATTCTTCGCTCTGCGTTACTTATTAAATTTTCGTAGGCAGAGATGGTTAAACGTGCGGAAACGCCAGATTTTTGATCGATAAACTCACTTTTACGGGCTTCGAAAGCAATTTGCTCTACTAAATCTTTTACTAAACCATCAGCTTCAATAAGCGTACGTTGCTCTTCGGTAAGTTTAGCTTCTTGGAAAGTAATTTTTCGTGAGATTTCAATAGTTTTTGGGTAATGCGTTAAAATCTGACTTTCAATTCTGTCTTTTAATGGCGTTACTATGCTACCACGATTGGTATAATCTTCTGGGTTGGCCGTAAAAACAAATTGAATATCTAAAGGCAAACGCAATTTAAACCCGCGTATTTGGATATCTTTTTCTTGCAGCATGTTAAACAAAGCCACTTGAATACGAGCTTGTAAATCGGGTAATTCGTTAATTACAAAAATGCTACGGTGCGCTCTTGGTATCAAGCCAAAGTGGATTACACGTTCATCATTGTAGGTTAGTTTTAAAGTAGCAGCTTTAATTGGGTCAACATCGCCAATTAAATCGGCAACAGTAACATCTGGTGTAGCTAGTTTCTCTGTATAGCGCTCGCTGCGGTGTTGCCATAAAATAGGCGTGTCATCACCTTTGGTTGCAATTTCATTTTTGGCAAACCAAGAGATTGGATTTAATGGGTCGTCAAAGATCTCACTTCCTGCAATGTATGGGATATATTCATCCAAAAGATTAACCAATAAACGAGCAATCCTTGTTTTTGCTTGTCCACGTAAACCTAATAATAAGATGTTGTGACGCGATAAAATCGCAGTCTGTAGTTCTGGAATTACGGTTTCTTCATAACCTAAAATTCCCTCAAAACCTTCTTCTTTAGCTTTTAATTGAGCGATTAAATTTTTTCTTAATTCGTCTTTAACGCTTAATGAGGTATAGTTGCTGGCTTTTAATTCGCCTAATGTTTTTGCTTGCATTTTATATAATTATTGAAGGATTGAGTTTTGAATGATTGAATTTGCACTGTCGCCTAATTCTCTCATTCTATAATTCTTTCATTCTATTATTTATCTTATCGTTTTTCTTCTATTTTTAATGTAATCTTCAAAAATGTATTCTCCTAAGCCAGTTAGCGAACTGTAAAATGCCCTACCTCCGTTAACTTGTGTAAATTGACGAACAAATTGTTGTAAATAAGGGTCTTGAGCAATCATGAAGGTAGTAATGGGAATATTTAAGCGTTTACATTGTGCGGCCATGTTCAGTGTTTTACCAATTACTTTCCTATCTAAACCCATGCTGTTTTTATAGTACCTTCCGTTTTCTTTTAAGCATGTTGGCTTGCCATCGGTAATCATAAAAATTTGCTTGTTATGCGTTTTTCTTCTTCGCAATAAATCCGTTGCTAACTCCAAACCTGCTAAAGTATTGGTATGGTAAGGGCCAACTTGTAAATAAGGCAAATCCTTTATGGTTATTGGCCAAGCATCATTACCAAAAACCACAATATCTAAAGTGTCTTTTGGGTATTTGGTTTTAATCAGCTCTGCTAAAGCCATTGCTGTTTTTTTGGCTGGTGTAATTCTATCCTCACCGTATAAAATCATAGAATGAGAAATATCTATCATTAACACTGTTGAAGTTAAGGTTTTGTAGTCTTTCTCTTCTACTTCTAAATCCCGGTCGGTTAAGGTGAAATCTCCAATCCCATGGTTAATTTGCGCATTTTGAATAGAGGCAGTCATGTCAATCTGGTCCAGACTATCGCCAAAAGAATATTCTCTACGATCAGCATTCTTTTCCTCGCCAATGCCAGAAATATTACTGTTGTGGTTTCCTTTTCCAACTTTTTTAAGTTTGCCGAAAATTTCTTCTAAAGCAGATTTACGAATGGTTTGCTCAGTTTTTGCAGTGATTTTTTGCTCACCATTTTCTTCTTTCAGATAGCCTTTTTCCTTCAAGTCGTCAATAAAATCACCCATCCCATATTCGTTATTGGTAAATTTATATTGTTTGTCCAGTTCGTTCATCCAAGCTAAAGTTTCGCCAGCATCGCCAGCGGTATAATTTAGCAATTCGGTAAAAAGCTTTAGCAATTCATCGAAACCACCTTTGGGTAAATCGTTGGGTAAAAATTTAGAAAACTCGAAACCTCTCATGTGCCTGTATAAACGAATTATCGAAGATAAAAGTTTGGCGCATCAGTATTTTAAGCGGGGTGTCATTTTTAAGCTGAAAGGTAAAAGCTGAAAGACTAAAGGGAATTGAGGGTGCAAATTTTAAAGTATAAATTGCCACAAGAATGGCTCAATTTTCCTTTTCAATTACATTTATAATTTGCTGATGTAGCTCTGGAATTTTGTTTTTTACCACATCCCAGACTATCGCATAATTTACTCCCATATAATCATGAATGAGTCTATCTCTCATGCCAGCCATGTTTTTCCAAGTAATTGAGTTCCATTTTATTTTAAAGTCGGCAGGTATTTTTTTAGTGGCCTCTCCAATAATTTCCAAACTTCTAACTACTGCACGTTTTAGGGTTTCATCCTCAATAAACTTTTCTTTGGTAAAATCAGTTGTGATTACAGAGATAATGTAGGAACTTTCATCTCTAATATGCCTTAAATATTCTATGGCATCTTTAGACATATTGCACTTCGTTTAAAATTTTAGGTCCAATATATGGGCTTAATCCATTCTTGGTAATAATTTCAACACGTTGGTTTGCAAATAGCTTTTCTAGTATATCGTAAATCGACATGTAATTGTCGAAATTTTCTTGATTTGGTTCAAAATCGATTAAAATATCAATATCACTATCTTTCTTCTGCTCATTTCGAACATAAGAACCAAAAAGGCCAATTCCTTTAACGCCAAGTTTAGAGAATTCGGCTTTCTTAGTCTTAAGGGTTTGTAATATGTAATCTTTTGTAGCCATTCAGAAATAAAAATATTTTAAGCAGAAATTATATGATTTCGTGGTTTATATAAAAGATGAAATTTATACTAAGTTAAGAAAAATAGGTGTAAAAATTTCTAATTAAAAACCTCATCTCCGTAAGCTGGGTTAGCGCCAATTTGCGAAGCCACGAAAGCACCAACTTTGCAAGCTCTATCTAAAATTGTATCCATTGGATAACCTTTTAAATAACTAGCTACAAATGTGGCTAAGAAAGAATCGCCAGCACCAACAGTATCCGCTACTTTTATAACGTAACCTTTATGATGATGGAAAAAATCATCATGTAAAACATAAGCGCCTTTTTCGCCAACCGTTAAACAGATAATTTGAATACTAAATAGCAAACTTAGTTGCTTCAAAAGCTGCTCATCGGTATTGCCAGATAAATTTAATTCATTCTTTAAATACGCCAACTCATGCTCGTTCACTTTTAAAATATCGGCAGCGGCTAATAGTTGTTTTAAAGTTGCTATGGTATAAAATGGTTCACGTAAATTTATATCAAATACTTTAAGTTTAGCATAGCTGATGAGATTTAGAATGGTGTTTTTGCTTTTTTCGTTTCTGCAAGTTAATGAGCAGTACACAAAAGCATCGGCATTCTTTACAGCAGTAATTGCTTCTTCAGAAATTTCAATCGCATCCCAAGCAACAGGTTCAACAATGGTGTAAGTGGCTTGTTGTTGTTCATCAAGTTTAACTTGTACCGTACTTGTTGGCAATGCCGAAACTTGAATTAAATTAGTTGGAAAATTGTTGGATGCCAAAAACTCAATCAGTTCTTTTCCGTTTACATCATCGCCAATGGCACTAATAAATTGACTATTTATTCCTTGTTTGTGCAAATTTAAGGCAACATTCATAGAGGATCCCCCTGCTTTTTTTCCTTCAGGAAAAACATCCCATAAAATTTCGCCAATTGAAACTACTGTTTTTTGCATGTTATTTTTGATTTAGTACCATCAATTTATATTTCTTGCTAAAATAAATTAATGAAAATATGGTTAAAAATCCTCCAATAACTGACAAAATCATCACACTATTCGAAAAAAATGTAACCCAATTCAACTGAATTTTAAAAATCTCTTTGCTTAATAACACACCTATGCTGCCAACGTAACCAAAAGAATCTGCGATGTAAATTAAAAATCCCACATTACTAGCGTATTTAAAAGTAGAGATCAAGCGATCAAAAAATACCGCATTAAAAGGAATGTAAACCATGTATAGACCTAAGCCAACTAGTGTCATCCACCATATTGGACTTAATGAATTTGATTTAAACAAAAGGGTAGAAGCTCCTGCCAAAATAAAACCAATAAAAATAAAATAGTGGGCAGTTTTTAAGGCTGTAAAGTTATTTTTAATTAAAACCATGCTACCAATTAATATCAATACAATAATGGTAATTGGCGTTTCTGTTTTTGCAAAAATTGCAGGCTGATTTATGTAGCCCATCTCTTTCCACATTTCTGCGCCAAAATTATCTCTGATATCTCTAAAAATGGTTGCAAAGCAATAAATGAGTACGCAGGCAATTAATCCACCTAAAAAATCTTTAATAAATTTTTGGCGGTCTGTTTTTGTCATAGGCACACGTTCTGCTCTAAATTTTATATCATCAGCAGTTGGAGCCGGAATTTTCTCCATTAAATAGATAAATAAAATTAATGGCAACGAAAAAACTAAGCCTGTGTAAAATGGCACCCAAAACTCTGTAATACCAAAAGTAACCATTAGCCAAGCGCCAACAGATTTTACAAAGCCCGAAGCAAAAATGAAACTAACAGCCAAGGCTGCGCCAATAAAATCGGTGCTTTTACGGCCTTCTACGTAAGAAAAAACTACACCCCAAAGCATACCCAAAGGGAAACCGTTGATAAACAAAAAAACGATATTGTAGGGTAACGGAACGATAGCAAAAAACAACCAGCTTAACCACGCAATTGCGGTTAAAATGATAATAATTTTCCCTCTTCCAGTCCGTTTTAATTCTGAAATGAATTTGATGCCGTAAAATTTGGCCAATAAATAGCCCAACATCTGACTAATTACCAAAACCGTTTTGTAACTGTAACCAGCAATGGTTAAACCATCAAAAGTGGCTACGGTAAAAGATTTCCTGAAACCGAAAATCATGGTGTATGCCAAAAAAACAACTACTGCTGCATAAAGTCCAGTTTTAATCTGCTGTTTGTTTGTATTAACCATTTTTGAATATAGGTTAAATTTTTAGAAAAACAATGTCAGTTCGTTTTGGGATTTGCAGTCCTTCTTTCCGCTTTATTACATGGTAACCTCGAGGGTTACCCTTCCGTGTTCGCTTCAATACTTGTCCGCCGTGGCTGAAGGTTTATATAACAAAGTCAGTAGTTCTTTTGAAGCATTATTTCCCCTCATTGTTTTCATTACCAGACTTACGAAGTTATAAACAACAAGTTATCAACTTCATAAATGAAATAAATTAAACTTCGTAAGTCTTAAGTCTAAAAGCTATTCACCTAGCTTAAAATCCTTGTAGTAGTAATCTTTATCGGCATCTGTTAATTGGCGGATTACCCTACAAGGATTGCCAGCTGCAAAAACATTGTCAGGAATATCTCTTGTAACTACGCTTCCAGAACCGATTACTACATTAGAACCGATTTTTACACCTGGGTTAATAACTACATTACCACCAATCCAAACGCTATTGCCAATGGTAATTTCTTGTGCCCATTCGTACTCTTGATCGCGAAGGTGTGCATGTATTGGGTGCCCAGCTGTGTAAATGGCAACATTTGGTGCAATAAAAACATTATTGCCGATGCTCACTTTTGCGCAATCTAAAATTACAAGATTAAAGTTGGCGTAAAAGTTATCTCCAATTTCTATGTTGTAGCCGTAATCGCAACGAAAGGGCGGCTCAACGTAAAACATTCGCTCAGTTTTGCCAAATAGTCTTTTTAATAACTCTTTACGTTGTTTAATAAATTTTGGTGCTAAACTATTAAACTCATAAACAATTTCTCTGGCTTTTAACCGCTCTTTAGCTAATTCTGCATCGCCGGCTTGGTAAGCTTTGCCAGCTAGCATTTTTTGTTTTTCGGTAAGTATGATGGGTTCCATTTTGGCTAATTTAAATAAGAATTTGAAATTATTGAACTTTGAGGGGGATTTGACTTAAATAGTAGCAAAAACCAAAGTTATTTAAACCCGATTGCCGTGAAAAGGTTTTACGCCTAAATCCCCTGAAGGGGACTTGGTAAACCTTGTAACAAAAAGCGGGGCTGTCGTTTCCGATGCCCCGCTGTATTTCATTTTCTAAACCCCTAAATCCCCTAATGGGGACTTTTGTGATTAATATTACCTTGGTAACCCTTTTCTTAAAGCTTTCTCTGCAATTTGAACTGCCTTTTTCTCACGCCAATCTGAATAAGATTTTTTGAAAATCATTTTAATCACACTATCTACGCCGCCTTTAACTGCCAAGTTAAAAACACTCGCTGCTTTTCTAGAAAGAGATGCATCCCAAGCTCTTAAGCTTAATGAAAATGAGCCATCAACATATTTCATCCAATGCCACATTCCGGTAGGCATAAATAAAGTATCACCATGTTCTAAGAAAACTTCGTAACCTTCTACGCCTTTTAATGCTGGAAATTTTTCGAAATCTGGATTTGCAACATCGTAATCTTCTAAAGCATAAGTTGCATTTGGTAAACAGTATAAACGTTCTTTCCATTTATTGTCGAATAAAACAATGTGTTTTCTGCCGCCAAAATGGGTATGGAAAAGATGTGGTAAATCTATGTCGTAATGTAAAAAGGTAACAGAATTTGAGCCGCCAAAAAACATTGCTGGCATACTTTCTATAAAACCACCCATTAAATCTTTAGGGATTTTAATGTCGTTAATTAAACTCGGAACATGCTTAAATAAGTTAAAAAAGAAAATACGTAGTTCGGTGGGTTCTCTTTTAATCAAATCTAAATAATCGCCAAATTTCATGCTTGCTATTGATGCATTGATTGGCTTTGTAGGGTCTGCTTTTGAATTATCTACCAAATTAACCTCAATATCACCACCAATTTGTTTTAAATAATCGGTTGTCCATTTTTCTCTGGCTGGCCAATCTTTAGTTAATCCTTTAATAATTAATGGTTTTCTAGGGTCAAGGTAATTTTTCTTAAAATCTTCTGGACTAATCGTCTCTACGGTGTCAACAGGTTTTAAAATAAAGCTCATAATGTGCGATAAAGTAAATTTTTGGGCGAAAAAATAGTTCACCTATACAAAAGTGTAAATTAAAATTCGAAAAAAATATGATTTATCTCATAAATGTTATGGTTATGATAATTTGATGTTAAGCAAAAAAGCGTCCCGAAAATTCAGAACGCTCTTTTAAATTAATCAATTTGGATGATTGACCTCTTACTTTGGCATTAATACAGTGTCAATTACATGAATTACGCCATTGCTTTGAAAAACGTCTGCAATTGTAACTTTAGCTGTTCCACCTTTTTCATCTTTAATCATTACGTTTTTACCTTCCATGTAAATCCATAATTTACCACCTTGTACAGTAGCTAACTCTGCTTTGCCACCACCAGCTTTAATTGCTGCGGCTACTTCTTTCGAACCTAATTTACCAGCAACAACATGGTAAGTTAAAATGGTAGTTAATGTTGCTTTGTTTTCTGGTTTAACTAAAGTTTCTACAGTACCAGCTGGTAATTTTGCAAAAGCATCGTTAGTTGGTGCAAAAACTGTAAACGGACCAGCAGATTTTAAAGTTTCTACTAAACCAGCTGCTTTTACTGCTGCAACTAAAGTGGTGTGATCTTTTGAGTTTACTGCATTATCTACAATGTCTTTATCGGCATACATTGCTGCACCACCAACCATCGGATTTTTTTGAGCGTAAACATTGCTTGAGAATGCCATAGCTACTACGGCAATTGCTGAGAATAATATTTTTTTCATAATTTTTTGAGTTTTATGAAAGCAGATACGCAGATTGAATAAGGCTGGATTTAGAGAATTGAAATTTATTTGTAATAAATTAATTACCAATAAATTATGAGATAATGTGTTAGACCACTTTGGCCTTTTTAATCATCTTCGAGAATAATTTAGGAAAAAATCTTTTGATTAAAACACCATAAACTTCTTTGCCGCCAATGTTAACTTCTTCTTTTTTATTGTTGATAGCTTTGATTAGTTTCTTTGCAAAAACTTCTGCTGGCATTCCGTTTTCTTGTGCATCATCCATAGTGCCTTGGGCTTTGCCATTTGCTGTTAAAGCGTTAATGGTAACTTGCGTTTTTATAAAACCTGGGCAGGCCAGCATGATATGAATGTTTGGATTATTGAGCTCTATGCGAAGTGAATCGAAATAACCATGCAGGGCGTGTTTGGAGGCAGCATATGATGAGCGATAATGTGTGCCGAATTTGCCAACTAAACTACTTATAGCGACTATGCTACCACTATTTTGCGTTAACATTTGTGGTAAAACAGCTTTGCTTAAAATAACAGTTCCCCAAAAGTTAATGTTGATGAAACGCTGCTCGGTAGCTAAATCAGTTTCCAAAGCTAAACTCCGTTGGCTAATGCCTCCACTATTTATTAAGATGTCTATTCTTCCATAAATTTTTTGTGCTTCCTCAGCTTTGCTGGATAAAGATTGATGATTTTCTAAATCTAAAATTAGAATATGGATATTTGATTGGTTCTTGCAATTGGCTTTTACTCTATCCAGTTCTTCGCTTTTTCTTGAAGAGATAATTAACTTCGAACCTAATTGATCATAAGCATAAACTAGAGCTTCGCCAATGCCAGATGAGGCGCCAGTAATCCAAATAATTTTATCTCTCATTACTTTTGGTTTAAATCATCGTCTACAAATAATTCAGCAGCTATACCATCGGCAAATAATTTACCATTAGTAGTTAATTTAATGATGTTTCCGTCTAAAGTTATTTGCCCTCTTTCTATAAATGGCTTCATTTGCCTTCGTGTTTCTAACTCAAACAATTTGCCAAAATCTGATGTGATTTTTTGTAAATCTAATCCCCACATTGTACGTAAAGAAGTCATGATGTACTCATTAAAACGATCTGTTTGGCTAAGCTCTTCAACAGTTTCTGCTAATTTATTATCTGCCAATAAGCTTAAATATTTGGCATTATTTGCAACATTAATGTATCGGTTGTGCCCATCAAAACCATGAGCTGAAGGACCAATGCCCAAATAAGTTATACCTTTCCAGTAATTAGTATTGTGTATGGCATATTTTCCTGGCAAGGCATAATTAGAAATTTCGTAGTGCTCAAACCCTGCGGTAGTTAATTTATCAGTCAATATTAAAAATTGAGAGGCACTTTGCTCGTCACTCAGTCCTGTTTGTTTGCCTTTTTCTATAGCATTTGCTAAAGCTGTTTTTGCCTCTACAGTTAATGAATAGGCCGAAATATGTGGCGTTTGTAAATCTATTGCTGTTTGGATATTCGAAAACCATTTTTCATCCGTTAGTAAAGGATAGCCATAAATTAAATCAATGCTTAGATTTTCAAAACCAGCATCCTGACTTCTTTTAATACATGTTTGTGCTTCTTGAGCGTTGTGAGCACGGTTCATCCATACCAAATCTTGTTCAAAAAAAGATTGTATACCAATGCTAAATCTATTTATTGGTAGTTTCCTAAGCTCGGCTATTTTTTTAGCATCAAGGTCGTCTGGGTTTGTTTCTATGGTAATTTCAGCATCGGCTGAGATAGAAAAACAGTCGACTAGGGTATTAAATATTTTTTCGAGCGAAGCTGATGAAAGCACAGAAGGGGTGCCACCCCCAAAATAAATGCTACTCACTTGGTCGGTAATTCTATGCTGTTTTAGTTTAATCTCTTTGCAAATGGCATCAACCATTTCATCGGCATATTTAAATGAAGTTGTAAAGTGAAAATCGCAATAAGTACATGCTTTTTTGCAGAAGGGGATATGGATGTAAATGCCTGCCATGCTATGAACTATGGTTAAGTGTGTAAAAACCCATATAGAAATTTAAGGCTATTCTGTTCATATTCAGCATTTAATGGAAGTTATTTCTTTTTTTATCTCTTGCATTTTTTCTCAATTTATGTTACTTTTGTTACTGATGTGTTACTCGCTGTGTTTTTTGAGTAACAAAAGTAACAAGATTTGTTTTTCCTAAATCTGTGCACTATGATCAAAGTGAGATATAAGAAACTTAAGGGCGATAAATACAGTGCTTACCTAGATGTGTATTCAAACGCCGGACAGGACAAAGGTAAGCGCAATTATGAGTTTCTCAAGATTTATGTTTCCAAAGACTATTCCGATCCGAGCACAAGGATTGCGGAAGTAGACAAGGACAAGATGAAAGTGATCAAGGCTATCCGCAACAATCGGGAAGATAAGATGAGCTTTTCTGAAAACGGTTATCAGCAGACTGCGAAGATTAATTATAACCTTATTGATTATTTCAGGACTTGCCTTGCCAAAAAGCACTACTATCGCCTGGAATGTGTGACCATCCAGCTCGAAAAATATACCGATGGAGAAAAGATATATTTCCAAGACGTAGACGAAGAGTTTTTGACCCTTTTCCAAGACTATCTGTTAAGCGTGGTGAGCCAGAACACGGCCAGTTCCTATATGACCACATTTCGCCAATATTTTAATAAGCTTGTGGTCAAGGGGATCGTGCAGGTTTCACCCTTTCCCTCTTTCAAGATCGTAGGGCTTGCTGAAACAGAAATCACCACGCTCACCATTGAAGAGGTGCGTGCGCTAGCAAGTTGCGTTCCCAAAAAAGGAAACAGCCAAATCAGGCAGGCCTTTCTTTTTTCATGTTTTACTGGCCTGCGTTTTTCTGACGTGAAGAAGTTAACCTATGAAGAGATTCAGGAAGACCATCTGGTATTTCGGCCTGCAAAAACTACGCAAAAAATTGTTAGGGTGCCGTTGCTTGCCGATGCACAGTCGGTAATCGAGAATATTACCATTCACCCCAAGAACAATAAGGTCTTTTGGGGGCTGCCGTCAAGTCAGGTAGTAAACGTCTACCTTAAGTTCTGGGGGCTTGAGGCGGGCATCAAAAAAAGTTTACATTTCCACGCCGCCCGACATACATTCGCGACAATTGGCTTAACTTTTGGTATAGATGTTTACACGATGCAGAAGCTGCTCGGGCACTCGAAGATTGAGATGACCCAGATCTACGCTAAGATCGTAGATGAGAAAAGAAAATCTGAGATGTTGAAATTTCCAAGCTTGTTAGATGAAAAGAGTACTATTTGAACTGGTCTTTGTTATGGTATGCTGTGGCGTATTCCTGCAGTTTCAGGCAGCAAGGTTGCCGATTGTGATCGGCCTGGTTGCAATAGGGGTCTGGGTGATCCCCATCCAAGTTCTGCTATCGGTGAGCTTGACAAATTGGCTGAATGAATTTGGTGGAAAATATTTAGGCCTGCCCATAGAAGATCGTATGGTGCAGATCCGCTCTACTTTCGACGGATTGACCGAAGTGGAAGCTGTTAAATTGAGGTGGTTTTATATCCAGGCCTGTATCTTCCATTATCTGCTCATGCTACTGGTTGCCTTTGGCTTTATTTTCGTTGCAATATTCTTTCTATTGGGTGGGATAGGCGCAGGTGATCTATTGAAGTCTACCATCAGCATATTGGGTGCGATCATTGCAGCAGCCAGCGGCTATTTCCTGATTCCTAAAGTGTATCCTCCCATTGTAAAGCGGAACATTGATGAAACCTTCCATCTTTTCTTGAAAAAGGATTGGAGAAAAAGGCTTTTCAGGGAAGAGACCGTTCCCGTTGAAACTTCTTTGAACAAGACCTTTTATGATTTTTGGTTGCAGGGCAAAAGTATTGATGAAAAGATAGCGGCCTTTTCGGAATTTATAAAGCAGGTGAATGCCAAGAGTAGAAATGGTGAACTTTTAAGCAAGAATGATCAGCAGAAGCTGGAGGTCAAGTGCGTTATCCACGCCAATGCCCTTAGCAAATCCCTTGCGGGATTTTTAAAATACTGCATCGAGGATCAAGGCGTACTTTCCCAAGAAATCCTGCGGCACAGATACCGCGAACTTTTAAGGGATGTCTTTAACCTTGATGACCTGAAAACGCTTGTCTTCCTTGAGGGCCAGCGTTATAAAAGTACACCCTCCGAATACGTAGAGGTGTACAAGTCAAAATAGCTTCCAGCCTATATTCACAAGTTAAGAAAGCTGACCTTTGGCCGATTAACAGAAGGTTATACGATAGCCATCAAACGTTCGTATTGAGCTATATTTATCTATTTTTTTGTGTCCTTACTTAATTGAAGAACAAATGAAGATAAATCAGGACACACGGTTAATCGATCTGAAAGTTTCAGATCTTGTGGAAATTCTACAGCAACACCAGTCTCCGATAGTTCCTAATAGGCAGCTTGCGGAGGAGGACGAAATCGGAGGTTATGAAGTCGCCGAGCGGATCACCGGCTATTCCCGCCAAACCCTATATCAGCTAAAATCTGCCGGACAACTGCCCTACCTTTCCCTGCCGAACGGTGGAGTAAGGTTTTCAAAGAAGACCATCCTGCAATGGCTACTCTCCCACAAACGTCTCACCGAATCCGAGGCCGCTGATAAAGCGTTAGAGTTCGAGTTCAAACGGAAATTAAGGAGAAGATAACTTGGTTTCTGGAAGGATGAGATTTGGAAATTGAAGATCATAGAATGTTGACAACGTGATTTGATGGTGCGCCTGCTTTTTTGCAACTGGTAGGGAGCAAGTTTGTGTTTTTGTTTCACAAAAACCCGTCCGCTTCGCTGGACTAAAACTTGCTTTTCGCTCCCGATGGTCGCAAAAAGGGGCCACTTACTAAGTGAAAACATATGCAAAAGGAAGATGTCGATAAAAGAGCTAAGGGGGGAAGGCCCCTTAAGAAGGTCAAAAGAGAAAAGAATGTCAGGGTGAGGCTTACCGCCGGTGAGCATTTCAGGATAGAGGATAAAGCATCGAAAGCGAGAATGAACATCAGCGAGTGGATAAGAAGGGCTGCAATTAGGGCAAAGGTTGCTCCTTCTATTTCTCCTGAGGAAATGAAAAACTTGAGGATGCTGTCGGGAATGGCCAACAATCTCAATCAGCTTGCAAAGCTTGCGCATTCCCAGGGCCTGATCGTGGTTCAGCGAAAATGCAGGGAGCTGATCGAGCTGATCACGATCACCATTAAAAATTTAGGAAAAGATGATCGGTAAGATAACAAGTGGAAAGAGTTTTGGTGGCTGCGTGAGGTACGTGGTGGAAAAGCAGGATGCAGAACTGGTATTTGGCGATGGAGTAAGGTCCGAGGATGCTAAGTTGGCAACGGCAGATTTCAACCTTCAACGTAGGCTAAGGCCAGGGCTCGGTCAGGCAGTTGGGCACATTACCCTGAACTGGAGCATAAATGATAAAGACATGCTGAATTCACAGCGTATGCTGGAAATGGCAAGAGAATACCTTGAAAGGATGAAGATCAAAAATACCCAGGTATTGTTTGTCAGGCACCATGATGCAAAACACCCTCACCTACATGTCATTTACAACAGGGTAGACAACGATGGTAGGACGATTTCCGATCAGTTTCTTAAATGGAGGAACACCGAGGTTTGCAAAATGATGACCCTAAAGTATAATATGCACATGGCCCAGGGAAAGGCGGAGGTAAACCGCCAAAGGCTGAAAGGCGGTGATAAGGTGAAGTATCTGATCCATGATGTGCTGAAGAAAAACATACCACTCTCGAATAGTTTCCCCGAGTTGGAGAAAAGACTAAAAAAATCAGGAATTGCTGTCGAATATAAATATAAGTCCGGCTCGGATATTGTCCAAGGGGTTTCCTTCAAATATGGAAACGCTTCGTTCAAAGGCTCCCAAATAGATCGGTCAATGAGCTACTGTTCGATCGCCAGACAGCTCGAGAAGAACCTTGGCCAAAATATCGATAGGAAACCGGAAATGTCTGCGCAATACAGCAGGCAAAATGGTGCAGCACTCCAAAGCACAGCTGATGCCAAAAACGTGCTGGACATTCTGCTTGAAAAAAATTACAATGAAGACCAATCGGATAGCCTAGCACAACATAAGAAAAAGAAAAAACATGAACACTCCCAAGATTATGGACTGGGAAGGTAAACATAACAACATATGGACAAAATTGAAGAAAAACTCGATTCCCTCGAACAGGTCTTAGAGGTACTGATTGGAAGGTTTCGGAATGTAGAGATCGTTGTGGGAAGCCTTGCGGAGAACGAACCGAAAGATTATCGGAATGAAATGCAGTCTATTATCGGGCTATTGGAAAGGGCCGAGCAAAAGGCTAGGTGGCCAGAACTAGCCAGTTCCATTGCTGAGGTTGGAAAGAAGCTTGACACTAGCAGGCAAAAATCCGAAGTTAGACACCACCACCATTTGGACCTAAGATCAAGGTCCAGGTTATGGTGGGTGATGTCTGTTTTTATGGTCGTCACTGCCACCGTAGGCGTAGCAACCGCCCTAGGCATCAGGAACCATCAATTGCACCAAGATGCCGAAAAATTCAAGGTCGTACGGGCATTCTACCCCAAGCTTTCCAATCAGGTGGAAGAGGTCTATCTCCAGCACCATGATGCGGTAATGGTAAGAGCGGATTCGCTGCTGAGAGAGTCTATTGCAGAAAAAAAGAAAGTCAAGAAATCCGGTAGGGTTAAACCCTAGAAGAGTTTGGCAAGAACTACGTTTTGCATGCCGCAATGTGCCCGGGAATAAATACTTGAAGGAGTCCGGTCGTTGGCCTCAGTAATGCCGCCCTAAGTGCTTCGGCCTAGTTTTTGTTGTATTTTTCGATAAAAATGCGTATTTTTGATCATAGCGATTTATGTATTTCGATAACTATAAACAATTTCCAGATGCCAAGCTCGATATGAAGCTGTTGTGGGAGTACGACCTTGAAAAGGTCGATCTATCTGCAATGAAATCTACCGTGGTACAACGGGTGGTCGAACGCGGCTGGCCGGACGATTGGTATTTTATCCTAAACTTCTATGGAGTAGATGGCGTTAGGGAAGCAATCAAAAAAATTGCCTATCTCAACGACAAGGACATGTATTTTGTCAGCCATCAATTTGGCCTTCCCTTAAATGAAATGAAATGCTACGAAAAGAAACAGTCAGTGAAGCAACACTGGAACTCCTAAAAACCTTAATGAAGGATCCTTTGCTAGAGGATTTCTTTTTGGTCGGGGGAACTGCGCTGGCTTTACAGATCGGCCATAGGATTAGTATCGACATCGACCTTTTTTCGCAAAAATCCTTTGACGCCGAGCAGCTGTTGATGGAGATCGAAACCAAGTACCCGTTCCAACTGAATTTCCAATCCAGAAATACGCTCAAAGGGAGCATAGATGGTGTGCAGGTCGACCTGATTACCCACAATTATCCCCTAGTCCGAGAACTAATGTTAGAAGAGGGCGTTCGGATGGCCTCGCCGGAAGATATCGCGGCAATGAAACTGAATTCCATTTCGGGAAATGGCACTAGGTTGAAGGATTTTATCGATGTAGCTTACCTTTCCTCCTCAATGAGCCTTTCTACGATGGTAGATGCCTTTTGTGAAAAGTATGGAAACCGTAATCCTGCCATGCTGATAAAAGCATTGGACTATCACAAGGATATCGATTTCCATGATCCGATCCAGATGATGGGCAGTTCATACAATTGGAAGTCCATTGAAAAGAGACTGGGACAGATGACCATGTACCCACAACGGGTTTTTGATCCGATGGAAGCAAAATCTATCCACAAACAGCAAGATGCATCTGAGTGGATTCAACGGTCCAAAGGTGAAGATAACAACAGAGGCCTCGGAATGTAAGGCCTGTTTCTCGGTTTAGAGCAACGACAAATACAATTCTTCCCTTGTCTGTTATGGTAAATATGGAAAATCGGGTAACTATAACACCTGCCTTAACGCTGTGCCCAACTGCCTGTGGGTCTTATCAGAATGTTAAAAAAGGAAAGCCGAGCGTCAAAAAGGAATATAAATATTTAAAAAATATATTTCATATCTTTGTATTGAATGAAGTATCTGGCTATCATATTCAGTTTGTACATGACCCTACTTATCATGGCTCCTTGCCGTGACATGGACGATTTTGCTTCTGACTCGGTAAATACTTCTATTGTTTATAAAGATAGTGGTGGTGATAAAAATTTCAGTCAGGAGACGTGTACGCCATTTTGCACATGCGCCTGCTGTTCAGCTTCAAGGCATTTTATCCCATCCCAAGAACTTAACTTTGTTGTTAAGGAAGCCGCTGTAACTTTTGTTGAATACAAAATGCCAGCAATTGCAGAACAATTTATCGAGATCTATCAGCCTCCCCAAATTGCTTAATACGTAATATTCCAATTGTTACCTTCCAGATTTTCTGTTAGGTTATCTCTACGTATTAATAAAATTTCCATGTTTGAAAAAATAATCTCGTTCTCCATCAAGAACAAAATAACCATTGGGTTGGCAACACTCGCATTGGTTCTGCTAGGTATTTATTCTGCCTATCATTTGCCGATAGACGCCCAGCCCGATATTACAAATAACCAGGTTCAAATTATTACCCAAGCACCCAGCCTTGGTGCCCAGGAAGTTGAGCAGTTCATTACAGCTCCCATTGAACTTTCAATGGCAAACATTTCAGGGATCATAGAAAAACGTTCCATATCCCGTTCTGGCATATCAGTAATTACAATCGTCTTTAAAGATGATATAGACATCTATTGGGCAAGATCGCAGGTAAATGCGCAGCTCAAGGAAGCCGAAAATTCTATCCCATCGGGATTGGGAGAGCCAATGCTCGCCCCGATTACCACAGGCCTTGGGGAAATATACCAGTATGTGATCCACACAAAAAAAGGCTATGAAGATAAATACTCTGCTACTGACCTCAGGACTTTGCAGGATTGGCTGGTAAGGACACAGCTTGCCGGAACAGTTGGTGTGGCAGAGGTTAGCGGCTGGGGCGGATTTGTAAAGCAATATGAAATCGCACTCGACAACGATAAGCTTAATTCCCTGGGGATCACCATTCCAGAAATCTACGAATCCCTTGAAAAGAACAATGAGAACACGGGCGGCTCGTATATCGAACAGCAAAAAAATGCCTATTTCATCAGAGGGCTTGGGCAGGTCCAAAACCTTGAAGACATCCGAAAAATCGTTGTCAAAAATGTTGGAGGTACGCCAATTCTGATCCGGGACGTTGCTACGGTACAGTTTGGAAGCGCAACAAGGTACGGAGCAGTTACCCGCAATGGCGAGGGCGAAGTCGTGGCAGGTGTAACCTTAATGCTTAAGGGCGAAAACTTCAGCGAGGTTATCGAAAACGTAAAGGAACGAATGACCCAAGTACAAAAATCATTGCCAGAAGGAGTAGTGATCGAACCGTTTATCGACCGAACCGAGCTTGTAGGCCGTGCAATCGGAACGGTTAAGCAGAACCTGTTGGAAGGTGCGCTTATTGTGGTGTTGGTACTCGTTCTATTATTGGGAAACTGGCGCGCAGGACTTGTAGTGGCATCGGTTATTCCCCTTGCGATGCTTTTTGCCTTTTCCATGATGAAGTTATTCAATGTCTCGGGAAACCTGATGAGCTTGGGCGCAATAGATTTTGGGCTCATTGTGGACGGTGCTGTAATTATCGTCGAGGCGATTATTTTCCGGCTAACGGAAAACAACCTTTTTCCAGGTGTAAAAAGACTTGATCGCAGGCAGATGGATGAGGCCGTTTTTGAAGCATCATCAAAGATCAGGAAAAGTGCGGCCTTTGGCGAGATCATTATCCTCATCGTATATCTTCCTTTGTTAGCCTTAGTTGGAATTGAAGGAAAAATGTTCAAGCCCATGGCGCAGACGGTAGTGTTCGCAATAATTGGGGCATTCATATTATCGCTTACCTATGTCCCTATGGCGAGCGCACTATTCCTGTCCAAAAACACCACGCACAAACACAACTTCTCGGACAAGTTGATCGAATATCTGCAAAGGGCATATCAAAGAGCATTGATCAGGCTTTTAAAGGTCAAAAAATCTGTGGTTGCGGTGGTAGTTGTGTTGTTTGCAATCTCTTTATGGGCATTCTCGAACATGGGTGGTGAATTTATCCCAACATTGGAAGAGGGCGATCTGACCGTTGAGATTTCAATGGCACAGGGAACATCACTTACCGAGGTGGTAAGCGCATTCGGAAAAGCCGAGAAACTGCTAAAGAACAAATTCCCAGAAGTCAAACAGGCGGTTACCCGTATCGGCAGCTCGGAAATCCCAACCGACCCGATGCCAATGGAAAGGGGCGATATGATGCTTTCGATGAAACCTAAAGAGCAGTGGACATCTGCCAGCTCAAGGGAGGAAATGATGGAGAAAATGGAAGAAGAACTATCCATAATCCCAGGACTGAATGTCGAGATCACCCAGCCCATGCAGATGCGTTTCAATGAACTAATGACTGGAATAAGGCAAGATGTGGCCATTAAAATCTATGGCAATGACCTTGAGGTACTGGCAGCACAGGCAAATAAAATTGCCAAGATCATATCCCCGGTTGAAGGTGTTAATGAGCCTTTCATAGAAAAGGTAGATGGTCTTCCGCAGATACAGGTTGCCTATAACCGCGACAAGATGGCCCAATATGGGCTTAACATCGGTGATGTAAATATGATACTAAAGACCGCATTTGCGGGCAGTGTAGCTGGTGTAGTTTTTGAAGGTGAAAAACGTTTTGATGTGGTGATTAGATTGAACAGGGAGCTCCGTGAAAATATTTCAGGTGTCGAAAACCTATTGATACCCCTTCCCTCTGGCAATAAGGTGCCCTTAAACCAAGTAGCATCAATCGACTTTAAGGATGCACCGGCACAAATTTCACGGGAAGACGGGAACAGAAGAATCTACGTCGGATTCAACGTGAAGGGAAGAGATGTAGAAAGCACGGTGCAAGACATACAGAAAAAACTGGACAACGAACTGAAATTGCCCAGTGGATATTACATCACCTACGGTGGCCAGTTCCAGAACCTACAGGCCGCAAAGACCAGGTTATCCATCGCCGTACCTGCTGCCCTAATTCTTATCCTGTTATTACTGTACGTAACTTTCAGGTCTGTAAAAGACAGCCTGCTTATCTTTACCGCGGTTCCCCTGGCATCCATTGGCGGCATAGCCGCATTGTTGCTACGTGGAATGCCATTCAGTATATCAGCTGGAGTAGGGTTTATCGCGCTGTTCGGTGTTGCGGTTCTCAATGGGATAGTTCTTATCGGCTACTTCAATCAGTTAAGAGATGAAGGAGTAACGGATATTTACCAGCGTGTACTGGAAGGAACAAAAACAAGATTACGTCCTGTACTGATGACTGCCGCTGTTGCCTCACTGGGTTTTCTTCCAATGGCATTATCTTCAAGCGCTGGCGCCGAGGTTCAGAAGCCACTGGCAACCGTTGTTATTGGCGGACTGATCACGGCAACCCTGCTAACTTTATTTGTACTTCCTTGTTTATACCTATTATTTCATAAGAAAGACGGCTTGAAGATTTCCATTCCAAAACCGGTGGCAATATTGCTTATCGTTGGGCTTTCGGCCTTCTTTACAACTACCTCAAAAGCCCAGAAGAATGAGCCTTTGACCTTGGACAGTGCGATTTCAATGGCATTGAAACAAAATATACAATTAAAGACTTCACGGCTAACGATAGAACAGTCACGGTCGCTCCAAAAATCTGCCATCGATATCCCAAAGACGGAGCTATTGTTAACACAAGACCCTACAAGCGGTGGCAACATGGACAATTCCCTGGGGATAAGCCAGAATCTTGCATGGCCCGGCCTTTATAAGAACAACCGCAAGCTGTTGAACCAGCAGACTATCTTGGCAGAACGGGCCAATCGGTCTTTAGAATCAGAAATAACCAGAAACGTTAAAAATGCGTGGTACAGTTATCTTTTGAACAGGGAAACGGTGCGTGTGCTCAAGTATCAGGACAGTATCTATAACAACTTTGTAAAGAAGGCAGAAATTAGGCTAAAAGCGGGGGAAACATCAAAACTTGAACTGCTCAGCGCAACAACTAAGTTCCAGGAAGTTCAGGCACTAAAAACCAGTGCTGAAGCAGAACTAAAAAATAGCGAATATACCCTTAGGCAGCTGTTGAATATGGTTGGAACTTTGACAGTGGGAGAAGACAATCTTATCGCTTCCCTACCAGTTACGATTGCAATCGATCCATCAACAAACCCTCAGGCAAGGGTCGATCTGCAGAACATTGAAGTAGCAAATGCAAGGCTTGCCGTAGAAAGATCGAAATCATTGCCCGAATTCACCTTGGGCTATAATCAGCAATTGCTTATTTCTGGTTTTAACCCTGCAAATATAACACGGACATATTCGCCAGGCACCCGCATAGCGGGAATCCAGTTTGGTGTCGCTGTCCCGATTTTTAATGGTGCAGGCCGTTCGAGGGTAAATGCCGAGAAAATCGGTATCGAGATTGCCAAGTCCAATCTTGAAAATACACAGTCACAGATCAGCTTGGCCTATAATCAGGAACTGGAACATTATAACACTTTCAGAAAACTGGTCGATTATTACAGAAGCTCAGGCCTTAAGTTGGCCGACGAGCAATCGAGGATTGCGCAGGTATCCTTCAACCTGGGAGAAATAGGATATATGGAATATATACAACATATATCTGGTGCCGTTCAGACCAAACTTGCCTACATCGAGGCACTAAGCCAACTTAACCAATCAGTTATTCAGTTACAGTATCTAAAAGGAAACTAATTATGTATCATATTAAAATAAGAACACTTTATTTCATCGCTTTGATAGGATTGGCATCATTTGCCGCATGTTCAAGTGATCCAAAGAATGCCGAAAAGAATGAAGCCGTTAAAGAAGAGACCAAGGAAGAATCAAATGCGCTTGAACTTACAAGCGAACAAATGGAAACTGTCGGAATAACTATTGGGAATATCGAGCAGAAGAACCTTGATGCTGTAGTTAAGGCGAATGGACAACTTGCAGTACCACCGCAGAACAAGGCTGATGTAAGCATCCTTTCTGGGGGTATCATTACAAGGATCAATGTACTGGAAGGCCAACAGGTTAGGAAAGGACAGGTTCTGGCCACTATCAATAACCAAGACCTGATCAAGATCCAACAGGACTATCTGGCAAGCAAAAATAGCTTTGTGTATGTACAGGCAGAATACGAGCGTCAGAAACAATTACAGGCTGCAGATGCGGGAACGGGAAAATCGTTCCAATCTGCACAGGCAACCTATAATGCGGAAAAGTCAAGATTAACTGCCTATGAAAGCCAGCTCAGACAACTAGGTGTTCCACCATCTAGTATTGCAGGAGAAAAAATTATCTCCCAATTTCCGGTGTTATCGCCAATAAATGGAACGGTTGGTCAGATTACAGCAAATACTGGTGCATTTGTACAACCTGGCACATCAATCATGGAGGTTGTAGATAATTCCAAGATCCATTGCGACCTTACGGTTTTTGAAAAAGACCTGATGGCTGTAAAGGTTGGCCAAAAGGTAAGTTTCCAGTTGACGAACCAAGAAAATCAATTGATTAGCGGACGAATTAACGGCATCAATAAATCTTTCGAAAATGAAAGTAAAGGTGTTATTGTCCATGCGGTAATTGATAATGCAAAAAACAAGAACCTCATACCAGGTATGTATGTAACTGCACTCATTAGTACGGGCAGTAAACTGATGTCTGCTCTACCTGTTGATGCCATAGTAAGGTCAGAAGGTAAACAGTACATCTTTGTCGTAGCTGAAAATGATAAAAAAGATGATGCTAAAACCTTCAATTTCATTAGGGCTGAAGTAAAGACCGGGGTAAGCGAACAGGGATATGTACAGGTTATTCCAATCGAGGAACTGTCCGCAAAAGCCAGGGTTGTAACAAAGGGTGCTTTCTACCTTCAATCTAAGGCTAGTGGTGGAGGTGAAGAAGAATAGATGAAGGAATAGTATAAATGCCTTTGATTAAAAAAGGCGAAATAGAAAATTAAATCGGTAAGCAAAGAAAATGAAAAATCAATTTGAAGATATCGACCTTGAACTAAAAGACCTGAAGCCTAATGTAAGAGCAAAGGCATTGGAGATTTTGAAAGATAGACAAGATCAGCTCAAAACCAATAGAAACCTTGCTATTAAAAAGGCGATTGAGGAAGCAGAAAATTGGTTTATGGATTCGGAAGGTTAACCCTTAACAAATACTATAATGAAAAAACATAGCGATAACAATAAAAAAGGTAAAGCAAAAAGTCCGGTAAAGAATGCTAAATCCAAACCGCAACGGGATAAAGCAATACATAATGATGCCGAAGAAGATCACGGGGATGATGATGGACATGACCATGGGATTGCAGGGCCCGAACAGGCCGGGTGGCGAGCGCATTTAGGTCTTCTGGTAGGCCTTTTCATATTAATATGTGTACTGGTTGCAGACTATGGATTTGGCATCAAACTTTCAAAATGGGTTTCTTTAGCGGTTAATGGTGTAGCCTATCTCTTGGCTGGTTGGAACGTACTTGTACTTGCCTTTCGTAAGGCGATACGCGGAGACATATTCAATGAGTTTGTGCTGATGAGCGTTGCCACATTAGGCGCTTTCTATATCGGTGAATATTCGGAGGGCGTAGCAGTAATGGTATTCTATTCAATAGGAGAATGGTTCCAGGATTCTGCGGTAGATAGGGCAACGGCAAGCATCAAAGCATTGCTAGATATACGACCAGATGAGGTTACCGTTATCAGGGATGGAAAAACACTGGTTGTTCCCTCTGCCAAAGTTGAACTGGAAGAAACCATACAGGTAAAGGCTGGAGAAAAGGTGGCGCTTGATGGTGAACTTATTTCTGACAAGGGCTCTTTCAATACTGCGGCTCTTACGGGTGAAAGCCGTCCCGATAGTAAATATAAGGGTGAAGCGGTGCTAGCAGGAATGATCAATCTAAACACTGTTTCAGAGATCAAGGTAACTGCGCTATTCAAGGACAGTAAGTTGAGCAAGATACTTGAAATGGTTCAGGATGCATCCTCACGCAAATCACAGACCCAATTATTTATCTCCAAATTTGCAAAAGTTTATACACCTATTGTTTTTTTCTTAGCCCTAGCATTAGCTTTGGTTCCCTATTTTTTTGTAGCTGATTATGTTTTCAACCAGTGGCTATATCGTGCCCTGGTTTTCCTGGTCATAAGTTGCCCTTGTGCGCTGGTGGTTTCCATTCCATTGGGATACTTTGGTGGGATTGGTCTTGCTTCAAAAAATGGAATTCTGTTTAAGGGAGGTAATTTCTTGGACGTAATGACAAAGATCGACACCATTGTTATGGACAAAACAGGTACGCTTACCAAAGGTGTATTTAAGGTGCAAAAGGTAGTGCCTGTTGGATTGACTGAAAAACAACTGGTCAAGTTAGCGGCGATCCTGGAAAAAAATTCTACTCACCCAGTCGGGCAGGCTATTATTGAATTTGCGGGAAAAGATGCTGATAGCGGAAAAGCAACAGCGGTGGAAGAAATTTCGGGCCATGGATTGATAGGTAAAGTAAATGGCAAAGATGTGCTTGCCGGCAATCTAAAACTGTTAAAAAAATATAAAGTTGATTACCCAAAAGAGATTGAAGAAATTGTAGACACAATGGTTGTGATTGCAGTAGATAAAAAATACGCCGGTTATATTACCATCGCTGATGAAATTAAGGAAGATGCGGCTGAAGCCATCAAACAGATGCATGAGCTGAATATAAAAACCGTTATGTTTTCTGGAGATAAGCAGGCAGTGGTTGATTACGTGGCGAAAAAATTAGGTATCGACAATGCATTTGGCGATCTGTTACCCGAAGGTAAGGTCGAAAAAGTAGAAGCATTGATAAAAGAAGGAAGACATATTGCATTTGTGGGAGATGGGGTTAATGATGCTCCCGTTATTGCCTTGGCTGATGCAGGAATTGCAATGGGTGGACTGGGTAGTGATGCCGCAATTGAAACCGCTGATATCGTGATTCAAAATGACCAAATTTTGAAGATTGTATCTGCCTTGAGGATTGGAAAACTAACACGCAATATTGTTTGGCAGAATATTATCCTAGCTATGACCGTGAAGGTAGCAGTGCTATCATTGGGTGCTTTTGGAGTAGCCAATCTATGGGAAGCGGTGATTGCCGATGTGGGTGTTGCATTCCTTGCAATATTGAATGCGATCAGGATCCAGAAGAAAACAATTTAATCACGCAAAGCTGTGCATAAAAAAATATCAGATAACCTAAGCAGAAAGCTAAAAGAAAGATGTCAAGCACAGGTATTGTAAAAATGGGTCTATTTTAGAGCATGTGATTCGAAGGATTTGCGTAATAGATTTTCTTCAATAGATTCTATAATTAATCTTCTATAACTGGTTGACTAAAATAGAATGATTAAGGAATGATATAATTAATAAGTGGAATTATATAACAAAAAATCACTAAAGTAGCTTATATTTGCCCAGATAATGAAAAGAATACTGCTGACCTTTGTTGCTTTCTTCTATCTGGGAACTTCCAGCGGGGCAACTGTGCATTTTCATTATTGCATGGGAGAACTTGTTAAATGGGGTTTGACTACGTCAGATGAAGGCAATTGTGAGTTTTGCGGAATGACTAAAAATGCAACGGAGAAAAATTCATGTTGCAAAAACGATTATAAACAGGCGAAGATAGACCAATCTAAAAAGTCGACTCAGCTTGTTTACGAATTTAAACAGTTTCCAGCAGTTTTCCAGCACACATTTAAAAGCAACACCTATCAGATTGCTTTATCAGCTCAGAAAACAAATACTGTCTTCAGTAATGCCCCACCAGAGTGGCTGAGTGTTCCCGTCTTTATCCGTAACTGTACCTATAGAATTTAGGCTTTAATACCGCAGTCCTACACATTCGTGTACCGGACATAGCTTTGCTGTGTCCAAAATTTTTATATCCAAATTTTTATTTCAAATCAATTTATTATGAAATCATTACGATTCTCTATGGTAGCCATGTTGGCTTTCCTTGGCAGTGCAACTTTTGCGCAGTCTAAAACAGACAGTGTTAAAGTATCTGGTAATTGTGGTATGTGTAAAAAACGCATAGAAGCAGCTGTAAAAGTAGAGGGCGTTACTACTGCAGAGTGGAGTGCAAAAACCAAAATGCTAACCATCAATTATGATGCTAGTAAAATTAAGTTAGATGATGTACAGCGTAAGATCGCTGATGTAGGACATGATACGCCAAAATTTAAAGCTAATGATGCAGTTTATACTAAACTTCCAGGCTGTTGTAAATATGATAGAGCAAGTCAGCCGGCAAAACAGCCAGAATCAGATCACAAACATTAACATCAGGTGCCTGAGTAATCAGGCGCCGATTTGAAAAAAATAAAGATGGTACATAAAATTATAGAATGGTCTATGCGCAATCGGTTTATTGTGCTAGTGCTTTCTGCCGGATTATTTATATGGGGAGTATTCTCGGTACAAAAAAACCCGATAGATGCAATTCCAGACCTTTCAGAAAATCAGGTAATTGTATTTACCGAATGGATGGGTAGATCACCACAATTGATAGAAGACCAGGTTACCTATCCACTGGTTACCAATTTGCAAGGTATTCCCAAAATCAAATATGTAAGGGGCTCCTCTATGTTCGGGATGAGTTTCATTTACGTAATCTTTGAGGATGATGTAGATGTATACTGGGCCAGAGAGCGTGTAATGGAGCGAATTAGTACAATATCCAAAACTTTACCAGAAGGTGTTGCGCCACAATTAGGGCCAGATGGTACAGGTGTAGGGCATGTGTTGTGGTACACCTTGGATGCCCCAGATATGGATTTGGGTGAGCAACGTGCCATACAAGATTGGTACGTGAAATTTGCATTGCAAAATGTTCCTGGAGTGAGCGAGATCGCTTCATTTGGTGGTTTTCAAAAACAATATCAAATTTCAATAGATCCTAATAAACTACTGTATTACAAACTCAGTGTGCCTCAGGTAATTGCTGCTGTAAGAAGTAACAATAACGAATCTGGGGGGCGTAAGTTCGAAATGAGCGATATGGGCTATATTATCAAAACTTCTGGTTACCTCAAATCCCTCGAAGAAATCTCAAATATCCCTGTAAAGAACCAAAATGGCACGCCTATAAAGGTCTCAGATATTGCTACTGTGCAAATGACAGGAGAAACTAGATTGGGCATATTTGATCAGGATGGCAAGGGAGAACGTGCAGGCGGAATTGTGGTAATGCGTTACGGCGAAAATGCGGCAGAGGTAATCGATAAAGTAAAAGCAAAAATGAAAGAAGTATCAAAAGGATTACCTAAGGGCGTGAAATTTGATATTGTATATGATCGGGGCGAGTTAATTAAAGAATCCGTCGATTCGATTAAAAATACATTAATAGAAGAGATGATTGTGGTATCGCTTATTGTATTTGTATTTCTATTTCATTGGCGCAGCGCATTAAGTATTATCATACAAATTCCAATTACCATTGCGGCAAGCTTTATCCTGCTCAATGCTTTTGATATTTCATCTAACATTATGTCGCTAACTGGTATTGCACTGGCTATAGGTGTAATTGTAGATAACGGTATTATTATGAGCGAAAATGCATATAAGCATTTGACAGAACGCTACGAGTTATGGGAAAAGGACCAAAATAAAACAACAACATCATGATCAAGTGGTTTAAAAATATATTTAAAAAATCTCCAGATTGGATAAGTGAAGAAGATCGCCTTGCGGTGATTACCAAATCCAGTAAACAGGTTTCAAGAGGGGTGTTCTTTGCAACAGTCATTATCATTACCTCTTTTTTACCCGTATTTATGTTAACCGGACAGGAAGGTAAACTGTTCCACCCACTAGCATATACCAAAACATTTATCATGATTGTAGATGCTTTGTTGGTAATTACACTGGCACCTGTGCTGATTTCCTTTTTTATGAAGGGAAAATTTAAGCCAGACCATGCAAACCCTGTAAACAGAATATTAGAAAAGGTTTACGAGCCAATTATTAGGACTGTTTTAAAATGGCGAAAAACGACAATTGCCGTTAACATTATTGCTTTGTTAATTACCATTCCATTGCTTAAAAACCTAGGAACAGAGTTTATTCCACCATTAGATGAGCAAAGTATTCTTTTTATGCCAGTTACCTTGCCCGACGTATCTAATGCAGAAGCAAAGCGAATATTGCAGGTACAGGACAAGATTATTAAATCGGTGCCGGAGGTTGATAAGGTTTTGGGAAAGGCAGGCAGGGCTAATACAGCCACCGATAATTCACCAATTAGTATGATTGAGACCATTATTACTTTAAAACCTAAAAGTGACTGGCGTAAAGGCATCACCAAAAAAGATATTGTAACCGAGCTAGATGCTAAACTGCAAATTCCGGGTGTGGTAAATGGTTGGACACAGCCGATTATTAACAGAATAAATATGTTGGCTACAGGTATTCGTACCGATGTTGGGATTAAGGTTTTTGGACAAAATTTAGATACCATTGCTGCTGTATCTGAAAAAGTGAAAGCCGCATTAGAAGGCACGCCTGGTGTTAGCGATTTATTTGTAGAACCAATTACGGGTGGAAAATACATGGCTATCGATATAAAAAGAGAAGAGCTGGCACGTTATGGTTTAAACGTTGATGATGTAAACCAAGTGGTAGAAAGTGCATTAGGTGGCGCAACCATTGGCAATACCATTGAGGGTAGACAACGTTTTTCTATTAGCGTGCGTTTAGCACAAGAATATAGAAACAGTGTAGAGCGTATTCAGCGTATTCCTATTCAGTCTACCACCTTTGGCGAAATTCCCCTGTCAGCCGTAGCCGATGTGAAATTTGAAGACGGGCCACCGATGATCAATTCCGATAACGCCATTTTGCGTGGTGCGGTGATGTTTAATGTGCGAGATCGGGATTTAGGCAGCACAGTTAAAGACGCAATGGAAAAGCTAAACAAAGAAAAAGGAGTGCTTCCAGAAGGTTATTTCTTGGAATGGAGCGGGCAATATGAAAACCTTATCCGCGGTAAGCAAACCTTAATGTGGATAGCTCCCGTTGTTTTGGTCATAATTTTCTTCTCCTTGTATTTCGCTTTCCACTCGGTAAGAGAAGCCTTTTTAAGCTTGATAACGGTTCCATTTGCTTTAATAGGCGGGGCTTATATGATCTACTTCTGGGATGTAAACTTATCTGTGGGTGTAGCCGTAGGTTTTATTGCATTATTCGGTATTGCCGTCGAAACGGGGATTGTGATGGTCATTTACCTGAATGATGCCATGCAGCAACTGATTAAATTAAAAGGAAATTCAAGTGAGACCATCACAAAAGAAGATTTGAGAGAATATGTAATTCATGGTGCTGCCAAACGGTTAAGGCCGAAACTAATGACGGTTTGTGTGTCGCTGTTTGGTTTGGTGCCCGTATTATGGGCTACTGGAGTTGGAGTAGATGTAATGCAACCCATTGTGTTGCCCATGATAGGTGGAGTACTTACTTCCTCTACGCACATCTTACTAGTTACTCCGCTCATCTTTTTAATGTCTAAAGAATACGAATTGAGGAAATATGGAAAATTGGAGGTTCACGATGTACAGCATTAAAAAAATAAAGTTGATACTACTGCTATTGCCATTTTATTCATTAGCGCAACAAAAACAGGTGCTCACATTAGATACGGTTTTACAAAGAATAGATAAGAATAATCTATTGTTGCAATCTTATGGGTTAAAAGCAGAAAGCTACAAACATACGGCTAAAGCAGCAACGGCTTGGATGGCTCCAATGGTAGGTGTGGGTACGTTTATGACTCCCTACCCTGGTCAAATGATTATGGATGAAAGTGATAAAGGTTCTTTAATGCTACAATTAGAGCAAGATATTCCTAATCCGGTTAAACAAAATGCGAACAAACGCTATATCGAATCTAAGGGTAAAGTAGAAAACGAAACTCGGGGAGTTACCTTAAATGAATACAAGGCGCAAGCAAAGCGATTGTATTTTGGATGGTTGGTTGCGCAACAAAAGATTAGGGTATTGACGCAGAATGAAAAGATTATGCAAACCATGAAAAAGATCGAAGAGATCAGGTACCCTTTTAACCAGTCGAAATTAAGTAGCGTATATAAAACTACCGCCAAACTGGAAGAGAACCGAAACATGATCATCATGCAGGAGGGTGATATAGCTAGAAGTAGGGCTTGGCTAAATAGTTTGATGAACCAACAGGGAAATGCAGATTTTGCTATTGATACCACCTATCAGCCAGTTTTTGTGGCTGCAAGAGCTATTGATACAGGTAGTTTGGCCTTAGCTAGAAACGATATTAAGAAAATGGATTATAGCATACAATCTATGCAGTTGAATATCGAAGCAATGAAAAAGCAAAGCAGGCCCGATTTTAAGCTAAGGTTTGATCACATGTCTCCTTTAACAAAAGCAATGCCTAAAGCTTTTAGCATTATGGGAATGGTAAGTATCCCAATTGCGCCATGGTCTTCAAAAATGTATAAATCTGAAGTAAAAGGAATGCAATATGAAGTGCAGGCTATGGCAAAAGAGAAAGCGGCTATGCTTCAAGAAACGCAGGGGATGTTATACGGTATGCAATTCGAAATCCAGTCTATGCAAAAGCGGATCAAGGTAATGGAAGATAAAATTATTCCGAGTTTACAAAAAACACTAGATGTTAACTTTTTAAGCTACCGTGAGAATAAAATGGAATTACCAGAAGTAATCGATTCGTGGGAAGCATTAACCATGATGCAGACGAATGTGCTAGATGAAAAACTGAAACTTTACTTAATGATTGTAGATTATGAGAAAGAAATATATCGTTAACCCCTTTAGCTTTGCTTTGTTGATGATGGCTGGCATAATGGTAATCAGTTCTTGTAATAGGAATAAAGCTGTTAAAAACGACGCCCATGATGATCTTGGCGCAGTAAAAATAGACAGTAATCTTTCTCACCTGCTTAAACCTACAAATGCACAGGTTGTATCAACATTGCCAGTAATTAAAGCCGAGTATGGTACAAGAATATTTACGGAAGAAGTGCATGGCATAATTAATTACGATACACGTAATGAGCATAGTGTAGCAAGCAGGGTTGGTGGAAGAATAGAGCGTTTGTTGATTAAATACAATTACCAACCCGTTCGCAAAGGGCAGTTAATTATGGAAGTTTATTCTCCAGATTTGGCTGCTGCTCAACAGGAATTGCTTTTTTTGCAACGTTCTGAAACAGATCAGTCTATGCTAGAACGAGCTAAACAACGGTTGATATTATTGGGGATGAATAATTCGACAGTTAATCAGTTGTTAAAAACAAGAAAAGTTAATTATCGTATTCCTGTTTATAGCAATGCAGATGGATATATTCTTGAAAAATCTGCTGCGGCCCAGATTGTGGCCCCATCTGCTGCTGCCCCATCTTCTGGTGGAGATGGAATGAGTAGTATGGCTGGTGGATCTACGACAGCTGCTGCACCAGTGGCAAGTACTCCAGTAAATTCTCCGGTGATGTTACGAGAAGGACAGTATGTAAGTGCTGGACAATCGCTTTTTACGATTTATAATGCCAGTAGTATGCTTGCAGAGTTTTCCTTTAAACCTGACTTGGCATCGCTTATTAAAAAAGGCGATAAGTTGATGTTTTATAAAACTGCCGATAAAAGCACGGCTCAGAACGCAACTATTGGAATGATACAGCCTGTTTTTAAAAATGGCGAAAACTTTACTATTGCCAGAACCTATCTCAACAAATCGAATTTTAGGATTGGGGAACTTCTTACTGCTAAAATACCTGTATTGTTAGCTGCTTCATGGTGGCTACCAGAATCTGCAATAGTATCATTAGGAGACAAAAAAGTGCTCTTTAAAAAAGAAGGTAATGTAGTTATTCCAAAAGCGGTAAAAACAGGCGTTACCATAGCCGGGATGGTACAAATTACAGAAGATATTAGCAATTGGGAGGTAAGTAAAAATGCAGCATACCTGGTTGATAGTGAAAGCTTCATTAAAAAATAAAATTATGGAACGTAAATTATTTATAAAGAAAATTGCCTTAATGGCGGTGCTTCCATCGGTATTTATTGCAGCGTGTAGCAATGAGAAAAAACCTGTAGAGGGGGCTGCAAAAGAAAAGGTGCAGACTTTTACTTGTCCTATGCACCCGCAGGTAATTAAAAATGAAATGGGTACTTGTCCCATTTGTGGGATGGATTTAGTGCCTTTTGAAAAAAACAGTAATGATAAAGCACTGAAAGTAGATGAGAAACGCCAGGCATTAGCCAATATAACTACCCTAATCATAGGTGAAAATAGCTTTTCTGGTGGTAAACAGCTAAATGGAAGACTAACTGTTGATCCTGAACAAAGTAGCTATATCTCTAGTAGAATTGCAGGTAGAATAGAGCGATTATATGTAAGAGAAACTGGAGTTAAGGTAAGTAAAGGGCAGCCTTTGTATCAATTGTATTCTGAGCAATTGGCTACCCTGCAACAGGAGTATTTAATGGCTGTAGCACAACAGAAACAATTTCAGGGCGATAAAATAGAGAGTCAGCTAGTTGCTGCGGCTAAACAGAAATTGTTGTTATATGGTCAATCTGAAAGTCAGGTTCAGCAATTGTTAAAAACACAGAAAAAGGATCCATTTATTGTATTTTATGCACCGCAAAGTGGTATTGTGGCAGAGTTATCCGTAACGCAGGGGCAGTATGTGCAAGAAGGAGGCTCGATAATAAGACTGGAAGGCTATGGTCAGTTATGGGTCGAAGCGGATGTTTATCCAAATGAGGCTAAAAACATAAAACAGGGTCAAAAGGTTAAGGTGGTGGTTGCAGGTTGGGAAGATAAGCCACAAGAAATGATCATTAGCTTTATTACACCAGCTTTACAATCAGGTTCACAGCTTACACAAATTAGAGGGACTATCCCTAATCCATCAAATCAATGGCAACCAGGCTTACAAGCCAACGTCTTTTTACCTTCTGCAAGTCAAACTAATGTATTGACTTTGCCGGTAGATGCTGTAATAAGAGATGGAAAAGGAATGCACGTTTGGGTTAAAAGCGGAAAAGACAATTTTGAAGCCAAGCTTGTAAAAACTGGGCAAGAAAACGATGATCAGGTTGAGATTGCCGAAGGATTGAAAAAAGGAGATCAGGTAGTAGTAACTGGAGCATATCTATTGTATAGCGAGTATATCCTTAAAAGAGGAAAAAACCCTGTTGAAGGGCTTAAACTAAGTAAATCATAAATATTAATTATAAAACCAAAAAAAATGAAAACAATAACCAATTTTGTAATGATTTTAGTTGCAGTAATGCTATTTGCAGCTTGTGGAAACAGTGATAAACCAGTAGCTGAAGATGCACATGCAGGTCATAACCATGCGGCAGGCGAAGGTCACGATGCGGCTCCTGTGGAAAAAACAGCTGTAAGCGTTAGTTTAAAAGACGATAAATTAAATGCAGTTTACCAACATTATGTACATCTTACCAATGCACTTGTAAATGGTGATATGATCGAGGCAAAAGTAGCAGTTAATGCTATCGAACTGGGTTCAAAAGCACTAAATAATGGTGGTTCATTAGCTACATTAGCAGCTAAAATAGGTGCAGCTAAAGATATTGAATCCCAAAGAACTTTGTATGCTGATTTGAGTACTGATTTTATAGAAAGAGTAAAAAGCGCTGGCTTAAACTCTGGCGAAATCTATGTAGAATACTGCCCTATGGCACTAAATGATAAAGGTGCGGCTTGGTTAAGTAATCAAAAAGAAATCAGAAACCCTTATTTCGGCGAAAGCATGATGACTTGTGGCGAAGTAAAAGAAACATTGAAATAAGAATAGATGGATTTAAACGCTGCTACTCTAAATGGGTAGCAGCATAATTATATAACTAATAGGTAGAATAATATAAATTTAATTTTGCATCTTTATATAGATTTGCATAGTCATGAAAAGTAAAGCTATCTTTCTGTTAGTTATATTTTTGCTCAATACTGTTGTGGGTTTTGGCTGTGCTTTGGCAATGGAGGAGAATCATGATAATGATACTCATTCCCATACAAAAGCGGCTGTTCATGAACACAAAGATCATGAGCACAATCATGCAGAGGACCATGAGATTACCTCGATACCAGGACTGAATTCTTCAAACGAAGATCCTTGTTGTAAAAAGCTGGTAAATGAGCTGACTATCCAAAGTAAACTCATCCCAGAAAGTGCTAAAGTACTGGTTAGTTTACCTGTAGTAGGGCTTGCCAATTACGCTTATACTTTATTAGTTACAGTAATCAGTATCGCACCAGATCAAAGTGGTTACGTAAACCATAGGTGTCGACCCCCTAACGAAGATATTCGAATAAGCATTCAAAGTTTTCAGATATAAGATTTAATGAGCTTGCTAAACAGCCAGTTTACTACTGTTAGCGGACAAATACATTAGACATAGCTATTGCTATGTCTAAAAATTAGTATAAACATTAAATTATCACATCATGAAAAAAATATTTTTAGTAGTTGCCTTAGTTGCAACTGCATGGATCAAACCTGTTTTTGCCCAAAACAGCCAAACACAATCTTTATTAACGGCTTACTACGACATCAAAAATGCGTTGGTAAATTCCGATGCAACTTTAGCCGCATCAAAAGCAAGCGAATTTTCTAAAGTATTGAGCAGTATGGATATGAAATCAATGCCAAAGGAAGAAATGACCTCTTTTATGGGGCTTCAGGATAAACTTGAATTTGATGCTAAACATATCTCAGAGACAAAGGAAATCGTACATCAAAGAGAACACTTTGCTAATTTTTCTGCCAACCTTTTCAAATTAGCTAAAGCTGTAAAATTGACCAAAGCGCCAGTCTATTATGACTACTGCCCAATGAAAAAAAGCTATTGGCTTTCTGATAACACAGCAATTAAAAACCCCTATTTCGGAAAACAAATGTTAACCTGCGGAGCGATAAAGGAAACTTTAAAGTAATTCTGTTTGTTAATTATACAGTTTCACCTTATTTGGGTGCAAGTAGCTGTACAATTAACTTCGAATTTTATCAAATAATTCTGTTCTAGGGTTATACAAATGCAATTGTTCCCTAAACAGATAATCAACAATTTAAAAATATTTTAATTAAAATACGATGAAAACATTAATTTATAGCTCAGCTATTTCTCTACTATTTCTAACAGCCTGTTCCAACGGCAGTAATAAAACTCAAACAGCAACTACCTCAGACTCTACAGGAACTAATACTGTTGTAGCAGGGGCTTCAGAAAAAGGTGCTTCCACTGCTGCGTTGTTAAGTTCATATATCAAATTAAAGAATGCCCTTACAACTGACAATGATAAAGATGCAGCAGCTGCTGGAAATGAAATGGTAGCTGGTTTCGCTTCTTTTGATAAAAAATCTTTAACGCCAGAGCAGGATAAAGCTTATACCGACATATATGATGATGGCAAAGAACATGCCGAACATATTGGAGCTAATGTCGGAAACATTGCACATCAGCGTGAACATTTTGATATGTTGAGCAAGGACATGTATGATCTTGTGAAATTATTAGGAGCTAATCAACAACTATATGTAGATCACTGCCCGATGTTTAATGACAATAAAGGAGCAATCTGGTTGAGCGAAGTGAAGGATATTAAAAACCCTTATCTTGGAAAAGCGATGCCAACTTGCGGAAAGGTTCAAGAGGAATTAAAATAGTAGCCATGAAAGGCATAAAAAAAATACTTCTTGGATTATTGGTAATCCTTGTAATTATCCAATTTGTACAACCTGCCCGCAACAAAAGTGGGCAGGTTATGCCAAATGATATTTCTAAAATGGTTGCCATGCCAGATGATGTACAAGGAATTCTGAAAAAAGCTTGCTATGATTGCCATAGTAACAACACCCAATACCCATGGTATGCCAATGTGCAACCTTTGAATTGGTTCTTGGACGATCATGTAAAATCTGGTAAAGCTGAATTAAATTTTAATGAGTTTGGTTCCTATACGGCAAGAAGACAGCAAAGTAAACTACGCTCCATAGAAAACAGTTTAAAAGATGGTACTATGCCTTTATCTTCATATACCCTCATCCATAGAAATGCTATTTTGAGCGATGCAGAAAAAATGCAAATAATTGGTTGGGTTCAAATATCAAAGGATAGCCTAAATAAAAAAAATCTTTAATCATCAAATTATGAAAAATATATTAACGGCCTTTTTATTGATCCTCTATTCGGCGGTTTCTGCTCAGGATATGAAGGGAATGAAAATGCCAAAAAAGGAAAGTGAAAAACCGGCCGAGGTTATTTATACCTGTACCATGCACCCAGAAATACAATCTAGCAAGCCTGGCAATTGTCCGAAATGTGGTATGAAGCTCGTTGTTCAAAAAGCAAAAACTGTTAAACCGAAAGCTTCCGCTCCAGATAAAAAATCGCAGCCTGCAAAGACTTCAGATATGGGAGATATGAAAATGCCTATGAAGGAGATGCCCAAAAAGGATGATGGAATGGAAGACATGGCCGGGATGGATATGGGAGATAACAGTGTCACCATGGAAAACATTAAAAAGGCGAAGTTAAATTTAGGACCAATTAAAACCATTTCAAGTACTGCGCCGCCTCGCACCGTCCGCTATGATCTTTACATTGCCGACACAACCGTAACATTCGGAAAGAAAACAAAACGGGCAATTGCAGTAAACGGACAGATACCAATGCCAACCTTAACCTTTACCGAAGGTGATACGGCATTGATCTATGTACACAATAACCTGGATGAGGAGACAGCTTTGCACTGGCATGGCCTGTTTTTACCCAATAAAATGGATGGAGTTCCCTTCCTTACGCAAATGCCTATTAAGCCCCATTCAACCTATATCTATAAATTCCCTATCATTCAGAATGGAACACACTGGTATCACAGCCATAGTGGATTGCAGGAGCAGATTGGTATGTACGGTGCATTCATTATGAACAAAAAGAAAGAATGGGACATTCCAACCATTCCGGTAGTATTGAGTGAATGGACGGATATGAAACCAGAAGAAGTACACCGAAGCTTGAAGAATGCCAATGATTGGTTTGCCATTAAAAAAGGAACGACCCAAAGTTATGCCGAGGCAATCAGGACAGGACACTTCAAAACCAAAATCAACAACGAGTGGAAGCGCATGAATGCTATGGATGTTAGTGATGTCTATTATGATGCCTTTCTAATCAATGGCAAGAACCAAAACCAGCAGCCCCAGTTTAAAGCAGGCGACAAAGTAAGGCTTCGTATTGCTAATGGTGGCGCGTCTGATTACTTCTGGCTAACTTATGCCGGGGGTAAGATCACCGTAGTGGCTACCGATGGAAATGATGTAGAGCCTGTTGAGGTGGATCGGCTGATCATAGCCGTATCAGAAACCTATGATGTCGTGGTTACCATACCAGAAAATAAGAGCTATGAATTTTTAGTAACGCCTGAAGACCGCACCAAATCGGCTTCCTTATGGCTGGGCGAGGGAGAAAAAGTTCCTGCCCAGAAGCTACCTAAACTGAAATATTTTGCAGGAATGAAAATGATGAACGACATGATGGACATGAGTGGCAACATGATCGAAATGGAGGGCATGAAAATGCAGAACCAGATTATGGATATGAATACAGTGATGTATCCGGAGGTAACAGGCGAGGAAAATCCGAAAAAAGAAAACAAAAAAGCAGCAATGCCGGGTATGCAAATGCCGAACGATAAAAGTATGGCAGGAATGAATATGGCCTCTGATAACCCGGACATCATTACGTTAAACTATGGAATGCTTCGTGATCCGAAGAAAACAACTTTACCTAAAGGGCCATGGAAAGAATTGAAGTTTGACCTTACCGGGAATATGAACCGTTATGTATGGTCTTTGGATAACAAAACGGTTTCTGAAAGCGATAAAATCCTCATCAAGAAAGGTGAAAATGTAAGGATTATCCTATTCAACAATAGTATGATGCGCCATCCTATGCACCTTCATGGTCATGATTTTAGGGTAGTTAACGAACAGGGTGAAAACGCACCTATGAAAAACGTGTTGGACATTATGCCAATGGAAAGGGACACCATTGAATTTGCTGCTACGGAACCCGGAGGTGATTGGTTTTTCCATTGCCATATCCTCTACCACATGATGAGCGGTATGGGACGTGTCTTCAGCTATGAAAACTCCCCACCTAATCCTGAAATTCCTGATCCTAAATTAGCACAGCGCAAATTGTTCAGCGATGACCGGGAATTTCATCCCATGGCAAGGGTTGGAATAGAAACCAATGGTAGCGATGGTGAAATTATGCTGGCCAATACCCGCTATCGTTTCACAACAGAATGGAGAATTGGCTTTGATAAAGAAATGGGTTATGAAAGTGAAAGTCACTTTGGAAGGTATATCGGGCGAAATCAATGGCTATTACCTTACGTGGGTTGGGACTTTAGAAAAAGGACTATTGATCCATTTGACAAAAATATTTTTGGACAATCCCTATCACCGGGCAACAACGTTTTCGGGCAACGCAATACCAAGAACTTTAGACAGGTATTTCATTTAGGGGTGCAATATACGCTGCCGATGTTAATTATCGCAGATGCTTCTGTGGATCATAAAGGAAATGTGAGGTTCCAGCTGATGCGGGAAGATGTTCCTATTTCCAAAAGACTTCGTTTTCAGTTCATGGTCAATACAGATAAGGAGTACATGGCCGGATTTAGATATATCGTTACCAAATATTTTGGCCTATCTACCCACTATGACAGTGACATGGGCTATGGTGCCGGACTAACCTTAAACTATTAACTTATTAAAATCATCACGTTATGAAGCATATTTATAAAATAACCGGAATGACCTGTCAGGGTTGTAGAACAAAGGTTGAAAACGCATTGAACGGAATTGATGGTGTTTCTGCAAAGGTTACCTTGGAAACTTCGGAAGCAACAATCACAATGGATAAGCACATTCCAACCGAAAAATTGCAAGAAACTCTTTCCGCTGCTGGAAATTACACGATTCAAATGTCGGGATCACATAAGATTACAGAGGATAAACAAATGCATAATCACGGGCATCAGGAGCATTCTAATTCTGTCCATCATCGTCATGATAATGCTCCATTAAAGGCTCATAAAAATGAAACTAGCGGAGTATATTATTGCCCTATGCATTGTGAAGGGGATAAAACCTATGATAAACCAGGTCATTGCCCAGTTTGCGGGATGGATTTATTAAAGCAACCTGAATTAAAACAAACAACGAAATTTACCTGTCCTATGCATCCCGAGATCATCAGAGATCAGCCTGGTGCATGCCCTATATGTGGAATGGATTTGGTGCCGATGGGTGTTGATTTGGAGGAGGAAGATAAAACCTACGAAGCGTTGTTGCGTAAATTTAGGATTGCTACCGTTTTTACCGTTCCCATTTTTTTAATCGCAATGTCAGAAATGATACCCGGTAATCCGATCTTTAAGTTAATGGAGCTAAAATATTGGAACTGGGTTCAGTTTGCATTTTCTATACCTGTGGTTTTTTATGCAACATGGATGTTCTTTCAGCGTGCATGGCAATCTATAATTACATGGAAACTGAATATGTTTACCCTGATTGGTATTGGTGCGGGGGTGGCTTGGCTTTTTAGTCTTGTCGCCCTGCTTTTTCCCGATATTTTTCCAGAGCAGTTCAAGACCCATCACGGTACGGTCTATGTTTATTTTGAGGCTGCAACCGTGATCTTGACACTGGTTTTATTAGGACAACTTTTAGAAGCCAGGGCACATGGTAAAACTAATAGCGCCATTAAAGAGCTATTAAAATTAGCCCCAAATACAGCCACAAGAGTTGTAGGAGATAAAGAGACAACCGTTTCCATTGATGACATCCAAAAGGGAGACCTGCTTAGGGTGAAGCCCGGTGAAAAAATACCTGTCGATGGCAGCATCAAAACGGGAGAAGCCATTATAGACGAATCCATGATCTCTGGCGAACCTGTTCCCGTCGAGAAAAAGATTGGGGACAAAATCAGCTCAGGAACCATCAATGGCAACAAGACCTTTATCATGCTTGCCGAAAAGGTAGGTTCGGAAACACTGCTTTCTCAGATCATCGAAATGGTTAATTCCGCTAGTCGTTCAAAAGCGCCTATCCAAAAAATGGCAGATAGGATTTCGGGATATTTTGTGCCTGTGGTGGTATTGATTGCCATGATAACATTCATCGTATGGGCAATATATGGCCCAGAACCTTCTTATGTATATGCTTTTGTAAATGCCATTGCCGTATTGATCATTGCCTGTCCGTGTGCACTAGGTCTCGCTACACCAATGTCTATAATGGTTGGCGTGGGTAAAGGCGCCCAGTCTGGCATATTGATCAAGAATGCGGAATCTCTTGAAAAAATGAATGCCATTGATGTGGTGATCATTGACAAAACAGGAACGGTTACCGAAGGAAAACCTTCAGTTGAGAGTGTTGTTAGCGCCGATACAGATTTTGATGAAAAGAAAGTCCTTGAAAGAATAGTGGCGCTAAATAGTAGCAGTGAACATCCTTTAGCGCAGGCAACATTACGTTATGGGGAAGAAAACAAAGTAAAAGTTCAACCAATTTCAAATTTTGAAGCTGTAACCGGCAAAGGTGTAACTGGTATATTGAAGGAAGAAAAACTTGCTTTGGGTAATCAGAAATTAATGGAACACGTTAAGGCCAAAATTGATTCCGAATTGCAAGAGCAGGTCAAAGCTGCTCAAAAACAGGGCAAGACGGTTTCTTATTTAGCCGTTGGAAATAAAGCTGTTGGCTTTGTGGTAATCTCTGATAAAATCAAAGCTTCCAGTGCAACCGCTATCAAAAAACTTCAGGATGAAGGCTTGGAGGTAATTATGTTTACTGGCGACAATGAGGATACGGCAAGGGCAGTTAGCGGAACCTTGAATTTAGATGGCTTCAAAGCCGGGATGCTACCAGAGGATAAACTGAACGAAATCAAAAAACTACAGGCCCAAGGGAAAAAGGTAGCTATGGCTGGCGATGGAATTAATGATGCACCCGCACTATCACAGGCAGATATTGGTATCGCTATGGGTACAGGAACCGATGTCGCCATTGAAAGTGCAGCAATTACGCTTGTAAAGGGAGATTTAAATGGAATAGCAAAAGCACGATTGTTAAGCCACAAAGTAATGGGTAATATTAAGGGAAATCTCTTCTTCGCCCTTGGATATAATGTATTGGGAATACCTGTGGCCGCAGGACTTTTATATCCGTTTTTTGGAATTTTATTATCACCAATGATAGCTGCACTTGCCATGAGTCTTAGTTCAGTATCTGTTATTCTAAACTCATTGCGGCTTAGAAGTGCGAAGATTGATTAGTTTTTATATAAAGGCAATAAATCATATTAATTATGGAACATAAAGATCACAAGCAAATGGAAATGTCGCAAAATCATGGCGACCATTACAAAAAGCTGCTCATTATGGCAGTACTTTCTTTCATAGCGATGTACGTTCTGATGTACTCAATGGTAAATAACTTTGCAAATGTATACCCGAATATTAACCAGTTTTATATGGCTGGGCTGATGACGATGCCCATGATTATCATTGAACTTATTTTAATGGGGAAAATGTATGGTAATAAAAAGCTCAATATAAGTTTGATTACGATATGCTCAGTAGGCTTAATTGCATTCTTCTTGTTAATCCAATCTCAAACCGCGGTTTCGGATAAACAATTTTTAAAGGGAATGATCCCGCATCATGCAGCGGCAATTTTAATGAGTGAGCAATCAAAATCAAATGACCCAGAAATAAAGAAACTGCAACAGGAAATCATTAAAAGCCAACAAGAGGAAATAGACGTTATGAAAGCCAAGTTGGAATCTCTTGAATAGCAAAGAGTTTAACCGATTTTTTGCTATGATAAGCATTATATTGGATATTAGGATCTTAAGTTGTAATTCAGCTAACTAGTAGCTTTCTCCAAAGCTTAATCATAATTCTGTAATAGAATATACTATATATGTCGAAAAATTTGGATTAAATAAAAATGTATCGTAATATTGCGATATATAATTATGGGACTTACAAAAACAGAAATATTCACACAGGAGCAGAATCAACTTTCAACACTTTTGAAAGCAATTGCACATCCTGCACGTATCGCCATCCTTCAAAGGATCATTATATCCAACACCTGCATTTGCGGTGACTTGGTTGGCGAACTTGGACTGGCACAGGCCACAATCTCCCAGCACCTGAAAGAACTTAAAACAGCAAAAATTATACAGGGCACAATAGAGGGCGTAAGTGTATGCTATTGCATCAATCCTAAAACATGGAAGATATTGGAAGAGCAGTTCGGTGGTTTTTTAGGCTCCTACAAAGGTGAAACGGTCTGCTGTTAAGCATTTTGTTTGCCTATTTCAATCGTTAAATTGCAATATTACTATAATAGATAAATTATGAAACTATCAGAAATCAAAGAAATCTTAACTACTGCCGAAGAGGTAAATTTTCACGTAGAAAATGGGGGAATGGTGCCCGAACATTTCCATGTTACAGAAGTGGGAATCATTACAAAAGACTTTATCGACTGCGGTGGTAAGGTACGACATGAAAAAGTAGCAAACTTCCAGTTATGGGATGCAGATGACTATGAGCACCGTTTGAAAGCAGGAAAGCTATTGGGAATCATAGCGCTTTCGGAAAAAGTATTGGGCATGGAAGATCTGGAAATCGAAGTGGAATACCAGTCGGGTACCATTGGCAAATATGACCTTGGATTTGATGGAACGAACTTTCTGTTACTTGCAAAGCAGACCACCTGTCTTGCAAAGGAGGCTTGTGGCGTTGAAGGTGCTCCGAGAAAAGGAATGGTTAACCTGGCAGGTGCAGTAAACAATTGTACTCCTGGTAGCGGTTGCTGTTAATTCGCTTGACATGGAAATCAGGAACCTACTAGATTCAGATTGGGAGCAGGTCAAGTTGATCTATGAAAAGGGCATCGCTACTGGTAATGCTACATTCCAGACCGGTGCACCGTCTTGGGAAGAGTGGGATGGCTCGCATCTTGTTAATTGTAGGATTGTTGCCGAAGAAAATGATAAAGTGATTGGCTGGGCAGCATTGACTCCAGTTTCGTCACGTTGTGTGTACGCTGGCGTAGCAGAAGTGAGCGTTTATGTTGAGCCAGGACAGTCAGGCAAGGGCATTGGCCTTGCACTTTTGGAAGAACTTGTAAAATTGAGTAAAGTAGAGGGGATATGGACTCTGCAGGCCGGAATTTTTCCGGAGAATGAAGGTAGCCTTCGTATCCATGAAAAAGCTGGGTTTCGGACACTTGGTGTTCGGGAAAAGATTGGTAAGCAGAATGGGGGTTGGCGAGATACGGTGCTGCTGGAAAGAAGAAGTAAAATTATCAGTTAAATTATAAAAAACTATTTATGAAGAAAGTATTAGTGCTGTGCACTGGAAACAGTTGCAGAAGCCAGATTGCCGAAGGTTATTTAAGGTATTTCGCTGGAGACAGGGCGGAAATCTACAGTGCGGGAATAGAAACCCATGGAGTGAATCCAAAAGCCATCGAAATTATGAAAAGAGATGGGATAGATATTTCTGGACACACCTCTAATAATATAGATGAATATATGGACATGGATTTCGATTATGTGATTACTGTTTGTGATAACGCAAAAGAAAGTTGTCCGTATTTTCCTATCAATGCGGTAAAGCTGCATTATAATTTTCCCGATCCAGCAAAAGCTAAAGGTAGTGATGAAGAGGTGATGGAACAATTCCGTGAGGTAAGGGAAATGATCAGAAAGTACGCTCAGAATTTTGTCAATGAAAACTTAAAACGTTAAGATGTCGGCAAACAATTGTGCACCCGCCCTAGAGAGGAAAAAACTTGGTTTCCTAGATCGTTATCTGACCCTTTGGATATTCACTGCCATGGCGATCGGGGTTGGGATTGGCTATTTTATCCCTTCTTCATCTGATACCATCAATTCCTTTTCATCTGGGACAACCAATATACCGCTCGCCATAGGACTGATCCTGATGATGTATCCGCCCCTTGCGAAAGTAAGATATGAACAGATGGGCGAAGTATTCAAGGATACAAAAGTCCTAACCGTTTCACTGGTGCTGAACTGGGTAATCGGACCACTTCTGATGTTCTTTTTGGCCATAACTTTCTTAAGGGATTATCCAGAGTATATGGTCGGTCTCATCCTGATCGGACTTGCCCGTTGTATAGCAATGGTCGTGGTCTGGAATGAGCTGGCAGAAGGAAACCGTGAATATGCGGCAGGGCTTATAGCGCTCAACAGTATCTTTCAGGTATTGTTGTACAGTGTTTTTGCCTATGTTTTCATTACGGTATTACCACCTTACTTCGGGCTGAAAAGCCTAGAAGTAAATATTACGATTGGTGAGATAGCCAAAAGCGTGGGCATCTATTTGGGACTGCCATTTGCAATGGGTATCATCAGCAGATATGGTTTGATCAAATTGAAAGGTGAAGATTGGTTCCAGAACAAGTTTGTGCCGATGATATCGCCGATTACCTTGATCGCCTTGCTTTTCACTATCGTAACTATGTTCAGTCTTAAGGGAAACCTAATTGTGCAGATTCCGATGGATGTCGTTCGAATTGCGATACCGCTTGTGATCTACTTCTCAATTATGTTCGTGGTGAGCTTTTTTGCAGGGAAATACTTTGGAGCGGATTATTCAATGAGTACGTCGATTGCGTTTACTGCAACGGGAAACAACTTCGAACTGGCCATTGCGGTTGCGATAGGTGTATTTGGGATTAATTCAGGTCAAGCATTTGCAGGCGTGATCGGTCCACTTGTTGAAGTTCCAGCACTGATCGCATTAGTGAATCTTGCCTTTTGGTTCAGGAAAAAATTCTAGGTATTCCAATAACACTATATGGCAATAGGGCAAGGGACTGCCTATTAGGTTGCCACCTTCTATTTCGATAGCAAAAAAAGGAATCAAAGCCTATTTTAGTACCGATCTGCCCACCGCTCATTTGCGGCCTGCAAAAACTATCGTTTTTGCTATTGCTCCTACGGTGTTAATGTAATCCATTCGATTTAAATTTGACGTTGCTACGGACTTAGTTGTTTGATGCAGCCAGACTAATCAACTTCAAAGCATCTATAACTCCTAGTAGTTTATGCTTCTTAAATTATTTTCGAATATTTTCTTGAAATAATTTACCTTTAAAAAAAGCCTCTGTTTTTCATCCGTAAGAACACATATTTGGCTGGCATTGTGTTACTTATTTGTTACTCGTGCCGGCTAAGTGTCTGATAGTCTTTATTTACTTCAATCCCTGCCATTTTACAAATATAATTTATTGAGGTTACACCTTAGGAAAACAAGAGAATAAAGCAGTAAATTTGCAAATTATCAATCAAGCTGTTGCTGTTGTATTTTACGATGTTAAAGAAGGATTTATTATTTGGTTTTTTGTTAATTGGCCTATTTGCTATTTCGGCAAATGCCAAGCAAACTCAAATACCTGTAGATAGTCTTCAAAATGTTAGTTTATTTACTGATAGTGTAGATACAGCTGCTGTATTAGTGCTGGATACAATTACGCCAAAATTTTTAAAACCATTAGATTCTACTGCTTCTGCATTTATAACCGACAGCTTAAGTAAAGGATTCGGTTTCCCAAACCTTGATTTGGAAGAATTAAACAGAAGTTTTAGACTCAATTCTATAAAAAGAAGTGTTTTACAAGATGGATTAGCTTTACCTAAGGGTGAAATTTGGGTTGTTGCCTTTGTAGCATTTTTATTGATATTGTTTGCAGTACTTAAACAAAATTTCTCCAAGCAGTTAGTCGCAATTATTCAATCATTTTTTAGTAACAGAGCACTTAGTAATTTAAATAAGGAAGATAATTTGTTTACTTCTTGGCCCTTTTTATTGCTTTTTATACAGTTTGGCTTCATCATAGGAATGTTCTTTTATTTGGTTGCGAAAAATCAAAATGGAAGTTTTATAGCCAATGGTATTCAGTCTTACCTTACCATTTCTGTAATTATTATCGTATTATATGTATTAAAAATATTAATGCTTAGGTTATTGGGTGTTATTTTTAATTTTCAAAAACCAGTTAATGAATACGTTTCCATATTATATTTAAGTTATTTTAATTGTTCTTTATTGTTTACACCTTTAGTGGTTGCATTCGCACTAACACCACTAAAACACACTAATATTTACATTTATATAGCTATAACTTTAGTAAGTATCATATTTGTTTTTCAGTTTATAAGAGCAGGAGTAAATATTTTATCTCATTATAGGTTTTCAAAAGTGTATTTATTTTTGTACTTTTGCACCCTCGAAATTTGCCCTATATTAATATTAATCAAGACAATAGGATTTTAAGCGGTAATAAGTTAAAATGCAGGAAAAGAACGAAGATAGGTTAAGAAAAGTAAAAAGTATACTGATTACTTTACCAAAACCAGAGACAGAGAAGTCACCTTATTTTGATCTGGCTAAAAAGTACAATTTGAAAATTGATTTCAGGTCTTTTATTCATGTAGAAGGGGTTCCGGCTAGGGATTTTAGGAAAGATAAAATCAATTTGGCCGATTTTACAGCAGTTGTTTTTACCAGCCGCAACGCAGTAGATCATTTTTTCAGAATTTGCGAAGAGATGCGTTATGAAGTTCCAGCTGATCTTAAATATTTTTGCATCTCTGAATCTACAGCACTTTATTTGCAGAAATACATCCAGTATAGAAAGCGTAAAATATTTTTTGGTAAGCAAACAGCTTCAGACCTAGCAGAAGTACTTAAAAAACACGCAAACGAAAAGTTTTTATATCCATGTTCTGATGTTGCAACTGAAGACACGATGAACTTTTTACAAAAAAACGGTTACGATTTTGTTAAAGCAGTCCTGTTTAAAACTGTAGTAAGTGATTTATCTGATTTAGCAGAAGTTTTTTATGACGTTATTGGTTTCTTTAGTCCTTCCAGCATCCAATCTCTTTACACTAATTTTCCAGACTTTAAACAGAACAACACGAGGATAGCTGCTTTCGGTTTAAATACACATAAGGCCGCAACAGACGCTGGCCAAATTGTTGATATTGCGGCACCAAGTCCAGAAGCTCCTTCAATGATAATGGCAATTGAAAACTACATTAAAAAATCTAACAAATAATATATCACAATTTCTTGCGTTAGTTTGTCTGAAATTAGCTTTTTGAGTTTCTTAATGTGGTTTTATTTAAGGTTAAAAAATTTCACAAATAGTTAATTATCATTAATTTAATGTTATTTTTTTGCTTTAAAAGAAAATAGATGAGCATAACACAGCAATTATTTCTGTAAATAATTGCTAATGTCATGGATATTCAATAAAATTGCTATAAAATAATTACAATACTGCATTAATTGAATTTATGAGAAACATATACCTTTTTGGTTTTTTCATTGTTTGTGGCTTTTTAGCAAGTTGTTCCAAGGGCGGTAGCCAATCTGGAGAATTAGTTGGAGCTTACAACAGAAAATTTAAGAATAAAACTATCCCAATGGGCATGGTATTTATCCCGGCAGGCAGAACTTTAATAGGGATGACTGATGAAGACCAAACCTTTTACTCTGGCAACACCAGTAGAATGACTTCATTCCCTGCGTTTTACATGGACCAAACCGAGATTACCAATGCAGAATATCGTCAATTTGTAAATTGGGTGAGAGATTCAGTAGCCATAACTTCATTAGGAAAATCTGGTGCACCAACGTTATATAAAGCTCAAGCAGCGGCAACAGCAGGCGGCCCAGCAGTAACAGGTCAAGACAATATAGATTGGAAAAAGGTTGGAGATGGAAAAGTATTATGGGGTAAAAACAGTACTTATAAAGCAAAATTGCAAAATATGTATTACTCTGGTAATGATGCCTTGCCAGGAAAAAATGAGATTGATGTAAGAAAATTAAGATATGCTTTCAGTTATTTAGATCATAATTTAGAGGCAGCTGGTAGAAAAAATCCAAATTCGAGCAGACAAGATTATATCCAAACTTACACTGACAATCCAACTCCAGGTAAAGCTAATGAGCACCCTTCTGTAAGTGTTTATCCAGATACCTTAGTTTGGAAATTAGATTTCTCTTACTCTCAAAACGACCCGATGGTTGATGCATATTTCAATCACCCGTCTTACGATACTTACCCAGTTGTTGGTGTAAGTTGGGATCAAGCAAATGCATTTTCTTATTGGAGAACCGCTTTATACAGAAATGTTGCAGCAGCAAGAAAACAACCTGAAAATGGTCGTTTAAGGTATCGCTTACCAACAGAACAAGAGTTTGAATATGCCGCAAGAGGCGGAAGAACCCAAACTAAATATCCATGGGGCGGTCCATATATCAAAAATACAAAAGGATGTTTGCAAGCAAACTTTAAAGTTGGTAGAGGTAATTATACAGATGATGGTGGTTTGTACACTGTTGATGCAAAAGCCTATTTACCTAATGATTATGGTTTGTATAACATGGCGGGTAATGTTGCCGAGTGGACTATCAGTGCACACAATAGGTCTGCAACTAGCTTATTGCAAGATTTTAGTCCGAACTATACCAATGTTGCTAAAGGAGCTAAGGTAGTTAGAGGTGGTTCATGGAAAGACATGGGCTTCTTTTTACAAAATTCAGTAGCCACTTACGAATACCAAGATAAAGCAAGATCATACATCGGCTTCCGTTGTGTATCAGATTTCCCTGGAAACGCATTAAACTAAAAAATCAATCAACCAAACAAAAGAAAAACGAAAATTTTAAACAAATTATGGCAGCAAAAGGACAACCAGGGTGGTTACACGTAGCAATATCATTAGGGGCGAGTGTAGTTATTTTAGGCGCATTGGCAAAAATTTTACACTTAGGTGGAGTATACGCAAATTATGTAATTGGTGTTGGTTTAGTAACCGAAGCAATTCTATTTGCTTTAACTGCTTTTTATCCACCTGAGCCAGAATTGCCTTGGGAAAGAGTTTATCCAGAATTAGCTGATGGGTTTAGTGGCGAATTGCCAAAAGCAACAATCAGACAAGCTGCTCCTGCCTTTGGCGGTTCATCAACAGCTGCATTAGACAAAATGTTAACAGATGCCAAAATTGGTCCTGAATTAATTGAAAGTTTAGGTACAGGTTTACGCACGTTTGGAGATAAAGTAGCCACAATTTCTAATGTTAGTGATGCTGCATTGGCTACCAATGAATTTACTGGTAAAGTGAAAACAGCTTCATCAAGCTTTGATAATTTAAGCACTGCTTTTGGTAAAGCTACTGCTCAGTTGGTAGAAATGGGCGAAAGTAATGTAGATTCTAAAGCTTACCATGAACAAGTAAATAACTTGGCCAAAAATTTATCTGCTTTAAATGCGGTTTATGAATTAGAATTACAAGATTCAAGTGCTCATTTAAAATCGATGAATAAGTTCTATCAGAACCTTGCCTTAACTATGAACAACTTTAACGAATCTATGGAAGATTCGAAACAATTTAAAGAAGAAGTAGGAAAATTGGCTAAAAACTTATCGTCGTTAAATGCAATTTATGGCAATATGTTAACCGCTATGAACCAACCACGTACTAATTAGTAAATAATTTATTTAAACGTAACAAAAATCTAATTACACATGGCTGGAGGAAAAGAAACGACAAGGCAGAAGATGATCAATATGATGTATCTGGTATTGCTTGCAATGCTTGCTTTAAACGTTTCAGATACAATCTTAAATGCTTTTAAGAACATAAACGATAGTTTGGATGATTCTAGAACCAATGTAAGCTCTAGCTTAGATCAGGTTTTTAGTGCATTTCAAAATACAGAACTGAAAAATAAACCAGAACGAGCCAAACCACTTTGGGATAAAGCTCAGCAGGCTAAAGCTTATGCTGATGATTTAAATAAAGATATTATCAGATTAAAGAAGGAATTTGAAACAGCTGGTGATGGAATAGACCCAGAAACCGGAGATTTTGTACTTCGTGAAAATCAAGATATTGCCAATAATATCATGATAAATAGAAAAGAGGGTGCAAAGTTAAAGGCTAAAATAAATGAGACTAGAGCAAAACTGATTGCTTTACTTGAGCCTAAAGATCGTGCTAATGTTTCATTTTCGTTAGAAGCTAAAGATCCTGTTAAAACTGGTACTGGCAAAAAATGGGAAGATGTTAATTTTGGCGAAGGTATTCCTTTAACAGCTGCCAATACCATTTTAACTAAAATTCAGTCTGATATACAGAATGCTGAAGCCGAAATTGTAAAAAAGATTTTTGGAGAGTTAAACCCAACGCAAATGACTTTAGATAAATTTAAAGCAGTTGCAGTGCCTTCTGGGAGTTATGTTATTCAAGGTCAGCCGTACAAAGCAGAAGTGTTTTTAACTGCCAGTGATTCTAAATCAAATCCAGAAATTACAGTAGGTGGTAGTTCATTAGCTGTTAAAGACGGAGTTGGTACTTATACTGGAGGAACAGGATCCGTAGGTTCTTTCACTTGGAAAGGTACAATTAGAGTTAAACAGGCCAATGGCGAAGTTAAAACTTACGAAACACAACCAATAACTTATCAAGTTGCAAAACCATCTGCTACGGTTGCCTCTAAAAACTTAAACGTAATTTACGCAGGTATTCCTAATCCATTTTCTATTTCTGCTCCAGGTTTTCCTCTGGAAAGCATTAAGGCAAGCATGAGTGGTGGATCAATTTCTGGATCAGGTGGAAATTTTATGGTTAACGTTGGAGGTGGTATGATTGGTAGTGAAGTTTCTATCAGTGTTTCCGCAAGTGCCGATGGGAAATCATTAAACCTAGGCACCAATAAATTTAGAGTTAAAGCTGTTCCTAATCCAACAGCAAAATTTGCTGGTAAAATGGGTGGCATCATTTCTGGAAATGTTTTAGCTAGAGAAAATCAAGTTTTAGCTGTTCTGGAGAATTTTGAATTTGATATTAAAGCAAGAGTTACCAAGTTTAACGTAACTGTAGTTAGACCTCGTCAGGATGCGCAAGTTTTCTATTGCCAAGGTGATAATTTTAATGCAGCTGCTAAGAATGCGCTGTCTAACTTGCCATTCAAATCGGTTGTTTATATTGATAATATTCAAGCTGCAATGCCAGATGGACGTACACCAACCCTAAATTCAATGGTGTTTACCGTAAACTAAAAAATTATGAAGAAATTAATATTTGTATCATTCTTCGCTTTCAGTACAGTTTTTGCATTTGCGCAAACGCAAGGAACTGCATTGCCCCCTGTAGCAAAAAAAGTTGTTAAAAAGAAGGTACCTAAGCAAGATGGTTTCATTTACCGAGAAGTAAGTGAGGCTGATACTGTGGTGCCTTATGCAGAAGTAAGAAAGGAAGATGTAGCTTACACAAAACGTGTTTGGCGTGAAATTGATTTAAGAGATCGTGGCAACCAAATTTTAGCTTCTCCGAAAGTTAATTTGTTGGGTATTATCTACAATGCAATAAGTGCGGGAGAACTTGATCTTTACTCAAGTGAAGATGAGGATTTTAAAGGTGATCCTATGGGTCAGACGAAAGGTAATGACCCAAATGTTACCAATAGTTCTGCAGCAGATACCGCATTTTTAGGTGTTAATCCAGGCACTAATGAAGTAAACAGAGCGAATAACGAATTTTTTGCAGCTAGTTTTACCACTTTAAGAATTAAGGAAGATTGGATCATGGATATCAGAAGAGGTATTTTTGAACCTCGTATTATCGGTATTGCACCAGTAAGAATTGATGTGAAAACTCAAGTTGATAACAATGGAAATCCAGTAGCCGACCCTACAACTGGAAAACCATTGGCAGATACTTTAAGAACTGTTGCTGGTTGGATTTACTTTGACGATTTACGTGAGATTTTAGTAAAGCACAAAATTGCCAATAACCAAAATGATAACTCAGGAATTAATTTTGATGATGTTTTTGTAAGAAGATTATTTTTTAGCAATATTACAAAAACATCGAATTCTGCAGACAATAGAATTGAAGACTTATTATTTAACCCTAAAGATAGATTATTAGAAGCTGAGCGTATTAAAAGAGCAATGGCTGATTTTGAGCAAGGTCTTTGGGAGTATTAATCCCCACCCAACCCTCCCCAAAGGAGAGGGCTAAGCATGATTTATACAAAGGAGCAGATTTATATTTGCTCCTTTTTTGTAGCCAGTACGTCATTGCGAGTAAAAATTTATTGCAAAATAATTAGCATCAACAAAACTTTAATAATTTTTTTAGACACAATTTGTCATTCTGAACGCAGTGAAGAATCTCGAACTAGACTTTCTATCTTGTCTTCCTCATTCTGATTTAACCTTGTTATTTGTAGAGTAAATTTCTAGCAACCTGAACTCGATTAATAAAATTACCATTTTTGGGCTTCTATCCTTATCCGACACGTCATGCTGAATTTATTTCAGCATCTGTTAAGTAAAACTGACCCTGAAATAAATTCAGGGTGACGTAACTCATTACAAACGGCCTAAAATTAATCTAAAATAATATTAATATTAGCAAGCTCGGAATGACAAAAGTTTATATAGAACTATTCTCAGGATAAAGCAATTTTAGACTTTAGAAAGATTTTAATGAAATTATTTTGAAACGCAATTACGAGATATAAACCAACTCTATAACTTTATACATTCTCTTTTTGCTCATTAAAAAAGCTGTTCAGCGTTTGCATCTGTTTTTTATTTAACACCTCGCTTAAATCTTTTTCACTAGCTTCTTTAATCTTTTTAACAGATTTAAACTTAACCAACAGCCTGTCGGCAGTGGTTTTACCTATTCCGGGTATTAATTCTAATTCAGTTTTTAAAGTTCCCTGATCTCTTTTTTTGCGGTGAAAGGTTATGCCAAAGCGGTGTGCTTCATCTCGCAACTGCTGAATGATTTTTAAAGTCTCAGATTTCTTATCTAAATACAAAGGTAAACTGTCGCCAGGATAATATAATTCTTCTAATCTTTTAGCAATACCGATAATGGTTACTCTGTTTGCAATACCTAATTTTTTTAAACTACTCACTGCTGATGATAATTGACCTTTACCACCATCAATGATGATGAGTTGAGGCAATGTTCCCTCTTCATCTAACATTCTCTTATATCGCCTATAAACGGCCTCTTCCATCGTGGCAAAATCATTTGGGCCTTCAACCGTTTTCACATTAAAATGGCGATAATCTTTTTTGCTCGGTTTGGCATCCTTAAAAACTACAATTGCAGATACTGGATATTTACCTTGAAAGTTAGAGTTATCAAAACATTCGATATGATGTGGCAATTGTGTTAACCTTAAATCCTTTTGCATTTGTGTTAAAATGCGATCTGTTCTTAAATCTGGATTTAACTTTTCGTATTGATTTAGCTTTTCCCGTTTAAAAAACAACACATTTTTTTGCGATAATTCTAAAAGCTTTTTCTTTTCTCCCAACTTTGGAACAATCAGTTTTAAGTTTTCATCATCTAAAGAAACATTAAACGGGACAACGATTTCCCTAGATGTGCTTTTAAACTTTGTTCTAAACTCGGTAATTGCGATGGTTAAAAGTTCTTCATCACTTTCATCTAAACGCTTTTTAATTTCTATAGTTTGCGTTTGGATGATACTTCCGTTCATCACTTTTAGGTAATTTACAAAAGCATACCTTTCATCAGAAGCAATACTAACCACATCGATATTAGTTATGGCGCTATTTACAACGGTAGATTTACTTTGGTACTTTTCTAAAACACCTAATTTTTTTTGATAAGCATGTGCCAATTCAAAATTTAAATCTTCTGAAGCGGTTTTAACTACCTGTTTTACTGTTTTAATTACATTGCCAATTTTGCCGTTTAAAATATCTTTAATCTCTTCAATATTTTGGTCGTAATCAGCTTTGCTTTGGTAATTTTGGCACGGACCTTTGCAATTGCCAATTTGATATTCTAAACAAACTTTAAACTTTCCTTCGTTTATGTTTTGTGGAGTTAGTGGCAGATTGCAAGTTCTTAAGGTATAAGTTTCTTTAATTAAATCTAAAATAGTGTGCATCATGCCAACAGAGGCATAAGGGCCAAAATAGGTTGAGCCATCCTTAATGTATTTTCTGGTCCAATAAATACGCGGAAACTGTTCTTTTTTAATGATAATCCATGGATAGGTTTTATCATCTTTAAGCATAATGTTATAGCGAGGCTGATGCTTTTTTATTAAGCTATTTTCTAAAAGCCAAGCATCAATTTCAGTATCAACAATTGTAAAACTTATGCGCCTTATTTTTGAAACAAGTACACGAGTTTTGCCATTAAACTGATTGTTTTCCTGATTAAAGTAAGAACCTACACGATTGCGCAAATCTTTGGCTTTACCAATATAAATTAGCACATCATCGGCATCGTAATATTGGTAAACACCAGGTTTATGAGGAATATCGGCCAATGCCTTTTTATAATCGAAAGCACTCATTTAATAAATAGGGATGTAGGATAATTTAGAAACCTAATTTTTTATCAAGCTCTGGTGTGGTTTGTTCTGGTGCAAAATATTGGTTGCAGTCGTACACAATTGATACACCTCCTGCTGGTGGTTCAAAATCAGCTTTGCTTATTTTTAAATTCGGATTAGCATAAACTCTTTTCATAAACCCAGCATAAATGGGTAAAGCAGAATTGGCTCCTTCACCGTCCCTAGTACTCGTAAAGTGAAATGCTCTATCCTCACAACCTGTCCAAACACCAGCCACTAAATCAGGCGTTATCGACATAAACCAACCATCAGAGTTATTCTGCGTTGTTCCTGTTTTTCCGCCAGTTGGCGCTGTAATGCCATATTTACCTATTAAGCGGTAACCAGTGCCACCAGTTACCACACCACGTAACATACGTGTCATTACATAAGCAACTTCTTCGTTTAAAACTACTTTAATAACAGGTTTGCTATCATATAAAACTACTCCATTCTTGTCTTCAATTTTTAAGATGTATGTAGGTTGTGTCCAAGCGCCTTTATTGGCGAAAATTCCGTAAGCACCCACCATGTCAAAAATTGAAGCATCAAAAGAGCCTAATGCGATGGAAGGTACAACTGGAACATCAGAGGTGATGCCCATTTTTTTAATCTCATTGGCAACTGCTGTAGCCCCAACTTGCTGCATTAAATATGCAGCTATGTAATTTTGAGAATAAGCTAACGCTTTTTGTAAGGTAATTGAGCCAGGTAAGGTTCCTGAAGAACGTGGTGTCCAATCGGGACTACCAGGATTTGAAATGGTAACTGGAACATTTGGAACAGTTAAACAAGGCGACATGCCATTTTCTATAGCAACGGTGTAAGTAAAAGGTTTAGCAGTAGAACCTACTTGGCGCATACCCATCTTAACCTGATCGTATTTAAAATGTTCGAAATTGATACCACCAACCCATGCTTTAATATGACCGGTTTTAGGATCCATAGCCATCATCGCATTGCGCAATAATAGCTTATAATATTTTACCGAATCAATAGGTTTCATTAAAGTATCGATGTTACCTTTCCAAGTAAAAATGGTCAATTTACTAGGGGTATTAAAATCTTCAGTAATTTCATCGTCTGTTTTACCTTCAGATTTGAGTGCTTTATAGCGATCAGATCTTTTTACACCTTGCTCAATCTGCATTTCCATTCCTTTAAACGGATTTCTTCCTTTCCAACTTCTGGTAAATTGAGCTTGTAGCACTTTCATGTATTCTTTTTGCGCTTGCTCTGCATAAACCTGCATATCGTAATTAATGGTGGTGGTAATTTTTAAGCCATCTCTATCTAAATCGTAAGGAATTCCATTTTTAGTGATAGATCTTTCTTCTAAAATTTTTCTTACCTCCGATTTTAATACCGCTCTAAAATACGGAGCAATACCCTCGTAATTGGTGGCAGCTCTAAATTGTAAGTTAAGCGGTTTATCTTTGGCTAAATCAAACTCTTGCTGCGTCATGTAGTTTTCTTGAACCATTAACGCCATTACTGTATTTCTTCTTGTTTGTGAACGCTCTGGGTTTTTGGTTGGAGAATACCTAGTTACACCTCTTTGTATACCCACCAAAACTGCTGCTTGCGGTATGGTTAATTTATCGGGAGTAGTATTAAAATAAACTCTAGCAGCAGATTTAATACCGAAAGCTTGGTTGCCAAAATCTACCGTGTTTAAATACATGGTAATGATTTCTTCTTTTGTGTAATTACGCTCAAGTTTTACCGCAATTACCCATTCCTGAAATTTTTGGATAATTCTTTTTAAGTAGTTTTTTTGTCTTCCTTCTTCAGAAAACAAGTTTAAAGCCAGCTGCTGTGTTATGGTGCTGCCGCCTTGTTTTTTGCCCATTAAAGCATAGGCGAAAATGGTGAATGTTCTTTTAAAATCTATACCAGAGTGCGAGCGAAATCTGATATCTTCTGTAGCAATTAATGCATTTACAACATTAGGAGATAACTGACTGTAATTTACATTCGATCTATTTTTAACAAAGTAAGTGCCTAAAATTTTTCCGTCTTCAGATAAAACCTCTGTAGCTTCATTACTTTTTGGATGCTCAATTGCTCTAAACGAAGGGATTTCCCCGAAAATGCCAAAGCCAATCAGTACAATAAATATGGCAAAAAACACCATTCCACCAATCAGCAATTTCCAAAGCCTGCGGTTATATTTCTTGATATCTTCTGTTGTAAGGGATGTAGATTTGCTCATTTTTATTAAAAATTGTTTCTGAAAAACTCAATGTACTTATTTAATGTTTCTCTATTTTTTATTTTTTCAAAGTTTTCTTTACTGATGTAAAAACCTGTGTATTTAGCTGCTGGAACTTTCATGATACGAGATAGTTGAGGTGTAATCCCTTCACTATAGCCTTTAACATCAATTACGCTGCCAAAATCTCCTACGTAAATCAATTGGTCTTCATCTAATTCTTGTAACTGGTGCTTTAATCCTGTTCCAGAGAAATTTCCTCTGTTAAATTGGCCAACCCCAAATCTCGATGAACTTACGCTAACGGTAACATCACTAACGGCAACAACGTAGAAATAAGTATTAGATTCAGCTTTGCTAAATAAATTATCTATAGGCTTAGCAACAGTTACAGTGCTTTTAGTAGCAGCTAACGTATCTGCTTGCTTTGTTATTGCAGGCAGAGTTACGGGTGGTGCTATTACTTCAATAACTTTTTCTGGCAAAACTTTTTTAGGCTCTTGCTCAACCAGTACCTTTACAGGATCTGCTTTTATCGTTGGTTTAGCAGCAACAACAATTATTTCTTTAGGTTTTACAAATCGTGGTTCAGCACCATCAAAATCAATTAAAGCAATTGGTCTTGATTTATAACTTGCTAAATTTTCATTTATATAAACCAAGTGGTCTTTAACTAGAGGAGTAATTAAAGCATCATTAGGGTTAGCAGCTATAATTTTTTCGAAAGCGATAATTAAGCTATCAACATGTTGAGTTCTACCAATCGAAATTGCTTTAAGATACTCATATTGAGCTTGTAAACTATTGCCAGGAAAACGTTGATTAACTTCATTAACCCCATTTATTACTTGTGGGAATTGCTTTTGCTCATAATCCTCAAAAACTACATTATAGATTTTATTTACCTCTAAATCTAAAGCATTTTGCTTAGCCGAAAAATTCGGGTCTAAAATCGTTTTTGCATAAACCGAACTTGGAAATTTAGCCAAAACCATATTTTTATAACTTTCAGATTTTGCTTTATTAGTTTTAGCGTAATCTAAATATAAAGAATAATAAATCGCATCTAAATGATTATTTTGAGGGTATCGTGCTAACAAAATTTCGTAAACCTTAGTTGCTTCGGCTTCATCTTCTAATACTTGCTGATAAAAGCTAGCAATTTCATAATAAGCATCAATAATCTGCTGATCAGATTTTACCATTCGCTCTGCACTTAAAGGAAATAATAAAGTATATGCTTTTATCTGTTCTTCCTTGCTAATGCTAGCCGTATTTTCAATTGCGGTAGCTGGTAAATTGCCAATTGCGGCATTTTGTGTTTCTTTATTAACTTGTGCTGATGATTTTAAACTTTGGCGCCAATTATCTTCTAAAACTCTATTTCCCCATCTTTTTCTAAAATCAGAGAAACCATTACTAACTGCAGAAGTATTGCTAAAGTAAAATTTGCCGTTATTTTGCTTGTTAGAACTATTTAATCTATCTACTGAAAGTTTGCCATTATTAGCCTTCTTATCAGCAACAACTTCTTCCTTTTTAGGTTCAAATAATTCATCTAAGGCTTTTTCTCGGGCCTGTTGTGGCATCTTAGCAAAAAGTTGCAACGAATCTTGCATGGCAATTATTTGATAACGTTTTGTTAAATATTCTAAGTTCTGAGCTTTTTTAACAATACTTTCATAACCCTTATAGTTCTTTGGTAAAGTTGTGGCAGCACTATCATAATAAAGTTTTGCATTTACATAATTACCCAAATCTTTAAAATATAAATCGGCCAACTTTAAATAAGAAATCCCTTTTTGGTAAGGGTTAATTAAACTTTTATTGATAGATAGCTTATAATATTCTTCGGCTTTGCTATAATCTTTATCGCCCAAATAATCCTCAGCAACCTCGTAATAAATCTGATCGGTATAATCTAGGTTCTTATCATCCTTTAGCAATTTCAATAAAGCTGTTTTTCTGTCAGACGATTGATCATTTAAAAAATCATAAATCCTGATTTTGCTCAGCTTAGCATTAAAATACATTTGAAAAGGAGCGTTACTGTTCTCAACCTTGGTATAATATTTTAAACTGGCATCATATTCCTTTTCATGCTCATATAATTGGGCCAAAATAAAAGGCCACCTGGTTCTGCTATGTATTTTATTACTTTCTTTAGTGGCTTCCTCTAAATAAAAAATCGCCTTTTTATAATCTAATTGATTAATGCTCATTTGAGCCAATGTAGCTAATGGTTCTGCTTTATCTTTTTTAACAGAATCTAAAATAAAGATCACCGAATCCAGCACTTTTAATGCAGCCTCAGGATTATTTAATTGCATTAAACTTCTAGCTTTCCAATTTAAACCATTTAAAAAAACATTATTATCTTTTTTGTAAGCTCTGGCAGTGTAATCAAAATATTCCACAGCAGTAAAAAAGTTACCTCTATAAAAATTAGTTTTCCCTAAAAGTATATACGCATCATCAACATAATTACTTAATCCTTTTTCGGCAACAATGGTTTGTGCCTTTTGGGTAATTTCACCTAAATCTTTACTATCGCTATTTGCAAGAGCTGTGCTCGAGTAATCAATTGCTTCAGGGGCAATATAAACAGCTAAAAAGTTATCATAATTGTCTTTATGCGTTTGCGAAAGATTTTCCTGATAAGTATCTAATAAAACATTTGAATTGTAAATGTAGTTATAACGTGCAGAAAGATTTTGCAAACCACGGTTGGTGGCATTATCTTTTTGCGTAGAACAGCTATAAAAAAAAGCCATGCAAACGCAAGCAGTTAAAATTTGGATGCTAAGTTTGAGTAATTTGTTCAAAAAATTAGAGTTGTGTATTACCTACAATATAACAAAATGTATGCAAAAATATTTTATTCGCCAATAAAATCTCAATATTTAGCTATAATTTTAATCTTACCTTAATTTAAATGGCCGAACTCCAAAACAATCAAAACAAAAATAAGGCAACCAATTTTGCAAAATATTCTGGTATAGCCTTTCAAATGCTGGCAACAATAGGTGTTTTTAGCTTTATTGGCTATAAAATTGACGAAAATAGAGCTGGCTCGAAAATGATTTTTACAGCAATTTTGGGTTTAGTTGGCGTTGTGGTTTCTTTATTTTCTGTAATTAGATCTTTAAATAAAGAAAAGTAGAAAAATTTGTAGAAAATGTGTGTGTGTAGCTTTTGGCAAAATTTGCCCTTCTTTGCGCTACAAGTACCGCACCCATACAAGAGCCACGCTCGCGGTAGCTTTTCGCTTCAATAAGGTTTATTTTACAAAGGCAGTACAAAATGGCAAAATAGCATATTGCCCTACCAAGCTCAATTAATTATTTACCTTTGTAAAAAAAATACAAATTTTGAGTTTACCAAAGTTCATTTTATCTTATTTGTTATATACTGCACTATTAGCAGGCATAGCCATCGCATTACCTTATCTTTTTCCAACGGTTAAACTATTAGCAAATAACTTTTGGCTGGTTTTTGGTTTTCTCGGCGGATTAACTTTTTTGGCTTATATCTTGGCATTTTTGGGCATTAAACGTAATCCAGAAACAGGTGTTTTAGCCATTATGGCTTCAATTGCTATTAAGATGCTTTTCTCAATGGCTTTCGTGCTGATTTACAGCTTAAATAACAAAGGAAAAGACCTAGTTTTTGTGTTTAATTTTTTTTCTTTATATTTATTGTTCACCTTCTTTGAAATTTACGGTTTGTTACGTAACTTGCGCCACCAAAATAAATAGTAAAAATCTGCGAGTAAATGGATTGTAGCCACGTTTTTGAGTTTAAGTTTAGAAGGTTAATTGTTGTTTTTACGCTTTTTTCGGCGTTTTTGATGGTTTCTCTTGGTGCAAACGCCCAAGTTGATACTACTCATAAAGCTGAAGTTGGGCCTGGTGAAACCACAGAAAAAAAGAAGTTTGAGATTGGTAAATTTGCTTTGCATCACATTGCCGATTCTCATAGTTGGCATGTAATTGGCGATACCCATATTGGTTTGCCTATTATTTTATTCGCTAACAATAAAGTTGTAACTTTTAACGACAATGATTTTCATCATGACAATGATGCTAAAGTTGTAGTAGAAAAAGACGGACAACGTTTCGTTAAAATGCATGAAAAAATTTATTTCGCATCGGCTGCTGCAAATGAGCATGGCCAGTATGTAGATTTAGATGAAAAACACCATGCTAAAAATGCTAGACCTTTAGATTTTTCATTAACTAAAAACACTTGTACATTATTGCTTTCTGTAGTAGTATTGTTAGTTGTGTTTTTAAGTGTTGCAAATAGCTATAAAAAACGTAAAGGTAAATCACCAAAAGGTTTACAATCTTGGTTAGAGCCAGTTATTCTTTTTGTACGTGATGATATTGCAAAGCCTAATCTAGGTCACAAACATGAGCGTTTTATGCCATACTTGTTAACTGTATTTTTCTTTATCTGGTTTAACAATATGTTGGGCTTGGTTCCTTTTTTACCAGGTGGTGCCAACTTAACGGGTAACATTGCGGTAACAATGGTGTTGGCTACAATGACTTTCTTGATCACTGTTTTTAACGGTAACAAACACTATTGGGGTCATATTTTCTGGATGCCAGGTGTACCAGTTCCGATGAAAATCTTTTTAATGCCTTTAGAGTTAATTGGTATTTTTACTAAACCAATTGCGTTAATGATTCGTTTGTTCGCAAACATTACCGCTGGTCACATTTTAGTGCTTGCGCTAATCTGTTTAATCTTTGTATTTAATAGCTACTGGGTTACTGCAGCATCTATTCCTTTCGCAATGTTTATCGGTGCGATTGAATTAATGGTTGCCTTTATTCAAGCATTTATATTTACCATTTTATCTGCCTTGTTTATAGGTATGGCAGTAGAAGAACACCACTAATTAGAATATTTTTTTAACAACAATTAATATATAAAATCATGATTACAGGAAGTATTGCTGCAGTAGGTGCAGGATTAGCTGCGATTGGCGCTGGTCTAGGTATCGGTCGTATTGGTGGTTCTGCTATGGACGGTATTGCTCGTCAACCAGAAGCTGCCTCAAAAATTCAAACTGCGATGTTAATCGCTGCTGCCTTCGTTGAGGCTGTTGCGTTATTCGCTGTTGTAGTTGCATTAGTGTAACTAAATTAAATACGTTGCAAAAGATTGTTTTGCAACGTATTTATTAATGAAATGAAAACAAAAAATTATAATATATACAGAAATGGATTTATTAATACCTGAAGTTGGTTTAGTTGTATTTCAAACAATAGCTTTTTTATTGTTGATGTTTGTTTTAACCAAGTTTGCTTGGAAGCCTGTTTTGGCTGCCATCAAAGAGCGTGAGAACTCAATTGATGATGCTTTAAACAAAGCAGAATTAGCAAAACAAGAAATGGCTCGTTTAACTTCTCAAAACGAAGAGTTAATGAAACAAGCTCGTGCTGAGCGTGATGAGATCTTAAAAGAAGCTAAAATTCTTAAGGATAGCATTGTTAATGAAGCTAAAACTTCTGCACAAACTGAAGGTGCTAAATTGATTGAGAAAGCTCGTATCGAGATCGAAAATCAAAAGAAAGCAGCGTTGGCAGAATTAAAAGGACAAGTTTCTGCTTTATCTTTAGATATTGCTGAACGTGTTTTACGTAGCCAGTTAGATGATAAAGCAAAACAACAAGATTTGGTTGCAAGCTTGTTAAAGAATGTTGAATTAAACTAAGTTAGATTTGAGACACTAGATGTGAGATATGAGACTGGCATAGATGGAGAAGTATTTCTCAAATCTCAAATCTCAAATCTCAAATCTCAAAAAAAAAAATATGTCAAGTAAAGCAGGAGCTAGATACGCAAAATCGTTAATTGACCTTTCTACAGAGCAAAATGCTTTGGAGGAGATTAAAAACGATATGGTGTTTTTTGAACAAGTGGTTGATGATAACAGTGAGTTAGAAGCTATTTTAAAAAATCCAATTGTTCCTTTAGATAAAAAATCAGGGATTTTAAAGGATGTTTTTGGTAGTAAAGTTCATCAAATTACCAATAGCTTTTTAAAGTTAGTGGTAAATAAAGGTCGTTCTGCAATCTTGTTTGATACTGCTAAACAATTTATTGCACAATACAATTCAATTAAAGGTATTGTTACTGCTGAAGTAACATCTGCAATTGCATTAACCGAAGCTAGCAAAGCTGAAATTGTTGAATTAGTTAAAAAGGAAATTGGGGCTAATGAAGTGATCGTTAAAGAAAAAGTTGACGAGAAATTAATTGGCGGGTTTATTTTAAAAGTTGGCGATAAACAATTTGATGCGAGTATTGCTAGTGGATTGAATAAATTAAAGAAAGAATTTGCGCAAGGTATTGCCTAATTGCTATTAAAAGCTACCGAAGCACTACTAAACGCAAAAATATAAACCCGATAGCAGCGAGCACGTAGCGGTAACCCTTGTGGTTACCCGAAGTAAAGCGAATAGCGGGACAACAATAACAAAAGAGTACAAGATTTAAATTTTCAAAAAGAAATCAAAATAAAAATTATGGTAGAGGTAAGACCAGACGAAGTTTCGGCAATTATCAGACAACAATTGTCAGGCTTTAAATCGGAAGCTGAATTGGAAGAAGTTGGTACCGTATTACAAGTGGGTGATGGTATTGCTCGTGTTTACGGCTTAACTAAAGTTCAAAGTGGCGAGTTAGTTGAGTTTGCTAACGGATTGCAAGGAATTGTATTAAACCTTGAAGAAGATAACGTAGGTGTGGTTTTATTAGGCCCATCTGACGAGATTAAAGAAGGTGATACGATTAAACGTACTAAAAAAATTGCCTCTATTAAAGTTGGTGAAGGTATGTTAGGTCGTGTTGTAAACACACTTGGCGAGCCTATCGACGGTAAAGGACCAATCTTAGGACAAACTTACGAAATGCCTTTGGAGCGTAAAGCACCAGGTGTAATTTATCGTCAGCCGGTTACTGAGCCTTTACAAACTGGTATTAAAGCTATCGATGGTATGATTCCAATTGGTCGTGGTCAACGTGAGTTGGTTATTGGCGATCGTCAGATTGGTAAAACTGCTGTTTGTATCGATACTATCATCAATCAAAAAGAATTTTACGAAGCAGGTAACCCTGTATTCTGTATATATGTAGCTTGTGGTCAAAAAGCAAGTACAGTTGCAAACGTTGTACGTACTTTAGAAGAAAACGGTGCAATGGCTTATACTGTTGTTGTTGCTGCTTCTGCAGCTGAACCTGCTCCATTGCAGTTTTATGCTCCATTTGCTGGTGCTGCAATTGGTGAGTTCTTCCGTGATACTGGTCGCCCAGCTTTAATTGTTTATGATGATTTGTCTAAACAAGCTGTTGCTTACCGCGAGGTTTCATTGTTATTGCGTCGTCCTCCAGGTCGTGAGGCTTATCCAGGTGACGTGTTTTACTTACACAGTCGTTTGTTAGAGCGTGCTGCAAAAATCAACTCTAACGATGAGATTGCACAAGCGATGAACGATTTACCAGAATCATTAAAAGGTATTGTTAAAGGTGGTGGTTCATTAACTGCTTTGCCAATTATCGAAACTCAAGCTGGTGACGTTTCTGCATACATTCCAACTAACGTAATTTCGATTACTGATGGTCAGATTTTCTTAGAGTCTAACTTGTTTAACTCTGGTATTCGTCCGGCTATTAACGTAGGTATTTCGGTATCTCGTGTGGGTGGTAATGCTCAAATCAAATCAATGAAAAAAGTAGCTGGTACTTTAAAGTTAGATCAGGCTCAATACCGTGAGCTAGAGGCTTTCTCTAAATTCGGTTCTGATTTAGATGCAGCTACAAAATCTGTTTTAGATAAAGGTGCTCGTAACGTAGAGATGTTGAAGCAAGCACAGTTCTCTCCATTTACAGTAGAAAAACAAGTTGCAATTATCTATTTAGGTACTAAAAACTTAATGCGTTCTGTACCTGTAAACAAGGTAAAAGAATTTGAAGCTGAGTTTTTATTAGCATTAGAACAACGTCATCCAGAAACATTGGCTTCTTTAAAAGCTGGTAAGTTAGATGATGCTGTTGAAGTGTTAGAAAGAGTAGCAAAAGAGATTTCAAGTAAATACTAACTGAGATATGAGAAGTTAGATATGAGAATTGAGAAGGTACTTATTCTCGCATCTCATATCTGCAATTGAGAAAATAGATTTGAGAATTGAGATTGGGCAGTAATGTCTCACATCTCATATCTCACATCTCACATCTAAATAAAGAATGGCTAATTTAAAAGAAGTAAGAATTCGTATATCATCGGTACAATCTACCCAGCAGATTACCAAAGCTATGAAAATGGTTTCGGCTGCGAAGTTAAAACGTGCTACCAATGCTATTGTACAGTTACGCCCGTATGCTACTAAACTGAAAGAGATTTTAGGTAATCTTTCTGCAAGTTTAGAAGGTTCATCATCTCCTTATATTCAGGAACGTGAGCCTAATAAAGTATTAGTGGTTGTGGTATCATCAAACCGTGGTTTGGCTGGTGCTTTTAACATGAACGTAATTAAAGCTACTAATAATTTAATTGCCGAAAAATATAGTGAGCAACTAAAAAACGGTAACGTAAGTATTGTTGCTGTTGGTAAAAAGGCTCAAGATTTTTACGAGAAACGTAATTACAATGTTATTGGCAACAATAGCGAAGTTTATATGGCTCTAAATTTCGACAACGTTAGCAAAATTACCGATTCGATTATGGCTGGTTTTGCAAAAGGTGAATTTGATAAAGTTGAGCTTGTTTACAACAGATTTAAAAATGCTGCTGTACAGATTTTAACAACTGAGCAATTGTTACCTTTGCCTAAAGCAGAAGCTACATCAGCAGATGTTAAAACTACTAACATCGATTACATTTTAGAACCGAACCAAGAAGAGATTGTAACGCAATTAATTCCTAAGTCGATAAAAATTCAATTGTATAAAGCAGTTTTAGATTCTCATGCTTCAGAACACGGTGCTCGTATGACATCTATGGATAAAGCAACAGAAAATGCTGGCGATTTAATTAAAGCATTAAAATTAGCTTATAACCAAGCTCGTCAGGCTGCAATTACCACAGAGTTGACTGAGATTGTAAGTGGTGCTGCTGCGTTAAATGGATAGCCTATAATTGTCATCCTGAGCGTAGTCGAAGGACAAAAATTTTAAAACCCTTATCTTAATTGGTAAGGGTTTTTTAATGATCAATATATTCGCAATCTAGAATTATTATGATTATTTTGGATTGTAATCCAAAATTATTATGTTTTTATTGGATTTAACTTAATCACAAATGAAAAAATACCTCTTCATACTAACTTTTGGCATTTTGCCAATTTTAACTTTTGCGCAAAAAACTCCTGAAAGAGATTATACAAATGCAGTGCTTTGGCAACAACATAGCGGAGAGTATAGAGCTTTAGCATTTCAGGCCTATAATTTTGCTAGGTTATCTTTAAAAGAAGCCTTATGGAACCAAGCTAATACAAAGCCAAATTGTGTTATTGTAGATGCTGATGAAACAGTTTTAGATAACTCTGCTTTTCAAGGTCATGAAATAAAAAAAGGAGTAAGTTACGTGCAAAAAGATTGGACGGAATGGACGGCTTTAGCACAAGCGGATACAGTTCCAGGCGCTTTATCGTTTTTGAAATTTGCAGCAAGCAAAAATGTTGAAGTATTTTATGTGACTAACAGAGAGGAAGCTGACCATGCAGGCACCTTAAAAAACTTGCAGAAATTTGGTTTTCCAAATGCAGATGAAGCACATTTAGTGTTAAAAACAACTACTTCAGATAAAGAACCTCGCCGACAAAAGATCTTAGAAAAGTATAACATTTTGTTATTATGTGGCGATAATTTAAGTGATTTTTCTAATGTTTTTTATCGTGAAGGAAAAGATACCAAAGAACAGGTTAACTTAATGCAAAACCAGTTCGGGACGCGTTTTATCGTATTACCAAACCCAATGTATGGCGATTGGGAAAAGCTTTTATATAAGGAAGATAAATTAAGCGAAGCCGATAAAGGAAAACAAAGGTTAGAGAAACTTAAAAGTTACTAATTTGTTGCTTTATTTAGTTAATTAATATTATTTTTGTACCATAAATTTAAAACATAAAGAGATGAATCAATCTGAAGAAAGAGAAAAAAGCATGGAAACTGCTAATCAAACTCCTATATATATGTTAATTGCAGTTGGTGTTATCGTAAGTATGATTGGAGTATTTTTACGTTTTGCATTCGACTCAACTATTTTATCGATTGTATCATGGGTAATTCTTTTTATTGGTGCTTTTATATGCTGCAAAGCAGTTTTTAAAATATTAGACGCAAAATAACATACACTTTTTTACAATATTTAATCCTCTTTAGTTTAACTGAAGGGGATTTTCTTTTTTTGTAGCATTTCCGTTACGTTTAAAGATTTAAGGTTACTTCTTCATCCTATTTGTATTAAGCAATACCGGCCGGTACAATTAACTATTTAAAATTTTGATGCTGAAATTGCATAGTAAAAGCTATGGAATAACACTGTCAAAAAATAACAACCTAATTTAAACAGGATGAAAAAATATGTATGTTGTGCCGCTATCATGGTAATCATGTTCGGCTGTAGCAGAGAACAAAAAGAAGACTATGCTGATTCAGCAAATAATGAAAAAGTAATGGAAGTTGAACTTTCTGCAGATACTTCTTCAAGTTTAGCAGATAAAATCATAAAAACTGCAGATATGCGGTTTAGGGTTAAGGATGTTCAAGATATTAAACAAAAACTAAGTTCGGTAATAAAATCTCAAGGTGGAACAGTAGCTGAATTTTCCATTAACAGTTATATCCATGAGACCACTAAAGTTAGATTTTCGATAGATTCCTTAAAGGAAATCACTTCTTACAAAAAGGAAGGTTTGTTGGTTGCTAAAATACCTTCTGAAAAATTGGATCAGTTTACAAATGATGTAGCTAAGATGGCCGTTTTTGTAGATAATCAAGCCATGAAAATGGACGATCAGAGTATTGCCTATTTATCTAATAAACTAAAAGCCCAAAATAGAAGTGAAGCAATAAATACCATTAACCAAACCGCTAAGCGAAAAGGCAATAATGTAGAAACCTCTCTTTACATAAAAGATGATTTCGTTGATAAAAAGATAGAAAATATGAATATCGACCAACGTGTGAAGTACAGCACAATAACCTTAAACTTTTATCAAGATAATACAGTGAAAACCTTAATTGTTGGCAACGATAATTTATCTGATTACAAACCTGGCTTTTTTAAACGTTTAGGTTTAAATATGATGGATGGATGGAAATATTTTAAAGAGTTAATATTGGCTTTATCACATTTGTGGATGTTTGTTGTGATGGGATTTGTTTTGTTTTTTGGAATTAGATATTATTTGAGGAGCAGAAAAATTTAAGATCAAGTTAATTGGTAACGTCCTTTCCAACGAGCTTTTCGCGAGGAGATTCTTTATGTTAAAAAATAGATATCTTCTCGCTACGTTTCGTTCGATGGCTTACTTATTTGATCCTTTTCTTATTATCTTTAGCAAAAGCATCCCAACCAGAGTAAGATTTACCACTGTTACTTGTATTTATTCTTTGAAAAGAGTGGCAAACAGCAACCGCTAAACCGTCAGTAGCATCTAAAAATTCGGGAGTTTCTTTGAAGTTTAAAAGCCTTTGGAGCATAGCTGCAACTTGTTCTTTACTAGCAGTGCCTTTACCTGTAATAGATTGTTTAATTTTTCGGGGGGCGTATTCTGTTACCGAAATGTTTCGAGATAATGCGGCTGCCATCGCAATACCTTGTGCTCTACCTAATTTTAACATTACTTGTATGTTTTTCCCGTAAAAAGGAGCTTCAATGGCTAAAACATCTGGTTTATATTCGTCAATTAATCCGATAGTTTTTTCAAAAATGCGTTGAAGTTTTAAAAAATGATCATCTAAATGATCCATTCTAACAATGCCCATACTCACTAATTCTATCTTGCTACCTTTCTCTAATACAATGCCATAGCCCATAATTGCTGTGCCAGGGTCAATACCCATAATTACTCGTTCCTTTTTTTCGATTAACATTACAACAATATTAAGCATATTTGTACACACAAAAAGCAAAAATTTTGTTAGCTAAAAATAAAAGGATATTTTCTCTCATTATTAAAATTGCGATTGTAATACTTGCTTTTTGGTTTATTTACGAGAAGTTAATCGGGCATAAAGACCTTAAATCATTTTTACAATTGATAGATTTAATGCCACATGCGGAAATTTGGTTAATGCTTTCTAGCGTAATCGGATTGATGTTGATGAATTGGGGTATTGAGGCGTTAAAATGGAAAAGATTAATTAAACAAGTTGAGCCAATTAGCTTGTGGTTAGCCATTGAGTCTGTTTTTTGTGGCTTAACGTGGGCAGTTTTTACACCAAATCGTTTAGGGGAGTATGGCGGAAGGGTATTTTTTCTATCCCCAAAAAGAAGAATAATTGGAGTAGTTGCAATGGCGGTTGGTAATATCGGACAACTCGTTTTAACTAATGTTTTTGGAGCAATTGCAATCTGTATTTTTGTTTATCGTTTTACTGCAATAGACCACAGTTTGTTTTTAGCTGTATTAGCTATTGCGATAGCTTTTTGTTTATTTTTCATTATTTTTTATTTCAATATTAAATGGCTAAATGGCATTTTATTATCCATGCGTTTTACACGCAAGTATAAAAAGTTTTATGCTATTTTGGCAAGGTATAAAAAATTAGAATTGCTTAAAATTTTAGGTTTTTGTTTGGCAAGATATCTGGTTTTTAGTACGCAATACTTCATCATGTTTTTGTGGCTAATTCCAAGTATTAATTTTTTTGATGTAGTGATGCTGGTTAGTATTTTGTTTTTTGTACAGTCATCATTACCATCGTTAGATTTATTAGATATAGGCATTAGAAGTATAACCGCCATATTTTTCTTTAAGTACGTAACCCAAGAAAACACAGCAGTTGTAGCATGTATTGCCAGTATTTGGCTCATAAATATTATAATTCCTGCTATATTAGGATCTTATTTCGTTTTTAAACTCAATTTCTTTGGAAGTCATAACCGCAATTAGTTACTTTTCTATTTTTCTAACCCTTATTTATGTATTTGTTGTGGCAACTTTTATAAGAGGTTGGGCAATTATTAAGGTTTTTAAGCCAAATAATAATCAAGCAAAAACTAAAGTATCTATCCTTATAGCAGCAAGAAACGAAGAATTATTAATTGGTAAAACTTTATCAGATATTATTGCACAAGATTACGATAAATCATTGGTTGAAGTTATTGTAATAGATGATCACTCTACGGATAGAACTTCCGAAATTATCTCTTCTTATGCCAAAGATGGTGTAAAATTGATTACACTAAATGAAGCTAATGCCTTAAATTCGTACAAAAAGAAGGCAATTCAAACTGCTATTGCCGAGGCAGTTGGAGATTTAATCATCACTACAGATGCAGATTGTAGAATGGGTACTAATTGGTTAAAAACCATTGTAAATTGTTATGAAACCAATGGGTATAAAATGATTTCATCGCCTGTTGCCTATTTTGAGGAGAAAAGTTTTTTTGAAAAATTGCAAACCCTAGAGTTCTCGTATTTAATAGGTTTGGGAGCCTCTACAATTGGTAATAATAACCCTAGCACCTGTAATGGAGCTAATTTGGCTTATGAAAAGGAGGCGTTTTTTGAAGTTGGCGGATTTACAGGGATTGATGATTTAGCATCTGGAGATGATGAATTGTTATTGCATAAAATGACGGCAATGTACGATCGCAAAATTGGCTTTTTAAAAAATGCTGATGCAATTGTGTATACCCATGCCAAGCCAACCTTGAGCGAATTTTTGCAACAACGAAAAAGGTGGGCTTCTAAAACAACAAAGTATAAAGATAAAGTAGTGCTTATTCTGGGCGCAAGTATTTGGTTGTTTAACTTAAGTATTCTTATCAATGCATTTTTAGCCATAATTTTTCCTGCCTCAAATAGTTTACAATTTTTATTCATTCAGCTCGCTTTAAAATTTATCATCGAACTTATTTTTCTAATCGGGATAACAAATTTCTTTAAGCGAAAACAATTGTTATTTTTACTGCCTATCCTAAATATTCCTCACATCTTATATTTCATTTATATTGGCATATTAGGCAGCTCTGGTAAGTACGATTGGAAAGGAAGATTGGTTAATTAATAATGAATAATAGTCCTTCAAGTAAAATATGGAAAAGATTTAAGCGCAATCGGCTTGCGTTTGGGGGATTGATTTTCATATCCATTTTAATGTTGCTGGGTATTTTGGGTTATTCAATTATTCCAGATCAAACACCTTACGCAAACACTTATCAGCTACAGCTTAATAAAGTAAAACCTGGTAGAACGTTTAAATTTTTAATAACAGAACGTATAAAAAATGTAGAAAAAGCAGATTTTTTCGAAAAGATGCTTTATGGCCAAAAAGCTAATTTTAGAAGTGTGCCTATTACATCATATCGCATAGCGGATAATAAAGTTTATGCATACGAATATATTGGAGATGAAGAAACTGCAAAAGAAAGTGTTTATAATTTAAAAGATTTATGCGCTACTTGTTTATTGCCTAGTAAATTGGGCAACACACAAATGCTATTGGAAAAACACAATATATACGAACAAACTTTTTATTTAGGCACAGATATTAACGGGCGAGATATGCTCAGCAGATTGATTTTAGGAATTCGTGTTTCGCTGTCTGTAGGCATTATGGCTGTGCTCATCTCATTGTTTATAGGTGTAAGCTTAGGTGCAATAGCAGGTTACTTTGGTGGTAAAGTAGATGCCGGCATCAGCTGGTTTATGAATGTGGTGTGGTCTTTACCCTCATTGCTTCTGGTAATTGCTATTTCTTTCGCATTAGGAAAAGGTTTTTGGCAAATATTTATCGCTGTTGGCCTTTCAACATGGGTTGATGTTGCCCGTTTAGTTCGCGGACAAGTAATGTCGTTAAAAGAGGTAGAATTTGTAGAGGCATCAAAAGCATTAGGATTTTCCACATCAAGAACCATCATTAAACATATTTTACCTAATGTGGCAGGGCCGATTTTGGTTGTGGCATCAGCAAACTTTGCTTCGGCTATTTTATTAGAAACCGGATTGAGCTTTTTAGGGTTTGGTGCACAACCACCTATGCCAAGTTGGGGAACCATGATAAAAGAACATTATGGCTATATTATAATGGATGCTGCTTATTTAGCCTTGCTGCCAGGTTTGGCCATTATGCTTACGGTTTATGCTTTTAATCTCATCGCCATCGGCTTACGCGATGCTTTTGATGTTAAAGGACAAAATGTTACAGTTTAGTCGGGAAGTTGGTTAGTTTGGGAAGTTGGGAAGCTGAAAAGTTAAACTAACAAGGTTTAACATTTAACTAAACAGATCAGCAATTCATCATTTCATTAAAACTAATTTATTTAACTTTGCTAGGTGTTAATCAATTGCTATAACATCGATTTAATTGAAGCTGGTTGCGACGAAGCGGGTAGGGGTTGCTTGGCTGGGCCAGTATCAGCCGCTGCTGTAATTTTGCCTAAAGATTTTTACTTAGAAGGGTTAAACGATTCTAAAAAATTAACCCATCAACAACGTGATGAATTAAGACCAATTATTGAACGAGAAGCTTTAGCATGGGCAGTAGCTTTTGTGGATCATAAGGAAATTGACCAAATCAATATTTTAAATGCTTCTTTTTTGGCAATGCACAGGGCTATAGCAAAGCTGATGGTGGTGCCGCAACACTTGGTAATTGATGGAAATCGTTTTAAAAAATATGCCGAAATACCACATTGTTGTATTGTAAAAGGCGATGGAAAATATTTAAATATTGCCGCGGCATCAATTTTAGCTAAAACACATCGAGATGAGTACATGGCAAACTTGCACAATGACTTTCCGCATTACAATTGGAAACAGAATAAAGGTTATCCAACCATCCAACACCGAAATGCAGTTATGGAAATAGGATTATCTCCTTTTCACCGAAAAACTTTTAATATTAGCGACCCACAATTGGTTCTTTCTTTATAAGCAAATTTAAAATTTGTAATTTCGATGTGTGAAAGCTTTAATATTAACCAATCGTGTACCATTTCCGCCAAATAGCGGTTACCCAATTGTGGTTTACAATACCATAAAAGGATTGCTGCATTTAGGAGTTGAAGTAACGTTGTTTAGTATTAACACCGCAAAGCATAATGTGGATGTTGATGATATTTATGATCCGGTGTTCGAAAAAATTAACTTTCATTCTTACAATATCGATACAGAGGTTAATATTTGGGGCGCATTTTTTAATATTTTTTCAAACCAATCTTATAACGTTTCTCGTTTTTACGATGATGATGCAGCGAAACTTTTAGAACACGTTTTACATGATCACGATTTTGATGTTGTGCAATTTGAAGGACTTTTTGTAGTACCTTATTTAGATACCGTTAAAGAGTTTAGTAAAGCAAAGCTGATTTACAGAGCGCACAATATTGAATTTGATGTTTGGGAAAAACTAGCTGTTTTAGAACAATTTACCCCAAGAAGAAAATATTTAGAGTTTCTATCTAGGCGATTAAAGGTTTACGAAACCGAGCAAATTAATCGTTTTCATCAGGTTTTTGCGATAAGCGAGCCTGATAGACAAAGTATTTTATTAATGGGCTGCGAAACAAAATTAGCAGTTTTTCCTGTAGCAATAGATTTTGATAAATACAATGTAGATACCAGCAAAACAAGTTTCCCAACTTTGTTTCATTTAGGAGCAATGGATTGGCGACCAAATAAAGAGGGTTTAGAATGGTTTTTAGATGAAATTTGGCCAGATATAGAGAAACTAAACGGCGAATTGCGTTTTTACATTGCTGGTAAGAATATGCAAAAGCAGTTTTTCGATTACGATTCTGAAAACTTAATTGTAGAGGGTGAAATTTTTGATGCGGTTGAGTTTATGAACTCAAAAGCGATTATGATTGTTCCGCTACTTTCTGGAAGTGGGATGCGGGTAAAAATTATTGAGGGTATGGCCATGGAAAAATGCATCATCGCAACCACTATGGCTGCCGAAGGAATCAACTGCAAACCCGGTAAAGATATTTTAATTGCCGATACTGCTGATGAATTTTACCGTTCTATATTACAGTGTATCACTAAACCTAACAGATGGCGAGAGATTGGAGAAAATGCCCGTAAAACTGTTAAAAGAGATCATGAAATGAATACAAACGCAGAGCGGATGTTGAGGATTTATGAAGACTTGATTTTAAACTAATTTTAGCCGCAGGTTAGGTTTGTTAAGGTGAAACGGTGTTTTTGTCATTCAGAGGAACGAGGAATCTCAATGTTGATTTTGTTAGTAGAACTGCATTGACAATAATATCAGGCAATTTTTTTGCTTGACGGAAAAACTGCCCTATTATCACAACCCTTTGTTCTCTAAACCCAATTGTAGTGAAAATCCTTTTTTTGCTCCTTCGACTACGCTCAGGATGACAGCAAAAAAAGATTGAAACGGAATTGGGGCTGAATTTGCGATGAAAAAGCGATATACATTTTCTAATTCTATGTGGCTGTTATTCTATTTTTTTCAACAGAAATAATCAGCTTTAGCTTAGAGATTTTTCGCAAGCTCAGAATGACAAAACGCCAAAAAAAGGCAAAAAAAATTGCTGTATTCTTAGTAATTTAGGCCACCCAATTTAGTTAGCAGTTTTTAGTTAACAGTTTTTAAAAATACTAATACAGAATAAATGAAGAATACCGCATTAACAGATAAACATATTTCATTAGGTGCTAAAATGGTGCCTTTTGCCGGTTACAACATGCCTGTGCAATACGAAGGCATAAATGTAGAGCACGCTACAGTTAGAAATGCTGTTGGTGTTTTTGATGTGAGCCACATGGGTGAGTTTATTTTAAAAGGAGAAAATGCTTTAGATTTAATACAAAGAGTGACCAGTAACGATGCCTCTAAATTACACGATGGCAAAATTCAATATTCTTGTTTGCCAAATGAAGATGGCGGTATTGTAGATGATTTATTGGTTTACCGTATTGATGAAAAGAGCTACATGTTGGTAGTAAACGCTAGCAATATTGAAAAAGATTGGAATTGGATCCAAAAGTTTAATACTGCCAATGTAGAAATGCACAACATTTCTGATAAAACTTCTTTATTAGCTGTTCAAGGTCCGAAAGCGGCAGATGCTTTACAAAGTTTAACCGATATTGATTTAGCATCGATGGAATATTACACCTTTAAAAAGGGAAAATTTGCAGGAATTGATAACGTTTTAGTTTCGGCAACTGGTTATACTGGAGCAGGTGGTTTCGAGATTTATTTCGATAATGAACATGCTGATGCGGTGTGGAATGCAATTTTTGCGGCTGGTGCCGAGTACGGAATTAAACCTATTGGGTTAGCCGCTCGTGATACTTTACGTTTAGAAATGGGTTTCTGTTTGTATGGCAATGATATTGATGATACAACTTCGCCTATTGAAGCTGGCTTAGGTTGGATTACTAAATTTACCAAACCATTTACCAATTCTGAAGCTTTACAAGCGCAAAAAGAAGCAGGTATTTCGCGTAAATTAATTGGTTTTGAGATGATTGATAGAGGTATTCCTCGTCATGATTATCCAATTGTTGATGCCGAAGGAAATGTAATCGGTAAAGTAACTTCTGGTACACAATCGCCATCGTTGCAAAAAGCAATAGGTATGGGTTATGTAACTAAAGAATTGGCTAAAGAAGGCACAGAAATCTATATCGAAATTAGAAATAACAAGGTAAAAGCCAAAGTAGTTAAGTTTCCGTTTTATAAATAGATAGGAGACATTAGATGTGAGATTTGAGACTTCGGGCGCTTAAAACTCACATCTCACATCTCACATCTCACATCTCATTTTCATGTCTAGAACCATCGAAGTTTGCCTCACGCCTGCTTTATTACATCTTTACAATATAGAAAATAGTATTGTAGTAGTAATTGATATATTAAGAGCAACATCATCTATCACCTATGGTATGGATAATGGGGCAGAAGCAATTATTCCGGTTGCGCAGGTAGAAGATTGTTTGGCTTATGCCGAAAAGGGTTATCTTTTAGCCGCAGAGCGGAATGGAGAAGTGGTTGTAGGTTATGATTTTGGCAACTCACCATTTTCTTACACAAAAGAAAAAGTTGCTAGTAAAACTATTGTGCTAACTACAACTAACGGCACAAAAGCAATGCACATGGCACAAGAAAGAGCGCATCAAGTTGTTGTTGGTTCTTTTTTAAATTTAACCTCACTGTGTAATTGGCTAAAAGTGCAAGATAAAGATGTGTTGCTGCTTTGTGCTGGTTGGAAGGATAAATTTAATTTAGAAGATACCTTATTTGCAGGTGCTGTAGTAAATGTGTTGCGCAAAGACTTTGTACACTTTGATGATGCTTGTGTTGCCGCAGAAGATATGTATGTATTGGCTAAAGATGATTTGAGGGGTTATTTGAAAAAATCATCTCACAATCACCGCTTAGAGCAACTAAACATTGAAGAAGATGTGAAGTTTTGCTTAAAAGTTGATATGTGTAAGGTTATACCAGTATTGGAAGGGGAGAGGTTGATACCTTTAATGTTATAAGTTTCGTCATCTCGATGGAGCGCAGCGACGAGAGATCTCTTCGTTTGAAAATTACTAGAATACGTTGAGCTTGTGGTGCTAAAATTGACAGATTTCTCAATCGCGAAAAGCTCATTTCGAAATGACGATAATAGTAAAATAAATTTCTATTCGGAGATGGATTTAGGGGATCAACTCTTGAAAACTCTCGCTGTTTTTAATCGCTTTTAGTGTTTCTTCATGGGCTGTCCAATAAATAGATTCTGCTTTTTTCATATCGAAAGTGCTAATTTCTCCCATTCCTTTGGGTTCAATTAATAAATCGCAAAATTTAACTTTTCTTTCCATATCATGATTGATGGACATGATACCTGCTCTTTGCATTAAGCTCGATATTTTGGTGATTTTATCTACAGGTTTCAGGTGGTTACAAGATGAACCGATGATATAATCACAATTGTTAAGCAGTGGCTCTACTGGAAAGTTGTTTAAAATTCCGCCATCAACATACATGTGGTTGTCAATCATGATGGGTTTAAAAATGCCTGGGATACAGCTTGAAGCTAAAATTGCTCTAATTAATGGGCCATCGGTAAAATATCTAAGTGTGCCTTCGCTAAAATTGGTTGCACAAATGGTTAAAGGAATTTTTAAGTCTTCAATTTTATCGTGTGGGAAATAATCTTTTAAAATATCTCGTACATTTTCGATGTTTATTAAGCCTAAAGAGCCTAAAGCTGGACGAATAAAGCGAAGTAATTTTGTTTTGATGAATATGTTTAGCCCTTCTTCGGGATCGATACCCGCTGCGAAAAAAGAACCTGCAATTGAGCCAGCGCTAGTACCGCTAACATGACAAAACTCAAGACCTAAGTTAGAGAATGCTTTTAAAACGCCTAAATGTGCGATCCCTCTAATGCCTCCGCCAGAAAGTACAATGCCTATTTTTTTCTTTGATTTAATTTTTGTCATTGGTTCATTAGTTCATTTGAGATAACTGTTAACTGAAAACTGCCAACCGAAAATTACAAACTTTCTTTAGGTTTGTATTTAGCTTCAGTTAAAAATTGCTGAGTATCTGTTTTTTCCATCAATTGCTGTAAGGTAATTTTAGGATTTTCTGCCATGTATTTTTTAACGATTTGCCAACCTATAAAGTATCCCAACTTTGGTGCCGATTCTTTTTTGCTGCCTATACCATTTGTAAACGGTCCATCGCTGAGAAAAGGTTGGATCTTTTGCATATCAGTCTGAAAAAGCAGTTCGTTTTGCAATAATAATCCCCAAATATTTCCTTCATAGTTTTTAGCCCAATCTAGTTGTTTAACTGTATAGCCAATCTTTAAACTATCTGGAGTATTTGCAGGTAAAACCAGATCCAAAAAGTATAAAATTTTACCATTATATATCATTTTATCCAACAGCGTGCGGTCTTCATCTATTTCAGGGAAAAGCTCTTCTCTAGCAAAAACTTCTGCTACTCTTGGCGTGATGTAAGCGGGTGTAAATCTTTTAGAAGCATAAAGAGGTACACTTTGTGCAATTGCCGGATAAAACTTACTGTTGCTGCCTAAAAACATATCTAAACCTATGCCTATATAATCATCTGCTAAAACCACTTGGTAGGCAAATCCCGATAGGTAAGCAATAAATTTTGGAACCTTTGTTTTTGGATAATAATATTTGATGTATTTAAAGGTTTCTGTAAGTTCAGTTTCAACTTTGTTGAGGTTGGGGTAAACACTGTCGACTTCTTTACTTAACATTTCATAGGCTTGGTCTTTATACAAAATATTGAGCACTTCTGTTCCTGTTAATTCTGGTGTGCCCACCATTTTCTGGATGTAATCAGCATAGAAAGAACCATAAGTTTTACTAAACATAAGGTCAGTTTGTTTTACATCTTTATTTTTCGCTTGATACAATTCTTGATCAAAACGTTCAACTTTAATAGCTAAGTCTATATTGCTAATGTCTGGTCTTTTATCTTGTTTACAAGAAAAAATTACAGCTACACACAAAAAAAATAGATAGCTTTGCAGAGATCTTCCCTTTTTATTCATTTAAACAAATATAATAACAAGTACGATGAAAAAAACACTTATCGCAATTGCCTGCTTATTTTTTGCGGCCAATGCAAACGCTCAAGAAAAAAATGGATTTAGATTGGGTTTAACTGCACATCCAAATTTTGGATTTATTAAAGCCGAAGGCGGAAAAGGGAACGGATCTAACTTAGGTTTTACCTATGGTTTGTTAGGCGATTTTAACTTTGCCGAAAACTACAGCTTTTCTACAGGATTAACCATTACCACGATTAATGGCAAAAGCACTGAAATTAATCCAGTGCAATACACCGCACCAGGTACTTACGATTTAAAATACATGATGCAGTATATCGAAGTTCCATTAACTATTAAGCTAAAAACAGGAGAAATTAATGATATCCGTTGGTATGGTCAATTTGGCTTATCAAATGGTTTTAGAATTGGCGCCAGACAAGACGCTAAATTAGGGGGTAATGTAGTTGCTGATGATATTAATGCAACTGATTTCACTAATTTTTACAGAGCGGGTTTAGTTATTGGTGCAGGTGGTGAGTTTGCAATTGATGACAAAACAAGTATTATGGGAGGTTTAACTTTTAACAACGGGTTTACCAAATTAACAGAAAATAGCTATTCGGTTAGAAATCATTATGTAGCTATTAATGTAGCCGTATTCTTTTAATAATTTTTCTAAAAACTGTCACATTTGATATGAAAATAGCCTTAGCACAACTCAATTATCACATTGGTAACTTCGAAAATAATACAAAACATATTATCGAAAACATTGCATTGGCAAAAGCCAAAGGAGCAGATATTGTAGTTTTTGCTGAATTGGCTATTTGTGGTTATCCGCCTCGTGATTTTTTAGAATTCGAAGATTTCATCTCACAGTGTGATGCGGCAGCTCATGAAATTGCTAAACACTGTGCCGAAATTGCTTGCATTGTAGGTTTACCAATAAAAAACCCAATTTTAGCAGGTAAGGATTTATATAATGCAGCCTATTTTATTGAGAATGGCGAAATTAAGGCAATTACCAAAAAAGCTTTATTGCCAACTTATGATGTATTTGACGAGTATCGTTACTTTGAGCCGAATACAGCATTTCAGTGCATAGATTTTAAAGGCAAAAGAATTGCATTAACCATTTGTGAAGATTTATGGAACATCAATGATAATCCATTGTATGTGTCTTGTCCGATGGATGAGTTGATTAAACAATCGCCAGATTTGATGATCAATATTGCAGCTTCGCCTTTTAATTATCGCCATGATGAAGATCGGATCCAAGTACTTTCTGATAATGCAAAAAAATATCAGCTGCCTTTGTTTTATGTAAACCAGGTTGGGGCACAAACTGAAATTATTTTTGATGGTGGATCTTTAGTTTTTGATGAAACTGGAGAAGTAAAAGCAGAAATGAAATATTTTGAAGAAGACCTTCAGGTATTTGATTTAGAAGAAGTACAAAACGTTAAAAATAAATATCCGGCAGCAGAAAGAGTAACTGATATTGCACAAATACACGATGCTTTAATTTTAGGTATTCAAGATTATTTTAAAAAATCTGGTTTTACGAAAGCTGTTTTAGGTTTATCTGGCGGAATAGATTCTGCTGTAGTTTGTGCTTTAGCTTGTAGGGCATTAGGTGCAGAAAATGTGATGGCGGTTTTAATGCCTTCTAAATATTCATCAGATCATTCTGTAAATGATGCGCTTGATTTGGTAAATAACATTGGATGTAAACACGAAATCATCGAAATTAAAGAAGCAGCCAATGCTTTTGATGCCATGTTAGCTAAACCATTTGCTGGCTTAGCACCCAACTTAACCGAAGAAAATATTCAGGCTAGATGCCGGGGAATTATTTTAATGGCCATGTCTAATAAATTTGGCTATATTTTGTTAAATACATCTAACAAAAGCGAATGTGCGGTAGGTTATGGAACGCTTTATGGCGATATGTGTGGGGCAATTGGGGTAATTGGTGATGTATATAAAATGCAAGTTTTTGAGTTGGCACGATACATTAATAAGGATGGGGAAATTATACCAGAAAATACAATTGTTAAACCGCCTTCGGCAGAATTAAGACCTGATCAAAAGGACTCTGATTCTTTGCCTGAATACGATATTTTAGACAAGGTTTTATTTGAGCATATTGAGCTACAAAAAGGCTCAAAAGCAATAATTGAACAAGGGTTTGATGAAAATTTGGTAAATAGGATTTTAAAAATGGTTACGCAAGCAGAATTTAAGCGTTACCAAACGCCACCAATTTTAAGGGTATCTCCTAAAGCTTTTGGCATGGGCCGAAGAATGCCGATTGTTGGAAAATATCATCCTTAAATTCAATTAGAAATAAAAATGTCCCGAGTTTTCGGGACATTTTTATTTAGACTTTTTTTGCAGGGTCTTCATTGGTTAAATCATCCCATTTGTCTTCTGCTTGATCTTTTAGCTGAGTTAGTTTAATTTTTGCCTCTAATGCTAATTCTTTAGCTTCCTCGCTCAATTCGTCCCATTTATCTTCAGCTTTGTCTTTTAAAACGTCAAACTGATCTTCAGCTTTATCTTTCAATTCTTCGAATCTATCTGATAAGTTATCAAAAAATCCTTTTTCTTCTTCTGGTTGTTGATTTTCAATATTCATTTGTTTATTTATCTAGGTGAACATCAAATATAAAATTATTTAATAATATAACAAATTGATTTATAGATGTTTAAACATATACTTTTTGCTTAATAGAATTGATAATTAATATTCCAATTCCAACCATAATAGAAACATCAGCCAAGTTAAAGATCCCTGTTCTAAATAAACCAAAATCGATGTGTAGAAAATCTGTAACCGATCCATAAAGCAATCGATCTATAATGTTTCCAATACCTCCACCAATTAAAAAACACATGCCGATTTGCATTATTTTAGGCAGATTTATTTTCACAATTAAGTAGTATAGGCCAAAGCCTAAAACAATAACGGGTAAAATACTTAACAAAATTAATCTTATTGCGTAAGGCAAATCATTACCTGCACTTAAAAAGGCTCCTGTATTTTCTACTTTGGTTAATATAAAATGATTTTTGATGATACTAATTTGTTCGTGGTAGTCAATTTTTTCCCTTACAATTATTTTAGAAACCTGATCGCAGCCTGTGTTTAAAGCCACAATTAGCAGGATTAGAAATAAGCGCAAATTTTTTCTGTTTTTCATCAAACTATTTTTTAATCCATTTTTTGTAAGGGATGATTAATGCTAATAATATGCCAATAACAGCAAATATTTTAGCTAAATAATCTCCATTATTTACGTAGGTTGTAATTTCATCATTTAGGTTGATATCCTGCTTTAAGGCATCTCTAGTCCACCATTTTGATTGTTTTACCACATCGCCACGCTGATTGATAAAACCAGAAATGCCTGTATTTGCAGAGCGAACAACCCATCTTCTGCTTTCTATTGCTCTAAGCTTAGCATACAACAAATGCTGATCTTTACCTGAAGTATTTCCCCACCAACCATCGTTAGTAATGATAGCGATAAACTGTGCGCCATCTTTAACAGATTGGCCAACCCAACTACCATAAATAGATTCGTAACAGATAACTGGAGCAACACCAACACCACTTTGCGAATAAAAAACCGCTGGATTTTCTTGCCAACCCCAGCCAGAAACACTACCACCGAGTTTATCAAAAACAGGAGCGATAAAAGAAAACACCGCAGGGAAGGGTAATTTTTCGGCTCCGGGAACTAATTTAGATTTATGGTAAAATGAGACTTGAGCAGAATTTTCTATTTGTATAGCCGAATTGTAATTATCGTAAAAACCACCAATGGGATATACCTTTGCTGAAACAGTTTTTTTATCTTCATAAAATCTAACGCTTTCAATTCCTGTAATGAGTGTGCCGTTTTTGTACTTGTTTAAAAATTGCTGTGCCTGTAAATAATCGGGATTTGTCCTAATTGTTTCTTCATTAGCATATCGTGGTATCGCAGTTTCTGGCCATAAAAAATACTCGGTATTAACTTGTGCAACAGAGTCTGATAATTTGATTAACGTTGAAATTTGATCAGTTGCCGAGATATTGCCATACCTTTCGTAAGGATCTATGTTTGGCTGAACGGTAACTACATTTATTGGCACCGATTTTTCTTCGTATTTAAAATAAGTGTATAAAGAAAATCCGATAGGCAGAGCAATTAACAGTATCCAGCTAGCAGTTAGTTTAACCTTAACAATTGAACCCATTTTTATCGCTTTGTAAGCTTCAAATGCTAAGATATTGCTCAATAAAATCCATAACGAACCTCCATAAATGCCTGTGTATTCATACCATTGTGCCAATTGATGCATACCTGCAAAACCATTTCCTAAGGTCATCCAAGGAAATGCCAATTCCCAGCTTTCGTGTAAATATTCCATCGAAATGTAGAAAGAAATGAGACCTAGGTAAGCAAGTATATGATTTACTTTACTTTTTAATCTGTAGTAAAGCCAAAATGCAAATGTCATTAATAAAGCACCTAAACCATAGGGGATAAGAGAAACAAGAAAAGCCACAATTGCACCAACAAAACCTTGGTTAAATGCGCTAATTGCATTGTAAACCCAATAGATTGATGCCGTGTTCCAAACTAAAAAGGTTAATCCGGCAGTTAAGAAAACTTTTTTCCCAGTTTTAGGCTGTTTTTGGTTGATGATATTTTCTAATGCGATAAACAATGGAACTAAGCCAACAAGTAAAATTGGCGCTAACCAAATATGTGGTGGCCAAGCTAACCACATTAAAAATGCACTAAGTAAGGCGAGAAGGTAAGTTTGTTTTTTTGTCATTGTTTTTTATGAAGGATGTCATCCTGAGCCTGTCGAAGGATTTGTGGTTCGTTTCGACAAGCTCAACGTGACAATGCTGGTTATTACAAACTATCTAAAATTGCTGATTTTTTACTTTCATACTCTTCTTGAGTAATCAATTGTTTATCGTAAAGTGTTTTTAACTTTCTCAATTTTAAAGTTGTTTCATCTTCCGGTTCTTCAATTTGTTTTTGTGGAATTACAACTGCTTCTTCAATTTCTATTGGAGCTTGAAAAAATGATTGCGGCTCAGGTAATGCTTCAGTAACTGGAGTTCTGTTTTCTTCTAGTTTTTGCTGTCTAAGTGCTTCGTTAAAGTTATTTAATTGTTCATTGGCAGCTTGGTGCAGTTTGCGGGCTTGCGTTTTCGGGATAAATTCAGTCACAATATTTTCGCCATGCTGCGGTACACAAATAAATTTTGAGCCAAAAAACTCTTCTTTAAAAGAAACTTCTTTAACGTTTTTCCATGAAATATCTTTAAAATTCATTGTTAAACCTAAATTCCCAGGTTCACAGTAAAAAATACGTTTGTTGCTAATGGCTATGCTATCTGGCAACAAGTTTACAGCTGGCTTTTTTTGTACTGCTAAATACAAAAGTTCTTCGCCGCTGGTTAGTAAATCATTTAATTTTCCAATCACTTTTTCTACAGCTTTTGGATCTTGTTCGTCACTTAAAAATCTATCTATTGAGTTCATTTTTTTAATTTTCTAGGTAATTGTTAATCTCTTTTTGTAATACAGGTATATCTTTTATAATTATTTTCCAAATAACAATATCATTAACGTTGTCGTATGAATGGATTATTTTATTTCTTAAATCAACAATTTGGCGTGAATAGGAGATTACGATTTCTGGATTAATAGAATGGAAATTTTAATATCTGTAAGCAATTTCTTTTCTTCTAAAGAACTCATAAAAGCTGAATTTTACTTTGATTTATACTTTCAATTAAATAAGGATTACTCAAAGTTTCTTCTGCAACTAAATCCACATCTCTTTTTAATAAATCTTGTAATGCATACAATAAATCGAAATAGTTGTTCCCGTATTTTTCAAAGTCTTTGTGGTCAGAAAAGTTGATTAAGAAATCAATATCACTATCTTCCGTTAAATTATTTTTAGCAGCACTTCCGAATAAGTAAGCTTCTTTAACATCGTATTTTTTAAATAAGCCTTTTATTTCTTTTAGATGATCTGATATTAAATTCTCCATTTTTTTTAATTAATCAATGTCCGCAAACTTATTCTTTTTCACTTTTTCTTTACTCACTTCTTTTCCGGCAACACAAATTACGATTTCTCCTTTTAATATATTGTTTTCGAAATGTGATTTTATTTCTAATACTGTGCCACGAACAGTTTCTTCATAAATTTTAGTCAATTCCCTACTAACAGATGCTTGCCTATCTTCTCCTAAAAATTCCGCAAATTCTTCCAAGGTCTTTAATAACCTATGCGGACTTTCATAAAAAATCATCGTTCTTTCTTCGTCAGCTAATAATTTTAGGCGGGTTTGTCGGCCTTTCTTAACAGGAAGAAATCCCTCAAAAACAAATTGATCGCTTGGTAAACCAGAATTAACTAAAGCAGGTACAAAGGCAGTGGCACCAGGCAAGCAATTTACCTCAATATTATTTTTTAAAGCTTCACGAACTAAGAAAAATCCTGGATCTGATATGGCTGGTGTACCAGCATCAGAAACTAAAGCCACATTTTTACCCTCTTTTAAAAATTTGATAATTTCTGTAGTTGCCTTATGCTCATTGTGTTGATGATGTGAATATGCTTTTTTGTCAATCCCAAAATGTTTAAGCATTGGGGCGCTTGTGCGAGTATCTTCAGCCAAAATTACATCCGCTTCTTTTAAAATGCGGATTGCCCTAAAGGTCATGTCCTCTAAATTACCAATTGGCGTAGGTACGAGATATAGTTTTCCATTCATTTGATTTACGATTTTGGATTTACGAATTACGATTTCTTGCACACTTATAAACCAATTTCTTTAGCTGATTTACGATATCGATTGACGATTTATTATAGTACGATTAAAAATCTAAAATCGTAAGTCGTAATTCGTAATTCAATCTTATCTTTGTAAAAAAATTAAATAATGCTGCAAGTTAACTATATCCGCGAAAATAGAGAGAAAGTTTTAGAGCGCCTAGCTGTGCGTAATTTTAAACAACCCGAATTGGTAGATCAAATCATTTCCATTGATGAAGATCGTCGCCAAACTCAAACTTCGTTAGATAACCTTTCGGCAGAAGCTAATGCTGCAGCAAAGCAAATTGGCGAATTGATGCGCAATGGCAAAAAAGATGAAGCAGAGGCCATCAAAACGCAAACATCGGCTCATAAAGAAAGCATCAAAAAATTAGGAGATCAGTTAACTGAATTGGAAGAACAACAATATCAATTAATTGTGCAGTTACCAAACTTACCTTACCACTTGGTAAAAACGGGTAGCACAGCTGATGATAATGAAATTGTTTTAACACATGGCGAACCATCGGCTTTGCCAACAAATGCTTTACCTCATTGGGAATTGGCGGCAAAATACGATATTATCGATTTTGAATTAGGGGTTAAAATTACAGGTGCTGGTTTCCCAGTTTATAAAGGAAAAGGAGCAAGGTTACAACGTGCTTTAATCAATTTCTTTTTAGATCATGCTACTGCTGCCGGTTATAAAGAAATGCAAGTGCCACATTTGGTAAATGCAGCATCTGGCTTTGGTACGGGGCAGTTGCCAGATAAAGAAGGACAAATGTACCATTCTACTGTTGATGATTTATATTTAATTCCAACAGCAGAAGTTCCGGTAACCAATTTGTACCGTGATGTTATTTTAAAAGAAGAAGATTTACCAATTAAAAATACGGCATATACACCTTGTTTCCGTAGAGAAGCAGGTTCTTATGGGGCACATGTACGTGGTTTAAATCGTTTACACCAATTTGATAAAGTAGAAGTGGTACAAATTGCTCATCCAGATCAATCATATCAAATTTTAGAAGATATGAGTGCTTATGTGCAATCTTTATTGCAAGCGTTGGGTTTACATTATCGTGTTTTACGTTTATGCGGTGGCGATATGGGTTTTACCGCAGCAATGACATACGATATGGAAGTTTGGAGCGCAGCACAACAGCGTTGGTTAGAGGTTTCTTCAGTTTCTAACTTCGAAACTTACCAAAGTAACCGCTTAAAATTACGTTTTAAAGGTAAGGAAGGCAAAACACAATTGGCACATACTTTAAACGGAAGTGCTTTGGCATTGCCTCGTATTGTTGCTTCAATTTTAGAAAACTACCAAACCGAAAATGGAATTGTAATACCAGAAGTGTTGAGAAAATATACAGGGTTTGATGTGATAGATTAGTTCCGAGTCTTCATTCCCGCAAAAGCGGGAATCGTAAAGCGATAACAATCAATGCGTTTTGCATTACGATACCCAATCAAGTTGGGTATGACGAAAACATACAAAAACGAAAAGGCTCCCAATTTGCATCGGGAGCCTTTTCTATATGATGGGATGATTGTTTTATTACAAGATCAAAATCAATAACAAGATCACGATAATAATTGCACCTACAGAAAGATAAACACCACCGCTTAATGCACGAGCTTTATCTTTCATTTCTCGTAACTCTTTACGTAAAGCTTTTTTCTCTACTCTAGTTAAGTTAGATTTATCCATCTTACGGATTTCTTCAACTCTGTTTACCAATTTGTCAAATTGAGCTCTTTGCTCAGCTGTTAATTCAGTTTTAGGCTCAACTTTGCCTGCAGCCATAACTGTGTTTGTACTAATTGCAAACGTAAACATTAGCACTAAAGAGTAAATAAATTTTTTCATGTTGTTTTTAATTAAGTTTATTAATAATGCTATATAAACAAAAAACCTACCAATAAAGTTTGGTAGGTTTTAAAACTAAGTTAAAAATTTTAATTAATCTGAAAAACAACGTTTACAGTAAAATTGAGCTTTATTTTTTTAAAATCTATTTCTTGTGCCGGTGCAGCATCAGCCATTTCAGCTTTCATCATGTAGTTTCTGTATACAGGTTGTATAGCATTGTCTCCACCATCTTGTATTTCAATTACTCCACCTAATTTTTCTCCTAAAGCTGTAACCATGTAGGTTGCTTTTTCTTTTGCAGCCATTAACGCCTTAATTTTTAAATCTTTTTTAAGCGCATCCATTTTGCTGTAATCGTAACTCTCGATGTTTGTAAAAGCAACTCCTTTCGCATCAATGCTTTCCATTATTTGGTTAAATTTGTTTAAATCGGCTACTTTTAAACGATATTGTTTACTCGCTAAAAAATCAGGATTTTTCTTTTTCTCTGTAGCATAATTATAGCTAGACACATTGTTAATCATTAAATCTTCTTTTGCAATGCCAGCCTTTAAAACTGCCGCAATAAGCTGATTTTCTAATTCTGTAATCTCAACCTTCTTTTTGCTATTATTATCTTTAAAGTATTCTTTTAATGAAATACCGATGTAAATAATGTCTGGTGTAACTTCTGTTTCTGCAGTACCGCTAACATGAATTTTCTTTCTTAAATCTACTTGTTGTGCCATTGCACTTGCGCTAAATAAGCCAAATAAGGCTAATGCTATTAATTTTTTCATTTTGCTAAATTTATTTGTGTGTTATACCAATTAGATGTAAAAACCGTACCAATTCCATAGCGTTATTTATTAAATTAAATATAAACTAAATAACCAGCAGATTATGAAGAGCTTAAAATGTTTTTTTTGAAAGACGAAGTTGGTCTAATGGTTAAAGTTAGCCCTGCTGTTCGTTTTATTTCGGGGTAGCCGCAAGGGCTACCGAGTATAAACGCTGTCAGTCTGAGCGTAGTCGAAGACTTTTCAATGGTCAAAAACAAAAAATAATTTGCCCTTCGACTACCTGTCTACCGCGGGCAGGCGCTCAGGATGACAATTATTTTTTATTTTATCCTTAACTTAATTACATTGTGTGTTCACTTCCATCATCCTGCCTGCCGATAGGCAGGGCTTATTAAGTTTTGCCTTTGCTACTTTGAGGGGTTTTACGAGCACATGCCTAAGTTAATTAGCCCCGACTGGCGTGAAAATACTTTTACTTTAAGGGCTTTGTGGGTTGGGGTAAAAGATTGTAACAAAAGGCGGGACTAAGCTTTAAGCGTAGCAATACAATTGCGCTTCAAAAAGATAAAAATTATTTAGAATGAAAGGTTTAGGCAGGTGAGGACACGAGCCGATATGTTTGATAAAAGTTATCTGTTATACATAAAAAAACCTCACAACATTAGCGGTGAGGTTTGTAAAACTAAAATCGTACTTCGTAAATCTAAAATCCCTTAGTCTTCTACAGTTTCGTTGTTAATGCCAACTTCATCTTTAATTTCTTCTTTGAAATAAGTTTTTTGAAAAATTAAAATAGTAATTACGCCAATAGAAATGGCTGCATCTGCTAAGTTAAAAACTGGTCTAAAAAACTCGAATGGCTCGTTTGACCATATAGGAAACCAAGATGGGAAATTACCTTTTATGATTGGGAAATAAAGCATATCTACCACTCGGCCATGAAACAAACTTTCGTATTTATAGATAACGCCGTAAAAAACAGAGTCGATAATGTTACCTAATGCGCCAGAAAAAATTAAGGCAACATTTAAAATTAAGCCTCTGTGGTATTTGTGTTTAATTAAATGGTGCAGGCCATAACCAATGCCAGCAACAGCAACAACTCTAAAAAGAGATAGAGCAAGTTTGCCGAATTCGCCGCCAAACTCTAAGCCGAAAGCCATCCCATTATTTTCTGTAAAATGGATGATAAACCAATCGCCTAAAATTTTAAACTCCTGCCCCAAGTACATATTTGTTTTGATCCAGGTTTTAGAAACCTGATCGGCAATTAGCACTAAAAAGATAAGAATTAAGGGTTTAGTATAGCCTTTCATTAACCTTGTTTCAATTTTGCTTCCATACTTAACGTGGCATGAGGTACGGCACGTAAGCGTTCTTTTTGAATTAATTTACCAGTTTCTCTGCAAATACCATAAGTTTTATTTTCGATACGTACCAAAGCAGCTTCTAAATTATCGATAAACTTTTTCTGGCGAGCAGCAAGTTGATTAATTTGTTCTTTTTCTAATGTTGCAGAACCATCTTCTAATGTTTTATAGGCACCAGAAGTATCTTCGGTTCCATGAGAATTAGGGCTACTTAATGATGATGTTAATGATAAAAACTCTTCACGTGAACTTTTAAGTTTTCCTTGGATCAGCTCTTTAAACTCTTGTAATTCGCTATCAGAATAGCGGGTTTTCTCGTTTTTTTCCATTTAATTGAATAGTTTATATTTAGTGGTAATGGAGTTATTATGATGTTTTATGATAACTCCAGTAATTTATTTTTTGGTAATCAGAATTTGTAATTCAACATCTTCTATTACGATTTGGTTTGCATTATTTATATTTTCAGCTAAAATGATATCATCTGCTAAAATTTCTGCGCAAATGTAAGCTTTGTTTTTTAACACCGCTGGAGATACCAAGTTATCTTGTTGTAAAGTTACTGTGATGCGATCGGTTACTTCAAAGTTTAATTCTTTACGTAAATTTTGTATTCTGTTAATTAACTCACGAGATAAACCTTCTTGTTTTAGCTCTGGGGTAATGGTAACATCTAAGGCAACAGTTAAACTACCCATGTTGGTTACTTGCCAGCCTGGTATATCTTCTGCTATGATTTCTACATCATTTAAAAGTATAGCGTAAGGCGTATCGCGTATTGCGAATGAGCCTTCTTTTTCAAACTGCGTTAACTCTTCTTGTGTAATTTTACCAATTGCTTCGGTTACCAACTTCATATCTTTACCAACTTTAGCACCTAAAGCTTTAAAATTTGGTTTGATTTTCTTTTTGATTAATCCAGCCGTATCTGTAATAAAATCAATTGCTTTGATATTGGTTTCGGATAAAATTAAATCTTTAACCAAGTCTACTTTTACTTGGAAATTACCATCTAAAACAGGAATTAAAACTTTTGCTAAAGGCTGACGAACATTGATGCCCATTTTCTTCCGTAATGATAACACCATCGAAGAAATGTTTTGCGCCAATTCCATGCGTTCGTTTAAATCAAAATCGATTAAAGTTTCATCAACTTCATTCCAAATGGTTAAATGAACAGATTTTGCAGTATGTACGGTTGGGTTTGCCTCTGTTAGCCTAATGTACAACCAATCTGCAAAAAATGGCGCAACTGGGCTCATCATCTGTGAAACACTCATTAAACAAGTAAACAAAGTTTCATAAGCAGCTTTTTTATCAGCGGTCATTTCGCCTTTCCAAAAACGGCGACGAGATAAACGGATGTACCAGTTGCTTAAATGTTCATCAACAAAAGTTTGGATAGCTCTTGCCGCTTTAGTAGGCTCATAAGCTTCGTAACTTTCATCAACTTCTTTAACTAATGTTTGCAATAAAGATAAAATCCAACGGTCTAACTCGCTACGTTGCGCAATTGGCGTTTGATTTTCTAAATCGATTTCAAACTTATCTATATTGGCATATAATGCGAAGAACGAATAGATGTTGTAAAGGGTTCCGAAGAATTTACGACGAACTTCATCCAATCCATCCAAGCTAAATTTCAAATTGTCCCAAGGAGATGCATTTGAAATCATGTACCAACGCGTAGCATCGGCACTGTAAGTATCAATTGTGCTAAATGGGTCAACGGCATTGCCTAAACGTTTAGACATTTTATTGCCGTTTTTATCTAACACTAATCCGTTAGAAACCACATTTTTATAAGCAACACCTAAATTATTTACGTGTTTGTTGATGGCTTTAATTTCATCGCTACTTTCGCTTAACATTACGGCGATAGCGTGTAAAGTAAAGAACCAGCCACGAGTTTGGTCAACACCTTCTGCTATAAAATCTGCCGGATAAGCGTTTTCAAATTCTTCCTTGTTTTCAAAAGGGAAGTGCCATTGTGCATAAGGCATGGCACCGCTATCAAACCAAACATCAATAAGGTCTAATTCTCGAGTCATTTTTTCGCCTTTGGCTGATGTTAAAATTACATCATCAACATAAGGACGATGCATATCTTTTAACTCAAAACCAGCTGGCATAAAACCAGTTGCAATAGATTTTTGGATTTCGGCATTAAGCTCTGCTATAGAACCAATGCATTTTTCTTCCAAACCATCCGCTGTGCGCCAAATTGGTAAAGGCGTGCCCCAATAACGAGAACGAGATAAATTCCAGTCAACCAAATTCTCTAACCAGTTGCCAAAACGACCAGTTCCGGTAGCTTCAGGTTTCCAGTTAATGGTTTTGTTCAGCTCCACCATTTTCTCCTTAACGGCTGTTGTTTTGATAAACCAACTATCTAACGGATAATATAAAACTGGCTTATCTGTGCGCCAGCAATGCGGATAAGTGTGAACGTATTTTTCTACCTTAAAGGCTTTATTTTCTTCTTTTAATTGAATGGCTAACTCAACATCTACAGATTTCTCTGGTGCTTCGCCATCTTTATAATATTCGTTTTTAACGTATTTTCCGCCATAACCACCACCTAAAGAGGTAATGAATTTCCCTTGTAAATCTACCAACGGTACAGCATTGCCTTTATCGTCTAACACCAACATTGGCGGAATTTCTGGCGTTGCCAATTTAGCAACACGAGCATCATCTGCACCAAACGTAGGAGCAGTATGTACAATACCAGTTCCATCTTCTGTAGTTACAAAATCGCCTGCAATTACCCTAAAAGCGTTTTCTGCATTTTGGTAAGGAAGTGCATACGGCAATAATTGTTCGTATTTGATACCGACTAAAGCTTCGCCTTTACATTCGGCTAATATTTGGTAAGGGATTTTCCCTGCCTTGCCGGCAGGCAGGTTGTCTTCAGCTTTGAAGTTGTTAAAATCTTCATCAGCCTCTGCTAAAAAATATTTACCAGCAAATTGTTTGCCTACCAAAGCTTTTGCTAAAACAACTTGTATTGGCTCAAAAGTATATTGATTAAAAGTTTTAACTAAAACGTAATCTATTTTTGGTCCAACTGTTAAAGCTGTATTACTTGGCAAAGTCCAAGGAGTGGTTGTCCAGGCAAGGAAATAATCCTCCCCCGACCCCTCCGAAGGAGGGGAGTAGCAAAAAGCCTTAGCCAGTGTGTTAGCTCCCTCTCCTTTGGAGAGGGCTGGGGTGAGGACTTTAAACTGCGCAACTATAGTTGTATCGCTTACATCGCGGTAAGTTCCAGGTTGGTTTAATTCGTGAGAACTTAAACCGGTTCCTGCAGCAGGCGAGTAAGGTTGTACAGTATAGCCTTTGTATAATAAACCTTTTTCGTAGAATGATTTTAAGATCCACCAAAGGGTTTCGATGTATTCGTTATGGTAAGTGACATAAGGTTTTTCTAAATCAACCCAATAGCCCATTTTTTCGGTTAGGTCGTTCCATACATCGGTATAGCGCATTACTTCTTCTTTACAAGCAGCGTTATATTCTTCAACAGAAATTTTCTTGCCGATATCGTCTTTAGTAATGCCTAATTTTTTTTCTACAGCAAGTTCGATGGGTAAACCATGCGTATCCCATCCGCCTTTGCGTTTAACCTGATAACCTTTTAGTGTTTTGTAACGGCAAAAAATATCTTTAATAGCACGAGCCATTACGTGGTGAATACCAGGCATCCCATTGGCAGAAGGTGGTCCTTCGTAAAAGGTAAAAGGTTTGGCTTTTGAACGAGTGCTGATACTTTTTTCAAATATCATTTCGTCTTTCCAAAACTTAAGTATTTCTTCTCCTATTTTAGCTAGCTCTAAAGTTTTAAATTCCCTATACATCAATCAAGTATCTTCAAAAATTAAGGATGCAAAGTTAAGGTTTTAGAATGAATTTTGGTAGTTTTGAGGTAAATTGTTTTATGGACAAAAAGCTTAAAATTGGACTTGTTTTTATGGTAGCTGCGGTGGTATTAATGCCGATTGCAGTTTTACTAAAAAGTGTTAGTGAGGTAGCTACCATAGCTTTATTGATATTTACGATGTGCCTTGAACTTATTGGGTTGGTATTTGTTATATGGAGTATCCTTAAAAGAAGAAAATCTTAAAACTCATAGCCATGATAAAAACACTAAAATTGCGAAAAGCCATTATTGCAATAGGTTTTGGTATAGTTTCATTAATTATTGCACAAATAATGAGTGATAAACATGTTACTGGAAGTAGTTATGTGTTAGGTTTATCAGGCTTATTATTGATTATCGGCGCTCTACTTTTTTTATATCCTATTTTGTTTGCTAAAAAAGTTGAAAATGCAAGCAACGGTGAGGAAGAGGTTGAATTAAAACCAATTTCTAAAGAGCCAACTGACATTTAAAACTAGGTATTACCTCTATGCGAAATATTTTTAATCGTAGATTTTTACGCTTAAATATTTCTATTTATTTAAACAATTTTCTTGTCAGTTAATATTTCTAAATAATCTTCAAGTTATTGAGCTTTAATGCTTTTAAACACTATTTGGATATAAATTTTTCATTATTTTTATAAAAAATCTCTACTTAAATTTTAAGAGTTTTTAAAACACAAAATGAAAAAAACAAAAGTTAAAGCTACTCCAATTCTTAGTCCTAAAACTGCAAAGTCTTCATACGAAGATTTTATGGTTCTGTTTTTTGTTGCTGCCTTTTTGCTCATCGATTTTTTACCCTATTTTAAAACCTATGAGATCATAGCTCCTCAGTTTTTTTATTTAACTATTTTAAACATATTAACTGGAATATACATTTATAATAATCCAGTTTTGCATGAAACTTCGCTCTTAGCTATTTTTAAAAAGAGTTATGTTTTTAAAATGTATTTAGCATTTATTATACTCTGTGGCATATCAATTATAACTGCAAAAAATCTATCTCTCGGGGTTTTAAGCATAGCTGAAATTTTAGTTGGCTTTACCATGTTTCTTAATTTTGCTATTCTGCTTTATAATCGGATGCATTTAATTTATAAGGTTGCTTTTTTTGTTGGTGTAAGTGCATTTTTTCAGGCCGGAATTGCACTTTATAATTTCGAAATTATAGCTAGAAGTAAATCAGTTTCTGACGCCTTAAACTCCAATTTTTTAAAAGGCAACACGGGCAATATCAACATCCTTGCGGCAAGTTTAGTGTTTAAAATTCCTTTTATATTTATAGGTGTTATTAATTACAATAAGTGGAAAAAATGGTTTTTAACTGCTGCATTGCTAATAGCTACAACTATCATATTTTTAATAAGTGCAAGAGCTTCGTTATTATCATTAATTATTATAACTAGTGGCTTTTTAGTTTATTATATTAAAACTGGTGGCTTAAAGCAGCAAATATTTTTGCAAACTTTATATATAGTTATCCCTATTTTTGTTTCATTTACCGTTGTTAATATCATATTTAAGCAGTCAAAATCAGAAGGGAGATATGCTTCTACAACTGCAAGGTTAAAACAAATTAATGCTGAAGACGGCTCTATAAATGCCCGTTTACATTATTATAAAAATGCGATAGCGCTAACAAAAAAGAGCCCTTTTTTAGGCATTGGCTTAGGTAATTACAGGGTCGAATCAATTCCTTATGAATTGAGAACGAACTCAAGCATATCATTACATGCCCACAATGATTTTTTAGAATTAACTGCCGAAACAGGTGTTTTAAATGGGGTTTTGTACTTTTCTATTTTTGTAGCCCTACTATTTATCAATGTAAAAAGGCTTATTAAAACACCAGATAGGGAGATTAGAAGTATAGCTTTACTTACTTTGTTGTTGCTTGTTGTGTATGGGTTGGATGCTTTATTCAATTTTCCTTTTTACAGACCGACAATGCAAGTATGTTTATCTTTTATAATTGCATTTACGCTTATTAATGTTGTTAAAGAAAAAGTATCCGCTCAGTTGAATAAAAAACAGTTTTTAAGTTTAATTCTGTTGGCAATCATTCCTTTATATTTTACTTATCATTCTTATAAAACATCAAATCTGGAATATTTAATACAAACAGATAATATCAACTTCGCAAGTTCTGGTTTCTTAAAAGGTGATGATGTTGTTAATAGAAATCCAAAGTTTCCAAACGTGTTTCAAACTTCAGAATCGTTTGTAGAGTTTGCAGGCATCTATTATTTTAGAGAGAAAAAATATGACAAGGCCATTAACTTCTTAGATAGTGCCAATAAGATCAATCCACATACTGGAAGACCAGATTTTTATAAATTTTTAATTGCTAAAGAGATTGGTGAAGCAGATAGTGCTTATGTTTATATTAAAAGAGCATTTTATAACCGACCAGTTAATGATACTTTTTACGAACATGCGATTGGTGTGGCCGCGGGAAAGAAAGATATGGTAGAAATATTTAATATGTATGATGAAATTTCTAGTCATATTAAATCTGCAGGTATTTGGCAAAAAACCGCAAATTCGTTGCAAATGGCTGGTTTAAGTGTAGGTAATTTCAATAAATTTATTGCAAAAGGACTAAAAGATTTTCCGAAGGATAGCGTAGTTGCCAAAAAAATAAATGATATGGCTATTACTGATCTAATAGAAAAAGGCCAAAATCTATTTGCTGCTGGCAAGTTCGATCAGGCATTAAAAACCTATCAAAAAGCATTAAAGATAGACCCAACGAATATTTATGTAATGCAAAATATTGGCTTTTACTATTACAATTTAGGAAAACCAAATGTTGCGCTTCCATATTTTAAAAATGCTTTAGCCTTACCAGGATTGAGCGATGGTAAAACACAGTTTTTTATAGGGATGTGTTATATTTCGATTGGAGATAAGAATAATGGATGTAAATATTTTAAGGAAGCGGGCGGATACCCAGATGCGCCAACACAGTTAGCACTAAATTGCAAATGACAATTGAAGTAAAGCGTTAAATGGATTGCCTGACAAACCCAATAACATTGCAAAAGCAGGCTCTGTTTTATAGCCATCGTTCTTAAGTTTGATAATTTTCAAACGAAACTCTTCTCCCATTTTGGTTAGAATCTGTTGTTCTATTATCATGTGTTTGTAGGCATTTTGCGCTGTTGTTGGAATGTTTTGCCCAAATATTTCAATTTCAAATTCATCAATCCAAAAATTTGCAATAACAGTCTCATTATCGTGTATGATTGTCTTTTTTAGCTGGAAATTTTTTTCTTGCCCGAAATTTTTCACAATTCGATCAATAAAATCAACTTTGTTAGGATAAAAACAAATGATATCTAAATCACTTTCAGGTATATCAATGTTAATTGGAATTGTACCTGTTAATATTGGGTTGAAATTTTTAAGTTTTTCAAAAACGAGATGTTTGGTTAAAACTTCAAAGGCAGCTTTTTGCCGCTCATTTCCATCTTTCAAATAATCGATTTTTAGAAAATCAATCATCAGATTAATGGTCTATTTTATCTATATTTTTTGCAACTTCGGCTGCGGGAATTAATTTACGCGTTTTCTTTTTATCAAGCCAAAGCATTAATGCTGGTAATAGTGTTAAGTTAAATACCAATGCCACAAATAAGGTAATTGAAAGTAGTAAGCCCAATACAACGGTTCCACCAAAGGTTGATGCAGTAAAAATTCCGAAACCGAAGAATAAGATTAGTGCAATATGCGTCATACTTACACCAGTTTCTCTGATGGTGTCAGAAACAACTTTAGTTACAGAATAATTGGTTAGTGTTAATTCTTGTTGGTATCTAGTTAAGAAATAAATCGTTTGATCTGAAGCTAAGCCAAATGCGATGGTGAAAATCAATATTGTAGAAGGTTTTAACGCGATATTGAAAAATCCCATCAGCCCTGCTGTAATAACCAAAGGAACTATATTTGGTAATAAAGAAACAAACATAATACCCAAACTTTTAAATTGCGCAAGGCGAAGTAAGGATATCAAAACAATGGCTAAGCCTATACTTTCAAATAAGTGTTTCAATAAATAATCTGTTCCTTTAGAGAAAATAATGCTTGAGCCGGTTAACTGTACATCAAATCTTTTTGGTGATAAAATAGAGTCGATGCGTGGCTTTAATTCTTGTAACAATTGATCTAATCTTTTTGAGCCAACATCGGCCATTTGAAAACTTACACGAGCAGTTTGCTTATCCTTGTCTACAAAATTGGTAAGCATATTGCCGTTGCCTTTACCCGAATTTGCCGCATAAGCTAAAATAAAATTCTTTTCTATATCGGTAGGTAAGCGGTAAAAAGCAGAATCTCCATTATAAAATGCTTGGGAAGCATATTTTAAGCCAGTATTTAATGAAATAGAACGAGAAAATTCGGGATAGGCTGCAATCATTCGTTCCATTTTATCAATCCTATTAAGTGTTGATAAACTTAAAACACCATTTTTTCTATTGGTATTTACACTAATTTCTAAAGGTAAAATGCCTTCAAAATTCTTTTCGAAAAACTTTAGATCGGTTAAAATCTGCGAATTTTTCGGTAAATCGTCTACCACGTATCCATTAATATTGATTTTATAAATTCCGATCAATGAGATTACCGTTAAAATAAAAGTAATGAGATAAATTAGAACACTTCTATTTTGTACCAAAAGATCTGTTTTTACTAATATGCGATCTAAAAAATCGGGTACGTGAACTGTATTTGCTTTTCCTTTCGGGATTGGTAAATAGCTGAAAATAATTGGAATTAAACAAAGACAAATTAGCCAAGTAAACATTACATTTAATGCAGCCACACTACCAAATTGCATTAATAATTCGCTGCCAGTAAAGTATAAAACCCCAAAACCAATGGCCGCTGTAACATTGGCTATTAAAGTTGTAACGGCAATTCTTTCTATAGTGATACTCAAAGCTTTCATTTTATCGCCATGCTTTTTAAGCTCACCGTGATATTTATTGAGCAATAAAATACTGTTTGGTATGCCGATAATTACAATAAGTGGCGGAATTAATCCTGTTAAGATGGTAATTTCATAACCACACAATACCAAAGTACCAATACTCCAAATTACACCCATTATTACCACTAAAATTGGGAAGAAAACGGCAGAAAAACTTCTAAAGAATATCAGTAAAATTAAAGCAGAAACTAAGATTGATAAACCTAAAAACAGCACAAATTCATTAGATACCAATTTGCTAGTAGCTGTTCTAATGTAAGGCAAGCCAGATTTATGCACCTCAATTCCAGTATCTTTTGCAAATGCATCTGCTTTGGCTTCAATTTCTTTTAATATCGGATTTCTGTTTACTGAGTTTAATATTTTAGAGTCGAAAGTGATGGCCATTAAAGTAGCATTACTTTCTTTGTTAAATAATAAGCCGCTATAAAATGGCATGCTTTGTATCTTATTTTTTAACGAATCCATTTCTGTATCAGAAATGGGTGATTTGTTAGGAATTGGACTAACGATAAATTTTTGATTTAAAGTGTCTTTTTGAAGTTCAAATAATTTTCCAACAGATAAAACACCTTTAATGCCATTTAATTTTTGGATTTCTTGGGTTAGCGTTGCCCATTTATTAAAGTTTTCTTTTTTGTAAATGTCTGGACTTTGGATACCAAGTACCATTACGCTTCCATCTTCTCCGAATGTTTTTTTGAACTCGTTATATTTTACAAACACCGAATCTGTAAGTGGTAATATTTTGGCTCCAGAATAAGATAATTTTAGATTTTTGGCATGGTAAGCCATAAAAATCGTGGCAACAACAAAAAATATGATTAGTGCAATTCGGTTCTGCAGAATTGCTTTAGAGAGTTTAACCCACATCTTCTTAGCGATTTTATTAAATGGTAAAGAAACTATAAAAATGGCTCATCACAAAATCTGCGCTTGTATTTTTATGATATTTAAACAGAGAAATTAGTTTATTGTTTGTTTTTAAATGGGTTACAAGGCTGATATGAATATTTTGCAGTAATTTTAGCTATCATGAAAAAGTTGATCAGCAGTTTTGCCTATGCCATTAAGGGCTTAAATTATACTTTTAGATCTCAGTTAAATTTTAAAATTCATTGCTTTGGAGGATTGTTAGCCATAATTTTAGGCTTTTTGGTTGATTTAAATTCCTATGAATGGCTATGGATTATTTTGTCCATCGCAATGGTAATCATTTTAGAACTTGTTAATACTGCGATAGAAATATTAGTTGATCTTGTATCACCAGAATACCATCCGAAGGCTGAAACAATTAAAGATGTAGCTGCAGCCTCGGTTTTAATAGGAGCTTTGATGGCTTTAATTATCGGATTGTTTATTTTTGTTCCGAAGTTGATTTAAAATGCTGCATAAAGTTAGAGGTATCGTATTAAAAACTACGCTGTATAGCGAAAGCAGTGTAGTTGTGCAGGTTTTTACAGACAAGTTTGGCATACAATCTTACCTTATTAATGGGGTGAAAAAACCGAAAGCCAAAATTCCGATGAATGTTTTACAGCCGTTACATTTGTTAGATATGGTGGTTTACCATAAAATGAATACTCAAATTCAGCGTGTGGCAGAAGCTAGGCCATCTCCTGTTTTTAAATCGATACCTTATGATGTAGTTAAAAATACCATTATTCAGTTTTTAAATGAGGTTTTATATAAAAGTATAAGGCAACAACATACAGATGAAAATTTGTTTGATTTCATTTACAATGCGATTAGCTGGTTTGATGAGAGTGAGGGCAATAATGTGAATTTTCATTTGGCTTTTTTACTTAAGCTATCGCGATTTTTAGGATTTGCTCCCCATCAGCAAACAAGGGCCGATCAAAAATACTTCGATTTGCAAGAGGGAGATTTCAAATCATTGATGCCGATTCATCCATATTTTATAGATAAATCTGATGCTAATTATTTTTTATTGCTTTTTTCTTCGCCTTTTGAAAAAATAATTGAAATAAAATTAGATAATAAATTACGTAGATTTTTGTTAGATAAGATATTGGTTTACTATACTTTACATACAGCTTCTTTCGGGCAAATTAAGTCGCATCAAGTACTAGAAGAGATACTTTCTTAAAAAAATTGAAAATATTTTTTGCAAAACTGCAATAACACACTATATTTGCATTCCCAAAACGAAGGAAGGATTTCATTTTCAGAAAGGGAAGAGGGTTAGTTTAAATTAACATTCAAAAAAAGGGAAATTAGCTCAGCTGGTTCAGAGCACCTCGTTTACACCGAGGGGGTCGGGGGTTCGAACCCCTCATTTCCCACAGAAAGCCTCAGAGAAATCTGGGGCTTTTTTTATGCTCAAAAAGTTATCCTAGTGGATGTTGCATCATGTACAAAAGTTGTTGAATCGATGTAAGATCGTTGACAACCAAGAAATGGAAAAGCAGAAAATTAATTGAGCAATTAATTAGCTCGGCTGGTTCATAGCATCCCGACATTTCGTCGGGAGGGTCGGGGGTTCGAACCCCTCATTTCCCACAGAAAGCCTCAGAGAAATCTGAGGCTTTTTTTTATGCTCAAAAAGTTAACTTAGTGGATGTATTTTCTTTATATTCTCTATTCTGAAATTAGGAATAAATATTATGTTGGCTCAACTGGAGACCTTGAGAGCAGATTGCAATCACATAATTCAAATCATTCAGGTTTTACTGGGCATACAGGCGATTGGCTTATAGTTTATACGGAGCAGTTTGAAACAAAAGACAAAGCGTATGCAAGAGAACGTGCGATTAAGAAATGGAAAAGCAGAAAATTAATTGAGCAATTAATTAGCTCAGCTGGTTCATAGTATCCCGACATTTCGTCGGGAGGGTCGGGGGTTCGAACCCCTCATTTCCCACAGAAAGCCTCAGAGAAATCTGGGGCTTTTTTATGTTATCTGCAAAAATTTTACCATCTTTTGGTGAAAAATGTTAACTTTTGGTTAATGCCAATAGCCAATTTCAATTATCTTTTTATAATTTTAGTCCCATGATCTATAAAATTGGACTGTTGCTCGTTTGCGTATTGATCAATAATCAGGTTAAATCGCAGCAACATAAAAATTATCAACAAAAAATTGAAGGCACCAAATTGGTCTTTGACATGCAGGCAATACCATCCGGCGAATTTTTAATGGGTAGCAAAACTGGCAATGCCGATGAATTGCCAGTTCATAACGTAAAATTAGATGCTTTTTGGATGAGCAAAGTAGAAGTTACATGGGATATTTTTGAGCCATTTTTATATAAGGATTACGAAAAAAGCAATAGCTCAAATATCCCAGCACAGGTTGATGCTGTAACAAGACCCACTAAACCATATTTAGATATGACCTTTGGCATGGGTAAACAAAACCACCCAGCATTAGCCATGACACAATACAGCGCCATACAGTTTTGCAAATGGTTATATGCTCGTACAGGCATTTTTTATCGTTTACCAACCGAAGCAGAATGGGAGTACGCCTGCAGAGCAGGTAGCACAGCTGAATTTAGTTTTGGAAACCATGAACAAAAACTTGCAGAATACGCTTGGTTTAAAACCAATAGCGACAAAAAAACACAAGAAGTAGGGCAAAAAAAACCAAACGCTTGGGGCTTGCATGATATGCATGGCAATGTAGCCGAGTGGACTTACGACCAGTATACCACAGATTTTTATGCTTCATCTGCAAATACAAAAAATCCGGTGGCTGTACCCGATAAACTTTATCCTCTAGTTGTGCGTGGTGGCTCTTATGAAGATGAGACAAAATATCTACGCTCTGCGGCAAGAACAACTTCAGATCCTGCATGGAAACAAATAGATCCACAGATACCGAAAAGTAATTGGTGGTTCCCCGAAGCACCTTTTATAGGGATTAGATTAGTTAGGCCAGCCGTAGAACCAACAAAAGCTGAAATAGATGCCTACTATAATAAACCGCCAATTAAAGATTTTTAAATCAACCTTAACCATAAAAACCTAAATACAATGACAAACAAAAACGATTTGCAAAAAGAGCGAAGAGAATTTCTAAAAACCTCTGCTTTAGTTGCTGGCGGTGTAATGATGAGCGGCTACTCTTGGGCAGGAGTAAATTCTTCTGTTGATGATACCATAAAAATTGCTTTAATCGGTTGTGGCGACAGAGGAACTGGAGCTGCTTTTCAGGCATTAAACACAAAATCTAATCTTAAATTGGTGGCAATGGCCGATGCTTTTCAAGATCGCTTGGATGGCAGTTACAAGCTTTTGGCAGAAAAATTTGGAGCCAAAGTAGATGTGCCAAAAGAACGTCAGTTTGTAGGGTTTGATGGCTACCAAAAGGCAATTGCTTTAGCAGATGTGGTTTTATTGGTAACGCCTCCAGGATTTAGACCAATGCATTTCGAAGAAGCTGTTAAACAAGGTAAACATGTATTTATGGAAAAACCTGTTGCGGTAGATTCTCCCGGGATCCGTAAAGTTTTAGCTGCAGCAGAAATTGCAAAGCAGAAAAAACTTAATGTAGTAGTTGGTTTGCAACGCAGGTATCAAACCAATTATAGAGAGACTTTAAAAAGAATACAAGATGGGGCCATTGGCGATATTGTTTCTGGGCAAGTTTATTGGAATAGTGGTGGCGTTTGGGTTAAACCGCGTACTGCTAATCAAACTGAAATGGAACATCAAATGCGCAACTGGTATTATTTCAATTGGTTATGTGGCGATCATATCGTAGAGCAACACGTACATAATATTGATATTGCCAACTGGGTAAAAAATGCTTATCCCGTTTCGGTACAAGGTACAGGCAGTAGAGCATGGCGTACAGGTAAAGATTATGGCGAAATTTACGATAACCATGCGGTTGAACTTAAATATGCAGATGGATCGGTGATTTACAGTCAGTGTCGCCACTTTGAAGGCACAAATAACAGAGTGGATGAAACTTTTCAAGGCACAAAGGGTAAGGTATATCTGTCAGCCAATAACTCAGGTATTTTATGGGATCAGCAAGGTAAAGAAATATTTAATCACGATAGAAAAGGAAATGCAAATCCTTACCAAACCGAGCATGATGAATTATTTGAAGCAATTTCTAAAGGCGAATATAAATTTTGGGATACTGAAAGAGCGGCAAAAAGTTGTTTCACTTCGATAATTGGTCGTTACGCTACCTATTCTGGCGAGGTAATTAAATGGGATGATGCACTAAAAGCCGAAAATAGTTTATTCCCAGAAAAACTAGCTTGGGATGCAATGCCAAAATCGCTACCAGATGCTAACGGATTGTATACCATTGCCATGCCGGGTAAAACTAAAGTGCTTTAATGTTGTCAAACTTTAACTATTCGATACTTTTATTAACGCTTTTTTTTATTTCGTGGACTAAAAATCAGCCTATGCGAGAGTATAAAATTAGCGGACAAGCACAAGGTACAACTTATGCTGCCAGCTATTTTGCTACAGATAGCTTAGTTACCAAATCACAAATCGATAGCATTTTAAATGTTGTCGATTTGTCGATGTCATTATACAAACCAAACTCTACCATCAGTAAATTTAATGCCATGCCAGCAGGAAAAATTAAGGTAGATCCACACATGAACATTGTGCTCAAAAAATCTTTCCAAATTAATAAAGAAACAGACGGGTTTTTTGATATTACTATACAGCCGTTAATGCGTTTATGGGGCTTTTATAGAGCGCAAGCACAAAAAAATCTACCAGATACTAACAAAATAAATGCCTTGTTAAAAACCTCAATTGGTATGAATAAAATAAAGCTCAAACGAAAGAGCTTAAGCAAACAAAACAGGAGCATAGAAATTGATTTAAATGGCATTGCACAAGGCTATGCTGTGGATGTTGTTGCAGATTTCGTAGCAAGCAAAGGAATTAAAAGTTACGTTTTTGAGTTAGGCGGCGAAATTAGGGCAAAAGGACCAAAGCCAGATGGTAGCCAAATTAAAATTGGTATTGAAGGACCAACTACTAATGAATTTGAAAATCCTGATATGAAGCATATCATTTCATTTAAACAAGGTGCAGTTACCACATCAGGCAGCTACCGAAAATACATCTCTTTTAATGGTAAAAATTATGGGCATATCATCAACCCAAAAACTAGCTACCCAATTAATAATGGAATTATTAGCGTTACCATTTTTGCCGAAAAAGCAATAGATGCCGATGGTTATGACAATGCTTTAATGCTGATGCCAGTACAAAAGGCCATTAAATTTGTAGAAAGTAAAAAAAACCTGGAGGCTTATATTATTTACAAAAAAACAGATGGTACAGTAACTGATACACTTACAGCGGGCTTTAAGCAAATGATTGTTAAATAAATTGTTATTGTTTGTTAATTATTTAGGCAATCGAAATTCTTATTTCTATTTTTATCCATCATGATTTCCATAGCAAACGAGCATATTAAAGTTTCTTTCTCAAAAAAAGGTGCAGAACTACAAAGTATAAAAGGAATACACAGCAACACTGAATTTTTGTGGAGCGGAAACGCTGATTTTTGGGGCAAGTTTAGTCCGGTGTTGTTTCCAATTATTGGTGCTTTAAAAAACGATACTTACTCATTTGAAGATAAAACTTATCAATTACCCAGACACGGTTTTGCCCGCGATATGGATTTTGATTTTGAAGAAATTAATGAGCACGAAGTTCTTTTTACCTTACAGCACAACGAACAAACTTTAAAAGTTTATCCTTTTGAATTTAAGTTGGCTTTGCGATATAAAATACATGGATCAAGCGTTTGTTGTACTTACGAGGTTTCTAATCCTGGAAACAAAGATTTATTGTTTTCGGTGGGTGGGCATCCCGCTTTTGCGGCTCCTTTAAATAAAGAAGGGGATTATACCGATTACTATTTGCAATTTAATAACGATGATGAGTTAACCTATCATCACATAGTAGATAACTTAATTTCAGATCAAACCTCAACAATAAAGCTCCATAATGGCAAACTCTGTCTAAAACACGAACTGTTTTATGATGATGCCTTGGTGTTTAAAAACCTAAAAAGCGATAGCATTTCTTTGCTAAACGATAAAAACTATAACGGACTAGATTTTAATTTTAAGGATTTTCCTTATTTCGGAATTTGGGCAGCAAAAGATGCAGATTTTGTATGTTTAGAGCCTTGGTGCGGCATAGCCGATTCCGTAAATCATAACCAACAGTTAGCCCAAAAAGAAGGAATAAATACCTTAGCACCGAATGGTTTTTGGGAAAGAACTTGGCAAGTAACTTGTTTTTAAAGTTGTCTATTTTAGTAAATGGAAGTGGAGTAATTCTTGGCAATTGTAGCCCCGCTTTCTGTTTCAATTTTTTTGCTTTCCTTCGACTACGCTCAGGATGACACAAAAAAGATTTTCACTTCAATCGGGTTTAGGTACAAAGCAAGTGCAAAAAAGCATGTTGCCTAAAAAAATAGCCCCGATATACGCGGATTTCGATTTATCGGAAGCAGCATTCGCGGGACTGAATTAACCCAAGTATCACAGTTTCTGCGCTTCAAATTATAATCAAAATGTTGATGTTAACATAACAAACATTTATATTTTCTGCATTATATTAGCAAGCTCAAAATTGATCATACCCGAATGGATTCTAGAAGAGATTTTCTCAAAAAAGCATCATTGCTGGCAAGTACTTTTGGTGCAGCCAACGTTATACCAATGTCTATACAAAAGGCAATGGCTATAAATGCCGAGCCAGGCACTACATTTTACGATGCAGAACATGTGGTGTTTTTGATGCAAGAAAATAGATCTTTCGACCACATGTTTGGTAAAATGAAAGGCGTTAGAGGCTTTAACAATCCGAGAGCTAAAACATTGCCAAATGCCAATAAAGTTTGGCTACAAAACGATGAAAAGGGGAATACTTTTGCGCCATTTCATGTAGATATTAATAAAACCAAAATTACTTGGCAAGGCGGTTTGCCGCACTCATGGAGCGATCAGGTAGCTGCTCGCAACAAAGGGAAATACGATAAATGGGTTCCTATAAAATCTTTGATGAGTTTGGCTTATTACCAGCGAGAAGATATTCCGTTTTATTACGCCATGGCCGATGCTTTTACCATTTGCGATCATCATTTTTGTTCGTCGTTAACTGGTACAACGCCAAATAGATTGTTTTTTTGGACAGGTACTATTCGCCCTGAGCAAAATGCAAATAATGTAGCTGCGGTAAACAATTCGCAAGCCGAATCAAGAGATAATGTATTTGTAGATTGGCAAACTTTTCCAGAAATTTTAGAAGACAATGGTGTGTCGTGGAAGGTTTACCAAAACGAAATTTGGACAGCCAATTTGCCAGAAGGCGAGGTTGATGATTGGTTGGGGAATTATGGCGATAATCCTTTAGAATATGTTAAAAGACATCAGGTAAAATTATCGGCTTATTTTCGTAAAAACGGAGATGAAACTAGTAAACCAGCTTTAACAGCCGATGAGGTTTTGGCAAAATACAACAAACTCTCACAACGTGAAAAAAACCTGATTGATAAAGCATTTACTACAAATATTGATAATAAAGATTATTTAAAATTAGCGCCATTAACTTATACCAATGAAGAAGGGAAACAGGAAACTTTAAATATCCCTCAGGAAGATATTTTTGAGCAATTTAGAAAAGATGTTGATTCAGGTAGTTTGCCGCTGGTTTCGTGGTTGGTAGCGCCACAACGTTTTTCAGATCATACAAGTTCGCCACTTTATGGTACTTGGTATGTTAGCGAGGCGATAGATATTTTAACTAAAAATCCAGAAGTTTGGAAGAAAACAATTTTCATTTTAACCTACGATGAAAATGATGGTTATTTTGATCATTTGCCGCCTTTTGTAGCGCCAAAACCTAACGATCCATCAACAGGTAAAGTAAGCGAAGGTTTAGCAACTTGGGTTGATTACGAGTTTAAAAAAGACAGTCCGATTGGTTTAGGTTATCGCGTACCTATGATGGTGGCCTCGCCTTGGAGCAAAGGTGGTTACGTAAATTCAGAGGTTTTTGATCATACTTCTTCGTTGATGTTTTTAGAGAAATTTTTGAGCCACAAAACAGGTAAAAAAATTAAAAGCGATAACATTAGTGCATGGCGGAGGGCAATTTGTGGCGATTTAACTTCAGTTTTTAGGCCGTACAATGGCGAGCAGTTAAATGTACCACCCAGACTGAAAAGGGATAACGTAGTTTTGGGTATCCAAAACGCAAAATCAAAGCCCGCACAAGTAACACCAACACAACTTTCGCAAACTGAAATTGATAAAATAAATACAATTTTACCTTTTCAAAATGGTGCGTCAACTTATGCTGCGGTACAAGAAAAAGGAACTAAACCGGCTTGTGCATTGCCTTATCAACTATTGGTAGATTCTAAAATAATTGGTGAAAGTTTGGTGTTAAATTTTGCTTCGAAAGCTACAGCATTTGGACAGAAATTGGAAAATAGGGGAGCACCATTTAATGTTTACACGCCAAGCATTTACAAAAATGACGCAGGTAAAACTTGGGCTTATGCGGTAAATGCTGGAGATGAACTTCGCGATAACTGGAAAATAGCAGATTTTGAAAATGGTGTTTATAATTTAGTGGTTGATGGTCCGAATGGATTTTTTAGGCATTTTAAAGGAGATCAAAACGATCCGCTGTTAAGTGTAAATTGTGTGTACGAACAAAGTGGATTGATTAAAAAGCCTACAGGAAATATTCAGCTTTTGTTAGAAAACTTGGAAACAGCTGCTTTGCAAATTCAAATTATAGATGATGTATACAAAGCAAATTCGAAAACCATCAGGATTGCTGCAAATAGCAAGAAAATAGTTTCACTTAATTTACAGAAAAGTAAAGGTTGGTACGATTTTAAGCTTGAAATAAAAGGTAAAACTAATTTCCTGAAACACTATGCCGGCCACGTAGAAACTGGCGATGAATCGATAACCGATCCTTTTATGGGAGGGATTGTTTAAATTTTTGCATCATTCCCGCAAAAGCGGGAATCACGCAGTGTTCAGCGAAGCTAATCTTAATGCGATATTAGCCTATCAAAATCTTTACGATACCCAATCGAGTTGGGTATGACGAAAATTATAAAAAATGCAACCAACAATACGACCAATACAACCAAAAGACGATGCAGCCATAGGCGAATTAATTAAAGCCGTTTTAACAGAATTTAAGGCCAATAAACCTGGTACTGCTTACTTTGATGAAAGTACGAACCATTTATCAACTTTGTTTACATTGCCTAACTCTGCTTATTGGGTGGTAGAAGAAGATGGTAAAATAATTGGTGGCGGTGGGATTTTTCCAACCGAAGGTTTGCCTGCAGATATCTGTGAGTTAGTTAAACTTTATTTACACCAAAGCGCAAGAGGTAAAGGCTTGGGTGTAGCTTTAATGGACAAATGTTTTGAACAAGCTAAAACTTTTGGTTACAAAAAAATCTATTTAGAATCAATGCCAGAATTAAATCAAGCAGTAAGTTTATATAAAAAATTAGGCTTTGAGCGTCAATGTAGTGCTTTAGGCAACTCGGGGCATTTTGGTTGTGATATTTGGATGGTGAAAGAGTTATAGCTTCTATTTTAAACCGCAAGGTAACCAAACAAAACCTAAGCGAATGCTTGTGTTAGGGATAAATCAAAATGATATTTGCCGATCTTGATCATTAAATGACTTATCCTGCCGTCATTTCGAACGAGTTCTTCACGAGGAGAAATCTGTTGCCAAATTGACCTAGCTATTGAGTAAATTATGGCATATCAACAGTAGTAGTTAAAAAAACGGATATCTCGTCGCTACGCTCTGTCGATATGACGTAACTCTTTACCTATTCCAACAACAAATCATCATCATCTTCGCCCAAGCTCAACTGAATATTATCATTACCAGAAATTCCTTCAATAGAGCCACGAATATGAGCTGCATTTAACAATACTTTTTCCAATTGCTTTTCACGGCTTTTCCATAATCTCTCCATGGCATCACGTTCACGTTGTATAGAAAGTTTCATACTCATAAAACCTTCACGAATAGCTTTCCATTGCTCAGAAAATTCATTTCCGTTTAAGTAATCGTACAACATGTGCATTTTATCACCCTTGTTTTCTTGTGATTTAGTAGCGCCGAAAAGTTTCACAATTCCGTCTCTTAATATGTATGAAACCGCTTTAACCTCATCGAAAGAGCAAATCCAAACGCCATCTTTTTCGCCAAAACAATCCATCCCCTTTGGGTAACATTGCGTTACAATAACTGCCACATCTACACCCATGCTGCGCATATCTTTTTTCAATTTCTCAATCCACTCCATCGAAAAATCTTTGGTACGTTTGCTCTCATAAATAATCCGCCCACATTCTTGCCCAAATTGGTTACGCACATTATGCACACAATCCGCTCCGCGAACACCTTTGCCAACTTCCTCAATTAAATCGAACGGAAAAGTGTTACGCAACAGTTCTTCTAAAATTAATTCTTGTGCTTCGCCTTGCAATTGCATAGAGCCTTGGTCGGCTTTACGTTTCATTTCTTCGGCTAATTTTTTCTGGTCGTCTAGCTGTTTTTCTAGTTCTTTTACGCGAAGCTGATGTTCGGTATCTTTTAAATTATTTTTCTCTAATTCTTGCTTACGCACTTGAGCAACCAATTCTTCACGCTGCTCTTGTAGTTTACGTTGAATGTTTAACTCCAATTCAGCTTCGCGAGTTTTAATCTCTTGTTCTTTTTTTAAAAAATCAATTTCTTTAGCACGAGCTAGCTTCAACTTTTCTTCATTTTCTAAATTGGCTTCTTTACTCATTCGCAACTGATTTTCGAAATCGGCGCTAATGGTTTTGCGTAAATTTTCTGCCATGGTGGTTTGTAAAACAGCTTTTTCTTGTTCTAGCTTTTGCTGAAAAGTCAGTTCCTGCTGCTTTTTTTGCTTGTCGTAAAGTTCTTCTTGTTGCTTTCTTTGTTGCTCAAATGCTTCCGCTTTGCGTAAAAATTCTTCTTCCTTTTGTTTGGTAAAAGAAACCATCTTCTCACGTAAATCCTGTTTGTATTCTTCTGCCATTACTTCTTCAATAGGAAAAGTATGGTTGCAATTTGGGCATTTTATTTCTGTTGACATGTGCTAAGCTTTATCGCGCACCGAATTTTGGGCGAATTCAAAAATACAGAAATTATAAATAGAAATTTACAGCCAATTGTCTATTTTTGGCTGCCATTCCAACTACAAAATGCTACGTCAAATTCTTAATACTTACAAAACATCTTTTACTGGCTTAAGTAGAGAAACTTGGTTGCTTAGTGGTGTAATTTTACTAAACCGTTGTGGTTATATGGCCGTACCATTTATGGGTTTGTATGTTACACAATCGTTAAATAGGCCAGAGTCTGATGCCGGTTTAATTATTTCCCTTTTCGGGGTAGGAGCTATTTTAGGTGCAGCAGCCGGCGGTAAACTAACCGATATGTTTGGTTTTAGGCCGGTTCAAATCGTTTCGTCGGTAATTGGCGGATTGCTTTTTTTGGCATTTTCTCAAATCACTAATTTTACGGCTTTGTGCGTAATGTCGGTACTCATTAGCTTTTTTTACGATGCATTTAGGCCCGCAAATTTCGCCGCAATAGCCGCTTATTCATCGCCAGGCAACCAAACTAGATCGTATTCTTTAAATCGTTTGGCAACAAACATTGGTTTTTCATTTGGTATTGCCATGGGTGGTTTAATCGCTTCCATCAATTATAAATTACTTTTTTTGGTTGATGGTGTGGTAAGTATTTTAGTAGGCCTTGCCATATTGCTATTGCTACCAGCCGTAAAAGGTTTCAGGAAAGCAGCAATAGAGAAAACTAAAAACATCATTGTTCGTAAGCCTTGGCAAGATGTTTGGTTTATTAAATTCGTACTGCTTACTTGCCTTTTTGCCACTTGTTTTTTCTTAATGTTTAGGGTTGTACCAGTATTTTTTAAAAAAGAATGGCATATTGATGAGGCTATGATTGGTTTAATTCTAGGTGTAAACGGAGCCATCATCGCTTTGCTAGAAATGGTAATGATTAGCAAAATTGAAAATAAAAAATCGCCACAGTTTTATATTGTAACAGGTGTATTAATTGTAAGTGTTTCATTTATGTTTTTAGTATTGCCAAGCTCATTTCCTATCGTATTAGCCTTGCTTTGTGTAATTGGTTTTACCTTTGGCGAAATGTTTTCCATGCCTTTCATCAATACTTTTGTAATTAAAAGAAGTAACGAATTTAACCGAGGCCAATATGCAGCGGGTTTTTCAATTGCATGGTCTGTTGCTCAAATTACACCAGTCGCCGGCTTTTATATTGCCGAAAAATTAGGTTATAACACACTTTGGCTTAGTAGTGTAGTGTTGCTATTGTTCTGTGCTTATGGTTATTATTCGTTAAATTATAATGAGCAAGTAACAGATGAAAAAAATAATTAAAAAAAGTTTTGTGTGTGCAAACAATAATTAACCGAGATTGTTTATAGTATTATGAAAAAACGCATACACATTCTAGAAGACGATAAAGACATAGGTTACATCATCGAATTTTTGTTAAAAGACGAAGGATACGAGTTGCAACTTTCATCAACTTTTAAAGAGATGAAGAGTAAACTTAAAGATTCTATTCCCGATCTTTTTATTTTAGATGTGATGTTGCCCGATGGTAATGGCATAGAAATTTGCCACGATTTAAAAAACGATCCTTTCACCAAACATATTCCCGTTATTGTAATGTCGGCAAATGTGCGTAGCAAACAAATGAGTGAAGCTGCAACACCAGACGATTACATCAGTAAACCGTTTGATTTAGACGATATCGAAAACACAATTAAAAAGCTTTTAGATAAGAAAAAAGCGGCATAATATTTTTAGAAAAGCGATTTCAGCAATGCTTTGGTAAGGTTCAGTCCTGCCATCGCTTCAATCTTTTTGCGAACCCGTAGCCAAATGCTACGGGTTTTTTTGCAAAAAGGATTTTCGCTTTGTCAGGTTTAAAATGCAAATTTCTGCAATTATTAAAGTTTGCATCGCAAGTAGCAAAATCAACCTCTAAATTATTTCTGCTTTTCTTGCGGAAATCTTCTCCACAATCAGCAAATCGCCTTCTAAATTATTTCTGCTTTTTCGTAATTTGCGGGCATGTCAACACCAGCAAGTTTAGATCATTTCGATCAAGTTTTTGAAAAAATCACCCAACTTCCAATCGGTTCAAAACAAACACAATTTGAAGATTGTACCTTTAAAAATTCAGATTTATCCGAAGCCAATTTTTACGGATGCAATTTCGTTAAATGCACCTTTATCAATTGTAATTTAAGTATGGTAAAATTTGCTCAAATCGGGTTAGATAATATTCAATTCACCGATTGCAAAATGGTTGGTGCAGATTTTTCAAACGCTAAAGATTTTCTTTTCGGTATAAATTTTAGCAAGTGCATTTTAGATTATGCTGCTTTCATGAAAAAGAAAAATCGCAAAGCCAAATTCGAAAATTGTTCGCTAAAAGGAGCAGATTTTTCTGAAGCAGATTTAACCGATACCAAATTCATCAATTGCGATTTTGATCGGGCTATTTTTATGCAAAGCACATTAAACGGAGCAAATTTTTCATCATCATTTAATTATGTAATCGATCCAGAAAAGAATACGTTGCGTAAAGCAAAATTTGCCCAAAGCGGATTAGCTGGCCTACTTACAAATTATGGCATAATTGTGGCTGAGTAAAAATAAAAAAACTGTTATTTCGTTTTCCATTTATAAAAACACAGTACTACCAAAATATGAACAAGAACATTTTCAAAAACTTATTAGTCGTTGCTTTAGTTACGGCTTTACCATTTCTCTCAAACGCACAACGTAAAGCCAATTGGCAAAATTTCGATTTAAAAACAGATTCTATTTTCGGTATCAGCACCGAAAAAGCTTATACAGAATTACTGAAAGGTAAAAAATCTACTCCTGTATTAGTAGCAGTAATAGATGGCGGTGTAGATTTAAATCACGAAGATTTAAAACGCGTAATCTGGAAAAATACCAAAGAAATTCCAGGAAATGGTGTTGATGATGACAAAAACGGATACATCGATGATGTACATGGCTGGAACTTTTTAGGTGGTAAAGATGGTAAATCAATTGAATTTGAAACTTTAGAATTAACTCGTTTGGTTAGGAGAGATCAAGCTCGCTTTGCAAAAGTTACCGCTGCTACCATAGCCGAAAAAGACAAAGCCGATTATGAAATTTTTGTACAAAATAGAGAAGAACTAGAAAAGAGACTTGTTACAGCTAAAAGTGATTTAGCAGGTATTACCGGTTTTAAATTTTACTTAGATCAAATTGTTAAAAAAATTGGGAAACCTAATCCAACAATTGCTGATATAGAAGCATTTAAGCCAACAAGCCAACAAGAAGAAGGTGTAAAAGGAGCATTATTAAACGTAATGAAAGAAATGGATTTTTCTACATTTTACACCAGCCAAATTGAAGCCGGTTACAAGCAAGCTTACGAAATGGTAAATTATAACTTAAATGTAGATTATAATCCACGTGATATTGTTGGCGATGATCCAAACAATAGCAAAGAGCGCTTTTACGGCAACAATGATATTAAGGGTCCAGATGCGTTACACGGTTCTCATGTTGCTGGTATAATTGCCGCCGATAGAACAAATGCAATCGGAATAAAAGGTGTTGCAGCTAACGTAATGATTATGGGTGTGCGCAACACGCCAAGCGGAGATGAGCGTGATAAAGACGTAGCAAATGCCATCCGCTATGCGGCAGATAACGGAGCTAAGGTTTTAAATATGAGCTTTGGCAAAGGTTACTCATGGGATAAAGCTATAGTAGATGAAGCCGTAAAATATGCAGTAAGCAAAGATGTTTTATTAGTGCATGCAGCTGGTAATGATAATAAGGATACAGATGTAGAACCTAACTTCCCATCAAAAAAATATTTAGATGGTGGCGTTGCTAGTTCGTACATTGTAGTTGGTGCATCAGATTATAAAGACGATGAAAACTTAAAAGCAGCATTTTCTAATTATGGTAAAACATCTGTAGATGTTTTTGCTCCAGGTGTTCGCATCAATTCAACAATTCCAGATGATAATAAATATTCGGTACAAGATGGTACAAGTATGGCAGCCCCAGTTGTTGCTGGTTTAGCAGCTTTAATTCGTTCTTATTACCCTAAATTAAGTGCTGTTCAGGTTAAAGAAATCATCATGAAATCGGTAGTTAAAGTAAACCGTAGTATTAAAAATATGAAAGGTGCAGACACAGTAGATGTTCCTTTTGCAGATTTGTGTGTATCTGGCGGAATTGTAAATGCTTACAATGCTTTAAAACTAGCAGCAACTTATAAGTAAAAAATAACCACATAGGCACATAGTATAATTAGCTATGTGCCTATGTGGTTTAAAAATGTTATTGTAAGGCAAGTCCTTGATAAATCTCGGCATACAGCAATCCGCTGCCACCGCCATAATGTTTAACAAATGGCAAATCAGCTTTCAATTGTTTTAAGCTTAAGCTCAATTGGTTTTCCTCATCTTTGCTTAAGCCAGCGCAAATTAACACTAAACTAAAATCTTTTAATCTGCAAAGTGCTAAAGCCTCTTCAACAGTATAAGCAATTGTAGCCAGCCATTTTTCTTCCTTATCAATTAAGCGAGCTATGGTTTCCATAATCGGCTTATTGGTGCCAACAATTAAAATTTCGATTTTCTGCATATCAATTTAATATTTGATGTTCTGTTTAAAAAATCTGGAATTGAACCACTTCCTTTTCGTCACCTCTCAACGTCATTAAGTTTAGTGCAATGGCTGTCAGTCTGAGCGTAGTCGAAGACCTTTCAATTGTCAAAAACAAAAAATAATTTGTCCTTCGACTACGCTCAGGGCTGACAATTATTTTTTGTTTTCTTTTAATTCAATGCAATTCCTTCTCCTTTGGAGAAGGTGGCCGCCGAGGCGGTCGGATGAGGCTTAAAACTCCATCGGTACTTCCATCATTAAAAACTCGGCATCGCTAATTGCTTTTACTTCAAAGCTGTCCGTTTCCCAAATACCAAAACCATCTCTGGTTGCTAATATTTGCCCATTCACTTCAATTTCACCTTTTAAAACAAATATATAAACCCCGTCACCTTTTTTGTTCAAGTTATAGGTTTTGGTAACATCGGTATTAAATTTTCCCAAATTAAACCAAGCATCTTGGTAAATCCAAACACCAGCATCAGCTGCATTAGGCGATAAAATTTGAACAAATTCATCTCTTTTATCCGTATCATTCAATAAAATTTGATCGTAACGTGGCGTAACATTTCTCTTGTTAGGAAACAACCAAATCTGTAAAAACTTAGCCGGATTTTTTGCATCAGCATTGTACTCAGAATGGTAAATTCCTGTTCCAGCACTCATCACCTGTATTTCGCCAGCTTTAATAGTTGCCGTGTTGCCCATGCTATCTTTGTGCTGTAACTCTCCCTCCAATGGGATAGAGATAATTTCCATATTATCATGAGGGTGCTCACCAAAACCCATGCCTCCAGTAACAATATCGTCGTTTAAAACTCTTAAAGCACCAAAATTAATGCGTTCTGGATTATAATATCCAGCGAAGCTGAAACTCTGATAACTTTTTAACCAGCCATGATCTGCCACTCCTCGAGTGTTGGCTTTGTGTACTACTGTTTGTGCCATAACGTTGTTATTTATTGATACAAATATAGGCTCGTTTAAAACCCTGTGCATTGATGTAGGATAAGAAGTTGATTGGGTTAGTTGGTTAGTTGTGTGGAGTTGGTAAGTTGTGTAACTGCAATTTTTAGAAAATGAAAGGCAGTAATTCTTGGCAGCTTAAGTCCCGCCATACACTTCAATTTTTTGTGTGGTCACTCTGTGCGAAGTCGAAGGGTCAGCTTCACAAAAAGATTTCCGTTGCTGTCGGGTTTATGAACAATGGGCGGTGCACAAGAACCCCTCAAACGTTTCACAAAACTGAGTTAATTAAACCCGGTTCTAGCGAGCATGCAATGTCCTTAAGTTAAGGAGAAAATAAAAAATAATTGTCATCCTGAGCGTAGTCGAAGGACAAATGATTTTTTATTTTTAACCATTGAAAGGTCTTCGACTACCAGCCTACCGCAGGCAGGCGCTCAGACTGACAGCGTTTGTACTTAACTCAATGACATTGAGCGAGCATCCCGTTCATGGGGATAAAGCGAAAAACGGGACTACCATAACCGAAGATTAATGGATTTGCTTTTCCAATATTAGAAAGTAACCACTAACCAATTAACCAACTCAACACCTAACCAACCAAACATATTATATTTTACTTTTTGTCTACTTTTTTAACTAACTAAAATAATAACTTAGTAAAATGGTAAATAGAGCAACTTATCAAGCAGCAAAAATTGTAGCGCCAACTTTAGAAGCGCATTTTGCAAACCATCTGGCAGAGGCTAATGCTAAAGGCGAAATAGATTTGGCACCCCAACCGCCTGCAAGGGTTATTGAAGCCATTTTAGATGCTGCTTTTTGGGCAAGTTTACGTAAAGAAGAAGGCCATTCGCCTAAAATTTCTATCGCTTTTTTACCGCCAGAGCAAGCTGGTAAACCTTTGATTTTTAACCACACTTTGCCTTTAAATCCAAATGTTTTAACAAAATTAGCCCCGGGCGTTGAGCGTGGTGGGATACATATTGGCGTTTGGCACGATGGTTATAAATTACACATTTGGGGTACTACGCTAAATATACCGAATTACTGTTTTGTGGTTGATGTTTCTGAACCTGGGTTGCTAGTAATTAAACACCGCCGCATTTATGGTTTTGGTAAATACACCAATGTGGCCGTTTTAAAAGGCGATCAAATTAAAATTGTTGAAGAACAGTCGGCTGCTTCTGCAGATTGCCCATCGATACTTTTATCGCTTTTAGATTTAACTGCACATTCTTATTGGAACGACTCGGCAAATGTTTTAATACAGCTGGCAGTTTCTATGCGTGCTCATGGAAGGGGTGGTTCTGTTTTAGTTGTGCAAAATGGAACAGACGATTGGAAGCAATCTGTAATTCACCCTATTAGTTATGCTTTAGAGCCAGTGTTTATGGGTTTGGCAGATTTGATACACAAGGATAATCCTGATTCGAGTGAAATATTTTGGCAAAGTGCGCTAAAAAGAGAAGTGGATCATTTAGCTGGGTTAACAGCTGTTGATGGCGCTACTATTATATCTGATACTTATGAATTATTGGCTTTCGGGGCTAAAACTGGAAGAGCAAATAGTAGCGGACACATTCAAGAATTATCTTATTCTGAGCCTATTGCTGGTGGTGAGGCAGTGGTTGTTCACCCTGCAAAAATTGGTGGAACTAGGCATTTGTCCGCCGCTCAATTTATTTACGATCAGCGAAATGCCCAAGCCTTAGTTGCATCGCAAGATGGACATTTTACGGTTTTTAGTTGGTCGCCTACTTTAAATATGGTACAGGCCCACAGAATTGATACCTTGCTATTGTAGTTAAACCATTACAACCGCACCAACAATGGTAAGTATGAGTAAGATCATCATAAATAAACGATCTGCTTTAACTTTTTCTTTTACAGTTAATGGTTTGGTAATTTTTTCTTCTTTTTGCCTTGCTAAATAGAAGGGTGTGTTTAATTTAATAATCATAGGTAGATGTTTTACGGTAGATATTATCTTTATAACAAAATCAAAGCCAATTAGTTAGCGAAATTTAAAAATGTGGATAACTAACGTTTTTTAAAACTTTAGGTTGTAAATAGGCTTGTTTTTTATCATATTTAATAAAACTTGATAGTTTGAGATGAATGATTGTTTCAATTTCTGCACATGTTTAAGTAGTTGTTGTAACCTAAGTTCGATTATTAATTTATAATTGGGCTTCATATAAGTAGTTTATTACGGTTTTAACCACCCCTCCTTTCAGGCACCCCTCCAAAGGAGGGGAATAGAGGTTGCAATTCCCCTCTTTCAGAGGGGTGGTCGCAGACCGGGGTGTTATTAAACGATAATATTAATCGAACTCAAGTTTGTAATAAATAAAATTTAAAATTGATGAGTAAAAAAGTTTTCAAATTTTTTAAGTGGCTTGGCATTATCCTACTAATATTAATTTTTGTATTAATTATTGTAACTTATTTTTACATGAAACGTGATGTTTTTGGCGAAAGCCCAGTAGGGGCGAGGTTAGAACGCATCAAAAAATCCCCAAATTTTAGAGACGGAAAGTTTGTTAATTTAAATCATACACCTTCTTTAACCGAAGGTTACAGCATGATGGGTGTGATCTATGATAAATTAGTTACTGAATATCCACGCTTATCGCCAATAGATCAAATTCCATCTCAAAAGGTAGATTTATTGAAATTACCTATTGAGCAAAATATTTTGGTTTGGTTTGGGCATTCATCTTATTATATTCAGTTAGATGGAAAACGTCTTTTAATTGATCCAGTTTTTAGCGGAAATGCTTCACCAATACCAGGTACTGTTTTAGCGTTTAAAGGAACAGAAAGATATAAAGTTGAAGATTTGCCAGAAATAGACTATTTGATCATCTCACACGATCATTACGACCATGTTGATTATGAAACATTGATAAAACTGAGAGATAAAACCAAAAAAGTAATTTGTGGTTTAGGTGTTGGTGCAGATTTTGAAGCTTGGGGATATCCATTAGCAAAAATTTTAGAAAAAGATTGGAATGAAACCTTAGATTTTGGAGGCGGTTTTTTTGTGCATACCACTCCGGCAAGGCATTTCTCGGGCAGGGGTTTTACCAGAAACAATACCTTATGGATGTCGTACGTTTTGCAAACCCCAAGCCGTAAAATTTACATTGGTGGAGATAGCGGATACGATACACATTATGCGGAAATCGGTAAAAAGTTCGGTGAAATTGATTTAGCCATTTTAGAAAATGGCCAGTATGATGAAAAATGGAAATATATCCATTTGTTACCAGAAGAGACTTTGCAAGCCGCAAAAGATTTAAGAGCGAAAAGGTTGTTTCCTGTCCATTCTTCGAAATTTGTTTTGGCAAACCACCCTTGGGATGAGCCTTTAAGTAAACTAACAGAACTTAATAAAGATGTAAATATGCCATTGGTTACTCCAATTATTGGTCAGTTGGTATATTTAGATGATATTAATCAGCCATTTAAAAAGTGGTGGGTTGGATTAAAATAAATAGTTGTTTCTACAGCTAATATCCATTTTGAATAATTTAATATGTTTTTATTTCAAAAAAAAATGTTTGGTTTAAACTTATTTTTTTAGGTTTTTCATTTTTCATATTTAGAAAAAAATCTAGTTGTTTAAACAATTAAAAATTTAACTATATTTTATTTTTGGGGAAACGAGACTGTCTATTTTGTTTATAAACAGGGATTTATCCAGTTTATACTGTAGATAAATGTGATTAATTGTTAAATAATTTTGGATATTGTGAGCTGAAATATAAACAATTTTAAATGTTAAGAACCTTAATTATTGAGGATGAACCTGCTGTTCGCAAAGAGATAGAATGGTTGGTGCAAGGAGAACCCAATTGCAACTTAATTGGGTCTGCCACAAGTGTAGCCGAGGCTTTAGTGTTAATCAAAGCAACCAATCCGGAATTAATTTTAATGGATATTCAACTTACTGATGGCACTGCGTTTGATATTTTAAGTAAGCTACCAGAAATTAAGTTTAAAATAATATTTATTACTGCATATAATGATTTTGCGGTTAAGGCTATTAAATGCGGAGCAATAGACTACCTGCTTAAACCCTTAGATGAAAATGAACTTAGGCAAACATTTGATAAGATTTTTAAGGTAAAAGAAAATGACCAGCAGAATCAAAAAACACAGCTTTCAATCATTAAAGCGCAATTAAAACATCCAGAAAATGACTTAGAGAGCCGCTTGGTTTTGCATACCTTAGAGTTTTTGCAGGTTTTACAGTTAAAAGAAATTGTTTATTGCCAAAGTGAAGGCAGTTACACTACTTTTTTCTTATCAGAGGATAGAAAAATAATGATTTCTAAACCGTTAAAATTTTATGATGAGCTATTGCCCGAAAAGTGGTTTTTAAGACCCCATCAATCTTATTTGGTAAATATTACCTACGTAGATAAATTCTTAAAGTCTGGCACATTATTGCTAAAAGATCAAACTGAAATTCCTGTTTCGAGCAGAAGAAAAGAACACATCATACAACAAATTAACACCAATATCTAATGAAATTTAGGTTTAATTATTTTGCATTATTAATAGTGGTGATGCTATATGCTTGTAAACAGCCATCGGCAACGCCTAAAACCCAAACTTTACTGTTAAGTTTTAAACAGGCCAGCGAAAAGCTCAAAGAAAATCCAGATTTACAGCAAAGGTTAGCCTATTGGAATACCCAACTAAAAAACAACGAGGTAAAAGCAGATTCGGTATTACGATCTAAAGTGCACTATAATTTAGCTGGTGTATTTTATGGGATGAACAAACTCGACTCATTAAAATATCATATGCAAAAAGCTTGGGAATTAATGGGCAATAGAAAAGGTTACACCGAAGATCAAGTGCAATTATATTCGGGTTTGGGCAATTTAGCTTTATTAGAACTTAATATACATCAAGAAAACTATTATTATAACGCCGCTGCACAAATGCTTTTGGCCGATACAGCAATAAAACTAACTCCCAAACAAAAAATTACTGTGTTTTTTGCAGCCGCACAATCAAGTTTTCAATTAAGACAGTTTAAAAATGCTTTCAATTTTAATAGAAGTGCAATAGCCCTTTTACCCAAATTGAAAGACCATATAAAAGAAGAGTTTAGAGCCTATAACCAAATGGCAGTTTGTTTTTACCGAGCAAATGGAAGTACAGATTCTTTGTATAGTTACATAAAAAAAATGGAGCAGTTGTATAAAAAACATCCAGATTTTCTTAATGTAAAATTTATTTATGATAGTAAAGTTTCTTACTTCACTACAACAAAAAATTTAGACTCAGCTTTAATTTATAATAAGAAAAGATTAGCGATTGATGTGTTGGATGAGAATGAGAACGGTAAAAATGCTGAAAGTGTTTTAAGAGGTAATTTATTTACTAGCTATACTGATTTAGCTGGCGTTTATGTTGCTATTAAACAATTAGATAGTGCAAAATATTACCTCAATAAATGTAATTCCTTTTTAAAAAAATATCCTAATAAAGTAGACGATGAGAATATGTTATTGTACGACCAGAATTTGGCAGATTTCTACTTCGCTTCAAAAAAATATACGCTTGCTGCACAACAATATGATGTTTTATTAGCACGTACCAAATTTGTTTACGAATTAGAAAATGCTAGAGCCGTTGCCGAAATGGGAACAATTGTACAATTAAAGGCAAAAGATAAATCAATAAACACTTTATATGAAACTGTAGCCTTATCTAGTGCCAAATTGCAAAGCAATAGGCTTTGGCTTGCGGTAAGTACTTTAGGGTTTCTATTAGCTATAACGGTAGCACTTTTGCTCTATTTTATACAAGGCCAACGTCGTTTAAAAAGCGAAACCGAACGCATACAGTTAGAACAACGTTTATTGCGTACACAAATAGAACCTCATTTTATTTTTAATACCTTATCTGCGCTACAAAGTTTTATTCGCTTTAATCAAAATGAAAAAGCTTTAAAATACCTACAACAATTTGGCAGGTTGCTACGCAGCAGTTTACAACTCTCTAGAGAAAGTAAAGTAAAACTGAGCGAAGAAATTGAAACGCTAGAAAACTACCTCAGTTTACAGCAAATGCGATATGATGATGCTTTTAACTATGAAATTAATATAGACGACAGCCATGATGCTGAAAGTATAACTATACCACCAATGTTAATGCAACCATTTGTAGAAAACGCTATTATACACGGTATAAATCCGAACGTTAAAGGAGGTATAATTACTGTAAATTTTGATGTTAAAAACGAGACTTTATTGATTGTAATTAAAGACAATGGCAAAGGCTTTTCTAAAGAAACAGCGGTTAAAAATCATAAATCATTAGCTACAGCCATTAGCAAAGAGCGTTTAGCAATTATTGCAAAGCAAAGTGGCGAAGCTGCAGGTATCGAAATTAAAAGTGAAGAAAATAAAGGCACAACGGTTTGGCTCACCATTCCAATAAAAGGAATGGTATGATGATTTAAAATAGCAAATAATAATTCAATTGCGGCAATTTTAGCTTTTTTGCCCTCAAATAATAGTTTGCTAAAACGAATAAATAACATAAGTGTATTTTTAGCATTGGTAATTGACCATAAAATGGAAAAAAGAACAGAAATAGCCCAGCTAAAAAACAGCACTTTGTCTATAGTACTTATTGTTGTAAACATTTTGCTGAGCATAATTTTGTCAACAACCTTTAATAAAAACAATGAGCTAGCTCAAGAAATGATACTTTTTCCGATAGCAGCTTCGACTACTATTTTGTTGGGTGCTTATGCATTAACTTACCGAGGCAAAGCTCACCGCTGGGCCATTTGGCTATTTGTAATTGCGCTCATCATTTCAGTGGCATATATTGCCTTGCTGTGGTATGCAACTGGTTTGGCAGCCGCATTTAAAAATTAACGACCATGAAAATCAATAAATTAAACTGGTTTTACATGGGCTTAGCCTTTGCCTTGCTTGCTGCAATTATTTACCAAAAGCTAAGCTATAAAAGCTGGGAAAGATATAATTATTCAGTTGGCATTACTGCTCCCCAAACATTTCCTGTTCATGTTAGAGAAGCCTATTTTTTATTGCCAGGCGATGATTTTGAAAGTGCAGACGATGAAGATGTTAATGAATTTATCACTACTTGGGGTGTAAATTATGGCACTACAAACCACGCTCGCTCGGCAAGGTTACCACAACACTTGGTTTTAAAATATTTCTCCTATCGGGATAAAAAATTTTATGCAGACACCTTGGCTTTACCGCAAAAAGAAATACTACAAATGTTTAAAGCAGCACAAATTAACGAGCAGTTTTTAAGGCTTTCGGAATACGCAGGGCTGAAAAAAGGACTGAGTTTTGTAATTGGTATAGCAAACAATGGTAACGTAATTGTATGGCTTAGAGGTGTGTGCCTAGAAAGAGAATTACTCCGCACCCAATTAAAACCTGTTGAATCTACTGCAGACGACTTATTTTACGAAAAGCCCTTAAGCAAAGATGACTACTTTAACTATGCTTTTGAAAATTTAAGTGATAGTTTAAAAACGGTGTACATAAGTGGTTTTGATGCGAATGCAAATTACATTGATACGCCATCTCGTTACATCGAAAACAATATGGAGTTATGGCAATACCAACAAAAAAACGGTTATATAGATTTTAAAGGGCAAATTAGCAAATGAAAGTTTGTCTTAAATGGCGGCTTTAGCCCTGCTTTAAATTACCTGCCTACCGCAAGCAGGCAATTTTTTTTTGGTTGATGGTAATCGTCCAAAGAATATTATCGATTTTGCTACTTTAATCGGTTGAGTATTTTGGCAAAACAAAAAAAAAATTTCATTTCAATCTGGTTTATTAACAAAGGTTTGTGCACCCTGCAAAGTGCAAAAATGAAAAGCTGTATTCGCCATTTGGCTCCGGTTGCAGCGAACACGCAATGTCATTAAGGTAAGCGTTGGCGCGGACGCCAACGCTGGAAGTTTCATATGTTGGCTTCCCCGCCAACGTGTTAATTTTTCTTAACTTAATAACATTGAGCGAACACGAAGTAAAGCGGAAAACGGGAACAGATTAAGTTTTGTGTATTGATTTTGCGCTTCTAATCAAAAAAATCATTTACGAATAACAATTCATTCCCAGCAAATACTTTGTAAAGCTTAACGAATAATAAAGCACTTAATCTTCAATAATATTAGTAGCTATTTTTATTGGAATAATTACCATAAAAACCTATGAAAAACAGCTTTAAACTCACCATATTTTTTGTATTGATGTTGTGTGCTCAAACACTTTTGGCCCAACTGCCCGAAGAAATACAGTGGAAGCACCTCCAAAAAAACTATAATATAGATAGCAGTGAATTGGTATTAAGCTTAAATAACAAACTATTGCAAGGCCAGTACAAAATACCTTTTGATGAAGGTGGCTTTGCACTTTATAATATAAAAAAGGGTTTTATTACCGGCGAGGCATTTTGGTATTCGCAAGGCGGAAGAATGGAGTGTAAACTTTATTATAAAAATGGCGTTCGCAACGGATTAAAAGAAAACTACGACAATCAAGGTAAAGTTTGGTTGCATCAGGTGTATAAAGACGGCAAGAAAAACGGTGCAAGCGAAATGTTTAGTGGCGATAAACTTGTAAATAAATCTGAATACAAAACGGATAAAAAACATGGCATATCACAAACATTTTCTAACGGACAAGTAACTACCGAAACGTATTATGAAAACGATCTAAAAAACGGCACTTCTAAAAATTACAGTCTGGATGGAAAATTAGCTACAGAAATTAGTTATAAAAACGATAAACGAAATGGCATTTACAGGGTGTATAATGATGGTCAGATTATGACTGAAATTAGTTATAAAGACGATTTGCAAAATGGACTATCAACCACTTACACATTAGGTAAAAAAAGCATGGATGCAGAATTTGTAAATGGTAAACGCCATGGTGTTGGGCACATGTATAAACCAGATGGTGCTGTGCTTTTCACCAATTATTATTTGGAAGGAGAAAAAGTGAGTGAAGCGATTTATAAAAAGGCTCAAAAATAACTAAATGAAGCAAATCATTTTGATGTTAGCAATGCTGGCAACAACTTCGAGTTTTGCATTTGCCAATAAAGCTAAAATACCATTTGGCGAGCGACAGGTTTTAAACAAAGTTTACGATTTGCCAAACACTGCCGAATTTAACCTCGATAATGCCAATTATGTAGACTTGGCAACCTTACACACAGAATTTAACATCGCTTATATTTTGCCGTTATACATTACCCAAGAGCCAATATTGGTAGCCTACGATGAGCAAACAGAAAAATATTTCGGCATTCCTGAGGATGAGCTAAAACGCATTTTGGCAACGCAAAACTTAAAAATGGGCGATGTAATTGGTTTGCCTTTTTATACCAGATACGGATGTAAAATTATGGTTTTGCTATTTATTGCCCTTTTAATTTGGGGTAGTATTCCATCAGAAAAAAGAAAAATAATACCTAAAAACGTCTAATAAATAAACCCTTAAAAAACAAAAAAATGAGTATTACAGTTATTTTAATTATTGTAGGCATGATTGCCATTTATGGTGGCATATTCTATTTTATGCACTTAAAAAAGAAGAAACAAAAAGAGATGTTTCTGAACACCGATTTTAATGCCGAAATGCGCAAAGCAGAAACTTATAAAAACAATTTTTTAAATGGAGAATTAGCATTTATTCCGATGCAAATGGAAGGCAAAATCATTGATGCTTTTAACTACGCTAATATTGATTATTCTACCAAAGACAGCATTAAAGATGGTATGAAAGATAGCTTGAAAGGCTTAGCTACATTAGGTACAGTAAGATTTCATACCGTACAAACACCAAAGTATTTAATTTTAAGCGGGGCCGATTTACATTTGTTAGATACCGATACCGAAGGAGAAATCTCAAACCATTTGGTTTTTGATGCTACCCGTTTACAAGCCTCTACCATTACCGAACTTCCGCTAGAAGGAATGATTAAAGCTTTTGCCAAACAAAAAGGAGATAATGTTAAAGCTTATAGAATTGCTTTGGCAACAGATGGTAGCCCAATTGAATTAATTATGTTCTCTGCATTGTTATTTACTTATGCTAATGCTGGAGCAAGCGCATTTTCGCTAAACGTTCAAAAAAATCTGGAAGAGATTATTATTGCCAACGATTTCTTGAAAAAACTAGGTGATCGTTATTCGAACTTAAAAGTAACGGGTTTATTGGGTTAAGCGCATTTCTATAAACAATCAGCTTCTGGTGGAAAAGATCAGTCTACCTAGCTCAAGATGATGGTTTAAAAGTTTAATAAAACGTTGGCGAGGACGCCAACATGAGCGTAATCCAGTGTTGGCGTTCTCGCCAACGATTAAAAGAGCTAATTAGGAAATAGAGTTAACAATTAAGACAAATAAACAATCTAAATGAAAAACAAAATGAAGAAAATGCTATTTATCGCACTTGCATCAGCTATGCTTGTTTCGTGCAGCCAAAACAAAGAAAAAGGACAAGTTGTAGGTATAGAACAGTACCAAGCTTTAAACCAGGTTAAAGAAAACAATGGTAAACGTTTTGCCATTGTTGGTTACCCTTTTATTAATGGAGATATTGAGGTAAAAGGCCCAATGGCTAACGAAAGCCAACTGCCATACATCGGCTTTTATGAAGAACCAAACGGAAAAGGAAAACTAATTGCTTCACTTCCAATCCCTAATGGCAAAGGCAAAAATGAATTTGATGCGCCTACATCTTTTACCATGGCTGATGTTGTTTTTTATGACAACGAAGGAAAACCATTAAAGTATACCGATAAAATGGAGGTTTCTTTTACAATGGATTTACAGGTAGACAGAAGCCCAACAACTATGGACGGCAAAACGGTTTATTACGGTGGTGCTGCTGATACCAGAATAGATAAGGCTAATTAATTGAAAAATTATTAAACTGAATTGCCGATGGTGATATTTACACCGTTCGGAACAAGTTTATTTGTATTACACTTTTGTGATGGTTATCCCAGCGGGATAATATATGTATAGTAAATTACAAGGCATACATTCGACCCCAGCTGGGGTCGAACATCATAATTGCCTATTCAGCTATAAATATTAGACCTCGCTGAGGTCTAAAGGTAAATCTAAAAAATCGATAAAATATGGGTAATGATAACAAGACATACGCTCGGAAAAATTTTAATTTTTTAAGCACTACGATACATAAAGCTAATTAAGATTGAAAGTATAAGTGTGTACCGTTGTATGCCTGTAATTAGATTTACAGTTCGCCCCCAATTAGCAGTAATCATAAATAATTCTCCACAAGTTTAATTTGCATTCACAATGAAAAACACTTACTCCCTTTTAATCCTTTTCGTTATCACGATTTTGTTTTCAGCATGCGGCCCAACCATTTCTGGTACAGGCGAACAATCCTTTAAAACCTCTAAAGCCAAAATGGAGGAAAAACTAGACAAAACAGAAAAAGAAGATCTAGAAAAAGCTTTGAGAGTGATTATGCTAAAAGCGATGAAAGAAAAATGGAACTCGCCCGAAAAGAATGAAGGAAAAACATTCGATAAAATGGTGATGGAAATGATAGATGGCAAAACTTACAGCGCAATTATCAGCTATGCTGAAGACTTTTTAAAAGCGGATAGAGATGAAAAAATCAAAAACGCCGAAACGGAAATTGATAGTTTGCAAAAAGAAAAAATTAAAACTGAGGCAATTATTAAAAAGATAGCCGCCTTTAAATTAACCAAAATTTCCATCTCAGAGGATGAAAGTTTTGATGAAAAGCAACCTTACTTGGATTTAGTTTTTACCAATACATCGGCCTATAATTTAACAGGCGAGTATATGTTTAACATCGAGATTTTCTCTAAAAAAACAGGCCAAAGAATTGCAGCACAAGGTCAAGGAGGCACTTGGAATGATGATTATGTTTTAAAACCAAATGAAACTTTCGAAGACCATCAACCTTTACTTTCAGAAGCGGTTGCACATACTAATTTATGGAAAACTGCAGAATATCCTATCATAGATTTTTCTCCTTACGATTTGGTAATTAAAGCTTACGCTACAAAAATTACCACTAAAAAAGAGGGAACCATTGAAAGGCCAAAGGCAAATGCCGCTTATTTTGATACCGAAATTAAAAAATTAAATGAAGAAATAGCAGCGCTTAAAGAACAAAAGGGAACTTTAAACGAGTTGGAATTAACCAATAAGTAATAAAAATTTAAAACATTAAGCAAAAACTTATGAAAGAAAAGATACAAGGAATTTTAGGAATGTTAATTATTGGCGTATTTATTTTCGCCATTGGCGCATCTATTTACAGAAGCAACTTTAGTGAGCCAGAGTTTGAGGTGCTAAAATCTACAAAAATTTCAGCTCCAATAAAAAACGCCTTATTCTGGCACGAAGAAGAATTAGAAAAAACCTCGGATGTGATGGTTGGCGCAAAACTAGGGCTGGAAAGAACTGATTTTATAGAGCCCTTGTATCATGCTTTAAAAACAACAGGTTTGGTAAACGAAGAAATTAAAACCATGTCTGACGATGCCACAAAAAGGATGATTGAACTAGATGCTTACAGAGGAACTGAACCCGACGTTTGGGAAATTGCCAAACAAAATGGCAAAGCTTATATTTTTAAAACTACCATTACAAATGTAAGTTCGAGAAAAGGTACGAGCGATTTAAAAAGTGTTACCTACTTATTTACCCTTTATGATGTTACTACAAAATCTACCATTTGGGAGGCTAAAACTTGGCGGTCGGCAGGTTTTTTTGGTGGAATGCCTAAAGGTGAAGAAACGATAACCATAATTGAGAATAAATTAAAGGAAGCTAAAATTATCTGATGAAGTTCACCATATTATTATCGAAAAAAACATTTATTTATTATTCAATTATTGGCCTACCAATTATCATTGGTTCATTTTATAATCTTGTAGATGGTTTAATTTTACAAAAAAATTCGACAGTTCATATTGGAGCATTTAGTTTATTTGGATTTATATTGCTGCCATTAGGGCTTTTTTGGCTTTACTTCCATAACAAATGTATCATTACTACGGATGGTATGCGTATTGGTAAATTTTTTTATGAATTTTCTAAACATAATTTTCAAATAATAGAAAAGGAACTTCCATTTAAAGACAGACCAATTTTTTCGACATTTAAAAAGAAGTATTATGACTTAATAATAAGAGAAATTAATACGAGCAAGGTAATATTCGAAAAAGATTTAGATGTTTTTCAAAAGGACATAGAAAAGATTAAAAACTTAATTCCTTATAGGTAAGGAAATTAACTTCAATAAAGACGTAAAGGATTGTCTTTAAAAATGAAATTTAAACTCATTGGAGAATTTTAAATTAAAAAGATGAAAGAAATCACCTATAAACAGTTAAACAAAAGGAAAGCAATTGTTTTTTTTGCTGCATATCTACTCTACTTTTTGGTAGTGTTAGGTTTTGTTTTGTTTGATCCTTATGATATAGTAAAACTCATAAATTCTACCCGAACTGGTGTTTTTCCGGGGCTATTGGCTGCTGTTGTAGTGTTATGGCCACTCTTTATATTTTCTAAGCTTACAACTATAAATAAGGTAACTTTTGATGAAAATGGTTTTACTATACAATCGAGCAAAACAATCGTCAATGTTAATTACAACGACATTGATGTCATGAAAAGAAACATTAGTACGCTTAGCCTTTATCATACTAATCAAAATTTGATTTACACGTTTAAACCATCAAATGATACGGCTGTATTGCAAAAGGTCATCAACAACATTAAAAAACATGTTTCATTTAATATAGAAAAAATCAATAAAAAAGTGATTGGAGGCGTTGTTGAATTATAAAAATTTACTAGAAAAACTAAATAGAATAAAGTAAACATGAAAAAATTTTTAGTCCTACTTACTATTTGTCAAATAATGATTTCTTGTAACACAGAAAACTATCCTTATTCGGATGAAGAAACAGAACAATTTTTAAACGAAGTAGTTAAAAATGCCAAAGCTACCATTACCGATTTAACCGAAATAGATAGAAAACCGGCTGATAAATTTGGCATACTTACCAGATATACTTTATCTAAAAAAGACCAAGATGAGTACCATAAAAACAACGGAACAATTGTAAATAAAGATGGTAATATTTATGATTTCAATACTTACAATCTGAAAGATTATCAGCTTAAAAACGAAAAAAATGAAGTTTTAAAATTTGTAGATAATGGGGCTGCAAAAACGCTACAAGGTTTGCCATTTGGCGAGTATGAAAATGTTTTATGCAGAAACTTAGGGATTATGTTTAACCTAAATAAAAAGTTTGAAAAACTGAATGGGTTCATCAATATTGAATTTGAAATGTCTAACGGGATGAAAAAGGAAGTGAAAATTCCAGTAAACATTTCGATAAACGATAAAGTTCCTGATTAAAAGCTTCAATTCTCAACTAGCAGACAAGGCATAACATGTGGATTTATATCAAATGAAATTAACGAAGATAAAATGAAAAAAATCGCTTTACTTTTATATGTTTTGTTCGGCTTAGCAAAAAATGTTACAGCGCAAACCAAAAAAGACAGCTTATATAAAAAAGCTGATGAACTTGCTCGCTTGGTGTACAGCATCGATAATCCCTATGAGTATGAACCAGTGAAAATTATTTATGCTGATAGTATTAAACCCAAACCTTTTAATGAAGTATGTATCAGTTGGGCATTATCACTTTTTAAACTGCAAAAAGATAGGATCGAGATATTTGGAGATAAATTCTCTATCTCATATAACGATATAAAAATAGAGCTTTTTAAACCTGTTAACGAGGTGATTTCTCTTTGCCCAGGTTTAGCGTTTGAAGAAGTAGACAGTTTAAGATTTCGCTCTAAAAATGGTTTAATTAGCCTTTCCACCGTTAAATATAAAGGTGTTGACCACATCGTAGAAATACAGGTTGAGGACACAAGATTGAATGACAGGAAAATAAAAAATTATGGTATTATATTGGTTGATGGATTTCCGGTAACGCACAATCATGATCCAATAGAGACCACCGATGCATTTAATAAGAATGCAGTGGATGATGCCCATCAAATTAGTGGTTATGGTAGATATGGAAACTATAGGTTTAGGCTGCGGAAGACAGATAATGAATCGCTGCAGATTGCTGGCTTAACTTATCCGAAAGCTTATATCGAAACATTACAGCAGAAAAGCATTAATTTTTCTTTTAAATGGGAAAATAATTTTTCAAGACATATTTATAAAATTGGTTTTTACATTGATGGCATCGATCCAAATAAAAAAGAACAAGAAGCACCGAGAGGAAATTAAAAATGACTGCAATCATCATTTTATTCATTATCATATGCCCAGTTGTGGCCTACCTGAAAACCAATATTTGGCGCCAATAAAAAGTTTATTGCAGGTTAACTAATGACGATTGTAGAGGGAAATTTGATGCTAAAGCGATGCAGTTATTTTACGGCAAACCAATTGGCGTTTTTAAAGGAGCAGAGCAAAAAAATAGCGAATATATCTTAATGATTTGATTATTAATAACAAGATCGTTATGCTTAGCTTGAATGGACATCTAAATGAAAAAAATAAATCGCTTTACGATTAAAATTTACCCCCAAATTATCGTCCTCGCCAAAATGTTAAATTATGAAATCCGTTTTACGAATAATAAGTCTATACCTACAAATCTTCAATAAATACAAACGAATAATAAATTGCTCTTAAAATGGTATTCCAGAAATGTATTTTCATCTTATCTAAGATAAGACAACATGGAAAACAACAAAACAGTAAACATTGCCGAAAAAGTGAAGGCAGTAGCTATCGCAGCTATCGGTGTGGGCATTTTTAGTCAAGGCACTTTTTATTTTAAAGAACAGTCTAGCTACAATGTTCCACGCATTTTATATCCAGTTTTTGAGCTTTTAGGCAACGTAGGTTTAGCCGTAAGTATGCTTATTTTGGGTTTAGGTTTAGCTTTTTGGGCTTATACCAAATGGAAAAATGCTGATGGTAAACCTGCCATTTTTGGACTGATAGCCGTTGCTACGTTCGCCATATTCTTTTCGATTTTATTTTTTGCCAACAAAAAAGCTAGTCCTGAAGAGTTAATGAAAGCATCTGAAGAAGCTAGAGCTAAAGGCATTGAAAAGATTAATTCGGCAGCGCAACCAGATTTTGGCAGTCCAGAAATTGATGCACATTTTACGGCTTTTGAAACACTTTTAAAAGATTATGCAGCTGCTTATAAAAATAAGAACGAGCACGAAATTGTAGCCAAAGAAAGCGCTTATATGGAATGGAATAAGAACTCAGCAGTGTTAATGCAAAAACTAGAAACGCCAAACCAAAAGCAACAGTTTGCATTGTACTTGGCTAAGTTATCTATTAAATGGCAAGAGGTTAAATAAATATTTTCATCAAATCGTCATTGCGAGAGCTTGCTCCGATTTATCGGAGAAGCATGCCGAAGCAATCTATTTTACTGGATAGATTGCTTTGTAAACTCGCAAGAATGTCCCGCTTAATCAACCTAATAGGTTTAGACGGATTTTAAGAACGAGGCGGTATTTTTTCTATTTTTTATGGAATACTACACCTTTCATCGTCATGAGTTTAATGTTTTCACAGCAAAAAATTCTTCAACCTTAATTTTCTTAATGCCTTAATGTTAAAACCTATGAAATTATTTAAAATCTGTATCATTATCATCGCCTTAGCTACAAGTTGCGATGCCAAACCAAAACCAGTTAAAACAGCTGCAAGCCAACTTAAAAGTGCATTAAAATTTGATGAAAGCACTAAAACCATTCACGTTTTTGTTGCGCTTTGCGATAATAAATACCAAGGCATTGTGCCTGTGCCAGCAGCAATTGGCAACGGACAAGACCCCTCCAATAATTTGTATTGGGGTTGTGCGTATGGCGTAAAAACCTACTTTAAAAAAAGCAAAGAATGGAAGCTGATAAAAACTCATAAACTTGATAAAATAAGGATGGAACGCTTGGTTTTTAAGCACATCAGTAAAAATTACTACTTAGTTGCTGACGCTTATGATGGCCAATACATTAAAAAAACAACAACAGATTTTCTATACAGTGCAGCCGGACAATTGAAGGATACCCTCCAAGTTAATAAAACCGTAATTGGCATAAATGGCAATGCTAAAATGGTGGCCTACATTGGTCACGATGGTTTAATGGATTTTCAGTTAAACGAAAATTTTAGCAATGCAGATGGCAAACAACGCGATGCAATTATTTTAGCCTGCATTAGCAAGAAATATTTCGCACCACATTTAAAGCAGGCAAAAGCAAATCCTGTGGTTTGGACAACCGGATTAATGGCGCCTGAAGCTTACATTTTACATGATGCTTTAAGCAGTTATGTTAATGCTGAAACTGCAGAGCAAATACGTAGTAAAGCGGCAATGGCCTACACTAAATTTCAGAAATGCAGTTTAAAAGCATCAAGAAACTTATTAGTTAGTGGCTACTGATTTTTAATAAACATCAACCAAAATATGAAAAAAACAATTTTTACACTACTGCTTTTTGCTACAGCCAACTTCACATTTGCACAGCAAAAGTATTATCCTTTTAGCATTAATGGCAAACATGGCATTACCGATACGCTAGGCAACGAGGTGATGAAACCAACTTATGCCTTTACCACTTTGGTGCCTGCCAAAAACCAATTCTATTTACAAGATTTTAGCGAAAGACCTGATATTATTTTTAATACAAAAACCGGCACAAAAGCTTTGTACGAAAGTATTTATAACAACGAGGTACAGATAAAAAATGTGCCTTATGCTATGGTAACTGCTAAAGGAAAAAAGTTTTTGCTAAGTGAAGAAACAGATAAAGCCATCCCGCTTACCCGAGACTACGGTGATTTTTATGCTGTTGGAAATTATATTATTGCCAATTATCATGCGCAAGATACGTATGTTTCTGGCGGCAAAGATAAAAATGGAAAGTTTTTACCTCCTAAAATTAGAGAGATGAAAAAGCACCACGTTGTATTAGCTAATGATGAGAGCTTAAAAATGGTTTTAGACAAAGGTTTTGATAAATACCTGCCCCTTTACATACTACCAGCCGAAAAGAAAGACGATGGAATTGTAAAAATGAAAACGATTACTATTGATTTACGAAAAAAGAAAAGCAATCCAATTTTTGATTACATTATACTGAGCCAAGGCAACAACCACAGGCTATTTAACGCCAAAATGGTTTTGGTTAAGGCTTTTGTTTTGGCAAAGCTCGATGAAGATAAGCTGTTTGATTATGCCGAAAAACTGCTGAACGTTAAGCTCAGCACCATGCCAAACGTTGAGAATAGTTTCGTAAGTGCGCCAAAAATGGCTGAACCAACTTATAGCCAACAAAAAGGTGTAAATCCAGAACCACAAGAGGAGATAGCTGTAGAAAAAGAACCTTTTATTCCATTCTTTTATGCGAAGAAGCTAGAGAATGGCAATACCATTTTTGCTTTGCAAGAAACAGAAGAAATAAGCAAGCGCATTTTTGAAACAAAACCAACAACAAAATTAACGTTTTATAAAGCTGACAACTACTTTGACGTTAAAATTGAGGGTAAAGAAGATAGCCGCACTTATTTTAATAGAAAAACTGGAGAAATTTATTTGCCTAAAGCTTACTTGGCAGGTTTAGGGATTACATTAAATTAATTTTTTATAAACCTTAAAACGTTGGGGTTTTTAAAAGGTTACCATTGGCACAAACAATAGTATATAAACCTGACAGCAGCGAACATGTAGTGGTAACCCTTGCGGTTACCAACGAAGTTAAGCGCCTGCCTGCCGGCAGGCAGGGATGGCAGGGCTAGATTAATCGATGAAATGCTGAACGCATATTTTCTGAAAAAAACATATAATATGATTAAAATGTTTAAAATAACAACTATAGCAATTCTTACTTTTACAACTTTTGCTCAGGCTCAAAATAGAACACCAGATTTTAGTTTCTCGTTAGGTAAAACCAATTACTTTATTTTAGAAACTAAGGGTAAAGCAAAGGCTAAAAACGACACGGCTTTTTACAACTTATACCGATTGGGCAAAACACAAGCTATTGCAAAGGAGATTAAAAGCGTGGTTAATAAAACTACCAAAGACACCCTCAAATCTGGCAATTATGAGGTTGCTAAAAACAGTATTTCATTTTATATAATGGGTAAAAAGCAACCTGTTGTAGAGCGTGTTTATACGCAAAATTTAAAAGGTTTGTTGAGCCTTAAAACAATAGTTACTGATTATAAATCTGCTGGAATGGGTGTGGTTGAGGTTCCTCCAGCAACACATTCTGTAGTTGCAGATCGCCAAAATAATCCGTTGATAGAAGTAGATGTGTTGCCAGAATTTCCGGGAGGGATGATTGCTGTTAGAAAATACATAGCCAATAATTTGCAGTACCCCGATGAAGCTCAGGAAGAAGAAGTTGAAGGTACAGTTAGGGCAAAGTTTATTGTAGAAGTAGATGGTTCTGTTACCAACATACAAATAGAGACAAAACTGGGTTATGGTTGTGATGAAGAGGTAATACGTGTGCTGAGAAAAATGCCAAAATGGAAACCTGGTGAACTAAATGGCAAACCTGTGCGTACCTATTTTAGGGTTCCAGTTACCTTTAAATTGCAGTAAAGGAGTACTAATATTAATACAAACAATTAACGGATCAGCTATGCTGGATTAGTTATAAGCCAAATTGAATAAAGTGAAAAAACGAAAATTACTTAGTCAGCGCCACCCATATTTATACTTTTTGGCGGTTAACGCAAGGCGAATAAAAAGACGGTTTGAATGGGTTTTTGATGGCAAAAATATGCTAAAACCAAAACCAGCGATAAACTCGATTTTCGGATTAAAAAACATCAATCGGTTTTACTTAAGAAACTTGGAGATAATAATGAGCAACTGCAAATAAATAAAGTAACCAATCTTAAAATTGCTTCGGCAAATATTAATGGCATTATTATTAAACCTGGCGAAACATTTTCTTATTGCAAATTGGTTGGTTTGCCCTCTAAAAAGAAAGGTTATTTGTTAGGCATGTAACTTTCTTTTGGTGAGGCAAAAGCAGGTATTGGTGGAGGTATTTGTCAAATTTCAAATTTGATCCATTGGCTGGTTATCCATAGTCCGTTAACAGTTACCGAAAGGCATCATCATTCTTTTGATCCCTTTCCAGACGATGGCCGGGTATTGCCCTTTGGTAGTGGTGCCACGGTTTTTTACAATTACCTCGACTATCAGTTTACCAATAATACCGAGCATACTTTTCAAATTAACCTTTGGTTTACAGATAAATGCTTAGAAGGCGAGCTTCGTGTAAATACCGAGCTCAATTATGCGTATCACATCGAGGAAAAAAATCATCAATTTTTAAAAATAGAAAATCAATTTTACCGCAAAAATGAAATATGGAGGCATAAAATACTAAAATTTGAAGGTGGCAGGGTTGTTGCAACGGAACTGATAATGAAAAACTTTGCAAGGGTTACTTATACGCCAGCTGAGTTTTTAGAAGATTAAAAAAACCAATAAAATACTTTGAACAAAACAACACCATTGACTAAAAAGTATTGGCTTTTTTTAAAATTGGCAATTGCTTTAGCTATTAGCTTTGCTGTTTTTATTTTAACAAGCTTTTTTTCTGAGTTTGTTGTAAATAAATATTTAATACAAAGCCATTTGGCTAATTATTCGTTTTACGAAGGCTTTGCTGATTTGAGTACTTTTTGCTGTTATGTTTTAGCATCAGCTTTGCTTGTTTTTGATAAACTTAGAGGGAATGCATTTTTATTAGCAATAGGTTTTTTTATCGCTATTTTATTGTTAAAGTGTTTTTTAGTAGATGTAGTTGCACATTATTTTAGGTTTTATGGTAACACGCAACAAAATGGCAATTATAGTTTCGAGATTTTCAAAAATAAATTAGCAAACCAATGGGATAGTTTGCTTTTTGAATTTACCAACCTCGGGCAATTACTCTCTTTTACGGTTTGGCAATTCGTCGCTTTGCTGGGTATTTGTTATTTATCAATTTTAGTTCGTAATAAACTAGTTCAATAAATGAAGAAAATAGTTTTAATTGCATTGATTCTTCTGATTCAGCTATATGCTTTAGCTCAAGAAAAATTGGTAAAAGACCTAGATTTTGATGGCAAAAAAGATACGGTTTACATAGACCAAAAGGAAAGGGAAATTATCTGTCGTTTATCAACCCAAAACTTTAAAAAGCTAATGACCAAACCCCTCGAAATGGCAAGCGACAATACTTATATCAAAGCAACCCACAACGGATTTGAACTTAGAAACAATTGGATGCGAAGCGGCTACGCTTGCCAATTTAGGTACGAAAAGATGGAAAAACGCATCAGACTAATCGGCATAACAGAATATGCTTTTGGCAATGCGGCTAACGATGGTAGTGGCGAGGCAAGTGCAAACTTGCTTACTGGAAATTACATTGGCAACTGGCATTATTACGATCACTTGGCAAATAACGAGCAGTGCGAATTGGTTAAAATCCCTACAATTAAAGCAAAGCTGAAGTTCAAAAAAATCTACTTAGAAGAGTTTAGCGAGGAAACCTATTTTGGCTATTCTGCACAGTTAGAAAAAATTGTTGAGAAACATAAAAATGCAGAACAGAAAAGACGAAGTAAAAATTAGGCAACAATGAAAAGCTGTTTCTCAAGCATATTAATTTGGGTGGTAATGGGGGCTGTGGTTTCCATTATTACATTGATGTTTTCTAACCGTTACATCGTGTCTATTGTGCCAATAATTGTGGTAGCATTTGTATATTTTGTTACCAAGACACAAAGAACGTTCATCAAAAAAAAGCCAACACCTATTTATCAATTAACCGAAGGTTTGGTGAAAATTGAAGGAAATGTTAGTGCCACAAAAACTTTTTTAACGCCCCATTTTAAACAAGAATGTATTGCCTATACTTACGAAGAAGGGAACATTACTTACGATGACGAAACAGGCTCGGAACGCGTAAATACCACAACAAAAAAGCAAGAACTTCAGGATTTTTATTTAAGCAATGCAACAGGGAAAATAAAAGTAATTATAACGCAGTTAAATCTAGCCTTTTTACCTGCCAAAACAGATACTTTACATAGCATAAAATATGCTGTAGATGATATTCGCTATACCGAAAGGACCCTTAAAAATGGCGATTTGATTAGCGTTTTGGGTTATGCTGTAAAAAATAACAATTATGCATTTGAGCTAACAGAACAAGGTAACAAACCATTGGTAATAGGTACACCAGAATTTGAAGATAAGACACGTAAATCTTTCAGGGTTTTTAAATATTTAATGCCTTACCTAATTCTAATGTACATTGGGGTTAACTATTTTCTGTTTGCACCGCTTAAAATCCATATCCAAGAAAGCGAAGTTTTTCCTTATTTCGCCATTTTCGGGATGCCAATATTAGCCCTTATTTTAGGTTTAATGGGAAATAAATTTGATGGTTTTACGAAAACTTTTCTTTCTTTTTTGGCAGGAACCTGTTTCAGTGTATTATTCCTAACCTTTCCTTTAATTTGTTTATTTTATATGATTAAACTGGAGTTTACTCGAATTATTTGCATTTGGATAACTGTTCTTGCTTGTACCATACTTGCTTTTGCAATGAATTATAAAAGATTGGATGGGGTTTTTGATAAAGATAAACCTGTATAATTTAAAAACTATTTATGAAAAACATACCATTAAAACATTTATACTCGTCGCCTTTATAGCGATAAAAGTGCAAGTCCAAGAAATTAAATTCCCAGAAAGTTTTATGTCAGATACTTCGCTCCTACCACAAAGTATTTAATTGACCACAACCTATATTTATGAAAATCTCATTTCTTATCCTATTATCCTTCGTTTCAATGGGTGCGTTTTCGCAAAACAAACGCCCCAAACCAGTTGCGCAAAGAATTGTCGGCACATCAGACATTTTAAAAACTGATAAACGCTTAGCCGATTTCAGCATTAAAAAAACAAAATTTAATGTATATCTCGGTTATCAAAAGCCAGACGGATTACCAGAACTAAGAAAAGAAGATACCTTACAAGTCTATAAAATTACGCTAGACAAGCTGAAATTTAGTCATTTAGAAATTGTAAAATATGCCACAAAAAATGGGAAAATAATTACAGAGGGAAGCTATAAATTGAAAAACGACACATTAACCGTTACGCAAAATGCTTACGATTATATTGGTTCTTTTTGTATGACTAAAAAATACATTACCGATAAATGGGGCTTAAAGGAAATAAGCGATGATATGAAAGGAATTCCAATTGAAAATTTAACCGAAAGGCATTTAAAACCTGCAGAAATGAAAGTTCCTATTGGGACAAAACACTAAGCCATTTAGATTAAATTTATTGTCAACAATCGTAAAACACGATGAGTAAAATGCTTAGATTTATTACTATCTAATTTATGAAAATATGCAAGAAAATACAGTTAAAATATTTGATCAAAAGCAAGTGCGTAGTCACTGGGACGAAGAAAAAGAGCAATGGTTTTTTTCGGTTATAGATGTAATTGAAATATTAACCGGAAGCAGCATCCCTAAAAGATATTGGAGCGACCTGAAGAAGAAGCTCACCAAAGAAGGAAGTCAAGTGTACGATAAAATCGTACGGTTGAAAATGCAAGCAGAAGACGGAAAAATGCGAGAGACTGATGTTGCAGATACTGAAACACTACTTCGTTTGATCCAATCCATTCCATCGCCAAAAGCAGAACCATTTAAACAGTGGTTGGCAAAAGTTGGTTATGAGCGTATGCAAGAAATTACCGACCCCGAGCAAAGCTTGGATAGGGCTAGGGAAAACTGGCAGAAATTAGGTAGAAGCGAAAAGTGGATACAACAACGAATGAGCGGACAGGAAACCCGTAACAAGCTTACCGATTATTGGAAAGAAAGTGGGGTTGAAAAGAAGGATGAATTTGCTTTGTTAACCAATATTATACATCAAGAATGGACAGGATTAAACGTAAAACAGCATAAAAATTTAAAAGGGTTAAAAACTCAAAATTTGCGAGATCATATGAGTGAAGCCGAACTTATATTTACTGCACTAGCAGAGCTATCTACTAGACAAATTGCAGAAGTTGAAGAGGCAAAAGGAGTAAAACAAAATGCTATTGCAGGTAAAAAAGGCGGAAAAATAGCTAAAGATGCAAGGCTTGCCTTAGAGCAAAGAACAGGGAAAAAAGTAATTAGCCCCGAAAATTTTTTGCCTCCAACTCCCTCAAATAAAAAATTAGATAAATAGAACTGATACTTATGTTTTGTTTAACAAGAGGCATTTACCCTGGCTACAAATATTATTCTTTTAGGGAAAAGCTATCCATTACCAAGTTTGTTTTAGATGTTTTAAGGAATAGAAAACCGAAATATCTCGGAGAAACAGTTGATGTAAATGGCAAATCAAATTATACTAAAGAGTAGGTTATGAAAAAATACAGCTTTATAGTTATGCTTTTAATAAGTTTTAATTTATTATTTGCACAAAACAATGATCCAATCATAAAAAAAACAGCATCAAAAATTGAGGATTTTATTCCTACTGATTGGAAATTAATTGTAGAAGAAAAAGGAGATTTAAATAAAGATTTGTTGGCAGATGAAGTTTTGATTATTGAAGAAATTAATCCCAAAAACTTAATTGCAGACCAATTTTTGGGTTCGCCTACCTTAAATATAACCCCTAGAATTTTGATGGTTTTATTTAAGCAAGCTAATGGTAAATATTTGCTCGCAGTAAAAAACTCAGGCTTCGTGCCAAGTGAAAACGATGATGAAAGTCCTTGTCTTGCAGATCCTATTGGAGAAACAGGGGGTGTAGAAATTAAAAAAGGTGTGCTAATTGTAAGTTATCAATATTGGTTAAGCTGCGGTTCTTATGGTGTTAATGCCAACAGCTACACATTTAGATATCAAGATAAAAAGTTTGCCTTAATTGGCCTCGATGAACATTATTACAGTCGTGCTTCTGGCGAAATCACAAAAATGAGCATTAATTTTTCTACCAATAGCATGAACTATACCGAAGGCGGAAACATGTTTAAGGAAGAAGAAAATAAACCAAAAACTAAGTTTAAAAAAATACCGGCTAAAAAATTACTCGACTTGGCAACTATTACAACTGATGAGGTCGATGGTTTTGCCCTTGTAAATTAAATCCTTACTTGTCCATCTCCTTGTACAATCCATTTGTAACTGGTTAATTCTGCCAATCCCATGGGTCCACGAGCATGTAGTTTTTGCGTACTAATACCAATTTCTGCTCCTAAACCAAACTGAGCGCCATCGGTAAACGCGGTTGATGTATTGGCGTAAACGGCTGCAGCATCAACCTGATTTAAAAATTCGGTAATGCTGTTTGCATTTTCAGCAATTATCGCTTCGCTATGTTTAGAACTGTAATTGGCAATATGTTCTAAAGCTTCGTTTAAATCTTTAACTACTTTAACTGCTAATTTTAACGACAAAAACTCAGTGCCAAAATGTTCTGGCAAAGCTTTGTTGAGTAGTTGAGTAGGGTAGGTTGTCTTCAAAATTTCAAAGCTTATTTCATCAGCAAAAAGCTCAACTTCTTTTGTTGCCAAGGGCGATAAAAGTTCTGGTAAATCTGCTAATCTTTTTTGATGAATTAATACGCAATCTAAGGCATTACAAACGCTCACTCTTCTGGTTTTTGCATTTAAAATAATTGCTTGTCCTTTTTGTAAATCTCCACTTTCATCAAAATAGGTATGCACAATGCCAGCACCAGTTTCTATTACTGGTATTTTGCTGTTTGCTCTAACAAAGTTGATTAAAGATTGACTTCCTCTTGGGATTAAAACATCTACAAAACCTGTGGCATTTAGCAAAGCTTCGGTTGCAGCTCTTTCTGCAGGTAATAAAGTTAAAACATCAACATTTATATGGTACTTTGTTAATACTTGATGAATGATTTCAGCTAGAGCGATGTTAGAAAACTCTGCATCGCTACCACCTTTTAAAACGGCCACATTGCCAGTTTTAAAACAAAGTGAAAATACATCAACAGTTACATTTGGGCGTGCTTCGTAAATTACACCAACAACGCCTAATGGTACACGAATTTTTTTAATTTGAAGTTTATTTTCTAAGGTTTTGTCTGATAATATTTCGCCAAGCGGACTAACCAAACCAGCAACATTAATTACATCATTGGCAATTGCCGCTATTCGTTCATGCGTTAGTTTTAACCGATCATATTTTGGATCATCGATAGGCATTTTGGCTAAGTCTTTAGCATTGGCTGATAGAATTTCATCAGCATTGCTTATTAATGCAGCGGCTAAATCTAACAGAACTGCATTGATTTTTTCTTTTGCTAAACTGCTTAAAGTTCTGCTAGCTAGCTGTGCTTTCTCGAAGTATATTTTGTAATCCATAGCCCCTACCAACCCTCCCCAGAAGGGAGGCTTTTTTATATTGTTGAATAAAAATAATCGTAATGTACCAATGCCTTTTGGTTCTTTTGTCCAATTCTTTCTTTGGCTTTATCAGAGCTATATTCAGCAATGCCTAAACCAATTAAGTTGTTTTTTTCATCAACAATTTTGATGATATCTCCTTTTAAAAAATCAGCTTTAATAGCGATAATCCCGATAGGCAAAAGGCTAGTTGCTTTGCCAGAAGTTAAAACTTCTTTTGCACCATTATTTAACTGAACAATGCCTTTGGCGGTTGTTTCTGAGTGGGCAATCCACTTTTTCTTGCCCGATTTAATTTTTTCTGGAACAAATGTGGTGTGGATTAATTTACCCTCAAGTAATTCGGTTAAAATATTGTCTTTAGTTCCATTGGCAATGTGAACAGTAATGCCCAATTTCGCTACTTTTTGCGCCATGCTGGTTTTTGTAATCATACCCCCTCTACCAAATTGAGATTTGCCAGTGCTAATAAATGAAGCCAAATTTGCAGTATTTCCATTTATTTCTTGAATAATTTCAGAAGTTTCTAACTTCGGATCACCGTTATAAATTCCATTTACATTTGATAAAATCAATAAGGCATCGGCATTTAACATCGAAGCAATTAATCCAGCTAATTCATCGTTATCGGTAAACATTAACTCGGTTACCGACACAACATCATTTTCATTTACCACAGGGATTACTTCATTTTGCAGCAAGATTTGTAAACAATTTTTCATGTTTAAATAATGTGCTCTGTCTCTAAAATCTTCTTTAGTTACCAATACTTGAGCACATTTGATGCTATGCTTTTCAAAAAAATTAGCGTAAGTATTAATCAATTTTACCTGGCCAATTGCCGCCAAAAGTTGTCGGGTAGTTACGGCATCTTGTTTCTCGCTAACCTTAATTAAACTTCTTCCTGAAGCAACAGCGCCAGAAGAAACCAAAATAACTTCAATTCCTTTTGCTTTAATAGCGGCTAACTGATCTGTTAAATGTTTAATTCGAGCCTCATCTGGTAAACCATTGGCTTGTGTAATTACGTTAGAGCCAACTTTAACAACTATTTTTTTGTAACCTAAATTCATTTGTGTGCTTAAAAACACTAATGTAACAAAAACATAAACAATTGAGCTGTTTTGTGTTTTCAAAAAAAGAATTTGGGCGTGCCCCAAGCTGCGCAAGGGTCGGGCTATTCACTACAAGTCCTCGCTTCGGCTGCGCCTTCGCTGTGGGCTTTTCGTTGCTATCCCTCACGCTGCAGCTAGCAAAAAGCTTTGTAATATAAACCCGATTGTTGTGAAAAGCTCCCGCTTTTTCTTCGGAGCTTGTAACAAAAGCGGGACTGTTTTTGCCATAAAACACTACCAATCGTTTTCAAATTTTTAAAATTCTAAATTTTATTAGCCTAATAATCAGAAAATTAGATGTTATTATTAAATAATTATAGTACTATGTATTGCATAATACTATATGAAACACATATCTTTGTTTTATGATAGCAGAAAATACGCAAACACAAATGCGAAAGGGCATACTCGAATATTGTGTGCTTTTGGTGATATCGAGAGGAGAGATTTACGCCTCAGATATTATTGCAGAATTAAAACAGGCAAAACTCTTGGTAGTGGAAGGAACTTTGTATCCCTTATTAACCAGATTAAAAAATAATGGATTGTTGGCTTACAACTGGGTAGAATCTACTTCGGGGCCGCCACGTAAATATTATGTGCTTACCGAAGATGGCAAACAGATTTTAAAACAGCTAGATCATACTTGGCAAGAATTGGCCTATGCCATTACAACGTCTCAAAACGGTGTACCAAAACAATCAGACCCACAAAATTAATTTTAGCAAACATGAAGAAGACAATTATTATAAATATAGGAAATACAATTATCCATATTGAAGAAGATGCCTACGAAATATTAACAGCTTACTTGAACGAGATTAAACAACATTTTGCCAAAAATGCTGATGATTTTGAAATTGTTACCGATATAGAAAATCGCATTGCCGAAATGTTTGCTGAGATACTAGAAGCTGGCAAAAGACAAGTGATAGAAATTACAGATGTACAAAGTGTAATTGCACAAATGGGTAGTGTTAAAGATTTTATTGGCGATGAAGAAGTGGAAGATGCAGATCCATTTGTGCAACAGCCAAGTTATTTAGGTGCAAAGAAGTTATATCGTGATACTGATGATGGCGTAATTGCTGGTGTTTGTGCTGGTTTAGGTCATTATTTAAACATTGAAGCACGTTGGGTTAGGTTAATTGCATTTTTAACCATTTTTTTGGGTGGTGCTGGCTTTTTAGCATACATCATTTTATGGATTAGTATGCCGAGAGCAGTTACCAGATCTGAAAAAATGGAGATGAAAGGTGAAGCGACAAATCTTTATGGTTACCAGAAAAATTTTGAGGATGAGCTCGCTGCTTTTAAACAAAAAATGAAAAATGCCGGCGATCATTTTCAGCCAATAGCAAAACGTTCGGGTAATTTTATAACTGAAATTATAGAAGCATTAGGCAGATTATTAGGCACAACTGGTAAGTTAATTTTAAAGTTTATTGCTGGTGCATTTATACTTTGTGGGTTTGCAACTTTAGTGTGCTTAATTGTTTGTTTGGCAGCATTTTTAGGTTTTTTAGATGCTAACACTTTTGAGGTTTGGCCACTGTCTGTTATTAACGAAGAGCTAAGAAATGGTATTGTTTTAGCTGCATTTGTTACCCTATTTATTCCGGTTTTAGCGCTGGTTTTGTTTGCGATACGTGTAGCATTTAATAAAAAAGCCATTAACAAATCGCTATCATTTGGGCTACTTGTTATTTGGTTAATTGGTGTTGCCTATAGTGTTTACTATACTGCAAAAATTACATCTGAGTTTAAAGAACATGCCGAGTTAGTTAAAACTGATGACTTAAAAACTTTTGAGACTTATGTAATAGATGTTGATAAAAGTGTTGCGTTTAGTAAAGCGGATAGTGCTGCACTTGAAATTGTGAATGGTAATTTAGATGGAAGAGTAGTTTACGATGATAGCAACGAACATCCTTTTAGGGTGCCAAGAAACGTGAGGTTTGTGATTGAAAAAAGCGAAAATAATAAAACAACCATTACCCAAAACTACGAATCGCAGGGTAGAACTTTTGCCATCGCTTTGCGTAATGCTCAAAATATAAAATACAAATATAAACAAACAGACTCGCTACTAATTTTAAATCCGAGGTTAGAATTAAAGGAAGAAAGTATTTGGCGAAACCAAGAAGTAACGGTTACGCTTAAAGTTCCGGTGGGTACAAGGATTAAAGCAAAGACTGATCTTTATGAATACTTGTATTTTAATAATTTCTTTTGCGATGATTACAATAAAACAGAAGATAGTTACAGAGAATGGCAAATGACAGAAGATGGCTTGAAATGTAAAGTAGAATTGGATAAACTTAAGGAGGAAAATAAGCCATAGTAGAAATTGTCTATTATATTAAATTGTTGATTGTAAATATTTGAGAATTTGATTTTACATCATATTGAGTTCGATAACCATAAAAAGTTATCGAATTTTTTGTTTTTTACTAATGCCGTTTTAATATAATTGTAAAATATTTGTAATAGTATTACTATCTTTTATGTTTGTTTTGCATTTTTAAATTAAAGTAGTTTATTTTTGAACAAATTAGTTGGCTATGCAAGTTTTATTAAAGTTTAGAATTAACGAACATCTTTATCTCAGGGATCCAGAAAACTCTGAAATTGGTAAGCTGATAGTAGAAAATGCTATCGAACTAATTCATGAAATTGGTTTTGAGCAGTTTACCTTTAAAAAGTTAGCTCAGAAAATAGATTCAACAGAAGCTACCATTTATAGATATTTTTCATCTAAACATAAATTGTTAACCTATATTTTAAATTGGTATTGGTGCTATTTAGAATTTGTAGCCAAAATGCGTTTACAAGAAATGACCAATTCTTTTGATAAGCTGAAATCAATTTTAGAAATAATTACACATAATTACGATGGACACTCTCAAATACAAGATTATAATTTAGAAAAGTTGCATGCCATTGTAATTTCAGAAAGTAGTAAGGCTTATTTGGTTAAAGAGGTTGATGAAATTAATCAAGAATTGGTATTTAGTCCATTAAAAAGCTTGTGTCAATTTATTGGCGAAATTATTTTAGAAATCAATCCAAAATTTAGTTACCCAAATTCATTGGCTAGTACCTTGTTAGAAACTGCTCATGATCAGCAATATTTTAGCGAACACTTGCCAAAATTAACAGATAATAAATCTAGAACAGCTCATAAACAATACGTTTTAGACTATTTAAATTTAATCGCTTTTTCAGTAATCAAATAATTTAAAAATGGCACAAGAACAAGATTATACAAAAAGTAGTAGAGCATTATTTAATTACATTACTAAAGAAAAAAAAGATGTTACTGCCATTTACATTTATGCCATTTTAAGTGGTTTAGTACAGCTAAGTATCCCCTTAGGTATACAAGCTATTGTTAGTTTTGTAATGGGAGCTACCATGGTTACATCTCTATATTTATTAATTGGGTTTGTAGTTTTGGGTACTTTTTTAGCAGGTTTTTTTAGAATAAAAGTGATGCAAATCATCGAAAAAATTCAGCAAAAAATATTTGTTGAATATGCCATTGCGTTTGCAGATAAATTGCCCAAAGTTGATTTATCTGCCAATAAGAAGTATTATTTACCCGAAATGGTAAACAGGTTTTTTGATACACAAAACCTGCAAAAGGGAATTTCAAAAATTTTACTAGAAATCCCGACAGCGTTAATTCAGATCTTTTTTGGTATTCTGCTACTGTCTTTTTACCATCCATGGTTTTTAGTTTTCGGAGCAATTGTAATTCTAATTGTGATTATCATTTTTAGGTTTACTATGGATTCGGGCATACAATCTAGCGTAGAAGAAAGCAGCAGAAAATATGAAGTAGCATCGTGGTTAGAAGATATTGCAGGGGCGGTAAAAACATTCAAAATTAACTCTAAAACCGAAATGCATTTGACTGGTGCTGATGATCGCGTAGTTAAATATCTAGATCATCGTACTTCACATTTTAAAGTTTTGGTGTTTCAATACAAAACCATTATTGGTTTTAAGGTGATCATTACATTAGTGATGTTAACTATTGGAACCTACCTTTTAGTTAATCAAAAACTAAATATCGGTGCTTTTATTGCGACAGAAATTGTGGTTTTAAGTATAATGGCTGCTGTAGAAAAATTGATCAAAAGTTTAGAGAGTTATTACGATGTAATAGCTTCATTGGCAAAACTTAGTAAGGTAACAGAGCTTAAAGAAGAACATAACGAAAATATAATTTTAGAGCACAAAAGTGGAGGAATGGAAGTTGCATTTAAAGATGTAATGTTTTCATTTAATGATAATAAACCCATTTTATCGAATATTAATTTTACCGTACAGCCAAATTCAATTACTATTGTTTCTGGAGCTTTGGGTACAGGTAAATCATTGCTTTTAAATATGTTAGCTGGTTTTTATGAGCCAACTGGCGGAACTGCTCTTTTTGATAAAATACCGCTTAAAAATTTAGATAAGATTTCTTTGAGAGATCATATTGGTCTTTATATGGATGATATGCACATTATTAAAGGCACGCTTCAGGATAATATCCTTTTAGGTAGAAATGGAATAAATACAGAGCATATTCTTGAACTTTCTGAAACCATAGGGATAGAAAATTTGCCAAGTCAATTTACCGATGGTTTTAATACACAGTTGAGTGAAACAGATACAGAAATTTCATTTAGTTCGAAGAAAAAAATCTTACTACTAAGAGCACTTTTAGGGAATAACCGATTAATACTTTTAGAAGATCCTTTAGATGGAATGAATGAAGAATTTAGGTTTAAGATGGTGAAATATTTACAAGAACTGAAAAAGGATACCACAATTATCATTGTATCTGAAGCACCAGAACTTCTTTTTATTGCCAATCAGAAGTTGCAATTACAGAATGGGACAATAGGAAATATTTAAATCGAGTATTTAAAGATGAAATTAAAATCAACTGATCGAATTTATCATATACACAGAGACTCTAGAGTAAAAAGATGGTTTTTTATCTTTATGGGTTCTTGTTTAATTGTATTGTTTTTACCCTGGACACAAAATATTAAAGTTAGGGGAAACGTAAGTACTTTGTATCAAGATCAACGTCCGCAACAACTTAATTCTCCTATACCTGGTAGAATTATAAAGTGGCACGTTAAAAACGGAGACAATATTAAAAAAGGCGATACCATTTTACAATTAGCCGAAATAAAAGAAGATTACCTTGATCCTAGATTGGTTGAAAGAACCCAACAACAAGTTAAAGCAAAAATTGGTGTTAGAGATTATTATCAGGCAAAAATTGGTACAACTAACAGTCAGCTTACAGCATTAAATGCTTCAAGAGAACTAAAACTTAGTCAGCTAAAAATTAAGGTTAGCCAATTAAACAATAAACTTATTGGCGAAGAGGCAGAGCTTGTAGCAGCAAACAACGAATTAAAATTAAGTGAAGATCAATTTAATCGTCAGAAAAAAATGTATGAAGACGGTTTAGTTTCGTTAACTCAGTTTCAGCAAAGGAGCGTTTCATTTCAAAACGCTATGGCTAAAAAAACCGCAGTAGAAAATAAATTGGCTCAAACACGACAAGAAATATCAACCGTAAATATTGAGCAAAGTGCAGCCATACAAGATTATACCGAAAAATTAAGTAAAACTGAAGGAGAGCGTTTCCAGAGTATGGGGCAAATAGAAGGTAACGCTGGTGATATTGCTAAGCTCGAAAATCAGGTGGCAAATTACAAGGCTAGGCAAAGCTTGTATTTTGTGTTGGCATCGCAAGAAGGACAAGTTGTACAACTAAGTAAAGCAGGTATTGGAGAAATACTTAAAGAAACTGAAAGTATAGGAACCATAGTGCCAAAAAAAGTAGATTATGCGGTAGAAATTTATGTAAAGCCTGTAGATCTTCCTTTACTTAAAAATGGACAAAAAGTGATGTGTATTTTTGATGGTTTTCCGGCAATAGTTTTTTCTGGTTGGCCAAATACCAGTTATGGTACTTTTACAGGTAGGGTTGTGGCTATTGAGAGTAATATTAGCGTAAATGGTTTATTTAAGGCCTTAGTTATTGAAGATAAAGGACAAAAACCATGGCCTCCCCAAATTAAAATGGGAGCTGGAGTGCAAGGTATTGCAATTTTAAATGATGTGCCAATTTGGTACGAATTATGGCGAAATATCAATGGTTTTCCGCCAGATTATTATAACGTTAAAGCTATAAGTACAGATGAAAAGGCAAAATAGTTTAGTCTTATTGCTAATATTGGTATGTTTAGCTCCCTTGGCAAAAGGTCAGGATACTTTGAAACTATCACATCTGGAGTTTTTGGCTGTAGTTAAAAATTATCATCCGATGGCATTTCGTTATCGCTTGCAAAATCAAATTGCAAAAGCCGAAATACAAAGCGCAAGAGGTAATTTTGACCCAACGTTTGCAGCAAAAAATGGTGCAAAAACCATAGATGGAACAGATTATTACAAAGAAAATAATGTAACCTTAGGTATACCAACTTGGTATGGTATTGACTTGAATGGAAGTTACAATTATATTGATGGACAAAAATTAAATAATAGCGAGACTAGAGGAGGATTATATCAATTCGGCATTACCTTGCCATTGGCAAAAAACTTTTTATATGATAAGAGAAGAGCTTTGCTAGATCAGGCGAGGTTTGCGTTACAAATGACTGAAGCCGAGCAACTTTTATTAACCAATGATTTAATGCTTGAAGCTGATAATGCCTATTGGCAATGGGTTAAAACTTACGAGGTTTTTCAATTGCAAAGCCGGGCTGTAAAAATTAATCAAGATAGGTTATTGTTTATAAAAAAGACTTTTCAATATGGAGAAATTGCAGCAATTGATACAACTGAAGCATTAACACAATTACAAAGTTTTGAGATAGAACAAAAAGATGCTTATATAGAATTTGTAAAAGCTACACAACAATTGTCGCTTTTTTTATGGAGAGAAAATCAACAGCCTTATGATGTTGCTCAGTTGATTATTCCATCAGAAACATTAACTAACAATGTTGCTTACAGCAATTATTTAACTTTAATTGCTGAAATTGATAGCGCATCATTAAGTAACCATGCATCAGTTTTATATTATTTTCAAAAGCAGCAAATTTTAGAAAGCGAACGAAGATTAAAGTTTCAAAGTTTATTGCCAAAAGTAGATTTTACCTATAACTTTTTTAATAAAGAAAATTACCGAACTGATTTTTTTCCATTGTTTCAGAATAATTATCAATATGGATTAAAATTAGAAATACCGATATTTTTAAGGCAAGCAAGGGCAGATTATCGCATTGCGAAGATTAAAATACAACAAAACCAGTTAGATACAGATTACAAGAGACAAGAGATTACCGCTAAAATTACCACTTACAAAAATGTGGTTGGCAATTACAATGATCAAATTACTTTAGCCGCTCAAAATGCCATTAATTACGAACGTTTGCTAAAAGCCGAAGAAACTAAGTTTAGCAATGGAGAAAGCTCACTGTTTTTAATCAATAGTCGAGAAAACAAATTAATAGATGTACAAGAAAAGTTAATTGAGTTACGCCTCAAATTTTTACAGGGTTACAATCAACTTAAATGGACTAGAGCAAATTTTAATAATGCTATTAATTAGATAATTTAAGAATTTGCTGTTTTTAAGAAGAAGTCTTTACTTAACCGTATAACGATAAACAGCTCTTCCTAAGTTTCCATTTTTATCAAAACCTTCTATAACTGCTTTGTAAGATCCTCGTCCATCTGCATTAAAAAACTCAAAGTTTGCCAATCCCTTTTCATCAGTTATTACCTTCGGATTCCAATAAATCGTTGTTCTAAGATCGTTGCTATTAATTACCGCATTTGGTAAATATTTAGGAGAATAAAATTCACGTTCTTTAGTATATCCCATCGGATTAAATGAAATTACATTTGTTTTTGGTATCATATCCATTAACTCTTGACGGCTAATTTTTTGCCCAACAGGAGCTTTTTTGGTGTTAATTACTAAAACACCTTTTGTACCATAAGCTCTATCAACTGTACCTAAATCATCTCTTAAAAATATTTCAACAGATTCTAAATCTGCAACACTTACATTATTAATATCTCTTGCATCAACTGGTGTTCCGTTTATAAAAACTTGTACCGGAGTTTTATTACCTTGATTAAAATCTCTTGTAACATAAAAATTTTCGATATCAAAAGTTAAACCAGTAGCCTGCGTTTTTAAACAGTCTAGTAGAAAATTACATCCGCCACTAAATCTATCTGATGATAATAAATGATCTGGCATAGGGCTCAAACCAGATAAAGCACCGTGGTCTGCATGACTTGGCTTTTTTATTGCAGCACCTTTAATTTCAACTGTTTTTAAGGTACGAAGGTAGCGATATTGTCTTTGGCTATTATTTAAATAAGACGATAGCATGGTATCTATGTTCGTAATTTCATCGGGTGCGTTGATGTTTTTTGGCGATGCCGGAGATGGACTTCCATCGAGCATAATCATTAAGTTAGCGGCATTTGGGTTGTATTTTGCACTAATTACTACTTGAGATGAATCCGGGAAATTTAAATTTTGAAAATTAAACAATCCCATATTTGTGGTAAGTAATTGAGCAGAAATTGGCTTACCAGTAACCATTAAACGTACCGAACCTTTTTTAATAGGCATACCCGTTCTATCTCTTAAAGTTCCTGAAATATTAATACCTTGTTCTGGCAGATAGCTAACTAACGGATATTTTCCTTCCAAAATATCTTTATAAGCAAACCTGCGATAACCTTGGGTAAGCATTAATTTATCTAAATCTGCAATTTTTTTATCATCAGTTTTAGTGAAATAGTAATTAGGCTTTTCTACATATCCTTTTAAATCTGAGGTTAATAATAAAGCGCTTAAAATTGTCGTTTCTGTATGCTCATCGGTAGGTACTTTTTGCTCATCAATTACCGCAATAGAAAAATCACCTACGATAGGTAATCCAGCACTTTTTGCATCAACCGTCATTTTAACCTTTTGGCGAGGTTTGTAACTAGGCAAATCAGTTTTTAACGTTAAATTCATTGCCTCTTTATGCATCACAAAAGCTAATCGCTCGCTAATTGCTTCGCTGTTAGCATTAAATAATGTAATTTGAGCAATGCCTGATGGAAAATTCTTTTTTGGAATTTTAGTAATAATGATTTGATTTTTAAGGCTTGCTTTTGCTGCATAATAGGTAACGTTACTGTTTTGCGCAACTAGAAAGAAAACTTTGTCTTTATTAGCTTCGTAATAAGCAGTATTGGCTAATATTTTTAAATTGATAAATTCATCAGTAGAATTAATTACCTGTAAAGTTATGCCTGATGCGGCAGATTTAGGTAAATTATAAGTCTTAATTGAGCCATCTTTAAATGTTACTTTTGCTTTGTAATTTTTACCAGTTTCTGGGGTTATAAAGAATGAGCCCATGCCCGCATTTGATGTTGTAAATGCTGTAATTTCATTATTCTGATCATCAGTAATGGTTCCTTTTGCATCGATACCTAAACCAGAAACCTTTAATGCTTTAAATCCCATTTGGTTTGGAATGCCATTAATAAATTCTCCTCCCTCCGGGAAAAACTGAAAATCAATATCGTTAAGGGTTTGTTTTAATTTAAATGAGGCAGATGCAGTTTCTTTATCGGCAATGGCAATGTCTGTAAGTATATTACCTCTATTAATTGGTTCTCCTACTTTACTATTAAATGTAACCGTAATAATTCCATTTTGGTCTGTTGTACCTCTTCCTCTGGTGTATTCATCAAAATTAGATAGTACTCTCCAATTTACAGTTTTATTGGCATAAGGCTTTTTAGTTAAATCTCTAAACTGAATTTTTGCTGTAGTTTTAATTCCTTTATCAGTTTGTTCATTGTTAAAACTAATGTTAGTAATCAATTGCTTATCAATTGCCTCACCCAAAACTATAGGTTTAGAAAAAAAATAAGAGTCGCTAAAGTTTAACATCCATAAAGTATAAGCTCTTACATAATAGTTGCCTTGCTTAAAGTTTTGCATGTTTAATGGAATTTGGCCATAAGCCACGCTATTTTTAAGCGGTAATCTTAAGCTTTGAACTAACGAATCTTGGTCTGTATAAACATCAACATAAACTATTTTGCTTAAAGGCGATGGTATATTTTGTTCAATGGTTACATAAGCTTTAAACCACATGGTATCTGCAACTGCGTAATAGGGCTTATCAAAATGTAAGTATACTTTTTCTACAGGTTGTTCGTCTGATAGTTTTTTGGTTTTGGCAAGGATGTTACTTAGTGCAATACTATCTGCATCTTGAGCAAAAGCATTTAATTGAGCTATAAATAGGAAAGCAATTATTGTAAATAGAATTCTTGTTAGTCTCATTAAATTAAATTATGCGTGTTATATATTCGCTAATATATTGATTATTGCCTGATGGATAAGCATTGTAACTGATCTTTAACATAATTTTACATTTATGCTAAACAAAAAAACGGACGCTTTTGCAAGACATCCGTTTTAATTTAAACAGTATTAACCTGAGTTCGATTAATATGATCGTTTTATAACACCCCGGTCTGCGACCACCCTCCGACGTGTCGGAGGGAATTACGACCTCCATTCCCCTCCTTTGGAGGGGTGCCTGAAAGGCGGGGTGGTTAAAACCGCAATAAACTGCTTATATGAAGCCCAATTACAGATTAATAATCGAACTCAGGTTGTTAAATTAATTAAACTCGATTACAAATTCTGATAATGGAGTACGTACCTTTTTCAATCCAGCTAACCAATCGCCACTTTCATCGCGGTAGCCTAAAGGTAAGATCACAACACTTTTTAATCCTTTTGCTCTTAATCCTAAAAACTCATCGAATTGATCTGCATCAAATCCTTCCATTGGTGTTGCATCAACTTTTAACTCTGCAGCCTCTGTAAGGGCCATACCTAAAGCAATATAAGCCTGACGAGCAGCATGGTTAAAGTTTACTTCTTCTGGACGTGGAACATAGCTATTAATCAGCATTTTTTGGTAATCAGCAGTTGATTCTGGTGGAGTACCACGTTCTTTATGCATATTTGCAAACACGTTATTAATGCGTTCTTCGGTATAATTATCCCACGCTGCAAAAACCAATAAATGTGAGCTATCTGCTATTTGTGCTTGGTTAAATGAAGCCGGAACTAATTTTTCTTTTAATTCTTGATTGGTAATTACAATTAATCTGAATGGCTGCAGACCAGAAGAGGTTGGAGCTAAACGTGTTGCTTCGATAATTTGATCTACTTTGTCTTGCGGAACAGCATTGCCGTTCATTTTTTTAGTGGCGTAGCGCCAGTTAAGGGATTCTATTATGCTCATTGTTGTATGTGATATATTTAAATTCTAGTCGTTAATATTTTTAATGAAGCCTTTTATGGCATCTTGTAAAACTCTTTGTTGCATTTCATTTGGTGTAGCTGTCATACTCACCATGTTTATTGAACTTAAACCATGTAGAATTGACCATAACGTGTGGAATTTCAATAAAATGAGTTCGTTAGTGTCAGAAAAATTGCCCAAATTTTTAATGGTATCAATTAAAATGTTGCTAAAGTTTCCTATTTCTGTAATTTGTTTAACCCTTTCGCAACTTGGCATTCCTAAACCAAACATCATTTGATAATATTCTCGTTGCTCAAATGCAAACTTAAAATAAGCGATGGCCATTTCATTTAACTGTTCTTCGGGTTGTAGCAATTTACCTTTAGCCGCTAATACTGTTTCGCTTAAAAGATCAAAACCTTGTCTCACAAACTCTTCTAAAATGGCATCCTTGCTTTCAAAATGATTGTAAACTACAGGTAAACTATAATTTATCGCATCAGCAATTTTTCTCATAGATACCGACTGCCAACCTTCTTTTAAAATGATTGATTTAGCCGCTTCAAGAATAGAATCTCTAAGTTGCTCTTTTTGTCGTAGTCGTTTTTCTGAAATCGCCATGCGGTTAAGTTAACACTGTTAGCAAAAGTAAATCGTTTAAAATTAAATCAACTAATGTTTAAACACTTATGACGATTCGATGATAAGCTTACACATCAAATTGAAACATTTAAGGAATATAAAGCGTTAAGTATATTATGTTAGCATAACAAAATGCTGGCTTTATTTAAATCTTATATTATGAAAAAGCTTGTTTTGTCTGCATTACTTTTAGCAGGAGCGTCTCTCACTACATTTGCCCAAGAAGGAAGAGGTTTTTATTTAAAACCCACCGGAAGCTATTTTTTAAAGGTAACTCCCGTTGAGTTTCCGAATGTTGGTTCACTACAACCAAGAGATTATGTTTTTTCTATCAATCCGAACACTGGTGCGCAAACTCGAATTTCGGAAGAGACAATTACTGGTTCATTTGGCCAAGGTTGGCGTGCTGGAGTAATGGGTGGCTTTAGGTTTAACGAAATAGTTGCTGTAGAAATGGGCGCTAATTTTTTTAAAAGTGAAGAAAATATGATGGCAAGGCAAAGCGGATTTATCGGTAACAATGAAGTGCTGAGTTTAAAATCCGTAGGTCAAGTTACTGCAATAGATTTAACGCCCTCATTGGTATTTCATTTACCTACAGAAAAGAAATTTAAACCATACCTAAAATTGGGAGCTGTTTTACCTGTTTTCGGTTATTTGGATATAAATACTGCCGTGAGCGATCAGACTGGAACAATTGCCAGAACAGTAAATCCCAATTTTGCCGCAGTAGAATTAACAAGAACAGAACGCGTTAAGCCAAAACCAACCGTTGGATTTTTAGGAGCTGCAGGTTTCAATTATCCAATAGGTAAAAATATCAGTTTCTTTAGCGAGATAGAATATAGAAATGTGTCTGTAAATAGTGATAGTAAAGAAATTACAGCTTTTTCGGCAACGGGTACATTGGCTAATGGATCGCAAGTTAATGTAGGTTTAAATGACTTGCCAACGGGAACAAGAGAAACAAATTTTAGTAAACGCTTAACACCAAGTTCTAACGTACCCGGCACAGCCGGATATGACCCAACCAAACCAAGTGATGAATTGAAATCATACATTAACATTGGTGGTTTAGGTGTTAATGCCGGAATAAAAATTGGTTTATAAATTATTGCCACAAATCATCATTATTAGATAGGTAGATGATTTGTGGCTATCAATTAATTTTTCAGCTTTGCTTTAAAAAGCTTTTCTAATTTATCCATTTTTGGTAAAATTACTAATCTGCAATAGGGTAACTCGCCATTTTTAAGAAAATAATTCTGGTGGTAATTTTCTGCCTCATAAAAAACATCAGCCTTGCTAATTTCTGTAACAACGGCTTTGCCAAAAGCATTCGTTTTATTTAACTCAGCTTTGTATTTTTCGGCAGTCGCTTTTTGTTCTTCACTATGGTAAAATACCACCGAACGGTATTGTGTGCCCACATCAGCACCTTGTCTGTTTAATGTTGTAGGGTCATGGCTTTTCCAAAATACCTCTAACAATTCATCGTAGGTAATTTTGGCCGGGTCATAAGTAATTTCAATCACCTCTGCATGGTTTGTTGTTCCCGTACAAACATCATCATAAGTTGGGTTAGGTATATCGCCGCCTTCGTAACCAGATGCAACAGATGCAACTCCATTTAAACGTTGAAAAAGTGCTTCGGTGCACCAGAAACAACCCATCCCGAAAGTAGCTTTTTGATTTTTTTGCTTTTGAGCGTTTGCTTCATTCATAAAAAGTATAATCAGTACTATGGTAGTTATGTATTTCATTTTATCATTTGCTAAGTAATAATACGTAAAAATTAATAATAAAGATTGTGAGCTTAAAAAATGAATAAATCAACTGCTTTTGCTTATTTTAAGTATAAATAATTAATTTGTGAATAACTTAACCTTTTGTTTTTTAAGTTTTTAGGTAGGTATTATTTCGTGCAAAGCGATTTATTAACATATCTTTTCTAAATTTAACTATTCATTAAAATAAAAACAATATGTCTACACCGTATATTCCATGTCTAGATTTAGGCAGTTACATTAATGGCAATGAAGAGCAACGCAAAAAGTTTTCTGACGATTTAGGAAGAGCTTTTAACGAATCGGGTTTTGTAACTATTACTAACCACGGCTTAAGTCAAGATTTAATTGATCAATTATACCAAAACATAAAGGCTGCATTTGCCTTGCCGGTAGAAATAAAACGTAAATACGAAAAGGTAGAATTGGCTGGGCAACGTGGTTACACAAGTGCTGGTAAAGAAACCGCAAAAGGTGCAAAAACTGCCGATTTGAAAGAGTTTTGGCAAATTGGAAATGAGGTAAGCGATGGTGATCCCATTAAAAGTGAATATCCTGATAATGAAGTTTTGGAAGAAATTCCAGAATTTAACAAAGTTACGAGAGAAATTTACCAGAAGTTAGAAGAAAACGGAAAGCATTTGCTAAGAGCCATTGCAACTTATTTAGAATTGCCAGTTAATTATTTCGATGAACATGTACACAATGGAAACTCTATTTTACGAGGCATCCATTATTTTCCAATCGAAAACCCTGATGAATTACCTGATGATGCTGTTAGGGCAGGAGCACACGAAGACATTAACTTAATTACTTTATTAATTGGCGCTAGTGCCGATGGTTTGGAGGTTCTAACTGCAAATCAAGAGTGGTTGGCCATTAAAGCTGAACATACGGATATTGTGGTAAATGTTGGCGATATGTTGCAACGTTTAACCAATAATAAACTAAAATCTACCACGCATAGAGTAGTCAATCCGCCACGCGAATTAATGAAAACTTCACGTTTTTCAGTTCCGTTTTTCTTGCATCCACGTAGCAATATGGATTTAACAAGTTTGCCATCAACTATTGATGCTGAACATCCAAAAGTATACAGCGACATGACGGCTGGAGAATATTTAGATGAGCGTTTAAGAGAAATTGGGTTGAAGAAATAGTTTTTGTCATTCAGAGCGAAGCGAAGAATCTATTTTGGTTAAAAAATTTAACAGCAAAATGAAATTTGGGCGTGTCCCAAGCTACGCAAGGGGCGGGCTATTCACTACAAGTCCTCGCCCCGATGAAAAATCGGGTCTGTGGGCTTTCCGTTTCTATCCCTCACGCTAGCAAAATGTAAATACAAAATGCATAAGTATGGTTTTAAATATTAAGCCAAATGGATAAAGAAAAACTATCAATTTTTGCGACTATAAAAGGTATAGGTTCTGCTTCGGGTTTATTCCTGAAGCAGAATTTTTTATATGTAATTGGCGATAATAGCGCTTATTTATACGAATATGATATTGATCGTAAAACGCTAAACAAAATTCAAATTTTAAAAGATTTACCAGTTTTAGAAAATATACCAAAAGCTCAAAAACCAGATTTCGAAGTGCTTTGCCATTATCAGAATGTGTTGTATCTTTTAGGTTCAGGCTCAACCCAAAACCGAAATTTAATGCTAAAGTTTGATTTGCAAACGAAGGAAATTACGCAGCATGATTTATCGTCATTATATGCCAAAATTAAAAAACAATGCAAAATTGATGACGAGAATTTAAACATTGAAGGAGCAGTTTTTAATGGTAGTAATTGGTATCTCTTTAATCGTGGCAACGGGAAAGCCCAAAAAAATGGGATAGTTAAAGTTGGCGGTTCAGATTTAACATCTGCTGATGATATTCATTTTGTCCCGATCATTTTATTAAAAGACAACAAAAAGTTGGTTTCGTTTACTGATGCACTTTTGCATAAAAATGAAATATATTTTATCGCAGCTGCGGAAGATACCAAATCTACTTACGAGGATGGTAAAATTTTGGGCAGTTATATTGGCTGTATAAATGCTGAAACTTTAGCGTTAAAATTTACCAAAAAAATATCTTCAACACATAAATTTGAAGGAATTACTTTGTTTAAACAAAACGAAAATCAAATAGAATTTTTGCTTTGTGAAGATAGAGATACAGACGTTTTGGAAACGGTGATTTATAAGGTGATGATTTAAATTAACCACAAAAAACATAGCTTGTAATTAACAAACTATGTTTCTATGTGGTAAATCCATCTATTTAACAGCCTTGTCTACCGCTTTATTTATTGCATCGTGTATTCTTGGTCTAATGTTTAATCTTCCCAATTGCTCGCTTACACCAGGGTGTACTCTGTTCGACAAGAAAATGTAAACTAAATTACGATTAGGGTCTACCCAAACACCAATACCTGTATAACCTGTATGGCCATAAGTTTGCTGAGAAGCCATTTGCGATGGATATTTTTTAGTCAAATCTGCATCAGCTCTATCAAAACCCAAACCTCTTCTACTTACGTCAGATTGTTTGCTGGTAAAAGTATCTACTGTTTGTGGGGTAAAATATTGCTCTCCGCCATAAGTACCTTTATTCAATAACATTTGGTAATAGATGGCTAAATCATTTGCATTGCCAAATAAACCAGCATGACCAGCCACACCACCACGTAATGCAGCACCTTGATCGTGTACGTAGCCTTCTAACAACGTTTTTCTAAATACTTTATCATCTTCTGTTGGTACAATTTGTTCTTTCGTAAAACGATTACGAGGTAGATAACCTGCAGTATGCATACCAAGTGGCGTGTAAAAATTATCAACTACATATTTTTCTAAAGGTGTTTCTGTAATCTGCTCTACAATATCTTGCATTACATACATACTGATATCACTATACACATAAGATCCACGAGTTTTAATAGGAGAGTTTAACATTTTTGGCCACATAAAATCACTAAAAAATCCTTTTTTAACGTAGTAATTATCGGCAACTTTAGTAGGGAAAGCAGCAGAAGAGTCTCTTGCATAATATCCTTCTTTCACATAGTTATGGAACGGAATAAAAGGAATAAATCCTGCTTGATGCAGCATCACCTCGCGAACATTAATTTGATTCATTGGCGTATTACGTGCTTTTGGGATGTAAAAACCAACATTGGTATCTAACTTTAATTTATTTTGCTCTACCAAACGCATTACACTTGGTGTAGTTGCTGTTGTTTTGGTAACTGATGCTAAATCGAAGATATCGCTCACATTATCTGCTTGTAGATTGTCGTAAGTATGCGAGCCAAAAGCCTTATTGTAAATCACTTTTCCATCTTTGGCTACTAAAACTACAATGCCTGGAGCAGCTTTTCCTGCAATGGCTTCTTGTGCAATTTTATCAACTTCCATTAAATCTTCTACATTTACCCCAGCATCTTCCGGAACAGTAAATTTTAAGCGGGTTACTGTAGTTTTATAACCTGAACCTGCTGTGTATTTGGCTGAAAATCCTTTAGTTAAAGTGTGCTCTGCTGCAATACCACCAAAAATTAGCTGCGGAGCAACCATTGCTGCTTCTTGCGAATTTTGTGGGCTCCACACTATTGGTGCAGCAATATTATCAAAAGAACTTAAGCTTTTACCATCTCCAAAAAGAGCAACTACCACATTTTTATGTTGGGCTAAATCGGAGATAAAATTTAAGTAACGGCTGTTTTTAGCCATTTGATCTGTAATGGAAATAATTACCGTATTGTAAAATTTCAAATCATCAGCCAAATCATTAAGCGTTGTAGAGTCTTTATATTTTTCGGCACTTAGTGATTTAACATCCGCATATTTATTTAGTAAACTATCAAAAGCAATTTGATGTTCGAAGCCTAAATTAATTGAGGCGAATTTTTTTTCTGCTAATTTAGTTACAGGGATAAAATTATTTTGGTTATTGAGTAAAACCAAATTTTTAGAGATTTCATTAATAATTTTTAACCGATTTTCGTTCTTTTTATGGTCTTGCGCACAAGCACTTAATGTAAAAATGGCAACTAAACAAACTGCAAAAATTCCAGCTAAACTACTTCTTCTCATATACTTTTTCTCCATTAACATAGGTTTTTATTACTTTGTTTTTTAAAATTTGTTGATCGGTTGCTTTCATTAAATCATTTTCTAAAATCACAAAATCTGCAAATTTTCCTACCTCCAAACTTCCTTTTTCTTTTTCTTCAAAATTGGCTTTTGCTGCCCAAATAGTCATCCCTCTTAAGGTTTGTTCTCTGGTTAAGGCATTTTCCATTTGGTAACCACCTTGCGGATAATTTTCATCATCTTTTCTGGCAGTTGCTGCATAAAATGTAAACATGGGATTTATCTCCTCCACCGGAAAGTCAGTTCCTAAAGGTATCCAACCATTTTGTTGCATCAATTGTTTGTATGCATAAGCACCTTTTACTCTTTCTTTTCCTAAACGATCGCCTGCCCAATACATATCAGAAGTGGCATGTGTAGGTTGTACAGATGGCACCACACTTGCGCTACCAAATAAATTGAAATCACTTTGCGCTACCACTTGTGCATGTTCAATTCTCCAGCGTTTATCGTTTTTGCCGCCCAAAACATTATTGTAAATTTTTAAGATACTGCGGTTCGCCGAATCGCCAATAGCATGTGTACACATCTGAAAATTGTAAGCATTTATTTTTTTAGCTACTTCTTCAAAATGTTTTAAATCACTTAACAAGAAGCCAGATTTCGATGGCATATCGCTGTAAGGATGCATTAAACAAGCGCCTCTGGAACCTAAAGCGCCATCTGCATAAACTTTAAATGCTCTAACATTTAATCGGTCTGTTTTTATGGCTCCACGTTTAAACAAATAATCGAAGTTTTTTTCATTATCTGATAGCATAACGTACAAACGCATTTTTAAACTTTTGTCTGCTTGTAACTTTTCAATAAACTCAACGGCCTCATAATCTAGTCCACAATCATCAATAGTGGTTAAGCCAGCTGCAAAACAATTTTTTTGCGCATCTAAAAATATCTTTTTTGCTTGGGTTTCGTTTACTGCTGGCACTTTATTGGCAACTAATTCTACGGCATTGTCAATTAGTAAGCCTGTTAGTTTGCCATTAACCTCTACAATATCTCCGCCAGTTAAAGCAAAAGATTTCGTAATTCCTGATGCCGTTAATGCACTTTGGTTAGCAATAGAGGCATGTCCATCAACGCGTTCTAGTAAAACTGGTCTGGTAGGGAAAAGTGAGTCTAGTTTTTCCTTAGTAGGGAATTGTTTGTTAGGCCAATCATTTTGATCCCAACCTCTGCCAGTTAGCCATCCATCTGGGTGTGTTTTAGCAAATTCAACTAATCGAGTAATTACTTCGTCCCAACTTTTGGTTCCCCTCAAATCTGCACTTTGTAAACTTTCTCCATAACCATAAAAATGTGCATGAGCATCTATAAATCCCGGATAAATGGTTTTTCCTTTTGCATCCATTTCTTCGCTACCAGCATATTGCTTTTTAATATCAGCTTCGCTACCAACAGCTAAAATTTTACCGTCTTTAATTGCCATTGCCTCTGCAATATCAAATTTTTCGTTAACGGTATAAATTTTTGCATTAAAAACGATCAAATCTGCTTTTGGCTTGGTGCAGCCACTTAAAATAAATAATAGCGCAATTAGGGAGAGGAATTGTTTCATGTTTTAAAGATATAAATTCAGTTCACAGTTTTCAATTAAGAGTTAACAATGTTGCATTAAAAACTGTTAATTTAAACGAAGCCAATTTAGTGGTTGGGAAGCAATTTGACAATTAAACAATCATTTTTTATCTCAAAAATAGGCTTATTTTGCCTAAATTAGCGGCTTACAAAAAACAATAAATGTCTGATATTATACAACTTTTACCCGATAGTGTTGCCAATCAAATTGCAGCAGGTGAGGTGGTGCAGCGACCTGCATCAGCGGTAAAAGAACTACTTGAAAACGCGATAGATGCAGGTGCAGATAAAATACAACTGATTGTAAAAGATGCAGGTAAAGCATTGATACAAGTGATAGATAATGGTTGTGGTATGAGTGTAACCGATGCTCGCATGTGTTTCGAGCGTCATGCTACTTCTAAAGTTCGCAAAGCGGAAGATCTTTTTGCCATCAGAACCATGGGTTTTAGGGGCGAAGCAATGGCCTCTATTGCAGCTATCGCACAAGTAGAAATGAAAACCAAGCGTCATGAAGATGAGGTTGGTACGTTGATTGAAATTGAAGGTGCAACTTTTGTTAAACAAGAGCCAGTTGGTACAGCTAACGGAACAAGTATTTGCATTAAAAATTTATTTTATAATACGCCCGCTCGACGAAATTTTTTAAAGAGTAATCCGGCAGAGATGCGCCATATAATTGATGAGTTTCAGCGTGTGGCAATGGCAAAACCTCATATCGCTTTTAGCTTACACCATGATGGAGCCGAAATTTATCGTTTGCCAGCATCTGCAATGAAACAGCGGATTGTTCATTTATTTGGTAATAATTATAACGAACGTTTAATTCCGGTAGAAGAAGAAACCACTATAATTAACCTAAAAGGATACATTGGTAAACCAGAATTTGCTAAAAAAACCAGAGGCGAGCAGTTCTTTTTTGTGAACGATCGATTTATCAAGGATGCTTACTTAAATCATGCTGTAAATAAAGCTTATCAGGAGTTATTGCCCGATGATAATTTCCCATTGTATGTGTTGTTCATCGAGATTGATCCCGCAAAAATTGATGTAAACGTTCATCCCACAAAAACAGAAATTAAGTATTTGGATGAAAGATCTATTTATGCCATTATCCACTCTGCAGTAAAAAGATCATTAGGTAAGTTTAACATCAGTCCGACGATAGATTTTAACCAAGAAACTGGTTTTAGCAATATGATTACGCATAAAGCGCCAGAAGATATTGTGCCGCCAAGTATTGCATTTAATCCAGATTTTAATCCATTTGCACAAACAAAAACTGCAACCAAAGAAATTCCGTTTCTAAGAAATGAGGGAAGGGGAAGTGGCATGGCGCCAAGTAAAAATTGGGGCTCTTTGTACGAGATTAGTAATCACCATGTGCCAGAACAAGTAGCAATAGATTTAGGCGAAGCACAAAAAGACGATCAATTTGAGCCTGTACAAAAGCAATTTATGCAGGTGCATAACCGTTATATTGTTTCTCAGATTAAATCTGGGATTATGATGATCGACCAACAAGCTGCACACGAACGTATTTTATACGAAAGATTTTTATTGCATTTAGAAGATCGAAAAGGTGCTTCACAACAAAGTTTGTTTCCGCAAACGGTAACGTTAAGTCCGAACGACTATGAATTAGCTAAGAGTTTATTAGAGGATATTAAAAGTTTGGGTTTTGAAGTTAGAGAATTTGGGAAAAATACTTTAGTGATAGAAGGAATTCCTGTAGATTTAGGAAGTACAAATATTAATGAAACACAACTTTTTGAGCATTTGATAGAGGGTTTTAAAAATTCGCAGCAAGAGCTGAAATTAGATAAACGTGATGCTTTGGCCCGAAGTATGGCTAAAAATAGTGCAATAAAAGCCGGAACTGCTTTAGGGCAGCAAGAAATGAATACCTTAATTGAAGAGTTATTTGCTTGTAAAACGCCAAATTTTAGTATTGGTGGTAGGCCAGTAATCCAAACCATTGCGCTAACAGAAATTGCACAAAAGTTTGAGAGATAATTAGAGGGTTTGAGGTAGAAGGATGGACGGTTGAAGGTTCTCAAAGACTAAAGACTAAAGACCAAAGCTGAAAGCTTGGAAAATGAATTTAACCTTGAAATCGCAGAAATTCGCGAAATCAATTTAATTTTAAATATGAATAACATTACACCTGTAGTAAAAAACCTATTAATTATAAATGTAATATTTTATGTGGCGACTTGGGTTTTTACGGAACAAGGTATTGATTTAATGGAGCTTTTAGGAGCTCATTATTTTGACTCGCCTAAATTTCAAATTTGGCAACCTATTACTTACATGTTTATGCATTCTCAAGAAAATCTAATGCATATATTTTTTAACATGTTTGGTTTATATATGTTTGGTGGCATTTTAGAGAATCATTTTGGTTCAAAAAGATTTCTTAATTTTTACCTCATTACAGGTATCGGTGCTTTATTCATAAATTGGGCTGTTCAAGCGGTAGAGCTTTACCAGATTACTGGATCAATTGTTGAAACCAGCACCATGCAATTGGAATTGCTTGCAAAAAGGCAATATAATCCAAATGTATTTACTGATGCTCAAGCCTCAAATATAAGTTCAATTTATTTTGGAACAATGGTTGGCGCCTCGGGTGCAATATTTGGTGTGCTTACTGCATTTGCAGTTTTGTATCCAAATATGGAATTAATGCTAATGTTTATTCCTATCCCAATAAAAGCTAAATACTTCGTGCCTGCTTACATTGCATTTGAACTGTTTATGGGTTTTGGTCGTTTTCAAGGAGACTCAATTGCCCATTTCGCTCACTTAGGCGGTGCTTTAATTGGATTCATTTTAGTTAAACTTTGGCGCAATAAAACAAATTATTACGATTATTATGACTAACAATTGGTTAAACGATTTAAAGTTTAAGTTATTTAAATCTGGCGATCCTATTTTGCTTTTTATTGGTATCAATGCAATTATTTTTGTAGTGGCATCGCTGTTAAGCGTTATTGCATTTATGGGCGGTTCAAGAGGGCTTGTCGATGGTTTTATTAGAGCTTATTTGGCTTTTCCATCCTTGCCAGAAATGTGGTTAACACGTTTCTACACCATTTTAACTTACCAATTTTTTCATGCTGATTTTTTTCACATCCTGTTTAATATGCTGTGGTTATATTGGATGGGTAGGATATTTTTAGATTTTGTAAAACCTCGCCAATTTCACTTTGTATATTTAGTTGGCGGAATTGCTGGGGCAGTTTTTTATGCTATTGTCTATAACCTACTTCCAGTATTTAACAACAATGTAGGTACTTTAATTGGCGCTTCGGCAGCGGTAGCATCAGTTTTTGCAGCGGCAGCAACGCTGGTTCCAGATTATTCTATCAGGTTATTGTTTATTGGCGAAGTAAAGCTAAAGTATATATTGCTGGTTTATATTTTATTAAATCTGATCGGTATCGAGTCAACAAATGCTGGTGGTAGCATCGCTCATTTAGGTGGTGTTTTATTTGGTTTTGTTTACATCAAGTTATTGCAAAGCGGAACTGATTTGAGCAAAATATTTGAGAGAAAACCAAAATTGAAGGTTGTTAAAAACGAAGTTCCTCAAAAGAGATCATCAAGCAATGTTAATCAAAAAGAGGTTGATGCCATTTTAGATAAGATTTCTAAATCCGGTTACGATAAATTAACAAAAGAAGAAAAGGATACGCTATTTAAAGCAAGTAACAGTTAATGAAGAAGAAAAATTTCACATTTTTTGATAAGTTAATGCTTTTAATAGCAATTGCGGCAGCTATCTGTTTATTTTGTGGCATATTAGCTGGTAAAAGCGATCCAAGAGAGCATATTGTTTTAGCTTTTTTCGGTTTGGCCTATCCATTTATTTTACTTGGTAATCTTTTAATTTTACTTTACTGGTTACTTAGAAAGAAATGGGTTTTTTCTGTTATCACAGTATTAATAATTTTCTCTGGTTTGCAAACATTAAATGCAACTTTTGGTTTTTTCGGCACTGCCGGAAGTAATGAAAAAGCCACTGATGATTTAGTGAGAGTGATGACCTATAATGTACATAATTTTACACCCTATGGCGATAAAATTACGGAAGAAGTAAAGGAGCAAATGCTTGCTGTAATTCGCGAGCAAAACCCTGATGTAATTTGTTTTCAAGAATTTTTTACCAAGCCAAAAGGACCCTTTGATACGGTTGATAGCTTAAAAAAGATGCTCAATACCAAACACTATTACTTTGTGCCAACTTTGCAAAGTTCAACAGAGGCAATTGGCTTGGCTATATTTTCTAAATATCCAATTGTAAATTCTGGCAGAATTAACTTTGAAAATTCTAGTGGAAACGAAAGTATTTATGTTGATTTAAAATTAAAATCTCAGGTATTTAGGGTTTATAATATCCATTTCCAATCTATCTCATTTCAAGGCGAAGATTATAATTATTTAGATGAAGTGGCTAAAGAAATAGACCTTAACAAAGCATCTACAAAAAGAATTTTAAGGATGATTAAAAGTGCATTCATTAAAAGGAGCGAGCAGGTTGATGTAATGAAAGACCACTTTCAAAGTTGCGCTACACCATATATAATTGCCGGAGATTTTAACGACACACCAGCATCTTATGCGGTAACAAAAATGACAGATTCATTAAGTAATGCATTTATAGAAAAGGGAAAAGGATTAGGAAGAACATATAACGGTAAATTCCCTAATTTTCAGATCGATTATATTGCTACAACCAAAAATATCGAGGTAGTTAATTACCACATTATCAAGGCAAAATTATCTGATCATTTTCCTGTTAGGAGTGATCTTCGCCTCAAAACTGTACAGCCATAACATCAACGCATTTTATTAACTTTATTATATGATACATCAAATCCAATTATACAATACGCTTACAAGAAAAAAGGAAATTTTTGAACCATTAAATGCTCCTCATGTGGGTATGTATGTATGTGGTCCAACGGTTTATAGCGATGTACATTTGGGTAATTGTCGCACTTTTCTCTCTTTCGATTTAATTTTTAGATATCTTAAATACAGTGGTTTTAAAGTTCGTTATGTAAGAAACATTACCGATGCTGGCCACTTAGAAGGTGATAGAGATGAAGGCGATGATAAATTTGCAAAAAGAGCAAAGCTAGAGCAATTGGAGCCAATGGAAATTGTACAGAAATACACACTAGGTTTCCACGATGTGATGCGCATGTTTAACGCTTTGCCGCCTAGTATTGAGCCAACTGCAACAGGTCATATTATTGAGCAAATTGAAATGATTAAAACCATTATGGCCAATGGTTATGCTTACGAAGTTGATGGAACTATTTATTTTGATGTAGAAAAATACAGCGCAGCATATAATTATACCATTTTAACTAACCGAAATTTAGAAGATATGTTAGCCAATACCAGAGAGTTGGGCGGACAAGACGATAAACATGGCAGGTTAGATTTTGCCTTGTGGATTAAAGCCAAGCCAGAAACTTTAATGCAATGGGCATCACCTTGGGGCATGGGTTTTCCGGGTTGGCACATAGAATGTTCTGCAATGAGCGCTAAATATTTGGGGCAAGAATTTGATATACATGGCGGCGGAATGGATTTAGCGGCGACACACCACACCAACGAAATTGCACAGTCAGAAGCTTGTAGCCGTCATCAGCCAGCAAAATATTGGATGCATACCAATATGCTTACTGTAAATGGCACACGTATGTCTAAATCAAAAGGTAACGGATTTTTGCCAGGCGAATTGTTTACGGGAAATCATCCTTTGTTAAATAAAGGATACAGCCCAATGACGGTTAAGTTTTTTATGTTCCAAGCACATTACCGCAGTACATTAGATTTTTCTAACGAAGCTTTAGAAGCATCTGAAAAAGGTTTTAAAAGATTGATGAATGCGGTGAGTTTGTTGCCAAAATTAGTAGCAAATGAAGAAGGCACCATACAAATTGATGGCTTGAAAGAAAACTGTATCAATGCCATGAATGATGATTTTAACAGTCCGGTAGTAATTGCAGAACTTTTTGAAGCTACACGAATTATCAATACCGTTTATGATGGTACAGCAAAAATTAATGCAGCAGAGCTGGATAAACTGAAAACTTTAGTAAATGATTTTGTATTTGAAGTATTCGGCTTAAAAGATGAAGAGAGCAGCAATACAGAACTAAATGAGGTTTTGGATATGGTTATCGCCCTGCGTAAAGAAGCAAAAGAAAATAAAGATTATGCTATTTCAGATCAAATTAGAATTGGGTTGCAAAATATAGGTATCCAATTAAAAGACAGTAAAGAAGGCACTACTTGGAGTAAAAATTAAATCATTGATCATCCCATTGATTTTTAAAAATTTAACTACAGAAATATGGGCAAAGAAGAAGCAATAAAACTTTTTGAGCAGAAACAAGTACGCTCAGTTTGGGATGATAGTGAAGAGAAATGGTATTTTTCAATTGTTGATGTGATCACCATTTTAACAGAAAGTGTTGATCCACAGGCTTATTGGAGAAAACTAAAACAAAGATTAAAACAAGAAGGAAATCAAACCGTGACGGATTGTCACGCTTTGAAAATGCTTGCCGCTGATGGAAAAATGCGGTTAACCGATGTTGCTGATACAGAACAACTCTTTCGCTTAATTCAATCAGTTCCTTCTCCAAAAGCAGAACCATTTAAGTTATGGATTGCAAAAGTTGCAAGAGAAAGGATTGATGAAATTGAAGATCCAGAGATTGGAATTGATCGCTTAATGGAAACTTATCTTAAAAAAGGTTATAGTAAAGAATGGGTTAATCAAAGAATCAAAAGTATTGAGGTAAGAAATGAATTAACCAACGAGTGGGACGCTAGAGGTGTTAAAAAAGGAGTAGAATTTGCAATTTTAACTGATGAAATAACCAAAGCATGGAGCGGGTTTACGGTAAAAGAATATAAAACCCATAAAGATCTTAAAAAAGAAAATTTACGAGACCACATGACCAATCTTGAGTTGGTATTAAATATGTTAGCTGAAGCAACCACAAAAGAAATTAGCAAACAGAAAGCTCCTAAAAACTTTGAGGAGAGTAAAGTAATTGCAAAACAGGGTGGAACAATTGCAGGCAACACTAGAAAAGAAATTGAAGAAAAAACAGGAAAAAAAATTGTGAGTAAAATTTCCGCTAAAAAACTTTTAATAAATAATGAAGAAAATCAAAATCCTAAATCAATTGAATAAAGCATTAATATTTCTACTATTTGTATCTGTCGGATTTACGCAAGCCTGCAAATCTGAAAACAAAACTACTGAAGAGGAGACCGAAGAAGTTGTAAAACTAGTTTCGCCAGAATTTAATGCAGATAGTGCATTTGCTTTTACTAAAGCACAGGTAGATTTTGGCCCTCGTATTCCATCTACCGATGCGCATGCCAAAACTGCGGCATATTTGGTGGCAAAATTTAAATCTTTTGGTGCTGATGTTGCTGTACAGGAAGCACCAGCTAAAACGTTCGATGGAAAATCTCATCGCTTAAAAAATATCATTGCCGCGTTTAATCCAGAGAAAAAACAACGTGTTCTAATTACCGCCCATTGGGATGCAAGACCATTTTCTGATCAAGATCCAGACCCAAAAATGCACGATAAACCTTTTGATGCCGCAAATGATGGTGCAAGTGGTGTGGCTGTTATTTTAGAAATGGCTCGTCAAATTCAAATTAAACAACCCAATGTTGGTGTAGATTTTATTTTATGGGATATCGAAGATTATGGTAAATCTCAAGATGAATCTGAAAACGAAACTACTTGGTGTATTGGTTCTCAATATTGGGCTAAAAATCCAACATTTAAAACTAACAAACCCCTTTTTGCTATTAATTTAGATATGGTTGGCGGCAGCAATGCACAATTCACACAAGATGAAATTTCGAGAAAATATGCTCCAGAAATTTTAAGAAAAGTTTGGGATATTGGCAATGAAATTGGTTATTCGGCTTATTTTGTAAATGTGCCTTCTGGTAATTTAATTGATGATCATTTTTGGGTAAATCAAGCTGGTATTAAATGTATAGATATCATCCATTACTCTGATGCAGCTGGCTTTTATTCAAATTGGCATACACAATTAGATAACTTAAATAATATTGATAAAAATACACTTTTAGCTGTTGGTCAGACAGTTTTAGAAACTATTTTTAGAGAGGGATCTACAAATTAATGTTTAATTGTTAATTACTTTTTGCTTTGTCTAAGGGTTCAAATCTTATATTCGTACCACATAAAATTTATTCATGAAGAAATTTATCTATACGCTTTTAATTAGCACAACAACTTTTGGCGCTTTTGCACAAAAATCAGACGGCACAACAAAATCTTTAGTAGAAACTGAAAAAGATTTTGCGGCTTATTTAGCTAAAAATGGAGCTAATGCCGCTTACAATAAATTTGCTGCAGATGATGCTGTAGTTTTTAGACCGAACCCAATCAATGCAAAGAAATTTTATGCATCGGCACCTGATACAAAAGATATTACTTGGGCACCTAACCAAGCCCGTGTTGCTAGAAGTGGCGAATGGGGTTTTACAGCTGGAACCTATCAAGAAGGTGCTGAGAAAAAAACTTTCGGACATTACCTATCAGTTTGGAGAGTTGATGATGGTAAGTGGGAATTAATTTTAGATTTAGGTGCAGAAACCAATAAAACATTAAAAAAAGTTACTCAAAATTTTGTAGAGCCTAAAGATCACTACATACCAAAGTATGCCAACGGAAAAGATTTAAAAGTAAGTAGAGAAATTATCAATACTACCGAAAAAACATTAAATACTACCTTAAAATCTTATGGTCCGAGTGCATTTGCCGGCTTTTTAAATACTAATGCCCGTTTGTTGTTTCCAGGTACTGAGCCGATTGTTGGTAAAGAAAATATTCAGGCATTTAACAATAGAATGATTGATAAAATTAGCTTAAAGACTACCTCATTCGATAAAACTTTAGGTGCTGATTTTGGCTATACTTACGGAGTAGCAACTATAGATTATAAAACTGATTTACGTGAAAGTTTCCACTATATTTTTATTTGGGAACGCCAATCTGATGGCAATTGGAACATCATGACCCAGATATTTACCTTAGCAGAAAGATAGTTAGAAACCAAAACCAAATATAAATTTAAAGGATTTCGGCTCAGTTGAAATCCTTTTTTGTTGGTAAAAACCGTCATTGCGAAGCCAATTTCAATTGGCTGTGGCAATCTTTCTGATAAGTTTAAGTTTTAGTTGTTTAAAATTGGCTTTATTATTGTCGCTTATTCAAAAATTATAATCAAGCAATGCTGATAAAGAAAAATTTATTTTTAATCGCTTTCCTCATATTCTCAATCCACTCTTTTGCTCAAAAAAAGTTTGATGTTCAAGGACATCGCGGTGCTCGTGGTATTATGCCAGAAAATACCATTCCAGCTATGCTAAAAGCTTTAGAATTGGGAGCTACCACATTAGAAATGGATATTGTAATTAGTAAAGATAAACAAGCAGTAGTTTCTCAAGAACCTTATTTTAACCACGAGTTTAGCTTAACACCAACAGGTAAGTCCATCACATTAAAAGATGAGAAGAAAAACAACATCTACAAAATGAACTACAGTGAGGTTAAAAAGTTTGATGTGGGTAGTAAATTGCATCCAAGATTTCCCGGACAACAAAAGCTTAAAGTGTACAAACCTTTGTTAGCAGAACTGATTGATTCGGTAGAGAATTATATAAAGTTACACCGATTAGCTAAACCAGATTATAACATCGAAACTAAATTAATCCGTAAAGGCGATGGAGAGTTTCAGCCAAGTCCAGAAGAATATGTAGAAATTATAATGGATATTGTGAAGCAAAAGAAGCTGGAGAAACGGGTAATTATTCAATCTTTTGATATCAGATCTTTGCAATATGTACACAAAAAATATCCAAAAATTAGAACCTCATTAGGTATTGATGAAAAAGTTGATTTTGAAGATAACATTGCACAGCTAGGCTTTAAGCCAACAATTTACAGTCCGTATTTTGTATTGGTTGGCAAAAACTTGGTTGATAAATGCCATGCCGCAGGAGTTAAAATAATCCCGTGGACAGTAAACTCGGTAAAAGATATCGAGTATTTACAAGGTTTAGGTGTTGATGGAATTATTACAGATTATCCAAATTTAATGGGGCAAGTTAAATAAATAAGTTTTATAGGTCTATTGAATAGTTAGTAAGTATTTTATTTGTGAAGTTTCTATTTGTAAAAAAGTTTAATTGAATAATTATTGCTGAATTATAAGAAATAGGTGCTTTACCAAGTAATTTTTATACTTCATTTTTTAAACCCTGAATAGTTTGTCGTCTTGCGATAGCGATAGAACTTCAAATTCACTTATGTCAATATTTGAAGGTATTTTATCTCTTAATATTGGTACAATATATTGTCCATTTATACTATTTGCAACTTCTACAATTGTATTTAATTGGTTGTCGTGAATGGTTTCTAATTGGTCATGCATAATAAAATGCAAACACTCAACATCAAGCTTGTCTGCAAATTCGATATAAGCAAAATCAAAGGCTGCTATTTGTCCTTTTTTCTTTCCAGTACTTGGGTTTCCTTCTAGATTTGTAACAATTAGTTCATAACCCTTTTCATTTTTCTGAGAACTTAACAAGTAGGTTTCGCCATAAAGTCTGCTTGACATTACAGAAAAATATTTATTAAATTCAGTAATTCTATTTTGTATTTGACTGTCTTTTGATGAAATACCTTGATTAATTGCATTCAAATCTTTATCAATGTCTGCCAACTTTTCTTGTGAATAAATCCACAATCTTTTTTGCTCTTCTAGGTTTCCCTTTCGCTCAAATTGCTTATTTAAATCTAAAATAGTTTTTTCGAAATCTTCTACTAGAGCAGATTTATTTAACCTTTCGGTTAAAGTGTCTTCTTCCTTACGATGAAAAATAATCTCTGATTTTATTTTTCTGATTTGTTGATCTATTTCAGGAAGTTCTTTTGTAATATATTCTAATTTTTCAGAAATTAAATCATTATGAAACTTCACAGTATCTTCAAAAGAAACTTGAATGTTTGAAATCAAAGATTTTGCTTTTTCATAAAGAGATTTGATTTGAGTAGTGTCAATTTGAGTATATTCTTTTTCTAAATCCTCTTTACTTTCAATAATTAAATCTTTTCTGATTTCCAACCTACTTAATTCTGTTGCACTTCTATTTAATTTAGATTTTACATCATTTAGCTTATCAACATCAGCAGCATAATTTTCGTTGAGATTAAATTTATTTTTTCTTAAATTTAATTCTTCAATTTTTGTATTTAAGAGAATTAATTGTTGTTCAATTAAAGAAAGTTCGCCATCTTTTTTCAATCTTTTTTGAAAATTTTCTTCTCTAGTTTTTTCTTTTGATAATAATTCTTTTTGGTTGTGGCTATCAGTATTGATACCTAGCCAAAATAAGTAAAGAGCTTCGTATTCTTCAATTCGAGTAAATGAGTTTAATACTTTGACAATATTTGCCATCTTATTTTTTTCATCCCGAATATTTTTGGATATAATTTGCTTAAATGTTGGTTTATCTACTTCTGATTTAAAAATTACTTCTTTTAGTTTTTTATCAAATACTTTGTTATCAGTAATATTATCTCCGTTTATTTCTTGTAGTTTTTTATTACGAGCTAGAAAATTTTTTCTTATGAAAACTTCTTCTTTTGGGTCACTTAAATTATCAACCATAACAACAGTAATAATAATTTCATTATTCTTTAAAAAGTTCTCAATTGTTGTGTTAGGTTGCTTGCCAAATTCAGTATCCTGATAAATGTTTTTCCCATCGGCACCGAAACAATAATCAACCAATCTCAAAACCGTCGTCTTACCAACATTATTTCCTGTAGCTTGTTGAGAACTGCCCACAGGTGTTTCATCTACAATTAAATTTATTCCTTTATGAAAGGAAATGTCTCTAATTATAGAATTTTTATTTTGTATGATGACTTGCTTTAAAAACATTTTATAATCAATCCTTTATTACCTTTTTTAATAGTGCCTAAAATGAATAGCCAATCTAAAACTAATGAATATAAATTCAATGATACTTTGTTTGATTTATTTACAGAAAGAAACAAATCAAAATAGTCAATTTCATTTTTAGTAAATGAATTGAGAACTTCAATTATTTTCCCTCCCAAGTAATATAGATCTCTTTCAGGATTTATATTTTTATTTACTATCATAATTTTGGTGGCTCTTCTAGAATATTACAACGCATAAAAGCGTCAACCATTATGATTAGTAATCCAATTTTAATAGCTTCAATTGGTAAATTTGAAATAGGATTACTTGAATTTTCTATAATTTTCCATAATTCTTTTTCAATATTCTCTATTATAATATCTGCATTTGACCTTATCTCTTCTAAATCTTTGTACTTTCCTTTTTCTTTAAGGTAAATGTATTTAATATTTTGTAGTAAAAATTCTTTTTTTGTTGACCCTTGTTTCTCAATTTCTTCGTAAAGTTTATTTAATTTACCTTGATATACGGCATATTCTTCAATTATTGGTTTGAAAAGAATAACATTGTTATACAAAATTTTATCTGCCGTGCCAGGTGCATTTGTAGGTTCTTCTGTAATTGTATCATCAAATATTCGATTTCCAACAAAGCCAACAATAATGTTTAAAGCAGATGGATATTTTACAAGAATATTGCTTTCAGATATTAATTTAAGAATTTTAGCTTCGTGATTTTTTTCATTTCTTGAAGACTGGGCTCTGTATATTTTACTACATCATTTGTTTCCAAGTGATGATTTGCACACAAAAGCACTAAATTCTCATAATTTCTACGATAATCGTCATTCGAAGTTGCATTATACCTTTGACCACCAGGCTCAGCTGCTTCAATATGGCAAATGTTGGAGAAGTTAATTTCACTTCCCGAACTTAAAAGACTTATATGACAATCTGGAAAAGCACATTGATTGCCTGATAAAGCATACAAGCGCTTAATCGTTTTTTCAGTTATATCTCTTGCTTTACTTTTTGCCATTTTTATTTCTATACTTTTGCAAATTTACATTTTTTTTTGACTGAAATTTAGCTTAAAATTCGGTTCTATCACCAATTTTCTAAATGTTTTGTTTAAACCCCAGAAGTTTGTTTTTCACTTTTTAGTGCTTCATCCGTTTACAAACGAATATATGCGTTTAATTACCGAATATTAAATTTTAAAAACCTATGCAACTTTACATTTTAGCACAGCTTTTTATGAACTAAACCTGATGGAAGTGAAATCCTTTTTGTTATTTCGAGGATTTTCGAAGGGGCAAACAAAAAGATTGTAACGTACAGCAGGACTAACATTAATATGAAATACTGTTTTTGCTTTTCAAAAAATTAGTTAAGCTATGTTATTTCAAACCAGCTAAAAACGCTTCAGCAATTTGGTGAACATTTGCTTTTTTCTCTTCTGGCCATTTGTCGTATGTTCTAATGAGCATACCTAAACGAGGGTTTTTTAAGAAGAAATTACGTTGTTTATCCATAAATCGCCAGAATAAGGCATCCCAAACTTCTTGCCATTTACCTTTTGGGTAATCGCTCATTTTCATTAAATAATTGCTGCCGCTGATGTAAGGTTTAGTGGCTAAAATTCCGCCATCTGCAAATTGGCTCATGCCATAAACATTGGGCACCATTACCCAATCGTAGGCATCTATAAACAATTCCATAAACCATTGGTAAACATCATCAGGGTGTATTTCGCAAAGCAGCATAAAATTGCCCAGAACCATTAATCGTTCTATATGGTGGCAATAACCAGTTTTTAACACCTTTTTAATCGTCTCATCAACTGGTATAATTCCGGTACTTCCATCATAAAATGATTGAGGTAGTTTTCTGGTAAAACGCCAGAAGTTTTTTGTTCTTTCTTGTGTGCCTTGGGAGATGTAAACACCTCTAATAAACTCTCTCCAGCCAATAATTTGTCGGATGAAACCTTCTACAGAATTAATTGGAGTTTGGTGTTTGCCAGCATAAGTTAAAGCGGCATTGATTACTTGGTGAGGCGTGAGTAAACCCACATTGAGCATTGGCGTAAGTAAACTATGGTTTAAGAGCATTTCGCTTTTTACAATGGCATCTTCATAATCACCAAATTCTGCAAAACGATTCTGCAAAAAATCTTCAAGCCATTTTTCGCTAGTTTCAAAATCTGTGGGATAAAAGAAATTATCATTTAACAGACCAACATTCTTGCCAAAATGAGATTTGGTGTAGCTTATGGCTTCGATAATGTGCTCGTTGGGTTGTGGTAAATTTAATTTAACAACTGTTTTACCTTTCGGAAATTTTTTTCGGTTTTCTTCATCAAAACTCCATTTTCCACCCATAGGTTCATCCAAACCTTGCACTAAAATTTTCTTCGCTATGCGTTGCTGTTTGTAAAAAGCAGTCTGAAAATAGGTTTTTTTATCTGGGTTAAAGAATTTCGCTATATCTCCTTCTGTGTTTAAATACATCGGCGAATCTAATAGCTGCAATTTGATATTCGATTTGGCAGCTGCCGATTTAACTCTGCTCAACAACCAGTCATCAACGGGATCAATAATGTTGATTTGCGAAACTTTTTGTGTCACCAAAGATGAAATCAATTGCCTTACATCCGCATTTTGCTCATTGGCCTCAATGTAATTAACCTTAAATCCTTTGGTTCGCAAATAATGCTCATAACATTTCATGGTTGCTCTATGGAAACCTATTTTTTGCTGATGAAAATTGTATTGCATAAAAAATAGATTTTCTTCAATAAGATAGTACTCGCCATCAAAATCAAAAAGCTCGTTATTTTTAAATAATTGATGTGGAAATATAAAGTTGACACTACTCATTTGAAGAAATATTTAGAATACATAAACAATTTTAAACGCAGGGAAAGGCTAAATGGATTTTATTTTGGAATTAATTCTTTCCTCGCTTTTTTATAAAATGCAAAAAATGAAGGATAATAACCTGTAACTGCCGTGAGCCAAGTTCTCGGTTCTTGTTTACCTTTATATTTATTTAGTGGATGTTCTTTGTAAATGATTTCACCAGCTAATTTTTCGAGCTCAGTAAATTCTGCCACATAAACTTGAATGCTCGGCAAGTTTGTCTTGGCTAATTCAATACAGAAATTTAATACTTTTTCAGAAACTGGATATTTTTGAAATACAGATGGTTCTAAAAGTAAAACTCTATTCGCATCAATATCGTTATACCATTGAGGATCGAGGTTGTAGAAATTATAAATTAAAGTGGGCTTATCTTTTACAATTTTTGGTATATCGGTTTGTGGTAACGGAGTTGATAAATTGAGTTGCTCGGTTTGTTGTATAACCAATGGAATTGGTAAATCATTAAAACGCTCGTACGGAATATCTAAAAAAGTATCACTTTGTGAAGTATGGCAGTACTTGTTTATATTTTCTTGATTGGCATAATACAATTTGTGACTATTGGCACCGCAAACCCATTGCCAGCTTAACGCATTTGATGCCCAATCGCCATCAAATAAATGATAATACATCCATTTAGCTGGTAACTGCCAATGGCAGTTAGCCATATTGCAAGCAATTGAAGCTACATACATACGGATGTGATTGTGCATATAACCGGTTTGATATAAGGTTTTAACTCTTTGATCAATGGCATTAATTCCAGTTTCGGCTTGATTTAAACTTGTCGCAATTCCTTTTCGCTCTGCGTTTGGCTGAGGTTTAATTAAATCTTCATCGATGGCATCTCCTTTGGCTATCCAGATTTGTTGCCAATAATCTCGCCAAGCTAATTCTTGTATAAATTTTTCAATTTGATTCGGCTCAAATCCTTTAGCAATAACCGCATCGTAAACCTGTTTAGTGCTAATTACACCTCTGGAGATATAAGGAGATAAATATGTAACAGCACCATCAATAAAATTTCTGCTGGCAGCATATTTTTTTGGCTCAATTTGCTCAATTCTTGCTAATATTTGAGCGTAGGATGGGGGGAATGTCATGGTTTGTGAGATACTTTTTACATACTTACGAAATAAGTTTTTTTGAGGTTTGAGTGGTAGTGGATTTGTGGTAAAAAGTTAATGTTTAATGGAGAAATTTAGCTGAGATTATTTTGGCAAGTATCGTGTTAGTTTAATTGCTCAAGTTTTGTGATAAATTTTAAAATTCGATCTACTTTTTGATTTTCCGTAGCACTTGAATTTATGTTGTGAAGTATTTCATTTTGTTCGTCAATTTTAAGCTTTTCAAAAATATTTAAAACTGATGCATCTTTAAAACACTCAAAAATCATTTCATTTTCATTCTGGATTTCGATATTTTGATTTTCAAGATAAAGCGTAACATTTACAAATTCTCCACCACTTTTTCCAATAAAATTTCTTATTTCAGCATTCAAGGCCATTTTTTTATCTGAATTTTTTAGTGGAGCTAAATTTTTATTTTTCACTTCGTAAGTATCAATCGTTCCGGATATTTTTAAATCTCCCCATTTTCCTTTTATATTTTTAGTATTTGGTATAATCAAGTGGTAAGTCCAAGCGCCATTTCCTGGAACATATTGGATTTTTATTTTTTCGTTCTCAACAATAAAATTCATAATTGAAGTTTAATATTTTAAGATTTCTTAGGTGTTTTAAGGAATTATTACCACTAAAATTTTTGGTTTATAAAAGCTTAGCGATTAACGCAACTTCAATAAGTTACATTAATTTTTAGAGCCAAAATGTTAGGGTTTTAGCAGTATTACTGCAACTTTGCCAACGCTTCTTTCACCACATTGTCGGTAAGATTATGCGCTTTATAATAACCAGCATCGCCTAAATGGTATTTACATAACATTACCTTAATGTCATTGTAAATAATTGGTCGGGCAGCAATTAACTGTTTGTAATCGATAACAATTTTTTTTGCTTGAATGTATTTTAACAAATCTTTATAATCTGTATCGTTCAACGTAAAATTATTAATGTTTTGTGCTAAATAACTTGGTGTATAACGATCGGCCAAAACATCAAAAACAAAATCTACCAGTACCTTTTTTTCTGCTAAGGCGATGTAAAATTTGTTATAGCCAGCAGTATCTAATTTTACATAAACATCTGGCTGTATTCCGCCACCAGCGTAAACTTTCTTTCCGCTTTGCGTAACAAAAGCAGCTGGTTTTTTAACGCTATCTTTCTTTTTTATTTGTGATGCAGTGAGCTCACCAACAGTTAATCTATCTTCAATTTCATGCTGGTAAGCAGCATAGCCATTTTTATAAGATTTTTGAATACTTCTGCCTAATGGAGTATAATACCTGGCAATAGTTAAGTTTAATGCAGAACCATCATCAAAAGCAAATTGCTCTTGCACTAAGCCTTTACCAAAAGATCTTCTGCCAATAATTATTCCTCTATCCAAATCCTGTATTGCACCAGCAAATATTTCACTTGCCGAAGCCGAATTTTCATTGATTAAAACTGCTAATTTACCTTGCTCAAATTCACCACCGCCGGTTGCGTAATAATCTGTACGAGGCTCATGCTTCCCTTTGGTATAAACAATCAATTTATTTTCTGCCAAAAACTGATTAGCTAGAGCTGTAGCAGCAGTAACATAACCACCGCCATTGTCTCGCAAATCCAAAATCAATTTTTTCATGCCTTTGGCTTTTAAAACTTTTATGGCATTTACAAAATCGCTATCGGTATTAGCGCCAAATTTTGCAATACGCACATAAGCAGTTTCTGTATTGAGCATGTAGGCAACGTCAATACTACTAACTTCTACTTTACCTCTTTTAATGTTTAATACATTCTGATTACCTGCATGTAAAACGGTTAATTGTACTGTTGTACCTTTTTTACCTTTAATCTTGCCAATCATTGATGAGCGTGGCAATGATCTACCGCTAATATGCGTAGAATCTACCTTAAGAATTTTATCACCTTGTTTTAATCCAGCTAAAAACGCTGGGCCTTCTCTTAAAACATTAGTAACTAAAAGTGTATCGTTAAGGATGTAATATTCTACACCAATTCCTTCAAAATTGCCCTCAAGATTTTCTGCAAATTCTGAGGCTTTAGTGGCAGGCAAATAAATACTGTGAGGATCTAACTGATGTAGTAAACTATCAATAGGTAAATGCTTTAAACTATCGGTTTTAACATCGTCAACGTAGTTTTTGTTGATGATATGAATGATATCCTCTACCTTTTGTGCGTTATTATCTGCAGCCAAAGGAGCAACACGTTCTACTTTAAAGCCTTGATCTTTTAAAAATTTATAACCCAAAAACATACCGCCTATTAAGGTTACAGAATAGGTAAGTGCAATAAGTAGATTTAAGCGTGTATTTTTATTCATTACGGATGTTTACAAAGTTATAAAACAAGCCTGATTTTACCTAATTATGAAAGGGTTATGATGATATTTATTCGTAAAAATTTCAATATTATTGTTGTTTTTAGAAACATACTGTAATCGTTACTCTTTTAGTCTAACAACAAGCATTTTTTTTAGTTTCGAGAATGTGTTAAAATAACTACTTGTATCCTAATGTGCTACTGCTTATAATTGCATCGATTTACGTTTATTATTTCCTGTTAATTGAAAAAATAACGAACTTTAACAACAAATTACATCCATGAACAGAATAACCGAACAAGAATCCAAATACCACAACATCGATCAGATGTCGGTAATAGAGATTTTAACTGGAATAAATAACGAAGATAAATTAGTACCATTAGCAGTAGAGAAAGCGCTTCCTCAGATTGAAAAATTAGCTTCGGCAGTTGCCGAAAGAATGAATAACGGAGGCCGATTATTTTATATTGGCGCTGGTACGAGTGGCCGATTAGGTGTGGTAGACGCATCTGAGTGCCCACCAACTTTTGGTGTTCCTTTTGATAAAGTTGTTGGTATAATTGCCGGTGGCGATACTGCCATTAGAAGAGCTGTTGAATTTGCTGAAGATGATGATCAACAAGCTTGGCTAGATTTGCAGGAGTATGATATTAACGAAAAAGATTGTTTAGTTGGCTTAGCGGCCTCTGGTACTACACCTTATGTTGTTGGCGGTTTAAATACGGCTCGTAAACATGGCGTGCTAACGGGTTGTATCATTTGTAATGAGGGTGGCCCTATAGTGGCAGAATCTGATTTTCCGGTAGAAGTTGTAGCAGGACCAGAGTTTTTAACTGGGTCTACTAGAATGAAATCTGGAACGGCACAAAAATTGGTTTTAAACATGCTAAGTACTACCGTGATGATTAAAATGGGCAAAGTTAAAGGCAATAGAATGGTAGATATGCAGTTAACTAATCATAAACTGGTAGATCGTGGTACGCAGATGGTAATGGCCGAATTAAATATTGGTCATGATGAAGCGGCTGGTTTATTAAGCAAATATGGAAGCGTGCGTAAAGCGGTAGAAGCGACCAAAAGTTAGTTGGCAGTTTTGAGTTAACAGTTATCAAAATTGCAATACGTATTTCTCAATACAAACCTATGCACGAAATAGAGCCTTTTTACTTATGGAGAGATGATTACATTGCTGCCGAAGATGATCGCTCGCCATTTTTTAATACCGAATACTCTGAGTTTTATTACGATAAACAACTCTACAACTTTTTAATCCATCCCCAATGGGACACTTTTGGCTCTAACACACTCTATATCAAAGTAATTTTTGTTGATTACGATAAAGAATATGCCATTATAGAATTAATTGGTGAATGGAATGATGCCATTAGCAACGATATTATGATGCTAAAAAGAGAGATTATAGAGCTCATGGTTGATGAAGGAATTAATAAATTTATCCTGATTGGTGAAAATGTGTTGAATTTCCATGCCTCTGATGACAGCTATTACGAAGAATGGTTTCAGGATGTGGAAGAAGGATGGATAGCTGGCGTTAATTTTAATGAACACGTAATTCGCGAATTTAGAGACAATAGCATCGATTATTACATAAATTTTGGTGGCGAGCTAGACGATTTACATTGGCGTAAACTTAAGCCACGCCAGTTCTTTAAAAAAGTTGAAGAACTACTGACAAAAAGACTAAACTAAAATTGTATTTTTAACATAAACCTATATTTTTTTATAATGGAAGAACAAAATTATCAGTACCAAAACCCAACCTACTTACAAGAAAACGCTGTTTCTAAACGTTTTTTTGGTAATGTATTTTTGTGGATGTTTGTAGCCTTAGCATTATCTTCTGCTTCAGCATTTTTATTAAATGACAATCCAGCTTTTAAAGACCAGTATTTACTTAAGCCAACTGGTGGATTTAGTATTTTAGGATATATCGCAATTTTTGCTCCTCTAGGCCTTGTCTTTTTAATGGGCGGTGCCATGCGGAAGCTTTCTTATACAGCTTTAATAGGGATCTTTTTACTTTACGCTATTTTAACTGGTGTAATGCTAAGTTTTGTATTACTAATTTATACAGCAACTTCTATAGCGATTTGTTTTGTTGCAGCTTGTGTAATTTTTGGAGTGATGGCCATAATGGGTTACACCACAAATGTTGATTTGAGTAAGTTTGGCCCAATTTTAATGGCTGGCGTAATAGGCTTAGTTGTTGTAAGTTTAATTAACATGTTTTTACAGAGTGATAGCTTAGGATATATCTTAGGATTTGTTGGTATAGCTATTTTTACCGCCTTAACGGCTTATAAAGTTCAAGAGATTAAAAGAATAGGACAAGGTTTAGATGAAGCTGGCAACACTATTTCTACCGAAGACAGTAATAAATTTGCATTAATGGGTGCATTGTCGCTTTATATTACATTTATCAATCTGTTTCTATCTCTTTTAAGAGTTTTTGGAGGTAGAAGATAAAACACTTTAAAGATTATAAAAAAGGCTTTGCAACTTAATGCAAAGCCTTTTTTGTAAGTCAACTTTTCTAACGGACCTCATTCTCATTGCCTGTCCCGATTTCTACTATCGTGTGGACACATCTTTGAAATCACTTGAATATCTACGTCATTGCCAGCTCGACTGGCAATCGTAATGCAATAGAGCGGTAAAAATAGATATTTACATCGCTTTACGATTCCCGCCTACGCGGGAATGACGGCGGATTTACGGACTTGTGTCCACATGATAGGATTTATCGGGAAGGAATCTCATTTTGATACTCTTATAGAGATCCTTCGCTGCATTCTGGATGACAAAACGAGCTAAATTTATTGTCAATTATATTGTTTCTTAAGGAATAAATTGCCCCTGAATATGACGAAAATGCCAAATTTAATACTTTTTGATTTTTTAATTCTAATACAGTTTCTTTTTTGTAAGCCAACTTTTCGTTTCTAACCTATTCCTCTTCTGCCTTATTTTTTATTGTCATTAAGAGCGTATATGCCCCTTTTTGTACAAAAGTTTGATTGGCTAACTGCTTGCCGTTTAACACTTCGATAAAACCATTTTCTACCACACCAGTTTGTACGGATATCATTTCAAATTCTTTCGCAGATTTCTTTACAAAAGCATAATTTTTGTTCTCGAAACTTACCACTGCATCTTCTGGTAAAACAAAACTATTATTAGCCTTAATTTGTACTTCCGCATTCATATACGTACCTGGAATTAAAGTTTTGTCGTAATCTTCGAAATGGCAATGTACTTCGGTGCTTCTATCTTCGCCTAAATCTTTACCAATTAATAATATTTCTGCCAAATGTTTATTTTTTGGATCATTGTTGGTGTAAGTAACCACTTCTTGCCCGATAAAAAGTTTACCCAAATCTTTCTCAAAAACATTAATTGCTAAATGGATATCTGTTGGGTTAACCAATTCGAAAAGTACATCTGTTGGCGAAACATATTTGCCAATATTTACATTCACCTTGGTTACAAAGCCATCAATTGGTGCATAAATACTGATGCTTCTACTGATATTTTTTTCTGAAATGCTTGATGGGTTTTTACCGATTAACTTTAACTTTTCGCCCAAAGAACTCAGCATAATCGTTAAACTGTTGTATTCTGCGGTTGCTTGCTGAAAAACCTTATCGCTAGTAGCCTTGCTTTGGTTTAATTCTTTTTGTCGCTCGTATTCTAATTTGCTAAAAGCGATTTTAGATTTGGTTAACAAGTAATCTTGCTGCAATTGAATGTACTGTTGATCTTCTATCGTAGCAATCACTTCGCCTTTATTTACATGCATTCCGGGCAAAAGTTTGGTGTTTTTTAAATATCCGCCCATTGGCACGCTTATAGAAACCATGTTTTGAGGTGGAACATCTATTTTGCCATTTAACCTTAAAACACTGGCCATTTTTTGCTCTTCGAGCTTAACAAAAGTTAATCCAGCAGATTTAAGTTGCGCATCGGTAAATGTGATTTTATTGTCGACCACTATTGGCTGTTCTTCTTTAACTTCTTGTTCTTTTGCAGTACAACTGAATAAAAAAAGTAAAACGAAGTATATATATCTAGTTTTCATGTTATTTGCTTGATGTGAGGTAAAATAATTGGACAGCCACTTCATTAAATTCTTTTTTGGCATCAATAAAATTGTTTAAAATAGCAATTGATTGATTGGTTAACATTACCCATTCTAAATAATTAATGTCGCCGTTTATAAATTGCTTATCGGCTATTTGAGCAATTAATCTGGCATTTGGCAAAGCTGATTTTTTTAAATAAGCTAAATTTTCTTCGTGATTTTGATAAGCATTAACCAACGATTGATATTGGTTTTGTATTTGCTGTTTTTCTACTTCGAAATTATTTAATGCTTCAACCTCTAAAATTTTAGCTGCTTTTACCTTTGCTCTTTGTGCGCTTGCAAATATCGGAATACTTAAACCTACTTGTCCGGAGTTAAATCTTTTACCGCCATCATACAATACATTATCAGGTCCGATACCTCTAATGGTAGCGCTCGAAACGCCTAAATTAACATCTGGTAGTAATTTTGCTTTCTCTACTGCGGTTAATGATTTGCTAATGGCAATTTGTTGTGCTTTAAATTTAAGTAGGGGATGATTAGCAATTAAAGTGCTGTCGGTTTTTAAAGGAGTAATAAACGGTAATTGATTGGCAACTGGCTCATGTGCATTTTTTGTGTTTAAAAGCAAGTGAAATTGAGTGGCAATCAACCGTTTCTCTACCAACAGCTGTTTAAGTTGCATTTTTATATTACCTCGCTGAACTTCTGCTGTTGTTTTTTCTAAAATGTTACTTTCGCCTTTGGCCAATCTCAATTCTGCTTTTCGTAAAAACTCAGCAAAAATGGTATCGCTTTGCATCAACAGTAATTCTTTTTCCTTCAAATAAATAAGGTTTACAAAGGTTTCTCCAACAACTTTTATCAACTCTGTTTCTTTAATTGAGGTATTTAGTGCTGCTGCTTTCCATTCGTTAGTTAGCAAGTTTTTTTGTTTAGCATAAACCGATGGAAAACTGAATGATTGCGAAATGCCAATTTTATTGTCGGTATAAATACTATTAAACTGACCTATTTCTCCAGAAATATTTGTTGATGGCAAATGAGTTGCAGATTTTATGAGCTGCGCTTGATAATCGGCTTTTAACCTTTCGCTTTTAACAGCTAAGTTGTTTTTTAAAGCGCTATCAATGGCGGCTTGCAAAGTTATTGGTGTTTGGGCGTTTGCCTTATATCCAACAGTTGTTGCCACAAAAAGAGCAATTATAGTTACAATGGCCTTGTTGATTTGTAGTTTTTTAAATACGCCTCGCTCAAAAATGATGTACAAGATAGGCAGTACAAACAAGGTTAAAAATGTAGCCACTAATAATCCGCCAATAACCACAGTTGCTAAAGGTCGCTGCACTTCTGCACCAGCGCCATTGCTCAACGCCATTGGTAAAAACCCTAACGAAGCCACAGAAGCGGTCATTAAAACTGGTCTTAATCTCAATCTTGTACCTTCTAAAACAATCCTTTTCAAATCTGTTTCTCCTTCATTTTTTATTCTATTAAATTCTGCCACTAACACAATTCCGTTTAATACGGCAACGCCGAATAGGGCGATGAAACCAATACCCGCACTAATGCTAAATGGCATGCCACGTAATGCCAAAAACAAAATGCCACCAATTGCAGATAGGGGAATGGCCGAATAAATGAGCAAGCCGTATTTTACAGACTTGAATGCAAAAAACAGTAGTAAAAAAATCAGGAATAAAGAAACCGGAACGGCAATCATTAAACGTTGTTTTGCAGCATTTAAATTCTCGAAGGCACCACCATAAGTAACATAATATCCCGAAGGAAATTTAATTTTTTGATCTACTTGTTCTTTTAAATCATTTACGATGCTTTGTACATCTCTGCCACCTACGTTAAAGCCTACAATTATTCGTCGCTTGGCATCTTCACGTTGTATTTGGTTCGGACCATCCTTAATTTCTACATCGGCCAATTGAGACAATGGAATTTGACTGCCATCAGGCGTAGGGACTAATAAATTCTGAATAGATTCAACGTCTTTTTTTGCATCAGCGTTTAAGCGCACTACTAAATCGAAACGTTTTTCGCCTTCAAAAACCATCCCACTGGTTTGCCCAGCCAAAGACATGTTGATGATGTTGTTTACTGTTGCAATATCTACATTATATTGTGCCAAAGTATTTCTGTTATAGTTGATGGTAATTTGTGGTAAACCAGCAACCTGCTCAACATATAAATCTTTGGGGCCCTTAACACTATTAATTACCTGACCTAATTTATTGGCATAATGCGCCAAAGTATCTAAATCTTCACCAAAAATTTTAAGTACAACATCTTGTCGGGCACCAGTCATAAGCTCATTAAAACGCATTTGCACCGGATATTGAAAACCAGTTGTTACACCAGGTACATCTTGCAAAGCGATGGTCATCTTTTCAGAAAGTTCATTAAAGGTTTTTGCTGAAGTCCATTCAGATTTATCCTTTAAAATTACCATCATATCGCTTGCTTCCATTGGCATGGGGTCTGTAGGCACTTCGCCACTACCAATTTTGGTTACAATTTTTTCTACTTCCGGGAATTTATCTAAAAGCACTTTGGCTGTTTTCTGCGTGCTTTCTATGGTTGTGGTTAAACTGCTTCCCGTTAAAACTCGGGTTTCTACAGCAAAATCTCCTTCTTCTAAAGTGGGGATAAACTCTCCACCCATCATGCTCAAAACCACCATTGCAATTACAAAAAGTGAAACTGTACCTGCAATTACCATTTTCGGGAAACCCAATATTTTGCTTAATGAACGGTGATAGTAATTTTCTAATCTAGCCATCATCCGATCTGAGATATTAGGTTGATGTTTCGTTTTCTTGCTTAAAAACAAGGCACTCATCATCGGGATGTAAGTTAATGATAAAATAAATGCACCCAGCAAAGCAAAAGCAACGGTTTGTGCCATTGGCTTAAACATTTTACCTTCGATACCTTCTAAAGTAAAAATTGGCAAGTACACTACCAAAATAATTATCTGTCCAAAAACTGCACTATTCATCATTTTACCAGCAGATTTATTTACCACCTCATCCATTTGGTTTTGAGTAAGCTTGGTTACATTTTTACGGGTGTGTAAATCATGCTGCAATTCTTTTTTAGTGCTCTGGTGCATAAAATGCATTACCGCTTCTACAATAATTACCGCTCCATCTACAATTAAACCAAAATCTAAGGCGCCTAAACTCATTAGGTTTCCACTTACGCCAAATAAATTCATCATGATTACTGCAAAAAGCATCGCCAATGGAATAACAGAAGCCACCAACAAACCTGCTCTAAAATTGCCTAAGAAAACGACTAACACGAAAACCACGATCAATGCACCTTCCATCAAGTTTTTCTCTACAGTTCCAATGGCATTATTTACCATTTTACTTCGATCTAAAAATGGTTCGATGACTACACCTTCGGGTAAAGTTTTTTGTATTTGTGCAATTCGGTCTTTAACATCTGTAATTACCTGACTACTGTTTGCACCTTTTAACATCATTACAATTGCACCAGCAACTTCGCCTTCATCGTTAAAACACATGGCTCCATAACGTGTTGCGGCGCCAATTTTAACTTCGGCAACATCTCTAATGTAAAGTGGCGAACCACCATCTAAACTTTTAATGGCTATATTTTCAATGTCAGCAATATCACCTACTAAACCTTCACTTCTAATGTAAAGTACAGTTGCACCTTTCTCAATGTAAGCTCCACCAGTATTTTGGTTGTTATTTTCGAGCGCTTTAAAAACATCGTTGATATTTAAATTGAAGGAAAGCAGTTTATTTGGATCTAGCTCAATAGCATACTGTTTTAGTTTACCTCCAAAACTGCTAATTTCAGCAACTCCTTTAACACCAAGTAATTGCCTGCGTACAATCCAATCTTGTATGGTTCTCAGTTCCGTTTCATCATACTTGTTTTCGTAACCGGCTTTTGGCCTTACCACATATTGGTAAATCTCTCCTAAACCTGTCGTAATTGGCCCAAGTTCAGGCACACCAATTCCTTTAGGGATTTCTGTTTGTACTTTTTGTAGTCGTTCTGCAACTTGTTGTCTGGCCCAATAAACATCGGTATCATCATCAAAAACGATGGTTACTAAGGAGAGCCCGAAACGAGAAAAACTTCTAATTTCTTTAATACCCGAAATATTAGTATTGGCTTGTTCGATTGGAAAAGTTACCAATCTTTCGATATCTGTTGCACCGAAAGATGGCGCTATGGTAATTACTTGTACTTGGTTATCGGTTATATCTGGTACAGCATCTATAGGTAATTTGGTAAGTTGATAACTCCCATAAGCTACAAGTGCAAGTACAAATAAACCAATAATGAGTTTGTTTTTAATGGCAAACCCAATAATATGGTTAAGCATAATTTTGCTAATTAAATTGATGAAATAAATACAATTCGAGAAAGAACTGTCAGTAAATTAAAAACTTAACAAGCAGATTTTGGCGGTTGCCAAATGTTAGAAAGAAAATTAGAAGTGATTAAACTATCATTGGTGTAAAAAAACTTTTTTTGAAAAACCTTTGATAAATTTTTACTTAATGCTACCCTAAAAATTTGGGGCGGAGTAATCAAATTAGTTTGAGCCAGAAAATTACTGCTTTCTTTAAAAGGCAATTTCATGTCTTCTTCATAATCGGCATATTTTACATCACCTTGTGCATAATGAATGTATAAAAATTGATAAATTGTTAGTTTTTCGGTTTCTGCCCTATGCTCTAAAAAATGACCAACTAGAATTGGAAGTTTAAGCAACTGATTTAACTCTGTTGTAGCCAACAGGTAAAATGCAATTAAAAGATATGCGCTTTTAGACTTCACAATCAAATTTAAACTAAATATTTATAAAAGGTTAATTAACAAATAATTTAGATTGATTTTAAGAAAAGAACATCCTCAGCTTAAAACTGAGGATGTTAAATATTATTTTGGTAATACTGGCGGATTAATTTTATTAACGCTGGTACTTATCGATTTTAAAAATGCCTCTACTTGTTCACGCTCCTTTAAAGTAAGGTTTAATTTTCTCAGCATTGCTGATTTAGGTGCTTTTAACGAATCGGCAACTTTTAAAGACCTTTGTTGCGCAATTGGATTCCCTAAATCGTAAAATTCTACCACATCTTTTAAGGATGGAAAATTACCATGATGCATCCAAGGGCCAGTGATATTAGTCTCCCTGAGCGATGGAGTACGCATTTTACCTACATCTTTTAAATCTTTGGTTACATTATATAAACCTAAATCTTCGAAACGAGACCCCAATAAAGCCTGCCCATCGTTATGAAATTTATTATCGCTAAACAAAGGTGTGTTATGGCAATTAATGCACCTCGCTTTTGTTCTAAACAAATGCAAACCTACAACTTCATCGTCTTTTAACATTTTAGCATTGCCTCTAACAAATGAATCGAATCTGCTGCTGGTGCTCACAATGCCTCTTTCAAAGGTTGCAATCGCTTTTTGAATTTTATCTAAATTGATTTCTTCAGAACCATAAGCTGATTTAAATAGCGGTTTATAACCTTCAATTTGATTGATATTTTCCACCATTTCAGTGATATCCATATTCATTTCTACATGATCTACCACCGGAAAACCAGACTGATGTTCTAAGCTATTCGCTCTTCCATCCCAAAATAATTTATCATAAAAGGCAGTGTTGATGATGGTCATTGCGTTACGTTTGCCATTTTGACGATCATGTCCGTAAGCAACGCGTTTGCCATCGCCCCAACCTAACTCAGGGTCGTGACAAGATGCACAAGCAATTTGTTTAGAAGAAGACAACCTTGGATCGAAGAACAGAATTTTACCTAACTTTTCTTTCTCTGCCGAAAATGGATTTTCTTTTGGATAAGTTGGGCGACCCAAATATCCAATATCCTTAAATCCTTTTTTAGCTTCTTGATCTAAATCTGGCTTAGGCCATTTGGCAGCATCGCCGCTGTAAATTGCCCTAAGCTCTTCAACCGTATAAACTTTATCTTCAAAAAAAGCAGTAGTAAAAACAAATATTACCAGCGCCCAAAATATCAATACTATTTTTTTCATTTCTGTTAATTTAGTGTTAAGGCAACTGGGCTAAATTTATATTTAAATGTTTGCGATGTTTTACCAATTGAGGTTTCGTTAAACTTAACTGTTAAATCAATTATTTTGGTGTTTTCATCATAAGTACCCGAACCGCTGATGCCTATTTTAAAGGTAGTTGCATTTGATCTTGTTAAAGTGATGTCTTGTTCAACCACTTTCACTATCCCGGTTTTTGCACCAACAAAGTCTGGGAAAAACTGTAATACTTTCTCGGCATTTATTTTTACATTTCTAATATTTGTGGTTCCAGTTTCTGCTGAATAAAGCCTTACCATATCAAACAATGGCACTCCACTGTCTGCTACATAAGGGTTAGTAAAACCTATTGCTGTTGGGTCTGAAGCGGGAATAGTTGAAAAATGGCTACCAATTCTTGTTCCCCATTTATTTTCTATAGGATCAAAACGGTAAACAAACATTTGATAAAATGATGTTGGTTGATGAAATGTGGCTATTGCTGTTGTTGATGGAGTTGAAACAGGTTGGTCTGGATATAAATCTGCTTTTGCAGCTGGCTCGTCTTTTTTACAACCAGCAAATAAGAACAAAGCAATTAGTATGGCGAATAAATTTTTCATTGTGTTGATTTTAATAACCTGGGTTTTGAATCATATTACGATTGGCATTTACTGTGTTTTCAGGAAAAGGCATAATTAAACGATTATCATTGGTTGTTAGATTTTTAATTATAGGTGTTGCATCTACTCTTGTCACATCCTTTTTCTTTCTCAATAAATCGAATAACAAGTTGCCTTCAAACGCCAATTCTTTTCTTCTCTCCAACAAGATTGCATCCAGTAAATCTGATTTAACAGTTAGATTTAAAGTCGAGGCACTTGCATCGCCGCGTCTTCTAATTAGATTTAAATCTGCATTTGCCAAGACAAGGTCTGGCGTACTTTTTTCTGCAGCTGCTTCTGCTCTAATTAAATGAAGCTCTGATAATCTTAACACTTTAATCGGGGTAGCTAGTGCATTACCGGCAGCATACTTTTTTGTAAAAAAGTATGGCAAGCTACTTATTGAAACACTTGTAAACATTGATGAACTTCTACGAACATCTGTTGTGCTATACAGATTTAAAATATCATTTGATGCTGCAAACATTCTGTAAGTACTGTTATTTGTTGCATCATAATATGAGCCTAAACTGTTTCCAGTTGAAACAAAATCGACAGCTATTTCAAAAATCGACTCTGAGGAAGGCGTTCTACCTGTCCAACTAGAAACATAATTTGCATTAGTTAACAAGGTGTATTGGTTTGTTTTGATTACCTCATCTGCAAGATTAAAAGCATTATCCCATTTATTTTGGTTTAAATAAACTTTGGACAATAAAGCTTGAGCCGAAGCTCTTGTAAAATAGTTTTGTTTGAATCCATTTAACAGTACCCCAACATTTGTATTATCTAACACAGCCAGAGCAGAAGTTAAATCGTCTACAATTGCTTTGTAATTTTCGGCAACAGTAGCTCTGGTTGGAAGTGGGTCTGCAAAAAGTTGAGGCTGCAATACAAGTGGAATTCCTAAATGCGATCCATCGTTAGTAAAATTGAATGGTCTGGCAAAGATACGCACTAAATCGAAATGTATTAAAGCTCTAATACACTTTGCTTCGGCAACAATTTTAGCTTTATCAGTTGACGAACCTACTGCTGTTGGCGTATATTTAATTACATTATTAACATTGTTTAATTCGCTAAATAAATAAGCATAAGTATCATTCATGCTTGATGATTGAGCAGTCTGTATAACGTTATATACGTCATCTAAACGCAAATTTGTATTTTTACTGAATTTAATGTTGCCGCCCAAAATATCTGGATAAACCATTGTATTTTTGTCATAATGATAATCGTTTAGTAGTGCTTTATAAGCACCTGCTAAGGCAGTTTTAGAGCCATCCACATCTCTAAACAGATCTTCTAGAGATATTTTATCTGTAGGTTCTTTTTCTAATAATTTTTCGCACGATGAAAGACTAATTGCGAAAACTGCTAGTAGTATATAATATTTTTTCATATTTAATTTTATAAACCAACTTTTACACCAAAGGTAAAAGCTGAAGTTTCTGGATAAACAAATCTGCGTTCGGCTATTCCATTTCTGCCATTTACACCTGCATCATTATACACATAGAATAAATTAGTGGCATTTGCAAAAACTGATGCACTAGCTAAATGAAGTTTCCTTGATAATTCTTTTGGAAGTCGGTAACCTAAAGAAACATTTGCTAATTTAAAGTAACTAACATCATATAAATACCGTGAGGAATTGGCTACAATTCTTCTATTAATCAATAATCTTGGTATGTTTCCAATATCACCTGGTCTTTGCCACCTATCAATTAAATTAACGCTTTGGTTACGGTTTTGAAGGTTTCTACCATCAGATTCATCGGCATAGTTTATCAATTTATCTGCTCCATAACTGTATAAAATATTAAAAGAGAAATTAAAATCATATAAATTAAAGTTGTTGATAAAGCCACCTTGAAAATCAGGCAAACGATCACCTAAAACTGATGTTGCACTAATTGGTAAAGCTTGAATTTCTTGGGCCGTTTTGACATTTCCATTAGCATCAAAAAATCTCTCCTCACCTGTTTGCTGATCAACACCTGCCCATCTATAACCATAAACTGCCGTGCTGCTATTACCTACTCTCAAACCTGCTGCATCATCAGCAGAAGAGTATAATGCTGCATAATCATTATTAAATGATAATAATTTACCCTTAGATGTACCCAAATTAAAAGCTGTATTCCAAGAGAAATTTTTACGTTCAATTACTGAACTATTTATGCTCAACTCAAAACCTTGGTTTCGCATTTTACCAGTATTAGCAGAAATGGTTGTGTATCCTGTTTCCAATGGCACATTAACTGAAGATATTAAATCAACAATTATATTGTTAAAATACTCTGCGGTAAACTGTACTTTGTTTAATAAAGTAAAATCTAAACCAAAGTTTAATTTATAATTTTTCTCCCATCCTAAATCAGGATTCGGGGCACCTACATTATCTGGATAAGAAGCAACATTCCCATTATATACATTGCCTGATGATGTACCAAAATCATACAACCCTCTAGCAGCATAATTACCAATACGTGAGTTGCCTGTAGAACCATAGGTAGCTCGTAATTTTAAAAATGATAACACTTTATTGTTTTTTAAGAACTCTTCATTACTAATTACCCAAGCTAAACCCAAAGAGCCGTTTAAAGCTACCTGTTTATCTCCTCCAAAAATTGATGACTTATCTACACGACCATTGATATTAGCATAATACTTTTTGTCTAAATCATATCCTAGCTGTGAATAGTATGATACTGTTGCGTTAGCATTGGTGGATGATCCAGAAGACTGAAATGCACCCATGTTTAAAACTCTCAGTCTATCAAATGTAAAACCTGTTGCAAAACCTCTAAGCAATTCTGTTTCTTGATTTTCGAGCTGTGTACCAATTAAAAAATTAACAGTATGCTTATCATTAAAAACTTTATCATAAGTACCTTGGATAAAACCAGTATAACCAAAATAATTACGGTCGTAAACTCTTAAAATACCATTAGAATTTCTTCCAGTTGCATTTAAGCCAGATTGAAATTGTGTTTGTTTATTTTGATAGCTATTGCCGCCAATAGTTGTAGATATTGCAATTTCTTTAGTAATTTGATAACTACCATTTATTGTAGCTTGTAATTGTAATCCTTTATTTTTATTTTCATTTTGATCCAATACAGCTAATGGATTTGGCACACCTAAAATATCCGCGAAGCTACCATCAGCATTGTATGGCGAAATATTTGGCGGTAACAAAATTCCGCCATAATTAGATAAGTTATTGCTTTGGGTAAAAGTTGGGCTTAAATTGAAACCAACTTTAAACTTATTTGCTACTTGATGGTCAACACTTAAACGGAGGTATATTTTTTCTAAATCGTTACCAAGTGAGCTAGATTGTTGGTTCCGATAACCTGTAGAAAACCTAAAAGTGGTTTTATCAGAACCTCCAGAAACATCTAATCCTGCATTATGATAAGTAGCGTTTCTTTGTGTTAAATCAAACCAATCTGTATTTATACTATTGCTACCAGCTAATTGAGTAGCCTCAGTTACAGAGCGCCCATCATTTACATAAGCTTCTCGTAATAAACTATGATATTGGGGACCACTTAACCATTTATATTCATTAATAAATGATGCAACACCAGTATCATAACTAAAGTTTACGCTAGTTTTACCAGCAATACCATTTTTTGTAGTTATAATAACTACTCCGTTTGCAGCATTTGCACCATACAAAGCTGAAGCGGTTGCATCTTTTAATATCGAAATACTTTTAATATCATCTGGGTTAATATTAGATAAGGGATTTAAGTAACTCTCATTATTGAAAATACTAGCTTCATTTCCTCTTTGCTGTTCGTAAGCAGGTATCCCATCAATTACAAATAAAGGTTGGGTAGATGTACCTCTGCTTGCTCCAAAACTTGGTAATGATCCTTGTCCACGAATGTTAATTCTAACTGGTGTATTTAACTCGGTAGTAGTTTCTACTTGTACGCCTGCAACCAAACCTTCCAACATTTTATCAAAACTTTCTATTGGTCTGTCGGTTTGCAGTTTTTCGCCACTAATTTGGGCAATACTACCTACTACATCTTCTCTTCTTTTTTCTTTAGTATACGATCCTGTTACCACAACTTCGTTCATTCCGAAAACATCATCTTCCAAATCGACACTTAAATAAGTTTGGTTACCAAGCCTTACTTCTTTAGATTTCATACCGATATAAATAAATTCCAATACCGTGTTTTCTAAATTTTCGCCAGAAAGCCTTAATGTGAACTGCCCATCACCATTGGTAACAGCGCCTTGTTTAGTTCCTTTTTTAAAAATATTTACACCAGGTAGGGGTAAACCTTTGTTCAACACTAATCCGCTAATTAATTTAACAGACGGTGCATTCCTTTTTTCTGCTTTGCGAACAGAAATATTTGAGCCTGAAAAGCCAAAATCTAAATTCAACATCGTTGATAGCGCATCTAATGTTAATTTTAGACTATTTTTTGAGCTTAACGTAACTTGCTGATTTACATTAATTTCGTTGCTGTCGTAATTAAATTTGTAGCCTGTTTGTGTTTCTATGTCTTTAAACAGCGTTAATAATGGTTTTGCTTTTGTGTTGATGTTTACAATTGTGCTTTGTGGTTTTACATTTTGTGCCAATACCGACACAGAAATGCCACATAAAATCACAATTACAAAAATTGGCAAAACATAATTTTTGTAGTTTTTCTTCATGTTAGTTTGTTAGTATAATGGTTTGTTTGGTTTGTTTATAGTTAATTTTTTTAGCAAAGCAGATGCTTTTGATAATGGTTAAATAATCTGTTTTTTCGAAATTTCCAGAGTAATTCCACTTTAAATTTTTGGTTTCATCTATCAACTTAATGCCGTAAATGTTGTAAAGCTTTGTGGCAATGGTTTCAAAATTGGCGCCTTCAAAAACAATGTTTCCATCTTTCCAAGAAGATAGGAGTTCAGTATTGGTATTTGATCTCGATAAACTACCAGACTTTATATCAAACGTTGCCATTTCTGCAGGTTTCAAAATCAGTTTATCTCTTCCTTCGGCAGTCTGTACTTCTACTTTGCCTTCTACCAAAGCCACGCTAATTTGTTTCAGATTTTGATAAGCAGCAACATTGAATTTTGTGCCCAAAACGGTAGTTTTTATCCCATTAGCCATTACTGTAAATGGCTTGGTTTTATCTTTTGCTACTTCAAAAAAAGCTTCACCATCTAATTTTACCTCACGACTGTTACCTTTAAAAAACTTGGCGTAAGTAATGGTGCTATTACAGTTGAGCGAAATTTTGGTGCCATCACTTAAAATATACTGACTGATTTTGCCATTCCCATTTTGGTGGGTGATGTATTCAATTTCATTAAATTTGGTTTGATAAAACTGATAACCTCCTAAAGAAATTCCAAAAAACAATAGGGCAGCAATGGCCCATTTTAGAGGTTTAAGCTTTATGCTTTTTTCTTCCTGAAAAGGAATAGCTGGAGTGCTTTCTTGCATCAAAAAATCATCAAATTTGGCGAAAGCGTCTTGTAATTCCTCTTCATCTAACCTGAAACTTAATTTACCAAGTATACGCTCGGCATTATAAATTTCATCAAGCTTTTCTGGGTGATGGGCAATCCAATCTGTCCAAAAAGCAATTGCTTTTACATCTGTTTTATGGTAATAGGCGATGAATGATTCATCAGCGGCAAAATCTTCAGAATGGTAGTAATTGTAGTTCATCGTAAGCAGTTAAAATCTGATAAATAACAATTTATTCATCATCAATTAATACTAAGAGTTAAAGAACTTTAGTTTTTACCAGAAAAATTTTAAATATTTTTTTAATTACGCACTCAATTCATCCCGAAGTTTGCAAATTGCTGCATACATGTGGTTATAAACTGTTCGTGGTTTAAGCTTTAACATTACTGCAATCGCATCATAGTTCAGATCTTCGAAAAATTTTAGGTTAATAATTTCTCTTTGCATCGGTGTTAACTCATTTATAGCACGCCACATTTTCGCCTTCGAGTCGGCATCAGTTTCAGAAGCGATTAACAATTGCTCGTAAGAATTCTCTGTTAAATGCTCAAATTCCCGATCACTGATTTGATCGGTTTTTTGATCTAACTTTATTTCTTTTAATAATTTATTGCGAACGCAAGTTTTAAGATATGCTTTTACGTGGTTAACCTCGCCAATTTGGGTTCTTTTTTGCCAGATATCACAAAAAATTTCGTGTAAACAGTCTTTTATTTTGTCTTTATCGGCTACCATCTTAAATCCAAAAGCAAAAAGTTCCTGATAACACTCCTGATACAATGTTTTCATTGCAAGAGTATCGCCATTTCTAATATTTTGCCAAATTTCTGGATCCATTTGTAGGAATAAAAAGATAAATATAGAAAAAACTAAACAAAATACGCGTAAATACCGAAGCTTAAATTTTATGATAAAATTCTGCTTATTACATAGTTATGGCATGAAATTGGCTCTAAATGGGTAATTTTGAGCCAATGAAAAGTGCTTTATTTTTAAAATTTGTGTATATATTTTTATGCGCCATTGCTTTTTTAAGTTTTGGTACTTATACTATATTGGGCAATGTAAAATCGAAGGCTTCTATTTCCATTAATGATACTTCCGAAGATAACCAGGAAAGTACAAATGAAACATCCAAAGAACTTACGGAAAGTTTTTTAGCTGAAAATCATATCTCGCTTAATTTAGATATAATTGTATTTAATTCGGAGAAACTTCCTTTATCTTCAATTCTATTTTATTCGTTTGGTTCAGAGCCAAGCACTCCTCCGCCCGATTTGGCCTAGTCCAAAATCATTTAGTTAAGAACAATCCAAATTAATATTTAATACTTTTTAATATGAAACAAACAATTTCAGTTATAGCAATCGCTATGATGGGTTTTGTAGCAAAAACAAATGCCCAAACCGTTAAGCAAACCAATGTAACACCAATTACAAACGCTTTATCAACAGTTGTAAAATTAGAACCTGTTAATTTTACCTACGAAAAAGATTGGTTACAAAAATTAAACTTAAAACCTTCGCAAAGCGGATTTAATGTAGACCAGTTGTCTCAAGTAAACCCGAAGTTAGTGGTTAATCAATCATTAAATTACAACGAAGGTAAAAACAATAATAAAACTGCAGTTGTACAAAAAGTTGATTACGAAGTGCTTATTCCGATGTTAGTTGGTAGCATTAAAGAGCAACAGCAACAAATTGACGCTTTAAAAGCAGAGTTGAGTGCTTTGAAAGGCAAGGCTGCGAAGTAAATGTAATTTTATCATTCTGAGTGAAGCGAAGAATCTCTAAATGAGATTGCAAGCAAGCTCAGAATGATAAAATTTATTAGTTATCCATCAATCGCATAAAAAACAAATTAATTTCAATAGTTGAGACAGTAACTAAAGATTAAAGCTAAGCGCATTAGAGTCATCAAACCCTCTACCTTTTTAATCCAGTCATTAAAATTGGTCTTTTTCCCTCAAGCCAAATTAACCAATGAAAATGAACAAATACTTTTTCTCCCTCAGCCTTCTACCTAAATATTACTTCTGTCTAAAATAAATCTGTATTGGTACACCCGAAAAATCGAAATGTTCACGTAATTTATTTTCTACGAAACGTTTATACGGTTCTTTAATGTATTGAGGTAAATTACAGAAGAAAGCAAACATTGGCGATGTTGCGTTAATCTGCGTGATGTATTTAATTTTAATGTATTTACCTTTTAAAGCTGGTGGCGGATAAGCCTCGATAATTGGCAACATCACATCGTTTAATTTTGAGGTAGGGATTTTCTTGCTGCGGTTTTTCTGCACATCTAAGGCAACCTCAATTGCTTTAAAAATACGCTGTTTGTTTAGTACAGAGATAAAAACAATAGGCACATCGGTAAATGGCTGTAATTTGGTGCGAATTTGATCTTCAAATTCTTTAATGGTTTTGTTGTTTTTCTCAATCAAATCCCATTTGTTTACCAAAACCACAATTCCTTTTTTGTTTTTCTCTGCCAAGTGAAAAATGTTTACATCTTGCGATTCTAAACCATCTTCGGCATCGATCATTAACATTACCACATCTGCTTCTTCTAAAGCTTTAATGGTACGCATTACCGAATAAAATTCGATGTTTTCTTTAACCTTGGTTTTTTTACGTAAACCAGCCGTGTCAATAAACATAAATTCGTGACCAAACTGATTGTAGTGAATATGAATAGAATCACGAGTGGTACCCGCAATTGGTGTAACAATATTTCTTTCTTTACCTATTAAAGCATTAATTAATGATGATTTACCAACATTTGGTCTACCAACAATAGTGATTTTTGGTAAAGCATTTTCTTCTTCTGGAATATCTTCAAAATGCGTAATTACTTGATCTAACAATTCACCAGTTCCAGAACCCGTCATTGATGAAATGGTATAAATTTCACCTAAGCCAAAGCCGTAAAATACGGTAGCATCATTTTCTAATTGGTGGTTATCAACTTTGTTTACAACAACAAATACTGGTTTTTTACTTCTACGAAGCAATTGTGCAATTTCGTCATCTAAATCGGTTATGCCAGTAGTTACATCAACCATAAATACTAATACAGATGCTTCTTCAATTGCAATTACCACTTGCTCGCGGATGGCAGCTTCAAAAACATCTTCAGAGTTGGCTACATAACCACCAGTATCAATTACGGTAAACTCACGGTTGGTCCACTCGGCTTTGCCATAATGGCGATCACGTGTTACACCGCTAAAATCATCAACAATAGCTTTGCGACTTTCTGTTAAGCGGTTAAAAAGGGTAGATTTGCCTACGTTTGGTCTTCCGACAATTGCGATAATGTTACTCATTTGTATTTATGATTTTAGGTTTACGATTGTAGATTTAATTCAACCGCAAATACATATTGTTGTTTTAATGGCCAATGGTTGATGGTTCTGATGCAGACGAGCACCTATCGATTTGACTATCAACTATAAACTAACAGCCATTGACTTTTTATTTCAGTTTGCAAAGGTAAGGTTTATTATCCGAAGTATAAACCTAAACTTGGTTTTTCCTCGCTGGCTAATTGATAATTGTTTATTAGTTATAAAAATTAAACTCCAAAATTATTGTGTCATTCAGGTTGTGCCTCTTGCTACGGCCTCAGTGAATTAGCGTTAAAAAAATCAATTTGTAGGATTGACAGAAATAAAAGCTGTTTGAGCGCAGCGAGTTCTTTTATTTCCAATCCGAAGATTTGCTTTTTAGCGAATTCAGTGCAGCCTTGATTTTTTGTTTCTTTTTGATCAAGCAAAAAGAAAGAGCCATTCGGTGGCGATGAACCGAGGCAAGGATTTGAGAATTGGCCATTTTTTTTGAGAACTACTCCTCAAATGAACCATTGAACCAACCTAACTATCGTACCCGAAATTCTTCAAATAATTCTTTTTACTTCTCCAATCAGGAATTACCTTCACAAAAGTTTCTAAAAACACTTTAGTGTCTAAAAACTTCTCGATGTCTTTTCTAGCTTCCATACCTACTTTTTTAAGCATGGCACCGCCAGTGCCAATTAAAATGTTTTTTTGCGAATCTCTTTCTACAATAATCTCCGAAGTAATGCGCACCATTGGTCCGCCTTTACTTTGTTCTTCTTTAAAAGCAGTTACCACAACCTCTGTACTGTAAGGGATTTCTTTTTTATAATTGGTAAAAATCTTCTCACGAATAATCTCCGAAACAAAAAAGCGCTGACTTCTATCAGTTAACTCTTCTTTATCGTAATAAGCAGGGTGCTCAGGCAAATTCTCCAAAATCATTGGTAAAATGCCTTCTAAATTATATTGGTGTAAAGCCGAAATGGCATAAATGTGTTTCGGGCTTAATTTTTCTTGCCAGTAGGCGAATTTTTCATCAACCTGCTCTTGTGTAGCGTTATCAATTTTATTTAAAAGTACTACCAATGGGATGGTGGTATTGGTAATTTTCTCTAATACATCATTTTCATCGTGCTTCTCGTGGATGTCGGTTACAAACAAAATTAAATCTGCATCGCTTAGCGCACCACTTACTGCATTCATCATCGAATCTTGCAAACCATAAAGCGGTTTTATGATGCCCGGCGTGTCAGAAAAAACAATTTGGAAGTCATCTTCATTCACAATTCCTAAAATACGGTGACGAGTAGTTTGCGCTTTTGGCGTGATGATGGAAAGTTTTTCGCCCACTAGAGCGTTCATTAAGGTAGATTTACCCACGTTTGGCTTACCAATAATGCTTACAAAACCTGCTTTATGCGACATATAAATATTTTTTGAAATAAATTTGTTCTGCAAAGAAACGAATTATATCTTTGCATTCCAATTCGGAGCAAGGCTTAACACCATTTAACCTAGCGTCTCGAGTTGTAGATAGTGCGGGGTGGAGTCCCGAAGTTTCGGGAGTACGCTCGTCGGGCTTGAATAACCCAAAGAGAATACACTCTTAAAAAATATATAGTGCGGGGTGGAGCCCCGAAGTTTCGGGAGTACGCTCGTGGGGCTTGAATAACCCAAAGAGATATAAACTCTTAAAAAATATATAGTGCGGGGTGGAGCAGTTGGTAGCTCGTCGGGCTCATAACCCGAAGGTCATCAGTTCGAGTCTGGTCCCCGCTACCAAGTCAGTTGACAGTTCTCAGTAAACAGTTTTTAACTGGAAGCTGAAAACTCCAAACTGCTAACTGGATTTGGCCCGTTCGTCTAGGGGTGAGGACGCCAGATTTTCATTCTGGAAACAGGGGTTCGATTCCCCTACGGGCTACGAAGACCGCTTACCATGGCGGTTTTTTTATCAGCAGTGGCTGATGAAAGGATGGTGTTCCTTATAAAAACACATTAATTGCGGGGGTGGAGCCCCGAAGTTTCGGGAGTACGCTCGTGGGGCTTGAATAACTCTAAAGAGAATACACTCTTAAAAAATATATAGTGCGGGATGGAGCAGTTGGTAGCTCGTCGGGCTCATAACCCGAAGGTCATCAGTTCGAGTCTGGTTCCCGCTACCAAGTCAGTTGACAATTCTCAGTAACCAGTTTTTAACTGCAAGCTGAAAACTCCAAACTGTTAACTGGATTTGGCCCGTTCGTCTAGGGGTGAGGACGCCAGATTTTCATTCTGGAAACAGGGGTTCGATTCCCCTACGGGCTACAGAAAATTAAAAAACCTTTAACGAAAGTTGAAGGTTTTTTGGTTTTGAGGGGTTTTTGATATTCTAGGATTTGCCATATTTCTGGAATTAACGGACCAAGCGTAAAAGTGGACCAAGCGTAAAAGTTGGGGAGGAATAAAATTTAATTAATTTTGCCTGAAACACTTGACTTTTGAATTCAGCACTACTTTCCTTAATACTTCCCCAAGGGCTTAGCGACTACTTTGATTTTGATAAAGTATAAACGGTTAATGGCTCCACTTATATTTATCTCATTGAAAAGAATATCCATCCCCAAGAATTTGTTGGTGAGAAGCTACTTTCTAAAGGTTTTTTTGAGGAGGTTTCAGTTCGTGATTTTCCATTGCGTGGAAAGCCCTGTTTTTTGAGGCTAAAGCGCCGTAAATG